>NZ_CAXSQQ010000001.1:0-385429 GCF_964239575.1 Collinsella aerofaciens ATCC 25986
AAATGGTTCGATGTCTGCCCGGATGCGACACTCAATGTGTCCATCCTCGCAGTATCCGGTTCTCAAGGTGCACGCCTACGCGGCTGATCCGGTTCCACCGGGCCGCGCGGCAAGGAGATATATTGCCAGACCGCGAAGCTCTGTGGGACGTCAATTCCACTCTTCACAAGTCCTACACAACATATTGCTTTCTATAGGTAATAGAAAGACTGGTGCGGATCTTCCGCACGTATCAGATGATGACCCTTTGGTTCAGGAATATATAGAGATCGGTCACCTGTAAGTGTTTATCTACCCGCGCTTTTAGCAATGTAAACCGCGCCTCAGATAAAAAGAGGGAGCGCCGCGCACAACGCGACACTCCCCTAGCGATTCAAGAGAATCTATTAGGCCTCGAGAGCCTTCTTGGCGATGGTAGCCAGCTCGTTGAAGGACTCGATATCCTCGTAAGCCATCTGAGCCAGGACCTTGCGGTCGAGCTCGATGCCGGCAACCTTCAGGCCGTGCATGAACTGAGAGTAAGAGATGTCGTTCAGGCGAGCAGCAGCGTTGATACGAGTGATCCAGAGAGAACGGATCTCGCGCTTCTTGTTGCGGCGATCACGATACTGATACTGCAGGGAGTGCTGGACCTGCTCTTTAGCATGCTTGTAAGTACGCGAAGCGGCACCGTAGTAACCCTTCGCACGGTGCATAACGGTACGGCGCTTCTTCTTGGCGGCAACAGCGCGCTTAATACGTGCCATGTTCTATCAACTCCTAGACGGTAAAACGAAAAACGGGAACGCGAACTTAGGCGAGACGCGACTTGATGACCTTGCGGTCGGCAGCGGCGATCTCGGTCTCCTGACGGAAGCCACGCTTACGCTTGGTGGACTTCTTGCTCAGGATGTGGCTCTTGAAAGCCTTGGCGCGCATAAGCTTGCCGGTACCAGTCTTGCGGAAACGCTTCTTGGTGCCGCTGTGGGACTTCATCTTAGGCATGAAATACTCCTTAATCGGTTACAGAACACTAGTTACTTGGTATCGCTTGCCGCTTTATCCTCATCGAAGGCGCCCTTAATCGGGGCGAGCAGCATAAGCATGTTACGGCCTTCCATCTTAGGCTTGGACTCGACCGTAGCGTAAGGCTTGAGATCCTCGGCGAGGCGCTCGAGAACGTTAAGGCCCTGCTCCGGGTGAGCCATCTCACGGCCGCGGAACATGATGGTGATCTTAACGCGTGCGCCCTTCTTGAGGAAACGCAGAACGTGGCCCTTCTTGGTCTCGTAGTCGCCAACGTCGATCTTGGGTCGGAACTTCATTTCCTTGACCTCGACCTTGGACTGGTTCTTACGAGCAGCCTTGGCCTTCATGGCCTGCTGGTACTTGAACTTACCGTAGTCCATGACCTTGCAGACCGGCGGCTCCGCGTTGGGAGCGATCTCGACCAGGTCGAGACCCTGATCGTCGGCGACGCGCTGGGCATCGCGGATGGCGAACAGGCCGAGCTGAGAGCCATCGACGCCAATCAAACGGCACGAAGATGCAGTGATCTCGTCGTTGATGCGGGTGTCATCAGACTTAGCTATTTTCCCTACCTCCATTCATAAAAAAATAACCCGGCGCTTCTCAGCAACCAGGTCGTACACATAGACTTCCTCGATTTGAGGAAGGTAATCTAAGTTGTATGACCAGTCAGCTGCTCATTGGCGCCAAAAGGTGGGAACCCTCGGGTTCCTCTTTAGGGCATTGCGGGAACAACGCCTTGCGAATAATAACACGTACAGCGCGTTATCACATTACGTACACGAAAAAGGGGCCTTGACCCCCTTGAACGCTCGCTTGCATGTATGGTGCCCGAGGCGAGACTCGAAGGGCCTTCGCTTCGCGAAGCCCCGGGCTTCGGGCGCGTGGCGCCCTCGCCACGCTCCGCTACAGACAGGCCACAGGCCTGTTTGCTTAACGCTTCGCGCGCTCACGCGAGTTCGGCACGAAAAAGGGGGCCGCAACCCCCTTGAACGCTCACTTGCATGTATGGTGCCCGAGGCGAGACTCGAACTCGCACGTTGTTGCCAACGGTGGATTTTGAGTCCACTGCGTCTGCCAATTCCGCCACTCGGGCACGCAATGCGTGAGTTAGTTTATCACAGCTTTCTACCGATTAGTCCGAAAATGGAACTTCGAGCATTTCGATGAGTTCGACCGTGCGTAGCATCTCGCGCTGACGGCATCCGCGACCGTCGACCGAAGCCTCACCCATCTGGTTATCGTAAGGGTCCTCGCGCATGCCGTCGAAAGAGGGCTCAAACTCTGCCTGGAATCGATTGTTGGCCACCATACGCCATGGGTCGAGATTGCCAAAGTAGTGACGGCGGCGCCACTCCTCCCCCATCCTGCGAGCAGAAGATCCAAATGACACGTCGGCGTTGAGCCAACCGGTCTGCGGCGTATAGAACTCTGCCCAGTCGTGCGACCCCACCGAATCGGGCGCAACGTACAGGCCGCTCTGCCAACGGGCAGGCACGCCCGCGATACGGCACATGGTGATAAACGCGAGCGCCATAACGCCGCAATCGCCGCGGAGTGAATGCGCGCAGTCATCGGCAATAGATCCCAAAAGCAAGTACGGCGGCTGATAACGATAGTCGATATGCTGCGTCAAATAATCATAGATAGCACGGGCGCGATCGAGCGGATCCTCGAGTCCGTCAACAACACCGGCCGTCAGCTGCTGCAGATACGGCGTGAATGCAATGTGCGGACGGTCCTCGGAAATATCCTCGGGCAGAGGCGCGTCCATACGCGGATGAACCGGAAGTGTGCCACCGTAGACATCACAATAAGCAGCATCGATGTGATAACGATAAGTCACCGAGAATGAGCGCTCACTCGAAGAAGACCACGAGGCGGTACGCGCCGAAGCGTTCGCGGGAGCAACAGCACCCTCCGGCGTCATGTCGAGAATCTCGACCCGAGACTGCTGACGACAGGCAGCCGCGACGGGAAGCCAAGCGCAAACGGTCTCCCCCTCCAGAGCGCCGGGGACAGACAAGGACGCTTTAAGCGTAATGACGCGAGCCAATCCGTTTTGCGACTCCATCTCCTTGAGCATCTCGTTGCGCAGTGCTATTCCGTCCGTAGAATCGGGACGCATGCCGGGGACCTCTTTGGGATATACGCGAAGCGAATCGAGGAAGTTATCGAGAACGAACAGCTCGCCATCGATAAAGCGCCAGTCAATACGCTCACGGTCAATCAGGTCGTCAAACTGCTCCTCGGTAAACTCAGGCCACTCCTCGCGAATCATCGCAATAGCTCGATCGCGCGACACCGAAAAATGAAGCGGCGTCTCGAGCATGCGATACCGCTCGGCACGAACACAAGCAGCCAGCGAAGGCTCAGGGTTCTGCTCCAGAAGGCGATCGCAGGCAGCAACAGCCTGCGTCAAATACCCGGCATCCTTAAGTCGAAGAATCTCGGGCGGCAGACCAATATCGAGATGACGAAAATCATCACAACAAACATCAACAGAGCAACCAACAGGACCTTCGTCAATAACCTTCCCATCCGAAGGCAGCACATTAATAACAGCCATACCAAACTCCAAGTCATTAGAACTATTGAAGTCCATTGTAGCGAGATAAAAAGAAAGCCCCAATAAAGGAACCCTCAACACCGATAAACGGTACCTATAAAAAATGAATTCAGCCCAGTAACCCTGTGGCGAGTTAACGAAGGAGGCCCCGTTCACCCGAAGCTTTTCCCATTGCGCGACTTCTGGCAAAGCCAGGTGAGCGCAAGGGAAAAGCGTAGGGTGAACGGGGCCTCCGACGGGAAAGTTAAACCGCTACTTACGCCTTGTTGACGGAGCCAAACTCCTCCATGAGATCCTTGGTGCGGGCAACGATGTTGTCGCGACCAGGCTTGAGGAGCTTGCGGGGGTCAAAGCCCTTGCCCTGCTGATCCTTGCCAGCCTCGATGTACTCGCGAACGCCCTTGGCGAAGACGAGCTGCAGGTCGGTGTTGACGTTGATCTTGGAGATACCCAGGGAGATGGCCTTCTTGATCTGATCCTCGGGGATGCCGGTGCCACCGTGCAGAACGAGGGGCAGGTCGCCGGTCTGAGCCTTGATCTCGCCCAGACGCTCGAAGGAAAGGCCAGCCCAGTCGGCGGGATACACGCCGTGGATGTTGCCGATACCGCAGGCGAGGAAGTCGACGCCCAGGTCAGCGATCTGCTTGCACTCAGCGGGGTCAGCGAGCTCGCCGTTGGAGGTCACGCCGTCCTCGGTGCCGCCGATGCCGCCGACCTCGGCCTCGATGGACATGCCCTTGGAGTGGGCGAGCTCAACGAGCTCCTTGGTGCGGTCGAGGTTAAGCTGGAAGGTCTCCTCGTGAGAGCCGTCATACATGATGGACGTGAAGCCGGCCTCGATGCACTTGAAGCAGTCCTCGTAAGAACCGTGATCGAGGTGAAGGGCGACGGGGACGGTAACGCCCGTTGCCTCGACGGCAGCCTTGACCATGTCGGCGCAGACCTTGAAACCGCCCATCCACTTAGCGGCACCAGCGGTGCACTGAAGGATCAGCGGAGACTTGGCCTCCTCGGCGGCCTGGAGAATAGCCAGGGTCCACTCGAGGTTGTTGGTGTTGAAGGCACCGAGAGCGTACTTGCCGGCCTCGGCCTTCTTGAGCATGTCTGCTGCGTTGACGAGCATAAAAGAAACCTCCTGTAAGGTTGCTCCGATAACGCCTGAGATTTTACCACGACATACCCGAGCATAAACGTTCGTTTGTTCACGAATACCATCCGATTGGACAAATTTTGACCGTTTGCCCCACAGAATCGACCCACTGGGGAAAATAGCTTGACGATTGAGCGGTCTTCGTGGTTCGAAAGACGGCTTCGAGCCTACATCTGCATAAACGGATTCTGCATAAGTTCGCGCGCCATCGTGGTCGAATCGCCATGGCCCGTCAAGCAAACGGTATCGGGCGGAAGCGTCTTGGCAAGTTTGGAGAGCGAGCGCATAATCGCCGCCTCGTCACCGCCGGAAAGATCGGTACGACCGTGGCTGCCCGGGAAAAGCGTGTCGCCCACAAAGGCGATGTTCCCCTGCTCGGTCGCGGCGAACAGGACGATGCCGCCCGGCGTATGTCCCGGCGTCTCGATCACCTGCAGGCAGATATCGCCCAATTCAATCGTATCGCCCTCGGCAAGCAGCCGCGTCGGCTCACCCGGATCGGGCGTCTCGATACCCCACATGGTGCGCTGCTCCTCGATATTTGCGCGAGGTACCGTCACGTCCTTAGCGCACAACTCATATAGCGCGCCGTCGCCAACGACAGCTCGAACCCCGGCAACCCCGCCAACATGGTCGGCATGACCGTGCGTGCAGACAGAGCCGAGTACGCGAACCTCGGGATGCGCGGTGCGGATATGCTCCACAAGACGCTCGCCCTCCCACGCCGGATCGACGATTAAGCACTCGTCATTCGAAATCACGGCGTAACTGTTGGTCTGAATGGGGCCGTTGACGAGCGCCTCAATCGAAGCCGAACCTCGGGGTGTCAGGTCCAAAGTCATATCGCCCATGCGCATACCCTCCTTCTAAAATACGTTCGAGGCACCAAACGATGCCTCGAACGTAACCAATATCTATGATGCTGAGAGGCTCTCGCACCTACACACGGCGCTTGAGTTGCGCTCCGCCCTCGCCGGGCATAAGACGGCGAGCGTCGTAGACCGAATCGACACTGCTGATGGAAGCCAGCAGCGGATCCAGGCCGCTCGCATCCGAAATTTCGACCATAAAGCGCAGGGTCGCAATACCCTCGCGGTTGGTCGACGTGGCGGCAGAAAGGATATTGCCGCCTGCATCGCCAATGGCAATGGTGACGTCCTTGAGCAGACCCATGCGGTCCAGGCACTCGACCACGATCTCGACCTGGAAGAGGGTGTCGGCAGCGCCGTCCCACTCCACATCGATCATGCGCTCGGGATGTTCCATAAGACCCTTGACGTTAGGGCAGTTGGCGCGATGCACCGAAACGCCACGACCGCGCGTGATGAAGCCGACGATGTCGTCGCCCGTCACGGGGTTGCAGCAATGAGCCAGACGGACCAGCAGGCCGCTGTTGCTCTCGCCCTTGACGATAATGCCGTTACTGGCGCTCTTGCCGCGCTTTTGCGGCTTGCGGTTGGAGCCGCGAGCGGGCTGCTTCACGACCTCGGCGATAGCCTCGGCCTTGGTGAGCTGTTCCTCGGGCTTGGGGTCCAAGATTTGCTCGACCTTATTGCCCACAGCGCGCGGGGCAACCTTGCCGGCGCCGACGGCGGCAAACAGGTCCTCGAGCTGCTTGAAGTTAAACTGCTCCGCCACGGCGTTGAGCGCACGCGTGGAGCGCGGCGTGGAGATGCCATACCCGCGCTTGCGCAGGTCCTTGGCCAGCATATCGCGGCCAGCAGCAGCGTCGTCGTCCTTGGTCGCAGCGGCAAAATAGCGGCGGATCTTGGACTTAGCCGAAGGCGTCTTGACGATCTTGAGCCAATCACGCGACGGCTTGGAACTCTTGTTCGTCAGGATCTCGACACGGTCGCCCGTCTTGATCTCGTGCGTGAGCGGAGCCACCGCACCGTTGATTTTGGCGCCGACGCAATGGTTTCCCACCTCGGTGTGAACGGCATAGGCAAAGTCGAGCGGCGTGGATCCGGCACGAAGCGCCATGACCTCGCCCTTGGGCGTAAAGACGAAGATCTCCTGATCGAAGAGGTCAACCTTCAGCGAATGCAGGTATTCTTTGGCGTCGGTAATCTCATCAGACGCAGCCCAATCGAGTGAGTGCTTAAGCCAGTTAATCTGGTCGTCCAGACGCTGGGCATCATTGGTCTTAGACGCAGACGATCCGCCCGACTTCTTATATAGCCAGTGGGCGGCAATGCCGTACTCGGCCTGCTCATGCATCTCGTAGGTTCGAATCTGAATCTCGAGCGGACGAGCCGTAGGGCCGATGACCGTCGTGTGGAGCGACTGGTAGTTATTGACCTTGGGCATGGCGATATAATCTTTAAAGCGACCAGGCATGGGGTGCCACAGCGTATGCACCGCACCGAGCGTGGAGTAGCAATCGCGCACCGAATGGGTAATTACGCGCAGCGCCACCAGGTCGTAGATCTCGGAGAATTCCTTGCCCTTGCGCTTCATCTTTTGGTAGATGGACCAATAGTGCTTGGAGCGGCCGTTGATCTGGAAGTCCTCCAGACCAATGCGGTTGAGCTCATCGGTAAGCGTCTTGATAGTCTCGGCAAGATAGCGCTCACGGACCTCGCGCGACTCCGCCACCATGCGCGCGATGCGCTGGTAGGCATCGGGCTCCAGGTAGAAGAAGGACAGGTCCTCGAGCTCCCACTTAATAGAGCTCATGCCCAGGCGGTCGGCCAAGGGCGCGTACACGTCCATGGTCTCGCGAGCCTTAAACAGGCGACGATCCTCGCGCAGGGCTGCCAGCGTACGCATGTTGTGCAGACGGTCGGCAAGTTTAACGATGATGACGCGAATGTCCTTGGACATGGCGAGGAACATCTTGCGCAGCGTGAGCGCCTGCTTCTCGTCCATGCTGTCGACTTCGATGTTGGTGAGCTTGGTCACGCCATCGACGAGTTCGGCAACGGTTTCGCCAAACAGGCCGGAAACATCGGCGAGCGAGGTCTCGGTGTCCTCGACGGTATCGTGCAACAGCGCGGCGCACACCACGTCACAATCCATCTTGAGATCGGCCAGAATGATAGCCACCTCGACAGGATGGTTGATGTACATCTCACCCGAGCGGCGCTTTTGGTTACAGTGTTTCTCGGCGGCAAAGCAGTAGGCTTGCTCCACCTTGGAGAAGTCGTCCTCATTCATATATTTGAGGCACAAGCGCTCCAGCTTGTCGTAGCTGTCCGCCATAATCTCGGGCGGCAGCTCATCGGCATGCTTATAGTGCTCCATCTCCGAAAACGGCTGGAGGGTGGAATCATGGGCGGTACGGGCTGCGGCATCCATCGAGGTCCCCTTCCCCTAGGCCCGCGGTACGATCGGGCGGTTAACTTTGGCTAGCATATCAGAAGCGCACGAATCGAGCGCCCAACTCCGGAAAGCCGAGAACTCCATGCGCGAGCGCAAGCCCTCCAAATAGCGAATTGACCTGCTCAATTGCACGCGGCCGGGGTTTTTGGCCATCGCGATGCGACGGGTGTCGTCAAACCCCGAAACTCGACAGAAACCAAGCTCTTCGAAGATTCCCAGGCCACTTTCCACCGAGCGCTCGTCGACCGGCGTGCGAGCATCGATGGCAAGGCACATCTGCGCGATGTCGATATCGCTCGCACTAAAGGAATCGTCCCCGGTCTTGCCGCGGTTGGAGCGCCACATGGTCTGCAGCGCGCGATAGAGCGTGACAAGCTCGTCGCGCTCGGGCGCATAGCAGTCGAGTAGGCGCTCGTTAATACGGGCGTCGCGCGACGAATAGAGTAGATGGATCACGGCGGGCTGGCCATCGCGACCGGCGCGGCCGCTCATCTGGTTAAACTCAATGCCGCCAAACGGCATGTGATAGAGCACGACATGGCGAATATCGGGCAGGTTGACGCCCTCGCCAAAGGCGGATGTCGAGACGATGCAGCTGAGGCTGCCGTCTCGAAACGCCTCCTCTACGCGATGGCGGTCGGTGCGCGTAAGGCCAGCGTTATAGAACGCGATACGGGTCGCACAGTCGGGAACGCGTTTGCGTAGTGTCTTGGCAAGCGCCACGGACTGATCACGCGAATTGACGTAAATGACGGTCTTCTCCCCCGTCGCCACGATCGACACCAAACGGTTCTCGCGGCTCGCAAGGTCGCGGTCGTCCTCGAGCTGCAGGTTCTCGCGCACCGTCTCGTCAACCACCGTGTGAGTGATCGGCAACATGCGGGCAAGCTCGGCCACGACCGGAGCCGTCGCGGTGGCCGTCGCAGCCATAACGACCGGGTCGCCCAGGGCTTTGAGGATATCGGGCATGTCGAGATAGGCGCTACGGTCGCCGCCCTTGGCAAGGCCGGCGTGGTGCGCCTCATCGATAACGACAAAGCCGATGCGGCCCGAACGCGCGAAACGGTCACGGTGGATAGACAGGAACTCGGGTGTCGTGAGCACGATACCGGTGCGGCCCGAAGCTAGACCGGCGAACACGTCATCGCGCGCCGCCTCCACGGTCTCGCCGGTCAACACGCCGACGCCAATGCCGAGCGCGGCCATCGTCGACGAGAGGTGATAGGCCTGGTCGGCAACGAGCGCGCGCAGCGGATAGACAAAGATGCTCGCACGCCCGCGAAGAACCGCCTCGCGCGCGGCATGCACATGGAAGATGAGCGACTTGCCGCGCCCCGTTCCCATAACGGCCAGAACACTTTGGTGATCGGCCAGGGCATCGAGCGCCTCGACCTGCGCGCGGTGCGGCTGGTTCGAGCCTATAAAGCTATGGATAAGCGAGCGCGTCAGCTCGGTATAAGAAAGCTGGGCGAGTGTCTCGCGTTTACGCGACTCCAGGCGCAGGCCAGAATCCGCCGGCTGCACGCCACGGCGAAGCTCGCATGCCGGATCGTCGACGCTGGGCAGCGTGGTATCACGGACCAGAACATCCTTGATCATGAGCTTGGGCTTCACACGTCCCTGCCAATGCTCGGCAACGGCCTCGAACACCAAGTCGACAGCACTATCGCAGTTGATGAGCTTATCGATTTGCGGCACGCGGAACATAATGGCCGGCACACTCGCGGCGCCATCGGTCGCCACAAAGCGCATGTGCTCGCCGGTTTTGCCCACCACGGCGCGATCGCACATCGTCACGCCCTCGGCGGCCAGCAGCGGCACCTTGTTGCCCTGGCCAAACGGCTCAAGACGGGAGATCTGCTCGATGGTCTCAATATTCAGCTCGGAGAGGTCGACGGTGGCAGCGACCTCGTCGGTGTCCTCAAAGTCCTCGGCGGGAATCTCCGATAGCACGGCGGAAAGGCGACGACGGAATTCATCGAGCTTGGATGCCTCGATGGTCACTCCCACCGCACCGGCATGTCCGCCGCGACGAATCAGCAGGTCGGAACAGCGCTCGACGGCGTCAAACAGGTTAACTTTGCCCACCGAGCGACCAGAGCCGCGCGCGATACCGTCCTCGATCGAGAACAGCAGCGCCGGCACGTGATAGCGGTTGGTCAGACGGCTTGCCACGATGCCCTTGACACCCTCGTGCCAGCCTTCACCGCCCACGACGATCGCGCGTCCGCCGTCATAGGTCTCCTCGACCTTTGCCATGGCATCGCGCGTGAGCTCCGCCTCGATCTCACGGCGCTGGCGGTTGATTTCCTCGAGCTCAGCCGCCAGCGCGCTTGCTTCGATGGGATTGCGGGCAAGCAGCAGGTCGAGCGCCAGCTTGGGATCGGCCATGCGACCGGCAGCGTTTAAGCGGGGAATGAGCGAGAATGACAGGCCATCCGCCGTAATGCTCGAAAGGTCCGCCTTGGCGAGCGCGGCAAGCGCGATATAGCCGGGGCGAGCGGTTACGCGCATCTGCTGGATGCCCTCGGCAACCAGCGCGCGGTTCTCGGGCGTGAGCGGCATCATGTCGGACACGGTGCCCAGCGCCGCGACCTCGATTAGCGAACGCCAATACGACGGCTTGCCCAGGCGCTCACCCAGG
This sequence comes from Collinsella aerofaciens ATCC 25986, assembly GCF_964239575.1. Classification (GTDB taxonomy): domain Bacteria; phylum Actinomycetota; class Coriobacteriia; order Coriobacteriales; family Coriobacteriaceae; genus Collinsella; species Collinsella aerofaciens_BQ. The sequence goes on from NZ_CAXSQQ010000001.1 coordinate 10,696, forward strand.
ACTTGCACCAGCTTGAGCGCCACACCAGCACCGGCAAGCTCGCGCGAGGGGCCCTCGTCTTCGAGCTTGGGGTCGGTCAGGGGCACACCCTGCGGCACCTGGTCGGAGGGCTCGTGATGGTCCGTGACCACCAAATCGATCCCCAGGCTCTCCAGATAGGAAACCTCTTCCTTGGCGGCAATGCCGTTATCGACGGTCACGATCAGCTGGGGGCGAGCGAGCTCGTTAACGCGGTCGAGTGCCGCGCGCGAAAGACCGTAGCCCTCATCAAAGCGATGCGGAATAAACGGCGTGACATCGGCGCCAAACGTGCGCAGCGCCTCGGTCAACAGGCAGGTCGACGTAATGCCGTCAACGTCAAAATCGCCAAAGACTGCAATGTGCTCGTGGTTGCGAATAGCACGCTCGACGCGGTCGGCAACGACCGACATGCCCGGGATAATGAGTGGGTCGGCCCAGTCGCGATCGAGCGAAGGCGTCAAAAACAATTGGCCCTCTTTGATGGAGCCGATGCCGTGCGCGACCATAATGCGCGCCACCAGTCCGGGAATGCCCAGACCAGCCGAAAGCTCCTTTTCGAGCCCGGGGTTTTGCTGAGCGACCGCCCAGCGATGCGTCGTCTTAAGCGATGACATAGGCGCCCACCCCCGATAGGGGCAGGTCGCCGCGATACCTCTCACGGTTCATAGCGATGAGTCCTCTGTGTATGCCCGCTTCGGCAGGCAGATCTGTTGAACGGATTTATTATACCGTGCAGCGCGGACGCAAAACGCCGCGGTGCGCCGCGGTTTCGGCAAACGATGGCGGTAATGGCCTCGAAATAATCGAGCGTTTCAACCGCACGGACGCATACGAGCGTCTAGCATATCCATACAAACGAGTTCGCGGATAAAGGGAGTCACGGGACATATGAAGCAATGGGCTGGACTGGGAAAGTTCCTCGCGGGGCATATGCAGATCATCGTTCCGATTTGTGTGGCGCTCGGCGTGCTCTTTCCCCAGCAGATCGGCGTGCTCAAGCCCATTGTTCCCGCCCTCTTCGCCTTTATGACGTTTCAGGGCGCGCTCAGCAACACCTTTCACCAGGTAGCCGAGGTGTTCCACCGTCCGCTACACCTGATTCTGGCGCTGCTGGTCTCGGCAGTGCTTATTCCCATCGCGGCGTATGCCATAGGGTCACTCTTCTTTGGTTCCAACCCCAACCTTGTCTGCGGCATCGTGCTCGAGTACAGCGTACCCGTGGCAGTCACTGCCTTTATGTGGATCAGCATGTTCGGCGGCAACGGCCCGCTCGCGCTCACCATCATCCTGACGTCCTCGGTCATCTCACCTGTGACGATTCCTCTTACGCTCAAGCTCCTGCTGGGCGCCACCGTCTCGATCGACGTGCCGAGCATGATGCAGAATATGGCCTTTATGATCGCCATACCCGCCGTGCTCGGTATCGTCATTAACGAACTCACGCGCGGCTGGGGTCATGAGAAACTCTCCCCCGCGCTTTCGCCCGCCTGCAAGTTCATGATGATGGGCGTCATCGCGTCCAACTCCACCGCCATAAGCGAGTACGTGCTGCACATGAACATGGTACGCCTGGAAGTCGCCCTCTTTATTCTGGTGTTCGCCATCAGCGGTTTTGTCGTGGGCATTCTGGTCGCCCGCGCGCTGCATCTGCCATATAGCGAAACGACCACCATGTGCTTTACCTGCGGCATGCGCAATATCTCTTCGGGCGCCGTCATCGCCACGCAATACTTTCCGGGCGAAGTTGTGTTTCCCGTCATGTGTGGAACGTTGTTTCAGCAGGTGCTCGCCTCGCTTATCGGGCACTTCTTTGAGCGTCTGACCGGCGAGGAGCGCGCCGCCCAGCGCAAGCGCGTCGAGGCCGGCCGCGATGCAATGGCGCGCTAAACCGTCCGCAGTGTGCGGGCGCTCACTTTACGATGTGAGCGCCTCCAGATGTGCGCGGAGTCGCTCCGCATCGACATCGAGCGTGGTCTCAGCATTGACCTGGGCCAAACGATAGCCGACAAAGTAGGGCGAAACCACCCAACGCGGCAGCGCTTTGGCAATGGTCCGGTCGCTCATGTGATAGAAGAACAGGTTGTACGACTCTGCACGACCGCCATGGTGCTCGTGCAAGATATAGCGCAGAGCTACCTGGATTGCATCGGCGAAGAGATTCGCCTCGGCTTGGTCTCTCGTGTCATCGCTGGCGGCGATTCCCTGCGGGGCTGAAACGTTGATCTCAAAGAACCCCATGATCGGTTCGGTTGAGATATTGACCGAGATCCTCCCCTGTTGCCAGACATTGATGCCTTCGAAATTGGCAGAAGTCAGCGAAGTGTAGCCGTCTTCCTGCTCCAAACCCACAATCTGCATGTGCGGATGCACGAGACTACCGCCCGAGAGCGGACCCTTGTTCTTGTACATGAGCACGCTTCGATACTGCTGTGAATCGATCATCTGCTGCCAACAACCCAGGGCAAACCGCATCACATGGTGGAGTTCATCCGGCTCGTAGGTCACCAGGTCGGCATCGTGATCGGCCGACTCGATCAGCACGGTTTGACGGGTGGCGCGCAGGGTCTTGAACTTATTCTCGAGCCAAATGCAATCGCCATCACGGCGAATGATGTCGGTGAGCCCTTCTGTATCGCAAAAAGGGCACGCGGTGCCAGGGCGACGATTATCGTCGGGCTTACCGCTCGCCTGCTGAACGTCAAATACCAGCGCCACGGGTTATACCTCCAGCGGCACGATCTTGGTGCCATGGAGCTCGGAGACGCCTAGCGCCGCCGCGACCGCGTCGCGATTTGCCGTAGTGATGCCGCCGCCGGGAAGGATGGTCAAACGATCGCCCGCATACTCGATTAAACGAGCCAGGTAATCGAAATTATCCTCGATCGACGTACCGGCAGCGCCGCCATGCGTGAGGATGCGCGTAACGCCGCAGTCGGCAAGTGTATCAATCGCATCGAGCTGAGCCTCGGGCGAGAGCTGGTCAAATGACATGTGGAAGGTGATGTCGATGGGATCACGCTTACATTCCTCGGTCGCGCAGCCCGCAGCCATCACGAGGGCGCCAAGCGTAAGTTCGTCGAGCGCCCATCCGCCAGCGCAGGGTTTGCAGCAGCCAAAGACCAAGCCGTCAACGCCCGCACTCACGGCAAGGCCCAAGTCCATCTCCATCATGCGCAGCTCATCCTGGTTGTAGTGAAAGTCGCCGCCACGCGGACGGATCATGCACATCACCCGTGCATCGTGTTCGTGGGCATAGTTGGTCGTAGCGCTGATAACGCCGGCCGAGGGCGTGGTACCACCGACGGCAAGGTTATCGCACAGCTCGATGCGCCTTGCACCGGCATCGATAGCCGCCGGCACCCGCTCAAAGTTCTCGGCACAAAACTCGTACAGCATAGATAGGCCCCCAAAGACAGCAGATGTTTTCCGACGGGCATTGTCACACATCCCCATGAAGTTGCGGTGGAATAGGGACTGTTTTGGCCTCTTAGACTCCCATTTAGTCCCTATTCCACCGCAACTTAAAAGGGGGCGCTGACCGGGTTGGTCAGCGCCCCCTTTGTTGAATGGATTAACCGCCCAGATAGGCTTTGCGGACGTTGTCGTCATGCAGGAGCTCTTGGCCCGTGCCGGTCATGGTGATCTTGCCGGTCTCGAGCACGTAGCCGCGCGTGGCGATCGAGAGCGCCATCTGCGCGTTCTGCTCGACCAGAAGCACCGTGGTGCCGGCCTTGTGCAGGTCCTCGACGATCTGGAAGATCTGCTCAATCAGAATCGGCGCCAGACCCATGGAGGGCTCATCGAGCATGAGCAGCTTAGGGTTGCTCATAAGGGCGCGGCCCATAACGAGCATCTGCTGCTCGCCGCCCGAAAGGGTGCCGGCGACCTGGCGACGGCGCTCCTTTAGGCGCGGGAACTGCTCGTAGACGCGCTCGAGGCCCGGAGCCACCGTGGACTTGGGCTGCGTATAGGCACCCATTTCCAGGTTCTCCTCGACCGTCATCTGCAAAAAGGCGCGACGGCCCTCGGGAACCTGAGCCAGGCCCTTGCCCACCAGCTTGTCGGCAGGCGTATGGGTAATGTCCTCGCCCATAAACTTGATGGAGCCGGTCTTGGAACGCAGCAGGCCCGAGACGGTCTTAAGCGTCGTGGACTTGCCGGCGCCGTTGGCACCAATCAAGGCCACGATCTCGCCCTCGTTGACGTTAAAGGAGATGTCCTTGATGGCGTGGATGGCGCCGTACCAGACGTTGATGTTGTAGACGGAAAGCATCGGCTCTGCCATTTAGTTCTCCCCCTTATCCTGCTTGCCCAGATATGCCTCGATAACGGCGTCGTTGTTCTGGATCTCCTCGGCCGTACCCTTGGCAATGACCTTGCCAAAGTTGAGCACGCAGATGCCCTCGCAGATGTTCATAACGAGCGACATATCATGCTCGATAAGCATGATGGCGATGCCGAAGGTGTCACGAATCTTGACGATGTTCTCCATAAGCTCCGCGGTCTCGGACGGGTTCATGCCGGCGGCAGGCTCATCGAGCAGCAGCAGCTTGGGGTTGGTGGCAAGCGCGCGGACGATCTCCAGACGACGCTGGGCGCCGTAAGGCAGCGATCCGGCCTGCTCGTTTGCCAGGTGCTCCATATCAAAGATGGACAGCAGCTCCATGGCGCGCTCGTGAGCAGCCTTCTCGTGCTTCCAATACGTCGGCAGGCGCAGCACGCCCTCAAAGCCGGAGTAGCGCTCCTGGTTGTGCAGGCCGACCTTAACGTTATCCTCCACCGTCATGGTGTTGAACAGGCGGATGTTCTGGAAGGTACGAGCGATACCCATACGGTTGACCTGATAGACCGACTTGCCCGAGGTGTCCTCGCCGTCGAGCAGGATGGTACCGTGCGTGGGCTGATACACCTTGGTGAGCAGGTTGAAGACCGTGGTCTTGCCGGCACCGTTGGGGCCGATCAGACCGGCGATCTCGGTCTTGCCGATAGTCAAGCTAAAGTCGTCGACTGCCTTAAGGCCACCGAACTCAATGCCCAGGTGGATGCACTCGAGTGCCGGGCGCTCGCCCAGGTCTCGATCGGGAACGATGGCGCCAGAAGGATACGGGACCATCTTGCCCTTGTTGAACTCAAATTTATTGGGCATCGGCTGCCACCTCCTTCTTGGAAGCAAAGCGGTCCTTGACGCGACCGAAGAACGCCTTGAGCTGCGGGTTGTTGGTAAAGATCATGACCAGGATCAGCACAATGGCGTAGATGAGCATGCGGTAGTCCGAGAACTGACGGAGCAGCTCGGGAAGCACCGTGAGCAACGCCGCCGCGATGACGGAACCGCGCATGTTACCCAGGCCGCCCAGGACCACGAACACCAGAATAAGGATCGACGTGTTGAAGTCGAACTTGGTGGCGGAGAGCTGCGAGAAGTTACCGCCGAAGAGGGCTCCGGCAGCACCGGCGAGGGCAGCGGAAACCACGAAGGCGATCATGCGGTACTCGGTGACGGAGATGCCTACGGACTCGGCTGCAATCTTGTTATCGCGCACGGCCATGATGGCACGGCCGGTACGGCTGCGAACCAGGTTGAGCACGATCACGAGTGCGACCATGACCAGGATGGCACCGGCGAGGAAGGTCGAGTACGTCGACACGCCCGAGGCGCCCTGGGCGCCCTTGATGATGGCGGTGCCGTCCTCGAGCAGGTGCAGGTCGTCGATCGTAGAGTTGCCCGTGATGTTAAAGATCACGTGCAGGCCGCGGGAGTCGACGCCCACAATGAGGCAGGTGACGATCTCTTTGATGATCTCGCCAAAGGCCAGCGTCACGATGGCCAGATAGTCGCCGCTCAGGCGAAGGACCGGGATGCCGATCAAGAAGCCCAGGATGGCAGCGGCGATGGCGCCGACCACGATGCTGATGATCAGGCGCATCGGATCGGACGGGACGGCGCTCTCCAGCGCGACCGCGGTAACGATGCCCGTATAGGCACCGACACTCATAAAGCCCGCGTGGCCCAGCGACAAGTCACCCGCGATGCCGACGACGAGGTTAAGGGAAATGGCCATGACGATATAGGCCGTGATGGGAACCAGCTGACCGGCGATCATGCGCGGGATCATGTGGTTAGACTGCATAAAGAACACGATGGCAAATGCCACGATGCACATGGCATACGTAACAAAGTCGTGACGCGTCTGCTTGTCTTTAAGAAACTTCATAACGCTCACCTACACCTTCTCGGGGACGTACTTGCCCAAGAGGCCGGCAGGCTTGACGAGCAGGACGATAATCAAAACACCAAAGACGATGGAGTTGGCAAGGCTCGTGGAAATGTAAGCCTGCGCCATCGCCTCGATGATGCCGATGAGAATGCCACCGACAAAGGCACCGGGGATGGAGCCGATGCCGCCGAAAACGGCAGCGTCGAAGGCCTTGATGCCAGGCATGGCGCCCGTGGTGGGCTGCAGGACCGGCGAGTAGGAGCACAGGAGCACACCGGCGATGGCGGCAAGGGCGGAGCCGATGGCAAACGTCATCGAAATAGTGCGGTTGACGTTGATACCCATGAGCTGAGCGGCGGCTTTGTCCTCGGACACGGCGCGCATGGCTTTGCCCATCTTGGTCTTACCTGTAAAGAACATCAGGCCGGCCATGATAACCAGGCAGGCGACGATGGTGACGAGCGAGACGGCGCTTACGTTGAACTTGGCCAAGAACTCCGGTACCTGGAAGGTGACGAGCGAAGTGAAGTTCTTGGGCGTGGCGCCCCACAGAAGCTGCGCGGCGTTCTGCAGGAAGTAAGACACGCCGATGGCCGTGATCAGAACGGCCAGAGGGCCTGCTTGGCGCAGCGGCTTATAGGCCAGACCCTCGATGAGAACACCGAGAACCGTGCAGACCACACAAGAGAGAACTACAGATGCCCAGCCCGGGAGGCCGAGATACGACGTGGCACAGAACGAGACATAGGCACCGACCATGATGACGTCGCCGTGAGCGAAGTTGAGCATCTTGGCGATACCGTAGACCATGGTGTAGCCCAACGCGATGATGGCGTAGACGCTGCCCATGGACAGGCCGTTGACCAGGTATTGGATAAAGACCGTCATGTTCCACATCCCCCTTTCGAATAGGTTTCCAGTTGATGTATGAAACAGGGACGTTACATCGTCCCTAGATACCAAGCAAGCAGGGAAGGCCAAAACCTCCCCTGCTTGGGATCAAAACCGCTCTATGTAAGGCGGCCTATTAGGCCTGTACGTACTTGCCGTCGGTAATGACGTACGCCGTCGGGTCCTTCTGGACCTGGCCCTTGTCGTTCCAGGAGAGCTTGCCAGTCAGACCGTCAACAGTAATGTTGCGCATAGCCTCGGGAAGCTTCTCGGCAACCTCGGTGGGGTCGGCGTCGACACCCAGGCCGGCCTCCTTGAGGGCCTCGACCACCGCATGCACGCCGTCGTAGGCGTCGGCGGCAAACTGGTCGGGGGTATCGCCGTACTTATCTTTGTAAGCGTTGACGAAGTCGGCGTTCTTCTCGTCGTCGGCGGAGAACGGGGTCATGAGCAGCAGACCCTCGGCAAGAGAGGTGTCGAAACCCTCAACGCCCAGGATGCCGTCCATGCCGTCGCAGCCCATCATCTTGACGTCGTAGCCCATGTCCTTGGCGTTCTTGAGCAGGACGGACGCCGGCGTGTAGTAGATCGGCGCAAAGATCATGGTGGCGCCTGCCTGCTTGGCCTTGGTCAGCTGGTTGGTAAAGCTCGTGGCGGAGTCGTCCTTAAAGGTCTCCTCGTCGACAATCTCGAGCTTGGACTTAGCGGCCTGGGCCTTAAAGGAATCTGCGATGCCCGAAGAATAGGCGTCGCCGGAGTTATAGAACAGCACGAACTTCTCGTCCGCATACTTCTGCGCCAGGAACTTGGCAGCGTTGACACCCTGGTTGGGGTCGGTAAAGCAAACCTGGAAGACGCAATCCTTGCCCTTGGTAACGTCCTCGGAAGACGCGGACGGGGTGATCATGAACGTCTCGGGGTCGTTACCGCACTCTGCGGCAACGGCGACCGACGCACCCGTGGTGGTCGGACCGACGAGGGCCTGCATGCCCCAGTCGAGCAGGGTGTTGAAGGCGTTGACGGCCTTCTCGCCATCGGCCTGGTCGTCCTCGGCCTTGCTGGCAAGCGGCAGCTCCTTAGTCGAGAAATCCTTGCAGCCAAGCTCGACAGCCTGTGTAACGGACTTGCCGTAGGACGCGTTGGCGCCGGTCAGCGGGCCGATGGTGCCGATCTTAAACGAAGCGTCGCCCGACGCGGAACCGCTGTCGCCGCCGTTGGAGGAGCAGCCAGCTAGAATGGACATCGCCCCCAGACCTGCTGCGCTCGCGATAACGCTCCTGCGATTCATAACAGGGTTCAATGACTTACCGGTGAGGCTCGACATGCGGCTCTCCTCTCAAATCTCGTCGGGTTTCGGTTACCCGACAGGCCATCCTTCGCCGTGTTCGGCGTTCGCAAAATAGTAGACGCTTTAGTTGAGAAAAGTGGCGATTATTTCAACTTTTCTTTTGTTTTGCCCATTTATCCATAATTCTGCGTATTTCTGTCGGTTTATGCAGTTTAGCCACTTTATTGTGTGAAAGTAATGTTTCCGTTCTGTTACAGGCGTCCTTGCCCTGAATAAAACGGCCCGCCGGTCTCGATGTATATGCACTTAGGCGGCGATGTACTTGCCGTCCTGGATCACATAAGCCGTAGCGGGCTTTTCGACCTGGCCCTTGTCATTCCACGTCAGCTCGCCCGTCAGGCCCTCGATCTTAATCTTGCGCATGGCACGGGCAAGGTCGCCGGCAATGTCGGCGCCGTCGGCCGTAATGTCGATGCCCGCTTTGTCGATGGCCTCGGCGATGGCGTGGACGCAATCGTAGGCGTCGGCGGCAAACTGGTTGGGCGTCTCGTCGTAGGCATCCTTATAGGCCTTGACGAAGTCGGCATTCTTCTCATCGTCAGCCGAAAACGGGGTCATGAGCAGTACGCCCTCGGCAAGAGAGGTATCGAAGCCTTCCACAGAGAGCAGGCCGTCCATGCCGTCGGTACCCATGAGGGTCATGTCGTAGCCCATGTCCTTGGCGTTCTTGAGCAAAACGGACGCCGGCGTGTAGTAGATCGGCGCAAAGATGAGCGTGGCGCCGGACTCCTTGGCCTTGGTGAGCTGGTTGGTAAAGCTCGTGGAAGAGTCGTCCTTAAAGGTCTCGGTATCGACGATGTCGAGCTTGGACGCCTTGGCCTGCTCGGCAAAAGCGTCGGCAACGCCCGAGCTATACGTATCGCCGGAGTTGTAGAACAGGGCGATCTTGGCATCCGCGTACTTCTCGGCCAAGAACTTTGCGGCGCTGGCGCCCATGGTGGGATCGGTGAAGCAAACCTGGAAAACCGTGGTCTTGTCCTTGGTGACATCGAGCGACGAGGCCGAAGGCGTGACCATAAGCATGTCGTCGGCAATCTCGCCCGAGACGGCAACGGCGGCACCAGTCGTGACGGGGCCGACGAGAGCCTGCATGCCCCAGTCGCACAGGGTATTGAAGGCGTTGATGGCCTTCTCGCCGTCAGCGACGTCATCCTCGGACTTAAGCGAGAGCTTGAGGTCCTTGGTCGAGAAATCCTTGGCGGCGAGCTTGGCACCCTTCTCGGCCGAGACGCCATAGGTTGCCGCGGCGCCGGTCAAAGGGCCGATGACACCGATCTTGAAGGTCTTGCCGTCATCGGCGGAGCCGCCGTCCGAGCCACCCGACGAGCAACCAGCGAGTGCTGCGGTGCTACCGAGCGCCGCAGCGCCAGCCAAGAAACTCCTGCGGTTAAGTACGTTGTTGATGCTAAACATGGTGTCCCCCTTTTCGCTGGCCGTGGTGCGGCCGTCTTGCGGTACAGGGCAAACCTTATGGTGCAAACGTTGACAGTTTGTTACGGAAGTTCGTTTGTAGCGAGCGTGTTTCCAATGTTTCCGCAGCGTTTCGGGGGTGACGTTTTATGCTGCTCCCGCTGCCAGGCAAGCACGCGCCCGCACTTCACGCTAGAATGCACTCAACCTTTAAGCGGTTAATCCATCCTTAAGATGCACGAAGGAGCTATCTATGAGCGAACCCCTGCGCACCGTGAACGTCGGCCTCATCGGTCTGGGAACCGTCGGCGGCGGCGTGGCCCGTCTGATCAAGAGCCACCACGATGAGTACCTGGCCGCCTACGGCATCGACCTTAAGCTGAGCCGCGCCTGCGCGCTTGCCTGGGAGCAGGCCGAAGCCGCCGGTATTGAGCGCGAGGCCTTTACGAGCGACTGGCACGACGTCGTCACCGACCCCGCCGTCGATATCGTCGTCGAGCTGATCGGTGGCGAGCATCCCGCAACCGAAATCTTCACCACTGCCTTTGAGCACGGCAAGCACGTCGTCTCTGCCAACAAGGCCCTGCTGGGCCGTCACGTCGAGACGCTTGCCGAGAAGGCGCGCGCGTGCGGCGTGCAGATTAAGTGCGAGGCCAGCTGCGGCGGCGGCATCCCCATCGTGAGCACGCTCGAGCACGACCTGGTGGGCAACAAGATCCTGACCATCGCCGGCATTCTCAACGGTACCACCAACTATATCCTGTCGCGCATGGACGCCGAGGGCGCCGATTACGCCGACGTGCTTGCCGACGCGCAGGCCAAGGGCTATGCCGAGGCCGACCCGTCCGCCGACGTCGACGGCTTCGACGCCGCCAGCAAGACGGCCATCCTCGCCTCCATCGGCTTTGGCACCCGCGTTACCACCGACGACGTGTACCAGCAGGGTATCCGTACCATCGGCGCCGAGGACATCGCCCAGGCCCGCGAGCTCGGCTACACCATTAAGCTGCTCGGTATCGCCCGCAACACCGACGCCGGTGTCGACGTCCGCGTGCATCCCACGCTGATCCCCGCCGACCACATGCTTGCCAAGGTCAACGGCGCCATGAACGCTGTCTACGTGGTAGGCGACGCCGTGGGCGAGACTATGTTCTACGGTGCCGGCGCAGGCTCCTTCCCCACCGCAAGCGCCGTCGTGGGCGATATCCTGTCGCTCTCCGAGCAGATCAGCCGCGGCGTGGCTCCGCTGCCCGAGATTGAGCCCTATGGCCACAACCTCGCCTTTAAGCCCATGGACGAGCTCCAGACCAAGTACTATGTGCGCCTGAAGGTCGCCGACCGCGTGGGCGCCCTGTCCGAGACGGTCGATATCTTTGCCAAGCACAACATCTCGATCTCGCTCATCAACCAGGTCGAGGACGGCAAGTCGGGCGTTAGCGATGCCTGCTCGGTCATCTTCCTGACGCACCGCGCGCTCGAGAAGGACGTCCAGGCTGCCGCCGCCGAGCTTGCCAGCGTCGACTGCGTGGCCGAGGTCGCCAACGTCCTGCGCATCGAGGACGTCGAGGCCTGGACCGAAGGCGTTATGGCCAACTAGTCCACTACTTCAAACCTCAACGAAGCTCAACGCAAAAGGCGCGCTGCCTGCATCAACCGCAGGCAGCGCGCCTTCTATTATTTGGACGAAACCCGTATCCCGACATTCCTTGCTACTTGCCGTCGTCGTCCTCGGCTTCTTCTCTTGCATAGAGCTCCAGCATGCGGCGGCGGTATTCGCGCACGGCGAGCTTGGCGCGCTCCAGGCGGCGACGCTCGCGCGGAGTCAGCTCGGACGGGTCGACCTCGTCTCCATAGGTCTTATCGGCAAGAAGATGTGCCGCATCCACGATGCGGGCATCGATGTGGCCGCTCGCCGCCTCGGCGGAAAGACGCTCGGCAATCGTATCGAGCGTAGGCAGGCCCTCGAATACGCGACCGTGACCATGCGAGGTCAGCAGCTCGTGCTCGCGTGCGAGCAGGCTCGCCAAATCGTGATGGGCACGCAGGATGTCGAACGCATCGGATGGATGCTCGGCAACCTCTGCCACGGCGGCGACCGGCGCGGCGTCGACCACGCGGTAGAAGAGCTGCGCGAGCAATGGCATCAAGAACACTGTGATGGCACCGGCGGCAACCATGACCGACGCAATATCTTGCGACAGCGCGCCCGCGTTGACGGCAACACTCGTCACGGCAACGATGATCGGCAGGGCCGTGGTGCAGTACAGGGCCACGGTAATGCGACCATACGCCGACACATCGCGCGTCGCAGGACAAATGCTCATAGAGATGAGAATGGGCACGGCGCGAATGATCAGCAACGCCACGATAAAGCCTGCGAGCAGCCCGGGGCGCGACGCCACGGCCGTCAGGTCGATCTTTGCGCCCGATACAGTAAAGAACACCGGAATCAAAAAGCCGTAGGCCAGGCCGTCGAGCTTGGTCTCGAGCGTATGGTTGCCCTCGGGGATGATGTAGCGCAAGACAAAGCCGGCGGCAAAAGAACCCAACACGATGTCGAGATCAAAGACGGCCGAGAACGCCACGAGTGTGACCAGGATGAGCACCGTCAGGCGCACGAAGGTCTGCGACGTGGTATCGGCGCGTTCCTCGACAAACGCAAAGAAGCGGCTGCCGACGCGCTTGGAGCGACTTGGGACCACGGCCAGCAACACGCAAACCACCGCAAACAAGCCAAGGATTACGAGCGTTTGGATGCCAGTGCGGGCAGACAGCAGCACCGACATGGCGAGCACAGGGCCGAGCTCGCCCCAAGTGCCATACGCGAGAATCGAGTCGCCCACACGCGTGCCAGTGAGCGAGCGCTCACGCATGATGGGCACGAGCGTGCCGAGCGCCGTCGAAGTGAGGGCAAGCGTCACGGCGATACCGTCGAAATGACTAACCGAGAACCACGGGGTAAAGCGCACGGCAAGCCAGGCGATACCAAACGTGACGACCCACGTCGCCAAGCCGTAGCGCCCCTCGACGCCCGTGATGCTCTTGGGGTCGATCTCAAAGCCGGCAAGCAGGAATAAGAAGGCCAGACCGAGCTCGGACACAAGCGAGACCTCGGCATCTACATGGATGACGCCGAGCATATGGGGTCCCAGCACCGCGCCGAGCACGAGCAAGAAGACCGTCTCGGGAACGGGTTTTCCAGGAATCGCCGAGGCGATGAAGGGGCTTGCAAAGGCCACGAGTGCGATGATGGCGAGCGAAACGAATGCCATGTGATGCCTTTCTCTTGATTGCGCATCACTGTAGCACCCTCGCCGTCCTCAACGCGCCACGAGCTGTCGTATCATAGTGAGGTTTACAAACATGTGGCTCAAGGCGACCGCGAGGCTTGCCCCGCAAACCGACCGCTGCCGCATACCGTACCGTACGCCCAACCGATCAGGAAGGCAGGAACCAATGGTCTCTCGTATCTACGTGGAGAAGAAACCCGGGTTCGACGTCGAGGCTCAGCAGCTCAAGGGCGAGCTGACCGAAATTCTCGGCATCAAGGGCATCGAGGCCCTGAGGATCATCAACCGCTACGACGTCGAGGGCATCGACGAGGAGCTTTTCCGCTCCTGCGTGCCGACCGTCTTTAGCGAGCCCCAGGTCGATGTGACCTACGACGAACTCCCCGCAAGCGATGGCGCCGTCTTTGCCGTCGAATTCCTGCCTGGCCAGTTTGACCAGCGCGCCGACTCCGCCAGCGAGTGCGTGCAGCTCATCAGCCAGGGCGAGCGCCCCGCCGTGCGCTCCGCCAAGGTCTATATGATCTCGGGCGCTCTGGACGAGGCCGCCATCGATGCCATCAAGCACTACGTGGTGAACCCCGTCGAGGCGCGCATCGCCTCGCTCGACCTGCCCGAGACGCTGTACATGGAGACCCCCGAGCCCCAGCCCGTCGAGGTGCTCGACGGCTTCCGCGAGCTCGACGAGGCCGGCCTTGCCGCCTTTATTTCCGAGCGCGGCCTTGCCATGGACGAGGCGGACATCGCCTTCTGCCAGCAGTACTTCCGCGATGAGGACCGCGACCCCACCATCACCGAAATCCGCGTGATCGACACCTATTGGTCCGACCACTGCCGCCACACCACCTTCGGCACCGTCCTGGATGACGTGACGATCGACGACGCCGTGGTGCAGCAGGCCTTCGACCGCTACATGGAGATGCGCCACGAACTCGGCCGCGACGCCAAGCCCGTCTGCCTCATGGACATGGGCACCATCGGCGCTAAGTACCTTAAGAAGACCGGCGTCATGACCGATGTCGACGAGTCCGAGGAGATCAACGCCTGCACCGTCAAGGTGAAGGTCGATGTCGACGGCGAGGACCAGGACTGGCTGTTCCTGTTTAAGAACGAGACCCACAACCACCCGACCGAGATCGAGCCCTTCGGCGGTGCCGCCACCTGCGTGGGCGGCGCCATCCGCGACCCGCTCTCGGGCCGCAGCTACGTGTACCAGGCCATGCGCGTCACCGGCGCCGGCGACCCCACCGTCCCGGTTTCCGAGACGCTCGAGGGCAAGCTGCCGCAGCGCAAGCTCGTGACCACTGCCGCCGCCGGCTACTCCAGCTACGGCAACCAGATCGGCCTTGCCACCGGCCAGGTCAACGAACTCTATCACCCCGGCTACGTGGCCAAGCGCATGGAGGTCGGCGCCGTCGTGGGCGCTACCCCGGCAAACCACGTGCGCCGCGAGTGCCCCGCCCCCACCGACAAGATCATCCAGCTGGGCGGCCGCACCGGCCGCGATGGCATCGGTGGCGCCACCGGCTCCTCCAAGACCCAGAACACCGAGTCCATCGAGACCTCGGGTGCCGAGGTCCAGAAGGGCAACGCCCCGGTCGAGCGCAAGCTGCAGCGCCTGTTCCGCCGCGGCGACGCCTGCCGCCTGATCAAGCGCTGCAACGACTTTGGCGCCGGCGGCGTCTCAGTCGCCGTGGGCGAGCTTGCCGACGGCCTGTACGTGGACCTGGACACCGTGACCAAGAAGTACGACGGCCTGGACGGCACCGAGCTCGCTATCTCCGAGTCCCAGGAGCGCATGGCTTGCGCCGTCGCCGACGGTGACGTCGATGAGTTCATGGGCTACGCCGCCGAGGAAAACCTGGAGGCGACCGTTATCGCCGAGGTTACCGCCGAGCCGCGCATGCGCATGGCATGGAACGGCGTCGCCATCGTCGATCTGTCCCGCGAGTTCCTCAACTCCAACGGTGCGCCCAAGCACCAGGTCGCCCACGTCTGTGCCCGCAGCGTGTGGCAGCCCAGCTGGGCCGGCACCACGCTCGCCGAGCGCATGACCTCGCTCGTCACCGACCTCAACGTCGCTTCCAACAAGGGCCTTTCCGAGCGCTTCGACTCCACCATCGGCGCCGCGACCGTGCTCATGCCCTTTGGCGGCAAGATGCAGCTTACCCCAAGCTCGGCCATGGTCGCCAAGTTCCCCGTGGACGGCGAGACCACCACGGCGAGTGCCATGGCATGGGGCTTCAACCCCTATCTGATGGAGGCCGACCAGTTTGCGGGCGCCTACCTGTCCGTGGTCGAGTCCATCGCCAAGCTCGTTGCCGCCGGCTTTGAGCACAAGCGCGCCTACCTCTCCTTCCAGGAGTACTTCGAGCGCCTGCGCACCGAGGCCGAGCGTTGGGGCAAGCCCATGGCTGCCGTCCTGGGTGCCCTCATGGCCCAGGTCGACCTGGGTGCCGGCGCCATCGGCGGCAAGGACTCCATGAGCGGTTCGTTTGAGGACGAGACCGGCGAGCTCAACGTTCCGCCGACCCTGATCAGCTTCGCCGTCGCCGTGGGCAAGGCCGCCCGCGCCGTCTCGCCCGAGTTCAAGGGCCTCACGCACCGAGTCGTCCGCATCGCCCCCGCCACCTATGGCGAGGACTACCGTCCCGACGCCCAGCAGCTGCTCGCCGCGTTTGACGCCGTCGAGGCGCTCACTGCTACCGGCGACGCCCTGGCCGTCTCCACGCCCGGCTACGGCTGCGGCGCCGAGAGCCTCTTTAAGATGTGCGTCGGCAACCAGATCGGTATCGAGCTTGCCGAGGATGTGGACGTGGAGAGCCTCTTCACCCCGCTCTACGGCAGCTTTATCGTCGAGCTCGCCGATGACGCCGAGCTGCCCGAGGTCGCCGACGGCGTTGTCGTCGAGCCCCTGGGCACCACCGTTGAGGGTTACGTCATCGATACTGGCTCCGAGGTCATCGAGCTCTCCAAGCTTCAGGAGGCCTGGGAGAGCGGCATCGAGAGTGTCTTTGCCTACCGCAGCGCCGACGAGACCCCCGAGGTCGAGACCATCGACTTCCGCGCCAAGGACATCCACGTGTACGCCGGCGCCAAGATCGCCCGCCCGCGCGTGGTTATCCCCGTGTTCCCCGGCAACAACTGCGAGTACGATAGCGCCCGTGCCTTCCGCGCCGCCGGTGCCGAGGCCGACACCTTCGTGATCAACAACCTCACGCCCGAGGCCGTCGCCGAGAGCACCCACGAGCTTGCCCGCCGCATCCGCGCAAGCCAGATCGTCATGATCCCCGGCGGCTTCTCGGGCGGCGACGAGCCCGACGGCTCCGCCAAGTTCATCACAGCGTTCTTCCGCGCTCCCGAGGTCACCGAGGCAGTCCGCGACCTGCTCAAGGCCCGCGATGGCCTGATGCTGGGCATCTGCAACGGCTTCCAGGCCCTGATCAAGCTCGGTCTGGTGCCCTACGGCGACATCGTCGACGCCACGCCCGATGCGCCCACGTTGACGTTCAACACCATCGGTCGCCACCAGAGCCGTCTGGTGCGCACCCGCATCTCGTCCAACTTGTCCCCGTGGCTGTCGCAGTGCAGCCTGGACGACCCCTACACCGTCGCCATCAGCCACGGCGAGGGCCGCTTTGTCGCCAACGATGAAGTGCTCGCCCAGCTGATCGCCAACGGCCAGGTCGCCACGCAGTACGTGGGCGAGAACGGTAAGCCCAGCATGGATCTCTCCGTCAACCCCAACGGCTCCGCACTCGCCATCGAGGGCATCACGAGCCCCGACGGCCGCGTCCTGGGCAAGATGGGCCATGCCGAGCGTCGCGGCGACAACCTGTACCGCAACGTGCCCGAGCATGTCCCCGGCGATAAGTTCATGCCGATCTTTGAGAGCGGCGTGGCCTACTTCGCTTAAACCTTTCCCATCGGGTACAATCCCTTCGGGTAACAACACCCGCCACCGACACATCCGGTGGCGGGTTCTTTTTTGCTTCGCGCATGCAGGAAGGACATCATGGAAAGCCGCAAGCCGCATCTCGCCACCCTGCCCGGACTCATCCTGGGCTGCCTCGTCTGCTGTGCACTCTGGGGATCGGCCTTTCCCTGTATCAAGATCGGTTACGCACTCTTTGGTATCCCGGCGCACGATAGCGCCTCGCAGCTGCTCTTTGCGGGCTTGCGCTTCACGCTTGCCGGCGCCCTGGTTATCGTTGGGATGAGTGCGGCCCAACGCCGCCCCCTCATTCCGCAGGCTCGCGACATCAAGCCCATCTTTGTCTTGTCGCTCTTCCAGACTATCGGGCAGTACTTCTTTTTCTATCTGGGCCTCTCGCGCGCCAGCGCCATGTCGAGCTCCATCATCGAGGCCAGCGCCAACTTCCTCGCAATCCTCTTTGCCGCCCTGGCGTTTCGCACCGAGAAGCTCAATACGGCCAAGGTGCTTGGCTGTGCGCTGGGCTTTGCCGGCGTCGCGCTCGTCAACCTTTCGGGCGCGGATGGCACCTTTGGCTTCAGGCTCGATGGCGAGGGCTTTATCCTAGCCTCCACCGTCGCGGGTGCCCTTTCGACCTGCCTGATTGGCATCTTCTCGCGCGAGCACGACGGCGTCTTGCTTGCCGGGTGGCAGTTCTTGGTCGGCGGCCTGGTCCTCACCGCCATCGGCTTTTTGATGGGTGGCGCGCTCTCCCCCACGGCGATTGCCCCCGCCATCGCGCTCATCATCTACATGGCGCTTATCTCCGCGGTCGCCTACTCGCTGTGGTCGCGCCTGCTTGCCGTCAACCCCGTCAGCCGCGTCTCGGTCTTTGGGTTTATGAACCCCGTCTTTGGTGTGCTGCTGAGCGCGCTGCTACTCGGCGAGGGCGCTGGCACGAGCCCCATTACCGTCATCGTTGCCCTGCTGTTGGTCTGCGGCGGCATCATCATCGTCAACAAACCCAAAAAAGCCTAGCGAGCTCACCTTTTTAGAGAGGGCGTTCGCACACTTTAGCTCAATGGAGCACACTGATTCTCGTTGATTTCGTACCGAGCCGCAGCGGCAGACGCTCGTCTTGCCGCACCGCGCCTGGGCGTTATGGCCGGTGGCCCCCGCAAACGCAAAAAGGGCGCACGACCATCGCAACGGTCGTGCGCCCTTTTTTCTAGCGTATCTGGGCGCCGGCTTTCTTTTTCTCGGCCTTGACGCGGTAGAGTTCCGCGTCGGCAGCGCGAAGCAAGTCTTGCCAGGTATCGACGCCATCACCAACCCGTGCGTAGCCGATGGACATCCGCAACAGATACGGAACCTCGGCGCGCGCGAGCTCGTCGTTAATCGCCGAACACAGGTCTATGATGTCCTGTTCCGCCGCTGCCTTTTGGAGCACCACGAACTCATCGCCACCATAACGCGCGATAAAGCCACCAGACGCCGAGCAGACATCCTTGAGCGCCGTCGCAACAACCTGAAGAGCATGGTCGCCCTCCACATGTCCATAGCGATCGTTAATCTGCTTAAAGCCGTCAGCGTCCATCATAAGCAGATATACATCTTCGGCCTGATCCACATTTGAAAAGAGCGACAGCATATAGGTCTCAAAACGGTTGCGGTTGTTGAGTCCAGTCAACGGGTCAGTCGAGATCAGTTGCTCCTGGCAGATGATATAGAGCAGCAACATGCTAATCATTATGCCGACACAAAGGCCAGGCACCGAGTATACGATCTGAAAGGTACCGCCCACCAGGGCCGGAATGGCGAAAAATGCCAGAGTTCGATAAATGGCCTTCTTTTGCAGGCTTTCAACCCGTAGGGAATGCACAAAAGCGTGTAAGGACGTATATATGATGTAGCAGTAGCTCACGATAGGCTGAATCATATAGGCGACGCCGCGGCGGTACACACCCTGAGCATCGACGTAGAACAAGGCGTGGGTCCAGTAACTGGTAAACGCCAGCACGACCACCAGAGCCGTGGGCAACGTCACGAGCGCCACCCTATAGCGCGCGGTCAAAAGGCGAGAGCCCTGCACCGTCTCGGAATAGATAAACCAAACGAGACACGCGATGGCAAAGAGTGAAAACGAAACCGCGTTGGAAATCCAGTTGGCAGCAATGCCCAACGTGCCGCTCGCACCGTCCGAAAGCGTCCAGATCATATCGAATAATATGTACGCGGCAGAGGTGTAGCCGAGCATGCTAAACAAGAGCTGCTGGGTACTCGAGAACAAGGAGCGACGACTTCGCGCGGCAAGCCCGATAAGAACAATCATGCATAGCAGGAATATCTCAATCTTGAGCGCCTTAACCACTAGACGCCATCCCTTCAATATCCAAGTGGCCAGAATCGCCCAATTCGAATCTGGGCAATAAACACCCCTTTACTCCGCAGGGGTAAAGGGAATCATAGCAAAGCGCCCGAACATCACTGCAAAACAGTTTCTGTTCGGGCGCTCGGACGGCGCGAATTGCACGCCGGAATCAATTATCGGTAACGGCCGTTACTCGCCATCGATGTCGGTCGCGACGGCCTCCTCGATGGCCTCGACACCGGCAGGCGACAGGTCCTCCTTGCCCTGGCAGAACTTCTTGTCGAACCAGCCGGTCAGAATCGGAGCCATGATTGCCGTGATGATAACGGCGGTGGCGATCTGGGCGTACGCAGTGGGCGCAAGCTCAGCGTAGCGCGGCGCGACCTCGGCAAGAGCAACCGGCGTGGTCATGGCCGTGCCGGCGATGGTGGAACAAGCCACGGCAGCCTTGCCGTTACCACCGCACAGGCGCTCGAACGCAAAGGTGATGGGACCGACGACAAACAGCGTGACAAGGCCCAGCAAGATGCCGGAAATACCGCCGGTGATAAAGCTCGACAGGCTCATGGACGCACCGAGCTGAAATCCGATGACGGCAATCGCGGGATTGGCACCGGGAACCAGCAGGTTCTTGATAAACGGGAACAGGTTGCCCAGAACCATGCCGATAACGAGCGGCAAAATGGAGCCGATGATGGTACCGACAGGGATGTTGGCAAGGCCGGAAACACCGAGGATGATCATGGTGACGGCAGGGCCGGCCGTAAAGAACAGGATACCGACGGCGCCCTGCTCGGACTCATTGCCGAACTCGCCCATGATGCCCGTATAAAGCGCCATGTTGCAAAACGTGATGCCGCCGATAATAGACACGGAGCTCAGGCCCAGGAAGTTGTCGTTAAAGAAATATGCCACACCCAAGCCAAGGGCGGCCGCAACAACAAGCTTGGGAATCAGCACGACGATGCCGGTCTTGATGGCGCCCGGCGTGGACTTAAAGCTGATGCCGGCGCCCACAAACAGCAGGATCGCGGCAACGATGGTATTGGAGCCACCGCGGCAGGCAGCCGTAAAGAAGCCGCCGATCTCAAAAACCTGCGGGCAGAAGGTGTTGAGTAAAAGACCGACGATCATCGGATAGATCATGATGTCGCCCGGGATGCGCGGGACCCTGAATTTCTTTTGCTCGTTGGCGGTTGCTTCCTGTGCCATGAAACCCCCATTTCCGCTGACGGGGTACAAAAGCCCACGTCACGCTTTGCTACAGTAAAGTTTGACCATGGTACCAGAAGAAATAGACCAGCTCGGTGAAAAATTCGACAAGTTGGGATGGAACGAGATTCGGCGCCCGCGACGCCACCCCTATATAAGGCTCAAGACGATATAGAGTACGATGCCCGAGACGCAGCACCACAGCATCGATTTTGTCTTGACCGCCACGACCGCGACGCCGGCGGCCGCAATCCAGGGAACCAAGGCAGGCCAGAGCCCCGCGTCGAACGCGCCGGGACTCACCAAGTCGTTGGCGACCAGCGCGGCAAAGGCAGCGGGCGGGATATAGCCCAGGGCCTCGGTAATGCGGGGCGACAGGGTCCGCCCGCGCAAGGCGAACGCCGGCGCGATGCGAAAGAACGCAATAGCAGCCCACGACGACAGCCACAGAACCAAGAACTCGTTAACGGGCATCGCGGGCACCTCTTCCGTCAAATACAGCATCGCACGCCAACGCAATGGCAATGCCGGCCACGACGCTTGCCGGCACGGCAATATTCGTGAGGCCCAAGAACTTGCATACGGCGACGGACACCGCGCCCGAAACCGCCGCGACAACGTTGCCGCGCGACAGCCGTTGCGAAAAGAGCAGGCAGATAAAGAGTGAGGTGCAGACAAAGGCTGCAATGGCGGTGGGAACATCGACAACGGCGCCGACGATGGCGCCCGTCGTACACGAAACGCCCCATGTTGCGATAAGGATCACGTTGAGCACGAAGGACTCACGCGGGCCCCAATCCTCCCCTTCAACCAACTTGGCAAGCGAGATGCCGTATGCCTCCTCGGTAAGTGTCGCGGCAACAGCCAGCGTCTGACGCTTCGAGGCACCCCTCAGATGCGGTGCGATCGATGCCGAGTAAAGCGCAAAGCGCGAGGAGATTGCGGCAACGCTCGCGACGATCGATGCTGCAGGCACACCCGCCAGCCACAGGTTGCAGATCATAAACTGCCCGCTGCCCGTCACAAACGTGCTGCTCAGGGCAAAGACCATCCAGGGCTCCATTCCCGTCTGCCCCATGATCATTCCGCACGGCGCACCTATTGCAACATAGGTAAGCATCACTGGCCAGACGGTTCTAACGATTTTGAGCACCATACGCTTCTCATCCTGACAAGGTCTCCGAACCGCATGTAGCGACACGGCAGAATCATCATCCGACAGCAACCGAGTTCACCTACAATTGCCACCGGATCGAAAGACACAACTTTTTAGGAAGTCATTATGACAGCTATCGATCGAGACCGGGCGCGCGCGGCCTTCAAAAGCTACACCGATGCCTACGACGCCACCAACCCACGCATCGCGCTTAAAATCGAGCATATGTACCACGTGGCCGAGGCATGCGATGCCGTAGCGCGCGAGCAGGGCTGGTCGTCAGAAGATATTGACCTGGCATGGCTTTGCGGCCTGCTACACGATATGGGCCGCTTTGAGCAGCTGCGACGCTGGGACACCTTTAAGGACGCCGAGAGCATGAGCCATGCGGCGCTGGGCATCGAGGCCCTCTTTGGCGAGAATCCCGCCGATGCACCCGCCGTAACGAGCATCCGCGACTTTATCGATGACCCGGCAGAAGATGAGCTCATCCGAGCGAGCATTGCCTATCACAGCGATTTCCGTCTACCCGCGCAGCTCGACGTGCGCACGCGAAGCTTCTGCGATATCGTGCGCGATGGTGACAAGATCGACATTATGCGCACCATCGCCGACAGCACCGTCGACACTATCCTCAAGGTGGACGAGAAGACGTTTCTCGGCAGCCGTTTCTCGTCGCCGACACTTGCCGCCTTTGACGAGCACCGCTGCGTCGCACGCGATGAGCGCGATGAGCCCGCCGACTTCTTGGTGGGGCTTATCTGCTTTATGTTTGAGCTCGTCTATCCGGCAAGCCGTGCGCTGGCGCGCGAACAGGGTGATATCCACCGCCTGCTCGACGCGCCCTTTGGCATTACACAGCCCTTTACCGACCCCGCCACGCAGGCAACCTGGAGCCGCCTAAAGGACGAGATGCGCGACTGGCTGGCGCGCGCCTAGCGCTCAAGCTGGGCCAGCAGCTCCTCGACGACCTCGACGGCGTCCCCAACAACCTTGTACTGGGCAGCGCCGAAAATGGGGGCATCCGGGTCCTCATTGATGGCGATAATGCACTCCGCCCCACCGATGCCGGCAAGATGCTGGATGGCGCCCGAAACACCGATACTCACGAGAAGCTTGGGCGAAACCGATACGCCGGTCTGGCCAATCTGATGGCGATACTCCAACCAGCCGGCCTCCACGACAGGTCGCGTGCAACCAAGCTCGGCTCCCAGAGCCTCGGCGAGCCTTCGCATCAGCGGCAGGTTTTTCTTGGAACCAATGCCGCGACCCACCACGACCAGGCGCTCGGCATCGGCGATCGAAGCCTGCCGCCCCCACTCCTCGGCGGGAATCGAGATCTCGACACGGGCCTTAGCATCATCCGCAAGCGATATCTGGGTGATCGTGCCAGAGCGGTTGTAGTCAAAGTCGGGCGCCTTAAAGATGCCGGGACGAACCGTTGCCATCTGGGGACGATGATTGGGGCAGACGATGGTGGCCATTAGGTTGCCGCCAAACGCCGGACGCGTCTGTTGCAGCAGTCCCGTCTCCGTATCCATCGAAAGTACGGTGCAGTCAGCCGTAAGGCCCGTCTGCAAGCGCACGGCAACGCCGGGTGCCAGTTCGCGGCCAAAGGCGGTCGCACCGTATAGGATGGCCTCGGGTTTGCATTCGGCTACCAAATCGCAGATCAAACGGGCGTAGACCTCCGCATCGTTTTGGCGCAGGCGCTCGTCGCGACAGGCCAGGACTTCGTCGGCGCCCGCGCAAACCAGATGCTCCAGGTCGCCGAGAGAACCCTCGGGACCCATACCGACCAGTGCCACCAGACGGCAGCCGCGCGCATCGGCAAGCTCGCGGCCCTTGCCCATAAGCTCATAGGCAACGGGAGTCACCGTATCGTGCTCGTCGGTCTGCACGAATACCCAAATGTCTCGATACGCATCGAGGTCAACCGCACCAGCGGCCTCGTCACGCTCGATCGAGATAGCGTTGACAGGGCAGGCATCGACGCACCCACCGCATAGGATGCAGCCGTCGGTTACGCGGGCGCATCGGCTGGGTCGCTCGCCTTCCACTACGATGCCGCCCGAGGCACAGGCGCGAACGCAGCGACCGCAGCCGATACAGGCCTCGCTATCGATAATCAGTCCGCTCATCTATGCCATCCCCTCGATAATCTTGGCAAGCTTTGCCGCCTGCTCGGACGCCGTCCCCTCAACGGTCTCGCACGTTTGGTCACGGTCGGGCACAAACGAGCGCACGACCTGTGTCGGCGACCCGGCAAGGCCGCAACGCGCGGGGTCGGCGTTCACGTCGGCGGCACTGACCACGCGCACGTCCGCCTCCTCCGCCGCGCGAATACCGGCAATACTCGGCATACGCAACTGGCCAATCTCCTTGGCAGTCGTCATCGCGCACGGCATCTCCAGATAGACCGTCTCCTCGCCGGCATCGCAACCGTGAACGAGCGCCAGCGAACCACACGTCGTAAAGCCCGCGCTCTGCACACAGCTCACGTCGGTCACGCAGGGGATCTCAAAGGCGCCGGCAAGCTCGGGACCAATCTGGGCCGTATCGCCATCCACTGCCATCTTGCCGCAGATGAGCAGGTCGAAGTCCTCGTCGAGCGCCTCGATGCCGCACTTGAGGGCGTAGGTGGTCGCCAGGGTATCGGCACCTGCAAAGGCGCGATCGGTCAGCAGCAGCGCGTCGTCGGCACCGCGGGCGATGCAGTCGCGCAGCAGCGACTCGGTCGCGGGGATGCCCATCGACACCACCGTTACGCGCACGTCCATGCCAAAGCCGATAAAGTCGTCTTTCAGCGCCAGCGCGCATTCCAAAGCGCTCGCATCAAAGGGATTAATGACCGCCTGCTTGCCATCGCGCACGATGGTATTGGTCTTGGGGTCCATCTTGACCTCGGTGCTGCCCGGCACGGCCTTGACGCACACCACCATATGGAAATCGCTCATCTTCACGCGCCCCCTTTCTGGACAAGCTCATCCAAGAGCTTCTCCGAAAACAGGTTGCCGCGACCCAGCTGCCCGTCGGGATCGAGCTGGAGCTTGAGCCGCGCCGACTCGACCATGGCCTCGTGACCGTACATCGTCTCTAAGAAGCCCGCCTTGATCTTGCCGACGCCGTGCTCGGCAGAAACGGCACCGCCCATAGCCGTTACCTCCGCAGCCCACTGGGCAAACAGCTCGCCACCGCGACGGTAGTCCTGCGCATCGCGCGGCAGGATGTTCACATGCAGATGGTTGTTACCGATGTGCCCCCAGGCAGCAGATTCAAGCCCGCTTTCGGCCAGTGCGCGGCGATAGAGGACCACGACATCGGCAAGGCGTGCATTGGGCACCGACATGTCCGAACCCAGTTTGGTGATGGTGGGATCCGTGCGGCGACGCTCGTCGATAAGCATATTGACGCTCTCGGGGACCGCATGGCGGAAGAACCGCTGGCACTCGCGATCAACCTCGGTGCGCGCGACCCATGTCGCATCGTCGCGGCCACCCGCAAACTCGAGCACCCATCCCAGGTGGTACAGTTCCTCGGTCGCCTGGGCCTCGTCATCGCAGTCGAGCTCCACGTACACACAGACCTTGGCCTCTTTGTCGAGCGCCGGCAGCGAGGCAAACGCCGTCGACTGCTCGCGCTGGCGACGTAGAATATCCAGGGCGCCAGCGTCGAAGTACTCGATGGCAGCCGCATGGGACAGGACGGGACGCACGGAATCGGTAAAGGACACGGCCTTGTCTTCGCTATCGAAAAAGCAGCTCACACCCCAAACGACCGCAGGCGCCGCCTGCAGGGCAATCTCGAGCTCGGTGATAACGCCGAGCGTGCCGCAAGCACCGATAAAGAGGTCGATGGCGTCCATTTCGTCCGCAACGAAATAGCCTGAGGCATTTTTTGTCTTGGGCATGGTATAGCCGGGAAGATCGAGCTCGAGCGTACGGCCCACTGCCGTCACGAGCGACAGGTGGCGGCCCTGGGCAAAAGCCTCGCCGCGCTGAAGCTCAAGCAAATCGCCATCAGCCAGCGCGACGTGGAGTCCCGTGATATGTGGGCGCATGGGACCGTAGGCGTAGCTGCGGGCACCAGAGGCGTTACATGCCGCCATGCCGCCCAGACAGGCAGATGCCTCGGTGGGATCGGTGGGAAAGAACTGCTCGGGGGCCTCTTGGAACTCCTCGTAGGCCTCAAGCGATGCCTGGTCCCAACCAGCAGTCGGCAGCACCTTCTTGCTCAGCTGCTTGCGCAGCTCCGAGAGCACAACGCCCGGCTCCACGCGCAGCAGAAATTGGCCTTGTTCATCGCGGCGAAGGCCCAAGTAGCGATTCATACGGGAAGTATTGAGGATATGCCCGCCGTGGGGCACGGCACCGGCGGCAAGGCCGGTTCGGGCGCCCTGAACCGTTACCGGGACACGCTCGGCATGGAGCTTTTCCAAAATGGCACGGAGCTCGTCTTCCGTTGTCGGAAACGAGATACTCGAGGCCTCGCCCGATGCGCGAGACTCATCGCGACCATACTCTTCGAACTCGTCGGTGAAGGGTTTGATGGTTGCAGACACGCGAACTCCCCCTTTAGCTAACTACAGTGTTTGCAGGGAGATGTTACCGCATCGTTTCGTCGACGTGTTCGAGACCGTCTCCATAATTGGCGATTTTTACGTTCGTGCAATTCGGCGAGCGGCTTGATTTCCTCGGCAGACGATGCTTTTGACACTTATGGCCCCGCCGTCGCCGACCGCGCGATTGCCGCTCGAAAAAAGTTGGAGTATTTTTTGCCGCCTTCTACCTGCGGAGACGCCAATCCGTCAAGCATTTGGTCAGAAATTGGTCAAGTAGCGGCTGATACGGTCGGCGTCGACAGCCAAAACCGATAGAAGTTTTGGCCCAGAAGCAGGGAGGTTCCCATGGCATATTACTGGCCCCAGTACGGCATCGCCATCGAAGTCGACGACGATCCCCATCTCCTACCTTTCGACGAAGAGGCATTCCCCGATACGACGGTCTACCACGTTACCACCGATGTGATCTGCGACCCCGAGTCGTTCTCGGCGCTCGCCCACCACATCGCGCATATCCACGACATCGAGCTCCCTCCCGACTTCGACGAGCTCGTCTACTCGCGCCGTCTGATGCTTCACATGCTCTTTGGAGCGGACCCGTCCACCTTTGCGCGCGTCTATACCACCAAGGATGCCGCATGAGCGCGAAGAGGCCACCCCACTTTGTAGGCCTGGGTCGTCGCAAGAAGCTCATCGTTGCCTGTTTGGCCATCGTCTGCGCCCTTGTCGCCGTAGGACTATACGCTTGGCAGTCGCAGCCCGTACCCGAGGCGGGCGCTTCGGTTACGACGGCCGAGGGCAAAACGCGTCAGGAAATCCAAGATGAGCTCGACGCTATCGTCCGCGACAACATGATGACGATTTCGGTCGCGCCGGTCGCTCAGCTGCAGGAGGACGGCAAGCTGCGCGTCAACGTGCAAAACGTCCAAGACAATAAATTTCCCCAGCGATTCCGCGTCATCCAAAACGACGAGACCATGTACGAATCCGGTGTGGTCGAGACCGGCAAGACAATCGAGACGTGCCCCGCTGGCGACATCAAAGAAGGCGAGGCGTACATCGAGATCCAGGCACTCGATGCCAAGACCCTCGACAGCCACGGCAATCCGACACGTGTCAAGGTGCGGGTTGAGCAAGCCGAGAACTAGCTTTTCCGGCCGACGCGGCACCGCACGCAATTCACCAGCATTCGTCCAATCATCGCGGGGACGGCCCGCGGCGAATAGAAAGGAACGACCATGGACATCACCAGGAACATGAACGGAGCCAGAGCGCTCGTCGTGGGCGCAGGGCTCGCGCTCGCAATGGGCGCTGCCCCGACGCCAGCTATGGCGGCCGGGCGCGTTGGAACCACGAAAGTAATGGTCAGGACCGAGATCGACAACGTTGAGTTCAAAGTTCCGACGGTTATTCCCTTCGTCGCCAAGGCCGACGGCACGCTTCAGGGCCCCTCAGAAGACGCGACCACCATCGACAATCATTCGGCCTACGGCATCCATGTCACCAACATGAAGATCGACGCCATGAACACCTGGACCATTGCCGCCGACGCCAAGGCCGGAACCGCGCAGAACTCCATCGACTTTAAGGTCGGCCCCGACGGCGCGCTCCAGAACGCCAGCGCCGCAATGCAGGGGACGGGCCTCGATCTTTCCAAGAATGCAGCCTTCGACATGGGCTACCAGGGCATTGCCGGCGGCACGGACAAAATCAAGCTCAAGACAAGCGGAAACGTCGCCCGCGTCACGCGCGACATCTTCCACGTAACCGGCGAAGGCGATCAGGTTGCAACGATCACCTGGACGGTCGAGCCCGGTGCGCACACGGCATAAGGCCGTCGCCCTGGCCGCCGCCATCGGCATCTTGGCGTTTGGGCCAGCCATGGCCTTTGCCCAGCAAGAACAGGCGCAGGCCGCCACACAAGTGACGGTCGACCTCTCGGAGCTCGACCGCCGCGACCGCGAGGAACCGTTGGCGCAGACAGGCGACAGACGATGGCTCTTGGCAGCAGGCGCCACAGCAGCAGGCGCGGGAACCGCCGGCCTCGGTCTACACATCAAACGCAGCCAGAAACAAAACACGGACAGGCCGCACTAAATTAGCTAAGGAGACCCCATGGCATCGAAGAACCTTTTGCCCGTCGTCGCACTTTGCGGCGCGCTCGCAACCGGAACGCCTGTCGCCGCTTGGGCGACTCCCGTCATGGCAGACTCCTTACCAGCAGCCCTAAGTTCCGCCCCAAATCCGTCGAGTACCATTGCGTGCAAGCGTTTTTCGATCGCACAGGCTGCAATCTCAACCTCGGGATGCCTTCGTCGTAATACGGACGGTTCGATAGTCGTGGATATCAATCGTTCGAACAAGGCAAACGGCTCCCAGGCGGGGTACGCCGTCTGCACGTGGCGCTCGGTTGTGCTCGACGCAGATGGCGATCCATGCAATTTAGAGCTGCGCATCGACATCGCTTCGATCGATGACTCGGCGAACGGAGCGAAGGTCGCCTTCGACGGTACGTTTTTTGAGAAAGGAGGCGGTATATGTCTGGGCTGCGCCGCCGCGAATGCAGACGACACGCAGCCCACCCTCTCATTCACGGCATCGTTGCGGCTGACCAAAGCCGACACCGATGCCATCGCGGCGGGAGAAGCGTCCCTGCTGTTCTACGCCGTCAGCACCAAAGACACAGACGCTCATTTCGAGAAGCCAGCCGGATCACTCAGCCTTACACGAGGGATAGAGGCAGGCCCTATTGAAATCGATGTCCACGCGCAAAGCAGGCAACGCATTCTTGCCGACCCGGCGCTTCTCGAAATGGAGTGGAGCGGATCCGGAGCCATCGGAATTCTCCCCTCCGCGCTTGACGCCAAGACGCTCCCCTCAAACGACGAACCCATCAACGCAACCATACAAGAAGAGAGCGCGGACAAAGAAGCAGGTGCGGGCGACACGCCGTCGCCGACAAACAGCGTCCCAGCTTCTTTCGAAGCATCGAATGAGCCCGCTGCCGTTCCAAACGACCCCGAGCTCGCGGACAGTCTGGGGCTTGCTGATCCTCAAGAAATTGATGAGGGTAACTGCTGCGTGCTTGCCGCGCTCGACCACACAGAGGTCATCGACGCTGCGAACATCGAAGTTGCCGCCGCCAATCAGCCCGTCCGCAAGTCGGCCATCATCGCATTTCCCGAATCCATCGAAGTCGTCTTTTTGCCATCGGGCGAGGTCGTGGCCCCAACACTGCTCACCTTGTTGGGCGCCAAGAATACTCGAAACGAAATTAAAAAGGTCACGGTTGTCGAACCTGCAACCACCGCCAAGCTGCGTCTATACGCCGTTGCCCCAGACGGAGGCAAGACCTTGGAATTCGATGGCGACACACTCCTCGCCTGGCGACGTCTGGACATTATGCAAGACGTCTCGTATCAGATCGAACTCGTAGGGTTTGATCGTGCCCGCGGTGCCAATATCATCGCCGCGGCTATTGAATCCCCACAGCGGCTTATGACGCTGCGCTTTGACTACTATCCCTATGTCCCGACAACCACCTGAGGCTTAAATGCCGCGCATCATTCCTAATACCACTTATATAACGTATTAGATGAGTCGCGATGTACCTCGCATTTCGTTCTGCTACGATTGCCACGTTGGCATCAATACAGGAGGGCTCATGCCGGGCTTGGGAACAATCATCAACGTTGTGCTTTTAGTTGCGGGCGGTCTTTTGGGATTAGCGGGCGGCCGCTTCATTACACCGCGCATTCAAGACACGCTCATGAAAGCATCGGGGCTGTGCGTCCTGTTTATCGGCCTGGGCGGCACCATGCAAAAGATGCTCCTTATCGATGGGGAGGCGCTGGCGACCACCGGTACCACCATGCTCATTGTCTCGTTCGCCCTCGGCTCGCTCATCGGCGAGGCCGTCAACTTGGAAGCCGCCATCGAGAACCTTGGCGAATGGCTCAAGCGCAAGACTGGCAGTGAGGGCGATAACGAGTTCACCAACGCTTTTGTCTCGACTTCACTCACCGTGTGTATCGGCGCCATGGCCATTGTGGGATCGATCCAGGACGGCCTGCTCGGCGACTGGTCAACGCTTGCCCTCAAGGGCGCACTGGACTGCATCATCGTCTGCACCATGACGGCCTCGCTCGGACGCGGCTGCATCTTCTCGGCCCTGCCCGTCGCCGTGTTCCAGGGGACGATCACGTTGTTTGCCGGCGCGCTCTCCCCCATCATGACCACAGCAGCCCTCAACAGCCTTTCGCTCGTAGGCTCCATGCTTATCTTCTGCGTCGGCGTCAACCTCATCCGTCCTCAGACCTTCCGCACGGCCAATATGCTCCCCTCCGTCGTCATCGCCGTCATCTACGCCCTCCTGTTCTAAATCTATCTACGCAGCAGTATCTCGAACACCTGTTTGATGCTGTGCTATGATATGAGGTCACCGAAGCTGCGTTAGGAGAGGAGAGACGGTGGCCGACCAGGACATTAAGATGCTCATCGAGCGCATTATGGCCGAGGCCCGGACCCATCAGTCCGCCCGCTTCTCAAGCGAAGTCTATGCTGACGAGCCGATTCTCAAAACCGGTCGTCAGATGCAGAATTTCCTTCCCGACCAGTACCGCAAGATGCGCGAGATATCGCGCTGGCAGGATGACCCCAAAGGCGGCGCGGGTCGCTGGCTTTCGGAAGCCGAGCTTTTCTACCGCCAGGGCCTGCTGATGGCCGACTTTGAGGACGACTGTCCCTACAACGGCACCTTTAAGTCGTACTTTCCCACCTACAACGCCATGAGCGACCGGCAGTTGCGCGGCTACTTTACCTGGCGTGCCCAAGTGCGCCGCGGAACCGTCGAGGAAACGTCTACGTCCTTTGCCTTTCTGTATCTCTATGAGCTGATCTGCGGCATTGGCGTAGATGATCCGCTCGAAGGTTTTAACAAGATCAAGGCCTTTTGGGATGTCTATCGCGCCTTCGAGCCCGGCATCGACCGGTTTGCGCGCGTGTGGCTGCAGGATTACGCCGTGTTCCACGGGCTCGACCCCAAGCTGCTTCGTGACTCTAAAACCGTCATGTTCGATAACGCCCTTATCGAGCTGCGACGCGCGGCACGAGACCTTGTACCAGCACCGGCACCGTCCGGCCAGACCCCTAAGCGTCGCAAAACCTCCGAGCCCACGCTCCCCCTTCCGCCCGATGAGGTGCGCGAGGAGCGACTCATGGCCGCCATCAACGCCCTCTCCACGTACAACCTAAATAACTCGCGGCTCGATCGCAGCCACCATCGCGATCTGCGCCACGTAGCATGCGCCGTGTATGTCCGCATGGCGCGCTACTATGACACGCACCGAAAGACCGGCATCGTGGCGAGTTTATTTGGGGAGGAGACGGCCATGCCCTACACCATGTTTGCCTCGGCCGTATTCTTTGCGCCCGAGCGCCACGAGGACTGCGAATATCGCCTGGACCCCATTCACATCTACCGCTGCCAAAACGGCTTTTGGGAATGCATGCGAATTCACGGCAGCAGGCAAAAAAGCAGCAAGCTTGGTGAGATGATGCGCGCCTGCGACCAACGCCTACGCCTGGCCCTAGACCCCACCCACCCCCTGAAGGAGGAGAAGGTCCCCAAATATCTGGCCAAGATCGTCGATGACGAGATCATGGCATGGCTTTCGTGGGACGCCGCACACCAGCCCATCAAGATCGATATCGATTTGAGCCAGCTGGGGCACATTCGGAGCGCCGCCGCGCAAACGCGCGAAGCGCTTTTGATCGATGAGGAACGCGAGGACGACGCATCCGCAGAAGCCGAGGCAGCGGACTCAGGGCAACCGGAAGCCGAGCCCGTAACCGACGCGATTGTCGAACCGGTCGTGGCACCCATTCGGCAGGACTTGACCGACGAGCCGACCATATCCACCGAACAGTTTGGTGTCGTGGCACCGCTTCTCGCGCCGACGCCCGCGTTCGCAGCTGCTGCGCCCGCTGACGCCACAAACGAACTCGCGCCCGCCGCAGATGCCTTCCTTCGCGCACTGCTCGAGCAAAACGCAGTACAGGCGGAATCGGCGGTAGTGCAATCGGGGCAGAGCGAGGACATGCTCGTCGATACCATCAACGAGGCGCTCTTTGACCTAGTGGGCGACACCGTAATTGAATTTAGCGCGGCAGGGCCGCAGATTATTGAGGACTACGAAGCAGACGTGAGAGGATACCTAGACCATGAGTGATACCGCATCCGCAGCACCCCGCGTGCCCAAGCGCGTCGCTGCCGTCATTCTCAACTCGCTCAAGGGCGGCGTGGTCCCGCGCATCGGCCTTCCCTACATTACCGTAGGGCGCGAGGTCGAGATCCGCGCCCTGCTCACCGATCTGAGTCTCATCGCCGACGGTGGTGCGAGCTTCCGCTTTCTGGTCGGTCGTTACGGCGCCGGCAAGAGCTTTTTGCTCCAGACCATCCGCACGCACGCCATGGGTGAGGGATTCGTCGTCGCCGATGCAGACTTATCCCCCGAGCGCCGTCTGCAGGGCGGGCAGGGGCAGGGCCTTGCCACCTACCGCGAGCTCATACGCAATATATCGACCAAGACGCGCCCCGAGGGCGGTGCGCTCAACCTTATTCTTGATCGCTGGGTCGCCTCGTACGCCGACGTCGACGAGTCGGTCGTCAATGCCCAACTGGCCCCGCTCGAGGAAATGGTCCACGGCTTCGACTTCACCCGCATGCTCCGCCGCTATCGCACGGCCGTATCCGAGGGCGACGAAGAAGCCATGAGCCGCGTGACCAAATGGATCCGCGGCGAATACCGTACCAAGAGCGAGGCTCGCGCCGAGCTGGGCTCCTCGACCATCATCAGCGATGACGACTGGTACGACTACGTTAAGCTCATCGCGCGTTTTTTGGTCTGCAGCGGCTACAAGGGTATGTTGGTGCTCATCGACGAGCTCGTGAATCTGTATAAGATTCCCAACGCGATCACGCGCCAGTACAACTACGAGAAGATCCTGACCATGTACAACGACACACTCCAGGGCAAGGCGCAGTACCTGGGCATGATCATGGGCGGCACGCCAACCTCCATCGAAGACCGCCGCCGCGGCGTGTTCTCCTACGAGGCCCTGCGCAGCCGACTCGCTCAAGGCCGCTTTGCACGCGAGGACCTTAAGGACATGCTCGCGCCCATCATCCGTCTGCAGCCACTCACCTACGAGGAGCTGCTGGTGCTGATCGAAAAACTCATGCAAATTCACGCCGGCTACTTTGGCTGGACGCCCACGCTTACCGAGAACGACTTGGTGGACTTCCTCAAGATCGAGTTCGGTCGTGTGGGAGCCGACACACATCTGACGCCGCGTGAAGTCATTCGCGACTTTATCGAGCTGCTCGACATCCTATGCCAAAACCCCGACGCCAACGTAGCCGAGCTGCTGCAAAGCGTCGGCGGCGACGCGCTGGTGCCGGCAGCAGCAACAGGCGACACCGGCACCGCAGGCGGCGACCGTAACTTCGCCGAATTCACCATCTAACCTGCCAAAAAGGGACAGGTTTATTTTGGTAGGTTTTATCTGGGCAAACGTCGAGACAGTAATGTAGCGAGCCACTGCCCACCGCGTTGAGAGTTCCGCTTTTGAAAGGAGGCCCCGTGAACGCCTTTGACCGCTACGCCCCGTTTATCCAAGACTTCATCTACTCCCACGATTGGGAAAGCCTGCGCTCCATTCAGGTTGCGGCAGCAGATGCCATCTTTAACACGCAAGACAATGTGCTCCTAACGGCATCCACGGCTTCCGGCAAAACCGAGGCAGCCTTCTTTCCCATCCTGACCGAGTTTTGGGAGAACCCGCCCGCGAGCGTGGGCGCCCTCTACATCGGCCCCCTCAAAGCGCTCATCAATGATCAGTTCGTCCGTCTCAACGACCTCTGCGAAGAGGCCGATATCCCCGTCTGGCACTGGCACGGCGATGTCTCGCAGTCGCACAAGGCTAAGCTCATCAAAAAGCCGAGCGGTATCCTACAGATTACGCCCGAATCACTCGAGGCACTCCTGATCCACAAGCACATGGCGATCCCGCGCATGTTTTGCGACCTGCGCTACGTGGTCATCGATGAGGTCCACTCGCTCATGCGCGGCGACCGTGGCGGGCAAACGCTCTGCCTTATCGAGCGACTCTCGCGCATGGCCGGCGTGCAGCCTCGCCGCATTGGCCTTTCGGCTACCATCGGTGACCCCGAGCGCACGGGCGCTTTTCTCTCACAGGGAACGGGACGCGACTGCGTTATCCCCCGCTTTGAAGAACCACGCCGCGTGTGGCGTATCTCCATGGAGCACTTCTACAACTCGGGCCCCCAGGCGCAGCAGCGGGGATTCATAGGCACAGGCCCTCAAGAGGCCGAAGTACTCGCGTGCGAGCGCATCGAGGCGGCGGCATCTGCGGCGCTGCCCGCCGGCGCCCAAGACATGCGCCACAGCGGACAGCTCACACAGGAGGAGCGCCGTCGACGTCGTGAGCGGGCACGGGGCAAGGCCGCTCCCAAGGACCGCCAAACTTCCTCAGCCCCCGAGGGCGAAGTCGACATCCCCCAAGCACCCGAACAGGCATTACTCAACCCCACCGACACAGCACCAGACAACGCCGACCCCGGCATGGGCTATATCTTCGAACACACCCGCGGCCGCAAATGCCTGGTCTTTGCTAACTCGCGCGAGGAGGCAGAGGCCGTGTGCTCCATGCTGCGCAGCTACTGCGAGAGCCGGCACGAGCCCGACCGCTTCCTTATCCATCATGGCAACCTCTCGGCATCGCTACGCGAGACGGCCGAGGAACTCATGCGCAATGAGGAGCAGGCGCAGACAACCGTCACCACCTCTACGCTGGAACTCGGTATTGATATCGGCCGCTTGGAGCGTGCGTTTCAGATCGACGCGCCGTTTACCGTCAGCTCCTTTTTGCAGCGTATGGGCCGCACGGGACGCCGCGATCTTCCGCCCGAGATGTGGTTCGTCATGCGCGAGGAGGAGCCCGAGCCGCGCACGATGATGCCCGAGACCATTCCGTGGAAGCTCCTGCAGGGTATCGCGCTCGTACAACTCTATCGCGAGGAAAAGTGGGTCGAGCCGCCCGAGCTCGATCGACTCCCCTACAGCCTGCTCTATCACCAGACTATGTCGACCCTCGCCAGCACCGGCGAGCTCACGCCGGCCGAACTAGCCCAGCGCGTGCTCACGCTCAGTTATTTCCACCGTGTCTCGGCAGACGATTACCATGTGCTGCTACGTCACCTCATTAAGATCGACCATATCCAGGTCACCGAAGATGGCGGGCTCATCGTGGGTCTCGCGGGCGAGCGCATCATCAACAACTTTAAGTTCTACGCTGTGTTCCAGGAAAACGAGGAGTTCACCGTTCGCAGCGAATCGGCCGAGCTGGGCACGATTGTTAATCCGCCCCCGCCCGGTGAGCGCATCGCCATCGCCGGACACTGCTGGATTGTCGAGGAAGTGGACTGGAAGCGTCACACTGTCTTTGCCACGCAGGTCAAGGGCCGGGTACCGGCCTACTTTGGCGACTGCCCCGGCGACATCAATACACACGTACTCGAGCGCATGCGCAAGGCGCTCAACGAGCACGCGACATATCCGTACCTCATGGGTAACGCACGGGCCCGCTTAGCGCAGGCTCGTCATACGGCCAAGCTTTCGGGCGCGGGAACTAAGCCGCTCATCAACCTGGGTGGCGACACCTGGGTGCTCTTCCCCTGGCTGGGCAGCTACGCCTTTTTGGCGCTCGAGCGCATGCTCAAGATTAAGTGTGCCGCTGAACTGGGCCTTCGCGGACTCGACCCGTCACG
The DNA here is from genome assembly GCF_964239575.1 of Collinsella aerofaciens ATCC 25986. Lineage (GTDB taxonomy): Bacteria > Actinomycetota > Coriobacteriia > Coriobacteriales > Coriobacteriaceae > Collinsella > Collinsella aerofaciens_BQ. The sequence continues at coordinate 46,934 of NZ_CAXSQQ010000001.1, forward strand.
TCCGTACTTTATGCAGTTTAAGATGAAGGCCGACGAGGAGACGTTCTTTGAGGTGCTCGCCGCCGAGGCCGAGAAGGACTTCGATCCCATCGAGCTCGTCTATCCCGGCGAGGTGCCTTACTTTGACCGCTACGACGAGTTTGTTCCCGAAGAGCTCGTGCGCAAAGGCTTTGCCGAAGGCGTGCTCGACATCGAGGGTATGAAGCAGCGCGTCCTCAGCTGGCGCGACCACGCCTAAGACCAGTCTTTTTTGGGACGGGGAGACTTACTTGTCGTGAAGGACGGTACCGAGGAAGTCGGTGTCGAAGGGCACAGCTTCGGCAAAGGCGTAGTCGCCGTCGCTGGCGATGAGCAGATAATTCTCCTCGCCGCCGAACTCTGCATCGCCACATGGGACCACCCAAGCATGGTCGAACACCTCAAGCGCCGTGGCGGCACAGTCGCGCAGGAACGTCACATCGCTCCCCTCGTTTGCACTCACGATATTGGCAACGTAGACGCCACCGACATTTAGGCTGCCCCGCACCAAACGCAATGCCTCAACCGTCGCCAGCTCGCGTACGGGCTCGGCACCGCCAAAGCAATCGCTCACGACCACGTCGTAGCGACGATGGCCCACGCTCGTCACACCCAAATACGAGCGAGCCTCAGCGGTTATCACCCGCAGGCGATCGCCCGCCGCGCGCTCCAGCTCGTCTAGGTAGAACCAGCGGCGCGCCAGGCGCGTAATCTCTCCGTCATACTCGATGACGTCCATGCGCAAGCCCTCGTGCGACATCAGCGCGAACTTGGGATAGGCAAACCCGCCGCCACCCAGCACAAGCATGCGGTTGATGCCGTGACCATAAGCATCGCGCATCGCATCCTCGGACTCAAACACGTCGTCAAACGCACGATAGTACGCAAAGACGGGCTCCGCCCAACGCTCACCAACGTAGCTTGCGCTTTGGTAGACGCCGCCTTGCACCAACACGCGAATCTCATCGCCGTCCCCATCGTGCACGCGTTTCACACGCGCCAACCCATTGCGGGTTCGCGCAACCTGCAGACAGGCAGCACGAACAGCGACAGCGGCCGCACCAAGCGCCGCGGCTCCCAGAGCAACGCCGGCAACGACGCCGGCAGAAACACTCGGCTTGTTCATCTAGAGCTCCTTTTGCAGATAGAGTCCATGATCGTAAAAACCCAAATGGCGATAGTACTCGCGCGTACCAATCGCGCTGATCACGTTGATGCGCGTATAACCCGCATCCCGGGCAATCTCGCACGCACGCTCTACGAGCAGACGCCCCAACCCATGGTGCTGGGCTGCCTGGCCTTGATACCCCACGCGCGCCGCCATGCCATACACGTGTACCTCGCGAATCATCGCCTCGTCCGGCATCGTCAGCAACTCGTCCGCATGCGCGGCAACAAACGAATGGTCGGGCAGCGACAACCGCAAAAAGCCCGCGATCTTGCCCTGCGGCGTCACCCACTGCAAAAAGCGCTCGTGCGTCACCGGCGTCTCGTACGCCACCTCCTCATCAAGAGATAGCTCATCCAAGTCGGCACCCGCCGTGCTGATCTCGCGATAGCGAATCTCGCGCACCGTCGCACCGTCACCCCGAGCGGCCAAGCGGTTTTCGACGAGCTGACGCAGGTTGGGTTTCTTGTTGCCCACCATGATGTCGTCGGAACTAAAGTCACGGATCATGCGACTGATGCGGCAGAACGCCGGCGTCACCACGATGTCGTCGGCCAGCACATCGAGCAGCTCTTCCTCAGTATAGGGACGCCACTCACCGCGCTCGTAGCAGGCCACCAGACGCGAGCCCTCGATGAGCGCACACGGGTAAACCTTGACCTCGTCGGGCATAAAGGCCCCTTCGGTCATAAAGCGTTCGTAGTCGCGCTTGTCCCCCTCGGGCGTGGCGCCCAGCAAGTTGAGCATAAAATGCGCGTGGATCTTAAAGCCAAACAGGCGCGCAAGCGAAAACGCCCGCTCGATCTGCGCCACCGAAATACGACGCTCGTTGATATCGAGCAAATGTTGGTCGAGACTCTGAATACCCATCTGGATCTTGGTGCAGCCCAGGCAGCGGATAAGCGTGAGGGTCTGCGGCGTCACGGCATCGGGGCGCGTCTCGATAACGAGCCCCACCACGCGATGCTTCGCCGTCTCGTTGATGCGCTGCTGACGCTCAAGCTCCTCCATCGTTGCTGTCTGCCACTCGGCAACCTCACCCCACGGCGTACCAGGGCCGTACAGACGACGCACCGCGCGGTTGTAGCCGCCCACGGCAGCATCCACACGCTCCTGCTCGTCGGCAACGCCAGCAGCAAGCTCAGCCTTGTCTGTCGCAATGCCGGCAACCCGATAGCGCTCGCGGCGCTCTGTTACCACCGGCGGCAGCGCATCGGCGGGAGCGTCATCGAGCAGGCGCCCCGCCTCGGCACGGCTGATGCCCGGACGCGCCAGCATGGGGTTGGCCGCCACGCCGGCGACGGCATCGTCATTGAGCGCACGGAAAAGCTCCGACATAAACCACGTCTGATACCCTTGCGGATAGTCGCTCCAGGTGCCACCGAGCACGATGAGCTCAATCTTATCGGTTGCGTGCCCCATCTGCGAAAGCGCGGTCAGACGAGCGCTCACCTGCAGATACGGGTCAAAGCAATTTTGCTCCGCACGGGCGCACGCCGGCTCGGCGTGCAGGTAGCTTTTGGGCATGCGCAGATCGTTGGGACAAAACAGGCAATCGCCCGAGCATGGCCAGGGCTTGGTGATAACGGTAATGGTCGCCACGCCCGAAGCCGTGCGACGAGGCTTCATACGCAGCACCTGCAGCAGTCGACGTTCCAGCTCGGCATCGACATTCCACCCAGCCCAACGAGCCGGCTCCTCACGTTTTACCCGCTGGTAGAACGGCAGCAGACGGCGCTTGGCCAAATCGCGTTTGTCGGCACCCTCACGGCGCGCCTCGGCATGTATCAGTTTGACGAGCGCTTTGTCGTCCACGGTCTCGCCGCGACGCAGAGCCTCGAGTATGTTCAAGATAATCTGTTCCATGACCCCATTGTAAAGGCAAAGGCGCCGGAGCCCGTCACGGCTCCGGCGCCTCCATCAAACAGCGCAGCTATGGTATATAAGTCTTCGATAACCGCCCGTCACTCTGAATCAAATGACATGTCGCCCGAACCGACCTCAAAACGATACGTAGCAGACTTATCGCCGTTATCGAATTCAAGATTCAAAATGGTCTCGCCGTCGTAGCCAAGCGGAAGGAAATCGCTCTCGAAGTCGCCGCTGCCCAAGGTAAGGCTCGCCTTAAAGCCCGTCGAGTTCGGAACCATCATCTCCACATCGCCCGAGTCCACACTCACGTCCATCGACTTCGCGGGGGCCTGGTAGAGCTCGAACGTCACATCGCCCGAACCGACCTCAGCACTGAGCGCATCAGTCACGCTGCCCGCAAACTCTACATCTCCCGCACCCAGGAAAAGGTCGAAACCATCACAGGTGACACCGGCAATCTGCAGATCACCCGAGCCCACGTGCGCGTTGACTCCCTTCAGATGTTCGGCAACACGGCGCGGCAGCTCGACCGTAACTGAGCGATCGATTGCCTTACCGTCATCACTTCCAAACTGGGAAACCTTGAGCGTCGAGTCCTCGACGGATGCGATGTTCTGCGTCGCGGCCTTGGAGGCATCCATACCATTGGCAACGCGTCCCCGCTCGATAACGCGAGCCTTGTTACCATCAATAACCTTGACGTCCACCGTAGCCGCATCGATATCGAAATCGAGGTAGCGAAACTCATCGGCATCAAAGGTCGTACACGAAAGCTGCTGAGGCCGAGCGGAATAGTTACCGCCATCGTTCATAAAATCGTCGTCATCAACCACATCGTCCATACCGGACAAGCCGGGTATAACATCGTCGAGATCCCACGGGCCATCAAAATGAATCAAAGTCCGCGAAACGCCAAAAACAAGCCCGATAATCAGTACAAACGCTCCGATGCCGACGCCCAGGCGCAGCTTGGATTCATGCGAAAGCTTCATCATTCGTCACCTTCTTTGGCACATGGCTCAGCGGTGGCCGCGGTAGCCACGTCAGCATCAGGTTCCGCAGAAGTATCCTTCCCCTGGGCCCTGACCGCCACCGGTGCCGGACCAACCTGAATATCCCCACGCGCCCAATCACCATCGAGTGCACGCGCCACCCAGTGATAGATGGGAATCGTGAAGAAGATCAGCGCAGCAAAGGGGCAGGCACCAAACAGGAACATCAGTAAAAAGAACAGCAGCCAGCACACGGCCCAATACGGGAACGACTGGAACGGGCCCTTCACCGGAGTCGGGCCAACTGCGCCGCCACTCGTCGCCTGTGCCGTAGCGGCATTGGCGGCCTGCGCACTCCAGCTTGCCGCCTGCGCCGCCTTGGCGGCGGCATCACTCGCCTGCGTTGCCGCCTCGGTGGCGCGTGCCGCCGCCTCATGGGTGCGGGCGCGCTCTGCCGCCTCGGCCTCGCGCTGACGAGCGCGGTCCTCGTTCTCAAACTCGATATCGTCCTCGATCTCATCGCTCGGATTGAGGAGCTCGTCCAAACTCACGCCATAGAGCTTGGCGAGCGAGATCAGGTTCTCGGTATCGGGCGAGCTCTCCGCGCGCTCCCATTTACTGACCGCCTGGCGCGACAGTCCCAGCTTTCGTGCCAGCCCTTCTTGGCTAAAACCCTTCCTGCGACGAAGGTCGGCGAGCCGCTGCGCAGTTTCTACATTCATGGTTCCTCCTATGTGATGCCAGCCGTGCCGCCGGACCGTTTTTGTTCTTAAGGCGCCTTGCACAGTTAAAAATCTATCCGCCACCGCCAAGAGCATGCCACCTATTCTAGTGAGATTTTTGACAACCGGCGGTTGCGGGTGCATATGAGCTGCGGAAATGTGTCCAAACAAAGCAATGACACCTAGCTCGGTTGTCCCCGTTGCGGCGTTAACGGTAGTATGGTCGTACTGTTTATTTCGCACCGCCAACGGAGGGAGTTCCGCGCCGTGAACCGCGATTTCGCCTCATCGCTCATCCAGCTCAACAACACGTTCTATCGCGAGCACTCCGCCTCCTTCTCCGATACGCGCCAGGCCCCGTGGCCCGGCTGGGTACGCACCATGGATATCGCGCTCGAGCAGCTCGACGTCGCCACAATCGAGCATCCCGTCCGCGTCTTCGACCTTGCCTGCGGCAATATGCGATTCGAGAACTTTGCCGCCGGCGGCGCACTTGCCGCCAAGGGCGTCGACGGTGCAAATCCTTCGGCAGATGCCAGCTGCCCGTTTGAGTTCTATGGCGTCGACTCGTGCCAAGACCTGGCCATCGATGCACATGGTCACGCCCTGCGCATTCCCAACCTGCACTTCCAGGAACTCGACGCGCTCGATGCCCTTATGAAGCTCAACCCCGCCGAGACACCCGACGTGCTTTTCGACGCCCCGCTCGCCGACATCTCGGTCTGCTTTGGATTTATGCACCACGTGCCGTCGTGCGAGTACCGCGTACGCGTGCTCGACGCTCTGGTGCGCCAGACGCGCCCAGGCGGCATCATCGCCATCAGCTTTTGGGAGTTTATGAACGACGAGCGCATGGCGCGCAAGGCCGTTCGCGCCGAGGCCCGCGCCGAGCTCACCCCGCCGTTTGAGGGTTACGATTCCGCGCAGTTTGAAGCCGGTGACCACCTCATTGGCTGGCAAAACGACCGCCACGCCTACCGCTATTGTCATCACTTTGACGATCAGCAGATCACCGACCTGGTGCGCGGCGTCCGTACGTTCTACAAGAGCGGCGAGGTCCCCGTGCGCGAGCTCGAGCGCTTCCATGCCGACGGTCGCAGCGGCAATCTCAACCGCTATGTGATCCTCAAGCGCCTGTAGGCACCGACGACTCGCCGTCGAGCCGCACCGCGTCTTTCGGGCATAGTATGCCCACCCCTTTTTTCAACCCATTGACGGAACGCGCAGCTATGCGTTCCCCACTTATGACCAAGGAGCCTCATGGGAGCCGTCCACGTTCGCACGCCTAAGAACTTTGTGCTCGAAGAGCGCCTGGAGCGCTACGCCGATGCGATTGAGACGAACCCCGAGGCCTATGCCGGAGATTGGCGCGAGGCTTGCGCGCTAGTTGGCAGCAAGCCCTTCGAGCACCTTCACCTGGATCTCGGTTGTGGCAAGGGAACATACCTTGTAGAACGCGCGGCCCACGAGCCAAACACCCTCTTTATCGGCATGGACCAGGAGCCCATCTGCATCGCCTATGCCGCGCAGAAAATCTGCGAGCAGGCGCTATCCAACGCACTCGTCCTGCCCCGAGGCGCCACATCGCTGCCACAGCTGTTTGCCGCAGGCGAGCTCGATGCCATCACCATCAACTTTCCCACGCCGCAGCCCAAGGCCAAGTACGCCAAAAAACGACTCGTCCATGTCGACCATCTGATGCTCTACCGCCCGCTCTTTTCAGCCAGCGCCACCGTCACGCTGCGCACCGACAGCAAGCCATTGCGCGACTACGCCCTGGGACAGTTTGCCGCGGCGGGCTACGACACGCTTTGGGTAAGTGACGACGTCCGCCGCGACCATCCCGAGCATCCCGAGACCGAATATGAATGCCGCACGCGCGAGATGGGTGCCGTCGTCTATGGCATTTGCGCCACACCCGGCGCGCAGCCCAGCGATGAACAGCTCGCGGCGGGCCGCGCGCAGGAGCAAAGCCTAGCCTGCTACCTGCCCGATAACCTCGATGAGCTCGCCTATGTGCCTCTGGGCATGGAAGAGGCCGTCGAGAACTTTAGAAACCGTGCCCGCAAGGGCAAGAAGCGTCTACCGCAAGAGTCCTAGGGGCTTCTGATGGTCGCGGCGTCGGCAAACAAGCGCAAATAGGCGCCAGCGAACGGCCCTTAAACCTAAGTGAGTAGACTTTTTTGCAATAGCCAAGCACAACCCGCGTAGCGAAAAATAAAACCGCAGGTAGAGCCCTTGTGCAAAAGCCATGTGCTCGCGACATCGCAAAAAGTCTACTCACTTAGCTGGCAACCGCACCAAACGGCCGGGCAGAACGCCCATTTCCTGCATTTTCTCGCGCGCTGGCACCCCGCGCCGCTGCTACGCCATAATAGTTGGCGGACAAACGGCGAGAGAAAGCAACCACATGGCACAGACCACGACAGATACTTCCGCCAGCACCGTTTCTGGCGCCGGCGCCGCCAGCTCGTTCTCGGGCGGCACGGGAACCGAAGCCGAATTCGGCTCGCTCGGCGCGCTCTCCCCCACCTGGTGGGAGCCCGAGGATGGTAGCGAGCCCGAACCATGGCTCACGCCCGATCAGGCCTTCGAACGCTTCTTTGAATGGACAAGCGACCGCGGTATTGAGCTGTGGGACCACCAGGAAGAGGCCCTCATGGATCTAGCCGCCGGTGACCATGTCATTTTGGGAACACCGACCGGATCGGGCAAGTCGCTTGTCGCGCTAGGCATGCTCTTTATGGGCATGGCACAGGGCAAGCGCTGTTATTACACGGCCCCCATCAAGGCTCTGGTCAGCGAAAAGTTTTTCGACCTTGTGCAGGTGCTCGGCCGCGATAACGTCGGCATGATCACCGGCGACACGCATATCAACACCAAGGCGCCCGTCATCTGCTGCACGGCAGAAATCCTTGCCAACGATGCACTGCGCGAGGGCGAGGGCGCCGACGTGGGCTGCGTCGCCATGGACGAGTTCCACTATTTTGCCGACCCCGACCGCGGCTGGGCCTGGCAGGTGCCACTGCTCACCCTGCCTCACACGCAATTCATGCTCATGAGCGCCACGCTCGGCGATGTCACTGCCATCGCCGCCTCACTCGAGGAACACACCGGCGCTACCTGCGACTTGGTCGTCGATGCCCCACGCCCCGTGCCGCTGAGCTACGACTACGTGACGACCTCCCTCGAGGGCACCGTCGAGCTCGCGATGCGCGGCGGAGAGGCCCCGCTCTATATCGTGCACTTTAGCCAGGATGCCGCCCTTGCGACGGCACAGTCGCTCGCCAACTTTGGCATTGCCAGCAAGGAGCAGCGCGAGGCCATCAAGGAGGCGGCCAAGGGCACGAGCTTCTCGACGGCCTTCGGCAAGATCCTCAAGCGTCTGCTTGGCTGCGGCGTCGGCGTGCACCACGCCGGTATGCTGCCGCGTTATCGTCTGCTGGTCGAGCGTTTGGCGCAGCAGGGCCTGCTGCCCGTCATCTGCGGCACCGATACGCTCGGCGTCGGCATCAACGTACCCATCCACACCGTGGTGCTCACCGCGCTCACCAAGTTCGATGGCTACAAGATGCGTCGTCTGCGCGCCCGCGAGTTCCACCAGATTGCCGGTCGCGCCGGCCGCTCGGGCTTTGATACCGAGGGCATGGTGATTGCCGAGGCACCCGAGCACGAGATCGAGAACGCCAAGCTCATGGCCAAGGCGGGCGACGACCCCAAGAAGCTCCGCAAGATTAAAAAGAAGAAGGCCCCCGAGGGCTTTGTCACCTGGAACAAGCAGACCTTTGAGCGCCTGATCGAGACGCAGCCCGAAACGCTCAAGCCGCGCCTGCGCATCACACACTCCATGGTGATTAGCGTGGTCGAGCAGGGCGGCGACGCCCGCGCCCGCGTGCACGACCTCATCGAAACAAGCCTGCAGACCCCTGAGGAAAAGGCAAAGCTCGAGGTTCGTGCCGACGAGATCTTCGCCACGCTCATCGACTCCGGCGTCGTCGTGCGCACCGAGGTGCCGCCCGCACCCGACGCTCCAGCTGACGCCGCGCCGGACATCGACTATGCGCTAACGGTCGACCTGCCCGAGGATTTTGCGCTCGACCAGCCGCTCTCGCCGTTTTTGCTTGCCGCGCTGGAGCTGCTCGACCCCGAGAGTGAGACCTATACCATGGATCTGATCTCAATGGTCGAGGCTACGCTCGAGGATCCCAAGCAGGTGCTGCGCGCGCAGGAGCGCGCCGCGCGCGACCGCGCTATGGCCGAGATGAAAGCCGGCGGCGTCGAATATGAGGAACGCTTGGAGCGCATCCAGGATGTCACCTACGAAAAGCCGCTCGAGGATTTGCTCGATGCCGCCTTCGACAAGTACTGCCAGGAAGTACCTTGGGCCAACGACTACCAGCTCTCGCCCAAGAGCGTCCTGCGCGACATGTTGGAGAGCGCGAGCGACTTTAAGGGCTATATCCAAAAGCTCGGCATCGCCCGCTCCGAGGGCATTCTGCTGCGCTACCTAGCCGAGGCCTACCGCTCCCTCGATCGCACCGTGCCCATTGAGAAGCGCGATGAGCGCTTGCGCGACATCATTTCGTGGCTCGGCTTTGTGGTACGCTCGGTCGACTCGAGCCTGGTGGACGAGTGGGAGAACGCCGGCAACCCGGCGGCCCTCGACGCCGCGCCGCCGCAGGGCATCGACGAGGTCGTTGCGGACCGTCGCGGCTGCACGCTGCTGGCGCGCAACGCACTCTTCCGCCGCGTGACCCTTGCCGCCCGCGAGCACGTTCGCGACCTGGGCGAACTCGACGAGGACTGGGGCATGAGCGAGGTCCGCTGGCAAAAGGCGCTCGATGCCTACCATGAGCAGCACGAGGAAATCCTCACCGACGGAGATGCCCGCAGCGCCGCGATGTTTACCATCGACGGGAGCGACGAGAAGACCGATCACGTGTGGCACGTGCACCAGATTTTTGCCGACGAGGATGGCGACCACGACTTTGGCATCATGGGCGATGTCGACCTGGATGCCACGCAAGACGGCGGCGAGGTCATCTTCAAAAACTACCGCGTCGGCTTTATCGAGGACCTGCTCGAGGACTAGCCGTACATACTGGAACGAAGCGGGGCCGTTGGCAGTATCGCCAGCGGCCCCGCTTTTGCACTATACGCTATCCCCTACTCGGCATCCTCGACCTCATACGAATCCGCCTCGGCGGGCTCATCGTTTGCCCCTGTCGCAGCCCCGCGCGCCTCGTCAAACGCCGCCTTCATGGTCTTGTTGCCCCAGGTGAGCTTGCGAATGGTAAGATCGTCGGCCTTCTTGTTGGCTAGACGTAAATTGTTCTCGGAGGACAGCAATGCCTCCTTGGTTTTCTGCAGATGGCTAATCGTCTTGTCAATCTCCTCGATCGCCGTCTGGAACTTACGGCTCGCAAGCTCATAGTTGCGGCCGAAGTCGTTCTTGAACTTCTCCATCTTGGCCTCGAAGTTCGTGACGTCGATGTTCTGCTGCTTGTACTCCGCCAGCTCCTGCTTATAGCGCAGCGAACCCATGGCGGCGTTGCGCAGCAGCGTGATCATGGGAATGAAGAACTGCGGGCGGATCACGTACATCTTCTCATAGCGGTAACTCACGTCGACTATCCCTGCGTTATAGAGCTCGCTTTCGGGCTCGAGCAGTGTGCAGAGCACCGCGTACTCACAGCCTTTCTGGCGACGATCGTGATCGAGTTTCTTAAAGAAGTCCTCGTTTTTGTGCTTGGTCGCGGTCTCGTCGTTCTCGTTTTTCATCTCGAACATAATCGAAATGACCTCGTTACCGCTTGCGTCGCACTCGCGGAAGATAAAGTCGCCCTTGGTGCCCTCGGACGCATCGTTATCCTTCTCGAAGTACGCGTTAGGAAACGCCGTCATGCGCAGACGGTTAAACTCGGTCTCGCAGTGCTGCTCGAGCGACTCGCCCACCATCTTGGTGGACAGGCGGACCTTCATGTCCTTAAGGCGCTCAATCTCTTCGTCCTTGTAGCGAATCAGGTCATCGCTCGCGCGCTTGGCCTGCGCAAGCTCGAGCTCGTGTGCCGCCTTGACCTGTTCCTCGCGAGAATCGCGCACCGCCAGCTCGCTCGTCAGTTTGGCACGCGCCTCATCGCGCTCTCGCTCCGCCGCGGCGACCGCCTCTGACAGGTTCATTTTTGCCATCAGTTCCTGCTCGCGCAGCTGGGCACGCAGGCCCTCGGCCTCTTGCTCGGACTGAGCCTTTGCGGCGGAAAACTTCTCTTGCACCTTCGCGCGATAGTCAGCAAGCGCGCGCTCGGCCTCGCTGCGAGCGGCATCGAGCTCACGCTGCGACTCTGCCGCGGCAGCGGCAAGCGCCATCTCCTGGGCCTTGTCCGCCGCGGCAAGCCTGGCCTGCAGCTCGGCAATCTGAGCGTCGCGTGCAGCTAAATCGTTTTGAGCAGCGTTGCGCGCCGCCGACTCGGCAAGCTTTGCTTCGTCATCTTTGCGCCCAAGCTGCGCACGCAGGCTATCAATCTCACGCTGGAGTTCGGCATTCTCTTTTTGAGCATTGGCTCGTGCCTCAACCGCCGCGCGCTGGCTTGCACTCTCGCGCTCTGCGGCAGCGCCCTCGAGCTTAGCGCGCAGCTCGGCAAGCTCAGCATCGCGCTTGGCAACCTCTTGCGCCAGTTTCTGATCCGCAGTGTTCTTCTGCTCGACAAGCTGGGCATTGCGCTGAGACTTTGCCTGTTGCAAGGCAGCCGTCGAACGCGAGCGCTCAAGCTCCAGCGCCTGCTCACCCTCACGCTGGACTGCCTTCACACGCTCATCCAGGTCGCGCGAGAACTCGGCATCGCGCACCTGCTTGACGATATCCGCATAGCCGGATGCATCGACCTTAAAAACTTCGCCGCAATGCGGGCACTTGATCTCGTTCATAGCAGCTCCTCGATGGACGCAAATATCAACCGGCTACACTCTACCGCGCCGCGCGGACAAAAAAGGCGCCGCCGCCATAATGGCAACGGCGCCAGAACCACCACAAAGGTGCCTGTCCCCTTTGTGGTGGCTCTGGCGCCCTATAACCCAAAGAAGCTAAGAATCTGATCGCGGCTTACGGGCTTGTACTCGTTGGCATCGAGACCGACATCGTAGCGAAAGATAGGGCGCTCGCGATCGCGGTTGCGTGCGTTGGCGCGGTCACCTCTGCTGTGGATATGCCCATGCAGCATAATGGCGCCACGTGCCTTGCCGTTCCAGCTGAGCATGGGGTAGTGGCTCATAACCAGACGATGGCCCTTGGCATAGCCGGGAGCAATCTCCAGGTAATCGCGCACGTCTTCCCAAATCCGCGGTACGTCGGAATCTTCCCAGTCGCCGTCATGGTTACCGCGGATGAGCGTCACGTTCTGGCATTCGATACGCTCGCGCAGGCGCACCGCCTCCGCCAGGGGCAAACGATAGGTAAAGTCACCCAGAATATAGAGGCGGTCGTCCGCAGCCACGCACTCATTGATGGCATCGATGACCTTGCGGTTCATCTCCTCGACCGAGCCAAACGGCCGGTCCATGTCGTGCAAGATATTCGTATCGCCCAGGTGCAAGTCGGCGGTAAACCACATCATCGTCTGTGTCCTCATTTCGCAACGTGTTCAACTCGTGCTAAGTATACAGACGCAGCGATGCGGCGGTTATCCAAAGAGCCCGCCGAACAGTCCGCGGCGGCGTTTGTCTTGCTTTTTCGAAGCGTCACTCTGAGTTTTCTTGTCCTGCCGTTTCTTACGATCCTGCTCCAACTCATCGTCGTCGAGTAGCAGATCCCACTCAAACGGATCGTCTGTCAGATCGAACTGGTCGTCGTCATCAAACATGGCCGCCTCCATTGCCGACTAGCGGGCATCCACCACATAGAGGCCAACGCGCACCTGGTGCCACGGGCTGCGCTCGGGGGCAACCTGTTGCACGCGGGCCTCAAATACGTCCTCGTGGCCGTAATACATCATCAAGGACAGCGGGCCGACCTCGTTTCCCGGAACGTAGCCAAGTTTGGTCTTGCCATAGTAGATCGCAACTGCCTCGGGGTCATGGGGATTATCGCGCTCGGCACACAGCGTCAGCTTATCGCCCGCTTTAAGATCGCCCAGGACCAAGGCGCCATCGGCATACTGAAATCCTGCAATGTGAAATGACAGAAGAACACGTGAAGGCTCGTACATAGCAGCTCCTCTAACGGCCGGATAAACCGGTGTGTAACCTTATTGAGAAGTCTACGGTCCCGCGCGGACACAAATACATCCTGTCTGCGTCCTTCAATCGTTTGCCTCAACGCTTGCGCGACAGAACGCTTGCAGATAAGATAGGAACACGGATGGCACCCGTTGCCGCGGGTCTTGCCAACTCCGATACACGTTTTCATCGTGAGAAGTGGCCGTCTTCGCTTACGCGGGGGCGGCTATTTCATTCGGCCGATAAACAGACCGAGTTCGATAGCCGCAATCAACAACGCCAATAACGAAATAACATCGCTTACGTTCATACCAAATCCCTTCTAAAGGGAGTTGGCCCATCCGTGCTCCATAACAGTAGTCTAACGCAAAATGCAGGTAATAGGAACACTTGTTCGTATTACCTGCGCCCTTTTCTAATGCACAAACATGCGCACGAACTTGTGCTTCCAGCTTGCGTAGGGCGCATACCGAAACGGCACGTCCAGCCAAGTTGCCTTGTTCACGATACTCTTCTTGTGGCTAAACGTATCGAAGCTCTCGCGTCCATGGTACTGCCCCATACCGCTCGCGCCCATGCCGCCAAAGCCCATATGGCTCGTAGCCAAGTGCATGATCGTGTCGTTGACACAGCCACCGCCAAAGGGCACGTAACGCACGAAGCGCTGCTGAACTGCGCGATCCTGACTAAAGATATACAGGGCCAGCGGCGTCGGACGATCCGTAATAAACGCTTCGGCCTCGTCTAGGCTCTCAAACGTCAGCACCGGCAAGATGGGACCGAAGATCTCCTCCTGCATCACGGCGTCATCGGGGGTCACGCCGTCTAGGATCGTCGGCTCAATCTTGAGCGACGACTCGCGCGCCGTGCCTCCCAGCACGACCTTATCGGGATCGATCAGCCCGCGCACGCGCGCAAAATGCTTAGCATTGACGATATGCCCGTAATCCTCGTTATCGAGCGGATGCTCGCCAAACATACGGCGGACCTCTTCCTTGATGAGGCCCAGCAGCTCGTCGTGCACGCGCGTATCGACCAGCAGGTAGTCGGGCGCCACGCAGGTCTGCCCCACGTTGAGCCATTTGCCAAAGGCGATACGCCGTGCCGCGACCTTCAAATTTGCCGTCGCATCCACGATGCAGGGGCTCTTGCCGCCCAGCTCAAGCGTCACGGGCGTGAGGTTTTTGCTCGCGCGCTCCATAACGAGCTTGCCGACCGGAACGCTACCGGTAAAGAAGATCTTGTCCCAACACTCATCGAGCAGCGCTTCGTTTTCGGCGCGCCCGCCCTCGACAACCGTCACCAGGCACGGATCAAATGCCTCTTCACAGATTTGCTTGAGCACCGCGCTCGATGCCGGAGCATAGGCACTCGGCTTGATGACCACGGTATTGCCCGCGGCAAGGGCGCCGGCGAGCGGCTCGAGTGTTAGCAAAAACGGGTAGTTCCACGGAGCCATGATGAGTGTGACGCCATAGGGCACGGCTTGCGTTTTGCACACGCTCACGGCGTTAGCGAGATCGCACGGACGCAGGCGCGGACGACTCCACCGAGCCACGTGAGCGATCTGATGTCGAATCTCGGAAAGCGACGTGCCGATCTCGCACATATAGGCCTCGTCATGCGACTTCCCCAAATCGGTCTTGAGCGCATGGGCGATATCGGCCTCGTGGGCCCGCACCGCATCGCGTAAACTCACGAGCGCGCGACGTCGAGCATCGACATCAAACGTGGCGTGCGTCTTAAAGTAGGCGCGCTGATCGCCGACGATGCGCGCAATTTCCTCGGTGTTCATGGACCCTCCTAATTCTCGTCCTCAAACATACCACCTGCAACGACTTCGTACATATGCTCGAGCTCCAAGCGGTCCATTAGAAGCGGAACGGGGTATAGCGGATTGGCCTCGGCATCGGCATGCGCCGCCATCTCGGGAATGTCAGAGCGGCGAATGCCCAAAACATATTTGGGGATTCCCAGGGCCTCGTTCATGCGGTCGACCCAATCGATAAAGGCCTCGGCCGCAAGACTATCCTGCGCGGTAGCCGGCGCAATGCCCGCCATGCGAGCAAGATCGGCAAGCTTGGGGGCGGCGGCGTCACCATAAGCGCGAAGCATGTGCGGCAGGCTGATCGCGTTGGCCAAACCGTGCGGAATTCCGTATCGGCCGCCCAGACTGTGCGCGATGGCATGCACATATCCGACATAGGAGCGGGTAAACGCAACGCCCGCCTTATACGCCGCCGAAAGCATATTGCGACGAGCGCGCATGTCGTCACCATGCTCATAGGCCTCGAGCAAATTGTCGTGGATAAGCTGCACCGCCTGTCGCGCCATCTTGCGCGTATAGGGCGTGGTGCTTCGCCCGATAAAGGCCTCA
Source organism: Collinsella aerofaciens ATCC 25986 (assembly GCF_964239575.1). GTDB lineage: Bacteria > Actinomycetota > Coriobacteriia > Coriobacteriales > Coriobacteriaceae > Collinsella > Collinsella aerofaciens_BQ. The sequence continues at coordinate 62,294 of NZ_CAXSQQ010000001.1, forward strand.
ACGGCATGCGTCAGGGCGTCCATGCCCGTCTGCCCCGTAATGGAAGCGGGCAAGCCGCACGTAAACTCGGGGTCGTGGACTGCAAAACGCGGGATGAGCACAAAGTCGTTAATGGGGTATTTGTAGTGCGTCCCGTCATCGGTAATTACCGCCGCAAGCGTGACTTCGCTTCCCGTACCGGCGGTAGTGGGAACGGCGATGAGCAGCGGCAGGCGACGATGAATCCGCAGCAGGCCGCGCATCTTGTTGATGGGCTTGTTTGGCTGCGCAATGCGTGCGCCCACGCCCTTGGCACAGTCCATGGCCGAGCCACCGCCAAAGCCGATAATGGCCTGGCAGGCGCTCTCTCGATACAGGGACGCCGCTTCTTCCACGTTTGAAACCGTGGGGTTTGCACGCGTTTCGGCATAGACCGTAACGCCAATCCCCTGAGCCGTAAGCGCACGCTCGAGTGATGCCGTGAGCCCCAAACGTGCAATACCAGGGTCTGTCACGATAAGGACCTTCTGGATCGAGCGCTTTTGAAGCACCGCGGGCACATCCTCGGCATGCTCCAAAATGTGCGGCTCGGTATAGGGCAGGATCGGCAATGCAATGCGAAAAACCGTCTGATATGTTCGGCACCAGGCACGACGGGCTAGATGCATAAAGGAAACTCCTTTATTTGTTGATGGGTCAACATTTGCTCGACCGATTGTACTCAGCGGCGGTCAAAGACGGCCTGCCAATCGTTAATCAATCAACATCTTCATATCCCAAAATTGTTTTATTAAAAATCATTCCTAATAGGCTTCACATTTGGTTGCATTTATGGATAATAGAACTCGTCAAGACGCACGTCCGGAGAGGGCCCTTACGGGACCGGACGAGCGCACAATCGCCATCGATCGAAAGGATCGAATCATGAAGTTTGTTTGCCCCGTTTGCGGTTATGTGGAAGAGTTCGACGGCGACCAGCTGCCCGAGGACTTCAAGTGCCCCCAGTGCGGCGTTCCCGGTTCTCGTTTCCTGAAGCAGGAGGAGGGCCAGCTCGAGTGGGCCGCCGAGCACGTCGTGGGCGTCGCCAAGATGGAGGGCGTCTCCGAGGACATCGTTGCCGACCTGCGCGCCAACTTTGAGGGCGAGTGCTCCGAGGTCGGTATGTACCTGGCCATGGCTCGCGTCGCTCATCGCGAGGGTTACCCCGAGATCGGCCTGTACTGGGAGAAGGCTGCCCACGAGGAGGCCGAGCACGCCGCTAAGTTCGCCGAGCTCCTGGGCGAGGTCGTGACCGACTCCACCAAGAAGAACCTCGAGATGCGCGTTGAGGCCGAGAACGGCGCCACCGCCGGCAAGACCGATCTTGCCAAGCGCGCCAAGGCCGCTGGCCTCGATGCCATCCACGATACCGTGCACGAGATGGCTCGCGACGAGGCCCGCCACGGCAAGGCTTTCGCCGGCCTGCTCAAGCGCTACTTTGGCTAAGCCAGACGCCTGAGAGACAATCTCTAGCTCGATAAGGCCCGGACCGCATGGTTCGGGCCTTTTTGTGTCTCGAGGACTCGTTAACGCCCTGAAATAGGACTGCCTTCGGCATCGGTTTCTCGTCAAAAACTAAGTGAGTAGACTTTTTGGAACTTGCCGAGCACACCATCCATATTGCTTTATAAATCCGCAGGTAAATGACTTGTTGCAAAACGGCTTGGTCGCCAAAGTGCCAAAAGTCTACTCACTTAGAACCGCAGCCGTCCACGATCGAGCCATTTTGTGTCTAGCGGGCATCTTTCCGTCGATTACTCCCAATTTTGTCCAGTCAATGAATAGTTCAGACCGGAGTAATGCCTCAGCCCTTTGCTCATCCGAGCTTTTATCACGATATTCAGCATCGAGCATCCTGCATACGGCCTTAACGATCGCGCGGAATCTATCCTCATCCGATATCTGTCTGTGTGTCAGGAGAAGCACATCGTAGCCCATGGCCTGAAGGGCCGTCATGCGTTCAGCGTCACGCAAGCCATCCCCTGCGCGTCCGTGCGAGGCCTTTCCCTGACATTCAATGGCCACCTGTCGCCTGCCGTCCGGCGAAGACAGAAGTATGTCGATATATACACGGGACTTTCCCACAATCGCTCGAGCACTTGTGCTTAGCATCACTTCAACATTAAGCTCTATGTCGCAAAAACCTTCGCCTCCCAGGGATCGCGGCAGTGCAAGTAGCAAATACGCCTCGACCTCAAAAGGCGACGCGGCACCCAATGGAACGAGTTGCGATACCGCCATAAATCTATTGCCGTAACGCATCCCACAAACATCTGAACAAAAACGGTCAAGGTCTCCGCCCAAAACCAAAGCGTCTCGACGCCATATATTTGAGGCGGTGCCGTCCTCGGACGGGCAGCGCGCCCAACCGAACGTTGTCGAAATCGCACCCGAATCAATTGCACGCGAAAGCTCCGTCTCAAGTAACGCCGGCAGGGCACACACCGCAAACAAGCCACACATCTCCGCCAATACCAAAAGAAGCTGAAGATCCGTCAGATGCCGTGACATGATGAATGCCGTCAGTAGAGGAGACGTAATCAAAAATCCATGCTCCGTTTCCAGCACGGATTCCCTGGGGAGCTCACCAAGAAACAGCCGCTGCCTAATGCTGGCAGGACAAGTCCGTTTGTTTCTCGTCCGAACCAATGTATGCAACGGAAAACCGAGCGCGACCGCAGCCGTCGGGTTGCGGGCGAGATCATATCGCTGCCGGTCTTCTTCCGGTCGTGGAAGCGGCGGACACAAAGCGCGGACTTGAGGAGGCAAACGCCAGTACCTAAAAGCCGATATGTCACAAAGTAGATCCTTCATAGGCACAGGAGAACACGAATTTCAACCCAGTCAGTCACGCATTGGCGCGAACGCACCAAAAATGGCGCCGAACGGACTGCCAAGTTTTCAACAGCCCTCCCCAACTGGCCAAAAGCTTGTCGAGAGCTGGACGAAGCCCTGTTGAAAACCCTATTTTTTTCTCATGCAGAAGCTTTACGCGGCAAGTGAGTAGACTTTTTTGAACATTCCGAGCAGGCCGGTCTTCCTGCTTTTCAAAACCGCAGGTAGATAGCTTGTTACAAAACTGCCTGGTCGCCAAAGTGCTAAAAGTCTACTCACTTAGATTGCAGAGTGCCCCCCATTAGCTGCAATTCCAAGGTAGTTAGTACTTTTGGACTCAGATCGTCATACTGGACAAGAATATGAGTTGAGTTTTCAGGGGCAGATGCGCCATCGGCACACCAAAAACAGTCACCGATATCGATAAAAGGGATGCTCGAGCGCGTGAGGGCCCGTGCAAAAGTGCTTCCGCCCGTTCCACGCTCCGCAACCACGGTGCAGTAAAGGCCCGCGTCTGCGTGTTCGATCGAGACTTCCCCTGCCGGAAATGCCTTCCGCACAAGCGCCGCCAGGCCATCACGCGCCTCGCGAGCACGAACGCGCACGCGGTTCACATGTCGCTCGTAATCACCCGATTCCAGCAAACGAGCCAAAGCGACCTGGTCAACGGAACTCACCGACGAGGCGTAAAAACCAAGGTTGCGCCTAAACCGCTCCATTAGCTCATCGGGCAGCACCATGTACGCTAGACGCAACGCCGATGACAGGCTCTTCGAAAACGTGTTGGTGTAGATAACCGACTGGGCGGCATCTATCGACGCGAGCGCGGGAATCGGCTTCCCGGCAAGGCGAAACTCACAATCAAAGTCATCTTCGATAAGATACCGATCTGGTCGCTCGGCGGCCCAGCTCAGAAGCGCATAGCGACGCGCAATGCTCGTCACAAGGCCGGTCGGATACTGATGGGACGGCATAAGGTGAAGGACATCGGCCCCGGTTTTCTGCAGAGCGCTCAGGTCCACGCCGTCGTCATCCAACGGGACATGTCGAACTTTGCAGCCCATAGCCTGATAGATGCGCGTCAGGCGCAAATAGCCCGGATCCTCAACGGCATACACCTTGTCGGCTCCAAGCAACTGAACCAGCATGGTATCGAGCAGCTGGGCGCCCGCGCCGATAACGATATCGTTGGGATCGACATTCATGCCCCTCGTCCCACGCAGATGGTGAGCAATTGCGCGTCGTAGCCGAGCGGTGCCCTGCGCCGGTGCGGGCGAAAAGATTTCGCGCTCATCTTCGGATGCCAGCGTCGCCCGTAGTGCGCTTTGCCAAAGCCGCGCCGCCTCCAAAGCGGAAGGAGAAAGTGCATCGAATAGCTCGACCTGTCCGTTGACATCATGCGCGCTGGGACCCGCAGAGGCGTTATCTCGGTCGATGCCCTCCGCAGCCGAAGCCAAAACCGGTGCATCCGGAAGCTCACAAGCGTAGTAGCCACGACGTGGCATTGAGCAAATATAGCCCTCAGCGAGTAACTGGCTATATGCATTCTCGATGGTAATGACACTGATTCCCAGATGACTGGCAAAGGCGCGCTTAGACGGAAGATGCTCCCCCGCCACAATACGTCCAGCTACGATATCATCTCGAATTTGCTGGTAAACATACTCATAGAGCGATGCTTCGCCGCGTTTTTCCAAATTGTAGTCAAGCATGAGTTTGCCACCTGACCTTATCGAGCTGTTCAATCTGGTATTAGGCTGACCTTATTATTATCTCGAAAACTGAGTATTTTGCCATACCCAGCTCCCCGATAGGATGTTCCGTCAAGCAATGCACATGCCAACCAAGGGAGCAACCATGGCAGAACAGACCAGCAAGGCCGATCGCGTCAAACTCAATCGCGAACTCGCGCAGATGCTCAAGGGCGGCGTCATCATGGACGTCACCACGCCCGAGCAGGCATGCATGGCCGAGGAGGCAGGCGCCTGCGCCGTCATGGCACTCGAGCGCATCCCGGCCGACATCCGCGCCGCAGGCGGCGTCTCGCGCATGAGCGACCCCAAGATGATCAAGGGCATACAAGAGGCCGTCTCCATCCCCGTCATGGCCAAGTGCCGCATCGGTCACATTGTCGAGGCGCAGGTCCTGCAGGCCATCGAGATCGATTACATCGACGAGTCCGAGGTTCTCTCCCCCGCCGATGACGTCTATCACATCGACAAGACCCAGTTTGACGTGCCGTTTGTCTGCGGCGCCCGCGATCTGGGCGAGGCGTTGCGCCGTGTTGCCGAGGGCGCCACTATGATTCGCACCAAGGGTGAGCCGGGTACGGGCGACGTCGTTCAGGCCGTGCGTCACATGCGCAAGATCCAAAAGCAGATCCGCGACGTTGTTGCCCTGCGCGACGACGAGCTCTTTGAGGCAGCCAAGCAACTGCAGGTTCCGGTCGAGCTGGTACGCGAGGTCCATGCCACGGGCAAGCTTCCCGTCGTGAACTTTGCCGCCGGCGGCGTAGCGACCCCGGCCGATGCCGCGCTGATGATGCAGCTGGGTGCCGAGGGCGTCTTTGTCGGCTCGGGCATCTTTAAGAGCGGCGACCCCGCCAAGCGCGCCGCTGCCATCGTCAAGGCCGTGGCAAACTTCACCGATGCCAGGCTCATCGCCGAGCTTTCGGAGGACCTGGGCGAGGCCATGGTGGGCATTAACGCCGACGAAATCGAGATTATCATGGAAGAGCGCGGGCGCTAGTCCAGCAGAAAGGATCGCACATGAGCGATTATGCAGACCAAACGGTTGCCGTGCTGGCGGTCCAAGGCGCTTTTGCCGAGCACGAGGCAAGACTATTCGAGCTTGGCGCACACTGTATTGAGCTGAGGCAGGCGGCTGATTTGAAGCAGGACTTTGACCGTCTGGTACTTCCCGGCGGCGAGTCTACCGTTCAAGGGAAGCTGCTTGATGAGTTGGGCATGCTCGAGGAGCTTCGTGCCCGTATCGCTGAAGGTATGCCCGTCCTGGGCACCTGCGCCGGCCTGATTCTACTGGCTCACGACCTTGCCGCCCATGACGATAAGGGCACGCCGCGTCTGGAAACCATGGATGTACTTGTCGAGCGCAATGCCTACGGCAGGCAGCTCGGCAGCTTTCGAACCAAGGGGCAAATAGCCGGCATCGACGGTGAAGTGCCGCTGACGTTTATCCGCGCGCCCCGCATCGTCGAGGTCCACGGCGACGCCAAGGCCTTAGCGAAAGTCGACGGTCGTATTGTCGCCGCCCGTCAGGGCAACCAGCTCGGCGTAACCTTCCACCCCGAGCTCGACGACGATACCCGCCTCCACGAACTGTTCCTACAAATGTAGGCATCGAAATCAACAAACGAAACGAGAGTGGATGATCTCCCACTTTGAGCTTGAATGCAGGCTCAAACCGGGAGATCATCCACTCTTGTTCTATGTAGTCGTTTAAGAACGTCCCCAATGACTACAAGGAGTGTCCCAAGCTGCCGGCAGAAAAGGAACGTCCCTAACTGCCGCATCCGGAGCAAGACAACGCCGCAGGCAGAGGACGGACAGCGAGCGGGTCGCATTTGAGGCAAGGTGACGTGAAACGAAAGGGCGCTGACCTTCTGGTCGCGCCCTTGAAGTTGAACGTCAGATTGTCCAAATGTGGCCCGCGCAGCGTCGGCCCGTTACGGCGTTTGGTAAAACGCCGTAACTAAAAACGGTTGCCGCGGAAGCCGCCGCCGTTGCGGCCGCCACGATCGCCACCGCGACCGCCACGGTCGTTACCACGGTTGCCGCCGAAGCCGCCACGGTTGCCACCGCGATCGCCATAGCCACCACGGTTGCCGCCAAAGCCGCCGCGACCGCCACGGTCGCCGCCACGGTCACCAAAACCGCCACGGCCGCCACGATCGCCACCGCGACCGCCGCGGTCGCCGCCACGGCCACCACGATCGCCAAAGCCGCCGCGACCGCCACGGTCGCCGCCACGGCCACCACGGTCGTCACGGCCGCCGCGAGGACCGCGGTCCTCGTCCAGGCCCATGGCGACGAGCGGAGCGATAACCTTATCGAGAGCGGCCATCAGCTCGGTGGCCTCCTCATAAGAAAGCTCGGGCAGGAGCTTCTCCTTCTTGTTGGCAAGCTCGACCAGGCCCTCAGCGGCATCCTCGGCGGCGAAGACAACAATCTTGCGCATATCGCCCTCGGCGTCGTCGATGCGGCCGACCAGATCGGCAGCCTCGGCCTCGGCCATCAGGCCATCGAGCTCACGGAGGCGCATGCCCAGCAGGTCGGACATTTCCTTCTGCTCCATCTTGGGCTTGAGGTCAAGAAGCTTGATGGCGCGCTCGATGTTCGCCATGCGCTCGGCCTTGGCCTCCTCCTCCTTGGAAATAGCAAAGCGACGGCTACGCAGCAGGCGGGCGGCCTTCTGCATCTTGTCCATCAGCTCTTCGTCATCGTAATCAACGGCGGCCTCGACAACCTCGGCCTCCTCCTCGGCGGAAACCTCGTCAGCAGCCTCAACCTCGGCAGCTTCGGTCTCCACGGTCTCGACTGCCTCGACCTCGGCAGCCATGGTCTCGTTCTCGATCTCGTTCATGATCTCTTCGTTCTCGGACATGAGACTCCTTCTTGGCCCTCTCGGGCATCATCGCCCCATTCGCGGGGCCCGTCGCGCACTCTTTGCGCTTTAAACATTCATGCCTCTCGGCAAAACGTCCATTAGTTTATGGTGTCGTCATCCAATCTAGCTGCAGAATCTATGTGCACACATTAATGCGACATGTGCGACTCGCGGCGAGCGTACACAACCGATACCACAAATCCGACCACGGCAATTACAGCCGCCACACGCACGGCTGCCGCAAATCCAATCGCCTGGGCAACGTCGGTCGCAACGCCAGCGGCGCCGGCAGTCGCCGCAGAACTCGAGAGCAGGCCGATAAACAGCGACGGGCCAAACGATGCGGCAATCATGTTCCACGTGTTGAGCAATGCTGTTCCGTGAGGATGCTCAGCGACAGGCAGCGTCTCCAAGCCGGCCGTTTGCGAGGGGCTCAGCACCAAACCGACTCCGGCATACACCACAACGGTCAGCGCCACGACGAGGCCGATGTTCATGCTTGCGGCCGTCATCGAGATTGCAGTCTGCCCCACAGCAATCAGGGCAAAGCCGACCGGCAGCAGCGGCCATGCGCCACGGGCGTCCATCACGCGTCCGCCCACAATCGAGGTCACAGCATTGCAGGCAATCGCCGGCAAAATGAGCAAGCCCGCAACAAGTGCGGTCATGCCGTATGCGCCCTCAAAATAGAGCGGCAACAAAACGCTCATCGAGAACGTCGTCATCATCGACACCACCACAAGCAGGCACGCGGGCCAAAAACGAACGCTCGCCATGGGACGCACGTTAAGCACCGGATGCTCGAGCTTGAGCTGACGGGCCGCAAACAGGCCGAGCAGCACAATGGCGGCGAAAAGCGCCACGATGCCGGCAATCGGATTGGTCGAGAACTCGCCTACGGAATACACGAATGCCGTAATGCCGGCGGCGAGCAAAACAACCGACAGAATATCAAGCGTGGTGCTCGAGCGCTCTCCGACATTCTGAACAAGCTTAACGCCCGCCGCAGCGACCACAATGCCGCCCACCAGCGGCACTACGAACACCGCCCTCCAGCCGAACAACGTGCACATAAGACCGCTGATTACGGGTCCAAACGCCGGCCCTAGCGTAATGCAGGCACCGCCCAGGCTAAGATACAGACCGAGCTTCTCGCGCGGGGCGCAAGACAGCACCACGTTCATCATGAGCGGGAACAAGATGCCCGATCCCGCAGCCTGCAAAATACGACTTGGTAGCAAAACGCTAAACGACGGAGCGATCAGACACAGGACTTCGCCGGCGACCATACATCCGCATGCGAAAAACAACAGCTTGCGCGTCGAGAAACGGCCGGACAGGAAGGCCATGATGGCCGTAAAGATCGACGTCACGATCATGTAGCCCGAAACGAGCCACTGCGCCGTGGTGGCACTCACCGAAAAGGCTGCCATAATGTCGTGCAACGCCACGTTAATGATGTTCTCGTTAAACGCGGCAACAAAGGCTGCAATATACATAACGACGAGAAGCGCCGCAGTGGCCGATGGCGTTGCTTGAACTTGTTGCTGAGATTTGCTCCCCATGCATTTCCTTCCTCTTGGAACGACAGTCGCATCGCCCCAGAGGAACAGTCCAGGGCGAAAAATGAGCCCTAGACTTACGCCAGACGCCGTACACGACGAATCTGGCAACATGGTCCAACATCGAAAGATTGTAACGCGGACGCGCAGCTTTCCTTCCGCGCTATTATTAAAAGTCCACGAAAGCATAAGACATGAGGAGGCCGCCATGATTAAGCCCATCATGAAATCCGAGTTCTTTTTGCGTCTGCCTTCCGAAGACGCGGGACCCGACGATGCCGCAACCGGGCAGGATCTCCTGGATACACTCCACGAGCATGAGCGCGAGTGCGTGGGCCTCGCCGCCAACATGATCGGCGTGCGCAAACGCATCATCTGCGTAAAGGACGGCAACAGGACACTCCTGATGTACAACCCTCAAATTCTTGAGCAGGTCAATGCCTATCAGACGAGCGAAGGATGTCTCTCGCTGATCGGCGAGCGTCCCTGTACCCGCTATCGCCGCATTAAGGTTGAGTATTTGGACGAGAACTTCGTCCACCGCATCAAAAACTTCTCGGGCTACACCGCCGAGATCATCCAGCACGAAATCGACCACTGCAACGGGATCGTTATTTAGTTCCGCCGATTCAAGAAAGCTCCCTGCAGCAAAGCAACTGCAGGGAGCTTTTCATAGTGCGGAACTTCTATCCCACTAGCTCTGGCGGTAATGGTCAAAGAAGTCGGCGAGGTCTTCGAGGGACTCTTTGAGCACTTCCATGCGCGGCAGGTACACGATGCGGAAGTGATCGGGCTCGGCCCAGTTAAAGCCGCCGCCGCGCGTGATCAGAATCTTCTTCTCGTGCAGCAGGTCGAGGGCGAACTGCTCGTCATCGGTGATGTTGAACTTTTTAACATCCATCTTGGGGAAGATGTAGAACGCCGCACGCGGCTTAACCACCGAGATGCCGTCGATCTTGTTGAGCGCCTCATACACAAAGTTGCGCTGCTCGTAGACACGGCCGCCGGGACGGATGTAGTCGTTGACGGACTGATGGCCACCGAGTGCCGTCTGGACGATCGACTGGGCCGGCACGTTGGAGCACAGGCGCATGTTAGAGAGCATGTTGACGCCCATGATGAAGTCGCTCATGCAGCGCTGGTTGCCCGAAAGCACCATCCAGCCAATACGATAGCCCGCGATCATGTGCGACTTGGAAAGGCCGCTAAAGGTGACGCAGGGCAGGTCGGGGGCGAGCGAGGCAATCGAGACGTGCTCGTAGCCGTCCATGCACAGGCGGTCGTAGATCTCATCGGCAAAGATCATCAGCTGATGCCTGCGTGCAATCTCGACGATGCCCTCGAGCACCTCGCGCGGATAGACAGAACCCGTGGGGTTGTTGGGGTTGATGATAACGAGGGCTTTGGTCGCGCTCGTAATCTTGGACTCCATATCCTCCAGGTCGGGATACCAATCCGCCTGCTCATCACACAGATAATGTACGGGATGACCGCCAGCAAGGGTTGCGCACGCCGTCCAGAGCGGATAGTCGGGGCTGGGGATCAGAATCTCGTCGCCATTGTCGAGCAGCGCGTTCATCGAAAGCTGAATGAGCTCGGACACGCCGTTGCCCGTGTAGATATGCTCCATCTGAACGTTGGGCAGGCCTTTGATCTGCGAATACTGCATGATCGCCTTGCGCGCGGAGAACAGGCCACGCGAGTTGGAATAGCCTTCGCAGTCGGGCAGCTGCTGGCGCATGTCCTTGATGACCTCATCGGGCGTGCGGAAACCGAAGGGCGCCGGGTTGCCGATATTGAGCTTGAGGATGCGCTCGCCCTCGTCCTCCATACGGGCGGCCTCGTCGACGACGGGGCCGCGCACGTCATACAGGACGTTATCGAGCTTGGTGGATTTAGAAAAAGTACGCATGGTGGTGCTCCTTGCAATTTGAGCTGAGGGATGGGGTTCGGGCTTGGAATCGTTGCGGGGTGATGATGCCTCGCCTTGATCGGCGTCGCCGGCAAGCAGCCAGGTAACATCGACCTCCATAATACGGGCGAGCAGCTCAGCCACATCGCGCCGCGGGATCGTCTTGCCGCTCACATATTGGCTCATCTGACTCTTGCCGAGTTTTTTGCCGAGCATCTCCGATGCGCGGATCACGTCCGACTGGCGAACGTCGCGATCGGACATAGCCTGTCGCAGGCGATCGCTAAACGTCTCTTGGGCCACTAGAACCTCCTTGCTGGCAAAGTTCAATTTATAGAACACGAATTGAACCTGGGTTCAATTTAGGCAGCAGTATAGCGCGGCGCATTATCGGGAAGTTCAATTTCATAAGAAAATGCGCCGGACTCTGAGATTTGCCCAAAGCGGACAATGACACGCACACGTTTAGAGGTATTCGAGGAAACGGGCGGCAGCAAGCGAAACATCGGCCGTTCGATATATGGCGTTGATCTGCCGATGGGGATGCCCCTCGAGTGGGCGCACGGCAACATCGAACTGGCAGCGGCGCAAGATGAGCGCGGGAAGAATGCTCACGCCCAGGCCGTCCTCGACCATAGCCATAATCGCATAGTCATCCCAGGTCGACAGCTTAGAGCGCACCGCCAGGCCTGCGCGGCGAAACAGCGGCGTAATCTCATCATCGGTGCCTCGTTCTAGCAGAATAAACTGCTCGTTGGCTAAATCGGCAAGAGAAACGACCTCCGCCGTGGCAAGCAAAGAGTCCGCCGGCACTACCGCCATCAACTCGTCGCGCACCAAAGACCGCGATGCCATGCCGTTTTCTCGGGGTTCACGCGGGATAAAGCCCAGATCGCAGCGGCCCTCTGCCACCCATTGTTCAATCTCTGAGTAATCGCCCATCAGCAACTCGTAATCGACGTCCGGGTGATCGGCGCGAAAGCGCGCAATCACCGGCGGCAGCACGTGGGTCGCCACGCTCGAAAACGTACCGATGCAGATTTTACCGCGCATGAGCCCGCGCATCTCATCCACCCGTCGCTGCAAGCGAACGAATTCCTCGCATAACGCCTCAACCGCAGGCATAACTTGCCGTCCATCGGCAGAAAGTACTACGCCCTCGCGACTGCGGTCGAGCACCTTAAAGCCCCAGTCGGCCTCGAGATCGGCCACCATACGGCTCACGCCCGATTGCGAATAGCTCAGGCGCTCGGCAGCACGCGTAAAGCTTCCGGCGCGCACCGTCTCCAGCAGCACCTGCATCTTTTGAATATTCGTTTCCACGGCACCCCTCAACCTTTACATGCGTTTTTATCATGTTTGCCATGCATTATATTCGCTTTTCTTCTATTACCAGTTCACCCATAGTGAACATGCTCGAATATAGAGGGGACGGAAACGCATGGACAACGGACTGTTTACGTACTTAGCAGCATTGCTATTGTTTGGCTCCAACGGCATCATCGCCGCTGCCATCGCGCTGCCGAGCTCCGATATCGTGCTACTACGCACGTTTTTGGGCGCGCTCTCGCTTGTCACCATCCTCGCCATCACCCAAAGCCATAAGTTGCAGGCACCATCTCGTCCCCGCGAAGCCGCAGCACTCCTTCTCTCGGGAGCCGCACTGGGCGCCAGCTGGATTTTCCTGTTCCGCGCCTATCAGACGATCGGCGTCGGCGTATCCTCGCTGCTGTACTACTGCGGCCCCATCATTGTCATGGCGCTCTCCCCGCTCATCTTTGGCGAAAAGCTGACCGGCGGCAAAATCGCCGGCTTTATCGCCGTTGCTTGCGGTGCTTTTCTCATTGCAGCACAAGGTCTAGGCGGCAATATGCCCATTGCGGGTATCGCCTGCGGTATCGCCTCGGCATTTTGCTATGCGCTGATGGTCATCGCTAGCAAGGGTGCGCCACACATCGAAGGCCTCGAGAACTCCACGCTCCAGGTGAGCGCCGCCTTTGTGACCGCGCTGGTCCTCACGCTCATCACGCAGGGCGCTCCCTCATTCCTGTCCGCCGGCGTCGCCGCCAGTATTGATTGGCGCGCCGTCGTCATGCTCGGCGTCGTCAACACCGGCATTGGTTGCCTGCTCTACTTTAGTGCCGTCGCCAAGCTGCCCGTCCAGACCGTCGCGGTCGTCGGCTACCTCGAGCCGCTTTCGGCCGTCGTGTTCTCGGCCGTCCTTTTGGGCGAAGCCATAACACCGGTCCGCCTGATGGGCGCCGCGTTTATCATCGGCGGCGCGATTTTTTGCGAACTCGCCGGCAAACGCGCAAACGCCAAGGCTGGCATCGCCCAGACAGTACGTGCTTAAAAGCCCCTGCTTTGAAATACTACCTGCGTAGATAAATAATCCCCAGCTGAGGATTATTGTCTAAAATAACCCGATGTGCCAAACTGCTCTTGTATGTATAAAGACGGCATAAAGTTTTTTGTCCTAGACAGATAACCGGATGTCTAAGGGAGTCCTCGTGGCACACAATAAACTGGAGGCAAACCTCCAAGACCAGCACGGGCAAGGCGGGCACGGAGCCATCCCCCTCTCCGCTGGCATGCTGCTCGTAACGCTCGGCGTCGTCTATGGCGACATCGGCACGAGCCCCATGTACACCATGAAATCAATCGTCGCCAACAACGGCGGCATCGGTACCGTCAGCGAGGACATGATCCTGGGCGCGCTTTCGCTCGTCATCTGGACCATGACGCTCGTGACCACGGTCAAGTACGTGGTAATCGCCATGAAGGCCGACAACCACAACGAAGGCGGCATCTTCGCCCTGTTTAGCCTGGTACGCAAGGTGGCACCGTGGCTGATTCTCCCCGCCATGATCGGCGGTGCGGCGCTGCTCGCCGACGGCATCCTCACCCCCGCCGTCACGGTTACCACGGCCATCGAGGGTCTGCGCACCATCGAGTGGGGCCACGCGCTGTTGGGTGACGGGCAAACTAACGTCATCATTATTACCATCATCATTATCTGCGGCCTGTTTGCCATGCAGCGCGCTGGCACCTCGTCAATCGGCAAGCTGTTCGGTCCGCTCATGACGCTGTGGTTCCTGTTCCTGGCAGGCGCCGGTCTATTCAACATGCTCGGCAACCTGTCCATCTTGCGCGCGCTCAACCCCATCCGCGGCGTCATGTTCCTGTTCTCGCCCATCAACCACTCGGGCATCATGGTGCTCGGCTTCGTCTTCCTGTCGACGACCGGCGCCGAGGCGCTCTATTCAGACATGGGCCACGTGGGCAAGGCCAACATCTACGCATCCTGGCCGTTTGTTAAGGCGGCGCTTATCCTTAACTACCTGGGTCAGGGCGCTTGGCTGCTCGCCAACAATTCCAATCCCCAGATGCTCGCGATGGATATCGTCAACCCGTTCTATATGATGCTCCCCGAGCCCCTGCGCCCCTTTGCCATCGTGCTTTCGGCCGTGGCGGCCATCATTGCCTCGCAGGCGCTCATCACCGGCTCGTTCTCGCTGGTATCCGAGGCCACGCGCCTCAACCTTATGCCGCATCTGCGCATCCACTACCCCAGCGACACCAAGGGCCAGCTCTATATTCCGCTCGTCAACAACATCATGTGGGTCGGCTGCATCTTCATCGTGCTGCTGTTCCAAAACTCCGAGCGCATGGAGAGCGCCTACGGCCTCGCCATTACCGTGACCATGCTCATGACCACGACGCTTTTGACGAGCTATATCGCTGGCATTCTCAAGCACAAGCTGGGCGCCTGCGTCTTCGCCCTGCTCTTCGGTGCCATTGAGCTGTGCTTCTTCGCCTCGTGCCTCACCATGTTCTTTGACGGCGGCTATGTGATGATCTTCCTGGCCGCACTGCTGTTTGGCCTTATGTACGTGTGGCGCCGTGGCACCGCCATCGAGCGCACGCAGACGATCCTGCTGCCCGTCTCCAAGTACATCGACCAGCTCAACCGCCTGCGCAACGACGAGACCTATCCCGTGCTCGCCGACAATCTGGTATTTCTCACCAACAGCCCCGACCCGCTCACACTCGACCGCGACGTGCTCTATTCCATCCTGGACAAGCACCCCAAGCGCGCCAAGGCATATTGGTTCATCAACGTGCACGTTACCGACGAATCCTATATGCACGAGTATTCCGTCGAGACCTTTGGCACGGACTTTTTATTCCGCGTGCGCCTGGACCTGGGCTTTAAGGTCAACCAGCGCGTTAATGCCTACCTGCGTCAGATCGTCGGCGACTTGATGGCATCGGGCGAGCTGCCGCCGCAACATCACACCTACTCCATCTACGAGACGCGCGGTAACGTGGGCGACTTCCGCTTTTGCATGCTGCGCAAGATGCTTGCCCCCGAAACGGACATCAACCGCAATGACCACCGCGTGATGGCCATCAAGTACGCCGTCCGCCGCGCCTGCGGAAGCCCGGCACGCTGGTACGGTCTCGAGAACTCGGCCATCATCATTGAGTACGTACCGCTCTTTGCCCGCATGCGCCCGGCCGTCAAACTTGTGCGCACCCAGGTGCCGCTCGAGGTTCAGATCGAAGAGGCCGAGGAAATGGAGGTCGACATCTTCTCGGACGACTTGGTCAACGGCAACGAGGCCGGCAAGAGCATGAACGTCGATCCCACCGAGCTGCTCGAGAGCGTCGCCGATACGCCCGAACAGCAACAGCTCGACGGCCTCGAGAACGAACAACTCAACGACGCCAACTTCTAGCGACGTCGCGCATCAACGACAGCGGCCCTGCACCTCACGGGAGATGCAGGGCCGCTTTGCATTGCAGTAAAGCTATCGGCTACGAACGGCGCGGCTCGGGAACCACGAGCCTATCGGGGCTCGCGCCCTCGGCATCCATCAGGCTCACGTAGCGAATCGACGGATCCCCATACATCGCGTAGTAATAATTGCCCGTGCGCGCGCTAAAGCATCCGGTGTAGATAGTCTTCTCGAACTTGCCATCGCCCATCCTGGACGCTCCCTCGATCATCACCACGCCCTCGAGCGAGCGGAACATGCGAACGACGTTTTCGGTCTCGCTCTCCTTTTGCGGGTAATTGGCATTGAGGTACGCCGCCTTTACAAAACGGCTCGGCGAATAGCAATCGCCCGGAATGCCGCGCATGCCGGCACCGGCTCCATAGGGCTTAAGCTCGGCGCCACGCCACGTCGCCGTCTGCGGAAAATCGCTTGTGGCGGTGATATAGGTGCGTAGGTTTTCCATATGCCACGGGAAGGTCGGCTGATTGGCAAGGGTGTCGACCGGATCGTCGTATACATGCAGGCCGTCAGCCATCATCTCGACCACGATGCTGCGCTGGCTGTCGCCGATAATCCAATGGAGCAGTGACACGCCCAGCCCCTCTCCGGCAGATTTGGCGACAATCACCGTGTCGCGCAGCGCGGCCTCGACCTCATCGACCGTCGAGAACGTCGCTGCCACCCACAGGGGAAACTCATAGGCCGCGATATTGGTCTTGCCGTCGACAGGGCCCTCGGCATACTCGGCATAACCCGGGAAATTGAGACCCGCCACGGCGAGGCCCGCATCGTTGCCGCAATCGAAGAACATAGGGTAGTTCCTGTAATCGATGCACATACCGATCACCGCGTGCGCCGCTGTCGCGTCGTCGATAAACGAATACGGAATGTGAAACCCGCGCGGCATCACGCGAACCTGTTGGCCGTAGTCAAAGCTCCAGTCGAGATTGCGGCCCAGATACATGTGGCCAGAATTATCGGTAAATCGAATACTCGTACACATAGCGCCTCCTAGCTTTACGTTCTTGCTAATTTCATTGTCTCCAAACAAAAAGGCGCTAAACACAAAAGCCCGGACATGACAACAATGTCATGCCCGGGCCAAAAGAGACGAAGTGCGGTGCTTTGGTCCCCTTAGACCAACTTTCCAAGACAGTGATCGATCATATGCTGGATCATCTGTGCCTCAAAGCCCGCGTAGTCGCGGCGGCACTCCTTCATCTTGCCGTCGACAATCTGGTCAAAGGCAACCTTGCACTTGATATAGCGCGTGGACTTGGTGACCTCCTCGTGCGTCAGGCAGCTCTCCTCCATCTTGCTGGCACCCAGGCCAAACACCAGACGGGGGTTGTAGAGCACATGGGGCTCGCCGGCGTCGTCCAGATAGACGCAGACCTTCTTGGTGACGCCGATCTGGTTGGCGGCAAGGCAGCCGGCATCGTCGAGCGACTTGATGGTATCGATCAGGTCCTGTGCCACCGACTCGTCCTCGACGGTCGCGACCTCGCAACGCTGGGACAGAATAGCCTCGTCGTGGCAGAGCTCTTTAATCATACGTTCCTCCATAGGGGTCGTTGTAACTGCTTAAGTATACGGTACCCACACATTTTCATGCGAAAAATACCGTACGTCTGCTACAAAGCGCCGAACATCAACATGCGAGGAACATCAACCTTTCAAAGGCGATATAGTAGTTGAGTTCGTGTCAATCGGCCTAAACTCGGGGCCGAACAAGGAAAGGGTATGCATGGACGAACTTTTTCACGTCAGTGAGCGCAAGTCCACAATCGGGACCGAACTTCGCGCTGGACTGACAACATTCTTGGCGATGGCCTACATCATCGCCGTCAACCCTGCGGTGCTCTCGGGCGCCGGCATCGATGCGGGAGCGCTCGCCTGCGCCACCTGCCTGGGCGCCGGCATCATGACCATCTGCATGGGCATCTTCGCCAACCGCCCGCTCGCCTGCGCGTCGGGCTTAGGCGTCAACGCGATGATCGCCGGAATCACCACCACCGTCTGCGGCGGTGACTGGCACGTGGCCATGAGCGTCATCTTCCTTGAGGGCGTCGTCATCTTGCTGCTCGTGCTTTGTGGCCTGCGCGAGGCCATCATGGACGCCATCCCGGTTGTCCTGCGTCACGCCATCTCGGTGGGCCTGGGCCTGTTCATCGCCATGATTGGCCTGTGCGATGCCGGCATTATCACCGCTGGCGCCGGTACACTCGTCGGTCTGGGCGACATCACCTCCCCCACCTTCATCGTCGGCATCATCTCCATCCTGGTGACAGTCGCCCTCGCCTGCCGCAACGTCCCCGGCTCGCTGCTCATCGGCATCGTCGTCGCCGTCATCGCCGGTATCCCCCTAGGTGTGACCCAGGCTCCGACCGGTATCATCGCCCCGCTCGACTTCTCGAGCATCGGTGGCCCCATCGCCGACGCCGGCGGCGTGCCCGCCATCGTCAAGGTCCTTACCGACCCCGCGCTCCTCGTCATCTCGTTCTCTCTGCTCATGAGTGACTTCTTCGACACCATGGGCACCGCGATGGCCGTGGCCAAGCAGGGCGAGTTCCTCACCGACGACGGCAACGTCGAGAATATCAAGGAGATCCTGATCGTCGACTCCGCCGCCGCTGCTGTGGGCGGTTTCATGGGCGTCTCCTCCATCACCACCTTCGTCGAGTCCACCTCTGGCGCTGCCGACGGTGGCCGCACGGGCCTCACCTCCGTCACCACCGGCGTGCTGTTCATTCTCGCCGCGTTCTTCTCCCCCATCGTCACCATCGTTTCCAGCGCCGCCACCTGCGGTGCTCTGGTCTACGTCGGCTACCTCATGATGAGCGAGGCCTCCGAGATCGACTGGTCCGACGTGTCGCAGGGTTTCCCGGCGTTCATGATTGTCGCCGGCGTGCCCTTCACCTACTCCATCTCTGCCGGCATTGGCCTGGGCTTTATCGCCTACGTGATCGTCGCGCTCTTTAAGGGCGAGGCTTCCAAGATCAAGCCGCTCATGTGGATCGCAGCCCTCGCCTTCCTCGTCTACTTCTTTGTAGCGTAGCGGCATAGTCTGCTAAAGCAAAACAACAAGGCGCGGAATCGCATCGAGCGGCTCCGCGCTTTTCTTTTAAAGCCAGGCAACGCACAGACGCGCGATGTTTTGCTTCCCAAGTTTTGGACATTTTGCCCTCCAAACGGCACTACCGCCGGCTACATCCTGCAGATATGCTGGGCTTAATCGCATAGGCCCTATGAGGATGGGAGTAACCATGGCCGCCTTGTTCACGGCCCCCAAGCGCAATGACAAAACCTCTGGAGCCCATTTTGTCGAGCCCGACGTGTGCCGTCGCACGCTGCTCGCACACGGCAGCTGGCGCCGCGTGACGCGCCGCATCGTCTGCGGCCTGGCCTGCGCGCTCACGGTGAGCTCGCTGCTCATGCCGAGCGTCTCGCTCGCGGCCGAGTGGGTGGACGTCGGCGGCGTCCGCCACGAAGCGGCCGCGGGGCCCGCGGGAGACGCCGCCGGCACCTGGAGCTGGGACGGCGCCGATGACATGAAGCTCAACGGCTATAACGGCGGCGCGATCGAGGCAGCGGGCAAGCTCAACGTGAGCTACGAGGGCGACAACATCGTCACTAACGGCGACGGCCGCGGCATCAAGGTTAAGGATGGCGCGAACGAGAACGCCGAGCTTAATATTCAGGGCGACGCGTCCAGCACGCTCAACGTGACATCTTCTCGTGACGCCATCACTTCCGTCGGCAGCATCAACATCGACGGCGCTGGCACTGTCAACGCCACGAGCACCGAGCACGATGCCATCGATGCCGGGGGCGATGTCACCATCAAGGGCTCGGGAAACGTTAACGCCACGGGCGATTCGGATGGCATCAGGGCCGACGGCAACATCACGATCGACAACAGCGGAACCGTCACCGCCAAGGCCACCGAGGATCAGGGTATCGATGCTAACGAGAACCTCATCATAAAGGGCGGCGGCAAGGTAGAGGCAAGCTCTATCAAAGACAATGCGATTTGGGCCGACGGCAACATCGAGATCTCGGGTGGCAGCCAGGTCAAGGCAAGCTCCGAGGAAGACGCCACCATCGACGGTAAAAACAGCCTCACGGTCACGAACGCTTCCCTCAACGCAAGTGGCGTTGGGTATGGCATCTATGTCTACAAGGGCATCACGTTCGATGGCGCAACCGTAACGGTCCGTGCAAGTGCAGGGAACGATGAAGCCAGCGCCCTCTTCACCGACGAGGACGACATCGTCATCAAGAACGGCTCGATCGTGGATGCGTTCGCAGAAGGCCAGTTCTCGACCGCAATCTTCACCAGAAACTACTACCCCAACGAAGCGGGTGGTCACATCTACATTAGTGACTCCGTTGTCAAGGCTATAGCCCGCTATGTCGAGTCCGGTAACGACGGCCCCGATCACTACAGCAACGACCAAAGTGGCGCGGTCATTCCCGAGCATAGGGGCATGAACATCGGCATCTTTGCCCGGACCAAGGAGGGCATCACGCCCGCGACCATCTCGATTGTCCGCAGTAAGGTCACAGCTGAGGGAGACACGGCGGCAATCTTCGCCCTTGCCGTGAGCGCGGACGGCGAGACAATCGGCACCATCGAGATCGAAGGCGCTCCCATACAGACGCCCACAGGCGGCAAGATCATTGGCTATCGCAACAAGGAAGAACTCGATGACGGCATCTTCTACGTGGTGGGTCAAACCATCGGCACGGGCGACGCTGTGATCGACTCCCCCTATAACGAAGCTGTCGCCAAGAGCACGGTCATCGCGCCTCCCGAGGAGATCAAACCCGAGGAGAAGCCAGGCGAGACCAAGCCCGAGGGTTCCAAGTCCGAGGGCACGAAGACGACCAAGACCGTTGCAGTTGCAGCCACGGGAGCCAAGATCGCCGGCAAACTCGCAGCAACCGGCGACGCCTCGAGCGCAGCCATCGTGGCAGCCGCCCTTGCGGGAACAGCCGCCATCGCCGCGGGCGCCGTGGTGAGCCGCAAGCGCTCGTAAACACTTTTTCGCACGGGACGGGTGGATCGCGGCCCTTGCCTTCCTCGTCTACTTCTTCGTAGCGTAAGGGCAAGGCTGCAAAAGCTGAACAATAAAGCGCGGAGTCGCCATGCGGCCCCGCGCTTTTCTTTTAGCGCCGGTCCCTGCGCCGGCGTGCGGCCTATTTCTCCCCCATTTTGGCCATTTTGCCCTCCAAACGGCACTACCGCCGGCAACATCCAGCAGATACGCTGAATCTAGTCGTATAGGCCCTATGAGAACGGGAGCAACCATGGCAGCCTTGTTCACGACCCCCAAACGCAATGACACTACCGCCGGAACCCATGTTGCCGAACCCGACGTTCGCCGTCGCATAGGACTCGCGCACGGCAGCTGGCGCCGCGTGACGCGCCGCATCGTCTGCGGCCTGGCCTGCGCGCTCACGGTGAGCTCGCTGCTCATGCCGAGCGTCTCGCTCGCAGCGGAATGGGTCAAGGTCGGCGGCAACAAGTACAACACCGCGGCGAGCGACGAGGCCGGTACCTGGTCGTGGGACGGCGCCGACGACTTGAAGCTCAACAACTATAACGGCGGCGAGATCCAGGCCGCAGGCAAGCTCAACGTGAATTACTCGGGAACCAACATCGTCACTGCCGAATGGATCGAAAGCATCAACGTTTCTCATGGCACTAACGAGAATGCCGAGCTCAATATCCAAGGCGACGAGGGCGGCACGCTCAGCGTGACATCTACTGAGGACGCTATCCTCACCACGGGTAATATCAACATCGACGGAGCCGGATCCGTCAACGCCACGAGCACTGGGTTTGATGCCATCAATGCCGGAGGTGATCTCGCTATCAAAGGTTCGGGCAACGTCAACGCCACGGGTGCATCGGATGGCATCAGGGCAAACGGCAATATCACGATTGACGACAGCGGAGCCGTCACCGCCAGGGCTACCAAGGACAAGGGTATTGGAGCCGACAAGAACCTCACCATCAAGGGTGGCGGGACGGTCGAGGCAAGCTCAGCCGATGGTGAGGCCCTTTGGAGCGGCGACAATATCAACATCTCGGACGGCAGCCAGGTCAAGGCAAGCTCCGAGGAAGACGCTGCCGTCGAGGCCAAGGGCAGCCTCGCAGCCACAAACGCCTCCCTCAACGTAAACGGTGTTGAATATGGCGTCTATGCCCACAAGGGCATCACCCTCGATCATGCAAACGTGACGGTCCGTGCAAGTAAAGGCAGATACGGTGGCGCCAACGCCCTCTTCACCTACCAGGACGACATCGTCGTCAAGAACGGCTCCACCGTGGACGCGTTTGCGGAAGGCGAGGTTTCGGCTGCATTCTCCACCAGAAACGATCGACCCAACGAGAAGGGCGGCCACATCTACATCAGCGACTCCGTTGTCAAGGCCATAGCCCGCTATGTCGAGAACGGCGACGGCCCCATCCCCTACAGCGAAAACCAAGATGGCGAGACGAGGCGCGAACCCCAAGGCGAGAACATCGGCATCATCGCCCAGACCAGCGAGGGCGTCACACCCGCAGTCATCTCGATCATCCGCAGCAAGGTAACGGCCGAAGGAGATACAGCGGCAATCTTTGCCCGTGCCATGAGCGCTGACGGCAAGACAATCGGCACCATCAAGATTGAGAACGCCGCCATCCAGACGCCCGAAGGCGGCAAGGTCATTGACTATCGCAAGCTCCGTGACGGCATCTACGAGGCAGGCCAAGCCATCGGCACGGGCGACGCCACGGTCGACTCCCTCTATATCAAAGCAGTCGCCAAAAGTACGACCATCGCACCTCCCGAGGTAGCCAAGCCGGAAGACCCCAAGCCCGACGAGACCAAGCCCGCAGAAAGCAAGCCCGCGGAGTCCAAGCAGAACCCCAAGCCTGAGGGCTCAAAGCCGACCAAGGCCGTTGCGGCTTCAACCACGAAAGCCAAGACTACCGGCGTGCTCGCGGCAACCGGCGACACCTCGGGTGCGGCCATCGTGGCAACCGTCCTTGCGGGAACAGCCGCTATCGCCGCAGGCACCATGGCGAGCCGTAAGCGTTCTTAGACGCCTCTGCGCACATGGCAGCTCCCGCGAAGGCCCCGAACCCCAGCACCGTTTAACAACGCCACCGCCGAGCTCCCCTCCGGCGGTGGCGTTTTCCATATGCGTCCGCAGGGGATGCACGAGATTGTCTTTGGTCTAGCCCAACCGGCATACGCTGGCGTGCGACAATTGGGGCTGCCGATATCACAACACTGAGAGAAGCCCGTCATGGAAGCGCATCAAAAGCAGATAACCGTTTATTCGAATCATACGGAAAGCGCGCCTGTCATCTACCTTCCTGTGGTCGTGGGCGACGGCAGCGAGGTTTATAAGTGTTGCCGAGAGCTCGACTGTCCGCCATTCGCCCTCGTCACCATTGGCGGGCTCGATTGGAATCGCGAGCTGAGCCCCTGGGCATGCGACGGGACCGTACGCGATGCCGAGCCTTTCGGCGGCCAAGCTGCCGATTTTCTTGATGAGCTGCTGAATCAGATAATCCCCCAGGTCGAGTCGTCGCTTCCTCAGCCGCCCACCTGGCGCGGCATTGCCGGCTACTCGCTCGCGGGCCTCTTCGCACTCTGGTCCCTCTGGCAAACCGACGCCTTTGACCGCGCCGCGAGCGCATCGGGGTCGCTATGGTTTCCCGACTTTGTCGACCGTGCCAGCACGGCCCCTTTTGCCGGCAGCCCGCAAGCCGTCTACCTGTCACTCGGCAAAAAGGAAACCAAGACGCCCAACCGCATGATGCGGCATGTACTCGACGACACACGCGCGATGGAAGCGTTGCTCGTCGAGCGCGGCATTCCAACAACGCTGGAGCTCAACCCCGGCAATCACTTTGCCCAAACCGACTTACGCATGGCCCGCGGCATCCACTGGATACTGACGCATTAAAAATGGTGCCCACACGCATATACGCATGGGCACCATATCTTGTTTTAGCTAAACGCAGCTGCTACTCAGCAGCCTCCTCAAGCTCGGAGACATCAAACTCAAAGTCGTTACCCGGCAGGATGGCGTTGAGCACGATGCCCACCAGTGAGCCCACGGCAATGCCGGACAGCGAAATGGTCACGCCGCCCAGCTCCAACACGATGGCGCCGGCGGTGCTGTACGCGATGCCGAGCGAAAGCACGAGCACCAGCGCGGCAACCAGCACGTTGCGGTTGTTCTGGAAATCGACCTGGTTCTCGATGAGGTTGCGGACGCCCACAGCGCTGATCATGCCGTAGAGCACGAGCGACACACCGCCGATAACGCATGCCGGCATGGCGGCGATGACCGCGGCGAACTTGGGGCAGAACGAAAGCACGATGGCGCAACACGCGGCAATTCGAATTACGCGCGGGTCGAACACGCGCGTCAGGGCGAGCACGCCGGTGTTCTCGCCATACGTAGTGTTGGCCGGAGCGCCAAAGAGCGAAGCCAGAATCGTGGCAAGGCCGTCGCCGAGCAGCGTGCGATGCAGACCGGGATCGGCAATGTAGTTGCGCTCGCAAGTCGAACCGATAGCAGAGATATCGCCGATATGCTCGATCATGGTCGCGAAGGCCAGCGGCATGATGGTGATGATGGCCGTCGTGGCAAGACCGTTATCGAACTGCGGCCCAAAGAGTGCAAACACGGTGTTGTCCCACACGATGGGCAGACCGACCCACGGAGCGGCGGCAACGCCCGAGAAATCAACCTCGCCGAGCGCAGCCGCAACGGCATAGCTCACCACAACGCCCAGCAAAATCGGCACGATCTTGACCATGCCACGGCCCCAGATGTTGCAGATGACGATAACGGCAACGCCAATGACAGCCACAAGCCAGTTGGTCTGGCAGTTAGCAATAGCGGAGCTCGCCAGGATCAGACCGATCGAAATGACGATGGGGCCAGTCACCACCGGCGGGAAGAAACGCATGACACGCTTGGCGCCAAAGGCGCGGAAGAGCGCCGCAAGCACCGGATAAAGCAGGCCGGCGCAAGCAACGCCCAGACAAGCGTAGGGCAAAAGCTCGGTCTCGCCGTTGGGCGCGATTGCGGCATAACCGGCAATAAAGGCAAACGATGAGTCCAAAAATGCCGGCACCTTACCGCGCGACAGGAAGTGGAACAGCAGCGTGCCCAAACCGGCAAACAAAAGCGTTGCCGAAACCGAGAGACCGGTGAGCACGGGCACCAGCACGGTGGCGCCAAACATGGCAAACAGGTGCTGCAGACCGAGCAAAAACATGCGCGGGCGGCCGAGCGACGATGCGTCGTAGATGGCATCGCTGGCGGCGGGCGTCGAGGACTGGGACATGAGAGTCCTTTCAAAATGGAAGGGCGCTCGAGCATAGCGGATTACCTGCCCGAACGATACGATCCGAACCATTGTACGCGATGCGCCATGTCTCGCACGCGCCGTCACCTGCGAACGTTACCGCTATTTCCAAACGCGCTCGGCAATACGCTTGACCAGCGCGATCTTTGCCCATTGCTCGTCCTCGGTCAGCTTGTTGCCAATCTCGCAGCTGGCAAAGCCGCACTGCGGAGACAGATACAGGTTCTCGAGCGGAACATACTTTGCAGCCTCGTGAATACGCTCGACGATGGCATCCTCGTCCTCAAGCTCAGCGGCCTTGGTGGTCACCAGGCCCAACACGACCTTCTTGCCAGGGGCAACGTACCTCAACGGCTCAAAACCGCCGGCGCGCGGCGTATCGAACTCCAGGTAAAATGCGTCAACATCCTCGTTTGCGAACAGGTATGGCGCGATGGGGTCATAGCCACCCTCGAAGGCATAGGTAGAGTGGTAGTTACCGCGGCACACATGCGTGTTAATGACCAGGTCGTCGGGCTTGCCCTCGATAGCGGCGTTGTTGAGCGCCACGCCCAGCTCACTCACCTTTTGCAGATCAACCGGGCTCATGCCGGTCTTGGACACAAAGTCGGTATCGCAATAGATGCCCCAGGTGCAGTCATCAAACTGGATGTTGCGGCAGCCTGCAGCGTACAGGTCGGCGATCACCGTACGATAAGCGGCTGCGATGGCGTCGGCAAGTTCCTCATCGGTCTTATAGACAGCGCGCAGGCTCTCCTGCTGGCCATCGCAGCGGTCGAGCGTGACCTCAGAGAACGTCTGGATAGGCGCCGGGATGGTCTGGCGTGCAACGTGGTCCTCGCCCTCAAGTGCCTTGACAAACTTAAAGTGCTCGACGAAGGGGTGGTTCTCGCCGCTGATGGAGCCAGTCACCACGGCGGTATCGGCCGTGGTCTCCTCGTCGTGGAACATATATCCCGTACGCGAGGTGCGACGCTCGACGCCGTTCAGCCCCCACATAAAATCGAGGTGCCAGTAGCTGCGGCGAAACTCGCCATCGGTGATGACCTGCAGGCCGGCGGCCTTCTGCTTTGCCACCAAATCGCGAATAGCATCGTCCTCGACGGCCTTAAGGCCGGAAGCGTCAAGTTTACCCGCGACATAGGCGGCACGGGCATCCTTTACAGCCTGCGGACGAAGAAAACTGCCGACGATATCGGCGCGAAACGGCGCGTTCGGTTGAATCGAAGTGCTCATAGATATCTCCCTTTGCATTGGTTGCTTTACTGGGACAGAGTATGAGCGCTCATATGGCCATTGTAAAATATACGTTTATAACAGTTTGATATAGATGCTTCCTATATCAGTCTGGACTGTCATAAAGAGACTTGAACCGTGCGGAGCACAGCAGCCTAGATATGCTGACGAATCGCGTCGATATAGGCCCGACCGTAGCGCGTGAGCGTCGTGTTCTTGCGCGTAATAATGCCGATCTCCATGTACTCGTCCACGTCGAGCGGAATCGAGATAATGCCGGGGCCGTTGAGCTCGTGGCTGATCACGCCCGAGCATACCGTGTAGCCGTTGAGGCCCATGGCCAAATTGAACAGCGTCGCACGGTCACGCACGCGGATATTCTTGCGACGCTCAAAGGTCGAGGTCAGCTCCTCGGAATAATAAAACGAGTTATAGCTGCCCTGCTCGTAGGACAGGAACGGGTAGTCTTCCAGATCCTCGAGCGTCACGCTGGAGCGGCCCGCCAGCGGATGGTCGGCGCAGACGAAGACATGCGGCGTGGCGCAGAAGAGCCCTTCGAACACGAGCTCGTTGGCCACCAGCATGCGCTCGATGACCTCGCGATTGTGCTCCGACAGATACAGGATGCCCAGCTCGCTTTTCATATGCGCGACATCCTCGATAATCTCGTGGGTCTGCTCCTCGCGCAGGGTAAAGTCGTAGCGCGCGGCATCGAACTCGCGGATCACATCGACAAACGCATTAACGGCAAAGGAATAATGCTGGCAGCTCACACTAAAGTGCGGCACCTGCTCGGACGTACCTTTGTACTTGCCCTCGAGCAGGTCGGCCTGGTCGAGCACCTGGCGCGCGTACCCCAAGAAGGTCTCGCCTTCCTCGGACACAATGACACCCTTGTTGGTGCGCTCAAAGATATGCACACCCATCTCGTTTTCGAGATCGCGGATCGACGCGGTAATCGAAGGCTGCGACACAAAGAGCCGGCGCGAGGCCTCGGTGATGCTGCCGCATTCGGCAACTTTGACGACATATCTGAGTTGCTGGAGCTTCATGGCTTTCTCCCTAGACGTTCGTGACGTCAAAACCCGCCGTGTCCATTTGGCTCATAAACGACGGCATCTCCCCCGTCGCGGCGCAGGCGGCAATCTGATGCAGAGCCCCGGCAACCGCATCATCTGCCGCAGCGCCAATATGCCAGCGTGCGGCAGCCGTGACGGCCTCGTTGGCATTGGCGACTGCAACGGAGTTAGGAACGGCATCGATCATGGGCAAATCGTTATCGGAATCGCCAAATACGGCCACCTCGTCGGGCGTCAGGCCCAAAGCGCGCGCCAGCTCCAGCGCAGCGCAGCCCTTGTCCCAGCCGGTCGGAAGAACGTCGAACAGGCGCACGCGGTTGTTGGGAAACACGAGTGAGAGCTCCGGCACCTCAGCGGCAACACGCTCGCGCAGCTCGG
The DNA here is from genome assembly GCF_964239575.1 of Collinsella aerofaciens ATCC 25986. Classification (GTDB taxonomy): domain Bacteria; phylum Actinomycetota; class Coriobacteriia; order Coriobacteriales; family Coriobacteriaceae; genus Collinsella; species Collinsella aerofaciens_BQ. Next base: position 90,112 of record NZ_CAXSQQ010000001.1, read on the forward strand.
CGAGCTCCTCGCGCGAACGGGCACTCCAGATATTCGCCTTGTATACCGGGGCATCGTCAACGACAGGACGACAGGGAGCCTCTTCGCCCTTGAGCCACGCGTTGCCGCCTGACTTCATGGCGCGACGCACACGCTCGGGATCGCTTGTCACGCAATAGGCATCGTTATTCCAAAAGTCATCACCCAGACGGTAGACCTTCAAATACGTATCGTCGGTCTCCTGTTCAAAATAATCGGCTAAGCGCATAAGGACATCGTTATCGATTGCGCGCGAAGCGACTACTTCGCCATCGACAAACATCACCTGGCCGTTGCAAAACGCACCGGTCGAGAAGCACTCGGAGCGATTGCGGAACATCCAGCCCATCGCGGACGGCTGACGACCCGAAACCGGCCCAAAGTGCAAACCCGCCGCCTGCATGGCATGAATACCCTCAATGGCGTAGTCGCTGGCGCCGTCATGCCCGGCTGGAATCAGTGTATCGTCCATATCGGTCAGCACAAGTTTGATCATAAGGTCCCCTCGGTCATTCTTAATCCCATCTATTGTACCGACCTGCCAAAAAGGGACAGGTTTATTTCGGCAGGTTTCATCTGGGAAAACGCAAAGTCCCAGTTGTTACCTGCCAAAATAAACCTGTCCCTTTTTGGCAGGTGCGCTAGTATAGGGAACAACAGATTCGATGCGGGAGTGCCGGCGGTGCAAACCACAAGGCTGAGAGGGCAATGGGCCCAATCCTTTGAACCTGTCAGTTAATGCTGGCGTAGGGAGCATGCCGCCTTTACAGGGGCGCTGTCTATGCACAGCGCCCCTTTTCTATGCCAAGGAGGCATGTGCAGTGATTGATTCGGAACAGCTTAAGCAACATATGGTCAAGGCCGTGGAGGAGATTCGCGCTACCAATCCGATGGCCGGTTCCATCACCAACACGGTGACGATCGACTTTGTCGCCAACGCGCAGCTCGCCGTGGGCGGATCGGCCGCCATGGTCTATCTGCCCGACGAGGGCGAGGCACTCGTTGCCGGCGGCGGCGCCATCTATCTCAACATGGGCACGCTCTTCCCCATTTACGAGCAAACGATTCCCCGCGCGGCCAAGGCGGCACACGACGCCGGTAAGCCCTGGGTGCTCGATCCGGTGGGCCTGGGTATCGGTAGCCTGCGCACCCAGCTGGTCAACGAGCTCAAGCAGTACAAGCCCGCCATCGTGCGCGGCAACGCCTCCGAGATTATCGCGCTCGCCGGCCTGTGGGGTCTTGAGGGCGAGGCGGCCGATCTGAGCCGCGTGCGCGGTGTCGATACCACCGACACGGTCGACGCCGCCCGTGGTGCCGCCGTGGCGCTCGCTCGCCACACCGGTGGCGCCGTTGTGGTCTCGGGCGAAGTCGACCTGATCACCGACGGCACGACGGTGGCCAAGTCTCACGGCGGCAGCCCGCTCATGTCCAAGATCACCGGCTGCGGCTGCTCGCAGGGCGGCGTGCTGGCCGTGTACGCCTGCGCCGCCGACCCGTTTACGGCAGCCGTCTGCGGCACCGCCGTCTACAACGTGGCCGGCACGCGTGCCGCCGCTGTCGCCGACGCCCCGGCAAGCTTTAAGGTCGCCTTTATCGACGAGCTCTACCGCGCAACCGCCCAAGACATCGCCGATAACCGACTCGAGCTCGAGGAGGCATAGGCCATGTCCGAGCCCGCAACCAATGCCGGCATGAACACGCTCGTCGCCGTGGCCATCGCCCCGTGCGGCACCGGCGATGAGCTATCCGCCGAGGTCGCCGAGGTCGTGCGTGTCATTCGCGAGAGCGGCCTGCCCAACCGCACCACCTCCATGTTCACCGAGATCGAGGGCGACTGGGACGAGGTCATGCAGGTCGTGCGCGACGCAACCTTTGTGTTGGCGAGCAAGGGCATCCGCACCGAAGTCGTGCTCAAAGCCGATATTCGACCCGGATTTACCGACACCATGACCGGCAAGCTCGAACGCATGGAAGCGCAGATCAAAAAGCAGGAGGAAGCACGATGAGCATCCGCGACAACCTTGATATCTCGGCCTATCTGGTACTCGGCCCCGAAAACACGCTCGGGCGTCCCGTGGGCGATGTGGTGGCCCAGGCGCTCGACGCCGGCTTTACCTGCATCCAGGTGCGCTCCAAGGTGGCAAGCGCCCGCGAGATCATTGCGCTGACGGGCGACGCCGCGCAGGCAATCGCACAGGCCGGCAAAACCGGTCAGGTTGCCCTGCTGATCGACGACCGCCTGGACTGCGTACTCGCCGCGCGCGAGCAGGGTATTGCTGTCGACGGCGTGCACGTGGGCCAGAGCGATATTCCCGTCGAGGTCTGCCGCAAGCTTCTGGGCCCCGATGCCATCGTGGGCCTTTCGGCCCGCTGCGAGGAGATGCTCGAGTACGTCAAGACCGCCGACATGAGCCTAGTCGACTACCTGGGCATCGGCCCGCTCCACGAGACCGAAACCAAGCGCGACTGCGGACGCGCGGCCGACGGCTCTATCATCACCAAGAGCTTTGAGGACCTGGCCGCACTCCACGCGGCAAGCCCCGTGCCCATCGTGGTGGGCGGCGGCGTCAAGACGGCCGACCTGCCGCAGCTCAAGGCCACCGGCGTCGATGGCTTCTTTGTGGTGAGCGCTGTCTGCAGTGCCGACGACCCCTACGCCGCCGCCAAGGAGCTCGTCGACACCTGGCAGCAGGCATAAGTCTAGGCCGAGCAGCCGATCCGCGGCCTCATATCTTCAGCAATGGAAAGCGCATCCCAGTTTGGACCTCCATTCCGGGATGCGCTTTCCGCATGCGGCTCCGTTGGGAAACCCCATCCCATTCCAGGCGCAAATTCTGGGACGCCGTTTCCAAAACCCGCCGTCGGGGAAACTGCATCCCGTTTTGGATGCCGATTCCGGGGCGCGCTTTCCGCTACGGGCCTCTCGCGGAAACCTCATCCCATTTTTAGCGCCGATTCCGGGATGCGCTTTCCGCCGAGTCCACGGCAGTTTGCTCTACTCTGCCAGATACGCTTCCAGCGCCGGCAAGGTCGCCTCCGCATCGTGGCGGCCGACCTGGTAGATACGCTCGAGCTCATCCGGCTCGCGGCACAGCGACGGCACCTTCACCGATTCGCTCGGCCGCACCACAAAGACCTCGCCGGCAGCCTCACGACGCGCCAAGTCATCGAGCGTGGCATTGTAGACCTCATGCCGATGATCGAGCGCTGCAACAAACTCCGGGTAGTGACGGAACACGCGCCGCAGCATGGGCATCACGCTGTTGGGTTGCTTCACAAAGCCCGCCGGCTGCGTGAGTACCACGATATTGCGGTCATACCCCTGCGCAAACAACCAAGCGCTGGGAATGGAATCAGCCACGCCACCATCCAGATACTTATGCCCGCCAATAGCAACGGGACGCGTCGCCACGGGAATCGCCGACGACGCCCGGATCCACTCGATATCGCGCTCGTCGCCATAGGGCAGGTCGTGGTAGACGGCCTTGCCCGTCTCGATATCGGTACACACGCACGTAAACCGCATAGGGCAGGCGCGATATGTCTCCAGGTCGATGGGATCGCGCTCGATGGGCACCTCGTGATAGGCAAAATCGGCATTGAACATGTCACCGGTTCGCAACCAGCTGGTCACACCCGCATAGCGCTTATCGGCACAATAGGCCTTGTTGTAGCGAATGGCGCGGCCGATCTGGCGCGATTTAAAGTTGTAGCCAAACGCCGCGCCCGCCGAGACACCCACCATATGGTCGCAGGTCAAACCGTGCTCCATCCAAACGTCGAGCACGCCCGCCGTATACATACCGCGGTAGCCGCCTCCCTCGAGCGCAAGCCCCACCGTGTGCGTCGTATCCGGCTGTGCCATGCGACCATCTCCGTTCCTGCGTTTTAAACCGGGACAAGTATACCCGTCAACATATATCGTCTCAGTCGCATTTTCATCGAACATCGCATCGTCGCGCTACCGCCTGTCGAATAATAGCCGTCCACAGCATGTGCACCCATATCCCCGCACTCGAGGAAAGCGGCTTTATGGTGACGCTCGACAAGCACATTTGGCAGATTGCGCCCGTCGACGGCGATCAAGGCCGCAGCACGCAGATCATTTCATCGATGCTCGAGATGGCGCAGTCGCTCCATCTGCCCGTTGTGGTCGAAGGCGTCGAGACAAATGAGCAGGCGAACGTGCTACGGCAAATGGGCGCCCGCGACGCTCAAGGCTTCCTCTACTACCGCCCCATGCCAGCGAAGGATTTTGAGGCATTGCTCGATGGTGGCAATAACAACTGATACGCTCGCGCGCAAAACACCACCGCCGAAGGGGGAATTTGCCTCCATTAGTTAACTTATATCCCCAATTCAAACCGAATTGGGGATATGATACAAACCGCTGTTCCGCCCAAGGAGGTTATCCATCATGAACGAATCATATCGCCTGGGCGAGCAATCGATTATTGCCTATCTTCAGCGACTTGCGAATGGCATCTCGACCGCCGAACTCGATGTTGCCGCGCTGCCTGCTGAGCTACGCGCCGTTGGCGAACAACTGCAAAAGACGCACGCCATCCTGCAGCAAGAGCGCCGGCTGCTTGAGAGCAACGCCTATATCGACCCGCTCACCAACTTGGGCAACCGCAACGGATTCGACCGTCACGTCGAGCAACTCTGGCACAAAGGTGACCCCTTCACCTGCGCCTATATTGACATCGACCATCTCAAACATTGCAATGATAGGTTTGGCCACGCCGAAGGCAATCGCTATATTCTGGGCATCTGCCGCACGCTCTCCGAAACCATGGAGCACGATGAAATGCTGTTCCGTATCGGTGGAGACGAGTTTGTGCTCATCTCGCTCTCCGCAAACGAGACTGAACTCGAGCAGCGCTTGGAGCAGGTACGTACCGGACTGATCGAGGCGAGCTCAGGTGGCAAGGCGCCCATGATCGGCAGCTTTAGTTTTGGCTGCTCGCGCGTCGATCCACTTGCCGGCGACACGCGTCGCCAGATGACGATGGATGCCGATCGCAAGATGTATCGCTATAAGCTTATGCATCGTGTGCAGCAACCGAAAGACAGTGACGCGCCGCAACGCCCAATCGTCGATCAGCTTCCCTGCAACGACCGGGTGTTCCAAGCGATCTCCATGAGCTCCGAGACGCGCTATCCCTTTATCCTCAATCTCGATACGGGCAAATCGCAATGGTCGGTTAACGCCGTGCGCGATTTTGACCTGCCCTCCCAGCACCCTTTTAACTCACTCGACATGTGGCTCGCCCGCGTTCATCCCGAGGACCGCGACAACGTACGCGCCGAGCTCGACATGGTGATAAACAGCACGTGGCACTTCCACTACATGCAGTATCGCGTAATGGATGCCACCGGAACGTACGTGCTTTGCGACTGCACGGGCTACCGCTTGGACGGCACCGATACCGAGCCCAGCATGTATGTGGGCATTATCGTCAACCGAAGCCTGGCGGATACGACCGACTCGGTAACGGGCCTGGGCGATGTCCACGCACTGGTCAACGCTATTGGAGAGATGGGCCACGTGCCGCACGAGGCAGGCTTTATTGCCATTAAGGTCGACGATATCGCCGAGGTCAATGCCCGCTTTGGATTCGATGCAGGCGACCGCGTGCTCGCCGAAAGCGCCGCCTGCCTCATGGATTGTTCGCGCGGCAAGGGCCGCCTGTTCCGCTCGACGGGGCCGATGTTCGTGGCACTCTTTGATGAGCTCGGCCCCGAGGCGATCGACGAGATCGCAAGCGACATCGAACGGTTCCTGGGTTCTCCCGTGCTCATCGGCTCGCTTGAATATCAGCCGCCCATTCGCGTGGCCACGCTCCATCTGGACGGCGTCGACTGTCAGCCCGTTTCCATTTTGAACGAGCTCAAAGCGTTGCTTAAAGAGGCACCGCAAGTACCGGGCACCAAGCTGGACTAGCGTTGTGGGGCGCGATGTGAAACACAAGCCGTTTCACATCGCGCCCCACGTCATCTACCCTCTCGTGCGATAATCCTCCGCAGAAGTCACCGACAGCAGAGGGAGTTTGTGATGAAGGTTCTTTTGGTCAATGGCAGCCCCAAGGCAAACGGCAACACCGCCCGCGCACTCACCGAAGTCGCAGAGCAACTTAATGCAGAAGGCATTGATACCGAGGTGTTTCAGCTGGGCGCCAAGCCCATTCGCGATTGCATCGGTTGCGGCCAGTGTGGCAAGCTTGGCGGTCGCTGCACCTTTGACGACGACGTGGTCAACGAGCTGATCGCTGCCGCCGAACAGGCCGACGGCCTTGTCTTTGGCTCGCCTGTCTACTACGCGCACCCCAGCGGCCGCATTCTCTCGGCACTCGATCGCGCATTCTATGCCGGTAGCAAAGCTTTTGAACACAAGCCGGGCGCTGCCGTCGCCGTCGCCCGTCGCGGCGGTACGTCGACGACCTTCGACGTGCTCAATAAGTACTTCACCATCAACCAGATGCCTGTGGTAGCGTCCACGTACTGGAACAACGTGTTTGGTGCCATGCCGGGCGAGGCCACCCAGGACGCCGAGGGCCTGGCCACCATGCGAAACATCGGCAAGAACATGGCCTGGCTCCTTCGCTGTATCGAGGCAGGACAGGCCGCCGGCATCGAAGCCCCCGAAGCCGATCGCAAGCGCACCAACTTTATCAGGTAGAACGGCGGAACATACTATGAACGTGCAAATCTTCGGCACCAAAAAGTCGTTCGACACCAAGAAGGCCCAGCGCTATTTTAAGGAGCGCCGCATTAAGGTGCAGTTTATTGACCTTAAGGAAAAGGAGATGAGCAAGGGCGAGCTCACGAGCGTGATGCAGGCGGTCGGCGGCATCGACAAGTTGCTCAACCCCAAAGCCAAGGACGAGGAGACGCTCGCACTCATCCAGCACCTCACCCCTATCCAGCGCTTCGACAAGCTGCTCGAGAATCAGCAGGTTCTAGCCAAGCCCATCGTGCGCAACGGCAAAAAGGCCACCGTCGGTTATTGCCCCGATGTATGGGGAGCCTGGGAGTAGCCTGTGTTATTTGCCAGCGCGTGGGTATAAGAGCAGGCGTTTGGCATATGATTCAACTGTAAGCCATGTCTAATAAAGGAGGGCACATGCCCAACAAACCCGTGAAGATCATCATGCTTACCGGATACCTCGGTGCCGGCAAGACCACGCTGCTCAACCACATCCTCGCTAACGACGGCGGCATCCGCGCCGCCGTGATCGTCAACGATATCGGCGAGATCAATGTGGACGCCAGCCTCATCGCCGACGGCGGCCTTTCCGAGGCCGACGACCTCATCCCGCTCACCAACGGCTGCATCTGCTGTACGCTTTCGGACGACCTTGCCAACCAGCTGCAGGGCATCGCCGATTCGGGCAACTTCGATTACATCATCATCGAGGCATCGGGCATTTGCGAGCCTATCCCCATCGCCTACACCATCTCGAGCTTCTGCGACGAGGCCAAGGTGGGCGGCGAGCCTAAACTTGCGCTCGACAACATCGTGGCCGTGGTCGACTGCGCCCGTATGTACGACGAGTTCAACGGCGGTCGCGACCTGCTGGCTGAGGATATCGACGAGGACGACATCGAAAGCCTGCTCATCCAGCAGATCGAGTTCTGCTCCACACTGATCCTCAACAAGACCGATACCGTGAGCCCCGAGCAGATCGCCGAGCTCAAGGCCATCGTGCGCAGCCTGCAGAAGGACGCCGTGATCGTCGAGGCCCAAAACGGCGAGGTCCCCATGGAGGAGCTGCTCGACACCGACCGCTTCGACTTTATGCGCGCCTACAACTCCGCCGCCTGGATCGAGGCCATGGAGCATCCCGAGGAGCACGACGACCCCGAGGTGCTCGAGTACGACATCGAGACCTTTGTTTACTCGCGCCGCAAGCCGTTTGACCTGCAGAAGTTCACCAATTTTGTTGAGCAGGAGTGGCCCGACGAGGTCATTCGCGTCAAGGGTCCGCTGTGGCAGACCGGCAATCCGGACATGTGTTACATGTTTGAGCAGGCCGGCCACCAGATGCGCCTGATGGAGAACGGCCTGTTCGTTGACTCGGCGCCCGAGGGCGAGAAGCAGAAGATCATCGACGAGAACCCCGAGATCATGCAGATTTGGGACGACGAGACGGGCGACCGCATGACGAGCCTGTGCATCATCGGCCGTCACATGGACAAGGATGCGCTCATCGCCTCCCTCGATGCCTGCCTGACCGACTGGCACCGCGCCTAGGTTTATCCAAGCGGGCATTTTTCCGCCTACGTAACCGCCAAACCACCACGAAGGTGCTCTTCGTGGTGGTTTTTCGTTCTGAGCCAAGGAGATTCATGTTCAACATTGTGCTGTATGCGCCCGAGATTCCGGCCAATACGGGCAATATCGGCCGCACCTGCGTGGTTACCGGCGCCCGCCTGCATCTGGTGGAGCCGCTGGGGTTTTCACTCGACGACAAGACGGTGCGTCGCGCCGGACTGGGCTACTGGCAAAACTTGGACGTGACGACTTATGCCGGCTGGGAGGATTTTCTTGCGCGTAACGACCTCTCCCCCGCCGACGAGCGCCTGCATCTGCTGACCAAAAAGGCACGCCGTACCTATGCGCAGAGTACCTACCGTGATGGCGACTACTTGGTCTTTGGCAGCGAGAGCTCGGGCATTCCCGAGCCACTGCTTGCCGCGGCGCCCGAGCGCTGCGAGCGCATCCCGATGCTGCGCGATTGTGACTCACTCGATAACGCCGAGGCATGGGAAGCCCACGAGGAATCACTCGGGCATACCGAGGACAGCCACGAGGCCATCCTTCAACAGGACATCTGCGGCAACTTCGTCAACCCTGACGACTACCGCATCAGCGCACTCAACCTCTCCAACAGCGCCGCCATCGTCCTCTACGAAGCCTTGCGCCAGACAAGCTTTCCGGGAATGTGACAAAGGGACAGTTCCTTTGTCACATTCAAGCGCCACGCCGATGACACACACGCCTAATTGATGCTCCAGATAAAGAGCCCTCACTTTTAATCAGAATTAACTAAAGTAAAATAAAGTTAAACGGCGGTGTGAAAGGAAAGCCGTGTGAAATATCTCGAGAACCCGTTTACCCCCAGTTTTGGTGAGGTTCCTGCCCATCTCGCTGGCAGACAACAGATTATTCGGGATTTGGACCGTGCCTTCTTGAGTCAGCGCAGGCGCCCAGAATTGACCTCGATCTTCTCAGGCGCACGTGGAACCGGTAAAACCGCTCTCATGTCGTCGCTCGCGACAAGAGCGGAATCCCACGGCTGGATAGCCGTAAAGACGACCGCGCTCCCGGGAATGCTTGAGGAAATCGAGTTCGGGGCGAAACGTGCTGCCGGCCATCTTATCGACCCGTCTAAGAACTTCGAAGTCACCGGTCTCGGAATTGCACCGCTCGGCAGCGTCGAGGTCAATCGCGTTCACGATGCTTCAACCTGGCGTTATCGCATGAGCGACATCATCGACCAGCTCAACGAGGCGGGCACCGGTCTGCTCGTCACGGTTGACGAGGTGGACCCGACACTCGACGAGATGATCCAACTCGCAGCCACGTATCAGCACTTTGTGACCGATGGGAAACGCGTCGCCTTGCTTATGGCGGGACTTCCCAACAACGTCTCTACGTTGCTGAACCACAAGACGGTCTCGTTCCTTCGCCGCGCCCAACAATATCATCTGGGTCGCATTGCCGACTATGACGTACGCGAGGCCTTGATTCGCACAATCCAGGAAAACGATCGCCTGGCAGATGCTGAGGGAATCGATAGAGCCGTTCGCTCGATCTCTGGATTTCCCTTCCTATTGCAACTCGTAGGTTACCGTGTCTGGGATCTCACAAGCGATTCGAAGGAAATCTCGTCACGCGACTTTGACCTGGGAATCAAAATCGCGCGCGACGAGATGGACGACCGAATCCTCGCGGCAACCTATCGGGAACTCACTGCAGAGGACAAGCGATTCCTCATCACCATGCTCGATGACGAGGAAGAGTCCACCACCGCTGACCTTGTCGAGCGCCTTAAGCGTTCGCCGCAGCAGGTCTCCCGCTACCGACGCCGCATGATAGACGCCGGCATCATCGGGGAACGAGGACGAGGGCTCGTCGCATTTGAATTGCCGTTCTTCCGCGACTATCTCGCCGCTCAATGCATGAAATAGGCATCAATGAGGCAAAGGGCCTGTCCCTTTGCCTCATTGTCTATAGGTAGCGGCCGGTGATGCTTGCGGAGCAGGCTGCGATGTCGTCCGGCATACCGGCGCAGACGATTTGCCCGCCCGCATCGCCACCGCCCGGCCCCATGTCAATCACGTAATCGGTGTTACGGATAAGGTCGAGATCGTGTTCAATCACGATAACCGTGGCGCCTTTGGCAACAAGGCCGTCGAACACACTCAGCAGTACCTGAACATCGAGCGGATGTAGTCCGATCGTGGGCTCGTCGAACACGAATACGGCATCATCCTGAACACGGCCCATCTCGCTCGCGAGCTTAAGGCGCTGTGCCTCTCCGCCCGAAAGCGCCGGCGTGGGCTCACCGAGCGTGAGATAGCCCAAACCCAGGTCGTGCAAGGTCTGCAAGCGCGCCTGAACCTTCTTGAGCCCCAGTGTGGCGTCGAGCGCCTCATCCACACTCATATCCATGAGCTGCGGCAACGTCAGCAAGCTCCCGTCCTTGCCCTCACGATGGATATGCGAAGCAGCGTCTGCATAACGTGAGCCGCGACATGCCGGGCAGACGATCTCGACATCGGGCAAAAACTGCACGTCGAGCGATATCGAGCCCGTGCCGTCGCACGTAGGGCAGCGCAAGGCGCCGGTGTTGTAGCTAAAGGCACCCGCCTTGTAGCCGGCCGCCTTGGCCTCGGGCGTACGGGCGAAGGCGCGACGCAGCTCGTCATGGATGTCGGCATAGGTTGCCACCGTCGAGCGCACGTTGGCGCCGATGGGCGTAGCGTCAATCAGATTTGCGCGGCTAATGCCCTCGGCATCGACCCAACGCACGTGTCTTGGCAGGCGCTCGCCGGCTGCCTGCGCCTTGAGTGCCGGAATGAGCGTCTCGAGCACCAATGTCGTCTTGCCCGAACCCGAAACGCCCGTCACCGCGACAAGGCGACCGCGCGGGATATCGACTTCGAGCGGCTTGACGGTGTGGATGGTATCGGTTGCCATGCGGATATGTCCCTGGTCGAACATGTCGTCGTCAGTCACCTGCGGACGCAAGCGCTTGGACTCTGAGCGCAAAAACGGCGCGATGCGACTGCCCTGCGATCGCTCGACCTCGTCTACCGTACCAGCGGCGATCACATTGCCGCCGCCTGCTCCGGCAACGGGACCCATCTCGACCAGATAGTCGGCATCCGCCAGTACGCGCGTATCGTGGTCGACAACAACCACGGTGTTGCCGTCATCCACCAGATCTCGCATCACGCCTACCAGGCCGTCGACATTGGCAGGATGCAAGCCGATCGAAGGCTCGTCCAGCACATAAAGCACGCCTGTCGATCGGTTACGCACCACGCGAGCAAGCTGCACGCGTTGGCGCTCACCCGTGGAAAGCGTGGCGCCGGCGCGGTCGAGTGAAAGGTAATCGAGACCCAAGTCGACCAGACGACGGGCCGCGCTCAAAAACGAATCGCAGATATCCGTCGCCATGGGCCGCATCTCGGGCGGCAAGAATGCGGGCACCCCGCGCACCCACTCAATCGCCTCGCCTAGCGTCATAGCCGCCGCCTGCGCCAGATTGATACCGCGCACCTGGGGCTGGCGCGCAGCCTCGGAGAGACGCGTGCCGCCGCAATCGCGGCATGGGCCCTCGCGCAAAAAGCGCGCAACGCGTTTTAAGCCCTTATCGTCCTTGACCTTGGCGAGCGCATTCTCGACGGTATAGACGGCGTTGTAATAGGTAAAGTCGAGCGGCGTGGCGCCCTCGCCGTTTTTGGGGACGTAGAGAATGTGCTTCTTAACCGCCGGACCATGAAACACGATGTCGCGCTCTTGAGGCGTGAGCTGGTTAAACGGCACGTCGGTGCGCACGCCCATCTCGCCGGCCACCTGCTTCATCAGATCCCACATGAGCGTGCCCCAAGGAAGCACCGCGCCCTCGTTGATAGTCTTTGACTCGTCGGGTACCAAGCTCGCCTCGTCCACCTCGCGCATGACACCGGTGCCGCCGCAGGTGGGACACGCACCGCCGCTGTTAAACGCAAGGTCCTCGGCGCTCGGCGCGTAGAACTCACGACCGCATGCAGGGCACGCGAGCGACAGGCCTGCGGCAACGTTAAGGCTCGGCTCCACACGCGCCCCGCAATGCGGGCACACATGATGGGCGCAACGGCTAAAGAGCAGACGCAGGCTATTGTTGAGTTCAGTCATGGTGCCAAAAGTGGACCGCACGCCCGGCACGCTGGGGCGCTGATGCAATGCGAGTGCCGCCGGCACGTGCAATACCTCATCCACCTGAGCGTGCTCGGCCTGCGTCAGGCGACGGCGGGTATAGGTGCTGAGCGCCTCCAGGTAACGGCGCGAGCCCTCGGCATAAAGAACCCCCAGCGCCAGCGAACTCTTGCCCGAACCCGACACGCCGGCAATGCCCACAAGCTTTCCCAGCGGAATATCGATATCGATGTCCTTAAGGTTATGGACGCGCGCGCCACGCACCTCGATAGCCTGCGGGCTCATCTTCTGTTCCGTCACCTTTATCACCCTACTCATGCCATAAAACTCGATCGCGAACGTACGCGCCCAGCATGGGCACGGTAAACCGGACGAGGCCGTATCCGGCAGCCTCGATGACGCGCTCGCGAATCAGGCTTGCGCGATATTTACTCGCCCAGCTCTGGGTACGATCACAACGCTCAATGATATCCGCCATGCGCGTCGGTTTGTTCTCGTCAACCGCCATAGCCTCGATAAAAAGGCGCTGTGGACTGCGCAGCCCGTAATACAGGGGCGCGTCAACCGCTTCGTAGAACTCGGAGACGGCATCCGCATGGCCATCCTCGACATCGCGCCTTTCGATGACCTGCGAGCCGCGTCGAACAGCAGACCGCCACATGTAATAGCCCACCAGCTGAACCATATATGGATGCCCCATGCTCTTGCGTGCCGCAAGGTCCGCCGTCTCCGCGTCAACGTAAAGACCAGCGTCTTTGACCGTCTGGATATACGAATCGCGCACCTTGGGCAAAGATATCGCCCCCAGCGTGCGCTGCTGGACACGCCGCAAAAACGTCACGCTCGGCTCTTCGAGCAGATCGTCAACCATACTGGGTAAGCCGGCAAAAACAAGCGCAAGGCCGCGCTGGTCGCTATCGGACAAGCCCGTGGCATCCTGGTCTCCGAGCACCTGCTGATAGAGAACGGCAAGAGCCGCCAGCTCCTCGATAGACGCCGATTGTGCCTCGTCAATCGCAAACAGTATGCCCTTGCCTGGACCGAGCTTCTCAAGGCGCTCGTTGACCAGCCCTCGCAACGTCTCGCCCTTTGCCCGCGCCGCCTCGACCGACATCCGGCCAAACGACGGCCCAAACTCCATTGACGTCACAACGGGTTTATTCGAGCGAAGCGCGTCGGCCAGACGGCCGCATAGGCCAAGCGAGGCGGAATCGGAGACAACCGCCCATCCGTGCTCGCTGGCCAGACGTTGCAGCTCCTGCAGGAGAACCGTCTTGCCGCAGCCGCGGTTTCCCGTAATGAGCATGAGCCTGCCCGGCGCTCCAGCGCCATTATCGAGCCCTTCCTCGAAATCTTCGATGACCGACTCGCGACCGATGAGTATCGGAGGCCGCTTGCCAGCCGTGGGCTTAAAGGGATTTGGATTCATGTCGGCCTCCTCGGATTGGCAAACCCTGGTAATAGTTATACCAACTTGTACCGAGTTATACCAACTGAATCTGACAAAGGGGCTGTCCCTCTGTCACATGTGGCCAAAAAACTCGGCGTCTGCTGCTCGCCAGGGGCGGAAGGTGGTGGGATCGACCTTTACGTGCGCCGCGGCGGGTACGTCGTACCACTTGACGGTGTAGCCAGCGCCGTGAGAGCAAAAGACCGAATCGGGCGTGTTGGGCAGATCGGCCTCTGGCTCATAGGCGGCAGCCTCGATTACGCGCTCGGCATCATGGCAAGCCGCATAGCCGGCGAACTCTAGGTACAGATGCCCGCGACCGCTCGTGTAGGCAGCCACCTCCAGCGCGTAATCCTGCACCTCAGATGCCGGCACGCGACCCACAAGCTTCGCCCGATCTCCCGCCATCGTCGGCGGCTCGTACTCGGCACCCATGCGCGTGGCATCCGAGAGCGCCCGGCCCATGCACTCCCCCGGCACCTCGAGCTCAAAGCGGTACCACGGCTCCAACAGTACCGCCGCGCCAGCCTCACGTGCCCGCATGAGCCCCTGGCGAACCGCGCGGTACGTGGCCTGGCGAAAATCGCCGCCCTCGGTGTGTTTGGCATGCGCGCGGCCGCCCGTGAGCGTAATGCGCACATCGGTGATGGGCGAGCCGGTCAGCACACCCAGGTGATCGCGCTCCATGGCGTTGGTGAGTGCCAAACGCTGCCAGTTAAGATCGAGCTCGTCAGTCGAGGTTACGGTGCCAAACTGCACGCCCGAGCCCGCCGGCAACGGCTCCAGGCGCAAATGCACCTCGGCATAGTGGCGCAGCGGCTCAAAGTGGCCCACGCCCTCGACCGGCTGCGAAATAGTCTCCTTATAGAGAATGCCGCCAGACTCAAACGCAACCGAAAGGCCAAAGCGATCTGCCAACACCCGCTGCATGACCTCGAGTTGCACGGCGCCCATCAACTGCAAATGAATCTGCTCAAGATGCGTATTCCAGCTTACGCCGAGCATGGGATCTTCGTCCGCCAGCTCAGTCAGCGCTTTGAACACCGTATGGACGTCATGTTCGTCCGGAAGCACCGTATAGGTGAGGACCGGAGCGATGATGGGCGCATCGCACGCGGGCTCCGCGCCCAGGGCGTCCCCTGGGCGAACGTGCGCAAGACCCGTCACGGCACAAATACCGCCAGCAGCAACTTCTTGGGCAAGCTCATACTTTTCGCCGTTATAGATGCGCACCTGATCGGCCTTCTGTTCCCACGCCTCGGCACCGGAACGTCCGTCAATCATCTGCTTGGCATGCAGCGTGCCGCCGGTCACTTTAACCCATGCCAAGCGCTCGCCGCGATCTCCGCGGCTCACGCGGTAGACGCGCGCGGCAAACTCCGGGCGCCATGCCTGTTCGCGCATCAGCGCACATATGCCATCCAGCAGCTCGTCCACGCCTTGGTCCTTGAGCGCCGAGCCGGCAAAACAGGGAAAGAGCTTGCGCTCGGCAACCATGCGTGACAGCGTCGCGACGGAAAGCTCACCCACCTCTAGAAACTCCTCGAGCGCCGCCTCGTCCAACGCAGCAGCGTCCTCCTGAACGGCCCCACCCACCAGCAGTTCGTTGGCATCCAGGCACCCCTCAGAAAGACGCTGCCCAAGTTGTGCCAGCAAAACATCGCGGCCGGGATTCTCCAAATCGATTTTGTTGATATAGATGAACGTCGGAATGTCATAGCGCGCAAGCAGACGCCACAGGGTTTCGGTATGCCCTTGCACGCCGTCGTTGGCGCCCACAACCAAAATCGCGTAGTCGAGTGCGCGCAGCGTGCGCTCCGCCTCGGCAGAAAAATCGACATGCCCCGGCGCATCCACGAGCATGACGCGGGTATCGCCATGCTCGAGCACGGCCTGCGACGAGAAGATCGTGATGCCACGCTCGCGCTCGATCGCGTTCGTGTCCAGATGTGAATCGCCATCGTCCACGCGGCCGCGCTTGCGAATGCGGCCCGCGTTGAACAGCATGGCCTCGGCTAGCGTGGTCTTGCCTGCATCGACATGCGCCAAGATTCCAACGACCGCTTGCTTCGACATGGCTCTCCTCTTATTACGAGCCCATCGCACGCGGCAACGGGCGTTCACGCTTCACACTGGATGATACAATGTACGGGCCGGCGGGCGAAGCGGGCCCTATCCCCCGACCGAGCTCATCGCCCTGCGTTGCCGCGCGGCGATTTTCGTAGGTTCGCGCCTTGCGAAAGCCGGCTTGCAAAACAGCGTAGCGAACGAAAATAGCCCCACCCGGGGCCATTTTCGTTCGCACGAATTATTGATATGAGCCCTCGCTCTTATGCCTCGCGCAGCCAGTCGAACGCAACACGCGGCGTGCCGTCCGACACATACACGACGCCGGCACGCTCGAACCCCGCCTTAATACTCGCACCCTGCATAGGCAGATTATCCTGATGCGTGTCGATACGCAGGTGGTCGGCACGCTCCTTGGCAAAGGCAAACATCGCAGCCGCGATACCGTGCACGGTGCCGTCGGATGCCACACGGTGCAGCACGGCGTACGGAGTGTCGCTACGCCATTGACCGTCCTCAATTACGTCATAGCACTCGTCCGGGCCCGGTAAAAAGGCAAACGTCGCCACCACGCGGCCGTCGACTTCGCACACATAGCCGCCACCAGCGGCGATATCGGCAGCCAGTTGCTCGGCAGAAGGCGTGCCCTCGGGCCACTGCGTGGCGTTGCCATGCGCGCGCATAAAGGCACGGGCCACGTCATAGATAGCCATGACGGCGGGAATGTCGGTATCGAGGGTTTTTCTGATCATCACGCGGCGACCTCACGTTTATTGGTATCACTTTGATTGAGCAATCATACCAACGTTTGGAGAGGGGCGCGATGCAGATGGGAAGCAAAAAGCGAGCCGCCTGGTCAAAGGCCAAAAGCGAGTTTTTGGGCGCTGCCACCGGCGGCGATATGAGCGACCTGTTTGCGCGCGAGGACGAGCGCCGCGACGCCCTGGACGCCGAACGCGATGAAGCCTGGCGCTACAAGTCGTGCGAGCGAAAAAACCGTTACGACACGCGCGCCGAGGCCGAGGCCGTTATGGCCGACTGCGAAAACCGCGGGCGGCGCGGGCTGGCCTGCTACAAATGCGAATACTGCGGCGGCTGGCATCTGACGTCGCATCCTTGGAAATAGACCCGCATCGGCACGGCACTGACGGAGCGCCAGCCATCGCACGCAAGCTACGGGCGCGGCGGCACCAAAACATCGTAGCGGACGGCCTTGCCCGCAAGTTGATAGCTCGGCTTAACGCCGGCAAGCAGTGGCCCCTTCACCGGTCGTTTGATAACGACCTTGCGCGGGTGCACCGCAAGCGCAGCTTCGACCAGCGTCTCCTCATCGGCGCACGGCTGTTCCAAATGATGCAAGAGTTGGAACTTCTTTTTCACCGCCGCGCTCTTGGTGCGCCCGGGAAACATGGGGTCCAGATACACCACGTCGGGAGCGGTGAGCTCGCCCTGCCCGATCAGCTCAGCTGTATGGCGAAGGCCGGCAATGCTGTCCTCGCCCGCATGTAAGCGCATGCGCGCCACGGCTGTCGCAAGCGCCGGATCATCTGCCGCGCGATCCAAGGCATCCTTGAGGAGCGCCGCGATCACGCAATCCTGTTCATACAGATCGACGGTAAAGCCCGCGGCCGCCAGCAGCAGCGAATCCTCGCCAAAACCTGCCGTGGCATCAATCGCCCATGGGCGCTCGATGCCTTTTGCGCGCGCAGCCTTTACCAACAGCTCTTGCTGCAGACGGCCCTGCTTGAGCCGCGGAAGCATGCGGCCAAAATCGGCACGCAGCTCCATCGTGCCGTCGGTGAGCGTGAGTCCCTCGGACTTCCCGGTCAGCTCAAGCCCCGCGGCCCGAGCAACAGAAAAGGGATCGACGACGCCCATGGGTACTCCTTAACAAGCAAAACGAATACGTGAGCGCCGTTTATGTCGGCACCCAACCGTCCGCTATTGTCCCACATGCGACATGGTCCACAGCATCCCAATGCAAAGCACCGCCATCAATCCCGTGCACACGGCAGCGATCACAGAATCACCCATGCGCCTTCCCAACGACCGCGGCTCACGCACTTGCTTGACTCCGTACATCATGGCTCCTCCTTGAGACCAGCCCCTTGTTACGGCCTCATCATCGCAGCGCCGCACATGAGCTGCCATCGATTTGGCTTACGTCCAGCTTTCCTTTTTGAAAGGTTGGGGTTGGGCTGCGCGGGCTCAAAGCGCTTTCAGGCGCATGCATCGCCGCGTTGAACTACAATGTGCTTCACCATATGTGCAGCACATGGGGTGCGCCAGACCGGCCGTACCCGTATCGAAAGGACCAGCCATGAGCAACGCCTGCAAATTACTCAAAATCCTATCGTTCTTCTTCTTTGTCGTCGGCATTCTAAGTGCAGGCATGGGTGCTACAGCGCTCTTTGCGGGCAGCGCGGCAGGCGATATCACGGGTGCCATGATCGTCTCTTGCGTCGTCGTCATCGTATTGGGCGTCGTCGAAATTGTGACCGCTGTCTTTGGTATCCGCGCGGCAAATAATCCCGCCAAGGCTGGCGTTGTCTGGATCTGGTCCATCGTCTGCCTAGCATGTTCGGTCATCAGTCTGCTCCTCTCCCTGCCCCTCTTGGGTGGGACCGGCTCAAGCATCCCCGATTTTACCGGCTTGATTGTCAGCATTATCTACTTTGTACTCGCCAACCGCGTCAAGAAAGAGGGCATGGACCGTTTGAGCTAAGCCGCATCCGTGTCAATCGCTCAGCGACTCTGGTATATACGCCAATAAAAAGGGCCGATCGCGTAGCAACGCGGTCGGCCCTTTACGTTTGCCCAGATAAAACCTACCAAAATAAACCTGTCCCTTTTTGGCAGGTTGTTAGCCGTGGCAGTACTCGGCGATGATGAAGTCGATGTCGGTTTGAAGGGTGTCCAGGTTTGCCAGGCGCTCTTTGTCGGCAGGGCGCGTGCGGTAGTAGTACGGCGTCATCTGGAACACCGCCTCGATGTCGTCCTGGGTCTGAAGCGTAATATTCGCAGACACCCGCTGCGTTCCGACCAACTCGAGCTCAGTGGTCTGCGGCAGCTTCTCGTCGTTAAGGTACGGCGTATCGTAGAGCACTTCCTTAAGCCCAAACAGATGACGGGCACCTGGCACGACGGTGTAGAGCGAGCCCTCGGGCGCCAGCACGCGGACAAACTCACGCTCGTTAAAGGGAGCGAAGAGCTCGGTCACCATATCGAAGGCGCCATCAGGCACGGGGATATCCTTCATGTTGGCCACGAAGTAGGTCGCATCGCCGCGCTTGGCGGCAAGGCGCACCATCTCTTTGCCCAGGTCGAAACCGTAAGCATCCACGCCCGGCACCGCGCCCATGGCACTCGTGTAGTAGCCCTCGCCGCAGCAAATATCGAGCAACGTCATGGAGCCGTTCGTAGACGCAGCGCGCTCTGCCGCCCGCTCGCGCACCAGCTCGACCATCGCATCGCGCAACGGCTCGTAGTATCCACGGTTCAGAAAGTCACGACGGCTGCGTGCCTGCGACTTGGGATCGCCCATGGAATCGCCGCTCTTGGACGAGCATAGGAGGTATAGATAGCCCTCGCGCGCACGGTCAAACCGGTGTCCGCCCGCGCATGCAGCACCGCGCTCATTGTCCGCCAACGGCTCATGGCAAACGGGACACAACAACATGGCAACTCCTTAGCGCGAACAACACAACGCCCACCATTGTCGCACGCCTTCCCCACCTAGTCATTGGAGACGTTCTTGAATGACTAATCGTTTTAGAACGTCCCCAATGACTAGTCGATTAGGAGTATCATCGTCTGCGCAAATAAGCACGAAATAGCATATTAGAGATTGAGAGCGTATGGCTGATACCGCATCTAAGCACATTGACATGACCACCGGCTCGCTGTGGCGCAATATTCCCCTGTTCGCCTTCCCCGTGGCCGCCACGAGCATCTTGGAGCAGCTATCGAACCTCATCGCCACGGTCATCATCGGTAACTTCTCGGGCGACCAGGGCACCCTCGCCATGGCGGCGGTCGGCTCCAATGTTCCGCTTACCAGCCTTATGCTCAACCTGTTTATTGGCATGTCGCTTGGCTCCAACGTGGTCATCGCCAACGCCATCGGCCGCAACGATCAGAACATGGTCAAACGCGCCGTCCATACCTCGATTTTAATGGCACTCGTGGGCTTTGTCGTCATCGCGCTGGGCGAGATCTTTGCCGAGCCTATGCTCGCCGCGCTCAACGTTCCCGCCGAGACCATGCCGCTCGCCTCACTCTATCTACGCGTCTTTTTGCTGAGCATGCCCTCGATTTTGCTCTACAACTTTGAGGCCGCGATCTTCCGCTCCGTCGGCATCACTCGCATGCCGCTGCAGGCGCTTACCGTGTCCACCGTCCTCAACATTGGCCTGGACCTCATCTTTGTCCCTGTACTCCACTGGGGCGTCGCGGGCGTCGCCATCGCCACCGCCATCGCTTACACCGTCAGCGCCGCTACGCTCTTTATCCGCCTACTCAAGACCGACTCCGTCGTCCGCGTCACCCCACGCGACCTGGCTATCGACCCCGTCGCCCTCAAGCGCATCGTCAAGATTGGCCTGCCCGCCGGCATCCAAAGCGCTGTCTTTGCCGTCGCCAACATCATCATCCAATCCGCCATCAATAGCCTGGGCACCGAAGTCATGGCGGCATCGAGCGCCGCTATGAGCTTGGAGTATGTGTGTTACAACCTGCTCAACAGCTTTAGCCAGGCTTGCACCACCTTTGTGGGACAAAACCACGGTGCCCGCCAGATCGACCGCTGCACCAAAACGCTCAAGGTCTGCCTGGTCGAAGGCGGTATCGTCGCGCTCACCACGATTATCGTTATTGTCGGTCTGGGGCGCGAGATCCTATCGCTGTTCAACAGCGACCCCAACATCGTCTCGATCGGCTATATTCGCGTGTGTTCGATCTTCCCGGCGTACGCTTTTAGCATGTTCTACGAAAACATGTCCGGCTACCTGCGCGGCTTTGGTATCTCGCTCACGCCCGCCCTCATCACCATGATCTGTGTCTGCGGCATCCGCTTCTATTGGGTGTTCTGCGTGTTCCCGCACTTCCGCACCTTTGCGAACATCATGATGGTCTACCCCATCAGCCTGGGCACCACGGCGTTCTTTATGGTCGTGGCGGTACTACTTTGCCACCCGGCACGCACCTATCGCGCCACCCAAGCCAAAGCGACAGCCCGCTAAACACCGCGCTCAACGCCACGCCAGTCATTAATTGACAATATGCGAGCTCATATAGTCGATAAAGCGCCTCGTGGCGATAGGCATGGTGTCCCAGCTGCGCCAGGCGGCCACCACGTCGCGCGAGGGGGCATGCACGATGGGACGTACGCGAATATCGGCTCGCATGCCCTCCACAGTACGACGGTAGAGCATGCTCACGCCTAGGCCCTCCTCCACCATCGCCATGATGGTGTAGTCGTCGGTCACCTCACTCGTCACGTGCGGCGACAGTCCATGCGCCGCGAATGCATCGAGCACCAGGCTCTGTTCGCCCTCATCCAGCAGCACAAACGGCTCGGACGCCAGGTCGGCGAGCGTCACCTTTTCCTTTGCCGTCAGCGGATGCGCGGCCGGCAACAGCGCCACCAACTCATCGTGATAGACCACGCGCTTCTCGAGCCCCGCGGTAAATCCGCGCGCCGTAAAACAAAAATCAACCACGCCATCGTGCACCCATTGAGCGTTGCGCGTGTAATCGCCCTGCTTGAGGGTAAAGCGTACGCCCGGGTGCAGCGCACCAAAGTCGCGGATCACGCGCGGCAACACAGTACGGCTCACGTTGGTAAACGTCGCAATGCGAATATCAGTCGACGAAAGCCCCAGCAGTTCCTGGCGCTTGCCCTCGAGCTCAGCCTCGGCAGTCACAATCTGTCGCAAATACGGCAGGTACTGTTTGCCATCGCGCGTAAGCGACACACCCTGCTTACCGCGCTCGATAAGCGTGGTGCCCAGCTCGCGCTCGAGCGCCTTGACGGCCTGGCTCACCGCGCTTTGCGTATAGCCCAGCTCGTCCGCCGCGCCCTTAAGACTGCCGCGATCGACCACCATACAAACAATCTGATACCGCGATGCCATCATGCCTCCACATCAATGCAGCCGTAAAACGTTTTGCCAGCGCTTTTCGCACCAACTTTAGTATTTCTTAATCATACTGAAGATACATTCGCTTTACTACATCCACATCTGGGAGCAGAATCCTTTTTGCGAAACCGTTCTGTAACAAAAGGAGTCCCATGGATCGCAAAAAAGCAATCGCGCTCTCATTTTCTGTTCCCGTCGCATGGGGCTTTTCGTACCCCCTCATGAAGATCGGCATGGACAGCATGAACGCCACGAGCATCGTTGCGCTGCGCTGCATCATCGCCTTTACGGCCTGTCTGCTGCTCTTCCACAAGCACGCGTTTCGCATCAACCGCGACCTTATGGTTCGCGCCGCCATCATCGGTGCCATCATGGCAACCGAGCTCACGTGCATGTGCCTGGGCTCCAGCCTCACCTCCGCCTCCACCGCCGGCTTTTTGCAGAGCCTGACAGTCGTAATCGTGCCGTTTGCCAACGCAGCCCTGCTGCGTCGCGCCCCCGAGCGCAAGGTGCTCGTCGGCACCGCCATCGTCACCTGCGGTATGTTGCTGCTCTCGGGCGCCGATTTCACCAGCCTGAACCCGGGCGCGCTCATCATGCTGCTCTCCGCCTTTGTCTATGCCGGCCATATCATTGTGGCGAAGCGCTTTGTCGAAGAAGTCGATCCGCTGGCTCTGGGCGTTTGGCAGCTGGGCTTCGGCGGCTTATTCTCAGGCATTGCCGCATGCGTCTTTGGCGGTTTCACGCTTCCCGGCACGCCGGGCGAGGTCGTAGTCGTCGTCGCACTCGCACTCATCTGCTCTGCCTATGGCTTTATCACCCAAACGCTCGTGCAGCCCCACGTGCCCGCTGAGACCACCGGCTTCGCCTTCTCGCTCGAGCCGGTCTGCTCCGCCGTCTTTTCGTTCTTCTTGGTCGGCGAGGTCCTGAGCCCCATCGCCTTCTTTGGCGCCGCTCTCATCCTCACCGGCGTCATAGTGGCAACCGTGCAGCTTCCGCGACTTCATGCGCACGCTCACGACCACGCCCACATGGCAGTAACGCCCGAGCGAGCCTCGTAAGCGCCTCACCTTTTGTTGCCGCGGCATAAAGGCCTCCGGACGCCTTTACAATAGATGCCAACAGAGCATCTGCCATAAAGGAGCCCCATGGACACCGCAACCCGCGACCGCAACATAGCAACTTGGTTGGGCGATGCGCCGCAGCCGGTACGTGACACTACGAACCAGCTGCTCGGGCACATCGCCCTTTTGCGTGCCGAGCAGACTATCTACCCGGCACAAGACGACATCCTCAATGCCCTCGCCTACACCCCGGCCGACCAGGTCAAAGTTGTCATCTTGGGTCAGGACCCTTATCACGGACCCAACCAGGCCATGGGACTGTCGTTCTCGGTCCCCGCGACGCAAACCAAGTTGCCGCCGAGCCTGCGCAACATCTATAAGGAACTCAAAGCCGATCTGGGTTGCCCCATTCCCGCCACGGGAGACCTAACCCCATGGGCACAGCAGGGCGTCCTGCTCCTCAACACCACGCTCACCGTGCGCGAGCATGCCGCCAACTCGCACGCCAAACTGGGCTGGAGCACCCTGACCGACTACGTTATCGAACGCTGCTGCCAGCTGCCCCAGCCGGTAGTCTTTTTGACATGGGGTCGCTTTGCCCAGCAGATGGTCGAAGGCAAGATCGTCGCAACTGGTGCGGGCAAGACAACCGGCAAGTTCTGCCTGGCCTCCACGCACCCCTCGCCGCTTTCGGCCAACCGTGCCACGGCAGAACTCCCCGCCTTTATGGGATCGCGTCCCTTCTCGGCAGCCAATCGGCTACTCGAACAGCACGGCTCGACCCCCGTCAACTGGACTTGCCTCGGCTAAAAATCGATACATCAAAAACGCGCTCGACGGCTTTCCTGAACTGCCTCCCATTTCTTGGACATGAGAAATGGGAGGCTTTTTATGCGAGTCGACTTGAGGGTGAAGCACGACATCGAGGCCAGGAGGGCGGCGATCGGGCTCTTCGAGCGAGGCCACGGCTACAAGTCTGCGGCGAAGGCGCTGTCGGTCCCGCGCGGAACCGTGAGACAATGGCTCTGCGTATACCGGTCGTTCGGAAGCGAGGTGCTGCTATCCATGGACGGCAAGCAGGCCAGGTACACATACGAGCAGAAGGTCGCCGCAGCCTCCGCCGTGGTCGACGGCGGCATGACGAAGGCCGAGGCGATGGCTGCGTTCGGCATAATGTCGATGTCGCCGCTCAAGAAGTGGTGCGCGCTATACCGCGAGGGCGGCGCGGAGGCCCTGCGCCCGAGGCCCAAGGGCCGGCCGAGCGGTTCCAAGGCGAGGCCGCGGACCCGCGAGGAGGAGCTCGAGGAGCGCTGCCGAAGGCTCGAGACCGAGGTGGCCTACCTAAAACAATTGCGTGCCCTGGTCGAGAGGGACGGGCTCTGACCAGGGCGAAGGTCGAGGCCGTGAGGGTCCTGCGCGAAGAGGGGCACGGGCTGGGGCGCCTGCTGGAGTGCGCCGGCATGGCCCGGTCCAGCTACTACTACGCGCTGTCGCACCCGAAGGCTCCCACCAGGCCCGAGCTCTGGGAGGCCGCCGCCGAGATATTCTCGCGCACCGCCAACGGGTGCGGCCACAGGCAGATCGCCATGTGCCTGCGCGCCGAGCAGGGCGTGCGCATAGCCTACAAGACCGTGCTGAAGATGATGCGCGAGATGGGCATCGGCTGCGGGATCCGCCGCGAGACCGACTACCACAGGTACAACTCGTACAGGGGCAAGGTCGGAAAGACCTTCGAGAACGTCATCGGGCGCGACTTCGCCGCCGACGGGCCGTGGGAGAAGATGGGCACCGACGTCACCGAGTTCAAGCAGCCCTGGGGCAAGGCCTACTTCGCGCCGGTCCACGACTTCGGCAGCAAGGAGATCGTCGCCTGGTCCACGTCGCTGCACCCCAACATGGCTCAGCAGCACGAGCTGCTCGACCAGCTCGTGTCCAAGAAGCCCAAGGGCTCCAGGCCGATCCTGCACTCGGACATGGGCTGGCAGTACCAGCAGGCCGGTTGGTGCAGGCGGTTGGAGGAGGCCGGCGTGGTGCAGAGCATGTCCCGGAAGGGCAACTGCATCGACAACGGCGCGACGGAGCAGGTGTTCGGCCACATCAAGGACGAGTTCTTCCGCGGAAGGACGTGGCCGGACTTCGAGTCCTTCAAGGCGGACCTCGACGACTTCGTGGTCCATTGGAACACGAGGAGGCGCCAGGTTAAACTGAAGGGACTGACCCCGGAGGAGTTCCGGAGACAGTCCCTTGCGGCGTAGTTCTTATTTAAGCCGTCCAAGTTTTGGGGTGCAGTTCATCCATCGGGCGCGTTTCCTATTCGGGCCAAATAAATTGTGTGCGGCCGGCCTCGCCACCATCAATGAGCAGACTCTGCCCGGTCATAAACCGGTTGGTCACGCCCACAAAGTAGATCCACTCGGCGATCTCTTGGGCAGTGGCCCAGCGTTTAAGCGGCGTGAGCTCCATAATCTTGTTCCACAGATGCTCGTCTTCCATCACGCAACGGTTGAGTGGCGTGATAACGCCACCCGGGTCCACACTGTTGGCGATGGCCTGCGGCGCCAGACGGTTTGCAAGGTTCTTGGTGTAGGCGATAACGCCGCCCTTGCTGGCGGCATAGGCGGGAAACTCCGATCCCGTATGCCCGCTCGCCGACCCCACATTGACCACGGATTTGATAGCCGGCGCCGGCTTGGCGGCAAACCCCTCCCCCACAAAGGCGTAGCGCTCGGTCACGTTGATGGTGCCACACAGGTTGGCGGCGATGTCGTCGGCCGAATCCTGCGTACCGGCAACGTTCACGATTACCTGGGGTTCAAGATCGCCTGGAAACGAGTCCGGCTCGCGTACATCAACGATCAGATGGCGGTAGCGCTCGTGTTCGATCGCCGCCGGCAGCAGATCAAAGCCCACGACCTCGTGACCCTCGTCCAAAAAGCGCTGCACGCACGCGGCTCCGATACCGCCCGAAGCGCCCGTGATCAAAACCCGCATACTCGCTCCTTAGGCGGTTGCGTGGCGCTCGAGGTACTCGGCGCCCACATTCTCACGCTCCCAGCCACGCACGACCTTGTAGCCCACGGGGCTCAGGAAGACCTCGCACAGCAGCTCGGCAACAGCGCCGGTCAGCGAGCACATAAGGACCTGCACCCAGGTCCAACCAAAGAACGTGTGGCTCACCACAATGGCAAAGACCAGGTTGTCGATAAACTGGCCAACACCCGTGGACACATAGGAGCGGAAGGCAAAGCTCGCAAAGTTATTCTTTTTGAGCATACGGCCAAGCGACTGGTTGAGCGTGGAGTTAACCACGGCAGAAACGAGCATTGCCAGCGAAGAGCCCAGCACCACATACCAAGTGCCGCCGATGGTGGCGTTAAGGGCGGTGTTGACCTCGATCATGCCCGTGTCGTAGTAAGCGCCCCACATGCCGGGCGTGAGCGAGCATGCCCAAAAGCACAGGCTCACGGCGAGGTTGACTGCCAGCGCGAGGATGGAGATTTTGATGGATGCCTTGGCGCCAAAGCGCTTGCAGATCATGTCCTGGCACAAAAACGAAACCCAGCTCACCACAAAGCCGCAATCGAGTGCCAGATACGGCAGGCTGATAAGCTCTTTGTTGGCCAGCAGGTTCATCATGATGACGCTCACGAAAAACAGCGAAACCGTTGCCGCGGGAATGCTCCGCAACAGAACCTTGTAGTCCTCCATGACCTTCTTGATCATTATGTACTCCTTTGGTTTTAGGTTTTACGAGCAGGATATCGGACCCGAACTGCTCGGACGCCCCGGTCTTGAGACGACGGTGGGTATGATAGCCGCTCACACGGCATCAGGCAAGCAAGCGGCGCGGCAGCCCCACAGGGCCACCGCGCCGATGCGTTAAAAGGCTACGTTGCCAAACTCCGACAGGATAAGATCGGGATTGTGATCGGTTGCCCAATCCACGTTCCACGGACTCGTGAACAGCAGCAGCTTACCGCCGCGCATGTCCTCGACGCGCAGCGTGTCGCGCGTGAGCGAAAGGCCCGGGATATCGATGGTATCGGGGTCGTTCTGGATCCAGCGAATGTCCGTATAGGGCAGCGGCTGGCGACGAACCTCAACACGGTACTCGGCCTTGAGGCGGCGCTCGAGCACCTCAAACTGCAGCACGCCGACCACGCCCACGATGACGCTCTCCATGCCAGCGCCCAGCTCGCGGAAGATCTGGATGGCACCCTCCTGGGCAAGCTCCTCCATACCCTTGACGAACTGTTTGCGCTTGAGCGTATCGACCTGCGTAATGCGAGCGAACATCTCGGGGGCAAACGTCGGGATCTGCGGGTACTGCACGTGGCGCTTGCCGGAGCACACGGTATCACCGATGCTAAAGATACCCGGATCAAACAGGCCCACGATATCGCCCGCGTACGCCTCGTCCACGATGGCGCGGTCATCGGCCATCATCGAGGTACCCGTGGCAAGCTTAAGCTTGCGGTTGCCCTGCACGTGGAAGGCATCCATGCCGCGCTCGAACTTGCCCGAGCAAATGCGCACAAAGGCGATGCGGTCGCGGTGGTTCTTGTCCATGTTGGCCTGGATCTTAAACACAAAGCCGCTAAAGTCGTCGCGGCAGGGATCGACCGGTTCGCTGGTGAGCGTATCGGTATAGGCGCGCGGCGTCGGGGCCAGACGCAGGAACTCCTTGAGGAAGGGCTCCACGCCAAAGTTGGTGAGCGCCGAGCCAAAGAACGCCGGGCTCAGCTTGCCGCAGGCCACGGCATCCAAGTCGAGCTCGTCGCCGGCACCATCGAGCAGCTCGATGTCGTCCATCAGGTTCTTATGGTTCTCCTCGCCGATGAGCTCATCCATGGAAGGATCGCCCAGCTCGGCCTCGACCTCGGCGACCTTCTTGGTGGCGTTGGCGTGGCCGTCGCCCTCAAAGGCAATGACGCGACGAGTCTGACGATCGAACACGCCGCGGAAGTTGCGGCCGCTGCCGATCGGCCAGTTCATGGGATACGTATTGATGCCCAGGACATTCTCGATCTCTTCCATGAGCTCAAACGGGTCGCGAGCCTCGTGGTCGAGCTTGTTCACAAAGGTAAAGATGGGAATGTGGCGCAGCGTGCAGACCTTAAAGAGCTTTTTGGTCTGGGCCTCGACGCCCTTGGCGCCGTCGATGACCATGACCGCGGCGTCGGCGGCCATAAGGGTACGGTAGGTATCCTCCGAGAAGTCCTGGTGACCGGGTGTATCGAGGATGTTGACGCAGGCGCCGTTATAGGTGAACTGCAGCACCGAGGAGGTAACGGAGATACCACGCTCCTTCTCGATGTCCATCCAGTCCGAGACGGCATGCTTGGCCGAGCTCTTGCCCTTGACCGAGCCGGCAGTTTGGATACTGCCGGTATAGAGCAGCAGCTTCTCGGTAAGCGTGGTCTTACCAGCATCCGGGTGGCTGATGATCGCGAATGTGCGGCGCGACGAGATTTCATCCGACAGGCTTGCCATGCGGATCCTTTCTTGCATTGAGTGCATTACGTCGATGTAACCGTACTATTGTAGCCGCGAAATTCCGCCATAGGGCACCTATCAGGACAAATTCATCAGTTGGGGCCTAGGGTAGCAGTCGATGGCGGCACTCCGCAGCAGTTTGTCTCGATCTGTAACATCTAGCAGCCAAAAACTTCTCCAGTTGTTACAGATTGAGACAACCAAATGGGGTCCGCCAGCAAAATCTCAATCTGTAACAGGTAGCCGTCCAAACCGGTTCCAGATGTTACAGATTGAGATATAAGGATAGACGGGTGGCCAATGTCTCGTTCTGTAACATCTAGCCGCGCAAATCGACTCTTACTGTTACAGATTGAGACAAATAGGCAGGCGGGCAAATAACATCTCAATCTGTAACAGAAGGCGACCCAAAACGGACCCAGGTGTTACAAATTGAGATTGTTTTGGAGCAAGCGCGGCGCCGGTGGGCTATTCCGTATTTGTCTCTTGCATAACTGTATATAGTGTATATATACTGTGCTTACCGGTTATATACATGT
Source organism: Collinsella aerofaciens ATCC 25986 (assembly GCF_964239575.1). Classification (GTDB taxonomy): domain Bacteria; phylum Actinomycetota; class Coriobacteriia; order Coriobacteriales; family Coriobacteriaceae; genus Collinsella; species Collinsella aerofaciens_BQ. Next base: position 119,319 of record NZ_CAXSQQ010000001.1, read on the forward strand.
GTAGCCCATCAGCTAAGGAGCCGCTGTGGACATCATCCTATCCAATTCGAGCGACAAGCCCATCTACGAGCAGATATCTTCGCAGGTTAAAGCACAGATACTCTCGGGCGCACTCGCTGCGGGAGCCAAACTCCCCAGCATCCGTGCACTCGCGAGCGATCTTGGCGTGAGCGTCATCACCACCAAGCGCGCCTACGCCGACCTGGAGCAGCTCGGCTTTATCTGCACCGTGCAGGGCAAGGGCTGTTTTGTCGCCGAAGGCAACCAAGAGCTCTTGCGTGAAAACCAGCTCTGCCATATCGAAGAGCTGCTCGCGAAAGCGGCAAGCCAAGCCGAGGCCCTGGGCGTCACGCGCGACAAGCTGCACGAGATGCTCGACCTGGTAGCCCCCGAAACCATGCAGTAGCCATCTGCAAGAAAGGCTATACCATGCAAAACCTTTTAGAACTCAAAGGCATCTCACGCCATGTGAGTGACCGTTTTTCGCTGCGCGACGTCACGCTTGCCGTGGAGCCTGGCCAGATCGTCGGCTTTGTGGGTGCCAACGGTGCCGGCAAAACAACGACGATTCGAGCCGCGCTTGGGCTTATCAAACTCGATGCCGGCGAGGTACACCTGTTTGAGCAGCACTGTGGCGCCGACGCACCCGGTGAGGCGCAGCGCTGCCTGCGTTCCCACATCGGTCTTGTCCTGGACACGTGCCCCTTCCCCTCCACGCTCAAGGTGGGCCAGATCGAGTCGCTCGTAGGCCCAGCGTACCCCACGTGGGACCGCGAAACGTTCGCCCGATTCATCAACCGATTTGGCCTCGATCCCAAGACAAAGGTCAAGGACCTCTCCCGCGGCATGGGCATGAAACTGCAGCTTGCCTGCGCACTCAGCCACAAGGCCAAGCTGCTCGTTTTGGACGAAGCCACCGCGGGCTTCGATCCCATGGCACGCGAGGAGCTGCTTGATGAGCTGCTCGCCTTTGTTTCCGACGGCCTGCACAGCGTGCTGCTCTCGAGCCACATTACGTCCGACCTCGATCGCGCTGCCGACCGCGTCATCTGCATCGATAACGGCTCGATTGTGTTTGACCTGCCGCGCGAGGACATTACCGACCGAGCCGGCATCGCCCACTGCACCCAAGCACAGGCCGCCGAGCTTATGGCTTGCGTCGAAGGTGCCCGCGCCGCCCGCCATGCCTACAGCGTGGACGTACTCGTACCCAACCGTCGCGAAACACTCGAGGCCTTCCCCGAGATTCCCTGCGATCGGGCAACCATTGATGACTATCTGCGCCTCATGCTGAAAGGGGCTTCGAAATGAAACGCGCCTTTATGTCCGAACTCGCCATCGTTCGCACGCTCATCCCGAGCATCGCGGGCGTCGGCCTGTTTATCTTCGTCGTGCTGACTCTTGCCAACGCGTCGGATGGCGATTCCGGCATGAGCGCTGGCGCCTGCGCGGTCAGTGCCATGTCGCCCATCATGGTCATGAGCTCGCTGGCCGGCTTCGACAATCAAAATGGCTGGGAGCGCTATCGGGCAACGCTGCCCTTCTCGCGCAAAGACATTATTTGTGCACGCTACCTGAGCGTTATTGTCTTCTCCGCCGTCATGGCATGTGCAGCTACGCTTTTGCGTATCGTCGCCATCCCGCTCTTCAACAGCGCGGGCATTCCTTCGACGGGACAGACGGTCTTTGAAATCGCAATCGCCTCGGCAGCCTCGGTGCTCATTTCCCTCATGATGGTGTTTTTGGCGCAGCCGCTGTTCTTTCGATTTGGACACATGGAGGCGCTGCGCCTATCCGTCGGCCTGTTTGCCATGCTCGGGTGCCTTACCATGGCAACGTTGAGTTCCTCCAACCCCATCAGCAACTGGCTCATGTCGATTGCCGGAGCGAATCCCGATCCCGCCGTCCTTGGCTGTCTGTGCGCAGGAATTGCCGTACTGGCCCTCGTGCTATGTGCAATCAGCTGCACCATCAGCATCAAGGTCTATCGAGCACGCGACCTGTAATCGACAGCTAAAGGGCTTGGGCGGCACCCCACCTCATTTACTAGATAAGAAGAAGCAGCAACAACGTCGCTACCACCCTTCACGACATGCCGTTTAGATCTCGGCAACCAAAGAGAAGCCGACAGCATATCTTCGATTCGAGCCTTAACCAAATGCCCTCTCGAACTATGGCCCCTGTCTCACCACAGCGATATCAAAGCTTCATGGCGGGACGGTATCATCGGACGAGCGCCGTAATCTGGCGCGGTCGTTCTTTGGGGAGGCATTTCACCCGTGTCGTGGGTCGCAGCAGCATTTGTGTCGGCTTTCTTTGCCGGCATCACATCTATCCTGGCCAAATGCGGCATCAAGCAGACCGACTCCGATGTCGCGACGGCCATTCGCACCTGCGTGGTGCTCGTTTTCGCCTGGGCAATGGCGGGCATTTCTGGATCCATTGGAACCATTGGCAGCATCGAATCCAGATCCTGGCTCTTTCTCGTCCTCTCGGGACTCGCCACCGGTGCTTCGTGGATCTGTTACTTTAAGGCGTTGGGCATCGGAGACGTCAATAAGGTCGTACCAGTCGACAAGATGAGCACCGTACTCGCTGCACTGATCGCCATCGTGCTTTTTGGCGAGACGAGCAACCTTGCGGTTAAGCTCGTGGGAACCGCTGTCATCACCCTCGGCACGTTTTTAATGATCGAGAAGAAGCAGTCCGCCGGACCCGAGCAGCAGCAAGACCGGACCTGGCTCGCTTAAGCCCTCGGTGCCGCCGCGTTCGCGGCGCTCACGTCCATCCTTGCCAAGGTTGGCATCGAAGGCGTCGAGTCCAACCTGGCCACGGCAATCCGTACCTGTGTGGTACTGGTTATGGCATGGGCAATCGTGGCAGCCAAGGGAAAACTGGAGCAGGTCGCGCACGCTGACCGGCGCGAACTCACATTTCTCGCAACATCGGGCATCGCGACCGGAGCATCGTGGCTGCTCTATTACTATGCCATCGCTGCAGGCCAGGTGAGCGTCGTGGTGCAGATCGACAAACTATCGATTGTCGTATCGGTACTATTTGCGCGCCTGGCATTCAACGAAATACTCTCACGACGCAGCGCCATCGGTCTCGCCCTCATCGTCCTGGGCACCGCCGCGCTCGCAATTTGGAAATAGCGCGGCCAGCAGCCGCTACATCCTCACACCTGGCTTGGGATGCCTGTACTGGCCGTGGAAGGCCGTGCGCTTACCGCGCGAGATGGCAAACTCGGGACAACAGTGCAGGCAACGAAGGCAGGCTGCGCACTCCGGCTTTGTCCAGACGGGAAGGCCGTCGCGCATCTCGATCGCCGCCATGGGGCAGCGCTTGGCACACAGGCTGCAGCCGATGCAGCAATCGGCATCGACGGCAAACTTGCTCGTCTGCTGCATGCGCGGCAGCCCAATTGCGTGATACGCGCACGATGCAAACAGAGGCACGCGATGGCGCATCATGTTGCCCGTGCGGCGCGCCCGAACTGCCTTAATCGCCGCATCGATCTGCACCTCGGCCGCCTTGTTGATGTTCTCGACCTTTTTGGAGTCGGACAAATCAAACACGGGCGTCCAGGTATCGGGCATCTTGACGCTCATCGCCGCATCTAACTCGAGCCCACGCTCGTGTAGCAGATCGCGGGCGAACTTGGCCGATTGCCCGGTCGTCGAACCATATGTCGAGACATAGAACGTATAGGGGCGCTCGCCGCCCTTTGTACCGGCAGCAACCGATAGGTCGACAGTCTTCAAAAACTCGATCATTGGCGTCGGCAAGCCCCAGGCGTATACCGGGGCGACAAACCCCAGCCGACAGGGGCCTTCCATCACAGCAAGGTGAAGGATCTCGGCATCAAAGCGCTCAATCGACATAACTTTGTCGCTTGTCGCCGCTGCAATGCGACGCGCCACATGCTCGCTGTTCCCTGTCGCACTAAAGTACAGGATCATCTCGTACCCCTGGAATTGACTCGTGAAAAACCGCGCTACTTGCGCAGCGGCTTGGGCAGCGGAATGCCGGCGGCGATGACGGCCGCGATGATCATGCAGACGATACCCTTGAGTGGGAAGCACATGAGCAGCAGGCCCACGACCATAACGGGCTGGCGCATGACGGCACCCATCGTCGAGGCCGTGCAGACGGCGACGCAAAAGACCGGATCTGCGCCGGTGAGGATGGCCAGGCCGTAGCCCAGGCTTACGCCCGAGAAGATAACCGGGAAGAAGTGGCCGCCGCGCCAACCCAAATTGATAAGAGCGGGGGTCAGCATGGCCTTGACCAGACCGGTCAAAATAAGCACGCCGGCGGGAATGGTCAGATAGGTTTCCATGAGCACGTCGGCTTGCGTTTCGCCGGCAAACATGGTGAAGGGCAGAACAGTACCGCAGGCGGCGAGTACCAGACCGGCCAGCATGGCCTTGACGACAGGACGCGCCCCTATTGCATGGGCAAGCGCTTCGCTCGCGTGCTCAGAGACAAAGTACAACCAGCCGCAGATTGTTCCGATCAGCGACAGAGGAATGAGCCAGGCAAGCTCTAGGTTGCCCACCTCGGCGGACTCGAACCTGGGCATGCCCATGCCGCCGCCCACAAGCTGGCCAAGCAGCAGGTAGGTGCCCAGACCGCCGGCAATCGCAATGCCGTAGACCACCGTCTTTTGCACCTTGGGCAGCTTGATGGTGATCTCGCCGGACGCGGACTCATCATCGGCGTCTTCGCCCTGGCCGTCAGCGCTACCGGCAAGCGGCGCCACAAAGCCAAAGACGGGCGCGGTAAAGAGCGCCGTCAGGGCAGCCTGGGTGCCTAGCAGCGTAAGCTCCCTAAACTCGGCGCCAAAGCGACGCATGCGGTCGCCGACCCAGCTGCACAGACCAGCGATAACGCCGGTCAGGCCGGCCTCCGGTCCAATACTTCCGCCAAACAGCAGCGGCAGCAATGCCGCGAGCGAAAGCTTGCCCAGGTTGTCGTACGGGTAGCGCCCGTCTTGCTTAACCTTAGCCATCACCTGGTTGAGGTCATCGGTCTTGGTGCCTGTCATCTTTTCGTACAGACCGATTAACAGGCCGCCCAGCAGGCAGACAAAAAACGGGTACGGCAGAAAGCCAAACGGGCCGCTGGCAAGCTCGGGCGAAGCGACGCCCAGCGTGCTCGGAATCTCGGTCCATAGATAGTCGATGCCGTGCTCCATCGCAAAAAAGAACAGCCAGACCGCGGCACCTGCGAACGCACCGGTCACGGCAACGCTGACCAAAAACAGCGCGCGATTTGTGGGTTTGGCAAGGTTATCCATCGGGACCTCCCGGAGTCATGCGGTCATAGATGCGCTTTATTTTACGACGGACGAGACGGCAATTGACCCACCGTCTGCGCCGCATGAGGCACCGTTGAGCAAGGCGCCTGTGGTCGGCCTGCGATTTTATTCCACGCTTTGTTCCGTGACGATCGAGGCGATCTCGAGCAAAGTATCGGCAAAGAAGATGCCCCGTTGACGCTGAAGGCTCGATAGGCCCTTATCGATCATGTGCTCGAGCAGCGCCTTAAGATCGTTGTAGTAGCCCCCGAGGTTGTACAAGATGCACGGCGCGCTCAAGTGCCCCAACGATACCGCAGAAATAACCTCGGCAATCTCCTCGAGCGTGCCCGTGCCGCCCGGAAAGGCAATGAACGCATCGCCGAGCTCAATCATCTTTGCCTTACGCTCTGCCATATCACTCGTCACGATAAGGTCGTCGATTCCGTCGTGCTGAAACTCGGCCTCGATAAAAAAGCTCGGCTCCACACCCGTCACATGTCCGCCGGCATCGAGCACGCTATCGGCGAGCGCACCCATCAGGCCCGACTTGGACCCGCCGTACACGAGCGCGTGTCCGTTGGCGCCAATCCAGTTGCCCAGCTCCTGCACCGCGGGCAGAAACGCCGGGTCATTGCCAGCACTGGCACCCAGGTACACGGTGATGTTCATATTTGTCTCCCTGTTGTGGCGCACGACGTTCGTCTTAGCGCTGGCGTCGACGATACTCGCGCACGCGACGCGAAAGATCGGCAAGCTGGTCGCGATCGAGCTCTTCCAAATGCTCAAGATCGTCCATAAAGCGCGCCATGGTGTCCTTTTGACGCATCTTGATGAGCGTATTGCAGTAGTTCACCGCCACGCCCGTGAGCATGGCGATGTAGAAAATGCTGATAACGCTCAAGACGACGGTAACAGCGCGGGCAACCGGTGTTTCGGCCGGAATGTCGCCAAAGCCGATGGTCGAAACCGTCTCAAAGCTAAACCAGAGCCCATCGCCAAACGTGAGGGTCGCGGGCTCGGACAACCAGACGGCCGTCGAGCACAGCAGGTAAAAGATAAGAAACAGGCCCGTGATGCGCGCAAAGCCAGCCTGGCGCAACACGTCGGCAAGCGTCCTCAACTTGTTCATCGCGACCCCTTTTCCCAAACAACCAATCGCATTCGCTCGGTATTGTCCCACGCCTCCCCCGCAAACGGAACTAGTCATTGGGGACGTTCTTAATTGACTAGTCAAACAAGAACGTCCCCAATGACTAGTCGTTTAAGAACGTCCCCAATGACTACCAACTGCCGGCAGAAAGGGACTGTCCCCAACTGCCGGGCGGGAGCGTTTAGCAGTGCAGCTGCCGACTGGGCAGGCTGAGCTGGTATCCTTATGCGGTAATGTCTCGATTCGTTAGGATTGCACGTGAGAGCTGCCACTGTCCTTCGTTCGGTTATATATCGCGCCCTGGCCATTGTGCTTACCGCGCTTGCCGTGCTGAGTTCTATCGCGCCTGTCCAGGCTTTTGCCGATGACTCTAGTCAGCAAGTCAAGACGGTCCGCGTTGGTTGGCTCGTCAGCAACGAGGGCTTCCAAGACGGCACCCCCGGCGAGCGTCTCTCGGGATGGGGCTACGAGTACCTCCAGACCCTGTCGTACTACACGCCCGGCTGGCGGTACGAATACGTCTCCGGCACCTTCACCGAGCTTATGGACATGCTCGAGGCGGGCGAGATCGACCTCATGCCCAACATCTCCTACTCCGAGGAACGCGCCCAAAAGCTGCTCTTTTCCTCGAACCCCGAGGGCACCGAGCGCTACTACATCTACGCCAGGCCCGACCGTGACGACCTCGCAAAGGGTGACCCTCAAGCACTTCAAGGGCTCACTATCGGCTGCAACCGCGGTGTTATGCAAACCCTCGTCGGCCAGCAGTGGCTCGCCAACGAGGGAATCGCCTGCACATACAGGGAGTATGACGGAGACTCCGTTCTCTTTGACGCACTCGCAAACAACGAGGTCGACGCCATCATCATGAACGACACGATCTCGTCGCCCAGTGCCTCTCCCATGTTTTACATTGGTTCGAACGACTACTATCTTGCCGTTCCCAAAAGCCGCCCCGACCTGATGAACGACATCAATGCCGCCATGACGGCAATCGCCCGCGTCAACCCACGCTATAACGACGAAGTCAAATCTAGCTACTCGGCCCAAAACAGCGGTTCATCATCGCTCAACGGCCCCGAACGTTCCTGGCTCAAAGCAAATGGCAACACCATCACGCTCGGCTACATTACGGGCAAACTCCCCTACTGCAACGAAGACGAAAACGGCGAAATGAAAGGCTCGCTCGCATCGCTTGCGACGACGCTGCACGATAAATTTGGCATTACGGTCAAAACCGTCCCCTTTGATAGCTACAAGATGATGTCAAAGGCCCTGTCAAAGGGAAGCATAGACGTTGCGCTGCCGGTATACCGAGATTACTGGTTTGCCGAGCAAACAGGCGTTGCGCAGTCGGTATCGTTGGGGACCATATCCCTCACCGCCATCCACACCGGCAGCGACCTGAACAAAGACCTTCAGAACATCGCCTGTACCAAATCATCGTTTGTCAACAAAAATGCACTTGAAAATCTGTTCCCCACAGCGACCGTGACCGAATACCAATCCGACAATGAAGTGTTCGACGCCCTCAGGAAGGGAACGGCGCGCTGCATCCTCGCTCCCAGTTCACGTGTAAAAACTATCGGTGACCGTCATGATCTCAAGGACTACGAGACGGTCGAGCTCCCTGACACCTGTGAGCTCTCGTGCTGGATTTCGCGCGGAAAGCCCGAGCTGCTGGGAATCATCAACAAGGGGATCATCAATGCCGGAGAATCGCTCTCCGCAAGCAATTACTCCTCCATGTCGTACACGGCCCAGGAATCAGACACGCTTCAATTCCTTTTTCGCAACCGCACCGCCATTGCCGCTACCCTCATCGGTATGTTGTCGGTCGGCATCGTCCTGCTCATCTGGGCGCTCGTGCGCGCTCGAACCGAGCGCAAAAAAGCCGACGCCGCCAACGCCGCTAAGACGGCATTCCTCACGCGCATGAGCCACGACATCCGTACGCCGCTCAACGGTCTCCTGGGCCTTATCGAGATTGAGGAATTGAAGGAAGGCGATATCAAGGTCGCCCGCGAGAGCCGTGCCAAGGCGCGCGTTGCCGCCAATCACCTGCTCTCGCTGATCAACGACATCCTCGAGATGGGCAAAATCGAAGACCGCAAGCTAACACTGGAACATGCGCCTTTTAACCTCAAAGAGCTCTGTGACAATACGCTGGTTCTGTGCAAGCTCCGCGCGTCCAGTAACGGCATCATCATGCAGGACAATAGTCTGCCGTACGCCACGGGGCCATACATGGTCGGCAGTCCCACCCATATCCGACAGATCATGATCAACCTGTTAGACAACAGCATTAAGTACAACAAGCACGGCGGCTCCGTCACCTTTAGCTCAAAGACCAAGCCACTCGATAACGGGCGCGCGCTCTTTTGCTTTAGCGTTTCGGATACCGGCATTGGCATGACTCCCAAGTTTTTAAAGCATATCTATGAGCCGTTTGCCCAAGAAGGTGACGATGCGCGCAGCAAGTTCCAAGGAACCGGCATGGGCATGCCAATCGTCAAGTCGCTTATTGAACTGATGGGCGGCACCATCGAAGTCACCAGTGAGCTCCATGTGGGCACCTCGTTCTACGTGGAGATTCCGCTCGATATCGACGAGAACCCCCAGACGCGGGCGAATACGGTCGAGAGGGCGCTCGACTGCTCGCTGGCCAACATGAACGTACTGCTCGCCGAAGACAACGAATTGAATGCCGAGATTGCCCAGGCGCTGCTAGAATCCGAGGGCGTCGTGGTCACCCGCGCCGCCAACGGCAACGAAGTCGTCGATCTGTACCTATCCCATCCCGCCGGCAGCTTCGATGCGATCCTGATGGACATTATGATGCCGGACATGGACGGCTACGAGGCAACCCGCGCGATTCGTCTGAGCGAGAAGGTCGATGCAGCCGATATCCCCATCATCGCGCTCACCGCCAATGCCTTTGCCGAGGACGCCAAGGCGGCACACGATGCCGGCATGAACGCCCATCTGTCCAAACCGCTCGACTTTAACAAGCTCAAAAACATACTCGCCCGCATCAAGAAAAACGGATCCGTTTCGCTATAGTTTGTGCTCAACCACCACGCACGACCAGAAAGGAAGCCAACGATGTTTAGGCCCTTGCGTCGAAAGAAACGCGCCATCACTGACGAGGAAGCGCACGAACTGCTCGCCACCTGCAAGCGCGGCGTCTTTGCCGTCAACGGCGACGATGGCTACCCGTACGCCATTCCCGTCAACTACTTCTTTGACGCCGAGCACGACAAGATTTATTTCCATGGCGCCAAGGCTGGCCACAAGGTCGACGCACTCAAGCGCGATGACAAGGTCTGCTTTACCGTTTACGGAAACGAGTGGTACCAGGACGGCGACTGGGCTCCCTACGTTATGAGCACCGTCGTCTTTGGCCGTTGTCGCCTGGCGAATGACACCCCCGCGTTTATCGAGGACAAAGTCCGCCAGCTCGCCCTTAAGTACTACCCTTCTGCCGAGGAAGTCGAAGAGGAAATCGCCAAGGACATTAAGGGCGTCCAGCTCTACGAGATTACGATTGAGCATCTTTGCGGCAAGCAGATTCAAGAAAAGTAAGCCTCTCAGCAGGCCTCATCAATAACAATATGGCCCGGTTCCAACCCACCTTGGAACCGGGCCATATTGTTATAAAGCGTCGGCGGCGATGTGCGCCAGCGCCTCGACGAGCTCTTGCGAGCTCACAGGCTTGCTCAGGTGCGCGTCCATGCCTGTCTCACGCGAAAGTCTGCGGTCGTCGGCAAAGGCGTTGGCGCTCACGGCGATAATCGGCGTGGTCACGGCATCCTCGCGATCGAGTGCTCGAATCCGACGCGTGGCCTCAAGGCCATCGATACCAGGCATCATGATGTCCATCAACACCACGTCGTACTCGTGCGGCACGCTCGCGGCAAATGCCTCAACGGCAGACTCGCCATCCTTAGCATGCGTCACGACGGCACCGGCACGGCTGAGCGTAAACTGCGCGATCTCGGCATTCAGATCGTTATCCTCTACGAGCAAAACGCGCAGGCCCTGGAGCGCATCGCCGTCGCCCGCATCTACGCGAACTGCCTGAGGAATCTCGGAGCGGTCGCACTTCTCGAACGGCAGGCGGATGATAAACGTCGTCCCCTGCCCCAAGACACTCGTAAAGCTCATGGTTCCGCCCATAAGCTCGACCAACTGTTTGGCAATAGGCGCGCCCAGGCCAGTTCCCGATGAAGCGCCCTCCACTTGCTGCTCCTCGCGGCAAAACGGCTCGTAGAGGTGTTGTTGGAACTCCTCGCTCATGCCAATGCCGTTGTCGGCGATCGTGTATTCATAGACGGGGACGCCATCCGCTGGCTCCACCTCGCGGCACACCAGACGAACATAGCCGCCCTGGCGGTTGTACTTGACGGCATTGCCGGCAATATTGAGCAACAAGCGCTTGAGGTGCGTCACGCTCACCCGTGCATAGGGATGATTAAGCGTCTGCTGGTCGCAGATAATTGTCACCAGACGCTCCTCGGCCTGGCGCTCCAGAATATCGCACACTTCGCGGGTGAGGGTCACCAAGTTTGTGGGAACAAGTTCCAGATTGACCTGGCCGCTCTCCAGGCGACTCATATCGAGCGCCTCGTTGGCAAGGTCGAGCAGCAGTCCCGATGCCGTCCAGATTTTTGAGCGGCACTCGGTCTGCTTTTGCAGATCGTCCGCATTGGCATCGCCGACCTCGACCATGCCGCGAATGCCGTTGATGGGCGTGCGCAGATCGTGGCTCATGCGACGTAGAAACTCCGTCTTTGCCGAGTTGGCAGACGAGGCCTCACGCGCTGCCTTAGCCAGCCTGTCACCATAGTCGCGCTCCTGCTGCAGCAAGTCCGTCAAACGTCGACGATCAGCGCGGCGGCGCGCCATCACAACATCGGCTATAACACCGCCGTAGAGCACCAGCACGCCGGCAGCAACAGCCGCGACGACCTCAAAGTAGCGCCGCGCCGAGGCATAGGTGTACACGTAGAACCCGCGCGCTTTTCCAAATGTGCCCAAATACCACTCGCCGTTGACGTTGACCAGTCGGACTTTGCCGGGCAGGCAGTGCTCTTTAATCCCGTCGACAATGATGGCGTCCGTCGCGGGCAGGTCGAACACGCCCAATACGGTGGGTTCGACAGTATTGGTCGCAACGACCTTGCCGTCGCTTTCGATCACAATATTGCCGCTATCGGTGGTTTCATAGCCTTCGAGCATACTCTGCAGTTTGAGCGTATTGCTTGCAACTGCTTTCGCACTCTGATGTCTTACCGCGACAACGATACCCTCGCCATCCTGCCGGGTCACGCAACCAATGTCTGCGGCTGAGTCATCCGCAAGCGTGATGCGGGCGGTATAGGACTTAAGCGGATGGGTTGCCACCTCCAGCACGGGCGCTTCTTTGAGATACGTAGCGAGCGACTCGTAGCCCACATCATCCGTCGAGGACTCGGACACCAGGTTGCCCGATGCGTCCGTCACGATCAGCGCGCTCACGTTGAACTGGTCAGCATATTGCTCCAACGCGGCGTTATCCACCGAGCCGTCGCGCTCCATATCGCGCGCCACCTCTCCGGCGATCTCCATAACGCGAATCAGGTTTTTGGTCGTATAGGCGCTATTGAATGCATCGTAGGAAAGGCTCTGCGTCGCCACGTAATCGACAACGTCGGCAAAGCGCTGCTCGGCCTGGGCTGTCGTGTAACCGTAGCTCATCATGCCGGCAACAACCGAGAGCGCTATCCCCAACAGGGCGGCAATGAGCCATACCCATGCCGAACGATCGCCCCGCTCCCCTACGGCGTGGTCGGGCGCATCGATCATGACAGGCCCTCCATATTCAAAAATGGCGAAGGGTCATCAAAGTACTTTGACACCAGGCGTTCCATGGTGCCATCGGCAAGCATTTCTTGGTAGGCATGAGTGAGCTTGACGTCGATGCCGCGCGTATCGTTGATATCGAAAGCGGTGCCCAAACCAACCTCTAGCAGCGGCTCATCCAAAATGCGATACGTTACGCCATAGTCTTTTTCGTAGGTGAGCAGCGAGGACTCATGCGCGGCGATGGCGTCGACCAGACCTTCGACGAGCGCCGGGTTCAGGTATGAACGGTCCGAAAAGCAGTAGAGTTCCTTGATCTGCGGAACGTTTTCATTTGTACGGTTGAGCAAAATGTCCTCGGGCTTGGTGGTGGACTGAACGGCCACGACCTTATCCTCAAGATCGGCAAGCGTGTAGATATCGCTCTGGGGATCGACTGCGACCACCTGGCGGCTCGCAAGGTACGGGCCGGCCCAACGATACTCGTTTTCGCGACCCGTCATGCTAAAGCTACCCATGACGCAATCGAGCTCGCCGCTCGCCAGCAGCTCTTCCTTCTTTTCCCAGTCAATCAGCTGGTATTTTGGCTTGTAACCAATGCGGGCCAAAGCCTCGGTCAATATCTCGACATCCAGGCCAACGATATCGCCGCACTCGTCGGTATACACAAACGGTGGATAGAGGTCGCTGCCAACGTTGAGCGTCTTAAGATTGTCGTCCTGGACCTGCGAGGCCTCCAGGCCTTTTGATGCAGACGTCGATGCCCCGTCATTCGACCCGGAGCAGCCGGCTATCGCTACGACAAAGGCACACGCTACCGCAAGCGCGACAAACAACGATATGGACACCGAGCGGCGAGGTCTTTTCATCGAGCTCCAGAAGATCCTGTTTACAGACTAAAATGGTTAAAGATAATAGCAAACGAAACCACTCGAGCGTCCAATGGTTACAGACGTTTTACCATGCGGGGCCTTCCAGCCGGCTTGGCAGAAGGCCCCGCATGCAGCACACGCCTACCGTGCATTAAAAACGTAGCGGTCCAAGCGATCGCACGCTTCCCTTACGCGCGAAAGCGGCAGCGCCAGATTCACACGAATGTGGCAGGGTCCATGGAACGGGCGGCCGTCCTGATACCCCACGCCCACGCGCGCCCCCTCGTCGAGCAGCCACTGAATATCGCGGCCATGCTCGCGGCACCACTCGGCGCAGTCAATAAACACCATGTACGTGCCCTGCGGACGTGAAAACGCGACGCCCTTCCAGTGTTTTTCTGCATACGTGCAGAAGTACTCGATATTGCCGGCAAGCACCTGGTTGAGCTCGTCCACCCACTCGTAGCCCTGCGGCTGGTAGGCACCAATAAGCGCATGCATGGAGAGGACATTCATTTCGTTGTAGTGGGTCTTGTTGGACACGGCGCACATGCGGTCGCGCAGCGTCTCGTTGTAGATAATGTGGTAGCTGCCGACCAGACCCGCCAAGTTGAACGTCTTGCTCGGCGCATAGAGGGCAACCGTGCGCATGCGGGCATCCTCGCTCACCGACTGCGTCGGGATATGCTTGTGTCCCGGCAGGATGATATCGGACCAAATCTCGTCCGAGATCACCACGCAATCGTGCTGGCGATAAATGTCCATGGCGCGCTCGATCTCGTCGCGCTCCCATACGCGGCCGCAGGGATTGTGCGGCGAGCAGAACACCGCGGCATGAATGTGGTTTTGGGCGAGTTTGCACTCCATGTCCTCAAAGTCCATGCGCCACACGCCTTGGTCGTCGAGTTTAAGCGGGCTGTGGACAATACGATAGCCCGCGGCTTCGATGGACTTGGTAAAGCCGATGTAGGTGGGGCTGTGGACCAGCACCGCATCGCCCGGCTGAACATACGCACGCAGCGTCGACACGACACCGCCCAGCACGCCGTTTTCGTAGCCGATATGTTCAGGGCGCAGGCCCTCGACGCCATTGCGGCGGCTCTGCCATTCGATGATGCGGTCGAAGTACTCGGCGCGCGGGTTAAAGTAGCCAAACATGGGATGCTGAGCGCGCTGAATGATGTGCTCCTGGACCGTGGGCACCGTGGCAAAATTCATGTCGGCCACCCACATGGGAATGCGGTCGAAGCCCTCGTCGGGTGCGTTCGGAGCCATACCGGGGATCTCGCCCCAGGAGTCAACGGCGATGGAGTCCATGCCGTGGCGGTCGATAAGCGAGCTAAAGTCGTATTTCATGCTGAGCCCCCGTGCAAAGTGATTGTTTTGGTAGGCGTTATTGTCCACCAGCGTGGGCGGTTTTGGCGCGGGGTTTGGCGCTTAATTTGACGGGTGCAGACGAATGGCAGGTTAGCCCCGCGCGTCGTTGACGGCGACTACGGTTAGCTGGGTTTCGTCGACCGTAAACGATATGTCGAGTCCGGCGTAGGCCAGATGATAGACGCGGTTTGGCTCGTGCTTGCTGCCCGCGCGGCGCGGATCTTGGCGTAGAACCTCGACCAAGCCAGAAATCTTTGCGGGCGGGACCGTATCCTGCAGAGCTTGCGGAAACTCAACATCGAGCTCTTGCCACGGAGCATCCTCAATCCAGCCGCCGGTCGCATCCGAGTGGCAATCCGCAAACGGGATGTAGGGCTTAATGTCGTAGATGGGCGTGCCATCGCGCAGATCGGCCCCCAGCACATGGATGATCGGGCCATCATCGGTGAACTCGACACGATCGAGTTTGACGCAGGTGAGACCGATGGGATTAGGGCGAAACGGGCTGCGCGTGGCAAAGACGCCCACACGCTCGGCTCCACCCAGGCGCGGCGGACGCACGGTCTTCGACCATTTTGCGTTGGTACCGGACCTGTCCTGCGTTTTGGCATCGGCGGCTATGTCCTTAGCCGTGCCACCGGGCGTTCCGTTTTCGAAGCGCCACAACAGCCACAGGTGAGAGAAGGAGTCCAGACCCTCAACCGCTGCATTGGAGGCAAATTCCGGCTCAAAAACGATGCGTCCCTGCAGATGAGGCGCCAAAAAGCTGTTGCGCGGAATGCCGAACTTCTGCGGCAGGTCGGTAAGTATGTGTGCGATAGGTTCCATGCCGGTCATTGTACGGCATGGAGGCTTGGGGCGTTGCGCGCAATTCTTCGCCGCGGTTTCCCGTCGTGCAACCAACGGTTGCTTGGAAGGGCGCCTGCCGCCGCGTATGCTTAAGCCATCAACCAGCAGAAAGGAGCCGCTATGGCCTTTGCAGAAAAGCTCATTGCCATCCGTCGCGCCCATCACCTTACCCAGGAGCAGCTCGCCGCCAAGCTCTTCGTCACACGCCAAGCCGTCAGCCGTTGGGAGCGCGGCGAGGTCACACCGGGCATCGACATGATGAAACTCATCGCCGCCGTAACCGGCGAGCCTCTGTCTCACCTGTTCGAAATGCCCGAGCACTATTGCCAGAGCTGCGGCATGATACTCACGCCCAACGACTGCGGCACCGATGCCACGGGCGCCACGACCGACCATTACTGCAAGTGGTGCTACGACCACGGCAAGTACACCTACGACACCACCATGGAGGCGATGATCGAGGATTGCGCCCCGCGGCTGGCGCAAAACACCGGCATGTCGCTCGACGAAGCCGTCTCGCTCATGGGCGCCGTCCTGCCGCAACTGGAGCGCTGGCGCACCGTGCAGGAAAACGAGGAGCACTACGGCGCCGAAGCGCGGGTGCGCTATGGCGATGAGGCTATCGATGCAGCAAAAGAAGCACTGCTGGATATGGACCCCGAGACATGGAACGACATGAAGGAACTTGAACGCGCTATTCTGGGTCAACTCTCGATTGCCATGGGCATTGGCGACCCAGGGAGCAACGAGGCCCACAAACTTGTCGCAATGCACCGTCGATGGATTGCCCTTAACTGGGGACGCGAGCCCCAAGACGAAGCATACCTGGGCCTCGCCCACGGCTATCTTGCCGATCAGCGCTTTGTTGACTACTACGACAAGCCCTGCGGCACCGGAGCCACGGCGTTTCTGATCCAGGCCATCGAGTCGTCGTTGACGCGCGCATAGACCGCGGCTGCTTTGGGTATTTCAATCGAAACCTCAACCGATTGGAGACCCATGGCTACTAATCATGAGCTCACGCTGTACGTTATGACCGGCTGCCCGTATTGCATAAAAGTCAAGCGATTCCTTGCCGATAACGGCGTGACCATTCCCGAGCGCAATATCTCGACCGACCCCGAAGCCGAGCAGACGCTCATCGCCGTCGGCGGAAAGCGCCAGGTTCCCTGCCTGTTCATCGACGGCAAACCGCTCTACGAGTCGAACGACATCATCGCGTGGGTGCAGGAGAACCTGCTCTAGTGCAACACAGCCATTGGGGACGTCCTTAAATGACCAGTCGTTAAAGAACGCCCCCGATGACTAGTTAGCCGTGGAAGCGAGCTGTGGGTGCAAGCAGCTGTTCGCGAAAGACGCGCTCGACGGCAGCGCGGTATTCGTCGACCTTTTTGGTCTTGCGTACGATCTTGTGGACGGTAGCGGGATCAGCGAAAGCGCACTTGGCGTAGAACCACCACTCCTTCATGCGGAAGACCGCATTGCCGCCAATCTCTTCTGCATATGCCGCAAACAGCGTGTCGTGGAAGCGCTGCAGCTCAGCAGCCGTTGCAGCTGGGCCGCCCTTGACCATGCGAGCCAGCGCGGGGTTCGCGAGCAGGCCACGCCCCAACATCACATGGCGCGTGCCGGGATAGGCCTCCACCAGCGCGTCCATATCCTCAAGATCAAAAATGTCACCGTTATAGGCCACGGGAAACGGCGCCCGCTCCAACGTCTTGCCGTAAAACTCTTTGCGCGGCGAGCCCGTATAACGGTCCTTCTGTACGCGCGGATGCACGATCAGCTCTGCCAGCGGCATGCGGCAATACAGATCGAGCACGCGCTCGTATTCGTCGTCGCTCTCCAGCCCCAGCCTGGTTTTTACCGACACCGGCAACGGCGAACGTTCGCACACATCGCTCAAGAACACTTCGAGCTCGTCCAAGTGGCGCAAAAAGCCCGAGCCCTTGCCCTTGGCGACAACCGTCCCCGAGGGGCAACCCAAGTTGAGATTGACCTCTCGATAGCCCATGTCGGCGAGCACCTGTGCCGCCCACACAAACTCATCCGCGTTCTTGGACATCAACTGAGGCACCACGTTGAGCCCCTGGTTATTGGCAGGATCGATCTCCTTAAACGCCTTGCCGCCAAAGCGATTGCCCACCCGCGGCGGCGGCAAAAACGGCGTGTAATAACAGTCGAGCGCGCCAAAGCACTCCGCATGCACGCGACGAAACACATGCCCGGTAATTCCCTCCATGGGGGCCAGCGAAAGGATCATCTACTCTTCTCTCATATCAACGAACATGACTAAGGAACTGCCCCTTTGTCATGTTCATTATGCCTTGTGCTCTAGCACCACGCCATTAGCGCCGTGTTAGAGCAACTGACGCCCTGCACTCATTTATACTCAAACGCATGCGTGCATCGCCCGCGTAGAACGATGAGAGTCGAGGCCCCCATGCAGCAGCTCACCGAGCAAGAAAAGAAACGCATCCAGCGGTACTGCACGTACCCCAAGATCGCAGCGACTGCACTCGCCATGTCGTTCGTAGCATGCCTGCTGATGTTGCCGCTCCAAATGATCAACGATATCGCGTTCCACCAAAAAGAATTCCAACCCGCGGGCATATATACCGCCATCGCACTCACCGTAATCGAACTCGCCGTCTTTTGCTATTGCGCTCTTGCACCGCGCTTTGGAATGCAGGGCAAACAGTGGAAGGAGCTGCAGAGCAGGCTTGCGGTAGCCCAGACCAACAAGGACCGTTCCGCGGAGGTCGCCGGCGTGCTTGCCACGCAAGCTGCCGGCCGCCTGCTCAAGAACAGCGATAACGATGTTGCGCGCAACCTAGGCGGCGCCGCAGAGATTGCCGGCGCCGTAGGGGCAGTTGCCACCGCGGCAGACGTGCTAGCCGAAACCTCGAGCAATGCCGAAGCCATGGCAAACGCATACGGCGTTGCGATTCCGAGCGCCAAGAAACAGATGATCGCGCTCATCGCAGTACCAGTCATTGTGCTGCTTGGCGCCTACATCCCGCAGTTTGTCCAGGGAAGCAGCGAACTTCAGGCGAGAAAGGCCGCGGCAGCCGAACAGCTTGTCATTGCGCAGGATGCCTTGGAGCCCGTGTGCGAACGCGTTGCGGCAGACAACCCATACGAGTCGTATCACGACTACGGCTACCGCGTTATCGGCTATCTGCGCGATAATGACCTCGGCGCTCAAGCAGCCTATGTCTACCTTTCTTTTGATGCAGACGGCATGCTCACGGACGTCGATTACACCAGCCAGATCGACCCCGTGGCAAGCCTTGCAGACAACCTCGCCCGCGCCGAGCAGGATATCGCGACGCTCTGTGCTTCGCTCAATGGGCTGGACGTTTCCGTTGCCACACCGGACCTCCTCACGCCATGCAGCCTGTCGGATGAATTTAAACAGGCATTTTTGGCCGGCTCCCTATATGAAGAAATCAGCATCAAGACGGAGGACGAATCTATCAAGTCGTACTACACCTTTGACACCGAAGCGGCAGAAGAATTCGACGAATACACCCATCCGGAAATTAGGCTCATGCTCTCTGCAAAGAAGAACTAAAGGCTTACGCTCTAATTTCGCAAAGGTCTCAATGTGACAAAGGAACAGCCCCTTTGTCACATTATTCAGAGCGCAGGGCCTCCACGGGATCCTTCCTGGACGCACTGCGGGCCGGCAGCAGACCGGCAACGACCGTCAGCAGCACCGAAATCGCGATGAGCACCAGCGCATCCTGCACGGGCAGGCTCATCAGATTGGGGACCTGTTTGGCAGCAAGCGCCCAGGCATTAACCGGAAAGCTCACGGCCACCACGACGACAACGGCAAAGACGCCAGCGATGAGGCCCTCGATAAAGGTCTCGGCATTGAATACGTTGGCCACGTTGCGCTTTGACGCGCCGATCGCGCGCAGGATGCCAATCTCCTTTTTTCGCTCCAGCACGCTGATGTAGGTGATGATGCCGATCATGATGGAGCTCACCACCAGGCTGATGCTCACGAATGCGATGAGCACCAAGCTGATGGTGTTCACGATGTCGGTCACCGAACCCATGATGATGCCCATGTAGTCGGTGTACGAGATCGCCTGTTCATCGTGGCCGGCGGCTTTGACCTGCTTGTTGTACGCATCGATGTGATCGAGCACACGCTCCTTGGCCTCAAAGTCGCGCGGGAAAATCTTGACCGAGATGGGGTCGGCCTCATCCGCATAGCCCAACGTGGTCAGATTGTTGTCGTAGGTGAGCTTCGAAGCCTTGGCATAGCTCATCATGAGCGAACTCAGATCCTCGGCATCCATGTTGAAATGGATGGCATGAGCAAAGGCGCTCGCATCCACACGCATAGCGCTCGCCAGGTTGGCAAAACTCGATGACATCTGCGTCGCCATCTGGCCCATGAGCCCTTCCGCGCCCGCCTTGAGCTGAGCTGACACCGTCGCCGCAATCTGATCGCTGATCGACTTCATCACCTGATCCATAGCCTGCTGCAGATACGGAGCCAGCTGCTTTTGCACATAGTCGGTCATCGCCTGCTGCAAGCGCTCGGCCAGGGCATCGCCGCCGAGCGCTTTGAGCTGGGCCAGGATTTGCTGGGCTGCCGTATCACTCTCAAGATACGCCGAGAATGCGGCAGCAAGCTTTGACGCGTCCTTAAGATCATCGGGTGACAGCGCCCTAAACTGATCAGACTGCAAAAAGCCCTCAAACAGTTGGTTGGCAAGCGTTCCCACCTGCTGCATTTGCTCGGGCGTGAGCTCCAGACCGTCAAAGATGCCCGAGAAATCTGGGGCCGGCGCTTTGGCCATGATGTCGCTGAAGTCGATGTCCTTGCCAACGTTCGAAAGGTCAATGTCCAGCCCGGACAAGTCGATACCAGAAAGGTCCATACCGCCGGCCGCACCCGAGAGTGCAGACGCATCAAACGAGAACGCACTCTTCAGCGCCGCCTCGTCCACACTGAACATACTGCCCAGATCCACGCCCTGTTTTGCCTCGCCCTGCAGTTCATCGAAAGACTTGCCCGTAAAGGCATCCGTCTCGGGGTGGGCAAGCTGCTCTTGCACAATCTGCGAATCGGCGGCGCGCTCCATAAGCTGGTGAGTCAGCGCATGTGTATAGGCAATGCCCGGAGACAACGCGCTCGCATTGGCCGTCTCGTTAGGTCGCACCACGCCCACAATGTGCACGTCAATGCCGTCGGCAACCTTGTCGGCCATAAAGTCGGCGTCACCGGACATGTCAGTCCACATGCCGGTCTCTTCGTTTTTGCGATAAGCATCGGCCGGCGACAACACCTTAAACGTCGTGGACAGCGCATCGTCGTAGGTAAAGTCGGCGCCGGTCTCGGGCGTTTCGGCCCCACCGTCGGCCGCCATGGCGCTGTTAACCAGGTCGTTGAGCTCGTTGATATCCAGCGCGCCGATGCTGTAAAGCGTGTAATCGCCCACCGTGCCACGGCTCGAAAGCACCATCACGGCTTCGTTGGCGGACGTGGGCCAGTGACCAGCGACGACATCGTACTGGCTGTCGAGCAGACTCTGGTCGTCGATCATCTCGTTAAAGACCGAGGTTCCCATGGATTCCATGCTCACCGTTGCCGCCGAACTTGCGCCTCCGCTCATGGCCTCGGTCATAGCGTTGGGCACCAGCCGGACGGGCTTCTCGTCGCCCTTGCCGGCACGATAGACAACCGGCGATACACCGTAGCCGTACTGAATGGCGTTGACCTCTTTATCGATTCCGTCGCCACCGGCATCGAGCCATGCCTTAAAGCTCGTCATGTCGTTGGACTTAACGCTCGCAAACATATCCTTTACGGCCGTGACCACGGGAATCTTATCGGTTTCCTGAGCCTTGCCGTCGGTACCGTCGTCGGACGAATCCTCGCCGTTGGACGCCTCGTCATCCGTGGCCCCCTGTCCGCCCATCATGAACGACAGGTCGTAATCCTGCTTGGAAATGGTGAGCGGGTAGCTCGACAGCGTATCCTCCTCGACCTTTTTGATGTAGCCGTTTACGCCGTTGGACAGTGCCAGAATCGCCGCGATGCCGATAATGCCAATCGACCCCGCAAAGGCCGTCATGGCCGCACGGCCCTTCTTGGTCATAAGGTTGCGGGCAGAAAGCCCCAGCGCCGTCACAAAGCTCATCGAGGTTTTGCGCGTAGGCTTTGCCTCGCGGCGCGTGGCGTCAGCGACATCGAAAGGATCGGAATCGTCGGTGATCTTGCCGTCCGCCAGGTTGACGATGCGCGTGGCGTATTGGTACGCCAGCTCGGGATTGTGCGTGACCATAATAACCAGACGGTCGCGCGCCACGTCCTTGAGCAAGTCCATGACCTGCACGGACGTTGTGGAATCCAAGGCGCCGGTCGGCTCGTCTGCCAGCACAATCTCGGGATCGTTAATCAGGGCGCGGGCGATGGCCACGCGCTGCATCTGTCCGCCCGATAGCTGGCTCGGGCGCTTGTTAACGTGCTCGCCCAAGCCGACTTTCTCCAACGCCTCGCGCGCACGCTGGCGGCGCTCGGCATGCCCCACGCCCGTGAGCGTGAGCGCCAGCTCCACGTTTTCCAAAATGGTCTGATGCGGAATGAGGTTATAGCTTTGGAACACAAAGCCGATGCGGTTGTTGCGATAGGCATCCCAATCGCGGTCACGGAAGTCCTTAGTCGAAATACCGTCAATCAACAGGTCACCGGAATCAAAGTGGTCCAGCCCACCGATAACGTTGAGCATTGTGGTTTTGCCCGAGCCCGAGGGACCCAGAATGGCCACGAACTCGTTATCGCGAAAAGCCAGGCTCACGTTATCGAGCGCCACCTGCGTAAACGACTGTGTGACGTACCTTTTGCAAATACCTTTGAGCTCCAACATGGACGGCAACCTCTCCCACGCGGACGCACTTGCCCGCTCTCCCCCGCCGTTCGTATTCGACGCGTTTGTCCTACTCTATCCCCATTTTTTGCCGGAGCCAGTGAGGAATGTAGGGAACCGCGCCAAAAAACGAACGGGACGACGCCCAAAAGAAGAGGTCCCGAGCGGGACCTCTGTATGGTGGAGATTATCTTGAAAGGCAGCGGACTACTCCGCACAGCGGCGCGCGATCCTCGCCATGCTTTACGCGTTTTCTACTGCTCGCTATTCGCAATCGCCTGGTCGATAAGCTTGTCGAGCGCTGCGCGCTGCTCAGCGGAGCTGATGGCTCCCACGATTGGATCCCCTACGATGTTGCCATTCTGATCGATGACATACGTTGTCGGGAACGAGAACAAATTTGACGTAAACTTACCGGCCTCGCTATCCGACTTGAACCAGATGTTCTTATATGTCACGCCCTTCTTGCTCAGCACGTCCTTGGCATCTGCGATCTCGCCCTTGTTGCCATCGAGCGTAAAGGAATTGACGCCCACGACCTGGCCGCCCTTCTCGGCAAGCTCCTGATTCAGCTTCTCAAGATCGCCCAGCTCGCCCACGCACGGCTTGCAAGTAGTGAACCAGAAGTTCATGACGGTGACCTTGTTCTTAGAGAACAGCTCGTCGCCGTTCACGTCGTTGCCATCCAGGTCCTTGCCCGTAAAGCTGGGGAACTTCGTCGCCTCGCTCGAAGCATTGGCACCAGCCGTCATGCCAGCGGTCGAAGCGTCGACGCTCTCGCCTGCACTCGGCGTGCTTCCACAGCCGGGGAACTCCTTCTCCAGGCTCTCGAGCTTGTCCTCGATCTCCTTGATCTGCTGTGTACCGGCCTTGAGCGTCTTGAGCTCATCCGCCGTAAACTCATCCTTGGCGCCGTCGATGGTCTTGAGCAGGAAATCGCCGTAATTGCTGCCGTCCTCAATCATTGCCGAGTCTTTATTTGCCGCATTGAATACCTTTTCCCACAGCGCGTTATCACTCGAAAAGATCTCGTTCTCCTTCTGCATGAGCTTCGCATACAGCTCGGCGGCCTCGTCGGCATTGGCCGGCTTCTGCGCAGTGAGTTCTGCGATCTTAGGATCGGAGCTCGCAGATTCGCTCGCATTGCCGCCAGGTGCCGAGCACGCCACAAGACACAAGGCCAGCACCGGCACCATAAACAGGGCCGCAATCTTAGAAAGCTTCATAGTCATTCCTCCGTTTTGTCGAAGCTTGTTTACTTTTTATCGGCGGGCAAGGGAAGCTTTTCCGCCGACACATCCAGGCCATAGCGATAGCTGATGGCATCGACGGGACAGGCCCCGATGCACTTTCCGCACCGGATGCATTCGGCATGATTGGGCGCGCGGACCACATCAACGTCCATCTGACAAGCCTTTGAGCACTTGCCGCACGAGACACATTTGCATGCGTCAACCCGAATCCCCAGTAGGGACACCCTATTCATGAGCGCATAGAATGCGCCGAGTGGACAAATCCATTTGCAGAAGGGGCGGTAGAACAAAACGCTCAGCACTACCACGGCAATGAGAACGGCAAGTTTCCAAGTAAAGAGCTGTCCCAACGCAGATCGAATGCCGGCATTGGCAATGGCCAGAGGAATGGCGCCCTCGAGCACACCCTGCGGACAGATGTACTTACAAAAGAACGGGTCGCCCATGCCCACGTCGTTAACCACCAAGACGGGCAGCAGCACCACGGCAAACAACAGCACGACGTACTTGATGTACGTGAGCGGCTTGAGCTTTTTCGTGGAGAACTTTTTGCCGGGAATCTTATGAAGCAGCTCCTGAAGCCAGCCAAACGGGCACAGAAAGCCGCATACAAAGCGTCCCAGCAGCACGCCGAGCAAAATGAGCGTACCGGTAACGTAGTAGGAGAAGTTGAACTTAGATGAACCTACCACCGACTGGAACGACCCGATGGGGCACGCACCCGATGCCGCGGGGCACGAATAGCAGTTAAGCCCGGGTACGCAGACTGTTTTTCCCGCGCCGTGATAGATGCCGCCTTTAGCAAAGTTTGGCAGGTGAATGTTGGTGATGAGCGTTGCCGCCGCCTGAATGAATCCGCGAATTCTGGCCAAAACATGCGACACGGTGTTTTTTCTTTTATCCAATTCCGATACACTCCAAGCACAGCCTAATCGCCTTGGCCAGCACGGCATCCGCCTCGCCACGCATAACGCCAAAGCACACCATGGCCACACCGACGATCAGCAACGCAACCTGCA
Organism: Collinsella aerofaciens ATCC 25986; assembly: GCF_964239575.1. Classification (GTDB taxonomy): domain Bacteria; phylum Actinomycetota; class Coriobacteriia; order Coriobacteriales; family Coriobacteriaceae; genus Collinsella; species Collinsella aerofaciens_BQ. Next base: position 143,881 of record NZ_CAXSQQ010000001.1, read on the forward strand.
TTACAGGTTTTATCGCTTTGAACAACTTGACCACTCCTTTCGTCACGCGACCTATTGGACCATATCGACTATAAAATCCGTGTTAAGCGCGATTTGAAATGTGCAAGGAGACTGTTATGCGTATTTTGATCGTCGAGGACGAGCAGGCGCTGTGTGACGCAATCGCGCGCAGCTTGCGAAACTTGGCGTACAGCGTCGACTGCTGTCACGACGGGCAGGAGGCGCTCGACCTGCTGGACGTTGAGGCCTTCGACCTCGTGGTACTCGACCTCAACCTTCCCCGTATCGACGGCATGACCGTACTCAGGGAACTTAGGAAAACTGACTGCGAGACCAAAGTGCTGATTCTGTCCGCACGTGGCGAAGTATCCGATAAAGTCGCCGGACTCGATGCCGGCGCCAACGATTACCTCACCAAGCCGTTTCATCTGGACGAGCTTGCGGCAAGGATTCGCAGCCTTACCCTAAGACGCTTTACACAAAGCGACGTAGTTTTAACCTGCGGAAAGCTCAGCTTTGACACCAAGGCGCGCATCGCTTCCGTGGACAGCGAGGCTTTATCTCTTACGCGCAAGGAAACGGGAATCTTGGAATACCTGATGCTTAATCAGGGGCGTCCGGTAAGTCAAGAGGAGCTTATCGAGCACGTTTGGGATAGCAGCGTGAACAGCTTTAGCAACGCAACCCGCGTTCACATCTCGTCACTCCGCAAAAAGCTGCGCAGCGCTTTGGGATACGACCCGATTCGTAATCGGATTGGAGAGGGCTACGTTATGGAGGATAGCGAATGAAAAGGCTTTCGCTGCAATGGCGCATAACGATTATGACAGCACTGCTCACGTGTGCAGCATGCGTGCTGACGAACTGCCTGGTCGGCTATACGGGCATGCGCTACATGGATGCCATCGGCAGTAACATCTCGGCCTTTAACGCAACCGGCGAAGATTCGCCCCAGGCGTTCGACCCAACGAAAGCGGTCCCCGATGACAGGGTCACGATCGTCGTAAACGACGCACAGGAGTCTTTTGGCACGACAGCCTGGTACATCACGGCTGGAGTCACACTCCTTGGCGGCGTGCTGGCATACTTTGTGAGCGGCCGTGCACTCAAACCGCTACGGGATTTCGCCGCCCAGGTAGAGCGCGTGCAGCCTGACAACCTAAGCGAAATCAGACTCAGTGAAGATGTGCCCACCGAGCTACAACGATGCAGCGCCTCTTTCAACGACATGATCGCCCGTCTTGGCGAAGGATTCTCTGCACAGCGTCAGTTTACCGGCAACGCCGCACACGAGCTGCGCACCCCGCTCGCCCTTATGCAAGCACAGATTGAACTATTCATCTCCGAGCACTCCGGTTTGCAACCCGAAACAGCCGAGCTGCTCGGCCTGCTACAAGAACAAACCGAGCGCATGTCTCGAATGACCAAGGTATTGCTTGAGATGAGTGAGCTCCGCAGCGTTCCTTGCGAGGACGATGTTGAACTCGGTCCCTTGTCCGAAGAGGTCCTCACTGACCTTGCGCCACTTGCCGAAAATAGGAGCATAGCCCTCAACTGTGCTGGAGACGCTTTAGTAATCGGGAGCGACACGCTCCTCTATCGGTTGCTGTTCAACCTGGCCGAAAACGCCATCCGTTACAGTCGCTCCGGCTCGACTGTCAATGTCTCCATCAGCGACAGCGACAGCCACGTGCTCCTGCGAGTCAAAGATGAGGGCCCGGGAATACCCAAGCAGTACCGAGAGAGCATCTTCCAGCCGTTCTTTCGTCTAGACAAATCCCGCAGCAGGGCATACGGCGGCGCAGGACTCGGGCTAGCGCTTGTTTGGGAGATTGCAGCACTTCACGGTGGCACGGTAGAGGTCGAAACAAGTTCCGAGAACGGGACTACCATGCTCGTAAGCCTTCCAAAACGATCCGCAGCGTTAACCGAACAGTAAAACGAAAGGGGTCCCGAGCAACAGGAGTACAATTGCTGCATTGTTGCCACCTGATGGGAGATGGAAGATGGACTGCGATGGCTACCCGCGCATTCCCATGCCGTTGATGTGCACTGCCTTTGTGCCGGGGCAGATTGACGCTGCGGTTGCAGGCATTTCCGACCCCGATTCACGCACCATCGCCACGGCAGAAGCGCTGTACTTTCGCGGACAGGCCACACCCGCCGCCGAGACAGCACGCCCCTATCTTGACGCCACCGACCCCGCACTGCGTTATTCCGCATGCCTTATCTGCGGATATGCCAGTCTGTCGCTCAACCGTATCGCCGATGCCCGCCGTTGCCTTGCGGGCATCCTCGATGCGCCAACTGACGAGGAATCGCCCGCCGTCCACGCCACGCATATCCTGTTCGCCTCCGCTGCGAGTGTCCTGCTGCACTTGCCTTCCCCGTATTCTGCTGAAGAGTTTTATCCACTTGCGGCGCATCTGCCCGAAGGCCTGCGCCTGTTCGCCAGCTACGTGATGGCGCATGCCCTGTACCTGCGCGGCGAATATGGCCGCAGTCTGGGCATGACGGAAAACGCCCTGATCATGAAACAGTGAAGCTATCCCATCTCGGAGCTGTTCCTGCACCTGTCGGCTTCCATGGCATGCATGAGCCTCAAGGATATCGACGCCGCAAAGGCACACTTCGGAGCCGCTTGGGACATTGCGCGTCCCGACGGCCTTATCGAGCTCATTGGCGAGCACCATGGCCTTTTGCAGGGACTCATCGAGGCATGCCTAAAATCGCAATACCCTGACGATTTCGCACGCATCATCGAGATCACGTACCGCTTCAGCTACGGCTGGCGGCGCATCCACAACCCCGATTCGGGCGAGGACGTGGCCGACGATTTAACGACCACGGAGTTCACCATGGCCATGCTCGCCTGCCGCGGATGGACCAACGCCGAAATCGCACGCCACATGGGAGTATCGCCGGGCACCGTTAAAAACCGCCTATCAGGAGTGTATGCCAAGCTTGGTATCGGAACTCGCGCCGAGCTGATTGCCCACATGTTGCGCTAACGGCCAGACTGCCCGGCGTATCGAAAGCCCTCCGGGGGCCTGACGCTTTCGCGCACTCAAATTGGACATTTTGGCCATCGAACGGCACTACCGCCACGGGGCACCTTCTCGCAAAATTGGATTATTTCCTCCGATGTTTGCGGGATGGGAGCCAAAGATGCTTGATCGCCGTTCGTTACTTGTTGCCGGAGCGTCCTCGCTGGCGAGCATTATGTTGCCGCGCGTGCCGGGAAGCGCAAACGCCTTCATATTGCCGTTCGCGCCCACCGAAGCCTATGCCGACGAAAAAGACCCCTTCAGGGTGCTCGTTCTCTCGCGCACCATGTTTGGTGTGGTCGTGGTCGACGTCGCCAACAAAAATACGCCCATCGCGGGTGCCCAGGTCACGCTCACATCGCGCTATGCCGCAGGCAAGCAGCTCACCGCCACAACCGACGACGAGGGCACGGCCATCTTTGAGATCGCCCCTCTTTCGGAAGGTTACGTGGACGAGGCAACGCTTCTCGACGCGTACGACTTTAACGGCGGCATTTCCATTAGCATGGCGGGCTACCGTGATGTCGAGATTCCCCTTGCGCGTATCCAGGGCGGCACCGCCATAACCGCACCCACGCGTCCGCTTTCCGACGGCGAGCCGTACTTCCGCCAGCTCACGTTTGACGAATGGGACATCCAGTACGCTGAAGCCACGTTCATGGCATTGCCGAAGGACGACGCCGGAAACGATCAACCCGACACGCACGCCTTTACCGTGCAGGCACATATGCCACAGGGTGGGCAGGCAACGCTGCGCATTAACAAAGTGACACCTGCCGCGGGTAGCTCGCCCGAAACCGTCACGCAGATTGGCCAAGTCAAGGCCAGTGCATCGGGTTCGGATAATCTGGCAACGTTCACACTCGAAGACAAGTTTCTCGATGCGGCATCGGGCCTTCTGGAAGAAGGGTGCAAGCTGCGCTTTGTCCTCGACTATCAGGGCAAAACCTACACGCTCTCCTCTCCCATGGCCGTTGTCACCGCGCCGGCCGCAAAGGCGGAATCCGGATCGACCACTATCGTCCCCACTACCATGGACCAAGAGATTACTCCGTTTGATTTCCCAGCAGCGTTTCCCGGCATTGGCGGCAACAAGTTCACCTGCTGGATGCCCTCGTTCCCTATTTTGTTCGATTTCTCGTTTGCCGGGTACGTACTGTTTGGCGGAGGATACAAACCGGTCGGCTACATGAACGATTCGGGCAATCCGGATCCGGAGTACTGGAAGAAGTCACCGCGCGAGTCGGGTGCCAAGCAGGCAAACCGCTAGCTCGACGAGATGGAGGGGAAGTGGAATCAGTACAAGAGTATGAGTGCCGGTTCGGGAACCGATCCAAGAAACACTAAGCTCCTTCGCCACCATTGCACGCTGCTGTTCACGATGGATATCGCCACACAGCTGTACGGCTCGCTCGCCTACGATTGGGTGGGCAAAACCTGGGGTAACAACAACGACCCCGCATACGGCAATATTAAGGCACTCTTTCAAGTAAGAACCGACCTCAATTGGACCGAGCAGTTTACCCTAGGACCGGTGCCGTTTTTCCTAAACGTCAACCCCTGGGTGCTGGCGAAGCTGGCGCTCACCGTGGGTGCCCACACGCACGGCAGCGGCGCGGCGTTTTTTAAAAACATTTCGCTCGACTATTCAAACACGTCGGGCTCGTTCACCATCCAGATCGGGCTTGCCGTCACCTTTGGCGCCGGCGTTGCAGGCGTCGCTTCGTCTGCCGTGCGCGGCGCCGCATCCCTCACGCTGTTCATTGGGTACGAAAAGGCAAATGGACACCAGCTTCCGCGACTGCGTGTAGGTGCAGACGTCGATGTCGATGTAATACTCCAGTTCGTAATGTTCAAGTGGACCACCAAGGCTTGGTCGGGGTCGTGGCCCACACTCATCGATTCGTGGAATATGTCGGTGAACAATGGCGACCAGTATGTGCTCCAGCGCTCTGAGCTCGCATTGGATGGAGATACGCCTTATACGCTGGATGCCTGCTTCGGCTCGGCCGGCAACGCCGAGGCGGGTGGTGTGCCGCAATTTATCGCATCGGCCACCATCGTCACCAACGCCGAACTGCTCGCACGCGCCGAGGTTAAGGCCACTGCCGTAAACACCGCGCCTGTCGTGCGCGATTGGGATCAAGCGGTCACGCGCATTGAGCTCGAGGCGGATGCAGAAAGCGACGACACGGGACAGATCGAGCATTTCGTCCATGCACTGATAGAGAACGACGAAAACGCCGCGCCGATGTATGAGTACACCTACATCGGTCAGGCAACGAACACCGTTGCCGACCCGAACGCCGATTCTGCCGGCGTGTCGGAGGACGAGCGTGGCGGCATCAAGCCCTCGAGCGACAACGTGCTGTTTGCTGGCGTGCTCAGCGAAGCCCACATGAAGCTGGCAATGATTGCCGGCGTAGAATGCCTGTTCCGTATCGCCTCGGTGCGCTACGGCGACAATGGTCGCTCGCGCCTGGTGGTACACACAAAGGCAAACGGAACGTGGTCCGCTCCCACGCCTGTGGACTTTCCCCTTGGGTTTGGCGAGGGCGACGTGGAGCGCGACAGCATATACGATTACGACTTCGACGTAGTGGAATATACGGACGGAAGAGGAAACCAGGACGCCTACGTGCTGCTGGTCTCGGGCGAGCGCCCCGCCGGCGACGACACCCTTTTCGATATGGCAAGCACAGCCGGCATACTGTCCGTTGTGCGCCTGCGCATAAGCAACGACGGAGTTCGCGTGGTATCGCACACGTCGTGGCGCAGCATCTCTCGCGGCCGCCTTCAGGAGGATGGCTACCATTGCCTGCAGTGCCCGCGTATCACGGTGGGCAAGACGCTGGTCGACGGGCGCCTGTCGGGCGCCTACCTCCACCGCCGCGGAACCACCGCAGAGAAGGCGCTCGGCAGCGAGGCCGAGGTTGCGCTGGAATGCTTTACCCTGTGGTCGGATAATTTGGGCGACAGTCTCACGTTCCGTCAGGTCCTCCACTTTCCGCAGGCACCATCGAGCATCGAGCTGGGCGCGCCCGAGAATATCAACGGCAAAATGGTGGTGCCCGTTGCATACGAGACTGCAGGCGGTTGTGGCTGCGCGTCGTACGCCGTGATCGGCCAGTCCATCGCGGGTTGGGGCGTTATGTCGCCAGATGCCACAGTACCCCACGCGATGCCGTGGCCGCAGCACACGGGCTTTTTGGCAACCGTCAACGAGCAACTGCAGCATATTGCTTGGACGCGAGGCGCATCGGCATTTGCAACGCAGCCCGTGGGTGCCGCAGGCTGTGGCCCGGCATCGTTTAGCGTAAGCAACAACGGCAGGTGCGTGCTCTATGTAGAGAACACCGATGGCAAGGTGGGACAAACCTACGACGAAGAAGGCAACCCGGTAGCAGTGATGGGCAAGCACTTCCGCATCTTCGCCAGCACCTTGGCTGGCGATCTGTTCACGGAGCCGTTCGTGATGTGCGAGCTGGACCATCCCGTCGATCAGATAACGACATTTTTAACGTCGGGCGGCATGCTCTCGGCGCTCGCCACGCACATTGTGAGTGCAGAGAAGAGCGAGGCAGAGCTACACGGTATCGAAGTGCCTCTGGTGGCATGCGCGACGCCGACGGGCGCGGTAGCCACCTCGGGCGCGGTGGTGCCCGGAGCGGCAGGCGAATCCTTCATGGTCACGGTGCGAAACGACGGCAACACCTTGCTGACCGCCGGCACGATCGATCTATACCGAGAGGGCTCCAGCCAGCCGTTCTCCAGCGCATCCATCGGATTCGGAGTGAACGCACGCATGGCTTCGATCTACGATCCAGAGCTTGCCGAGGACGCTTCGGCCAACGACATGGCACATGTGAAGTACGCGCTCGAGACGCTGGGCGCGCGTTTTGCAACGCACCCGCTGGTAGCCGACAACGGCAACGCCGTGCTGGCACCGGGTTGCACGGCACAGTTCCGCATGAGCTTCGCCATCCCCGAAAGTTGGAGCGACGAAGTAGGCAAACGTGTAACGCTATATGCGAAGGCGCGTAATCTGGTGGCGCTCGATCCCGTAACGCTCGAGGAAATTCGACCGGGCGCAAACTCGGCGCTGGGTGCCGTGCTGCACGAGCTTCATGTGCCCGACGCGGCATGCGAACGCTCAGAAGTTCAGGTCGGCGTATGCGACAACGCGGATACGACGGGGCTTCACGATGCACCGATGACGGCGGACGGCAGTGGCGGCTCGAGTGGCGGCGGTACTGACAAGGGCGGCGGCTCCGGCGGAAGGAGCTCCGGCAGTGGCAAGGACCACAGCAATAACAAGCGCTCCGGAAAAGCGGGCGCGCTCGCTGGCACGGGCGATGTCAATGCTCCCCTTACGGCAGCCGCTACAGCACTCGCCGCGGCAGGCGCCGGCCTCATCGCCTACAGCGCCCGCCGCACGGCGCTCGAAAAAGACACCGCCAATGAGGTCAATTCGGATAGGTCTCGCTAGCTCCTAGTTACTTTTGTGAGAGACGCCGACTCGGCTCATCGAACACCAAAAGGGGCTGGCCCCGATAACTCGGAGCCAGCCCTGAGTCGCCTGACATGGGAATCGCAACCCGCTACTTGAGCTTCAATGCCTCCGTCATGGGCGCGGCGGCGTCCCAATCGATCTTCCAGCCAATCGACACGCGGACGGTCTCGCCCGTCGCGGGAGCCGTCGCAAACAGCGTATGGCCGTTGTCGGGACCGGTAAAGCGCAGCCACGTTATGCCGTTGTACTCGACCTGGTCGGTTGTTGTCTCCTTGCCTTCGTAGACCTGCTCTAGGCTTGCAACCTCTTCCTCCGGCGAGCGCGGGAAGATGCTGATGTTCAGGCGTCCTCCAGTCTCGTCGTGGAAGAAGTTTGCCTTTTCGCGCTCTTCGTCGGACGAATCCAGCGTGTACCCATCGGCGGCCTCGATGCTGTACGATGCGCAGTCGATGCCCGTTAAATCTGTCTTCTCGCCAGAATCGGCCACGCCGCCGGCCGCCTTGAACTCCTTGGTCTCGCATCCCGTGGTGTCAAAGTGCATGGCCTCATGATTCTTGGCGGGGGCATAAGCGTCTACGAACTCGACAGTTATGGGCCCGTAGTACGCCGTCTTGGGCGCCCAGAAATACACGTACTCAACGGTCTCGCCCGGGCCGATACCTGGCCTCTCGGAAAGGTCGATGCCCTCGTGCAGCTCATCGGGAGCCTCGCTTGCAACGTAGTCGAGCACGGCCGCCTTGCCGGAAGTAAACAACGGGTCGCCTGCCTCAAGATCGCCCTGGGCAGCATGCACGTTAAAGGAACTGAACGTCCTGTTCTTTGTGTTGTTGTTGGTGATCTTGATGTGCAGGTAAAAGCCGTCCTGCAGCTTGGCATCGCCGCGATAGAACGTACCGTGAGCCACCGACTCATAGGTAATGCCTGCCACCTCGACCGTCTGCGAATCATAGGCCCTGGGCTTTTCCTGCACAGGCGCGCTGCCGCCCGAACCGCCAGGCGAGCCGCTCGGAGCACTACCGCCACAGCCGGCCACTGTACACGCCAGCACGGCCGAAAGCGTCACGGTGGGAATTCCTAACAGCAGTTTCTTTGTCATGGGCCTCATCATTCTCACCGCTCCTTTCGGCTTGCAGCTCATCCATTGCCCGAGTCCCAAGTCGACCCCGTGGCATCGGCTTCCACTATGAGCGTATGACGAAACACGGCGCCGGCGAAGTGACCCGTGGCCCAAATAACGACCCACCAGCGTTCCTTATGGGCCAAAAGAACTCGCACATGCACGCCCCCGGCCCATAAAACGAGACGTCTGTCCCAATGTTCGATTCGATCCAACAATCCGCACGACACGTTTTCGACAACGTATCCAACCGCAAACGCAGCAAGACGCATTCGGCCGCCTTCAAATTTACTCGGGCAGAACCGACTCGGTTTTGTCCGAGTAAACTCGAGCATAAACTGATCCATGCGATACAATTAACTCGGACAAAACCGAGTCGGAAGGAACCGAGTAAGTGGAATTTATTGGCAGGGAGCGTGAGCTCGCCCGTATTAAGAAAACGCTCAAAGCACCCGAGCAGCGCAATGTTCTCATTTACGGCAGGCGTCGCGTCGGAAAAAGTGAGCTCATCAAGCAGGCGCTAACCGATTTGTCGGACGTCGCAACGGTCTATTACGAGTGCCGCCAAACCTCCGAGGCAGACAACCTCGAGAGTCTGTCCGTCCTTGTTGCTGAAGCGCTGAGCTTTCCTCCGCTCGCCTTCACAGGCATCCGCGAGCTCATCGAATTTCTGTTTGCCCAAGCTAAAGACAAGAACATTACCCTCGTTCTCGACGAATACCCCTACTTGAGAGATGCGGTTAAAGGCTTAGACAGCATTCTTCAGACCTCAATCGACGCCCACAGGGAAGACTCACGTTTAAACATTGTCCTGTGCGGCTCCTACGTTGAGATTATGAAATCCCTCATCGAGCATGAAAGCCCCCTCTACGGGCGAATTGATCTCGCGCTTGAGCTTAAGCCCATGGATTACTTTGACGCTGCGAAGTTCTATCCCGCGTTCTCGCCCGAGGACAAGGTGCGGCTCTATAGCGTTTTTGGCGGTATCCCCTTTTACAATCGCCTCATCGATCAATCCCAAAGCGTACGCGACAACATCATCGAGCTCGTCACGGAACCTGGCGCCCGCTTAGAAAGCGAGGTGCCGTCCTATCTCAACGCCGAGATCTCGAAGATGACCAACGCCAACGAAGTTTTCGGGGCTCTCGCACAAGGCTACTCCCGTTGGGGGGACGTGCTGGCACAGTCGCACGTCTCGAGCGGTCCGGCCATGGCAGACGTGCTCGACAAGCTCATGTCACTCGAAATCGTCCAAAAGCGTGCACCCATCAACGACCCTACGAACAAGCGCAAGTCTGGCTACTTTGTAGTGGATCCGCTTTCGCTCTTTTACTATCGCTATGTTTTCCGCAATGCCTCAGCGCGTCAGCTGCTCGACCCGGAAGTCTTCTATGATCGTCACGTCTTCCAAGACTTCGAGGAAAACTACGTTCCTCATATGTTCGAGGAGATCTGCCGTCAATACCTCGTGCGGCAGAACAGGACCGGCAAGATCGAACCGGCTTTCGACGCCATAGGCAAGTACTGGTACGACGACCCCGCAAACAAAACGAGCGGCGAATTCGATGTGGTAACGCAAGACCCCGAGGGCTACGCATTCTACGAAGCAAAGTTCCGCAAATCCCCCATCACGCAAAAAATGGTCGACGAGGAAATCGCCCAAGTCGAGGCAACGGGACTCAAGTGCCATCGCTATGGATTCTTCTCCCGTTCGGGCTTCGAAGCTGGCGAAAGCGATCGAACCGTCTTCATCGACCTGCCGCAGATGTTTGGATAGGACAGGACAGGTCCCTCCCGCATTCCAAGCATTCATTATCTAATCGAACGGTTGTTCGATGGATTTCGTGTTGGTTGGAATCGTCTGTGGGCTGGGCTATGCTACCTTGACTATCTATATGACTTAAACGCAGCAAAGGAGCACCGAGAGAGCGAGTATGGCAAAAAACACCGCAAACTATGGTAACGACAGTATCCGCCAGCTCAAGGACGAGGAGCGCGTACGCCTGCGCCCCGCCGTCATCTTTGGCTCGGACGGACTCGACGGCTGCGCGCATGCCGCCTTCGAGATCCTGTCCAACGCCGTTGACGAGGCGCGCCAGGGCTACGGCAAGCTCATCACCCTTACCGCCTTTCGCGATGGTTCCATTCAGGTAGAGGACAACGGCCGCGGCTGCCCGCTCGACTGGAACCCCTCCGAGAAGCGCTTTAACTGGGAGCTCGTCTTTTGCGAGCTCTACGCAGGTGGCAAATACAACAACAACCAGGGCGGCGACTACGACTTCTCGCTCGGTACCAACGGCCTGGGCTCGTGCGCGACCCAGTACGCCTCCGAATACATGGACGTCACGGTTTGGCGCGACGGCAACAAGTACTCCCTGCACTTTAAAAAGGGCAAGGTCGTTGGCGCCAAAAAGAAGGCACTCGAGATTGAGCCCAGCGACGAGGACCGTACCGGCACCACCATCAAATGGCGCCCCGATCTTGAGGTCTTTACCTCCATCAGCATCCCCCACGATTGGTATCGCGAGACCATGCGCCGCCAGGCCGTGGTCAACGCCAACGTGACCTTCCGCCTGCGCATTGAGGGCGACGATGGCGAGTTTTCCGAAGAGGACTTTTGCTATCCCAAGGGCATCGAAGACTACGTGCTCGAGAAGGTCGGTACCGACTACCTCACCGAGCCCTTCTTTATCGAGGCCGACCGTCGCGGTCGCGATCGCGAGGACCTGCCCGACTACAATGTAAAGATCACCGCGTGCATGTGCTTCTCGCGCACCATCATGATGCAGGAGTACTACCACAACTCATCGTGGCTCGAGAATGGCGGCTCGCCCGAGAAGGCCGCCCGCAGCGCTCTGACCAGTGCCATCGATGCTTACATTAAGCAACAGGGCAAGTACAACAAAAACGAGAGCGGCATTAAGTGGCAGGACGTCCAGGACTGTCTGGTGCTGGTGACCAACTGCTTCTCCACCCAGACGTCCTATGAAAACCAGACTAAGAAGGCCATCAACAACCGCTTTATCCAGCAGGCTATGACGGCCTTCTTTAAGGAGCAGCTCTCAACCTACCTAATCGAGAACAAAGACGCTGCCAACAAGATCATGGAGCAGGTGCTCATCAACAAGCGTTCGCGCGAGAACGCCGAGAAGACGCGTCAGAGCATCAAGACCAACCTACAGCAGAAGACCGACATGGCCAACCGCGTGCAGAAGTTCATCGACTGCCGCTCCAAGGACAAGAGCCGCCGCGAGATCTACATCGTAGAGGGCGACTCGGCAGCAGGCGCCATTCGCACCTCGCGCGATGCCGAGTTCCAAGGCGTTATGCCCGTCCGCGGTAAGATCCTCAACTGCCTGAAGGAAGACTATCCGCGCATCTTTAAGTCCGACATCATCATGGACCTCATGCGCGTGCTGGGCTGCGGCGTGGAGATCAAGGACAAGCGCATCAAAAACCTTGGTGCCTTTGACCTGGACAACCTCAACTGGAACAAGGTCATCATCTGTACGGACGCCGACGTCGACGGTTATCACATCCGTACGCTCGTGCTCACCATGCTCTACCGCCTGGTGCCCACGCTTATCGACGAGGGTTACGTGTATATCGCCGAATCGCCACTCTACGAGATCAACTGCAAAGAGAAGACCTACTTTGCCTACACCGAGCTCGAGAAGAACGGCATCCTCAAGGAGATTGGCGACCAAAAGTGCTCCATCAACCGCTCCAAGGGTCTTGGTGAGAACGACCCGGACATGATGTGGCTCACCACCATGAACCCCGAGACGCGTCGCCTGATCAAGGTGGAGCCCGAGGACGTCACCAAGATGGAGACCATGTTCAATCTGTTGCTGGGCAACGACGAGGCAGGCCGCAAGCGCCATATCTCCGAGCACGGCAAGGAATACCTGGACCAGCTGGACCTGCAGTAACAGCAAATCGATAACGACGGCCCATAAGAAGTTCAAGAGGATATCGTGGCAAAGAAGAAGACGAAGAACCAGCCAAAGAAAAAGCAGGTCAACGCCGAGAACGTCATCGGCCTGCACTCCGAGGTCACCGACCAGCCGATCACGCAGACGCTCGAGGTCAACTACATGCCCTACGCCATGAGCGTCAACGTCTCGCGTGCGTTCCCCGAGATCGACGGCTTTAAGCCCTCGCACCGCAAGCTGCTCTACACCATGTACAAGATGGGTCTGCTCAAGGGCGAGCGCCAGAAGAGCGCCAACATCGTGGGCCAGACCATGAAGCTCAACCCGCACGGCGACGCCGCGATCTACGAGACGATGGTGCGTCTGGCCACCGGCAACGAGGCGCTTCTTGCCCCCTTCGTAGAGTCGAAGGGCAACTTTGGCAAGTACTATTCGGGCGACCTGAGCTACGCCGCCTCGCGTTATACCGAGGCCAAGCTCTCCCCCATCAGCGCCGAGATCTTCAAGGACATCGACAAGGACCCGGTCGACTTCGTCGACAGCTACGACGGTGCCATGAAGGAGCCGCGCCTGCTGCCCACCACGTTCCCCAACATCCTTGTCTCGGCCAACAAGGGCATCGGCGTCGCCATGGCGTCCGACATCTGCGGCTTCAACCTCAACGAGGTCTGCACCGCCACGATGCACTACCTGCAGGATCCCGACTGCGACCTGCTCGAGTACATGCCCATGCCCGACTTCTCGACCGGCGGCGAGATCATCTACCGCCGCGAGGAGATGGAGAAGATTATTGAGACCGGCCTGGGCAGCTTCCAGATCCGCTCCCGCTGGCGTTGGATTCCCGAAGAGCGCATCATCGAGGTCTACGAGATCCCCTACACCACCAAGACCGATGTCATCATCGAACGCATCGTCAAGCTCTCCAAGGAAGGCAAGGTCAAGGAGATCGCCGACATCCGCGACGAGACAGACCTTTCGGGTCTGCGCATCGCCATCGACCTTAAGCGCGGCGTCGACCCCGACAAGCTCATGGCCAAGCTCTATCGCTCGACCACGCTACAGGATTCGTTCTCGTGCAACTTCAACGTGCTCGTCGATGGCTATCCCCGTGTTATGGGCGTGCGCCAGATCCTGCACGAGTGGGTCAAGTGGCGTATTGAGTCCACACGTCGCCGCATTAACTATGACCTGGGCAAAAAGTCCGAGCGCCTGCACCTGCTGCACGGCCTCGAGGCGATCTTGCTCGACATCGACAAGGCCATCGCCATCATCCGCGGCACCAAGCTCGAAGCCGAAGTCGTGCCCAACCTTATGAAGGGTTTCGACATCGACGAGACCCAGGCCGAGTTTGTTGCCGAACTTAAGCTCCGCAACATCAACGAGGAGTACATCCTCAACCGCACCAAGGACATCGCCAAGCTCGAGGGTGAGATTGCCGAGCTTGAGGAGATTCTCTCGAGCGAAGACAACATCAAGAAGGTCATCAGCGATGAGCTGGCAGCAGTCAACAAGAAATATGTGATGCCGCGCCGCACGGGCAGGATCGAGCCCCATGAGGTCGTCGAGGTAAGCCTGGAGCCCGAGGTCGAGGAGTACCCGGTGACCATCATGCTCTCGCGCGATGGCTACCTTAAGAAGATGACGGACCGCGTGCTCAAGAAGGCGACCACGCTCAAGTACAAGGACGGCGATAAGCCCTTTATCGAGTTCCCGTCCTCCAACACCCACGAGCTGCTGGTCTTTACCAACAAGAGTCAGGTATACAAGTGCAAGGTCGCGACGTTTGAGGATACCAAGTCGGCCCAGCTGGGCTCGTACCTGCCCACCGACCTCGAGATGGAACCCGACGAGAGTGTCATCTGGGTCATCGACCCCGAGGACTACAAGGCCGACGTGCTGTTCGTCTTTGAGAACGGCCGCGTGGTGCGCGTCGCGCTTTCTGGATACGTCACCAAGACCAACCGCAAACGCCTTAAGAACGCCATCTACGGTGGCAGCAAGCTGCTGTATGCCCAGGTGCTCAAGGAAGATCGCGACATCGCGCTGGTCTCGAGCGACTATCGTTTGATGAACTTCAACACGTCGCTGCTCAAGACCAAGACGACCACCAACACGCAGGGCGTCCAGGCCTTTACCGCTAAGAAGGGCCGCTCGGTCACCACCGTCGGCACAACCGAGGAGATCCTTGGCGCCGGCGTCTCCGCCGAGAAGTTCACCGCGCAGAGCCTCCCCTCAGCCGGTGCCCTCATGAAAGAAAACGACATGCCGAGTTTGTTTGATTAGGACGACGGCAGAACCGCCATAGTTTTACAAAGCAGCGGGGCCCGGAGCGCAGCAATATCGCGCCCCGGGCCCCGCTCGTTGCGGAGGTCATCCTCGGAAATGTCGACGATACGGGGGCTTCCCGCACCGTCCTAAGCCGTTAGCAAAACTCGCAAAAGTTAGCAAAAGTTGCAAAAATTAGCAAAACTTGCAAAGGAGCCACCATGGAGTACAGCAAATGGCTCCGCCATGCCAGGCATGCTCGAAGATATTATCGAGCGAACCAAAGAAGCGGCAGATAGCTACCTTTCACAGTCTCATGCGCGCATGAACGGCGTTCAAATTGGTCCAGTGGGCATCGATTGGACATATGTTCAAGAAGCCCAGGGCAACTGGCGCACGTGCATGAATGGCATCTTCAGGCAACTCGAGAAGCATGGCATCGGGCTTCTCTCGAAACGACCTATCGAGAGCTTTCCGATAAGGACATTGAGTTTTTGATCGCGATGCTGCCCGATTCTGGCCCCAGCAGGGTCTCGGAGATAGCCAAGCGTATGGGCGTTGCCAGCAACTATGCAAGCCAATACAAACGCCGTCTCCTCGAGGACGGCGTCATCGGAGAGCGCGGGCGTGGTCTCGTTGGCTTTGACATCCCCGCATTCAGGGAGTTCCTGAGCGAGAAGGCCTCCTAGCACGCCAAGATTGTCCGCAAGGGCAACGGCGCATGGCAATCAGCATTCCTCTTGGTAAGGACAGCAAGCATTTCCACTCGTGCTGATTGCCACGCGCTCTTCTTGTCCCTAGGCGAGTTTGCGAGCGAGCTCTCGCACCTCTTCCAACTTGGGCGACGATGCCATGCTGTCGCGCTCGGTCATGCCGCTAATGGTAACAATGCCCTGGTCCTCCCACTTGCAGTACGCGCAGGTTGACTTGTACATAGCGATCGCCGCATCATAGACGCCCTCGCTGTGGCTATCGAGCAAAAGGGCCGTCTTGGTGAACGGGAAGCCCGTGGCACCGAAGGCGTACAGGCGGTCAATAGCGGCTTTCTCCTGCGCGGTGATATCGAACCAGTAGATAGGCGAGGCGAAGACAACCATGTCGGCGTCTTTCAGTGACTCGATCACGTTGGCCATGTCATCCTTCTGCACACAGATGCCCTCATGGGTAAAGCAGTACTGGCATCCCAGACAACCAGCAATCTTCTTGCTGGCAACGCGGACGACCTCGACCGTATTGCCGCCCTCACGCGCGGTCTCGGCAAACGCCTCGACCATGGTGTCGGTATTGGCGCCCTTACGCGGGCTACCACTCAATACAACGATATTCATAGAAATCTCCCTCCTTCATGCCGCAGGCGCGCGGCATATTTTTTTGTTTTAACCAAAACGTATGGAGTTATTCAGTCGCCTCGTTTCAGCTACTCCCACTCTTTAGAAGAATCGTTGCTGGAGGCTTGGCATTGAATCAAGGCACGCCTTATTTCAGATATTCCTCAAAGAATGCCTTCAGCTTTCCAAACGGAATGATGTCCATCTGATCGTAAAGGTCGGTGTGGCTGGCACCTGGGATAATGAGCAATTCCTTGTTGTCTCCCGTAAGCTTGCTGTACGCAGTTTCGCTGAAATAGCGGGAGTGCGCCTTCTCGCCATGCACCAGCAGCACCGCAGAGCGAATTTCGCTGCTGTATTGCAAAATCGGCATATTCAGGAACGACAGCGAGGACGTCACATTCCAGCCACCGTTGGAGTTCAGGCTGCGGGAATGGTAGCCTCGCGGAGTCTTGTAGTAGGCGTAATAGTCCGCTACAAACTGCGGCGCATCCTCCGGTAGCGGATCAACCACGCCGCCCGCCAGCGCATAGCTGCCGTTTTTATAGTCCTCGGTGCGCTGCGCGTTCAACGCTTTCCGCTTTTCAAAGCGCGCCTGCTCGGAATCCTCGGCGTCAAAATAGCCGTTTGCGGTCACGCGGGTCATATCGTACATGGTCATAGCCGCAGTAGCTTTGATACGGGTGTCGATGGCCGCCGCATTGACTGCCATGCCGCCCCAACCGCAGATACCGATGATGCCGATACGATCCGGATCAACGCTTTCCTGCACAGAAAGGAAATCCACCGCTGCGCAGAAGTCCTCGGTGTTGATGTCCGGCGATGCTACATAGCGGGGCGTGCCGCCGCTCTCGCCGGTATAGGACGGGTCAAAGGCAATCGCGAAAAAGCCCAGCTCCGCCATCTTCTGCGCGTACAGACCGGAAGACTGCTCCTTCACAGCGCCAAACGGGCCACTGACGGCGATGGCGGGCAGCTTGCCTTCCGCGTTCTTAGGCACGTACACGTCGGCAGTCAGCGTGATGCCGTATCGGTTGTGGAAGGTCGCCTTGCTGTGCTCAACCTTGTCGCTTTTGGGGAACACCTTGTCCCATTCCTGCGTCAGTTTCAACTGCTCCATGCCTAAGCCTCCTTGTCAGTCGCTTTAAGGTATTCCTTGTCGCCCACAGGCTCCAACCACTCGTTGGAGGTCTCCTCGCCCGGAACCTCCAGCGCGAGATGGGAGAACCAGCTGTCGGGCGCCGCACCGTGCCAGTGCTTTACGCCCGCGGGAATATTTACTACATCGCCAGGGTGCAGCTCCTGTACCGGTTTACCCCATTCCTGGTAAAACCCTCGACCAGCCACGCAGACGAGGATCTGTCCGCCACCGCTTTTGGCGTGATGTGTGTGCCAGTTGTTGCGGCAACCGGGCTCGAACGTCACGTTGTAGACGCCGACCTGCTCGGTGGAAAGGGGTGCGAGGTAGCTTTGCCCGATAAAGTACTTCTCAAATGCGTCGTTGGGGGCACCGATGGGAAAGGCCATCTCGTTTTGATGCTTGGTTTTTGCGTCGGCAGCATCGTCATCCGCCCAGACCTCCTTCGCCATGCGGAAGGCTGCCCATGCCTTGGGCCATCCCGCATAAAACGCCGCGTGCGTAAGGATTTCCGCTATCTCAGCCCTGGTCACGCCGTTGTTCTTTGCGGACATCAGATGATATTGGAACGAAGAGTCCGTCAGCCCCTGCGCCATTAGGGCCACCACCGTCACCACGCTGCGGTCTCGAAGGGAAAGCCCGTCTTCTCGGCTCCACACCTCGCCGAACAGCACATCGTCATTGAGCTGAGCGAATTTAGGGGCAAAGTCCCCCAGGGCATCTCTGCCTGCCGTCTGTTTAATTGCCATGATCGATTTCCTCCTGTCGATGGTTTTGAGTACAAGCTGCTTTCGCGCAGCTAAGCCGCGCCTAGATTTCCATGCCCATTCGTCGCGCCTGCTCTAGGGCGGGATGTCCGGCGATTTCGCCCACGTCGTTCACGCCGCCAGCGAAAACCGTTCCGGCAAGCGTGCAACGGGGGAAGCAGTCGACCCATCCCTGCACCGCCTTCTTCGCGCCGTCGAAGGTCGAGTGCCCACCGTCCGCCGCCGTTGCCAACAGATACGCCTCGGTAAATGCGTAATCGGAACCGAAGAGTGGGTTGGCGCGGTCCAGCATGGTCTTGAGCTGGCCGCAGACGCTGTAGTAGTAGACGGGCGTTGCAAACACCAACACATCCGCATCGTGCATCTTGGCGGCGATTTCTATGGCATCGTCCTGGATGACGCAGTACCCCAGCTTTGAGCAGGCAAGGCAGCCCTTACAGAAGCCGAGCTGCTTTTCGCGCAGGTGCACGGTCTCCACGCTGTGGCCCGCTTCTTGCGCACCTTTGGCGAAGGCATCCGCCAACGTCTCGGAATTGCCATTCTTTCGAGGACTTGAAGAGACTATCAAAACCGTTTTGCTCATTACGGAATACCCCTTGAAATCGCGATTTATATTGACGAGAATGAAGGTAATACCTAAACCTGACTTTAAGTCAAGGAATGAACTCGAGATTTATCCGGAGGGACCATGTACACAATCGGACAGGTAGCGGAGATGTTCGGTCTGCCCGTTTCCACGCTGCGCTATTACGACAAGCAGGGATTGTTTCCGGAATTGGAGCGGACATCCGGCATTCGCCGATTCGGCGATACGGAACTCGAGGCGCTTCGGGTCATCGAATGCTTAAAGAAGGCTGGAATGGAGATCAAGGACATCCGGCTGTTCATGGAATGGTGCGCAGAAGGCCCATCGACATATCCCAAGCGCAAGGCCATGTTCGAGGAGCGGAAGACCCACATGGAGTCGGAAATCGCGAAGATGAACCGCGCGCTGGACATGTTGAAGTTCAAATGCTGGTACTACGAGCAGGCGATTCAAGATGGCAGCGAAGATAGGGTGAAGGCGCTGATTCCCGACAATTTGCCGGAGGAGATCAAAGGTACCTACGATAACGCCCACACTCAATAATGCCGCCCGACGCTCAAGGGAGTTCAGCGAGGAATCCTCTTCGGGTTGTAATGTACTTCTTTCCCTTGATGTCGTAGCGCTTTGCCTCATAGAAGACGAAGGCGTCGCGGAGGTAGAAGATATAGCGCCCGACGGTGACGTGGTTGGTGGGAACCCTGTTGGCGTCGAAGACGTTGGCGATGTTGTTGGGCGAGTTGAGGTTGCCGGAATTGCCCATCATGTACTCGGCCAGCCTCTCCAACACAGTGGAGTCGGTACATATTGCGGTCTACCCAAGCCATAATCCACTCCTTCTCGGTTTCGAAACTCGATTATTTCTAAAGTTTCGAAACCGAGAAGGCAAGGTGCACAAGGATGCATCGAGGAGCGATTCCCAGTCGCGCCACGCCGGCAGCGATGCCGGGCGCACCCGCGCGTGCTACAATGCGGGCACCAGAGATGAAAACACAGTCCCCGTCGGGTAGTCGTGGGCGTGCGGGAGTCCGCATCAGTAACCTACCTCCTTGGTTGCCCCTTCTCTGCGTGGTCATCTACATAAAGGAGGAACCAGCCATGCAGATCAACGTGTCGTCCACCCTGACCGTATATCACGACGGCCAATTCTGGGTCGGGCTGGCGGAGCATGTCGAGGACGGAAGGTACGGCGCCGCCCGCATCGTCTTCGGCGCGGAGCCGTCCGATGAGGAGACCCTGCGATTCGTTGTCAGCAAATGGGCGAAGCTCTCGTTCTTCGGTCACGATTCGACTGAGGCGAGCAAGCCCGCGAAGAACCCCAAGCGGCGCGCTCGCGAGGCGGCAAAAGCACTTAAGCAGCCGGCGAGGAGCACCAAGACGCAGCAGGCGCTCGCGAATCAGCGGGAGACGATGAAGCGGGAATCGGCTCACGTAAGAAGCCGACGCCGCACGGAAGAGGCTGATGCGCGCTTCGAGCCGTGTTTCCGCGAACGCGGATGCCCGTGCCCTTCCTTTTATGATTATGCAAAGAGTCTGCGGGAATGTAGATGGGGCCTCGCGGTTCAGACCGGCAATTTTCCGCCGCGCCGCCCATATGGCCCTCGAAGAGTTCGCAACCGTAACAAACGTTGGGAGGCCCTTAGCGGCAGCCCTGGTTCCATCGGACCATTCAGTTCCGATCGCTTTGCGCGGGAAGTCGAGCAGGCGGTCGCGGTAGTACCCGTACTGCGCAGTGCGTGCCTCGATCTCGGCAGGGATACCGTCGGTGAGCGATTTCGTTAGGGTGCCGAAGCGGTCGAGGATGTCGACGACCTTCTGCTAGGTGCCGATGGATGGGGCGGGAATCTCGACCCTCGATAAGTCCACAGGCGCGGCTTCGATTACCTTTTTCGGTTTAGCGTATTGCTCTTCAGATCATCGTGGTGTGCTCGTAGCCGCGCTCCACGAGGAGCCGCTCGGCAACGTCGAGAATCTTCTCGACCGTCTCCTCCGGGTACTTATTGCGTGCCACGGGCACCTCCGTCCTTGTTATCGCGATAAACATACCATGAGTGGCGTACGGGTCGAGAAGGGCTGGCGCCAAAAGAGCCCAACGGCCGTTACAGCTTCGTTAGAAACGCGCCCCACCATGGATGGTGAACCCGAAAGGTAAGGCGCGCGGGCACGGCGACTCGGCCCGCGCGCCCGGAAGAGAAAGGATAAACCCATGGGTTACATGCTCGAGACGCGCGGGCTCACCAAGCGCTTCGGCCGCGGCGACCAGGCGCAGGACGCCGTGGCCGACGTGAGCCTTCATATCCGCGAGGGCGAGGTGTACGGGCTGCTCGGTCCCAACGGCGCCGGCAAGTCGACAACGCTCAAGATGATCTGCGGGATGCTGCGGCCGACGGCCGGGGAGATCCTCTTTGCCGGGCACGCCTGGCGCCGCGAGGACCTCTACGCAATCGGCAGCCTCATCGAGGAGGCGCCGCTCTACCCCAACCTCACCGCGCGCGAGAACCTGCGCGTGCGCACCACGCTGCTGGGCCTTCCCGAGAGCCGCGTAGATGAGGTGCTCGCCGCCGTGGGCCTCGCGGACACCTGGTGTAGTGCATACCGCCCGAGCGGCGGGTCTCCGGGTTCAGGGTTGACTCGAATATTCCGCCGAAGATGGTGGGGCTGATTTGTGACCAGTCGGTCTGCTGGGACACCTCGAACAGCAGCTTGAACTTTATCTCGTCGGTGAAGTTGGGGATCTCGGATTCCTCCGCGAAAAGCCCCGTTGACGTAGGGGAAGGGCTTGACCGACTTGTCGTAGGGGGCGCGCTTTTCGATCGGAGTGTCGAGCGCCTTGAAGAGCCTTTTGAGCGCGACGCGCATGTTCTTTGGCTCGACGTTCCTCAGATAGTTCAAGAGCGCGTCTTTGGGGAAGAGCTCCGCATCCTCGCAGAACAGGCAGAACACCAGGCGCACGCATAGGATGTTGAGGGCCTTCTGGCTCTCTTCGGACTCCGGATCGATATACTGCGCCTGGAGCAGGGCGTGCAGCTCGCCGATGAGGCGGCCCGCCTCCATCGAGACCTGCTTCTTGCGTTCGGATCGGCTGTTGGCGGGGTCGGTGACGAAATCCAGTAGGTGCGGGTTCCGCCCAAGCTCCTCCAAAGTGAACTCGACGTACTTGCCCGCGAGCTCGGCGCGGGGGCACGCGTCGCGGTCGTGCACGCGGAAGGTGGAGAAGTTGCACACCACGACGAAGCGCGGCTGGCGGTTTCGCGGGAAGCTCTCCGCGTAGGTGAGGGCCTGCTCGAAGGGCGTGACCATGCGGCCCTGGCGCTCCTCGGGTTTGTCTAAGTCTATGCCCAACCCCTTCTGTTCAACGATGACCCCTGCGTCCGGGATGAGGCAGTCGATGAAGCCGCCGGAGGCGGTGCGGTACTCGAGCCTCACGTTCCGGCTGATGCTCTGCATGCAGACGATCTGCTGTAGGAGCTCCGTCCAGAATACCTGGGCGTCGCCCTTCTCGTATCCGCGCCCACTCTATTCGGCGGCGAACGCGGCCGCGTTTTTCTTCCTTTGCATGCTGTCCATCGACATAGTCCTTGTAATGATTGTTCTTATATTGTTCTTGGTTATATAGTATGTGTCGTAATGTGTTTCTCGTTTACTCTTTGAATAGTGCAGCCTGTATATTCAATTCGGAGAATGTGCTGATTGATTATGGGTCTATTAGCAATAATATGAATATGAGACTATCTTGGTTGATGAATGGCTTCATCTGCAGGGAGCTTTATACTCCATTCGTTGTTGAACGTGACAACGGCTATCTTTCCGATCTTAAGGATCGTTACGACATCATACTCAATCAGGCCGAAAAGGCCGGAGCAGATGGTGATAGCCTGTCTATCATTAAGAGATATCGGAAAAAGATTATCGAGGCACTTCGTAGCTACTACAAAGCCGATGTTGTGAAATGCAATACAATCATCAAAAACTTGGTGTCGGATGTCAGCTCCGATTCCTTTGCGGCTGCTAAGTTGAATGAGAGTTGGGCTTTTCCTGGGTGCAGGACTCGGGAGCTGCAATTCTTTCGGTCGAGGACTGGGAACCCTTCTCGCGCTTACACGGCGAAAGATATGCTGCATTTGCCGAAAAGCCTAAGGTCTAAGACCGGAAGCTACAGGTTTAGTATTCCCGGCAGTCCGAGTTACTATCTCGCCAATTCCTCGTATGGATGCTGGATAGAAACGGGGCGTCCGCCGGAAATCAATTTTAATGTCTCGCCAGTGGTCCTAGATGGCACACAGAAAATACTTAATTTAGCAATCAACGTGAGAGATTTCAGTGGTTTGAACGATCTCGATGCGGAGCGCGTTCATTGCTGGCTGAAGCTATTTATGCTCATGATAGCAACTTCGTACAGGGTTAATGAAGCTGACAGGACGTTTAAGTCTGAATATATCGTCTCTCAGGCAATAATGATGGCGTGTAAAAAACTCGGCTTTGACGGAGTTGCCTATTATTCTCGTCGTGTAACAGATGACGTATTTGCGCTTTGTGCCATCAATCTCGCCCTTTTTGTAGATTATGATCTTAATGGAGAGTACTCTCGGCTCGTTAAACATATGAAAATAGATGATTCCTTCAACTATGCTCTATACAAACAACTATTACCTTCGTTGAAGTATCAACACTATGCGTTGCGATCCACTGACAACGCTTTCATAACGAATATCGGCAGTTACGATAGGCAACATCCATATAGTGAAACAGAATTCTTTGAATTCGATCGATATCTTTTTTCAACATGGCAGAGCAAGAGAAACGGGAAGGGGAAAGACAGTCTTCCTTGGGGTGTACCAATCGATTAGCGGCTAACTTATTCTTCTGTTGATTGGTAAGAGCGAATTGCAAGCTTGCCAGTTCCCTCGTCAATATGCGTCTGCAAAATTTCTTTTATTCCGGCGGACTTGGCTGCATCCACAACGCTTCGCTTTTCCGCTTCTTTCATGTGGAGGCCTAACACGACTGACGAGGGAACCATCTGAATCGATGGTCTACCCTCTGCAGACCCTCTGCATAAAAGTCTCCATTCGCAGTCGTACTCGTGCTGCTTACGCTTGATAAGCGTGACCTTTTCGAACTCCCACCTAATTGATTCCTTAAGATATTTGATAAGTTCTGGGCAGGATACTTTCACATTAGCTGGCAACTCACGAAGGAGAAGGAGTACAAGTGCGTATCGTGTTGCATCGTACCCCTCATTCGAGTAGTAAATAGGGAAAGGGGCCAAAGAGGAATCGTCATTCGCGCAGAGTCCACAATTGTTCTTTTGGCCGCATAGAAATCTTATGGAACAGTTCGCATCGTATATCTGTACAAAGCCCTTATGGTTATCTGCGTATTTCAGCCACAGCACCTCGTTAAGCGGGTCATCGCAGAAGCAAAGGGAGTATCCGACGTTTTGCACTATTCGCCTAATATCGTCGATTTGACTGTTCAGCTGATCGAACTGAAACGGGAGCTCTTCTATTTCAGCCCTTCCAATTATATCGCGCAGTTTGTTGAAGTCAGGGATGCCGAATTGGCCAAGCAGAGCGATAATCTCTTTAAGGGGGTGTCCTCTGAATGCATCGATAATCAGATTGAACTGGATTTGGAGAGCCTTTTTGTCGACATAAAAATATGTGTCGAGAGGATCGTCATAATATGGGGGAGAAGAGAACAAGAGTGTGTTCGTGCGCAATTGCTCAAGAGAACCAGGTTCAAACGTCCTGAAACGGCACAGCCGATTGACTCGAGGACGGGCTTGCAAGACCGTATCTCGAACCTCTTTTGAAAAACCGCGTGCTCTTGAGAGAGTGTCCCAAAACTCCCGTCTTTTTTTGGAACCCAGTACGGCCTCCCTTTCGATTTCTTCGTAACTTTCGTTGTCCATCGGCATAGTCCTTGTGAGGGTCGTTCTTATATTGTTCTTGGCTATATTGCTATATTATATGTGCCGTCTTGCGTCCTTCGGTTATGCGCTGGCCTTTCATTGTCTGATTTATTCGCTGTGCGACCTGCGGTTTTCCCTTTGACGCACACTTGATGTCGCTTATTTCGCAAAATCGCGCAATTTTGGGCGGGAACTTGCGCCCATGACGTCATTTTCTATCTCACGACGTTCGATTCAGAATTTCAGCACATTATTGTGCTTTCGAACGGACGTGAGCAAAAGCGATCATTATTGACCTGCGATTTTGCTCGTCAAATGCTCGTTATTCGGGTTGCGAGGCAAAAGGAAATCCAGTGGCTTGCAGGTTTACCAGGTGAAAAACCTGTCTAACTGAAGCCACCGTATGAAAAATCAGGCTACTAAATGAACCTTACAATGATGTGCGGATGTTATTCCCGCTCGATGATCAAATCGAGTGCCGCTTCTTGTACCAACTCGCGCTCTCACCTGCAGTTTCGCTTATCCCCCGGCGCCCGGAAAGCGCCCGAAACCCGTGCACCAGCCGGTTCTGGGGATGGTACACGGGTTGCGCCACCCATGCCCGTGACGGCAGCCGGTACACGCCGGCGGCCCATCCTACCTGCGGAAACGACCGTGAGGAATAATCGCCGGCGCAAGAAGCGCGGGCAAGCCGGTTTCTCCAGTGCGCAAGGTCCGGGCGGGCTGGTGAGAATAATCGGCAACTTTCGGGAATAATTGAGATGACCTGCGCAAACAGCTCGTCGGAGAGGCAGTTTCCCGACGTCACTTCCAAGCCATCTGCCACCAGCGGAATAATCCTGCGCCAGCTGGAACGCATCCGGAGGCAGCGGGGGCCTCAACGGCCGATCTCGTCCGATGCATCCTCCGATTGCCCAGAAGGTGCCCAGCGCCGCGGAGCTCACCGACCAACGGGCGAGGCGTTCGGGCACCGTCAGCCGCAAAATGCAGCACTCGGAACCAGACCACCTTGAAGCCCGGTCCAAACGGTGGCAAAATAAGCCTGCCGAAAGGCGGAAGCCCTAGGTGTCAGATTGGCGAGGTACGTACCTCGCCATTTCCTTTTTCTGGAGATTAATCTTGCCGGGCCGCTTGAACCTCTATATCAACGAATCCGGGGACCAGGACCTCTCCGAGGGCCTCTACCTCGTCGCGGTCGTGCTGCACGACATCCTAGACTCCGTTCTTGCCCGGAACGTTACCGACTAACGCGCCGGGACTTCAGGCAGTCCTACCTGAAGCAGCTCGCGAGGAAACGGCTCTCCTAGCAGAGCGGCGCGGACGCGCCCGGCGGGTCGCGCAGGGTGCCGGACCGCGCTCGCCGACGAAGCGGCTCGCCTCTCGCATTACGGCACGTGCGATCGGGACCGTCGAAGCCGCGGCCCTCTTCACACGTACATTATCGGAATCGCTGGGTTTGCTAGAATAGCCTCAGATGTCAAAACCCATGGGTTTCATGGGCGGGATTGCGAGCGCGATTCTGCCCTATTTTTTATCGTCAACCTGCTGTTCGTAGACCCGCCCAGAGGCACCGAGCGCTACCACCTGGAGCAGGAGCGCACCTTCAACGAGCAGCTCGAGCGCGAGCGGACGCACGCGGAGGAGTCCGCCGAGCTCGACGAGGTACGGCGCAAGCGGGACATGATGCGGCAGCGCAACTCTCGCCTGTGCAGGAAGTACGGGCTGAAGGGGCGGCGGGAGCGGCAGGGTTGAGCTCTTGCGTGTCGGCCATGCTCGCCTCCAATCTCTCGCCTTGTCAGCGGTAAAATTGCACATATTGGAATACCGGCCAACTGAACTGTATTGAGGCGATTCATGGACGACTTATCTGTGCAGGTGCCACTTTCATGTCCCACGTGCGGCTGCACTGAGTTCTCCGAGGTATCTGGCCAAGATCAGGACTCGGCTGATGAGCGACGTTTCATCTGCGCACATTGTGGAGCGGCAATCTCCAGAGATCAGCTTACTGAAGCGAACTCGGCATCAATCGACGCGACAATCCAGGATATGGGCGACGACATCATTTCGGCGCTTTCGAAGGATTTGAAGAAGGCACTGAAGCGAAAGGGCTGGAAGGTCAAATGACTGGAGATTCGCAATTAATCACCTTTGCCCCCATCGTCATATCGGCGCTCAGCCTTATCCTCGCCGTCGTTTCTTTCGTTTTGAACTACAGGCTGAGCCTGCGTGACAAGAAGCGAGGCGAGCAGCTTGAGAATCTGCAGCTCAAACTTCATGAGTTGCAGCTTCAGAGAGAGGAAGAAGCCGCAGAGAGAAGATCATCCTCCAAGGTGGAAGCCCGCTACGTCCTCATTGGATTAAAAGGGCACCGCATACGAGTTTCGAACACGGGTGGCACCACCGTAACCAATGTTACCTGTGAGTATGACGAGAATGCCGGACCCTATGCTTTCATACAGGATAAAGAGCCTTACGAGCGGCTCGAACCTGGCGAGAGCTTCGATGAAACCATCTTCTTTGCCGACGGCTCTACCAGCAAATTCATGGTCAAGACGCGCTGGATCGGGGAAGATGGCAAAGAACGCAGCAGGGATAACATCGTCTCTGTTTAGCCAGTTGGCGCGTTAGGAAGCGGGAGCGTCGCTAGGCGATAGAATATGGGGGAAGGCGGAGCACGCCCCGACGGAAACGACGGGACACGGCTCCGCCTTTTCCATGCCTTTGTGACGTGCCGCGAGAATCCACCGTGAGAGAACTGACGAGTTTCACGGGGGTGATACGCATGGCAAGGCGTCCGAAGCTGACGCAGGAGATGTCTGACGAGGCGATCCGCCGCAAGGCGGACGGCCTTTCCAACGGCGACATCGTCTGCGCCCTGGGGATCCACGAACCGCCGCGAAGGGCAGACGGCGCAGCCGGCTGACCTGAGCCGGGAGCAACACGCAGGCGGAGCTGGCTGGCCCGAGCCGCGGAGCAATACACAGCCGGAGCGGCGGGCATGGCCGTGAGTGACGCTCTCCGCGCAGGGCGGGGCGGTTTCCGAGCCGTGCGCGCAACAGAGCGGAGGCGGGTGGGCTGCGGGCGACCTTGGATTGGCAGCGGGTGGTGGTGGGATGTGGCACCTCGTAGCTGCACCGCTCTTCTCGTCGTGTTCTCAATATAGGCTACGCATTGTAAAATAAGAGTTTACAGGCAATTGTAATACACCGGTATCACTCCCATTTACCTCGAAGGAGCCTATATGGCTATAGCGGCGCCCAAATCATATGACACCTCGCTCGGCGAGCTTCTCGAAGGGGTTGGCAAGGGGACGCATCAGCTCCCGGAGTTCCAGCGTGGCTGGACGTGGGATGACGGGCGCATCAGGAACATCATCGCGAGCTTGACGCAGGGGTATCCGATGGGAGCCCTCATGAGGCTCGAGTGCGGCGGCAGCGAGGTGAGGCTGAAGTACCGCGCCTTCGAGGGAACGCACGGCATCTCCCGCGAGCCCAACTACCTCGTTCTCGACGGCCAGCAGCGTCTCACCTCGCTCTACTGCTCGCTTTTCGGGAAAGACCCCGTCAGCACCTCGAACGAGCGCGGCCAGAAGCTCAGCCGCTTCTACTACCTCAACATGCGCAGGTGCCTCGATCCGGAGGAAGACCGCGAGGATGCGATTGCCTCCATATCGGACAAGCGCGTCGTCACCGAGGACATCGGCCGCAAGATCGTCCTCGACCTCACGAGCCGCGAGCGCGAAATCGAGGAGCTCATGTTTCCCGCCAATCTCGTTTTCGACTCCCAGGGGCGTGACGACTGGTTTACAGGGTTCATTGAACACTATGGTCTCAAGTCCGAAGAGTACGCCCTTTGGAAGGTTTTCAAAGAGAATGTCCTCAGGACGATGGAGGACTACAAGATTCCGGTCATCACCTTGGACAAGACGACGCCCCGTGAGGCGGTCTGCAAGGTCTTCGAGAACGTGAACACGGGAGGTGTCTCTCTTACCGTGTTCGAACTCGTGACGGCTGCCTTCGCCACTTATGACTTCGACCTACGTGGGAATTGGAACAAGGTCGTGCGCCCGCGTATTTGCGCCGAAAGCAAGGACATCAGAACGGATCTCATGCAGGGCGTCGACGAGACCACGTTTCTGACCTCCATGACGCTCTACACGACGTATCGCGCGAAGCGCGCCGGCACCAAGGGCAGCACCAGCTGCAAGAAGAAGGACGTTCTGGCGCTGCGCTACGAGGACTACGTCGCCAACCTGGACGCGCTGTTGGACGGGTTCGACATGGCGCGCGATTTGCTCATCGGCGAGTGCGTCTTCCGCATGCGCGACCTTCCCTATACGACGCAGCTCATCCCTCTCGCGGCCACCTGCGCCTACATCGGGCGCAAGGCGTTCGACCGGCAGCCCGTGAAGGCAATCCTCCGCCGGTGGCTGTGGTGCGGGATCTTCGGGGAGATGTACGGTGGCGCCAACGAGACGCGTTACGCCAACGACATCGAGGACCTGGTTGCGGCGATAGAGGGCGCCGACTCGCAGATGCGCACCGTGAACGCCGCCTACTTCCAGTCCACGCGCCTGCTGGGCCTTCAGACCAGAAACAGCGCCGCCTATAAGGGGGTCATGGCCCTCGTGTTCCGCGAGAACTGCCTCGATTTCGTCAACGGCGCACCAATGACCATGGTGAAGTCGATGGAGACCCCGCCGGACATCCACCACATCTTCCCGCGTGCGTACTGTGAGAGGACGGGGCTCGAACGGACGAAGTGGAACTCCATCGTGAACAAGACCCCGCTCATCGCGCGCACTAACCGGGAGATCGGGGGTGTTGCCCCTTCGAAGTACCTGCCGAAGATCATGAAGGATGAGCAGATCGACGGTGATGAGCTCCGTAGGCGTGTTGAGTCGCACCTCATCGACTACGACGCCCTCGCCGCCGATGACTTCGACGCGTTCTTCCTAGATCGCGCGAAGAGGCTCCTCGACGTCATCGAGCAGGCAATGGGCAAGGAGGTGCCCGACCGGGCATCTGACGAAACAGTAGCGGCGTTCGGTCACGTCCTGAACTGACCGTAGCGCATGCCCCGCAGGAGCAGGAGGGCGATGCGCTACGTGCCCTCGATACCACAAGCCCATCTTATTCGAATCAAGGAGTCGCCGCGATGGAACCTCATAACGTTGCAAAGTACGCTCGCAAGCTGAGGCTTGCGATCGAGGAACGTGGTGCCGCCGCACTCGAGCGCGACGACTGGGCGGCGCGCTTCCAGGAGTTTGGCTTCGAGATGGATTGCGGTCACTCGTATGAGGAGCTTTACGGGCTCGCCTTGCATGATGCACAGGGCCTCAGGCGCGAGCTTGCGCGCATCGACAATGTACAGACGCTCGGCAACGCGGTCTTCTCGCAGTGCCGGTACATTACGCATTGGTCGATGGGACCTTGCGAGCGAGAGCTCGACTGGCTGGAAATCGCGCTTGGACGTCTCGAGGAGCTCGCCCACGACGCATAGTCGTCGACCGACTCGCGGGACGATATCGGCACCAGGCTGCTTCGCGTTTGCGCACCACTCATCGAGTAGCCATAGGCTGCTTTGGTAAAATCGGAGAAGCTACCAAGACTGGCTTTTAACTGGAGATCGTTCGTCTATTTCCTCTGTGAGAAAGGGTTCCGTCCGAATCGAACGAAACCCTTTCTTGACCTGCGGAAATGTCAGTTTTTGGAAGATGGTGTTGAGAAGCGTCAGACCCCGAAAATCACTCCCACTCGATAACGGGTGCCGCAGGTAAATGAGGCGCTCGTTTTACCTCAGTCCGTTCTATCAGGCATTCTCCCATCGCCGTTTGATACTCATTTGGTCCTCACGCCGGCTAATCTGACCACAATTAGGGTAGGGCATACCCCTTCTTAAATCGCTCGTCAAAGGGACAGAAATCGCTATAGACATAGCCGTCAATAAGCGATGAACCGTTCGGTTGGCGTATCTCATGCTGCCGGAACTTCTCGACATAGCCATCGGACTTATCGTGCTCGAAATAGTCGAACTGATCAAGCCACTCGTCGTATTCATCGGCCTGCTTCACGCGCGTTTCGTACCTCTTCGCCCATTCAAAAAGAAAAGAGTCGGGAACAGGCGCTCTCGCTAGAAGCGCCGGCCCCTCTTCCAGTTGAAGCGGAATCAATCCATATGAAGCCGAGAGCTGAAATAGCGCATGAGCAGCTTGAACAGGACTACCGAAATCGGTAAATACAAGCGCTCCCCTCTTCACCTCAAGAGCGCTGGACAGTTTTTGAAGCGCCGCATATTTCGGCACCCTAGCCCCCTGTTCATACGAACGTAGCGTTGCGAGGGAGAGATCAGCCTCTCGGGCCAAATCCAGCTGGGTCTTTGCAGGGGTACACCGCGCCCTTAGCTCGGGCAGCTTCTTGGACTGCATCCTATTTTGCCAAGGCGTAATCGGCACCCAAGAATCTCGTGGATCATATTCGTATCGGAGGGGGAACTGGGACGGATCAAAGTCGGCTGAGAAGTTGTCCTTCCATCTTTCATAGTCGTCTCGATCGGAGTCGCTCTCAATTTGAGCATACTGAGCTGCCCACTTCTTTAGAAAAGACTCCATGAAAGGCGAAGTCGGCTTGAGCGCTGAATAGCGCTCGTTTGCAACAGGCTCGAACCCATATGTCGCGGCAAATTGGAAAAAAGCCTGAGCAATCAGGTCAGTATCGTTGAAATCATAAAAATGGAGCGCCTCAGCCCGTATGCCATAGGCGTTCGCAAGCCCCTCCAAATGCTCTTCCTTCGGGGCAGACTTCATGAGCTCGTAGTTCCTCAAGGCCGACTCCGAAATGCCTGCCGCCTGAGCGGCGACCTTTCGTGTCCATTTTCGCGCCGAACGGAGGCGGAGCAGTTTCTCGGACAGCCGTAGCCTTCCCCAGCGCTTGCTCGTTTGTTCCCACTCCCTATCGGCCACAAATGACGTCAGGGTCTCTTTGGCAGCACCGATGCGATCGACGGCAGTCATCCAGATACACCTCCGAAGAAATACTGTTCTCAAGTCTACATGCGAAATCTCATGCATACAAAAAATGTAGGAGATGTGACTTAATCTGCAAAATTACACTTTCCGTAGTAGGTCATACGTTTTTTGGACATAATCAAGACGAGGGGCAATCGGTGCCCCGCTCTGGAAAGGAGACTACATATGACACGTCAGCTTATCGGCGCGGAGGAGGTTGCCGAGATCACGGGCATGAGCAAGTCTTATGCGTTCAAGCTGATTAAGACCTTGAATGCAGAACTTGCAGCTCAGGGAATCATGACCATCCCCGGGAAGGTTCAGCGCTCGTACTTCGAGGCACGGCTTCTCTCCGCCCCTTCCAAGCAGAGGGCGGCGATGGCCCATGTCAGTTAACCGAGACAAGAAGCGCGGGACCTGGACGGTCGAGGCTTGGTACCGCAACTCTTTAGGCGAGCGCCACAAAAAGACGAAGCGCGGATTCGCTTCCAAGAAGGAGGCCGTCGCTTGGGAGCGCAACTTCCTCGCGTCCTGCAACGAGCGCGTCAAGATCACCGTCGAGGCCTTCGTCAAGACCATGTACACCCGCGACGTCTACCCTCGGCTGCGCGTTGGAACCAAGCTCACCAAGGATGCCATCATCGACAAGTACATCCTCCCGGTCTTCGGTAAGATGCGCCTTTGCGACGTCAAGGCCGCAGACGTTGTGCGTTGGGAGAATTGGCTCCTTGAGCAGGGCCTGTCGCAGAGCTATCTCCACACCATCTGCAACCAGTTCTCAGCCATTTTCAACCACGCCGTCCGCTTCTACCGCTTGCCCCAGAACCCCATGCTGGCGGCGGGAAAGGTCGGCTCCAAGCGTCCCGAGAAGGAGATGCTCTACTGGACCCCTACCGAGTTCAAGCTCTTCTCCCAGGCCATCGAGGATAAGCCCCTCATCTACCTCGCTTTCCTGACGCTCTATCTGTCGGGTTGCC
The DNA here is from genome assembly GCF_964239575.1 of Collinsella aerofaciens ATCC 25986. Classification (GTDB taxonomy): domain Bacteria; phylum Actinomycetota; class Coriobacteriia; order Coriobacteriales; family Coriobacteriaceae; genus Collinsella; species Collinsella aerofaciens_BQ. The sequence goes on from NZ_CAXSQQ010000001.1 coordinate 176,471, forward strand.
GCGAGGGCGAGCTCCTTGCCCTTCGTCCGGAGGACATCGACTTCGGGCTCAACGTCATCCGCATCCGCCGCTCCTATGCCCGCGTCAAGGGCGAGGACGTTATCGGCCCACCCAAGACGCGAGCCTCGAAGCGCGACATTGTCATGCCGAGCCTCCTTCGCGAGGAACTGCGCGACTATCTGGCAGCACATCCCGAAATCGTTCCTACCGACCGACTCTTCCCCATCACAAAACATGCGTTGTCGCATGAGATGAAGAGGGGTTGCGAGCTCTCGGGCGTGAAGCGCATCCGTATCCACGACATCCGCCACTCCCACGTGAGCGCCCTCGTCAACAGCGGCTACTCGCCCACGGCGATCGCCGATCGCATGGGCCACGAGACCGCCGAGGTCACGGAGATGTACTCGCATCTCTTCCCCTCGACGCAGCACGATCTAGTGGAGGCCCTTGATGGGATGATGTCGGATGTCTAAGCCGATTATGGACGCCAAGGGGCGCCGCCGCTGCAAGACCATCGCCTTCCGCATGTCGCCCGCAGAGGCGGACCAGCTCGACCTCCGCGTCGCCCTGAGTAGCCTGTCAAAGCAGGAGTACATCACGAAATGCTTGCTTGAGGGCACTTTCACCGTGGTCGCGACCACCCGCATGCGCAAGGCGGTCAAGGAGCGCGTGGGGCCCGTCGTAACGGAACTCCGGCGTATCCGGCGCGCGGCAGACATGGACGACGAGCTCGTCGAGTCGCTTGAGACGCTTGCCGCCTTCGCCGAATCGTTCGCGCCCGAGCGCTCCCCCGTGGAACTCGAAGACGCACTTATCGCAAACCTCGGGATAGACGACGGCCTCCCCGACCAAAGCTCGGCCGTCGCCCAAAATCATGAGTCCACACATAAGGAGGACCCCATCGATGAATCTTAGCATGATGAATTCCGCCCGGCGCCGCACCATCCTGCGCGACCACGGCCTCGACCATCCCCTGACAGAGGAAGAGCTGGTCGAGCGTCTGGTCGACACGGAGCTTCGCCTTAGCCGGCTCGAAGTGCTCGTCTTCGGCAGTGCCTGCCCCATCAACGGCCCACGACGCCCCCAGTCTCGCGAGGAGGTGGCCTGATGGGTGCGCAGAAGCACGACGACGTCCTTGGGCCGCAGCCTCCAGAGCGCCGCTCCCCGCCGACGGTCAACGAGATCGTCGAGGAGCTCAAGTCCCTCCCCTTGAACGTCGGCTACAACCGGCTCGCAAACGAGCTTTTCAAGACCGGCCCTCTGCCCTGGGACGCGGATGCGAGGGAACGCCGGTGGCGCGACAGCGACGACGCACGGCTCTTCGCCCTCCTCCAGCAGACCATCTCCCTCCAGAAGGAGAAGTTCATGTTGCTCGCATTGACCATCGTCGCCGAGGACAATGCCTACGATCCGCTCGTCGCCATGCTCGACGCCCTCACCTGGGACGGCATCCCGCGCGTAGGGACGCTCCTCAATGTCTACCTTGGTGCGGAGAGGAGCGTATACGTCTCGGAGGTCGAGCGCATCTTGTTCTGCGAGGGCATCGCCCGCGCCTACAGCCCGGGCTGCAAGGCCGATTACATGCCCATCCTGTGCGGCGCCGGGGGTATCGGCAAGTCGTCCTTCGCCCGAGGCCTCGCCATCCGCGACGAGTACTTCACGGACTCCGTGATCAACCTCGGCGACGTCAAGCTCACGGGCGAGCAGAACCGGGGCAAATGGATCGTCGAGGTCCCCGAGCTCAACGGGATGTCCGAGCGCTCTATCGAGAGCGTGAAGGCTGGGGTCACCCGTCAGGTCGATGAGTTCCGAGGGGCCTATTGCCGCAGGACGGAGGCGTTTCCCCGGCGCGTGGTCTTCGTCGGTACCACGAACGAGGCAGACTTTATACGCGAACGCTCAAGCGGCGCAAGGCGCTTCCTCCCGTTGCTCTGCGGCATCGAGCGCACTGAGAAGTCCGTCTTCGATGAGGACTTCCCGGCCGCAATCCGCCAGGCATGGGCAGAGGCCCGCACGTGGATGAGGACGGGCGATGTCCGCTTTTCGACCGTCCTAACACCTGAGATGGAGACCGAGGCGGCCGCACAGCGCGGACGCTTCGTCGAGGAGGACCCCTGCGTGCAGAAGGTCCTCGCGTATCTCCCCGGCAACACCGACCGTCCCATGTGCACGTTCGAGATTCTCGACAAGGCCCTCCACCTCGAGAAGACCAAGGCCAACTGCAAAATGGTCAGCCGCATCCTGTCGTCGCAGTGCCCGGGATGGGCCCCGGGCAACAAGCGCCTCTGTCCCCCGTACGGAAAGCAGCGCTGTTGGGTGTACCGGGAGACGGATTAGGGCCGATAGAGGTGCCGCAACATGCCGTTGCGGCACCTCGGTCGCCCCCCTCACCTGCAAAGTCTCTCGATGGTGCCAAAGGTGCCATAGGCCCAGAAACTCTTTCCTGTTCTTTGGCACCTTCGGCACCGCAACGTTTCGCCGCAGCTAGAAGCATCATCAGCAAAGACCCTCAAATGAACCACCGGTACCCATACGGCACCGGCAGAGAGGAAAACCATGATGGAACTTGTCAAGAAAACCAAATCGCATCTCGACGACCTCCTCGGGACCGTCCCCAAGCACAAGGACGACGCCGTCGGCTCCGTGCTCTCCCATCTGCTGGAGTCCGACCCCGACCTGGGCTTCGCACGCGCGGCGCGGCCCGTCGAGCATCCGGGCTTCACGCGCATCGTCCGTGCAGGAATCGCCTACTACGCGAAGCCTGATTTCAAGATTCTGAACCCGTTCAAGGAAGGCGGGAACGGCGTCCACTTCGTCAAAGGCAGCAACGACGACCCGACCGGCATCTTCTTCACCGATGCCTACCGCGTCAACGATGCAGAATACGGCGACGCCATCGAGGCCTACCTCTTCGCCTACGGCATCCCCCGCGATGACCTCGCCATGATGCCCGTCACCTTCTGGCCTAAGACCTACGAGCGCACGCCCGAGAACATCGCCGCCCTCCGCGCTGTCGGCGCGCCCCTCCCGAACGAGGGACTCTAAGATGGCCATCGGAAAAGACGGGTCGAAGGTCATGAGCCTCCGACTCCCTAACAAGGCGTATCGCCGCCTCCACGCCTACGGGGTTTCAAAGGATCTTAGCGACAGTGCAGCCGCCCGCGAGCTCATCGCCGCTGGGCTCGCCTCCGACGGCCTGGCGCTCTACTCCACCGAGCTCGGAACCTATCTGCGCGGCGTCATGCAGCCACTGCTGGAGCAACTCGACCGCACGCTCGGCGAGCGCAACGCCGAGCAGGAGGACCGCATCGCGCGCGTTGTGCACCGCGCCACGCGTGCCTCGATCGTCGCAGCAATCGCCGCCGTCGAGATCGAGAAGGGCACGTTCAATGGCCTGGACGGCGTGAGCGCCTCGGACATCTACGCCGCCTACGACAAGCAGGCCGGCCTCATGCAGCGCGGCATGACGCTCTCGGAGGCGAGGGAGCGCCTTTCAGATGGCAAGTCGTAGCAGCCTCGTTGTGAACGCCCGTGTGCACCTCTCCGGGTCGCGCGGGCGTTCCGCCGTCATCACCAACAACGTCGAGTACGTCGCCACGCGCGAGGGGGCCGACAAATCCGCCACCGTCGACGATCTCAGGCGCTCCGAGCTCGCCGAGAGGATGGGGATCGTCGGCTACTGCGCCGAGAGGCCCGGGTCGACCGCGCTCTTCGACCAGAACGGGGCCGTCCAGCTCCGCACGGCCCGCAGGGAGCTCGAAAAGGCCGACGGTGCGATTGCCACCGTTGTGCTCAGCGTCCGCAGGGACGAGGCGTGCGAGCTCGATCTCGCATGCAAGGAGGACTGGCAGCGCTTCTGCCGCCGAAACCTCACGCCGGCGCTTGCCGAGGCAATGGGCATCCCCGAGTCCAGCGTCCGTTGGGTAGCCGCCGAGCACGAGAACCACCCGAATTCCAAGCACGTGCACGTTATTGCCTGGTCGTCCGACGGCTCGTTCGATTCGCTCATGGCCCGCAACAGGCTCGACCGGGCAAGGAACGCGCTCACCGACGCGGCCCTGGTCCCGGCGCTCGCGGCCGAGCACGAGGCCCGCGACCTCGCGAGGTCGCGGGCGGTCGACGCCGTCCGCCATATCCCCGCCGATGAGATTGGCGTCACGCTGCCTGCGGACGGCCGCATCTCCTACGCGCACCTCCGCCGCTGGCACCCAGATGTCGCCAAGGCCGTCGATGCCGCAATCGAGGAAGCAGGGTCGAGGCACCCTGAAATCAAGGAGGCGAGCGCGGCTTACCGCGAGTCCGTGGAGCGCTGCGCCGGCCTCAAGGGGCTCGAAGGTGTTGCGCAGGACCGCTACTTGAACGACGCCATGCACGAGCTACGCGCGCGCCAGGGCAACGCCCTGCTGAGGGTCATCGCACCCGACCGGGCAACGGACCCCGAAAGGGAACCGATAAGGTCCGCAAGGCCGGACGACGGGCCCGCAACGGAGCGCAAGCGCATGAGGCCGCTCGTCGGCGAGGTCCGCGCCTGCGTCACCGGAAAAGACCTGGAGGGCGCGCGAGAAGCCGTCCGCGAGCGCGGGCCCATCCCGGAGAGATGCCTCCGGTCGTGCCCGTCCTACGCGCTTTCCATGGCAAAAGCCCCCGTTGCTGTGGGCAGGGCCCTTGCCAAAGCGCTCGCGTCCGCAACAGAGGGTCCCAAAGGCAAGAAGGACCTGTCAGACGAAGTCGGCCAGAAGGCCGAGCGCGCGCTCGCGAGGGCGCTCGCAGCCGCCGTATCGGCCGCGATCAGGGGCGATGCGGCGGGCATCGTGCTCGACTCAGCGAAAACAATAGTGAAGGGAATGATTCTATGAGCAAGCAGAAGAGCTTCAACGTCGACGAGGGCGCGCACCTCAAGCGCTGTGTCGCCGCCGGCGCGGCCGCTGGGGCCGCGATCGCGCTCGTCCTGCTGCCGGCGGCATGGCGCTGGCTGGAAGCATGGGTCGTCGGCATCGCCGCGACGCTCACGAGCTTCGGGATGGCCGCAGTGCCCGAACTCCCCGGCACCATGTTCCAAAACCCGCTCGAAGTCCTGCCGGAGCTGATCCGGGACGATGTCTTCCTCGTGGGGTGCGCGGCAACCCTCACTGTCTCAATAGCCGTCGGCATCTGGAGCCATCTCGACTGGTCGCGTTGGTTCCACGACGGGACCTGGGTCGGCGGGCGTCGTGCGCCGGGCGCGCCCATCCACGGCGACGCGAGGCTCGTCTCGGCGCACAGCGAGCTTAAGCGCAGGAGCGAGTCATGGCAGGAGGGCGGCAAGCCCTCGGGCGGCACGTTAGTCGTGGGCGAGATCGGGAGGAGCGTCAGGCTCATCGACTCGGTCCATGCCTGCGTCCTCGCCGAGAGCGGCGAGGGCAAGAGCCGCCGCGTCGCCATTTTGTCAGCCTTGGCAAACTTTGAGCAAGGCCGCTCCCTCATCATCAACGACATCAAGGGCGAGCTCAGGGCCTTCCTTGAGCCTGTGTTCGAGAAGACGGGCACTCACCGCATCGTCGACGTGATGTTCGACGCGCCTGCATCCTCAGTACGATTCGATCCGCTCGAGAGGGCAAAGGAGGCCTTTGGGGCGGAGGGGGCCGGCGGCTGTGCACGGGAGCTGCGTGAGCTCGCACGCTGCATCGTGCCCGCGCCGTCGAAAAGCCAACCGTTCTTCTACGACGGCGCTCGGAACCTCTTCGTCGGTATCTCCCTCGCCCTCATCGAGGACGCGTCCATCCCGGAAGACGAGAAGACCGTCATGTCCGTCGCTGCCGCGATCTCGCCGTCGGGCGACCAGGGACCGCTTGACCGCATCGCCGCCCTGGCGGCGTCTTTGCCCGCGGAAGACCCCGCGCTCCCCTTCCTCGGCGGGCTCAACGGTGAGCACGGGGGCGGGCCCGGCATCGTCTCGACCTTGAGCAACTGCCTCACCGAGTACGTCGACGGCAACGTGGCTCGGATGCTCCACGATGACGAGTGCGGCCTCGGGGGCATCGGCGAGGAGCCCACGGTGGTCTTCATCTCATCATCCTCTGCAACGGGCAACTACAAGCGACTCGTCCAGACGTTCGTTTCCCAAGCGCTCTCGGCGCTGCGCTCCTGCGCCGCGGGCCATGCCGGGCGCTGCCCCGTCGAGACCGTCCTCCTCCTCGATGAGGCGGCCTCCCTCGGCCGCAACGAGAGGATCGTCCAGGACCTGGGAGAGATGCGCTCGGAAGGCGTCCATGTTCTCTGGTTCTGTCAGTCGCTCCTCCAGCTCCAGTCCGTCTCCGGCTACAGCCGAGAAGAGGCCGAGACGATTCTCGACCTCCTCAAGGACAAGGTCGTTCTCTCCTGCTCCAACCTCGACACCGCGCGCAAGCTCTCGGAGTCGATGGGCTCCTACACGGCGGTCGCGCAGTCCACGAGCCGAACTAAGGGAACGAACACCGGCTCGACGGGCACGAGCGAGGGACTCGTGCGCAGGCCGCTCATCACGCCCGACGAGCTCCAGCGTTGGACCGGCCGCGAGACGGGAGCCCTCGTGATCCACGACGGCGTACCCATGGCCTTCCCCAGCAGGGACGTTACCGAGACTTTCGTGGGACCCATGCTCGGGATGACGTCACCCGATGCCGAACGAACACTCATGGAGCGATCAACCGCTCGCCGCAAGATCAGGAACGAGACGGCACCGAGGGTTTGGCGGGGCCCGACCGCCCCCGACGCCACGTCGACAGCGCCGACGAAGCCGAAAACGGCCGCAGGTTACGTTCCCGAGGGCTTCTAGCCGCGTAATCGCCCATATCCAGCGGAAACGCCCCAATCAACTACGCACCCGCGCCCGCGCGCTACACGTGGATGCGGGTGTTTTTCGTTTTAGGCGCAGGCATCTACCTGCGCTTTCGAACTCGGCTCGCCGAGTTGCGCCGTTTGCCTCCGGCGAAACGTAGTGGAGCCTTATCCTGCACCGCCGATTCGTGGCGGAAATAGAAGTCAACAGGTCTCGCGATATTCGAATAGCATAAAGAGAAGCAGCACCGCGCATCCACAGATTTTTTCAGCGATCCGTCACCGAGTCACCCCGTAAACAGGTCGGAATCGAAAAACTCCCTTAGAGAAACACCAAGGCCCCTTGCTATGCGCTCTATGTTCTCGATCGAGATGTTCCGTTTCCCGGTTTCGACCTCGGCAAAATAGGTTCGAGACATCTCTATCGAGTACGCAAGGGCTTCCTGGCTGTATCCAAGAGCGTTTCTCAATTCCTTGATGCGAAGTCCGACTTTCATTTTTGCATCTAGCTGAGTCATTGGTACCTCCCGACTGGTGGTGCCAATGATTTGAGTCGGACCTATATGAGTCACACCTATATAAGTGACAATTTGCAATACAATGCTCACGTGGCCCTTTTCCAGGTTGAAGGGATCGCCGTAAGTACCATCTATGAATCAAAGGAGAACTGCCATGGCGATGAATGTATCCCGGCGCGGCTTTTTGGGCGCTGTCGGACTGATGTCGATTGCCGGATTGAGCGGCTTGAGCGGATGCGGACCGACGGGAGTGAAGGGAAAGACGCTCTATTACATATCGGTCTGCGACAACGTCGCCCTCGGGAAGATGACGAATAACAAGCTGGGTTCCGAGACGACGATCACCTTCGACGACGGGGACGGCTGGCATTACGCAGGGTCGTTCGAGTCCTCGGGAACGTGGAGGCAGGAAGACGAGAACATCGTATTGAGCTCAAGCGAGCTCGGTACCCTGACGCTCAAGAAGGCCGACGATGCGGATGCCTATATCCCCTCTGGCGACGAGGAGTACGGCGAGCGCTATTTCCTGAGCGAGGACGATGCGAAGAAGTACTACGAGGACTACACCGGCAAGGCGGTCGCCCGCGTCAAAGAGCTGCTTGAATCGCAGGAATGGGAACGCTCGAACCGGCCGGAGTCCATGGCGAGCCCCGAGGAGATCAACTTCGACAGCGGAAAGATCGCATTCAAGAAGGCGTCGTATAACCAAAAGGGCTATCTGTTCACTCAAGGTCCCAGTGATGACGAATGGGCCGCATCGGACCATTCGGGAAAGTACAGCCTCACGGTCAAAGACCAGAGGGCGAAGGATACCGACTCGACACCGCGCCCGCTCGTTTACAAGGGCGAGCTGACGGCCGATGGGGCGTCGGTGGCCTATACCCTCGAGAAACGTAACGACAGCCTGGTTCTGAAGCTGGGAGAGACGATGTATGACCCGGTGTTCACGAATGGAAAATAGCGGTCGAATCAAGCTCTTCGGGCGCGAGTTCTCCCGTAAACAGGTCTGCGCGGCTGGTGCAGGAATCCTCTGTGCGGCGCTTCTCATCGGCTGCGGGGCTTACGCTATCTCACATGCCAGTTGGACGGGAGATTCCAATGCCCCTGCGGTGTCGCAGTCGAAGGACGATGAGGAGCAGGACATGGTGCTATCCCTTGAGGTGAAGGCTGACGGCTGGGATGCGGACACCTCCACGCCCGTCATCGCCCATATAGAGGATGCGGACGGGGAAGTGGACTTCTACACTGCTATCGCCGCGAACAAGCAGGTGACCGTGAAGGTCGGTGAGTCCGGTACCTATACCGTCACATTCATCTCACCGGTGAACGCCGACGGCTCAATCTATAAGGTGCCATCGAAGAAGGTTACCGCCGGAAAAGCCGACAAGACAGTTGCCACAGGCGTGACTTTCGATAAGGTGGATGCGGACAAGGTAACGAAAGATGACCTGACAGCCATCGCCAAGGACGTTGCGGAAGCCGTGAAGAAGGGCGATTCCACCCTGACCGGTGACAAGGGCGCTGAGGTTGTGAAGAAGTTCGAGAACAACATCAAGAAGAACCCGAATGCCGATGCCGGTGCCGTCGAGAAGGAGACCGAGAAGGCGCAGGAGACCGCCAAGGAAGAGAAGTCCGACGCGAAGACCCCGGAAACTTCCGACAGCAAGAAGAGCGATTCAGGCTCATCCAACGGCTCCAAGAAGGATAATGGGAACAGCGGTTCCGACAGCAAGCCGAGTGGAAGCAACAATAGCAACTCCGGTAGCTCCTCGAAGAAGGATGACACCCCGGCGCATGTTCATAAGTATGATATCTACCATCCTGCGGTGACCCATACGGAGAAGGTGTACCATCCCGCAGTGACCCATACGGAGAAAGTGAACCATCCCGCAGTTACCCATACGGAAGAGCGCTCAATTTGCAACGGCTGCGGAGCAGATATCACGGGCAATGAACAAGCTCATGCGTATAATGCACTTATGGCAGGCAATAAAGCATGTGGCGCATATCATACGGTATACAATACCGTAACAGATTCTGCGGCATGGGAGGAAACGGTTACGATTACAGATTCTGCGGAATGGGTGGAAACGGTTACGATTACAGATTCTGCGGCATACTACACTTGTTCCTGCGGTGCCACGAAGTAGCGGAAGCCGCCGAATTCTAGGCCGTAGCGGTCAAGCATCAGGTTGAGTTCTGTTGATGCCGCCGGACGCACGCGCTCCGGTATCCTCCATGTCCCCCGAGCCACCTTAGCCAAGGTTCCAAGGGGCACCGCCCCTTGGCGCGCAGGGGCTCGGGGATGGCGCGAGGCATCCCCGGAATAGCTGGCGCGGGCACGCCGATGGCATGCCCGCGCTCTCTGTGTACGCTTCACCCCTCTTCGGCAACGTGCACGGTCCGGCCGCTCTCGCAGTCGATGCTCTCCACGTCGCCGAATCCGATTCGGACGGCAGCCCATCCGCCCCCGTCCCCCACCAAGGCGTCGGCCTCGTCGCATGCGTCCGAGACGAGTCGCCCGAGTTCGGGCGACCCCTCCAGAGCTGTGCCCATCTCGAACGCCCCGCCCTCGCCACCCGACTCAAACTCGACGACGACAGTCAGCCCGACGGCTCCGCCCGGGGACTTGCCGAATCTGCCCACGGCGTCAAACTCGTCCATCTCCATGGAGCTACCTCCCCCTGACGGCGCTGAGCGGCTTCGGGGAGAAGTGCTCGTCGCGCTCGACGGCGGCGAACCCCATCTGGCGGTTCAGCTCGGCCATCTCCTTGATGCTGAAGTAGCCGAGCTCGTCGTCGTAGCCCTCGACGAGGCCGAACGCCTCGTCCGTTCCGTCGAACTCGAGCAGCCACCAGTCCCATCCGTTCACGCACGAGAAGTAGTGGGCATAGACCGTGGGGTCCTCCGCCCCGTCCTGCTCGTAGAGCCTCGGCACCGTCTTGGCGATTTCCTCGGTCATCAGCTGCTGCATGTCTTCCTCCGTTCCGGGCACCCTGCCCTCAACATCTCGCCCCTGCGGGCAAAGCCGAATGGCGACGCCGCGCGTCGTCGTCGGCTTTGCTCCCTGCAAAGCCGCACCGGAGTGAAGACGGGTCAAGGGAGGTCCATGACGACCTCCACCAACCGGAGCGGAGCGGAGGTTTGTGCGGGGTCTCATGGGTCCCCTTGACGCAGCGTAGCGGAGGTGCCACCCGCGTAACGGATACGAGGTCATGACCGGCGAATGCCACCGAAACGTTGGAAAACATGGGTCAAGACTGAAGAGAGGCGGCCATCCCTAACGGATGGCCGCCTTAGCGTGCCTTACTATTTCTCTTCTGGTATATGGCCGAGACGTCTGCCGGGCAAATCCCGACGATCCTAGTGATAATCGTTTGCGAAGGAACCGTAGAAGAGCGCCTTACAGTCGACATCGCTGTAGGCCATAACGGCATCCTGGACCTCGGGGCGCAGGAGGTTGAGCACCTTGTACACGCCCTCGCCCATATCACCGACGAAGAGTACCTGCTTGAACACGTCGGGATAATCGCGCAAGTAGGTTACATAGCCTCTGAGCTTTGCCAGCGTGTCACCGAGGAACTCGCCATGCGGGTCGACGATGGACGGTCTGATGACACCCTCAGCATCCTTCACGAAGAAGAGGAAGTCTGGATGCAGGGCCTTGCGTCCCACCGAAGACATGTACGGGATCGAAAACGCCTTGGCAGACATGCTGCCCGACGGATTGCGATAGAAGGCAACTGTGCGATTCTTTGCCAATTCGTTCCTAACGATATAGTCTTCCGCCGGGTTCAGGTCGAGCGGGCAGAGGCCGTCCTCTTTCTGCACGATATGGCACGGATACTTAGCGAAGTCGTCCGACGTGCTGGTAGACGTGGGCCACTCTATCTTTGTGAGACGCTTGCCCTCGGTTTCACGGGCCAGCTCGTCGTAGCGTTGCTTTGCCACGTCGTTAAGGTAGTCATAATCGCCAGATCCATCGACCTTATCGAAGTATCCCTTTCGGCATTGAGCCGCCCAGCCCTCGAGCGCATCAACGATGGCCTGCGTGCGAACCGCTGCGGCAAGGCGCAGGTCGCACTCGGGCCGCCCAAGCTCCTTGAAGTTGGCGCGACGATACTCATTCGCAAACTCCTTAGTGAAATGCATGTCGGCGTCGCGAGCGGCCTTTCTGAGACCCTCGGCGTCCGTGCGGGCCTCCTCCTGCTCCTGGTCCTCGGTCTCGTTGAGCTTGTCGAGCGTGATCTTGACGGTCTCGGCAACCTCTACGTCGTGTTTGGTTTCGCGGTACTCGTCCTCGTTAGCAACGATGTATCCCTTGAGCTTCTGGACGAACTGTTTTTTCACGTCGGCTGCGGCATTGACATCGAGGCCAGTCTCGACAAGCAGAGTCGCCGTCTTAACCAGGCTCTGGAATTCGTTTCTAGCCTTCTTCGGAATGCGCTGGACGGGGATGGAGTCGAAGGCTGTGCGGATGCCCTGCCACTCCTGGTGCGTGAAAGACTGCTCGCGCTTGGTGGGCGGCTTGGGCTTTGCCATGGGCACGGGTTTTACGACCGAGACGGGCTGGGTCGGCTCGGTCTGCGTGGAACTTGGCTCAGGGGTCGCAGGTTGCTCCGGGGCAGGCGCTACAACGTAGTTGCCCGTTGCGGGCTGAGGCGTCAGCTCCGCTTCTGGCGCCGGTACGTCGACGGGCCTGACCGCCGAGGCAAGCGAGGGCTGCGTTCCCTGCATGTCCAACGGCTCCTGAATCGCGATGCCGGCAAGCGGCGCCTGGTAGCCGGGTTGTGCCTGCCGCGTCGCCTCGATGGCCTTCTCGTTCTCCTTGTACGCCTTGAGCTCCTGTTGGTAGTCGGCTTCGGACTTGGGCACAGCCGCCGTGATAGTCACGGGGTTGAGAACGATGTTCTGCTTGCCGATGGAGCTCTCGCCCATGTCGTCCTTGCGGCCCATGAGGTAGTCGACCACGTCCTGAGTGCTCTCGGGATTGAACTGGGGTAGGTAGCAGGCGACGGAGTTCAAAAGATCATCGGATTCGATGCGCCGCGCAAGTGGAGTGCGTACCATACGTCCCACGAGTTGTGCGATATAGGTCGAGTCCGAACGCCTGCGCTGCGAGAAGATGACCTCCGCTCGCGGGCAGTCCCATCCGTTGGAGACAGCCTCCTTGGCGAAGAGTACGCGAATGCGCGAGGTGTCCTGAACGAACTCGGGCTCGACATAGGGAATGAGGTATTTTCCCGCCGCGATGTCCTTATGCTCGCCGAAGACGTTGGCGAACGACATCGCCTCGGAAAGGCCGGGGACCAGGCCCGTGATCTGGTCGCACATCTCGGCCAGGGCCGAGCTGCTCACGTTGTCCGCCGCTTGGATGAGCAGCAGCGGGTTGACGGAACTCTCGCCCTCACGGGCACAGTACTCGCCCCACTCGCGGCAGGCCAGGGCATAGCGCTCGCACGCCATAGTGAGGTACTGGTGCTCGACTGGGTCGTCCTTCTCTGGCACGCGTAGCTCGATGATGTCCTTGAGCAGGCCCGATTCCTGGACCTCGCGAGGGGTCACGGCGACCTTCGGCATGCGTATACGGTCGACGCGCTGGTCCATGGCGGCTTCGAACCTCTGCGGCGTGGCGGAGACCCCGACGACGACGGGCATCGCTGCACGACCATCCAGGCCATCAATTAGGTTGGCGTAAATCGTCGCGGTGCCGCGCTCACTTGACGCATTGGCCCCCAGGCCGCGGTGGGCCTCGTCTATGAACAGATAGAGGTTACGCTCCGGGTCCCTGATGGTGCGGTCAAGGATATCCCAGAACACGCGGCCGGAGTTGGCCTCACCACCCTTGGTGAGCAGGCCGTTCTTGCTAAGTAGGTCCTTGCTGAGGAAATAGACGTGGCGCGGTTCGAGAATGTCGTGCGCGGCTCCGAAGTCGTTGGTAATCGTGACCAGATGGCGCCTGTCGAGGATGCTGTCTGCCAGCTTGTCCGCCACGTTGGAGAAACGCACGCTCGTCTGCTCGTTCAGGCTCGGGGAATCCGAGAGCCAAAGAACAACGGCATTCTCGTCGGGCATGAGGCCCAGATCATCGTCTCCGAAGAAGAGTGCTTCGATCGTCGCCGCGCACATGACCGTCTTGCCCGAGCCCGTGGGAGATGCGAGGCACACCGAAGACAGTTCGCCGTCCTGCTCATAGCGTCGACACATCGACTGCAACTTGTTTGCCAGGGTCGCGACTGCCCCGGCTTGGAAATCCTTAAGTTCGACTCTCATGCTTACCTCACCGCATCCTCGGCGGCAATCTTGAACGATTGCAGGTAGTTCTCGTACAGACGGACAACGTCGAGCCCGGGGAGCTGAGTCTTGACGGAGGCATATCGAGCCGTGTCGTCCGTGATCACATAGGCGCACCTTATGCTGGCATTCTGCTTGACGGCGTCTATGAAAGAGCCAACCGAAGCAAAGTCGAAAAGGACGGCATAGGCGTCGGCCATGGCAAAGCCCGGCTGCTCGTGCTTGATGATGCTGCCACGCGAACCAGCGCGCAGCCAGAGCAGAGGCGCGATCTCCTCGAAGGCCACGCCCAGCTCGACGGCGTCTGGATCTTCGTAGGTGAGGTCAAAGAAGACGGCGTTTTCCTCGAAGCCGTCGGCCATGGGGAACTCGTCGGTGAACTTGTAGTCACCCTTGATGGGGTCGCCCTCGGGCGTCTTGCCCGTGATGGCCGCCGTGACGCGAGGTTTGGTAACGTACTGGCAGATGCCCAGCGCCTCCCATTCGGGGTCGCCCTGGCGAAGACCGCGCTTGGTGAGCTTTTTGGATTCGTCCTCTGAGACCTCGTTGTTCGTGATGCTGATGGAGCGCCTGCGCCCGCCGTCCTGATGGTTCAGGCGCATGACGGCGTGCGCCGTGGTGCCCGATCCTGAGAAGAAATCGACTACAAGGGCGTCGGGCTTGTCGGCAACAACGGAAGCGATTGAGAGCTCGGTCGCATAAAGGGACTTTGGAAATGTGAAGCGCCTATCGCCGATGAACTTTTTGATATATCGGCTCCCGTATTCACCGGCAGAGAACTGCGCGCCACTCCAAACGGTTGTTGGAATGGCAGAGCGCTCTCCCTGCTCTTCGAGAAGCAAGGACCCATCCTCAGCCTTGCCAATGAGTTTAATTTCTCCATTCTTGAGACGCTCCTCTTGGGAATCTCCTAGGTAAAGGAGGGAGTACCGATCACTCTTTTTGTTGTACTCACCTACTTTTGCGCACCCGCGATCAAGCTTGGCCTGTAGAGCATTCTGGGAGATCCTCCAAGTCGCCTCTCGGCCATCGGTCCTAATAGGCCAAACTGCCCTGAGACCCGTTTTTGTCGGTATCTTTGTCCAGTCTTGTTCAAGGGGGAGAGAAGCGCCGAGCTCCTTAATGGTCGCGGTCTCCTCATCGATATAGATGGGATAAAAGAGGTTCGGCCTTGCGGTGCGGGCGGCATTGGGACCGCCCCTCAGCAGCCACTCCCAACGTACCTTACGTTGGGAGCGGCTGCTCGACGCGTCATCAGCCACTTTTTCCTCAAGTTCTCCGAACTCGACGGAATAGAGCCTGCGGTCCACTTGGCACGGCGCGGCGGTACCAAAAAAGCAAAAGACAGCGTACTCGTCAGCCCTCTTGAACTGGTTGCCACGGGCAACCCCGTTCTTGTTTATGGTGATTGAAACCGTCTGGATACCGGTCGCGTTGGGAAAAACGCTCTCTAAAAGAAGCTCAAGCCTTGCGTACTCCTTCTCATCGATCGTCACGATGAGTACTGAATCGTTGGGATTGAGCAGCTGCTTGGCGAGCTTGAGGCGGCGCTCCATGAAGGCAAGCCACTTGGAGTGGCGATAGGCGTCGGAGCCGTCGACGTAATCATTGTTGTATTTCCAGTCGCGGGCGCCAGTGTTATAGGGTGGGTCAATATATATACAGTCCACTTTGCCTGCATAGGCAAAGGCTAAGGTTTCAAGAGCATGGTAGTTTTCGCCGTTAATGACAACCTGATAGGGCTTATCGCCACCGCGCTCAACACGCCCAGTCTCTTTGAGGCCGGCATAAATCGGCTGGTCATATTCAGCGACAGGCACGACATCGTCGACAGCAACGGGGCGGGGCTCGCATTCGTTTTCGTCATATGAGGGCGATTGATATGGCTTTAGATCAGCAACCCCCCCCCGAACGGTATTTACCAACCATAACAGTTGGGAGTTAGAGTCCTCTTTTCTACCACGCTCGGGAAGTACCTGTACGACATCGCCCTTCATGATAGGTTTGCCATAAAGGCGAAGTCGTTCTGGACGGTTGTGTTCAAATACAAGCCCAAACTGGCGCTGCGCAGCAAAGGCGCGGATGTCGGCAGCGAGCTGACGATCGCCCAGTTTGACAGCGCGATCAACAAGGTTCTGAACGACTGCTTGCGCCGTCTGGGACATCACTTCTCCCCCTTGCACTTCTCGTCAATCCATTCGCGCAGGACTTTAGCCACTGTCTTATCCTGGCGCGCGGCATAGGACTTAAGAGCCCGCTTATCCTCGCGGGTTATCGAAAGCGTGAACTTATCCAGCTCCCTTTCGGCATGAACAGCCTGATCTTCCTCCATGGTCGCCCCTCCGAATTGACCTGTTCTACGTTCCTTAATTGGCCGAAACCATTTTACTTCAAAATACGTAATTACGTAATTACGTAGATAATTTGAGCCATGCAGCACTCAATCACTAGTCAATATTCGTTGAGGAATCGTTGGGGATAACGAATATATCGAGGTAGACACCCGTTTTTGCCGTCTGTGAGTACCTGCAAATCGATACCCAAAACGTCGTGAGTACATTTTGAGTACCAGTCCGAGCGGCCTCTTGCGGGCGGACGCAATCTGCCGGTCAGCATTAATTAGAAATAAATTGATGACGTTGCTTCGGTAATTGAAAGCACTTTAAAACATACCAGCAAACAATAATCCCAGCTAAACAGCTTGAGAGATTGCGTGGCTGGTTTGCATGTACCACATACACCACAATGCATAAGCACCCATGGCACGCAAATAAAAAACGAGGGAGGCCGTTTCCGACCTCCCTCGCAAAGGGTCTCTGATTATTCCCACTCGATGGTCGCGGGCGGCTTGGACGTGATGTCGTAGCACACGCGGTTGGCGCCAGGGACCTCGGCGACGATGCGGCCGGAGATGCGGGCCAGCACGTCGTAGGGCAGCTTGGCCCAGTCGGCGGTCATGGCATCGCTGGACTCGACGGCACGCAGGATAATCGGGCGCTGGTAGGTGCGCTCGTCGCCCATAACGCCGACGGACTTAATGTCGGGCAGAACCGCAAAGTACTGCCAGCAGCTGTGCTCGGAGTTGCGCTCGCCGGTCTGCTCAAACAGGCGCTGGTTGTAGGCGTCGAGCTCCTCGCGCACGATAGCGTCGGCATTCTTGAGGATCTCGAGTTTCTCCTTGTCGACCGCACCGATGATGCGGATGGCCAGACCCGGGCCCGGGAAGGGCTGACGGAACACGATGTGACCCGGCAGGCCCAGCGCCAGACCAAGTGCGCGGACCTCGTCCTTAAAGAAGTGGTCGAGCGGCTCAATGAGGTCGAAGTGCACGCCATCGGGGAACGGGATCAGGTTGTGGTGGCTCTTGATGGTGGCCGTCTTGCCGCCCGTCTTGCGAGCGCCGGACTCGATGATATCGGGGTAGATGGTGCCCTGAGCCAGGTACTTCACGGGTTTACCATCGGTCTCAAGCTGCTGAGCAACCGCGAAGAACTCTTTCCAGAACTGCGTGCCGATGATGCGGCGCTTCTCCTCGGGCTCGGTCACACCGGCCAGAAGCTCGGCATAACGGTCTTCGGCGTGGACGTGGATAAAGTCGACATCGAACTGCTTGGTGAAGACCTCCTCCACCTGCTCGGGCTCGCCCTTGCGCAGCAGACCGTGGTTGATGAACACGCAGGTCATCTGCTTGCCCACGGCGCGAGCGCCCAGCGCAGCCACGACGGAGGAGTCGACGCCACCGGACAGGGCCAGAATCACGCGGTCGTCGCCGACCTTCTCGCGGAACTCGGCCGTCATGGTCTCGACCAGGTTGTCCATACTCCAGTTGGGCTCCAGGCCGCAGATCTCAAACAGGAAGTTGCTCAGCAGCTGCTGACCGTACTCGGAGTGCTTGACCTCGGGGTGGAACTGCGTGGTGAAGATCTTGCGCTCGACGCACTCCATGGCGGCAACCGGGCACACGTCGGTGCTGGCGGTAACGGTAAAGCCCTCGGGCACCTCGGAAACGGCGTCGCGATGGCTCATCCACACGGTCTGCTCCATGGGCGTGGAGTTAAAGAGCTTGGCGCCGGCCGTGCGCGTGATGGTGGCGCGGCCGTACTCGCCCACCTCGGAGTGACCGACCTTGCCGCCGAGCGTCACTGCCGTGATCTGATGGCCGTAGCAGAAGCCCAAGACGGGAAGGCCCAGGTCAAAAATGGCGGGGTCGATAGACGGAGCGTCCTCGGCGTACACGGAGGCCGGACCGCCAGAAAGGATGAGCGCGGAGGCGTTCATCTCGCGAATCTCGTCGGCCGAGATGTCGCAGGGGACAATCTCGGAATACACGTTGAGGTCGCGAACGCGACGGGCAATAAGCTGACCGTACTGCGCACCAAAGTCGAGTACGAGGACCTTTGCGGAAGCCTTTTGATCCATGGTTTCCCCCTCTTGTTGGCGGGGAGCCGGTGCCCACCCGCGTGAATGAACGAAAATAACCTCCATAGTGTACACGTTATATGGGGTTTCTCGTCCCTCGCAGCCATCAGCGCACGGCAAACGCACGACCAGGGCCCCTATTTGACGGCAATTGAAGTGTTACCAAACGTTACAGATGATGTAATACGTTTGAACATTGGACGCCCTGTGCCACAATACTGCCGAACGACTCCGCCTCTGCGGCGGCAAATACGATAGGAATACCAGCATGAAGCGCATCCTTCTCATCGCCACGGGCGGCACCATCGCATCGACCGAAGACGGCAACGGTCTCTCCCCCGCCCTGACCGGTGAGGAGCTCGCCCAGAGCGTCCCCGAGATCTCGGGCCTCTGCGAGCTCGACGTCGTGCAGCCCATGAACATCGACAGCACCAATATGCGTCCCAGTGACTGGATGCGTATCCGCGACGTCATCGTCGAGGGCTATGCCGATCACGACGGTTTCGTGATTCTGCACGGCACCGACACTATGAGCTACACCGCGGCAGCGCTTTCCTATCTAATTCAGGACAGCCCCAAGCCCATCGTGCTCACCGGCTCGCAAAAACCCATGGGCAACCCCTTTACCGATGCCAAGCTCAATCTGTACCAGAGCCTGCTCTATGCGCTCGATGAGCATTCGCACGACGTCTCTATCGTGTTTGGCGGCGTCGCCATTGCCGGTACGCGCGCCCGCAAGCAGCGCACCATGAGCTTTAACGCGTTCATTAGCGTCAACTATCCGCCCATTGCCTACATCCGCAACGACCGCATCGTGCGCAACGGGCTTCACGGCACGCATCAGGGCGAAAACCCGGTGCGTTTCTACGACAGCATCGACCCGCGCGTGTTTGTCCTTAAGCTGACGCCCGGCGTAAACCCGGGTATCCTTGACGCCCTTGCCGATAGCTACGACGCCGTGATTCTGGAGACCTTTGGCATTGGCGGTATTCCCGAGTTTGGCGAGTCCGGCGAGTCATTCCAGGAGGCGATTTTCCACTGGGTCGATTCGGGCCGCACCGTCGTTATGACCACGCAGGTCCCCGAAGAGGGCCTCGATCTGGGCGTTTATGAGGTCGGCCGTGCTTACGCCGATCATCCGGGCATTCTGCGTGGCGATGACATGACCACCGAGACGCTCGTGGCCAAGACCATGTGGGCACTCGGCCAGTCACGCGATGCCGCCGAAATCCAGCGCCTGTTCTACAGCCAAGTCAACCACGACCGTATCCCGATGGCGTAATTCAGTTGTCGACGGGTATCCCCTATTCGATACCCTCGAGAAGCTCTGACACCGTCATGCCGAGTGCGGGCGCGATCTTAAATAGAACCTTGAGCGTGAAATTTGCCGTCCCATCTTCGATTCGGTCGAGGTAGGGTCGGCTGATTCCTGTCGCCACACAAAAATCAACCTTGGAGATACCAAGGTCCCTGCGTGTCTCTTCGACCCGCCTGCCAAGAATCTGTTTCGCACGTTCGTCCATGCAGCCGAGTTTGAAATGGAGCCGAACATAAACGTAAACTATAGTTTACGTTTTGCCGAATACACAGGAGTTTTCTATGTCGGGTTCTTCGGTCCGCATGTACCGAGCCACGCTTCGCACAAACAGCGCACCGCCCAAGCTCGTCGTCGTTGAAGCAGAATGCCTTTCGCCCGATGAGCGCACAGCATTTGCATTGCTATCAAGTCGCGTCGCCGCTGTTCTGGTCCCTTGCCCGGCGCAAGGTGAACTTGCCATCCAATGCCAAGCGCACAGCTGCTCGCTCAATCAGGCTGCCGTAATCGCAACCAGCCAACGCGGTCTGCCCCTTCTCCTGGAAGCCGGCATCGCACTCGCCCTTCGCGGTGCCGGATACGAAAACGAGACCGCCGCCGACATGGTCTTTAAACCACGATCGAGCGGCGGCCTCGCAGCAGCCATTGAATATATGTGCAGGCTCGTTGCCTAAAAGGACAAGCTAGAAACCAAGGCCAAAGCCCGTTCCGGTAATCGCCGAGTACATAAAGTAAACGTTGATCACGTTGAGGAACACACCCGTGATGCAACCGTTGCGCAGGTAGCGCTCGCACACGATGCGCGCCATGGCGGCGGAGTCGTCATTGTTCTTGGCTTGGCGTCCCGCCGTAAAGTACGTCGCCACGCTCAGCAGCAGATTGAGTACCGGCAGTGCCAGCAGCTCGTAGCTCTTACCCCAGCGCGTCACCTCGCCGGCGGCGTTAAACTTCGTTGCCACCTCGGAGCCAATGTTGGGGATAACACACGCTGCAACCACCAGCGGAATCACCGCAAGTACGAGCAGCGCAATACCCATGTAGCCAGCTTTTTTGCCATATTTAAACATATGCGTCGTCCTTACACGTTAAAGCGGAAGTGCACGACGTCGCCATCGGCCATGACATAGTCCTTGCCCTCAATGCGCAGCTTGCCGGCGGCCTTGGCGCCCTGCTCGCCGCCGAGCTCGATGTAGTCGTCGTAGCCAATAACCTCGGCCTTAATAAAGCCGCGCTCAAAATCGGTGTGGATGACGCCGGCGGCCTGCGGGGCGGTCGCGCCCTGACGAACCGTCCAGGCCTTGACCTCCATCTCGCCGGCCGTAAAGAACGACTGCAGACCGAGCAGCTTATAGGCCGCCTGCGCGAGCACGTCCAGACCGGGCTGTTCCAGGCCCAGGCTTTCCAGGTAGTCGGCGGCGTCCTCGGGATCGAGCTCGGAAAGCTCGGCCTCGATCTTGGCGCAGATCGGCAGCGGCTTGACGCCGTCGATGGGCGCCAGATCGTCGTTGAGCATATCCTCGTCCACGTTGGCCACATACAGGATGGGCTTCATGGTGAGCAGGAACAGCCCCTTGGCGGCGGCACGCTCCTCGTCGGTCATCTCCATGGATGCGGCGCGCTTGCCCTCGTTGAGCCAGGCAAGCAGGCGCTTGGCAACCTCGAACTTGGGCATGAGCTCCTTGTCGCGCTTGGCCTCCTTCTCGAGCTTAGGCAGCTGCTTCTCGAGCGTGCCCATGTCGGCCAGGATGAGCTCGGTCATGATGGTGTCGGCATCGCCGGCGGGATCGACGAACTCGCCCGTGCGGCCCACCTCACGCATGACGTTGGGATCCTTAAAGTAGCGCACGACCTCGCAGATGGCATCGGTCTCGCGGATGTTTGCCAAGAACTGGTTGCCCAGGCCCTCGCCCTCGTTAGCGCCCTTCACCAGACCTGCGATGTCGACGAACTCGACCGTTGCCGGCACAATGCGACCCGGGTTAACGATGTCGGCAAGCTTTTGCAAGCGGCTATCGGGTACGTCGACGATACCCACGTTGGGGTCGATCGTGGCAAACGGGTAGTTGGCGGCAAGGCCGGTCTTTTTGGTAAGCGCGGTGAACAGCGTCGACTTGCCCACGTTGGGCAGGCCCACGATACCGATGGAAAGGGACACGACAGCTCCTTTTGGTACAGGTACTTCAAACCGTATAAGTATAGCGCCGCCGCAGCATCCGGGCGAATCCGGACACCGCGGCGGCGCAAATGAAGCAGAGATAGAGCTCGCTGACTAGTCCGCGAGCTTCTCCACCTGATCGAGCATCTTGTCAAGCTTGGCCTTTGCCTCGGCCTTGGCCTTCTGGGCCTCTTCGTGGGCCTTGGCCTTCTGAGCGGCCTTTTCCTCGGCCTCGGGGTCGACAACGACCAGATTGGACGCATCGTGCTCGACCAGCTTGAGCGCATGCTCGGGGCACACCTTGACGCAGGCTCCGCAACCTAGGCAATACGTGGACTCCAATGCAAAGCGACCGCTTCCCACCAAATCGCAGGCAAACGTGGGGCACACGTTGACGCACTCGCCGCACGACGTGCACTTGTCAAAATCGCATTCCGGTGTGCTCACCTGCATATTCTGGGCAAGCTCGGGGTGGTTCTGCAGCGTCGAGAGCACCAGCTGCCGCCCGTGCGTGAGCGAACGGCGACGCTTGGTCGTCGTGGTGCCGCACATGGTGTTGAGCGTGCGCTCGAGCTGCGTGATCTGGTGACGGTGAGCCTTCAACTTCTGCGTCACCGAGGCCAGCGCCGCCGTCGCCGGATTGAGCTTGGTCACCGTCAGGCCCGTGGTGCGGGCAATCTTATCCATGTACTCCTTGCGCTCGTACTCGCGGCGCTTATGGCATTTGAGGCTCTTGGGGTCGACCTCCAGGCCCATGCCCGTACCCGCCCACTCCTCGGCGGTAGCAATGGCCTCGCCCAGAATGTCCTCGCCACCGGTGTTGCGGCACTTATCGCACACGCCCAGTGGCAGGTAGACGCTCACGTTGGGATAGTCCGCCAGTACCGAGAACCAGGTCTCGGCCGTAATATCGCCCACGCAGGCAACGACGACTTCGTTCTCACGCGGCATGCGCTTGAGGGCGCGTGTGCAGGTGACGTAGGCGGTCTCGTGGCTCGTAGCAGCGGAGACGATATCGTCATACAGGTTTTTAGGCGCCAGGCGCGGCGAGATGATCGCCTCGGTCGGACAGGCAGCGGCGCACAGGCCGCACTTGCGACAGGAGTCGAGGATCTCGATGGCGTCTTCCTCGACCTCGATAGCGTTGACCGGGCACACGTCCATGCACGCGGTGCAACCGCTCTTTTCGTTTTTGCAGGTCAGGCACGGAATGGTGTTGCCGCGCGGGCGCTCCTTGTAGTCGGCAGGATTCCACTGCGGTGCCGACGGATCGAGTGCATCGGTCACGCCGCCAAGCGGGTTTTTAAGAAAGTCGAAACCCTTGCTGATCTCGATAATGTCATCAAACAGATCGTGTTCCTGCGCCATGCGCGGCCCCTCCCTGAGCAGTGCAAACAAGCGATAGATAATGATACGCCATTAGCTCACGCCTCGGGCAAATTACACGCGGCGTATCTTTGCGGCAAATAGCCTATGCCTATCGCCACCTCGATTGCACAAGGTCAATCAAGCGCCAAACTATGCCTCGCACATGAGCTGCACGAGCTTTTGTTTGGTCACTTTGGCCTGCTCGTTGGCCATGTTGCGTTCGTTTCTAAAGACCGCATTTGCAACACCTTGCAGGTCGACATCGGAAATCTCGCTGCACGGACCGTCATAAATCTTAAAGAACGGCTCGCTTAGATCTTCGTCCAGAAATCCATCGACGATCTGCCTGCACAGCCGATCCTCGGTGCCCTGGTCAAACAAGACATAGGCAGCGCAGCCCAACCATGACAAATACCTGCCTTGACGCGACAGTTCGCCCGGCCCCTGAACATACCGGCCGGGACCGCCGTAAACCATAGGAAGCGCCATACGAGAATCCGCCCTTCATCAAACAACGATTGGTGCAAAGTAACCTGGCCCCTTTGCACCAACTTGGTGCGAAGGGGCCAGGTTAGTTTGCACCATAGCAAAAAGGGGCAAAGCCATCTGTTGGCTTTGCCCCTTCCTTAGCTTGATTTACTCATCCATGAGATAGTAGTGGCCCAGTGCGTCTGCACCCAGAATGGCGTTTGCGACCATCTCGGGCGTCACCTCAAAGGGCATGTTGCACATGGTGTCCTCGGGCGCGCAGGCGGCCTCGGCAACAATCATGGCCTGCTCGCGCGTAAGCTCGGCAACGCCAAGTTCCTTCATCGTGACCGGCAGGCCCAGCTCAATGCAGAAGCCCAAGACTTCCTCGAGCTTCTCGGTCGGGGCATCCTCGAGTACCAGCTGGACGATGGTGCCGAAGGCGACCTTCTCGCCGTGATACATGCCGTGGCACTCGGGCAGCATCGTCAGGCCATTGTGGATGGCATGAGCAGCAGCAAGGCCCGAGCTCTCAAAGCCAATGCCCGAAAGCAGCGTATTGGCCTCGATGATGTGCTCGACGGCAGGCGTGAGCGCACCCTTCTCCAGCGCAACCTTGGCCTTGACGCCGTCGGCCATAAGCGTCTCGTAGCAGAGCTTGGCGAGCGCCAGACCAGCCATGCTGCCCTTGCCGCCAGCGCAGGTGCCGCCGTCGGCATCGTGCGTCGCCTGGGCCTCGAAGTAGGTTGCGAGCGCATCGCCCATACCGGAAACCGTCAGGCGCACCGGGCTCGCCGCGATAACCGTCGTATCCATCAGGACGATATTGGGGTTTGCCTTAAGGAAGAGGTACTTATCGAACTGGCCGTCGTCGGTGTAAAGCACCGAAAGTGCCGAGCACGGTGCATCGGTCGAGGCAATGGTGGGGCAAATGATAACCGGGGACTCCAGGTAATAGGCGACGGCCTTCGCGGTGTCGAGGATCTTGCCGCCACCGACGCCGACGATGATGTCGCAACCGTTGTCGCGAGCGAGCGCAACCAGGCGATCGACCTCGCCCTTGGAGCACTCGCCGTTAAAGTCCTCAAACAGCAGCTCGGCCTTGGCCTCGGCAAAGCCGCCCTCGATCTTGGCACCGACGCGCTTCTTGCGCGAAGGCGTCACGATGACGAGGGCCTTAGCGCCGAGCGGCTCGACATAGGAGCCGAGCTTGGCGAGCTCGTCCGGACCCTGGATGTACTTGCTGGGGCTATTGAAAATTGCAGCCATAACTATCCCATTCTCTAAAAAAGAAAGGGGCTCCGTACGGATACGTGCGGAGCCCCTCGTTACGATAACAAGAGTCGATTAGAAATCGATGTCGGTGTCGTAGTAGCAGGCCTTGAGGATCTTCTCGAAGTCGGCAGCCTTGGTCTCACGCGGGTTCTCGGGCGTGCAGGCGTCCTGCTCGGCGTTCGCGGCGATCTCGGGCAGCTTGGCGAGGAACTCCTCCTCGGAAACCATCTGCGGGTTCTCGGCGTCGACCTTCACGCCACCATTCGCGTAATCCTTGATGGACTGCGGAATGTTGAGCTGGTCGTTGAGATCGCGGATCTTCTGGACGAGCGCAGCGATGAGCTCCTCGTTGGTCTCGCCGGGAAGGTGCAGGATCTCCTTGGCCACGTAAGCGTAACGCTCGGCAGCACGGGGATCCTTGGAGTTCCACTGGATGACCTTGCCCAGGTACATGGCGTTAGCGGCACCGTGGATGATGTGGCCGTTCTCGAAGGCAGCACCGGTCTTGTGAGCCATGGAGTGAACGATGCCGAGCAGGCCCGAGGAGAAGGCGATACCGGCGATGCACTGAGCCTCGTGCATGTGCTGACGGGCCTCATGGTCGCCAGCATAGGACTTGGGCAGCCACTCGACGATCTCGCGGATGCCGTGCAGAGCGTTGGCGTCGGTGAACATAGAGGCGCAGGTGGAAACGTAGGCCTCCATGCAGTGGGTCAGAGCATCCATGCCGGTGTGAGCGCACAGCTTGGCGGGCATGGTGTAGGTGAGCTCGGGGTCGACGATGGCGACATCAGGGGTGATGTTGAAGTCGGCCAGCGGGTACTTGATGCCCTTTTCGTAATCCGTGATGACGGAGAATGCGGTGACCTCGGTAGCAGTGCCGGAGGTAGAGGAGATGGCGCAGAAGTGAGCCTTCTGACGCAGCTCGGGGAAGCTGAACGGCTGGATAATGTTGTCGAAGGACTCCTCGGGATACTCGTAGAAGACCCACATGGCCTTAGCAGCATCGATGGGCGAACCGCCGCCGATAGCAACGATCCAGTCGGGCTCGAAGTCGCGCATAGCGGCTGCGCCCTTCATGACGGTCTCGATGGAGGGATCGGACTCGACGCCCTCGAACAGCTTGACCTCCATGCCGGCCTCTTTGAGGTCGGCCTCAACGTCCTGCAGGAACCCGCCGCGGCGCATAGAGCTGCCGCCAGAAACGATGATGGCCTTCTTACCCTTGAGGTTCTTCACCTCGTGGCGAGCGCCCTCACCAAAGTACAGATCGCGAGGATTGGTAAAACGTCCCATACTGTGCCTCCTAAACAAGCCCCTCTTAGACTTGCGTATATAACGGAGCACCCAATTGGCTCCGTTAGGACCGGTTTGCGCGTTGCCGGCGATGACAATGCGCGATGTCTAAACGTCTCAACGCTCAGACAAACACTATTTTACCGTTCTGGTTGGTCAGTTATTCACCTAAAGCCGCCAATGATGAAACGTTTTTTCTATCCCTGAAGACCCTTGTGCGGCATTCATACTCCCAAGCTGGGCAAACGTTTTATCAAGGTTGACTACATATCCCGGGCAGGACGGTGCCCCTCCAAAATATGCACCGTTCGCCGCCAAAAATCGACCGTTTGCGGCACCGTGATACCACTCGGTCGTCCAAGGTGCCGACATTTGTGCGACATCCGTCTTCGTGGTGCAAAGGTGCAAGTCCAAGTGCGGCACCCCCGGTGTGCCACATGCGGGTAAACTAGAACCTTATATAGAGATATTTGAACCCTAACCGCAGCAAAGGAGGCCCCATGGCATTCGATCCCATTCAAGAGGATTACCATCGCCTCGTTCTTGAGGCCTTGCGCCGCGACAATATCCCGCTCACCGACGGTGCTGCCGTAGAGCGTCTGATGGAACAATTCACCCGCAACCCCGCACCGCTCATCGTGCACGACCGCGACCGCGCCGGGCACCTCATTGCCAAGGTGGTCGAGGCTGTCGACTACCGCATTCCCTTTATCCCTGACGATACCCAGGCAGAGCAAGAAGAGGCAGCTGCCGAGAACATGCTCCGCGAGGCAGCCGCGCTCGATCCGGCCAACTGGGATGCCCAGCGCATGCTGACGGCGCTCACCGCCAGCTCCAACGAGGAATACGTACAGTACTTGGCATCCAAGCGCGATGAAGTCGAGCATGACCTGGCGCTCAAAATCGCCTCGGCGCAGGACCCCTACGAGCGTGAGGCCGCAGGCGACCTCATGCGCCGCCCCTACCTGCGCTGGCTTGCCGCCCTTGCGTCACGCGCCCTCATTAGCGGCCGCTATCGCATGTCGCTCGAAACCGCAAATCGCAGCTTGGACTTTGCGCCCAACGACCCCGCTGGTGTCCGCCACACCGCAATGCTCGCCATGGCAAAGCTCGAATACCCCGCCGAGGAGCTCAAACGGTTTCGCTCTGCACACTCCGTCCCCTATCTCGCCAACACGCCGCTGCGCCGTCGTCCCAAGGACGCGGAGCGCGACTTGGACCCATGGACGCTCATCGCGCTGATGAGCGCTGCCTGGCGCGAGCTGGACTACGAGGGCGCCGAGCACTATTTGCGCATCCTCGCACGCTCGTGCCCGCACGCGGCCGAGGCACTCTACTTCCAAACCGAGTTTCCCGATGGCGTCTATGCCCGCGTCAACGTGGGTGTGGGCTCCACCGACGAGCTCGTCCTTGCGCTGTCCGAGGCGACGCCGGTACTGCAGGAGGGCCTGGGCGCCCCCGACAACGCCAGCTTTGCCGCCTGGGTCGCCACCAACGATATCGTGCGTTCCCAGATCGACGAGCGCATCCTGCGCGCGGCCGAGCAGGGGCTTCCATTTAAGGGAGGGGACCTCTAATGGATCCGAGCGTCTACATCCCCGCCTACCTGGAGCGCACCTATCTGGCGTCGCACCCCGAGCTCACCGATGCAGCACGCGAGCTTGTCCATAACGACATTAGCGCGAATCCTCAAAAGTATGCGCAGTCCGAGCATGCCCAAGCGCTGCTGTCCTATGCCGGTGTTCATCGCCACCTGCTCGACGAGCTCCATCGCATCGAGGACATGGGCAGCGACGAGGAGTTCGAGCAGACGCGCAATCGTCTGTTCGACGACATGCGCGATGAGCTGCTCAAGATCGCCCGCATCGATGCGCATGTCCTCGACGCACAGCTGCTCGCCATCATCCTGGCCGACACGCCCGTTGACGCCTGCCTGGGTGACCTGATGAAGCTCGAGGCGACCACGGCCGATTACCTGCAGCAAAGCGTGCCCGGGTTCGACATGGAAGCCCCACACTACTGGGCCAATAATGTTTTGGCCGACGGTGTCACTGCAGCAGACCTTACCGTGAGCGAGCCGGCTCTTATCGGGTGGCTTCATACACTCGAGGCCATCTCGCAGCTATGTATGGCGAGCGCTCGCTACCGTGCTGCCGCCAACTACGCCCGCCGCGTCCTTAAAGCAGAAGGCTATCCCACCCGAGCCGCAGGCACCGTGTTGCTCGCCCTCGCTCGTCTGGAAGACGAGGACGGCTTTTTTGCCCTAGCCCACCAACTCGAGGAAGAGATCGGGGCTGACGCGCTCGAGAACTCTCCTTGGTATCTGCTCGCCCGCACAATCCTATTGTTCAAAACGAACAAGATGCGCCCGGCGACACGCGCGCTGCGTGAGTTTGCCAACCGTTGCGAGGGCGGCGCGTTCTTCTTGCTGAACCCCATGTACCAGACGCCGTACCTTCCCTGCCGGCCCGAGCCGCGCGATCCCTGGGATCTTTCGCACCAGGCCGTTTGGGAAGCGGACGGTATTATCTCGGACACTCCCGACTTTGCCCCCTGGGCCAATGCCTGTGAAGACGTGTCACAGCTTGCCCAGGAATTTGCGCGCCGCTACGGTTTTTAGTGACGCACTCGACCCGACCATGTCGTTTACGTTAGGAACGGTTTCATGAACCTCCGCTCATCTCTCGCCTGTACCTCGAGCGATATCGCTCGCTGGGGACTGCGCTCTGTCCTCAAACGCCAGGGCGGCGTACTCCCCGGCCGCATCGCCATGAAGATCGATCCCGAGTTGCTGAGCGACCTCGCTGGCCTTGTCGACCGCAGCGTGGTGATTACGGGTACTAATGGCAAGACCACCACCTCCAACCTCATCGCCGACGCCGTTGCCGCCAGCGGCGCCACCGTGGTATGCAACCGCGCCGGCAACAACATGGAGCCGGGCGTGGTGGGTGCACTGCTCGAGGCGCGCAGCGGCCTCAAGCGAGCCGGCGGCGGCAAGCGCGTGGGCGTTTTTGAATGCGATGAGCTCTACACCGTGCGCGTCCTGCCCAAGCTCAAGCCGACGTACTTTGTGCTGCTCAACCTGTTCCGCGACCAGCTGGATCGCTATGGCGAGATCGATCACACCCAGGAGGTCATCGCCCATGCGTTGGAGCTCTCGCCGACAACAACGCTTATCTACAACGCCGACGACCCGCTGTGCGCCTCGATTGCCGCGCGCGTTCCCAACGCGAGTATTGCCTTTGGCATCGACGGCGCCACCAACACCGAGTCCGACCGTATTAGCGACTCACGTTTTTGCTCACGGTGCAACGCGCCGCTGGAGTATGACTACGTGCAATACGGCCAGCTCGGCGCCTACCATTGCCCCTCGTGCGGCTGGGCCCGCCCTGCGCTTGTCCGTCGCGTGACGGGCGTGGAGCTCGGCTGCGACGGCTATGGTTTTGACCTGGTGTTTGGATCTGATTCCAGCGCGCCAGCCGCACACATCGTCACGCGTTACAACGGCCTGTACATGGTCTACAACGTTGCCGCTGCATTCTTTGCCGCACATGAGTTAGGCGTGGATACGGCGCACCTGCAGCCCACGCTCGATGCCTACGTCCCCGCCGGCGGACGCATGGGCCGCTGGGATATCGCCGGCCGCACCGTCGAGGCCAACCTGGCTAAGAATCCCGTAGGCTTCGATCGACAAATCCAGTCCATCAAGACGGCAGGCGGCAGACTCTGCGCTTTCTTCCTCAACGATAACGATGCCGACGGCCACGATGTATCGTGGATCTACGACGTCGACTTTGAGCGCATCGCCGACACGCCGGGTCTTGTCGCCTTTGCCGGAGGCACGCGCGCGCACGACATGCAGGTGCGCCTCAGGTACGCCGGCATCGATGCCGCGATTATCTCGGACGTCGCGCAGGCAATTGGCGCCGTGGCAGACGAGGCCGCCGATGACACCTTCTACGCCGTCGCCAACTACACGGCCTTCCCGCCGCTGGTCAAGGAGCTCGACGGGCTGAAAGGCGCCACCGCCGACGCTGTTGCTGGGCGCGCCGTAGCCCGTGCCGACGGCAGCGCTCTTCCTGTCGGTATCGCGCCAGTCGAGCTTTCGCGCCCGCTGCGCATCGTCTACCTGTATCCCGATGCCCTTAACCTCTACGGCGACGGCGGCAACGTCATCGCCCTCGAGCGCCGCTGCGCCTGGCGTGGCATTCCCGTGCGCGTGGACGAGGTCCGTATGGGCGAGTCACTCGATCTCACCGATGCCGATATCGTCATGATGGGTGGCGGCTCCGACCGCGACCAGCTAGCCGTGGCACACGAGCTGCTCGCCCAAAAAGACAAGGTCGCATCCTATGTTGAGGATGGCGGCTCGCTGCTTGCCATCTGTGGCAGCTATCAGCTGCTCGGCCGTTCGTACTATATGGGTGAGGATCGCATCGAGGGCCTGGGCGTCATTGCCGCCGAAACCGTACGTGGCTCCGATCGCCTGATCGGCAACGTAGCCGTCAAAACCGATCTGGCACCTGAGCCCTTTGTGGGATTCGAAAACCATGGAGGTCGCACCCTGCTCGACGCGGAGGCAACGCCGCTCGGAACGTCCGTCGTCGCGGGCACCGGCAACAACGGCGACGATGGCTTTGAGGGCCTGATCTACAAGGGCGTCATCGGCACGTACCTGCATGGCCCGGCGCTGCCCAAGAACCCCGAGCTCGCCGACTGGCTGATCGCCCATGCCCTCGAGCACCGTGGCGATGCACAGGCCGCCGCCCTGCTGCCGCTCAAGCCCCTCGACGACACCTACGAGCACGCCGCCCACGACGCCGCCATGAAGCTCCTCCCCTAGCACCTCACCACCACAAAGGGGACAGGCACCTTTGTGGTGGTTTTTCAGTTTGCCAACGATATGTGAACGGCTAAAAAAGTCTGCTATACTCTTTCCCGCTGTCCCCATCGTCTAGCGGCCAAGGACGCCACCCTTTCAAGGTGGATATCGCGGGTTCGAATCCCGCTGGGGGCACCATTTAAATTAAGAAGCCCGTTACCCCCGCGGTGACGGGCTTTTTGCTACCGATATGCCGGGATTCGAACCCGACAGGGTGCGGAGCTGAGGAAACGCGCAAGCGTTTTCCAGCGCAGCACGCAAGGAGCGGAGCGACGCAGCGGAAGCGGGCGGCGCCAGCCGCACGCGGACATCCCGCTGGGGGCACCATTTGAAACTAGAAGCCCGTTACCCCCGCGGTGACGGGCTTTTTGCTACCGATATGCCGGGATTCGAACCCGACAGGGTGCGAATCCCGGCATCATCGCAAGGCCTGTGGTCAGAAAATGGCAAATATGAGTACTGTTACCATTTTAGTTACAGCGATTTCATGCCTTCAGAAGGCGATTTAGCCGTCGGGCGTCCTACGGCGGAAAAATTGCAGACGTTTATCGGCTAAGTACTTGGACATATGTTGCGTAACACTACATATTTTGCAAATAAATAATGTTACAGGACTTGTGACAGTACTCATATTTGACGTTTTTTGCCCATAGCCCTTTATACCTAGGCACATCGGCGGCAAAACGGGCTTCAAAGCGTCCTTCGCAAACAAAAAGCCGGGGCCCGCGCGATGCGGACCCCGGCTCAATACCGTGACGATATGTCAGTTACGTTCTACACATAGAACAGGATGTCGTCGTAGGTCGGGACCGGCCAGTAGTCGGCGGCCACGATCTCCTCCATGGCATCCACGGCGGCGCGCAGCGTGTCCATAGCGGGAACGACCTCGTGCGCGTATACGTTGGCCTGCTCCTGGCCATCGAGGGCCTCGGCCTTCTGATGCACGGCGTCGAGCGCCTTGATGGAGTCGTTGATGGCGGTGATACCGTTGCAGAGCTTGTTGAGCGTGTTCTGCTCGCACTGCATGGCAGCCTCAGCACCGGCGGCACGAATAGTCTCAAGGCCCTTAGCGACCTTGGTGGCATAGGCGGTAATGACCGGGCGATAGGTACGACGCGCCTCGCGAACCATCGTGGTGGCCTCGATGTTCATGAGCTTGTTGTACTTCTCGAGCTTGCAATCGTAGCGGCACTGGGCCTCGGCCTTGGTCAGGACGCCCGTCTCCTCAAAGAGCGCGATAGCCTTATCGGAAACAAAGGCGGGAAGAGCGTCGGCCGTGGTCTTGTTGTTGGCAAGGCCGCGCTTCTCGGCCTCGATGGGCCACTCGTCGGAGTAACCGTCGCCGGAGAACAGGATGCGCTGGTGATCGGTCAGCACCTTCTTGCAGTACTCGAGCGCGGCATCCTGGAACTTATCCTCGGGCGTACCCTCGAGTGCGTCGGCGAAGGACTTGAGCGACTTGGCCACGGCGGCATCGAGCACCAGGTTGGAGTCGGAGACGTTCTGCTCGGAGCCGCAGGCACGGAACTCGAACTTGTTGCCGGTGAAGGCGAACGGGGAGGTGCGGTTGCGGTCGGTGTTGTCCTGCATCAGCTTGGGCAGGGTATCGGCGCCCAGGTCAAGCACGCCGCGCGTGGCATGGACGGAAGCCTTGCCATCGATGATCTTCTCGACGACCTCGGTAAGCTGGTCGCCCAGGAAGATGGACATAATCGCCGGAGGAGCCTCGTTGGCGCCCAGACGATGGTCGTTGCCGGCCGAGGCAACGGAGGCACGCAGGAGCTCCTGATAGTTATCGACGGCCTCAATCACCGCGGTGAGGAAGACGATGAACTGCAGGTTGTCGAGCGGGGTGTCGCCCGGGTCGAGCAGGTTCTCGGACTCGGTGCCAAGCGACCAGTTGTTGTGCTTGCCCGAACCGTTGATGCCCTCAAAGGGCTTCTCGTGCAGCAGGCAGACCAAGTCGTGGCGGGAGGCGATGAGCTTCATCTTCTCCATCATGACCAGGTTCTGGTCGATGGCCTCGTTGACCTCGCCATAGACAGGGGCGAGCTCATGCTGGCAGGGCGCAACCTCGTTGTGCTTGGTCTTGGCGGGAATGCCAAGCGCCCACAGTTCATCGTCCAGGTCCTTCATATAGGCCGAGACGGTGGGGCGGATAGCGCCAAAGTAGTGCTCCTCGAGCTCCTGGCCCTTGCAGGGAGCAGCACCAAAGAGGGTGCGGCCGGTGATGACCAGGTCCCTGCGCTTGCGGTAAGCGTCCTTCTTGATCAGGAAGTACTCCTGCTCATCGCCCACGGAAGGAACGACCTTCTTGGGGGTCTTACCAAACAGCGCCAAAACGCGCTTGGACTCACGCGAGAGCGCGGTCATGGAGCGCAGCAGCGGGGTCTTCTTGTCCAGGGCCTCGCCCGTGTAGGAGCAGAAAGCCGTGGGGATGCACAGGACATCGTCCTTAATGAAGGCGGGGCTGGTAGGATCCCAAGCGGTGTAGCCACGGGCCTCGAAGGTGGCGCGCAGGCCGCCGTTGGGGAAGCTGGAGGCGTCAGGCTCGCCCTGGATGAGGTTCTTGCCCGTAAACTTGGTAATGGCGGTGCCGTCGTGGTTGGGCTCGAGGAAGCTGTCGTGCTTCTCGGAAGTAATGCCCGAAAGCGGCTGGAACCAGTGCGCGTAGTGCGTCGCGCCCTTGGAGATGGCCCAGACCTTCATGGCGTGGGCAACGGCGTTGGCCACATCCAGGTCGAGCGGCTCACCGTCCTCGAGGGTTGCAGCAAGGCGCTTCCAAATGTCCTTGGGGAGGTAGTCCTTCATGACTTCCTCAGAGAACACCATGGTCCCGAAGCGGTCAGTAAGATCGGCCATACGGAACTCCCTTCGTATCGGCACCGCGTGAGAAGCGGTGTTGATTACTAACGAACGAGTCATAGCTTAGACTCGCCGTGTTTCCGCGACATTACCGTTATGTTGCTGTCGCGAAACCAATCAATGAGGTTACCGCATCACAGCGGCGCTGCCGCCCTTAATGGCCAATCAACTGTATAAATTGCAGACCTCTCCCCATAGTTTAAGGGTAGTCAATTTGGGATGGGGCTCTATTAACTGGTATTTCGTATAAGATACCAGTCTTTATAGCCCCATCCTAGATTGACCGCTCTGTTATAAGAAATGCCGATAGCAAAGCATTTTCGATTGGTATCCCCAAATAGCGAGTGAAACTCCACCGTAACACAGTGGTGCTGTAGAATCCTTACTACACATCACACTATTAAGTATCTAAAGGAGCACGATATGCGCGTCGACGAGGTTTTTAAGCAGGCAGCATCCCAGGGCACCGCACCCGTTTCGTTTGAGATGTTCCCGCCCAAGGGCGAGCTTACCCTCGACACGGCTCGCGAGGTGGCAGGCAATCTGTGTAAGCTTTCGCCGAGCTTTGTCTCGGTCACCTGCTCGGCCGGCGGCTCGGGTAACGGTGCCACCACCGCCCCCATCGCGCATATGATTTCGAGCGAATTCGATACGCCCTCGGTAGCGCATCTCACCTGCGTGGGCCGCACCCACGCCGACATCGCCGCCAAGATTGACGAGTATCGCACTGCCGGCGTGGAAAACGTGCTAGCCCTGCGCGGCGACCTGCCCGCCGGCGCGACCGAGGACGACAAGCCTGCCTCCGACTACGCCTACGCCCGCGACCTCATCCCCGAGCTCGTCGACGCCGGCTTTTGCGTGGGCGCCGCAGCCTACCCCGAAGGCCACATTGCCTGCGAGGATCTCAACCTCTCGGTCGAGCACCTCAAGCAAAAGCAAGACGCCGGCGCGAGCTTCTTTGTGACACAGCTCTTCTTTGATAACGAGTGCTTCTATCGCTTCCGCGAGCTTGCCGACAAGGCCGGCATCACCGTGCCCATTACCGCGGGCATCATGCCGTTTATGGGCAAGTCGCAGATCAGCCGCATGGTCTTTATGTGCGGCGCGTCGCTGCCCTCCCCCGTCATCAAGATCCTCGCCAAGTACGAGAACGACCCCGAGAGCCTGCAGGCAGCCGGTGTAGATTATGCTGCTCGTCAGCTTTGCGACCTTAAGGAGCACGGTGCCGACGGTCTGCACCTGTACACTATGAACCGTCCTGCAATCGCCGCGACCATTATGGAGCGCCTGGGGTAATGGAAAAACCGCACGTCGATACAACCGTTGTTGAAGTGCCGGCCGACCTTGCGTCGCCGGCGCTTTACCGTATCGACGCTGCCCACCACCCTCGTGTCGACCGTGCCGAGATGCTGCGGTATCTGGGCTACGGCGGCCAGCAGATTGAGCCCGAGCTGTCACGACGAATTGAGCTTGTAGTCGAGCGCCTAGAGCTGGATATCGAGCCCCGCGGCGTGCGACGCGTGTTTGCCGTCGATGCCACGGGCGTTGACGTGCAGGGCGAGCCCTGCATCCGCTTGGTTGGCACCAATGTTGAGCTGCGGGGTCGTGATATCTATCGCCACCTTAAGGACGCCCGCCTGGCGGCGCTCATGGCATGTACCCTCGGGATGTCTGCCGAACGCCGTCTGCGAACCACCGGAGCTCAGCAACCCCTGGAAGGCGCCGTGCTCGATGCCGCATGCTCTGCCTATGTAGAAGCTGCCGTCGAGCAGATGGACCAGCAGGTCAAGGCTGCGGCCGCCGCACACGGACTCGCCGGCAACTGGCGCTTCAGTCCCGGCTATGGCGACTGCCCGCTCTCTGCCCAGCGCTCGATCGTGGATGCCCTCAACGCCACGCGCCTCATTGGACTTACCGTCACCCCCACCAGCCTGCTCATGCCCACCAAGAGCGTGACCGCGGTGATCGGCCTGTTTGACGGCGAAGTCCACGACGCCCAGAGCCGCCCCACCTGCAATATCTGCCGCATGCGCGAGCACTGCCGCTTCCGCGCCGCCCACACCACCTGCTATTCCAGCCATTAGGAGCCCCCGATGTTTACTCCGCTTATCACTCATGATCTGGACGGTGCTGCGCTGGCGGCACCTGTCAATGCTGCGCGTTGCAACGGCGCCGCGTACAAAACGCGCACGATCGACGACCTGCACATTAAGGACGATCGCCTGCGCGCCGCCATCGAGGGCACGGGGCACCTGCTGTTCGACGGCGGCATGGGCACCATGCTGCAGGCGGCCGGCATGAAGGCCGGCGCCCTGCCCGAGTTGCTCAACTTTGAGGAGCCCCAGGTCATTACCGATATTCAGCGTCAGTACGTCGAGGCCGGCTGTGACGTGATCACCGCCAACACCTTTGGCGCCAACGCCCACAAGCTCGACGGCGTCGCTACCGTGGCAGACGTCTTTGCCGCGGCAGTCACCTGCGCCCGCGAGGCCGGCGCCCGCTACGTCGCCGGCGACATCGGCCCTATCGGCGCCCTGCTGCGCCCCCTGGGCACCCTCAGCTTTGACGAGGCCTACGACCTCTTTGCCGAGGAGGTGCGCGCCGGCGTCGATGCGGGCGTCGACCTCTTTATTATCGAGACTATGACCGACCTGGCCGAGATCAAGGCGGCAGTCCTCGCCTGCCGCGAGAATTCCGACCTGCCCGTCTTTGCCACCATGACCTTTGAGGAAGACGGCCGCACCTTCCTGGGCACGAGCCCCGAGGTCGCCGCCATCACCCTCGACGCCATCGGCGCCGACGTTTTGGGCATCAACTGCAGCCAGGGCCCGGCCGAGCTCCGAGGACTCGCCGCGCGTATGCTCACCGTCACCGACAAGCCAGTTATGGTGCAGGCCAATGCGGGACTGCCCCGCGTGGACGATGACGGCAATACCGTCTTTGATATCCAGGCACCCGAGTACGCCGAGGCCGTCGCCGGCATGATCGAGGACGGCGTGAGCGTCGTCGGTGGATGCTGCGGTACCACGCCCACGCATATGGCGGCACTTCGCACCCTCATCGACAACCACACGCCCAGCCCGCGTCACCGCAAGCCCAGCATGTCGGTCACGAGTGCCCAAACGGTCGTGGACCTTCCCTGCGACGGCCACAAGATCGCCGTCATCGGCGAGCGCATCAACCCCACCGGCAAAAAGCGCCTGCAGCAGGCCCTACGCGACGGCGACCTGGACTACGTCGTGAGCCAGGGCATCAGCCAGCAGGAGCAGGGCGCCGACATCTTGGACGTCAACGTGGGCCTGCCCGAGATCGACGAGGTCAAGGTCATCCAGCAAGCGACCGAGCAGCTCCAAGGCTCCACGCTGTTGCCGCTGCAGATCGACTCCACCGACCCCGCCGCCGTCGAGGCCGCCGTACGTCGCTACGCCGGCAAGCCCATCATCAACTCGGTCAATGGCAAACAGCAGATCATGGATGAGATCTTTCCGCTGGTCGCCCACTACGGCACCAACGTCGTCGGCCTTACGCTCGACGAGGGCGGCATCCCCGATACCGCCGAGGCCCGCTTCGCCATCGCCGAGCGCATCGTGGCCGAGGCCGCCCGTTACGGCATCGGCCCGGACCGCATCCTCATCGACTGCCTGGTCATGACCGCCTCGACCAACCAGCGCCAGGCTGAGCAGATTCTACGTGCCATGTCTATGTGCAAGGAGCGCCTGGGCGTCAAGTGCGCACTCGGCGTGTCGAACATCAGCTTTGGCCTGCCTGCCCGCCCGCTGCTGGGCTCGGTCTTTTTGGCCGCCGCCTTTGGTGCAGGTCTGGATGCCCCCATCATGAACCCGGGTTCCAAGCGCTTTATGGATACCGTCTACAGCTATCGCGTCCTGAGCGTTGAGGACGAGGGCTCGACCGGATACATCGAGCGCTACGCCGGCTGGACCGATCCGTATAAGATTGCCGCCAACCCGGCGGCCGCTCAGTCAGCAACGAGCGATGCCGCGCCTGCCGCAAGCACCACCGCAAGCGCCGATGACGACCCCATCCGCCACATGGTCGTCTCGGGCCGCAAAGGCGAGATCGCTGCCGAGACCGAGCGCCTACTGGCAGACCACGACGCCATGGACCTCATCAACAATCACTTTATCCCCGCCCTCGACGAGGTCGGCGTCCTCTTTGACCAGGGCAAGTTCTTCCTGCCGCAGCTCATGGCCTCGGCCGAGGCCGCGCGCGTGGGCTTCGACACCATCAAACGCCTGATGCCCGCCGGCGAGATTGCCGACAAGGGAAAGATCTGCGTGGCCACCGTCAAGGGCGACATCCACGATATTGGCAAGAACATCGTCAAAATGCTGCTCGACAACTACGGCTACACCGTCTTTGACCTGGGCCGCGACGTCGATCCGCAGGAGGTACTCAAGACCGTCAAGGAGCGCGATATCAAACTCGTCGGCCTCTCGGCGCTTATGACTACCACCGTCGTGGCCATGGAAGAGACCATCAAGCTGCTCCATGCCGAGGTGCCGGGCGTCAAGATCATCGTAGGCGGCGCCGTGCTCACCCCCGAATACGCCAAGCAGATCGGTGCGGACTACTACGCCAAGGACGCCGCCGAAAGCGCTCGTATCGCCGAAGAGGTCTTTGGGCAGTAACACAACGGAAACAACCGAGCACCAAAACGTGCCGCATGCGCCACTTGGCACGTGCGGCACGTTAGAATAGATAAGGCTATGCTCGTTTTGGCAGATAGGAGCGCAAGGATGGCGATCACGCCCGCAGAAATCGCGGAAACCCGCGGCATGGTTGAGGAGCAGAACCTCGACATCAGGACCATCACCATGGGTGTTTCGCTCATGGGTTGCGGTGACGAGAACCTCGACCGCATGTGCACGAAGATCTACGACCACGTGACGCACACGGCTGAGCATCTGGTCGAGACCGCCGAGAACCTCGAGCGCGAGTACGGTATCCCCATCGTCAACAAGCGCGTTTCCGTCACCCCGGTGGCGCAGATTGCCGCGTGCTGCAAGGATGAGGACCTCACCCCCATCGCGCACGCCCTCGACCGCGCGGCAGAGACGCTCGGCATCGATTACCTGGGCGGCTTCTCCGCACTCGTCCAGAAGGGCATCGGCGACGCCGACCGCCGCGTCATCCAGTCCATCCCCCAGGCGCTCGCCACCACGAGCCGTGTCTGCTCCAGCGTCAACGTCGCCAGCCTGCGCGCCGGTATCAACATGGACGCCGTGCTCATGGCCGCCCAGACCATCATCGACGCCGCCAAGCTCACGGCCGACCAGGACTCCGTCGGCGCTTCCAAGTTTGTCTGCTTTGCCAATATGGTCGAGGACTCCCCGTTTATGGCGGGCGCCGTCCACGGCGGTGGCGAGGCCGACGCCGTCATCAACGTAGGCGTCTCGGGCCCCGGCGTTATGGCCGCAGCCCTGGAGACGCTGCCCGATTCCGCATCGATGATGGAAGTCGCCGAGAAGATCAAGCAGACCGCCTTTAAGATCACCCGTGCCGGCGAGCTCATGAGCCGCGAGGCCGCCCATCGCCTGGGTGTCGAGAAGGGCATTGTCGACCTGTCGCTGGCTCCCACGCCTGCCATCGGCGACTCCGTTGCCCGCATCCTCGAGATCATCGGCGTGGGCACCTGCGGTGGCCCCGGCACGACCTGCGCGCTCGCCATGCTCAACGATGCCGTCAAGAAGGGCGGCGTCATGGCCAGCTCCAGCGTGGGCGGTCTCTCGGGCGCCTTTATCCCCGTGTCCGAGGATGCCGGCATGATCGCCGCCGTCGAAGCCGGCGCGCTTTCGCTCGAGAAGCTCGAGGCCATGACCTGCGTGTGCTCCGTTGGCCTGGACATGATCGCCATCCCCGGCGACACCCCGGTCGAGACCATCGCCGGCATCATCGCCGACGAGATGGCCATCGGCGTCATCAACAACAAGACCACGGCCGTCCGCGTGATCCCCGCCATCGGCAAGGGCGTGGGCGACTGCGTCGAGTACGGCGGCCTGTTTGGCCGTGCACCCATCATGCCGGTGAACCCCAACGCCGGCACCGTGCTTGCCCACCGCGGTGGACGCTTCCCGGCGCCGTTGAACTCGCTGAAGAACTAGCTGAGGGGGACTGGCGAGGAGCCCCGGGGGAGGGCAAATATATAAGGTCGCCTGCTCGGACAGTCCTGACTCGCACGGAGAGCACATTAAGTGCTCTCCGGCTCGTGCGGAACTCGCGATCGACCTTATATATTTGCCCTCCCCGGGGCTCCCGCACAACGGGACCTCGGTTGGGTTCTATCCCGGTTGCAGTTGCTTCGCTCCTGCACCACTTGACTGGTGCGGCGGTTTGGCGTTGGAACGGTTCTTTTTCTGATATATGCTGGTTGCGGCTCTTCTTTTGGGAGGAGTCGCTTTTTTGTTGCTAGGAGGTTGGCCCGTGGTTGATGGGGATGCTCGCTCTGAGCTGCTTTCTGCGGATTGGAATGGCGAATGGATGCGTCTGCAGGCCGCTCGGCATCGGGCTGATGATTCTTTTGAATGGGATAAGCGGGCTCGGCATTTTCGGCCGCTTGAGACTGCCCCGTATGCCCGGGACTTTATGAAGCTGTTGGCGTTAAAGCCTGGTGAATCCGTGCTTGATATGGGGTGTGGAGCTGGGTCGATTGCTATTCCGCTTGCTCAGGCTGGGCATCCTGTGATTGCGGCTGATTTCTCCCCCGCCATGCTGGGCACGCTTGATGCCGGCATTGAGCACTACAGGCTCGAGGGGCGCATAACGCCGCTTGAGCTTGCTTGGGATGATGATTGGGATTTGGTTGGACCCGTCGCGAAAGCGGTGGATGTTGCCTTTGCCAGTCGGTCAGTTACGACGACCAATCTAAAAGGCGCGCTTGCCAAGCTTGATCGTACGGCTCGTCGTCGTTGTGCTGTCACGATGGTCGCCAACTCCAGCCCGCGCTATGACCTGCACCTGATGAACGCCATCGGCGCCTCGGTTACCTGCAGCAATGGCTTTGTGTACGCCTTCAATATCCTCATTCAGATGGGTGCGTTGCCGCAGGTTACGTACTTTGAATCGCCTCGTCGCGATACCTTCAATAGCCTTGAGGCGGGTGTGGCGGATTTTTCCCGTATGCTCGAGCATGGCAACGAAGATAAGGTCGACCGTCTGCGCGACTACATCGCCCAACACATGATCGAGAACCCCCATGCCGGCGAGCCGGGCTCCAAGGGCGTGCCGCAGGGGCGCTATATGCTCGATCATGTCCGCAAGGTTCGTTGGGCGTTTATTGCATGGGAGCCGGTCTCTGCGCCCAGCACATAGCCTGTTCGCAGCCCGCACCGTCCACCCGCCTGGCATCCGCATTCTTTTTGAACTGGGCAAACGCGCTCCACACCGCGCCGTTCCTGCGCTATCGTGGGACAGCTCACGTAGATTAAGGCCCCGTCGCGGGGCGCCCCATACATAGAAAGCGAGAACCCATG
This sequence comes from Collinsella aerofaciens ATCC 25986, assembly GCF_964239575.1. Classification (GTDB taxonomy): domain Bacteria; phylum Actinomycetota; class Coriobacteriia; order Coriobacteriales; family Coriobacteriaceae; genus Collinsella; species Collinsella aerofaciens_BQ. The sequence continues at coordinate 217,611 of NZ_CAXSQQ010000001.1, forward strand.
GCACTGACAGGAGCACAGGTCAAGCAGCTTCGCAGCATGGCCCATCACCTCAACCCCGCCATCATCATCGGCAAGTCCGACGTCAACGAGGGCACCGTCGAGCAGACGGTCGCCTACCTGGAGAAGCACGAGCTCGTTAAGTGCTCCGTGCTCGATGGCTCCAGTCTTTCCGCCCGCGAGGCCGCCGAGGAGCTCGCCGAGCGCTGCCACGCCGAGGTCGTCCAGGTCATCGGCCGCAAGTTCTCGCTGTATCGCGAGTCCTCGCGCAAGGACATCGAGAAGATCAAGCTCGTCTAAGAGCCAATGATCCGGCGAGCCAACACATAGCAAGCTTACGGGTGCCCAAGTACTTCGGGCGCCCGTTTTTTATCGCTCGACCAGCACGCGATTGAGCCGCCCCTCCACCAAGCGCTCGTATAGGCACCGCGTCTCGGGCTCGGGCACGCCATTGACCTGCTCCCTCAGATGGTGCATATGCCCGCTGTACAGCTCGACGATATCGCGCCGCCGCCCCGCCGCACTGTAGACGCGCATGGCACAGCGCACCATATCCTCGCGCGCCGTTTCCTGCCGAAGCCCCGACTCCGCCAGCCAAATCGCCGACTGCAGATCGTTTTCTTCTAGAGCGGCATTTGCTCCCTTAATCATGCAATCGATGTACTTTGACTGCATAATGCGCCGCATGCGCAAAAAGTAGGTGGGATTACAGCCATTGGGAACATACAACGGTCCGGCATAAAGCTGCTCAATCTTAAGGCACAACTCGACCAGATGGGGCCCGCGCGTACCCGTGCGATTTCCCAAAACCTCGCGGCTTATCTGGTCAAACAGCCGTACATCGGTCTTGACGTAGTCGCCGTTGAGTCCGATGCATTCATTTTGGATGAGCACACACGACTTGCCGTCTGGCGTCGGCCCCAAAGCCGACCGCAAGCGCGATATCGTCGAGTACAGGTTGTTGCGGGCGCTATTGAATTCGGCATGGGGCCACAGCTCCATGGCCAGCGTCTCACGATCGACGAGCGCATCCATGCCCAGCGCAAGCCGCTCGGCAAGTGTCGCCGCCTTCTTGCGGCGCCACATTTTGTCCGTGATGGGAAACCCGTCGCGCTCGGCGCGAAACGCACCAAACATGCGAATCTCGATATGGTCGATGGTATCAACGGCTTCAACCTCGCCAGCCTGGAACAGACGCTCGCCCTCCCCTTCCAGATCATCGCGCAGCGAATACCGCGATAGCTCGCGCACGGGAAGCTTCTTGCGTATCCTGCCCGCCGGCTCGCCCAGACAATGCATGGCAAGGCGCGCAAAGAGCCGATACGATGGCTCTAGAATCCCCGCACGATTCATGGACATCCAGGCCGCAAGATCGCTGTCTCGGCCCGCACAGGCCAAATGCAGCGCCACCATCCAGGCCTCCGCTCCACCAACCTGCGTCTGGCTTATATCGAGCAACTCCGCTTCCTCGCGCACCGAAACCATCGAGGTGTTACGCAGATATGCCGCGCGCTCCAGCAGCAATGCGTTATCGCGCATGTACGCAATCGACTCCTCGGCAAGTTTGAGCACTTGGACCGCACGGAACTTTGCATTAACCGGCCGTCCCTCTGCCAGCGACTGCCAGCCTTCTAGCAACAGGCCAAACAGCTGAATCTGGTTGTCGCGCATGCGCACGGCAAAACGATCGAGCTCGTTGAACGCCGCGTCGTCGGTTACCGGCAAGCCGGAAAGGAGCCGCCGTGCCGCCAACACCATGCGCACCCAGATAGCCATCGCCTTAAGCCCACGTACGTCGAGCGCCTCCCGCACCACCGCCATCTCGTCGTCGCGCTTGTCGGTTCCCGCAAACGACCCGTCAAAGAGCTCCACCAGCATGCTGTCGGCTCGTATAGCAATCCCCGCGATGTCGAGCTCGCAGTCGTAGGCCTTGCTCGTTTTGAGCTGCTGTAGAACGCCGCCGTCATCTCCCCGTTCGGTCAGGCATCGCTTGACCTCGATATGCGCGGACAGCATGTCGAGTGCGGTGTGGGACGTCTCGATTTCTGGTACGGCCAGGTTCGTAGGAAGCCCAAGCCCGTTGTCCCCATAGCAAACAGCCGTCAGTGTCTGGGCCACCCTCCATGAAACAGGGTCCATTTCGCAGGCCGCCCGTTCGCCCCCGCGCTCGATGACTGATGCCATATAGCGAGCAAGCTTTGTATTGGACACGCTGACCGCTGCCAGATATACGCCAAGCGCCTCGGCAGGCGTTGGCTCTGGAGCCGGATCGTCGGCATCGATCGTGCCCAGCGCTGCTCGGCAGATATCGGCCCCGTGCCCCGTCAGAGCCAGATCGACCCCATACTGCCCAGCAAGTTCAAGAACCGCCTCACGGTCCAAAAAGGCGTCCGTCAGGCCCATCGCCGCATCGCATCGGCCCGCCTTAAGCAAAATCCGGGCCGCCCTCGGAACAAGTTCGGGGCGAACCTCGGCCACCAACTTACGCAAACGCAAGCGTCCGTTATCCTCCGTGCCCAGACACGTAAAACTCCGCTCGGCGGGGTCCAAGCCAAAGATCGGGTAGTCGCGTACAAAGTAGGACTGGTCGACCATCGACAGCCTTACCCCACAAGCCTCGAGTTCTGCTATATTGCCCTCGCCCATCAAAACCATGAGACATGCCACGCAAAACAGTGCATTATTGTCGAGCGAAGCCAGATCGACAAGTGCCGCGCCATATACGTTGACAATCTCGTTTTCGAGCAGGCCGGCTACGTCGCCTTGGCCATACAGACCCGTCTGCAATGCCGAAACGAGCTCGGGCACGCCTTGCGTGAGCTGATAAAAGTCGAGCGATGTGCTGATCGAAAACGCCGATGCCCACGCCGAATACTCATAGGCATGCACCTTGAGCATCTGCGCATTGATCTTAACCGAATCGCCCAGCCCATGAATCAACTGACGATTTGAAGGACGGCAGGAGATAAAGAGCCCTATCCCCATAGCGCGCAGGCCGCGAATCCTGTCGATGAGGTCTTCGGTATCGTGCTGATCGAGGTTTGGCACATTATCAATCGCGATAAGGGAGTGCGGTTTGTCTTTGAGTTCTTCGGCAACCACCTCGAGCTGCATAAACACCTCGCGCCCAATGGCGCGATCGGCCTCGATAATCCGCACGGGGCCTCGCGTCGGGTCGCATTTAACCTCATGGGTGTACTGCAGCAGCACCGAGGTCTTCCCAAACCCGTCGGGCGCATAAAGAACCACGATGCCGGCCTTTCGGCCCTTGGCGATAAGCTCATTCATCAAGCGTTCGCGTCGCACCATATAGCCTCCGCCCAGCGGCATCAGCTCGAGGTCGTCTATACCGCTCAAATCGTTTACCATGCCCGCTCCTCAACTCGACCGTATGGACACTGTAGCCGCAAGACCATACAAGCCGCGCTATGAATAGAGCGACCTTGTGTTTTAGGTTGTCTTTTGGTACGCAAGCGGCAAGTTTTTGTACAGCGAGGGCCGATTGTTATTAATCCCCCGACTAATCGGTCTTTAAGCAGGTAAATGAGCTTGTCAGCTTGTCCCATCTAAGCGGCAGTGTAACGCAGATGAACAAGGTTCAGCCATGTCATTCAACTCGCCTAGCACCCGCTACCGTCTACGACCTTCTAGTGGCATTTTTGCATAGAATCTGGTATGGAATGAATCAAGCTGTTGGACATCTGGCGTTCGTCAAGCTTGCGGCAAGATTTTGGTCAAGTGGGCAAAAAGGAATAGCAAAAAGGCCCCCGCAAAGCGGAGGCCTTAGGCAAGGCTATGTCGAGCTGCAGGATTCGCGCTACTCGCAGAGCGAAAGGGCGGCCTCGTCGGCAACGACAACGCAGTTGGTGTGCAGCTGCAGGATCGAAGCCGGGCACTCGGGCGTAACCGGACCATAGCACATGTCATGCACGGCCTGAGCCTTGGCCTCGCCGTTGGCGACAACCAGGATCATGCGGGCATACATGATGGTCTGAGTGCCCATGGTGTAGGCCTGGCGGGGAACATCGTCGATGCTGTCGAACAGGCGGCTGTTGGCCTGAATGGTGCTCTCGGTGAGGTCGACACAGTGCGTGCCCTTGGAGAAGTGGTCATCGGGCTCGTTGAAGCCGATGTGGCCGTTGTTGCCAATGCCGAGCAGCTGCAGATCCGGGTAACCGGCGTCGGCGACGATCTTGTCGTACTCAGAGCAGGCAGCGGCGGCGTCGGGGTTGGAACCGTCGGGAACGTGCGTGTTGTTCAGGTTGATGTTGATGTGATCGAAGAAGTTCTCACGCATGAAGTAGTGATAGCTCTGGGGATCGTCGTGCGAAAGGCCGCGATACTCGTCCAGGTTGTAGGTGCTGACCTCGGCAAAGTCGACGTCGCCCTTCTCGTACCAAGCAGCGAGCTGCTTGTAGGCACCGATCGGGGTGGAGCCGGTGGCAAGACCCAGCACACAGTCGGGCTTGAGGATAACCTGGGCCGAGATGATATTAGCGGCCTTGCGGCTCATATCCTCGTAGTCTTTAGCTTTAATGATCTTCATTACGCGTCCTTTCTCGTACAAGAGAGGCAAGGCTCCCTTACAAGCACTTGCCCGCGGCCCGCGTCGGCCGCAACCAACGTGTGCGGCCACCAGGGCGAGGTCGCGTAATGTATGTGTCTCGTGTCTAACCGCGTCGAGGCCCCTGCCCGTCCACGGTGACCCAAAGCCTTTTAGCTTCGGACAAATCCCATCTTGCCACGGAGGGCGTCCTCTTTCAAGGGCGCCCTCCGTAAACGTGTTTGAATTGTAGGCTAATGGCCACGTGCACTTGCTAGCGCTCGCGAGCAACGATGAGCTGGTCCATCTCTTCGACATGCACGCCAACGGAGCCCTTGATGCTCGAGAACTCAACGGAGTTGCACACCAAGATGGGAACCGTCACATCGTAGCCCTCGGCAGCAATTGCCTCGCGATCGAACTCAATGAGTACATCGCCCTTATGGACGATGTCACCCACTTGCGCATGTACGGTAAAGTGCTTGCCCTCGAGCTGAACGGTATCCAAACCAACGTGGATGAGCACGTCCAAGCCATCGACCGTGTTAAGCGCAACAGCGTGTCCCGTGGGAAAAATGGCCTCGACCTTGGCATCAGCCGGTGCAATCACACGCGTTCCGGTGGGCTGAATCGCCACGCCCTGGCCCAAAAGGCCGGTGGCAAACGTCTGGTCGTTTACCTCGGAAAGCGGAATGACGTCGCCCGAGATGGGAGCATCCAGCGTAAGGACTCGACCACGCATACCAAAAGACCTTAGGACTTTAGTGAACATGCTCCCCCTCGGACATACCAATCAATCAAAATAACCTTAACAGTTTACCACTTGGCAACGGTTTTTGACCATTAGGGAAGTTCGCGCTTGACAACCTCGACGATGTCGTCGACAACGCGCTGGGTCAGCTCGTGCGTCTCGGCCTCGGCCATCACGCGGACCAGCGGCTCGGTACCGCTCGGGCGCACCAGAATGCGGCCGCGGCCGTCAAGCTCCTTCTCGGCAGCAGCGACGGCGTCCCAAATGGGCTGGCAATCGTCCAGGCCGGCCTTGTTGTCCGAATGCACGTTGACGAGTACCTGCGGGTACTTCTTCATGATGCCGGCAAGATCGGTGAGGGTACGACCGGTGCGCTTGAGCACGGCCAGCAGCTGCAGAGCCGTCACCAGGCCGTCACCGGTGGTGTTGTGCTCCAGGAAGATGATGTGGCCGGACTGTTCGCCGCCGATGACGGCGCCGTCCGCGAGCATGCGCTCCAGAACGTAGCGGTCGCCCACGGCGGTCTGAACCATCTCGAAGCCCTGCTCCTTCATAGCGATGGAGAAGCCCAGGTTGCACATGACGGTCGAGACGATCTCGGAGTTGGCGAGCTTGCCGCGAGCGGCAAGGTCAGAACCGCAGATAGCCAGGATGTAGTCACCATCGATCTCATTGCCCTCGCTGTCCACGAACAGCACGCGGTCGGCGTCGCCGTCGTGGGCCAGGCCGATATCAGCATGGGTGCGCAGCACGAGCTCGCGCAGGGGCTCAAGATGCGTAGAGCCGCACTCAACGTTAATGTCGGTGCCGCAATAATCGGTGTTGATGGCGTGCACCGTGGCACCCAAGCGCTGCAGCGCGGCGGGCGTGGTCTGGCAGGAAGCACCGTGACCACAGTCGACGGCAACGACCAGGCCATCGAGCCTCAGGCCATCAAGCGTATCGATGGCATGATCGACATATGCCTTGCGGGCGTCCTTCATCTTGATAATGTGGCCCACGCCGGCGCCGGTCGGCAGCGTGTCGGCAGCCATGGCCTCCTCGGACATGACCCAGGCGCTGATCTCTTCCTCGACAGCATCGGGAAGCTTCATGCCCTTGCGGCTAAAGAACTTGATACCGTTGAACTCCGGCGGATTGTGCGAAGCAGAAATGACGATGCCGCCGTCGAGCTCGTTTTGGACGGTGAGCAGCGCCACGGCCGGCGTAGGGATAACGCCGCAGCAGTGCGGGCGGCCGCCCTCGGCCATAATGCCGGCGGTCAGAGCACTCTCGAGCATGGTGCCCGAAAGACGCGTGTCACGGCCGATGCAAATGTCCGGACCAAGGAACTTGGTCGCCGCACGGCCAAGGCGAAACGCGAGGTCGCACGAGAGGTCGGCGTTGGCGACGCCACGGACGCCATCGGTACCGAAGATGTTCTGGGGCATAGGATCGCTCCTTCCCAAGTGGACAAAACGCAGTCGTCCACCCTAGTCGAAAAAGAAAAGCGGGACCCGCCGAGCAATCGGCAGGCCCCGCTTGTACATTGTATCTCGTAAGGAGATAAAACCTTAGCGCTTGGAGAACTGGGGAGCGCGGCGGGCCTTCTTGAGGCCGTACTTCTTGCGCTCGACCACGCGAGCATCGCGCGTAAGGAAACCGGCCTTCTTGAGGTCAGCACGGTAGTCGCCAGCGTTCAGAAGAGCGCGAGCGATGCCCAGGCGCAGAGCGCCGGACTGACCGGAGATGCCGCCGCCATCGCACAGAGCGATAACGTCGAACTGACCGGCGGTGTCGGTCACCTTGAAGGGAGCAAGGGCGTTCTCAACAAGCTGATGACGGCCGAAATACTGCTCGGCGTCACGCTTGTTGATGGTCACCTTGCCGGTGCCGGGGACGAGACGGACGCGGGCGACGGCGTTCTTACGACGGCCGGTACCCTGGTAGACAACGGTGTTCTCAGCCATCTTTAAGCCTCCAGCTCAATCTTCGTGGGGTTCTGGGCAGCATGCGGATGCTCGGCACCAGCGTAGACCTTAAGCTTGGTCATCTGGGCACGGCCAAGGGTGGTCTTGGGCAGCATGCCGCGAACGGCGCGCTCGATGACCTTCTCCGGGTGCTTCTCCATAGCCTGGCGGAAGCTCTCAGCCTTGAGGCCGCCGTTGTAGCCGCTGTGGCGATAATAGGTCTTCGTGTCGGCCTTGTTACCGGTAAGCTGGACCTTATCGGCGTTGATGACGACAACGAAGTCGCCGCAGTCGCTGTTGGGCGTGAACTGGGGCTTGTTCTTACCGCGCAGGATCATTGCGATCTGGGTGGCAAGACGGCCCAGGACAGCACCATCGGCGTCGACGAGAACCCAGTTGCGCTGGACCTCGCCCTGCTTGGCGTAGTGAGTCGATTTCGAAATCACTTAGACTCCTCCATGTACAGTACGTGTTGTTACAGAGATTCACGGGGCTCTGCAAGTAACCCGTCCATATTACCCCGCTCGCCGTACGAGTCAACAGGTATTTTGGCTCCGACCAGAGTTTCTGCACATGTCATCCACGAGCCGTGACGTTGCAGCGCTAGCGCTCAACAAACTCCTGGATCTCCGCGAGCAAACGCTTTGCCTCCTGGCGACCCTGAATATACAGGTCGAGAAGCTTTGCCGGATCGTGCTCGACATGGCCGACCTCGACCGGCTTTTGCGGAGCGACGACCAGCGCACGGCCCTCGCGCTCATACTTCCACAGATGCATGCGCTGGATGTTATAGCGATCGTGGCGCGTCTCGATAGCCTCGAGCAGGTAGGGGTAGTCGGCATAGCGAGCGCGTGCGGCCGGCAAAAACTCGTAGGGCTTTTTCTCGTACGAGCGGTCCTGGGTGACGATGACGACCGCACGGTCGAAGCCCGCCTCCTCGAGCACATGCTCGATAGGAACCGAATCGGCCACGCCGCCGTCGACGTATTTGTGCCCGTCAATCTCGACCGGCGGCGTCACCAGCGGCAGCGACGTCGAGGCGCGCACGGCGTCGAGGTCGAGCACGGCGCTTTTGACCGGGAGGTACGCGGCGGTTCCAAAGAGCATGTCCGTCGCGACGGCGTACATCTCAATGGGGCTCGCGTCGAACGTCTCGTTATCAAAAGGATCCAGGCGGTCCTGGACATCGTTGAAGATAAAGTCGTAGCCCACGATGGAGCCCGTGGACGCAAACGACGCGGCGCCCATGTAGCGGCTGTCGTTGCAGAAGGTCAAATTGACTCGGTTGGTGCGACCGATCTGGTGCGACTTGTAGTTGACGCCGTTGAGCGCACCGGCCGAAACGCCGTACACCGCCGGAATTTCGACACCGGCCTCCATGAGAACGTCGAGCACGCCGGCGGTAAACTGCCCGCGAAAACTGCCACCCTCCAAGACGAGCGCGACCTTACCGGCGTTCTTTGCCTTATCTTCTGCAGTCATATCGACCTCCTGCGATTGCATTTTGGCCTTCTTCTACCCAGTTTTGGGATGGAGGGCGCATAGGTTTTGGAGTTGAGAAGATGGAGCGGAAAGCGTATCCCAGTTTGAGACGGGATTCCGGGATGAGCTTTCCGCCAACAGTCCATCCGGAAAATGCATCCCATTCTGAGCCGATATTCTGGGAGGCAGTTTCCGTTGGATGACCGTTAGGAAAGCGCGTTCCACCTTGCGCTGCCGCGACGTTTTCCTAACGTCCGCGCCCTGCGCAGAGTTCGATTCTCCGCGGTACGGGGTTCCGTTGGTGCGGGGCATGGCCGGCTGAGATTCGATAAACATCGCATCTGTTTTGGGCTGGGGCATTGCGCGGAGAATCCGCGTATTTGCTTCGCAAATCCGCGCCGGCTTCGGCCGCCTGCCGGCGTCCTCGCCCGCTCGCTACAAACGCTTCGCGTTTGCTTTACGCTCGCGCCCTGCATAGAGTTCGATTCTCCGCGGTATCTATATGTAATAAAAAAGCAGGTAGAGACACTTCTCTACCTGCCTGTAACTATTGGTGGAGCTGGCGTTCATTCGGTCGAACACCTCGCCACCTGGACCCATAGCGCCAGGCAGCGACGAATTATCGCCCAAGCCGGCAGAATCGTCAAACGTGAACGCCACGCGCAGGCCGTCGTCATCGTCGGGGCCGCCCAGCACCACGCGCGCCACGAACGTGCGCAGGAGCTGCGCGTCGTCCACCTCGGCGGCGGCCATGCCCTCAAGCCAGAACAGCGCGCGGTCGTAGTCAAGGCGGGCGGCCTCAAGGGCCTCGGCCGTGCGCAGCTCGTCCTTGAGGAGCGCCTGCCGCTGCTTCAGCGCGTCTATGCGCTCCTTGCCGCCCGGCGGCGCGATGCCCGACTCGATGGCCGCCCATATGTTGGAGAACGCCGTCTCGATCTTGGCCAGCTCGCCCTTTATGGTCTCGCTCAAGGGCTTCTCGTCGGCGCGCTCCTCCTCGGCGTCGGCCAGCATGCGAGCGATGCGCTCGCGGCTGTCGGCGCTGCCCAGGGCCTCGCGCACGGCGTCGGCCACGCGCTTCTCCACGGCATCGCGGCGCACGGTGCGCCCGCAGCTGCGGCAGCGGTAGTAGTGATAGGGCCTGCCCGACTTGCCCGTGCCGCTGGTGCCGGTCATCAGCCCGCCGTCGCGCCCGTCGTAGAGCTTGCCCGTGAGCGGGAAGTCCCACGCTTCGGTCTTGGCGCGGGGCCTGTGCGAGTCCTCAAGCATCCGTATCACCCTCTCCTCGTCATCCATGGGAACGATGGCGGGCATGCCGCCGGGCACGACCACGCCCGCGTAGCGGTACTCCCCGCCGTTCTCCCGCCGCATCAGTATGCGGCGCACCGTCTGGAAGCGCCACTTGCCGCCGCGCTTGGTGCGGTACGGCTCCCAGGCGCGCACCACGTCGGCCACCGACTTGCCCGACAAGACCATGCGCACGCCCAGGCGGATGGCGGCGGCCTCCTCCTCGTTGACCACGTAGCGCCCGTCCACTATGTCCCAGCCGTAGCGCACGCAGCCGTTGGCCATGCACCGCTCGGCGTTCTTCTGTATGCCGTCGCGTATGCGCTCGCCGTCGAGCGCGCTCTCGTACTCCGCCAGCACCTCCAGCATGCCCAGCTGCAGCACGCCCGCCGAGCCGTCCGAAATGTCCTCGCCCGCGTACAGTATCTCGACGCGGCAGCGGCGCAGCATGATGCGCGCCATGGCCATCTCGTCGCGGTTGCGCATGATTCGGGTAACTTTATATATGACCACGAAATCGAACAGCCCTCGCTTGGCGTCGGCCATCATGCGCTGGAACTCGGCGCGGTCGGTGTTGGTGCCCGTCTGCGCGAAGTCGCAGTACGTGGCCACCACGCGCAGGTCGTTCTCGGCGCAGTAGGCGCGGGACTTCTCCACCTGTATCTCTATGGACTCGCCGCGCTGGTTGTGGCTCGAGAAGCGGGCGTATATCGCCGCGCGCCCGCCCACGTCTACTCCATCTCGTCGGCGGCCTGGAACCACACCACCGTGCCGATCACGCGCACGGGTCCGTCGTCCATGCCGAAAATCATGTCCTCGTAGTCCTCGAAGCTATCCGCCGACAGCATCAGCTTGGTGCTGCCCTTGTACCAGCGGCGCATGACCGCGCGGTAGTCCTCGGTCTCCACCACGGCGATGGACCCGTTGGCGGGCTGGCGGTCGGGGTCGACCAGCACGTGGCTGCCCTCGGGTATGACGCGGTTCATGCAGTCGCCCTCGACCTCCAGGGCGAACGCGCGCGGATGCCCGGCGCACACCGAGGCGGGCACCTCAACGCGGTGCGCTATCTCCTCCTCGTCGGCGAGCGCGCCGGCATGCACGCGCCCGAGCGTGAGCAGCGGCACGGTTGCGCTGCTGGCCACCACGGGCATGGCACCGGCGGGCAAAACAACGCCATCTGTTCCCTCGTCAATAACCTCGCCTTTACTGATATTGAAATAATCCGCAATACGCTGAACTGCGCCCATGCGAGGCACTGCTCGCCCGTTTTCCCACTGAGATACGGCCATAGCGGAGACGGCGGCAACTTTGCCGAACTCCTCCTGCGTCATGTCGTGCTGCGTCCTAATCCTTCGGATGTTCTCGGCTATGCTCACGTGTCCTCCTTCCGCTGCGACCGTTAAAATCTTTTTACAGAATATGACAAATCTTCTTTACAGTCACTATATGTTTGGTTATAGTCTTAGGCATACCAAGCAAGGAGGTGATTCGATGGAATTGGTTGATGCGCGCAAGAAGGCACGGTACTCACAGGAGGCCGTGGCTGGCCTTCTCGGCATCTCGCGGCCCACGTACGCAAAGATGGAAAGCAACCCCGATAGCGTGACTATCGAGGACGCCAAAAAACTGGCAAAACTTTTCGGCGTGCGTGTGGCTGATATTTTTTTCGGCAGCAACGATAGTTAAACCTATAGATAGGAGAGAAACCATGACCACCAAGAGCCACCAGCCCGAGTTCGTCGCCGAGATCATCGGCAAAACGCTCGACCACCTCATCGACGACCGCAAGCGCGTGGCCGTCAACTTCGAGCTGGCCGAGAACGGCTGCATGGAGGAGACGCACGTCAGCCTCAAGCGCCGCATCGCGGCCATGTGGGGCTTCCAGACGAGCGGCATCGAGCTTCTGGAGGCGAGCACGACCTGGTTAGAGCTCGGCGGCATGCAGTTCAACGTCTACAGCTCCGTGCAGTTCAGCGTGAACGGCAAGGGCTGGAGCACCGACTTCAAGACCATCGCGCGCGACACCGCGTACGACGAGAAGGAGTAGGCCATGCTGAACGAGGTGACCGTACGGGGGGGTTCACCGCCCTCAACGTGAAGAGCGGCAAGTGCGTGCTGCAGTTTGAGCTGGACCCGAAGTTCCGTGACTTCATCCCCAAGCTGGTGGAGTTCACGGGGCAGATGCTCAACATCCACGTGTACGACGACCAGGAGGTGATGTTCGTGGATAGGGACACCGGTGAGGTCGCCTACGAGGACGCCCCGCCGCTTCTGCCGGGCGTCGCGGGCGAATGACCCCGATACAGCGCGCCATGTGCGACGAGTGCGCCGCCATGATGCGCGAGTTCTACAAGGACCCAGAGAACGAGAGGAAGTTCCAGGAATGGAAAAGATCAAGGGAAAGAGGGTGCGCGTCGCAGCCGGCAAGCGAAAGACGCGCACCGCAACGGTTCACTTCCGAACCGAGACCAGTGTAACACCCGAGCAGCGCCGCGAGAGGCTGCAGGCCGTTTTCGCCGCCCTGTTCGTCTGCGCGTGCATCGCCGCCACATGGGCGCTGGAGGCAACAGTATGGCCGAGGTAGACGCCAAGGCCCAGGCCCTCGTGGCCAAGGCGTGCGGCTGGGTTGCCTCGAACCCCGATACATGGGCGAAGCTGCGCCGCATCTGCTACCGCCTGATGCTGGAGGGCCACGTCATCCAGCGCGACAACGTGTACACCCTGGCGTGCCAGAACGGCATGACCGTGAGCGAGGCCAGCGAGTTCAAGCGCGACCACAACCTGTGGAGCGTGCTGTCCCGCTACATGGTGCTGCAGCGCCCCTCCATGCTGGCCGCCGTGAGCTTCCGCCGCACGCCGGTGGACTCCGTGGACCTGGTTGGCACGTGGGAGGCCATCGTGGGCCCAGCCGTTTTCGCCGCCTCCACGCTAACCGAGGCGCAGGGCATCTACGACAGGGGCGCGCAATGAGGTGCACCGTCACGGTCGAGGGCCGAATGCCGAGCCTGAACGACTACATCAGCGCCGAGCGCGCCAACCGCTACAAGGCGGCGGCCATGAAGAAGCGCGAGACGGCGCGCGTGAGGGCGGCGGCCATGCAGCAGCGCGCGCCGCGCTTCGAGCGCCGGGTGACCGTGCGCACCACGTTCTACGAGCCCGACATGCGCCGCGACGCCGACAACGTGGGCTTCGCGCGCAAGTTCGTGCTCGACGGCCTGGTGGCGGCGGGCGTAATCAAGGACGACTCCCGCAAGTACGTGGAGCAGTGCCCCGACAGGGTGCTCACCGACAGGGCGCGCCCCCGCGTGGTCGTGGAGGTGAGCGACGAGTGACCCGCCGAGACAAGGGCAGGCCACACAGGGCGTGGCGCAAGGCCGACCTCGACCGCATAGCCGAGCTGGCGGGAAAGGTGCCCGCCCGCGAGATTCGCCGCGAGCTGCGGCTGTCCAAGAACCAGTTGGATAACGCGCGGCGCGTGATCAACGCCAGCGGCGGCCACGTGTCCCTGCGCTGCTACCGCCACCGCCTGGAGCTGTGCCCGTCGTGCGGGTGCCGCAGGGCGACCCTCGGCAAGGACGGCATCTGCGAACCGTGCAGACGCCAGCAGCAGCTTGAGGCCATAGAGGCCCGCATAGCCGAGCTGCTGCCGAGGCTGACCGCAGAGGAGCGCCGCACCTACGAGCGCACCGAGTGCGGCCGAGAGAGCCGCGCCGACCCCATGCCGCAGGCCCCGGACACCTCGGGCATGAGCCGCTACGCCGCCGACAAGGCAGCAGAGGCGCACGACGAGGCCATGGAGCGGTGGCTGTGCCGTTACCTGTACCGCAGGGTCAAGGCGGCGCAGAAGCGCAAGGAGCGCATAGAGAAAAAAGTTCCGAAATCCTGAAAAGTTTTTATCACTTTTAGTTTTCCCAGTTAGGAGACCCAAATGCTCACGGAAATCATCAGCAAGACCGTCGCGGACAAGACGGTGGACAGCATCCTGAAGCGCATCGAGCGCGCCGTCCCCGTGCCCGAGCCGGGCGACGGCGGCTTCGACGCCGCCATGCGCCAGGCGTTCAACATGGGGGCCGCCTGCATGGCCGCGCAAATCAAGAACGGCCCCGTGCCCACCAAGCGCATCGCGCTCATGGGCGAGGTGGCCCGCGTGGCGTGCCGCGCCCGCCTGGTGGGCATGGAGTGCCGCGTGGTCGTAGACGAGGAGGCCCGCGCATGCAATCGCTAGAGGAGGTCGCGATCTGCGACGTGTACCCCTACGAGCGCGCCGACGGCGAGCCGATGAACCCGCGCGACTTCACCACCAGGGAGAGCGCCGAGCACATCGCGGGCCTGGCCGCGCAGTTCAAGGCCAACCGCCTCAACCCCGGCCAGCCCGTCATGAAGCCCATCCTGTACAAGGAGGGCGGCATCTACTGGATCATCGACGGCGAGTGCCGCGTGCGCGCCATGAGGGCCATCGGCACCGAGCGTTTCCTCGCCGAGGTCTACGACGACCTGGACGACGCCGAGCTGGCGCGCGTGGAGGCCGCCAAGGCCATGGTGGAGACCGACGCCAAGCTGGGGCTGACCGCCGAGGAGAAGTCGCGCGGCGTGCAGACCATGCTGGCGCTCGACATTCCCGACGAGGAGGTGGCCGTGGCCGCCCGCACCGACGCGGGCACCGTGGCCAAGGCGCGCCGCGCCGCCCGCAGGGTGCAGGACGCCGCCTACGACATGACGCTCGACCGCCTGGCCGCCATCGCCGAGTTCGAGGGCGACGACGAGGCCGTGGCCGAGCTGCGCGACTGCAAGCAGTCCGAATGGCAGCGCGTGTACGCGGGCCTGAAGGCCGAGGCCGAGCAGAGGCGCAACCGCGCCGAGGTGGTGGCGGTGCTTGCCGACGCGGGCGTCGAGTTCGTCGACGAATGCCCCGAGGGCTTCGCCGCATGCCGCACGTTTTCCGACTACCGCCCCGACCTGGCGGCGCTGGACGCCTACGTGGCCGACAACGCGGGCGCGGGGCTTCTGGCCGAGGAGACGTCGTTCGGCGTGACCCTGCTGGCGCCGGTGGCCGAGGGGGCCGACGAGGCCGCACAGGCCGCAGCCCAGCGCAAGGCCGACTTCCAGGCCGCCTACGAGGACGGCGCGAAGGCCCGCCGCGAGTGGCTTGCCGCCCACGCGGGCGACCTCAAGTCGATGCGCCGCACGGCTCTGGCGCTGACCGCGTTCGCCATGGAGTCCGAGGCCGTGGAATCGTTCGAGGAGCTGCTGGGCCGACCCATCGACCGCACGCCCACCGAGCTGGCCGCGGCCATGGGCTGGCGGGCAGCGTGGAACATGAGCGGCTGGACGGCCTGGAGCCTCATGGAAGGCGGCGGCTCCGTGTACTTCAACCGAGCGAAGGTCGAGAGCGTGACCATCATCTACGAGGCCATGAAGGCCGACGGCTACGAGCCGAACGCGGCCGAGACGGAAACCTACGAGGCGTGCATGGCGCGCCTGGGAAGCGAGGAGTAAATGAGCGAAGCAGTTGAGGCCGAGATCATCGAGCCCGAGGAGGCGTCAGAGCTGACCGTGGCGTACTCCCCCGCCGTGATCGAGGCCAACTTCGACGCCCTGGAGGCGCACGTGCGCAGGCTGGTGGCCGACTACGAGGACGCGACCTACGACATGGGCAAGGACGAGAACGTGAAGGCCGCCAAGCGCGACCGCGCCTACCTCAACGGCATCGCCAAGGAGATAGACGAGCGCCGCAAGGCCGTGAGCCGCGAGTACACGAAGCCCCTGGCCGCGTTCGAGGACAGGTGCAAGGCCGTGGCGGGCATCGCGAAGCAGGCAGCCGACGGCATCAAGGCGCAGCTGGACGAGGCCGAGGAGGAGCGCCAGCTGCGCGCGTACGCCAAGCTGCGGGAGCACTACGAGGAGTTCGCCGGGCTGCTGGCCCCCGTCGTGCCCTATGAGCGTTTCCACGAGAAGCAGTGGACCAACAAGACCTTCGGCGAGGTGAAGGCATTCAAGGCCCTGGAGGCCAAGGTGGAGCGCCTGGCCCAGGACTGGGAAACCCTCAAGGCGCAGTTCCAGGGCGAGCCGTTCTACGACGAGGCCGAGCGCGAGCTGTTCGCCCACCTGGACCTGGGCGCGGCCATAACGGCGGCGCACAAGGCCGAGGAGGAGCGCCGGCGCATCGCCGAGCTGAAGGCGGCCATGGAGCCGGAACCCGTGGAAGAACCCGAACCCGAACCCGAAGCGGTGCCCGAGCCCGCGGAATGCCAGCCCGCAGAGTTCCCGCAGCCGCTTGAGCAGATGCCCGAGCCGCAGCCCGCGCCCATGCCCGCCCCGGTGCCGCCAGCGCCGCCCGCACCGGCACCCGTGGCCATGGCGGGCGACCCGTGGACGGTCGTGGTGCCGTGCGCCACGCGCGAGCAAATGCAGGGCGTCGCGGCGGCCCTCAAGGCGCAGGGCGTCGTGGGCACCATCATGCACGGCACGGTGGGCCAGGTTTACGAGCGGATGAACGGAGGCTACTAGCATGACCCAGGAACAGCAGTCCATCGACCTCATGGCGGCCGTTGCCCGCGTGCAGCGCGCCGTGGTGGTGCCCAAGGCCAAGTACAACGCTTTCGGCAAGTTCAGCTACCGCAGCTACGAGGACATAGTGGCCGCGCTGAAGGAGCCGTGCGCCAAGGAGGGCCTGGCGTTCTTCATGACCGACGAGCTGGTGCAGATAGGCGACCGCTACTACGTGAAGTCCACGGCGTGCGTGTTCCCCGCCGAGGGCGGCGAGGGCCTGCTGCAGGTGAGCGCCTACGCCCGCGAGGACGAGCACAAGAAGGGCTCGGACGACGCCCAGGTGACCGGCATGGCGTCGAGCTACGCCCGCAAGTACGCGCTGTGCGGCGCGTTCGCCATCGACGGGCAGAGCGATCCCGACGCCATGGAGGAGCAGCCCGCGCCCGAGGAGAAGCAGCCGCCCGCAGACGGCCCCTTCACGGCCCACTGCCGCAGCTGCGGGGCGCGCTACCAGTTCGCCAGCATGCCGCAGTACATGGAGTTCGTGGCCAACAGCCCGTGCTGCCCGCGCCCCGACTGGCAGGTGGAGTAGATGCAGGCGCTCACCGAGGAGCTGGACGAGCTGACCGACAGGCTGGAGGCCGAGCTGAAGACCTGCAAGGAGTCGGGCTGCCAGTACGCCGAGAACGAGGCCGAGTACCGCAAGGCCCTGCGCATCGCCATCCTGAACGAGCGCCAGAAGGGCACGCCCGTCACCATCATCGGCGACGTGTGCCGGGGCCAGGAGCAGATAGCGGAGGCCAAGCGCCGCCGCGACTGCTCCGAGGCCATCTACAAGGCCTCGCAGGAGGCCATCAACGTAATCAAGCTGCGTATCCGCATGGTAGACGCGCAGATCACCCGCATCTGGAACAGCGGGGACGTAACCCAAGGAGGGTATCTATGAGCATCAACCGCGTGTGCATATCCGGCAACCTGACCCGCGACCCCGTGCTGCGCTCCACGTCTGGCGGCATGTCCGTGCTGTCCATGGGCGTGGCCGTCAACGACCGCCGCAAGAACCAGCAGACCGGGCAGTGGGAGGACTACCCGAACTTCGTGGACTGCACGCTGTTCGGCACCCGCGGCGAGAAGCTGGCGCAGTACCTCGCCAAAGGCAGCAAGGTGGCCATCGAGGGCAAGCTGCGCTACCGCAGCTGGAACGACCAGCAGACCGGCCAGAAGCGCAGCGCGCTGGAGGTCGTGGTGGACGAGCTGGAGTTCATGAGCGGCCAGCAACAGCAGCAGGGCTACGCGCCGCAGCAGTACGCGCCCCAGGCGGCCCCGCAAGCGCCGCAGGCCCGCACGTACGGCCAGGGACGCCCCGCCCCGGCACCTGCGCCGCAGCAGCCCGCCTACGCGCCGCAGCCGGCCACTCAGCAGGCGTACGCGTCACAGCAGCCCGCGCCGCAGCAGCAGGCCATGCCCGATCTGTACGACGAGGATATCCCGTTTTAGGGAAGGCGACGGCGACACTATGGGCATGGTTATACACGACGACTTCTGGGCGGCCGCGCAGGCCATGCCCGAGAAGCAGCGCGCGCCGTTCATCTACGCCATCGTCGAGTACCGGTTCACGGGCAAGGAGCCGCAGGGCAGCCCCGCGTGGCTGCCCACCTTCCTGGTGCTCAAGGGCAGGCTCGACATGGGCGACGAGAAGAGCGAGCGCGCAAGGAAGGCGGCCAACGCCCGCTGGGGCAACAGGCCGGGGAAGGAAGACGCGGTGGACGATGCGGCGGCACGGGCGCAAGCCGATGCGCAATCCGATGCGCAAGCACATGCGGGAGCATATGCGGATGCACATGCAGGCGCACATGCGCAAGCAGATGCGGATGCACATGCAGGCGCATCGAGTTGCGGCAATGCAGAGGTTGAGGTTGAGGTTGAGTATATAGATAACCCCTTAATCCCCTTTGACGAAATCGTGCATGCGCTCAACGAGGCAGCCGGCACCCGCTACCGCTCAAGCAGCGCCAAGACCCGCAGGCTGATACACGCCCGCTGGGCCGATGGCTACCGCCTCCCCGACTTCCTGGCCGTCATCGACACGATGGCAGCCGAGTGGGCGGGCGACCCGAAGATGGCCAAGTACCTGCGGCCCTCCACGCTGTTCTCGCCGAAGTTCGAGGACTACGTGAACCGCGGCCCGAGGACCCGGAAGGAGGCCGACGGCTATGCCGAGTACGACTGAGTGCCCCCACTGCGGGGCGCAGCTGGAGGTCCGCTACGTGGTGCTGGCTGGCCGCCGCACCTTCTGCGGCTGGAAGCCGTGCGGCTGCCCGGGTGCCGTGGCGGAGCGCGACGAGCGTTCGCGCCTTGAGGCCAGGGCCAAGGCCGAGGAGGCCGCAGCCAAACGCCGCCGGGCCTACGAGCGGGCCGGAATCAAGCCACGCTTCATGACAGCCGCCTCCCCCATGGCCGAGGGCATTGCCGCGAAGGTTGAGCAAGGGCGCGGGGCGTACATCTGCGGCCCCGTGGGAACCGGCAAGACCCACCTGGCGAGCGCCGTGGCGCGGCTCCTGGTGGACGGCGGCACCAGCGTGAGGGTGACCGACATGCTGGGCGTGCTGGCCGCCATCAAGGGCACCTACGGCGGCGACGGCACCGAGGACGGCGTGCTGTCCAGGCTCTCCCGCGTGGGGTGCCTGGTGCTGGACGACCTGGGCAAGGAGTCCCCCACCGACTGGACGCTGGGGCAGGTGTTCCGCGTCGTGAACGACAGGTACGAGAACATGAGGCCCGTGGTCGTGACCACGCAGCACGGCAAGGGCGACCTCATACGCCGCCTGGCCAAGAACGGCGACGAGGAGACGGCGGTGGCCATCGTGAGCCGCCTGTCGGAGATGTGCGACAAGTACGAGCTGCAAGGCAAGGACAGGAGGCTATCGAATGGCAAACGTTGACACGCTGCCCGAGATCCTGCGCCCCCTCATGGAGGGGCCGAGCATCGAGACGCCCAGGTGCGCCGTGTGCGGCGCGCCGTGGCCGCTCAACCGCCACCACATCGTGAGGCGCGGGGCGGGCAAGCTGTTCCGCGACGGGCGCGAGGTTCCCAAGCCCACGGTGATGCTGTGCGGCAGCGGCAACGGCAGCGGCTGCCACGGGCTGGCGCACGCCAACCGGCTGCACTTCCGCTGGGTCAGGGCCGAGCAGAGGTTCAACCGCCCCGCCCCGCCGGGCTCGGGGCACTGGGAGTACCTGCTGCTGCCGGAACCGACCAAGTACGCGGACGCCCTGGCCATGGACGGCTGGGGGCGGCTGCCGAGGGGCAGGCGGTGCATGTGAGCGGGTACGAGCCTTCAAGCGGGTGGAACCTCCCGCCCGGGTGCTTCGAGTCCGACCCCAGGGCACCGTGGAACCGGCCCGACCCGTGGGAGGGCCGCACGTGCCGGGAGTGCCGCTTCTGCGGCCGCGTGCAGGGCGCTGGCGGCGAGGCCGTGTGCGCCCGCGACGCCATGACTGGCGGCGGCCCCGACGTGGAGGCGGTAGACGAGACAAGCGAGGCATGCGAGTGCTTCGAGTTCGAATAGGAGACGAAACGATGAAGAAGATCTACGCGGTGGCCACGGAGAGCGACGTGGTGCTGGCGTTCGAGAGCAGATCGGACGCAGACGAGTACGCAGGCGAGCACGACGGCATGGCGGTGCTGCCGGTGCCGTGCGTGGGGGCCTACGAGTACCCCAGCGAGAAGCCGGCCACCGACTGGGACCGAATCGCCGACGCTCTGCCGAAGGGAGGCGAGCAGGCATGAGGCTGTACATGTGCGCATGCGAACGCTGCGGCAAGGAGGTGCCGGCGACCCTGGCGGGTTACGCCAAGATGGTGCTGAGGAACAGCGCGCGAATCGACGGCGAGGCAAGGGCCTTGTGCCCGGAGTGCGCCGAGAGCCTGCGGGCGTGGTTCCTCGCAGGCGCGGTGAAGCCGGAAGGAAGGGAGTAGCCATGGGAATCATCTGCGATACCTGCGGGCGCGATATCGACGCCCTGGGGCAGGACAACATGGGCGTAGACGCGCCGCTGTGCGAGGACTGCTGGGGCGAGCAGCAAAGCCATACGGTAGCAGTGCCGCGCCGCGAGGCTCGCAACCTGAGGTTCGAGAACGCCCGACTGCGCGAAAAGCTGGACGCCGGAACCGAAGAGACGGCCGTGCAGAACCTGCGCAAGGGCATCGAGACGGCCTACGAGGCGAGCCGCGAGCGCGCCCTGGCGCTCACGAAGCTGGACGAGTGCGAGTTGTGGCTGGGGCGCTGCGAGCCGAGGGTGACAGCGTCACCGACGCTCAAGGGCGCGGCCCAGGACGCCGTCATGCCTTGCCTCAAGGCCGAAGAGGCGCACGGTTTCGCGATGCCCGACGTGAACGTGGAGGTAACGGCCGAGGAGCTGGCCAAGAGCCTGCGCGAGGCCATGAAGCCGGCCATGCGGATGGCGGTGGAGTAGCCATGGAGCAGCAGACCGAGAAGCCGAAGCGCCGACCCAGTATCGAGGTGCGCTGCCCGAAGTGTGGCATGCGCGAGACCTGGCGCCACCTGCCCAAGGGCGGCGACCGCTGCCGCTGGTGCGGTCACCTGTTCGAGGACTTCACCTACCGCAAGGTCGGGCCGAGCGCGAAGGAGGGGGCGCGATGACGAACTGGGAGCACCTTTTCGGCACGCCCGAGCGGGCCATCCACACGGAGACGGAGTTCCACTCGTGGCCCTTCTTCATCGCCGTGTATGAGACGAGCCGCATGAGCAGCTGCACTACCAGCAAGCGGCTGCTGGCCAGCTTCTGCGAGGAGGCCGACTACCTGGAATGGCCCAAGGCCGAGTACGGCGACGGCACCGTCGAGTGGGAGGAGCGATGAACCGCCCGGGATGCAACTGGGGGTGCCTGCTGTTCATAGCGGCGGCAATCGCCATAGACGCGGCGGCCATCTACGCCATAAGGGCGCTGGCGCTCGGGCTCATGGCCATGGCCGTGGCGGCGTGCGGATAGGGGCAACCGAATACGGAAACAGGCAGAGGGCCGTCCTTCGGGGCGGCCTTTTCCGTGCCCGGCGACACGCTTGCGACCATATGGGCCGAGAGATAGGAGACGCATGGCGAGAGGCGAGACATACGAGGAGTTCACGGCCAAGTTCGAGCCGAAGAGGACGACCGACGACTGCTACACCCCGCCCGAGGTGTACGGCTGCGTGCTGCGGTGGGCGCACCGAGAGTACGGGTTCGACCTGGCGAAGGTGGCGCGCCCGTTCTACCCGGGCGGCGACTACGAGCGCGAGGAGTACCCGGAGGGCTGCACCGTCGTGGACAACCCGCCGTTCTCCATCCTGAGCAAAATCGTCAAGCACTACCAGGAGCGCGGCGTGGGCTTCTTCCTGTTCGCCCCCACCCTGACGTGCATGGGCATCCGCAACTGCTGCAAGGTCGTGACGGGCGTCGGCGTGACATACGCCAACGGCGCGAGCGTCAACACCTCGTTCGTGACCAACCTCGACCCCGCCCAGGCGAGGAGCGCACCCGACCTGCGCGCCGAGCTGGATGTCGAGATAGAGCGCCTGCGCCACGAGAAGGCCAAGGCGCTGCCGAAGTACGAGTACCCCGACGAGGTGCTGACCGCGCCCATGCTGGCGCGCTACTCCAAGTACGGCATCGACTTCCGCGTAGGCCCGCAGGAGTGCAGCTTCACGAGGGCGCTCGACGCGCAGCGCGGCCAGGGCAAGGCGATATACGGCAGCGGCTACCTCATATCAGAGCGTGCAGCCGCAGAGCGTGCAGCCGCAGAGCGTGCAGCCGCAGAGCGTGCAGCCGCAGAGCGTGCAGCCGCAGAGCGTTTCGCGCTTTCGCCGCGCGAGCGCGATGTGATCGCGTCGCTTGGCTAGCGCGAAACTAATCAGGAAGGAGGCCGCAGGTGCCCAAGAAGGACAAGCCGCTCACGGCGAAGCAGGAGGCGTTCGCCCGCGAGATGGCCAAGCCCCGCGCCAAGCAGCAGGACGCGTACCGCGCGGCCTACGACTGCAAGCGGATGAACTACAACTCGATAAGCTGCGCCGCGTCCAAGCTGATGCGCGACCCACGAATCGCGCACAGAATCCAGGAAATCCGCGACGCGGCCGCCAAGGACTGCCGCTGGGAGCTGCAGGACGCGGCCGCCCCGCTGTTCGAGGTGCTGGACGGCGCGCTGCCCATCTTCCGCCGCCAGGCGGCCGAGGGCAGCATCAACGGCGACGCACGCCTGGCCATAACCGAGAGCGTGAAGCTGCTCAACGACATGTTCGGCGTGGACGGCGCGAAGGCCGCCATGGCGGAGGCGGGGGTGACCATCGTTGACGACCTCGGTTAGGCTCTCGGACGTCGTGGCCTCCGTGTTCGCCGGCGTGTGGCGCTCCATCAAGGCGCACGAGTTCACGCACTACTGGTTCAAGGGCGGGCGCAACTCCACCAAGTCGTCGTTCATATCCATCGCCATCGTGCTGCTGATCATGCTCAACCCGGAGGCCAACGCCGTCGTGCTGCGCAAGGTCGGCAACACGCTGCGCACGTCCGTGTACGAGCAGATAGGCTGGGCGTGCGACGTGCTGGGCGTGGCGCACCTGTTCGACTTCGGCCTGTCCCCCATGGAGGTGACGTACCGCCCCACCGGGCAGGTCATACGCTTTGTGGGATGCGACAAGCCGAAGAAGCTGAAGTCCGCGAAGTTCCGCACCGGCTACTGCGCCGTGGTGTGGTTCGAGGAGGTAGACGAGTTCGACGGCATGGACGAGGTGCGCAGCGTGCTGGCCACGTTCCTGCGCGGCGGCGACATGTTCTGGGTGTTCTACAGCTACAACCCTCCCCGCTCGGCTCGCAACTGGGTGAACAAGGAGGCGCGCGACCTGGAGGCCCACCCGGGCGAGGACGGGCGCTTCATATGCCACACCACGTACCTGGACGTCATAGACGAGCACCCCGAGTGGATAAGCGCCGCGGCGCTGGCGGAGGCCGAGCGCAGCCGCCGCAAGACGCCCGACTCCTACCGCTGGCAATGGCTCGGCGAGGTCATCGGCACGGGCTCCGAGGTGTTCCCCGACGAGCTGCTGGACATACGCCCCATCACCGCGGAGGAACGCGAGGCCATCGCCCTGCGCTCGTTCGGCGTGGACGCGGGCAGCGTGCACCCGTGGGTGTTCATGGAGGCGGGATACGACGAGAACGAGCGCGTGCTTTACCTGCTGGACGAGGAGAGCCGCCAGGGAACCGAGGCCATCGACGTCAAGACCGCCGAGCTGGTGGCGGCCAAGCTGCAGGCGGCCGAGGACCCCGCCGCCGACGTGTGGTGCGACAGCGCGGCGCGCGGCATGATCCTCTACTACCAGGAGCAGGGCATCGGCGCGCAGAAGTCGCTCAAGCAGGGCCTGAACGCGCCCAAGAGCCGCATCAGGTGGATGCAGAACCTTACGCGCATAGTCATCGACCCCGACCGCTGCCCGCTCGCCGCCAAGGAGTTCCCCGAGTTCGAGTACGTGTCGAACGGGCAGGGCGACATAACCGAGACACTGCCGAAGGTGAACGACGACGCGATAGACGCGGCGGGCTACGCCGCAGGACTGTGGATAAGGAGCAACCTCTGATGGAGAAGCGAGGCAACACGGGCTACGCCGAGGCGTGGCTGCGCCGCATGGGATACCAGCCGGACACCCGCATGCAGGGCATGGTGGGCGTCTGGTTCGGCTGGTTCGCGGCGAACAACGGCTGGTACCACTACAGCGAGCGGCGCGGCTTCCGCGTGTACAAGCGCGAGCGCGCCAGCCTGCACCCGGCGGCGCTCGTGGCCGACGAGTGGGCCAGTCTGCTCATGAACGAGAGCACGATCATCTCCAGCACGAGCGACGAGCGCCGCGCCTGGATGGCGCGCTACTTCGCCAACCCCAAGGCGACGGGCGGCGTCGGCGACGAGGGGCACGAGGACGGCCAGGCCGCGCCGCAGCCGACAGAGGACGGCGACGCGCCCACATCGTTCGCCATGGACAACGCCGACTTCATAGCCCGCGCGTTCGCCATGGGCACGGGCGCATGGGTCATCGAGCCGCGAGGCGTGACCGACAGCGCCTACACGCCCGACGCCGAGCTGCGCATCGTGCGCTACGACGCCACGCAGATAGTCCCGCTCACGTGGAGCGCCGACGACTGCACGCAGTGCGCGTTCGTGGGCCGCGTGGAGGTCGCCGGGCGCGACTACGACCAGTGCCAGGCCCACGTGCTCAAGGGCGGCACCTACCACATCCTCACGCAGCTGTTCGACACCAAGACGCACAAGCAGGTGGCGGTCGAGGGCATCAGCGCCGACATGGACACGCGCTGCACCCGCCCGCTTTTCGCGCTGGTGCGCCCCGCCGTGTCGAACCGCTTCTACGACTACTGCGCGATGGGCGCGAGCGTGTACTGCAACGCCGTGGGGGCCATGAAGGTGGTCGACGAGGCCGCCACCTCCCTGCTCGACCACATTCGCGTGGGCCGCCCGCGCACGTTCGTGGACAAGACCCTCATAGAGTCCAAGACCGACAAGGGGCCGGACGGCAGCCTCACGAAGACCTACTACGCCTTCGGCGAGGCCGACGACACCATCTTCAGCATGAACCCCGGCGACGAGGGGTCGGCCAAGATTCAGACCGTTCAGAGCGACCTCAAGGCCGACGAGAACGCCAGCGCCATCAACACGGGCCTGCGCCTGCTGTCGGTGGCGTGCGGCTTCGGCAACGGCTACTTCTCCTGGGAGTCGCACACGGGCCTGAAGACCGCCAAGGAGGTGGCGGCCGACAACTCGCAGCTGATGCGATCCATCCACCGGCACGAGAACGCCCTGCGCAAGTCCATCGTGCGCCTCGTGAACGGCATGGCCGACGCGTGCCGCAGCATCAAGGGCGAGGCCGTGCCCTACGGCGACGTCACCGTGGACTTCGACGACTCCATCATCAGCGACACGCAGAGCGCGCGCGAGATGGCCATGAGCGAGGTCGGCGCGGGCATCATGGCCCCGTGGGAGTACCGCCGCCGCTTCTACGGCGAGACCAGCAACGAGGCCAAGGCCAACGTGCCCGAGCAGCAGGGCGGCGCGTTCGACATGCTGGGCGACGGGCTCGCCTGATGCTGGGGCCGGACTACATAGAGCACTTCACCGACGCAGCGCAGGGGGCCATGGACGAATACACCCTGCGCCTGGTGTGCATCTACGCCGCGCTCATAGGCTCCATCGACTTCGAGGGCGACAGCGCCTACTCGCAGGCCGCCCGCAAGGCGTCGCTTGCCGCCAAGGACGTGCAGAAGGCCATGAACGAGGAGGGCCGCAGAGCCGCGCGCGAGGCTGCCAAGGCTGCGGCCGAGGCCGTGGCCAAGAGCGCCGAGGCCGACCTGGCCACGCTGGGCACGGCCATGGGCGCGCTGTCCAAGACGATGCAGTGGAGGCTGCACAACTCAGCGCGGGCCACGGCGGCGGGAGTGCAGGACGTAGTGAGCCGCGACAACCTGAAGATGCCCGCCAACGTGCAGCGCGCCTACCTCGAAGTCGTGGCGCAGGCCGTGGCTCGGGTGAACTCGGGCATGGCGGGCTACGAGCAGGCCACCCGCGAGGCAGTGCTGAAGCTGGCGCGGCGCGGCGTGTCCGTCGTGGACTACAAGAGCGGGGCGTGGGCGCAGGCGGACGTGGCCATGCGCCGCCACATTCGCACGCAGGCGGTGCAGGCCGGCAGCCGCAACACGCTGGAGCTGCTTGAAGAGACCGGGCACGACCTCGTGCAGACCTCCTCGCACGGCGGGGCGCGCGAGAGTCACGCCAAGTGGCAGGGCCGCGTGTTCAGTCTGTCGGGCAAGTCCAAGAAGTACCCGCCGTTCTACCGCGAGACGGGCTACGGCTCTGTCGATGGCCTGTGCGGCGCGAACTGCAAGCACGACTTCGGCATCTACGTGGAGGGCCAGCAGCTGCGGTACGAGCGCGATCCAGATGGCGGCGACGAGAAGCGCGAGGAGCGATACCAGGCAGAGCAGAAGCAGCGCGAGCTTGAGCGCGGCATACGCGCCGCCAAGCGCGAGGCAACGGCCCTGGAGGCCGCCGGGCTCGACAACACCAAGGAGCGCCTGCGCCTGGGCAAGCTGCAGAAGCGCCAGCGCGAGCACATAGCCGCCCATCCCTACCTGTCCCGCGAGCGCACGCGCGAGGCCGCCGTGGAATCGAAGGAGCGCATCTACCCGCTTGCCACGGACAAGACCTGGGTGCGCGAGAAGTTCATGCCGGGCAAGGGCGCGGGCACCGCCGCAGACGTGAGCCGCCGCGCCGTGAACGGCAGGGCCTACCACGACAAGGTGGCGTCCCTTCCCATCCCGAAGCGCGCAAGCGAGGCCGTGTACGCCGAGAGCCGCCGCATCCTGCGCGACCGCGACGGCACGGGCTACGAACGCATGTCCGTCGTGTCGTGGAAGAATGGCGAGCGCGTCACCGACACCTTCGGGCACGGCCTGAAGAGCCAGGCGTGCGGCCTGACCGCCAAGCAGGTGGAGGCGTGCAGGCGCACCAAGGGCGGCGTGGTGCTTATCCACAACCACCCCATGAGCTCGCCGCCGTCGTGGACCGACATTCGAACGGTGGCGGAAAACGACTGGGTGCGCAGCTCAGTGGTGGCGTGCCACGATGGTACAATCTACGAAATCAAGGTGAACGACCGCAGCGTCGTACAAGCGTACGAGGAGCTGCGAGAGCTGGCGAAAAGAGAGTGCCCGAACGTGGGCGGCGACGTTATCGACCAGCTTGCCACCGAAATGCTCTACGAGCGAAACGAGGAAGCGAAATGGTTCAGGCTGACAAAAAAGAAGTGACGCCAGAGGACTGGGTGCTCGTCATAGATGACAGCGCCTCCGAGTCGAAAGCCGCCGAAAAGCTGACCAAGGAAGAGCGCGAGGAGCTTTTCGCCAAGTCCCGCAAGGTTCTGCGCGACGCGGGGCTGATGAAGTAGACCAAGCGACAACCGAGTAGACGCACGGCATCAAGGCCGCCCATCACGGGCGGCCTTTTCTTTTGCCTGGCGACACCTCGGGGAAGATGCGGTCACGCGATGGGGCGGCGACAACGGCCCCGCACGCGACCGCGGCGACAACGGCGGGCCATCCAAGCGCGCAGGGAAGCGCGAAAACCAAACACGGAAGGAGCAAGCGATGGCGGACGACAACAAGCCCCAAGGCAACGAGGGCGGCGACAACGGCCAGCAGACCGAACCGGCGAAGGAGGTCGTGTCCTACGCGAAGTACAAGCGCGAGACCGACGAGTACCAGGAGCAGGTGAAGGCCCTCAAGGCCGAGCTGGAGCAGCGCGACAAGCAGATCGAGGAGTTCACCTCCAAGGCGGGCAACGCCGAGGAGCTGCAGGCCGCGCTCGACAAGGCCAAGGCCGACAACGAGGCGTACAAGGCCGACGCCGAGAAGCGCGAGGCCGACATGCGCCGCGACTTCGCCATCGACACCAAGCTGGCGCAGATGGGGGTGCGCAACGCCAAGGCGGCGCGCGCGATCATCCCGAACATCGCTGACGCGAAGCTGGACGAGCAGGGCAACCTCACGGGCATCGACTTCGAGGCCCTGAAGAAGGATAACGCCTACATGTTCACCGACCAGCCCCGCGAGAGCGCGGGCGGCGACCCCAAGGGCGGCGCAGGTTCCGACGGCCTGGCCGACTTCCGCGCAGCTTTCGGACTCACCGACGAATCTTCAAAGGAGTAAATCATGCCAAACAGCATCGAACTGCCCAAGGGCTACGAGAACGTGCTCATGGAGGCGTACCGCAAGGAATCCCTGACCGCAGTGCTTGAGAGCGCCGCGCCGCAGGGCAACATCGCGCAGATGGAGCAGCTGGGCGAGTTCTACTACCCCGTCTACTCCATGGGCGGCCTGGGCGACGTGCAGGCCAACGGGCGACTGCCGCAGAACAGCGGCGCGTCCCTGACTTGGAAGCCCATCAGCGCCAACTACGACCGCGGCACCATCCTGGAAATCGACCAGAAAGTGGACGCCCAGTCCTTCAATCTGGCGTTCGGCAACGCCGCCGCGCACTTCAACCGCACCAAGGTGGTGCCCGAGGGAGACGCGTTCGTGTTCTCCACGCTGTGCGCAGGCACCGGCATCACCAAGGAGCAGAAGACCTACGCCGACGGCGCGGACATGCTCAAGGGCCTGAACGCCGCCATGTGCGACATGGACGAGAAAGAGGTGCCGGAAGAGGGCCGCGTGCTGTTCATCACCCCCACCCTGCTGGGTATGGTGAAGGACCTGGACACCACCAAGTCCCGAGAGGCGCTGGACGGCTTCTCCTCCATCGTGAAGGTGCCGCAGTCCCGCTTCTACAGCGCCATCGACCTTTTGGACGGCACCACCAAGGACGAGGAGATCGGCCACTACAAGAAGGGCACCGGCGCGGTGGACATGAACTTCCTCATTGTCCACAAGGACGCCGTGGTGCTGCGCTGGAACTTCGCGCACGGCAAGGTCATCGACGCCGAGGACAACCAGCAGGGCTTCGGCCACCTGTTCAAGTACCGCAAGTACGGCGTGTGCGGCGTCCGCGAGAACCTGGCGCACTACATCACCGCAGGCATGAAGGCCGCGTAGGAAGGAGGCGCGACATGCGCACAGTTGGACTGGCCTTCGAGAAGGAGGCCCCGAAGAAGGCCAAGCCCGCCAAGGGCAAGGCGGAAAAGCCCGAGGCGAAGGCCGCAGACGAGCAGCCCGCCAAGGGCAAGGCGGAAAAGCCCGAGGCGGCCGAGGACGATGGAAACTAGAGCCCCGACCCACGAGGACCACCTGGCAGCCGGGCGCGGGGAGCTGTCCGCCGAGGAGTTCAAGGCGGCGCTCCCCCACGCCACGGCAGCCGTGCGCGACCTGATCTTCCCCAACGAGCCGGACGGCTCCGAGGAGTGGGCGCGCGCGGTCATGGCGGCCTGCGAGGTCGACGCCGCATACGGATGCTCGGGCGGCATCATGGAGGGCGGCGGCTTTACCGTCGGCTCGTTCTCGTGGAACCCCGGTACCGAAGGGGCCAGCACCTACCGCAGCGACATGGAGGCCGCCGTCCGCCGCGAGCTGCTTGGAACGCCGCTGCTCTACGCGGGCATCGGGGGTACCAGATGATGCGGGTGCCGCGCTCGGCGCGGCCCTCCACCATGTCCGTCAAGGTGCCCAGGGAGGGCGGCTACGGCGGCGAGTTCGAGCAGCCCGTCGAGGTGCGTCGCGTGCGCTTCGAGCCCGTCTCGGCGTGGCTCGTGCGCGAGTACGGCCTGGGCGACGGCGCGCAGGGCCTCGTGATAGCAGACGGCGCGGACAGCCCCGGCATGTTCGACGTGCCCGTGGGCAGCCGCGTGAGCATCGACGGGGGCGAGTGGATGAACGTGGCGAGGTGCACGCCCCGCCGCGCGTTCGGCACCCGTCCCCACCACTGGGAACTGGAGGTGAGGTAGCCATGCCCGCAGCAGTTACGGTCGACCTGACCAAGCTCATGAAGCGTTTCAGCGCGAAGGAGCTGGAGGCCAAGCAGGTGAAGTTCGCCATGAGCGTTGCCGAGGACATGAACGCGTTCACGCCAGAGGACACCAAGCGCATGCACAACTCCATGCAGGCCGCCTCCGACTTCAGGCAGGGCCTCGTCATATGGGACGCCGACTACGCCGCCTACGTGCGCGACCTGCCCGACAGCTCCATCAAGCACGGCAAGAACCCGAGGGCCAAGGCCGACTGGCCGAAGGCCGCGAAGGAAGCGCACGGCGAGGACTGGGAGCGCCTGGCCGTCGACCTCCTGACCGAGGGGGCGTGACATGGCCCCGGACGTGATGGAGGCGGCGAAGGCCGCCATAGAGGCCCTGGGCTACGGCCCGGTGCTCCTCACCCGCCTGGCAGCATCGCGCGGCCACGACGACGCGGTGGTGCTGAGGCCCATGCCCACGGCCGACGCGGTGCGCCACATGGACGGCACCCGCCGTGTCGGATACGTGCTGCAGGTCATCGTGAAGGACACCTCCGAGGCCAAGGCCATGGGCGACGCCTACGACCTGGCCGACGCGTTGAACGGGGCCGACCTGTCCTCGCCCACCGGCTCCTACGGCTTCACCAGCGCGGCGCTGTACACAGAGCCGCAGGAGATAACGCCGCCGGAGGGCGGGCCGTACCTGTGGGAGTTCCGAATCAAAGCGACCATAACCATAGAGAAGGGATAACGATGGCAAAGAACCAAGACCTGGGCTTCGCGCCCAACTACATGAGCGCGCTGGAGATCGACACTACGCCAGACGCGGCCAGCCCCACGTGGGCCATCTTCTCGCGCGGCATCACCGAGGTGAAGCCGACCACCAACGAGACCACCGAGACCAAGGACTACTACGACGGCTACGGCACTCCCACCGACAAGGTGAAGAGCGTGCAGCCGCAGTACGAGGTCACAGGCGACCGCTGCTACGGCGACCCCGCGCAGGACTTCGTTGCCAGCCTGGCGCTTGAGACCGGCGAGGGCCGCACGGGCCACTTCCGCCACACCGACCCCAACGGCGACGTGGTGGAGGGCGACTGCACCTACCTGGGCCTGACCGTCGGCTCGCAGCAGGGCGCGGCGTCCGACCCCGGCGCGTTCTCCTGCACAATCTCGGGCGCTGGCGCTATGCGCTACATCCCCGCCAACAAGCTCAAGCAGCCCACGGGCGTCACCTGCACCGCGCCGACCGGCCCGGCCGTGGGCAAGTCCATGAAGCTCGCGCCGACCGTCACGCCCGCCGAGGCGAACGCCAAGTGCTTCTTCGCATCGGGCAACACCGACGTGGCCACCGTCGACAGCGACGGCAACGTGACGGGCGTGGCCGCAGGCGAGGCGGTCATCACCGTGCGCTGCGCGTCCAAGCCGAGCATCTGCACGCAGGTGAAGGTCACCGTGGCGGCGAAGTAGCCGCAGGCGACACCAGACATAACCTCCTGGACATGGGGGCGCGGGCTAGTGAGCGGCCCGCGCCCCTTTTCTATGCCCGACGCTCACCGCTCACGAAAGGGGCAACAAATGGAACTTCTGAAAAACATCCGCGCGTACGAGGACGTGTTCTTCGAGGACCCCGAGGAGAACCCCGACACGCCGCGCTTCCGCGTGTGGTTCGACGACAAGCACATCGAGGAGTACCTGGCCAAGGTCGGCAACGCCATCGACCGCGCGCAGGCCAACGAGCAGATGGCCCGCGAGGCCGACACCCCCGAGAAGGCGGCCGAGGCCAACGCCGCGCAGGCCCGCCTCATGAAGCGCACCATCTCGGCGTTCATCGGCACCGAGGGCTGGGAGCAGCTGCTCGCGTGGATGGGCGGCGACGAGGGCCCCATCGCGCCCGAGGAGAACATCCGCATCCTGGGCGAGGTCTTCGCCACGTTCCTCAACATGTTGGCGCGCCACGCGACCAGCGAGCAGCTGATGGCGTGCGGCCTTGCATACAGCGAGCGCGCCGATCAGGTCCAGGCGCTCAACCGCGCCCAGCGCCGCGCCAAGGCCAAGCGCAAGAAGAAGGGCGGCAAGTAATGCTGCCAGCCGCGCTCACGGCCGAGCGGGTGCGGCTGCCCGACGGCACGAGCGCCACGCGCTACCCGTGGAACGGCGAGGAGGTGCTGGTGCGCGACGACGCGCTCACGATCATCCGCGTCATCGAGGTGCTGACCGACGAGGGCAAGTCCGACGACCAGCGCCGGGACGAGTTCCTGGCGCTGTTCTTCGTGGACTGGGCGGACGCGTGGTGCGCATGCGACTACGACGCCGCCGAGTTCGTGCGGATGCGCGACGCGGCGGTATGGGACATGTGCGGACTCGACCTGACCGGCGACCGCCCGCACGAGACCCCGCTGTGGGACTTGGAGGAGGACGCGGCGCGCATACGCACCAGCTTCCGCCAGGCCTACGGCATCGAGTGGGACGAGGTGCGCGGTCGCATCAGCTTTGCCGAGTTTGTGGCACTCGTGGGCGGCTGCCCGCAGGACACGCCGCTCGGCGCGGCCATCCACTACCGCAACCCGGCGACCAAGCCGAAGCCAACCAAATACAACAGGCAGGAGGTCGAGGCCTGGAACGCCGCCCACAAGGCGTTCGAACTCGGCAAAGGCCGCAGCTCACACGGCTCTGAGGAAGGAAGCGACGCGGCGATGCGCGATGTGTTCGCCGCGCTCAAGAGAGCGACGAGGTGAGCATGGACGGCAACGTCATCATCAAAGCGGTGCTCGACACCGTTGACGTATCCAAGAACATCAAGGCCCTGGAGCGCGACCTCCAGGGCATCTCCTGGAAGAACATAACCGAGGGCGACGAGAAGGCCGCGAAGCTGTCGTCCTCGTTCAAGAAGGCCGGCACGGCCGCCACGGTGACGCTGACCGCGCCCGTGGTGGCCGCCGGCAAGGCCGTATTCGGCGTGGCCAGCGACTACGAGCAGGCCAACGCCCGCATAGCCGCCGCGTTCGGCATGTCCGGCGAGGAGGCCGAGCGTTTCAGCGGCATAGGCAAGCGCATATACGAGGGTGGCTGGGGCCAGTCCCTGGACGAGGTCAACGATGCGCTGATCCAGTGCAAGTCCACCCTTCGCGACGTGTCCGACGAGGACCTGCAGACCGTCACCACCAACGCACTCATGCTGTCGGACACCTTCGGCGCAGACGTGAACGAGTCCATACGCGGCACCAACGCCCTCATGGAGGGCTTCGGGCTGTCCGCCACCGAGGCCAGCGACCTGCTGACGGCGGGCATGCAGCGCGGCCTGAACTACACCGACGAGCTGGGCGACAACCTGAGCGAATACTCCGTGCGATGGGGCGAGGCGGGAATGAGCGCCAGCGAGTACTTCTCGCTGCTCGAAGCGGGCACGTCCAACGGCGCGTACAACCTGGACAAGGTGGGCGACTACCTCAACGAGTTCCTGACGGCGCTGTCCGACGGCCGCATGGAGGAATCCATCGGCTCGTTCAGCGAGGGCACGCAGGAGGTCTTCGAGAACTTCAAGAACGGCAGCGCCACCGCCGAGGACATGCTGCAGGCGGTGCTGGGCGACCTCACGCAGATGCCAAACGAGTACGACAAGGCCGCGCTGGCCTCCACCCTGTGGTCCTCGCTGGGCGAGGACAATGCCATGGGCATGATCGAGTCCCTGGCTGGCGTGCAGGACAGCTTCGGCGACGTGGCGGGCGCTGCGCAGCAGGCCCAGGAGGCCGCCTCCGACAGCTTCGCCGTGAAATCGCAGGAGGCCATGCGCGAGCTGCAGGGCTCCATCGAGCCGCTTGGAGAGCCACTGCTCAACATCGCCACCAACGTGGCGGGTGTCGTCAAGTCGTTCTCCGAGTGGTTCGCCGGCATCGGCGAGGGCGGCCAGACCGCCGTGCTGGCGATCGCCACGATAGCGGCCGCCATAGGCCCCGTGCTGTCGACGGTCGGCACCGTCGTGGACACCGTGCCGAAAATCGGAGCAGCCTTCCAGGTGGTCGGCAAGCTGGGCACCAGCGCGCTGGGGCTCATAGCCGCGCACCCCGTGGTAGCGGCCATAGCGGCCATCATCGCCGCCGTGGTGCTGCTGTGGAACAACTGCGAGGAGTTCCGCGACGCGGTGACCGCCGTGTGGGATGCCGTGTGCGCCGCGTTCGAGGTGGCCACCCAGGTGGCGGGCGACGTGGCCCAAAGCGTCGGCGAGTTCTTCACGCAGCTCGGCGAGACGCTGGGCGGCGTGTGGGACGGCATCTGCTCCACGGTGCAGGGGGCCATCGACGCCATAGCCGGGTTCTTCCAAGGCCTGGCCGGCACCGCCTCGTCCATCTGGGACGGCATCTGCAACGTGGTGCAGGTCGCCGTGATGCTGCTGGGCGAGATTCTGAACCTGGCCATCGAGACGCTGCTCATACCCTGGAACTTCATCTGGGAGAACTTCGGCGAGCAGCTGACGGCGGCATGGGACGCGATCTGCAGCGCGGTGGGAAGCTACATCGACGCGGTGAGCCAGGTCATCACCGACGTGGTGACGGCGCTCTCCGAATGGTGGGGCGCGACGTGGGAAGGCATCAGCGGCACCGCCAGCGCCATATGGGAGGCCATCTACGGCGCGGTGAGCGCGTACATCCAGTACGTCAGCGACGTGATAGGCGCGGCCCTTGGGGTCATCCAGGGCGTGTGGGACACGGTGTGGGGCGCGGTGAGCTTCACCGCCTCCAGCATATGGGATGCCATCAGCTCGGCGATAGGCGCGGCCATCAATGCCATCAGCTCCACCATATCGGCGGTGCTGTCGGCAATTCAGGCGGTGTGGGACTCCATATGGGGGGCCGTGAGCAGCACGGCGTCGAGCGTGTGGGGCGGCATCAGCTCCACCATATCCAGCATCGTGAACGGCATCCGCGACACGATCTCCAGTGTGTTCAACGCCGCCAAGGACACCGTGAGCAGCGTGTGGAACTCCATCAAGAGCGCCATCGAGACGCCGATACAGAACGCCCGCGACACCGTGCGCAACGTCATCGACTCCATCAAGGGGTTCTTCAACTTCTCGTGGTCGCTGCCCCACCTGAAGCTGCCGCACCTGTCCATCTCCGGCAGCTTCAGCATCGCCCCGCCGAGCGTGCCGCACTTCGGCATCGACTGGTACGCCAAGGGCGGCGTGTTCAACGGCCCCAGCGTCATCGGCGTCGGCGAGGCGGGCCCCGAGGGCGTGGTGCCGTTCAACGAGCGCGGCGCGCGCCCGCTGGCCGAGGGCATCGCCAAGCTGCTCGACGGCAAGGGCGGCGCGGCCCATGGCGACACGAACGTGACAATCAACCTGTACGCGACCGTGCGGGAGGAGGCCGACATCGAGAAAATCACCCGCCAGATAGCCAAGGAAATCAAACGGCAGGAGTGCTTCGCATGATATACAACGGCTTCGACTTCGCGCCGTGGTTCGACACCCGGCTCGTGACCCGCTCGCTGCTGCCCGAGTACGAAATCGCCACGCGCGACGTGCCCGGGCAGCCCGGCTCGCGCTTCATGCGCGCAGAGCTGAAACCCCTGACGATAGACGTGGCGGCGGCCTGGAGGGCGCGCCCCGCCGACGACATGGCGGCCCTTCGCCGCCTCATGGCCTCGCGCCTGCTGTGCCTCAAGGAGGCCGAGCTGTGGCTGGACGACGAGAGGCACCTGGGCCTGCGCTACATGGCCGTGCTGACCTCGCCGGGCGCGCTCGACACGTTGTGGCACACCGGCGAGGCCACGCTGACGTTCACGGCATACGACCCCGTGGCCTACGGGGCCGAGGGGCGCGCAACCGTGTCGGGCACCTCGGGCGTGCAGGTGGGCGGGACGTTCCGCACCTACCCCACCGTGACCGTCAGGCCCGGCGGCAGCACGTCGGCGCTGCGGCTGACGAACATGGGCACGGGCGAGTTCGTGCAGATCGACAAGGCGGTGACGGCATCGAGCGCGGTGGTTATCGACATGGCCGCCCCGCAGGCCACGGTGGACGGCAGCCCCGCGCCCGTGACCTTCGAGAGTGACTTCTTCCCGCTGGAGCCGGGGGCCAACAGCCTCAAGCTGTCCAGCGGCACCGCGACGGTACAGTGGACGGAAAGGTACGTGGGCTGATGATTCTGTGGGCATGCGACCGCTGGGAGGCGTACAAGGGACCCATCAAGACGCTGTTCGAGTGCGAGGACACGCGCGAGGTCAACGGCGAGAACGCCCTGAGCATCACAACGCTGGCGCGCCTGGACAAGGGCGACCGCCTGGTGTGGCGCGACCTCAAGGGCCGCTGGCACGAGAACATCGTGGACGGCGTGGAAGAGGAGCGCGCAAGCGCGGGCATCCTCTACACGTACTACTGCCCGACCTCGGCGCAAATCGAGCTCCTGGGCGACTACCTGGAGGACAAGCGCCCCTACGACGTGAGCGCCTACGCCGCGCTGGCCTCGGCGCTGTCCTCCTCGCGCTGGCAGGTCGGAACCGTGGCCGACCTCGGGCAGGCCGGCACGAACTTCTACCACACCAACGCATGGGCGGCCATCCACGACGTGGCAGACACTTGGGGCGGCGAGCTGTCGTTCGAAATCCAGGTGAGCGGCACCAAGGTGACCGCACGCCGCGTGTGCATGGCCAAGCAGGTCGGCGAGGACAACGGCAAGCGTTTCACCTACGCCAAGGACCTCGTGAGCGTCAAGCGCAGCGTGGACGAGGGCAACGTGTGTACCGCCCTGTACGGCTACGGCAAGTCCCTGCAGACCGCCGACGAGGACGGCAACCTGACGGGCGGTTACGATCGCAAGCTGACCTTCGGCGACGTGAACGGCGGGCAGAACTGGGTGGGGTCGGCCGACGCGCTGGCGCGCTGGGGACGGCCCG
The DNA here is from genome assembly GCF_964239575.1 of Collinsella aerofaciens ATCC 25986. Taxonomy (GTDB): domain Bacteria; phylum Actinomycetota; class Coriobacteriia; order Coriobacteriales; family Coriobacteriaceae; genus Collinsella; species Collinsella aerofaciens_BQ. Next base: position 254,490 of record NZ_CAXSQQ010000001.1, read on the forward strand.
ACGGCAAGGGCGGCAAGGCGCACGTGTTCGGCGACGTGGAGTTCTCCGACTGCGAGGACGCCGCCGAGCTGAAGAAGCTCACCGAGGCGCAGCTGGCGAAGTCGTGCGTGCCCACCGTGTCCTACACTGTGGACGCCGTGGCGCTTGCGCGCGCCGGCGAGGGCTTCGAGGGCGCGGACGAGGGCGACCTGGTGACCGTGGTGGACAAGGTGTACGACCCGCCGCTGCGCGTGCGCACGCGCATCACCAAGGTGGTGGAGGACCAGCTGCGCCCCGGCGAGGTCACCTACACGTTCGGTAACTACCAGACGGTCGCCGAGCTGATGGCCGCGCAGAAGTCGGCCGCCAAGTCCACCGCCTCGACCATTCGGGCGACCGTGACCGAGGCCGTGAACGCCTCGAACAAGGCATCGACCGGCAAATGGGGCGAGAGCCTGGCGGCCGCCGAGGAGCGCCAGAAGGCGTACGCCAAGGAGGTCGGCGGCTCCGCCCAGGACTACACCGACCAGATAAGGGACGAGCTGGACAAGGCCCTCAAGGAGTACGCCGACAACGGGGACACCACGCTGGAGGAGGCGCTGAAGAAGTACTCCGACGACGGCAACCTTGACCTGGACGAGGTGCTGCGCCTGTACACCGACACGTCGATAGAGCAAAGCGAGAGCGTGCTCAAGCAGATAGACGAGGCCAACAAGGAGTACCTGGAAGGCGTCACGGGCAAGCTGGACGAACGGCTGACGAGCGCCGAGGGCGAGGTGGATGGGCTGCAGAAACAGCTCGACCAGCTGCCGACGGATATCCGCAAGAAGATCGTTGACATGCTCAACAGCGAGGTGAACACCACGGGCGGCTGGGTGTACGAGGAGCCCGGCCAAGGCATCCTGGTGTACGACAAAAAGCCCGAGAGCGCCACCAAGTGCGTCAAGATAGGCGGCGGAATCATCGGCGTGGCCAACTCCAAGTACTCCAGCGGCGCGTGGAAGTGGCGCACGGCCATAACCGGCGACGGCGTGACCGCCGACGAGCTGACCACGGGCCGCATCAAAGGCGGGAACTCGTACTGGGACCTCGACAGCGGGGCCTTCTACCTGCGCGACGGCTCCATCTTCATGACCGACAGCAACGGCAACAGGGTCTATATCAACGCCACCAACGGCTTCCAGATATACGACAAGAACGGCTCCATCATCGCGGGCACCGTGCTGGTGGGCAGCACCTCCATGTTCCGCTGCAACATGGTCGGCACGTCGTCAACCAACTACATCACCACCGGCACGACGACGAACAACCACCCGGGAGCGTCGTTCGTGAACGGCTCGACCGAGTACTGCACCATCGAGGCCGTCCACGCGAAGGACAGCCCCACGGCGAGCTCGACCGACGGCGTGGGCATATCCACCTGCGGCTACGGCTTCCTGGCGGTCAACCGCTACTACCGCCAGACGTGGCTGACGACCCCCTACTACGCGGGCTACATGAGCCATCCCGACGAGCAGCTGTACATGAGGAGCGGCAACAGCAACGCGGGCGGCTCGGCGTACGTGAAGCTGCAGGAGAACTCCAACAACTACGTGTACCTGGATAGCAGCCGCGCAGACATTGGGTCGTCGGGCACCGCCAGGATACTCGCCCCGAAGTTCGCCATAGGAACCAATCCGAGCAGCGGCGGCACCTACGGGTACACGGGCTCCACGCAGTTCATCGGGTGCATCACCAACAACGGCAACAACTGGAAGTGGGGCACCATCAACGTGGTGAACGGAATCATCACCGGCATGAGCAGCATCACGGGAAACTAGACCAGCGAGAGGGGAAACGGAATGTTCTACCACCTTGTGCAGCAGCCCGAAGCGCCGCAGGCGCTCGACGGCGCGCCGAAGCCGCCCGAGGCGCTTCCGGTGTTCGAGTGCATCAGCGACCCGGCCACGGCGCGGGCCATCGTGGAATCGGAAGACGTGTTCGAGTTCGACGGCAAGGGCGGCTTCACGCTCGTGTCCAGCCCCGTGGCCGTCATGGACGCGGAAGGCGGCGAGGCCAACGCCGTGGACTTCTCGGCGCTCACCGACGAGGAGATATGCGGGGTCCACAGAGCGCAGCCCGGCGACATATCGCGGACACTTGCGGCCGAAGGAAAGGAATGAGGCATGGCAACGCACGAGCTTACGCTCAACCTCAAGAAGACCAACATAGCGCCGCCCGTCATCACCGTGCACCAGGGCGACAGCGCCGAGGTCCTGAAGGCCGCCATCTACGACGGCGACAAGAAGGCGGCCCTGACGGGCTGCAAGGTGCACCTCATGGCTGCGAAGCCCGACCACACCTACGTGGAGCAGCAGTTCACTGGCATCAGCGACAACGTGGCCACCGTGACGGTCGACCCCGCCGTCTTCGGCGTGGCCGGGCTGCTCAAGGTGTGCTACGTGCGCGTGCGGAACGCGGCGGGGCTGGACGCCACCACCGAGAACGTCCTGGTGAACGTGCTGCCCTCGGCGAGCGCGTCGGGCGAGATATCCGGCCCGTACGTCGATGCGGTGGAGGCGATCATCGCGAACCTCGAAGGGCAGCTAGCCGACGTGAGCGCGCTGAACGCGCAGATGCAGAAGGCCGAGGCCTCCCGCGCGAGCGCGGAAAACCAGCGCGCCACGAACGAGAAGGCACGCCAGACCGCCGAAACCAAGCGCGCAGAGGCCGAGAAGAAGCGAGCCACGGCGGAAAGCGACCGCGTGACCGAGGCGTCGCAGCTGAAGACGGCCTCGCAAGCCGCCACGGCTGCGGCAAACGGCGCGGCCTCGAACGCCGACGCTGCGGCAAACATCGCCCTGCAGATAGCCAACAGCGTGGCGCAGGGCAGCGCGGGCAGCTCGGACATGGCCAAGCAGAAGCAGCAGATAGCCGACCTGTACGGCAAGCTGGCCGACGCCACGGGCGCGTTCATCTACGACGACGGCACCGTGTACTGCCCCGCCTCCAAGGCCAGTGCATCTGGCAGCACCATCACGTTCGGGAGCACCTGCACGGCGTCCGGCACAACCCTCAACCTCAAGTAGAAAGGCAACGAAATGGCACAAGCGAAAACCCTGTCGGTGGGCGGCATCGGCTACGAGGTCATCGACGATACCGCGCGCAGCAACGCGCAGACGGCGCTCAACAACGCCGAGTACAACCGCCAGGGCCAAATCGGCAAGTACGGCGGGCAGAACATCGCCACCATCCTGGCGGGAGAGATCGGCAGCGGCAGCGTGTACGACGCGCTGCACAAGCGAGCCGCCAACGGCAACTTCGCGGGTCTGCGCGTGGGAGACTACATCGACGTGCCGCTGGTAAGCGCGTCGGGCGTGGCGGCCCGGCAGTCCGTGCGCTTCCTCCTGGCGCACTTCGACCCGTACTACTGCTGCGGCGACAGCTCCAAAGGCCACCACATCGCCTTCGTGGCCTCCGCGCCCATCGCCGTGGCCAAGACCGTGACCGGCGTTGCCAACGACAGCTTCCTGATGTGGAACACGACCAACACGAACCAGGGCACCGCCGACCAGAAATGCCCCTACCCCAACAGCAACCTCAAGGCGTGGGAGACGGCCTTCGAGGCGTGCCTGCCCGAGGGGCTGACCAAGTACCTGCTGACCCAGCGCGTCCTGCTTGAGGAGCGGTACAGCGCCAGTGGCGCGCTCAATGACTCCAACTCGTGGAGCTGGCAGGATATCGGCAAGGTGTTCTCGCTGTCGGAGATGGAGGTGTACGGCTGCCCAGTGTGGGGCACCAAGGGCTACAGCGTCGGCTTCGACTGCCAGTTTGACCTGTTCCGAGACACGGCGCACCGAGTCAACGGAAATCGGTACGCTTGGTGGCTGCGTTCCGTCATGGGTGGCGCCTCGTCCAACGTGTGCTACGTCAACAACCACGGCCATGCCGGCTACACCTCGGCGGCGAACGTCTGGGTTCGCCCCCGCCCCGGCTTCATCGTCGGCTAGCCAGCCGAGTGCTCTATACTCTGCTTTTAGGCGACCGCCTTGCGCGGTCGCCTCTCGCCCGCGAAGCGGGCCGTTTTTTTCCGCCAGTTTCCCCAGGAGGTGCACGTGAGCGGCGTCTACCAGCGCAACCGCGAGGTGTCCGAGTACAAGTTCTTCACGCAGGCCATCGCCATCCGCGTGGAGGTCAACAAGCTGATGGCGTCGTCCTCCGTGGTTCCGAAGGCCTACCGTCTGCTGAACGCGGTGCCCACGGTGGAGACGGCGCGCAGCATCGTGTGCAACGTCAACCGCGCCGACTGCTTCTACCCCAACACCTCGTTCAACGCGCTGGAGAGGAAACGCTACCTGACGCTGGCCATAGCGGACTGCGAGCAGCTGATGCTGGACATGCAGTGCCTCATGGATATCGGCCTGCCCGTGAACGCCAACCGCTTCGAGGCGCTGGCGGGAATGGTCGAGGAGGAGATCAGGCTGCTGAAGGGGGCGCGCAAGAACGTGCGGGTGACCGGCAAGAAATCCGCCGAGGAGCGCATAGCCGAGGCCGAGGCCGAGCTAGAGCGCCTGCGTTCGCTATAATGGGCGGCGGTCGCGCCTTGTATATCGGTACAATTGGTGGCTGCGTTCCGTCATGGGTGGCTCCTCGTCCAACGTGTGCTACGTCAACAACAACGGCAATGCCAACTACAATTCGGCGACGAACGTCTGGGTTCGCCCCCGCCCCGGATTCCCTTACTGCCAGACCGAGTAGGCCCCAGGGCCGAAAGCAGAGCGCGGAGAGGAAGGAAGGCGCGACCGTCGGGCATGCGCCCGTAAATACGCACCCCGCGAGGGTGGCCGGACGCTGCTTGCATGGCGCGGCGCTCCGTGGCTTCGCCGCGTTTCATGGCCATACCTCAAGCGGCTGTCAGAGCCACATTGCAAGCCGTGCGGGGTGCTCTCTATGAACTCAGAGCAAAGAAGGGCCGCACGCCGCAAGCGCCGCGAGGAGAAGCGGGCCAAGGCAAAGGCCGAGCGCGTCAAGGCGTGCACGCTTGAGACGGTGGCCGACCTCAACAGCCTGTGCAAGGCTTCCAAGCAGGCCGCGCGGGGCGTCATGTGGAAGTCGTCCACGCAGCGGTACATGAGAAGCTACCTGCGCAACGCCGTCCTGTCCCGCCGCGACCTTTTGGAGGGCCGCGACATATGCCGGGGCTTCATCCGCTTCGACCTGTGGGAGCGCGGCAAGCTGAGGCATATCAGCGCCGTGCACTTCCCCGAGCGCGTGGTGCAGAAGTCGCTGTCGCAGAACGCGCTCGTGCCCGCGGTCGTGCCCACCCTCATAGCCGCGAACTCCGCGAACATCAAGGGACGCGGCACCGACTACGCCCTGAAGCTGCTCAAGCGCCACCTGGCCGACCACTGGAGGCGGCACGGCCGCGAGGGCTACATCCTCCTGGGCGACTTCTCCGACTACTTCGCGCGCATAGCGCACCAACCCGTCAAAGACCAGGTGGCCTCCGCGCTGCTAGATCCGCGCGTGGTCGCCTTGGAGCACCGCCTGATAGACGCGCAGGGCGATGTGGGCCTGGGGCTGGGCAGCGAGCCGAACCAGATATGCGCCGTGGCCCACCCCAACCGCATCGACCACTATGTGACCGAGATGCTGCGCCCCGAGTCTTACGGGCGCTACATGGACGACTTCTACCTGATACACGAGAGCAAGGAGTACCTGCAGGTGTGCCTGCTGCTGATAGAGGGCAAATGCGCCGAGCTGGGCATCGAGCTGAACCCGCGCAAGACGCGCGTGGTGAAGCTCACGCGCGGGTTCACGTGGCTGAAGAAGCGCATCTTCTACACGGAGACGGGCCGCATAGTCGTGAAGCCGTGCCGAGACTCCATAACGCGGGAGCGCCGCAAGCTCAAGAAGATGGCCCGCATGGTCGCCGACGGCATCATGACCCACGAGCAGGTGGAGCAGAGCTACCAGAGCTGGCGCGGAGGCATGAAGCGGCTGGACGCGCACCGCAGCGTGCGGGCCATGGACGCGCTGTACCGCAGCCTGTTCGGAAATCCCGCGGGGGGGGGTTGCTCAATGCAATCCAAACCTGGAGGCGACACGGATGGGAACATGCCCCTACCCTAGCAACAGAAGGAGCGACCCATGACAGAACAGGAAATCGCCGGGGAGATCAACGGCTACAAACAGCAGCTTGAGCAGAGCGACTACAAGGTCATGAAGGCGGTGGAGCGCATCTTCTCCGCATCGTCCATCACCGACCTGCTCTCGGCCATCGCCGCAGCTGCCAAGGAGGTGGCCGAGATCATCTCGCAGCGCCAGACGTGGCGCGACCGCATCAACGAGCTGGAAGCCATGGAGCCCGACCAGCCGGAAGCGCCGCAGGAGTAGCGAGCGCCCCTTCGGGGGCGCTTTTCTTTTGCCCGGCGACACCTCGCGGACAATCGCGGCAGCGATTCGAGGAGGTGAGAAAACGAATGACCGACGTGCTGGAAATCTTCGCGCCGTACGGCCCCGGGTCGCTTTTCAGCGCGCTGCTCGTCCTAGTGGTCCTGTACTTCGGCAAGCAGTTCCTCGAAGAGTTCAAGGCCCAGAACGAGCGCAAGGCGAACATCGACCTCAAGCGCGAAGAGCGAAAGCAGGACGAGGTGAACGAGCGGGCGCAGCGCGACCGCGAGCGAAGCCAGATGGAGGGCCGCATCGCCGCGCAGATGGAGCGCAGCAACGCGCTGATGGAGGCTATGAAGGCGCTCATGGAGTCCGTCGTGACCTCCAACGAGGTGCTGCACGCCGACCTGGCGAACAGCCAGGCGCGCAGCCAGGGCATGGCGGCGAAGGTCGACCACATCGCCGACCGCGTTGACCTGCTCTACAAGGAATCGGCTCGATAGAAAGGAATCCGAAATGACAGAAATGCAAGCAATCGCAGCCATCGTGCTGTCTTTCGCCGTGCCGTTCGCGGTGCAGCTGATCAAGACCGAGGCCATGACCGGCAAGGCCGCGCGCATCCTGGCGCTGGGCTGCTCGCTCCTGGCGGGCGTCGTGACCGGCTTCGTGGGCGGCGTGCCCGCAGACCCGGGCGCATGGGTCACGTGCGCCTTCGCCGTGGTAGGCGGCGTGCAGGCGGCCTACACGCTGTTCAAGTCGGTAGGCATCACATCCAAGTGGCTCGACGCCCTGCTGGGCGTGACCGTAGGCGGGAAGGAGTAGGCAATGGCTAAACTGTTCATCATCTGCGGCCACGGCGCTGGCGACCCAGGCTGCTGCGCAGGCGGCTGCACCGAGGCCGAGCGCGTTCGCGCCCTGGGCCAGCGAATCAAGGAACTGGGCGGTTCCGAGGTCGAGCTGGGCGATACGTCCCGCAACTGGTACGCCGACGGCGGGCTTAACCGCCTGAGCACCGACGCGCCAGTGGTGGAGCTGCACATGGACGCCAGCGGCATCGCCACGGCCCACGGCGCGCACGTCATCATCAAGGAGGGCTTTGAGCCTGACGAGTACGACAATGCGCTGGCCGACAAGCTGGCGGCGTTCATGCCCGGGCGCTCCGAGAAGCTGGTGCGCCGTTCCGACCTCGCGAACCCGAACCGAGCCGCCGCGCGCGGCATCAACTACCGCCTGTGCGAGAACGGCTTCATCGACAACGACGGCGACCGCGAGAAGTTCAACGGCAACCTGGACGAGCTGGCGCGCATCTACCTGGAATGCTTCGGCATCACTGCTGGAAGCGCCCCCGCAGCCGTCCCGCAGCCGCAGCCTGCGCAGCAGGAAACGACCGAGAACTTCGGCGGCACCTACCGCTGCACTGTGGACTACCTGCGCGTGCGCGACGCCCCCGGCCTGGGCGGCACCGAGGTGGCGCACTATTCCAGCGGCGAGACCGTGACGCTGGATAACTGGTACAAAATCGCCGACGGCTACGTGTGGGGCCGATACACGGGCTACAGCGGCGCAACGCGCTACATCGCCGTGGGCAAGGCCACGGGCAAGCCAGAGGCCGACGACTATCTGGTGAAGGTGGGATAGGCCATGCCGTACCCGAGCCCCGCAGACGAGGAGCGCAACGGCGGGTGCGGCCCCATCCTCGCGGCGGTCGTCCTGCTGTTCATCGTCCTGGCCGCCGCCAGCTGCGCGTCGCAGGCCATGGGAGCGCAAGACGTGACCGTGAGGCAAGCCCGCACGGACGGCCCCGTATACGACCTGCCCGAGGGCATCGGCCAGGAAATCGTGTGCGACGAGCACAACCGCGAGTACCTGCTGCTGACCACCGAGCAGGGCGGCGTGTTCCTCATGCCGTACCTCGACGAGGACGGCGAGCAGGAGATCATGCCGCAGGCCTAGAACGCAAAGAAGCCGCCCCGTATGGAGCGGCTTCTTCTATTCGACGAGCAATACGAACGCCCGCCTAACGACGGACACCTGCATATGTTCGCCTACTGAACAGTTGGTGGAGGCGCGGAGAATCGAACTCCGGTCCACGAAAGCCCCCTGATTGGCATCTCCAAGCTCAGTCGCTGGTTTTGTCTCGGACGCTTTGCGCGCAGCGACACGCTCGCGGCGTCCCAACCGGTTCTGTCTTAGCCTGCGCCATACCGATTACGTGCGCAGGAGCATTCCCCTAAAATGACGTCGCACCGGTGTCGGGGAAATCACCGGGTTGACGCGCCGCTATAAACTAAGCAGCGAGAGCCATAGGCTCAAAAGAAGAGTTGTTGTCAATTCAATTTGACGGTACCCCTGTTTAACGAGGCGAGGAGACCTCGGCTTGCTTCCTCTCTCAGAGCTATCGTGTCGAAACCAGTCGCCCCCGAATGTCGGGAAAGTCTGGATGGTATTGAGCACGAGCACCCAACACCCGTCGACTTTTCAAGGAACATACGGAGCGAGCTCCGCTTGTGGAGTGTTATCTTACCACGTTCTGAAAGCGGACAGCTGTTCTATGCACGAGCTGTGAAGACCCCAATGTGCGTCGCACTTCGCACTTTTGCTACCGATCGCGTCACGTATATTTTCGCCAAGCAAAATTGACCCATCGAAAGGATCGTTATGGATACCAAGCAGCAACTCGTCAATGCACTCGCAGGCCTGGGCTCAACCATTACCGAAGCTATGGATGTGATCGAGGGCTTTGTTCCCTGCGGACATCCCGCCCTCACGGTATCGAACGCACTCGTCGCGCTGGACGCTGACGATGATGCGGCTCTCGCCCAGCAGCTTGAGACCGTCGAGGGCTTTATCGACCACGTGAGTGAGAACCGCGGCGCGGCCGCCTACCACGGCATCGAGGTCGAGCTCGCGGGTCCCAAAGCCGATCTGTTCGCAGCAATCCGCGAGGTAGGCGCCCTTATGCAGACCGCAGGCGTCAAGAACACCCAGGTCAACGAGTGGGTCTACCGCAGTCTGGCAGCACTCGACAGCTCAGACGAAAAGGCAGCCGAGCAGCTCACCGAAGCCCCTGCCATCAAAGCTGCACTTGCCTAAAAAGGCCTGCACCCTGGCGGCTGCGGTACCGCCCGGGTGCAGGCCATAAGCTCAATCGAAAACCCTAACGCAGATACGCTTTCGCGTTGTCCAAGCTGTACGCAATCGTCGAGCCGTTGTGCAACAGCGACGACGTCTGCGGGGTAATCGCGCCGGTAATGCCCAGTGCCAAGAGCGCCGAGTTGGTGAGCATCACCTTGGAATACGAACTCGTCAGACGGTCGATAAGCCCCTGGCTCATGCGGCGTAGACGCACGATTGCGGCGAGATCCGTGTCAGTCAGGATGATATCGGCGACCTCCTTGGCGATGTCGCTTCCGCCGCCCATGGCCAGCCCCACGTCGGCCAAACCGAGCGCCGGCGAATCGTTGACGCCGTCGCCCACCATGGCAACGTGGCGCCCCTCGCGCTTAATCCGCTCAACATACGCGTACTTGTCCTCGGGCAGCAGCTCGGCCTTAAACTCGTCGACACCTGCCTCGCGAGCAATGCGCTCGGCCGTGCGCTCCGAGTCGCCCGTGAGCATGACCACGTGCTTAACGCCCAACGCGTGCAAGTCGGCGATGGCCTCACGGACCCCGGCCTTGAGCGGATCCTCGATACCGAGCACGCCGACGACCTTGCCATCGACCGCCAGGTACAGCGGCGACAGGCCCTGCATCTGGGACTCAATGCGTTCCTTGATGTCGGAATCGAGCTGCGCGCCCTCGTCCTCAAATACAAAGTGCGCGGAACCGATGATAGCGCGACGCCCTTCGATGGACGAGGCAATGCCGTGCGCCACGATGTACTCGACGGCGGCGTGGCGCTCGCGATGCTCGAGCCCGCGCTCACGTGCCGCATTGACCACGGCGCGCGCCACCGGATGCGGAAAATGCTCCTCCAGGCAAGCGGAAAGGCGCAGGACCTCGTCCTCGCTCCAGCCATCGGTGGTGAGTACGCAGGCAAGACGCGGCTGCGCCTCGGTGAGCGTACCGGTCTTATCAAACACAATGGTGTCGGCCTTGGCAAACGACTCAAAGTACTTCGCGCCCTTGACCATTACGCCCATCTTGGCGGCGTCGCTCATGGCAGTCATGACGGCGACGGAACCCGTGAGCTTGAGTGCGCACGAGTAGTCGACCATCAGCGCCGCCGAGGTCTTGATGAGGCTGCGGGTGGTAAGCGCAACCAGGCCCGCGAGCAGGAAGTTCCACGGGACGATCTTGTTGGCAAGGTCCTCCATATGCGACTGGCCCTCGGACTTGAGCGAGTCGGCCGTCTGCACGAGCGAGACGATCGAGCGCAGCTTGGTCTGCGCCGTGTTGGCGCGCACGCGCACCAAGATGCTGCCGTCTTCCACGACGGTGCCGGCGAACACGTCGTCGCCCACGCTGCGCTCGACGGCCAGCGGCTCGCCGGTCAGGGTCGCCTGGTTGACCATAGCGCTCCCCTGCTCGACCACGCCGTCGATGCAAATGGACATGCCAGTGCGTACGGCGACCAGATCGCCGGGCTCGAGCTCGGTGGCGGCAACACTTACCTCGGTGTCACCGACCACTTTTTGTGCCTTGTCGGGCACGTCGAGCAGCGAGTTGATGAGCTCGTTTTCGCTCATGGCGCGCGTGTAGTCCTCGAGCAGCTCGCCCACGTTGAGCAGGAACATTGTCTGGCCCGCGGTGTCGACATCACGTTTGATGAACGAAATGCCGATGGCCGAAGCGTCGAGCACGGGAACGGTCAGGCGCGGCTGCGCGAGCTCACGGAGGGCGGTGCGCAAAAAGGTCATGTAGCCGGCCACGACAAACATCGCACGCAGAGGCGTCGGCAAGAACCAGCGGCGCGCGTAGTGGGCGCCGATAAGTGTGGCAAGATCCATGACGAGCTTGTGCTTGCGTGGCTCAAGCTGCATCACGTAGCCCGACTTGGCATCGGCGATAGCTTGAGCATCGAGTGCGCCCAAGGCGTCGAGCACGCTTGCACGGCGCGGCTCGTCGTACTCCAGCGCCATCTGGCCAATGCGGCCATACACGCGCACCTTGTGCACGCCGTCGATATCGCCGCTGAGCTTAAGAAGTGCATCGAGATCGCTCTCTGGCACAGGACCCGCCAATTGAAGACGGGTCCTGCCGGGGATCTCGCTAATAATCGAGAATCTCATAGTTTGTGCCTGGGAGCGTTACTCGGCTGCCTCGTCAGCAGCGGCCTCGCTCTGGGTGATGTAGGCAGCCTCGGCAACCATGTCGTCGACATTAGCCTTGGCCTGCTCGACCATGTCCTGGTAGCCGTTCTTGATGCGCATGCCGCACGCGATACCCTGCACGCAGGCATTCTTGACCGGAGCGCTGGTAAGCAGCTTGATGCCGGCCGTGCCAAGCAGAAAACCGCCACCGACAAGCAGGGTATTGAACGTCGACTTCTTCATGTTGCTTCTCCCTTTTGCCGCATTGGACGCGGCACGGTGCCTTAGTACCCGAGTAAACAAGTTTGCTCGGGTACACTTTTGAGACAAGTTTAGTATAATTATTTGGTCAACAACGGCTAACTTTTTGGAAACTATGGGGGTGAACTCAATATGACAAAGGGACTGTCCGTTTGTCACACTCCTACAGCTGCCAGGCCGCCGCTTCCTTTTGCAGCGCAACCATGCGGGCGAATTCTCCACCTGCCGCTTTGAGCTGCGCCGGGGTGCCCTGTTCGGCAACCACGCCATTCTTGAGCACAACGATTTTGTCGGCATTTTCCACCGTACGCATACGGTGGGCAATAACGATAACCGTCTTACCTGCAAGCAGACGGGAGAGTGCCTGTTGCACCACGGTCTCGTTCTCCACATCCAAGCTTGCCGTCGCCTCGTCCAACAGCACGATAGGCGCGTCTTTGAGCAGTGCGCGGGCGATGGAGATGCGCTGGCGCTCGCCGCCGGAGAGTTTGGAGCCGTTCTCTCCAATCATAGTGTCATAGCCCTGCGGCATGCGGTTCACGAACTCGTCACAGTTGGCGGCACGCGCGGCTGCAAGCACTTCCTCATCGGTGGCATCACGACGCCCGAGGCGGATGTTTCCCATCACCGTGTCGTCAAAGAGCAGCACGTCTTGGAACACGATGGCGTAGTCGCGCAGCAGCACCTCGGGATCCACACTCGCAACATCCACGCCACCCACGGTGACCGTGCCTTCGGTGGCATCCCAAAAGCGCGCGGCCAGGCGGCTCACCGTAGACTTACCGGAACCCGAAGGACCGACCAGTGCCGTAACCTCGCCTTCCTTGGCGGTAAAGCTCACATCGGTAAGAACTTTCTCGCCGGCGCGGCCGTCCTCGCCCGCACCATAGCCAAATGCCACGTGATCGAACACCACATCGTGGCCCACGGGCTCAAATTTCTCGCTGCCCCGCGCCACAGGCTCTTCCATGATGGAACGCATGCGCTTGGCAGACGACTCAGCGGCAAACAGCTCGGACATTAACATTAACGCCTGGTCAAAGGGCGCATAGATACGGCTCACCATAAGTAGGAAGGCAAACATCACCAAAAAGTCGACCTGCCCGGAGGCGACCACCGCGGCGCCCGTAACCAGCGTGGTGGCAATGCCCAGACGCAGGATGACAAAGGCGGAGTTGACCAAAAGCCCGTTAGCGAGCTCGCCCTTGGTGGTCTCGCGCTCCTCGGCATCGATCACGGCGTTGAGTCCCTCAAGATAATGAGCCTCCTGGTTGGTGGCGCGGATCTCGCGAACGCAGTCGAGCGTCTCTTGAATAGCCTCGGTAACCTTGACCTTCTCGGCACGCACGCGATCGAACACCGGAGTCATGGGGCCGCGTGTTAGATACAGCACGGCAAAGGCCACGGGAACGCTCCAAAACGCCGCAATCGCCAGCTGCCAGCAAAAGAACAGCGACGCCACGAATACAATGGCGCTTGCGATGATGGCACCCCAAAGCTCTCCCAGCACGTGGCTGTAGGCGTGCTCCATGGCCTGGACGTCACCCATGATGGTCTCGGTTAAATCGGCCAGATCACGACGACCAAAAAACGACAGCGGCAGTTTGCGCAAGCGCTCGGCGATCTCCATACGCTGCTTGCCGCACTCCTCGTAAAAGATGCAGTAAGTGTAGTAATACTGCTGCCAGTTAGAGGCAAAAAGCATCACGAAAAAGACCAGGAGGCCGCCCACGATCGGCAGGGCATCCGGCAGGTCAGCCCCGCTGGCGAGATGCTCGACAAAGCTGGCCATAACCAAGAATAGAAAGCCCATGCCGGCCATGGTAATAAGATTGGTGAGCGTGGTCCAGAAGATGCCGCGTTTTACGCCGGCGATGCCTTTATCGGATAGGAAATACTTCTTTTGGAATGAGGCGAACATTTAGGCCTCGCCTCCCTTCGTGACGGCGGCATCCGCGGTCGCTGCAGTGATTTTCCAGCTCGCGGCCTGTTCGTATTCGGCCCACATCTTGGCATACAGACCGTTTTGGGACAGCAACTCGGCATGGGTACCCGACTCCTGCACGCTGCCCTGGTTGAGCACCACGATTTGGTCTGCGCCCACTACAGTCGAGAGTCGGTGCGCAATCATAATGACCGTGCGACCCGCCGCCAGCTTGCTAAAGGCGCGCTGGATGAGCGCCTCGTTCTCGGGATCGGCAAACGCCGTGGCCTCATCGAGCACCACGATAGGCGCGTCTTTAAGGATCGCGCGGGCGAGTGCCACGCGCTGGACCTCGCCGCCCGAAAGATATGCTCCGCCGGCACCGAGCATGGTATTGATGCCCTGTGGGAGCTTGGCCACAATGTCGTCGCACTGGGCTGCGGAGAGGGCCGCACGCACTTCGTCGCCAGTGGCCGTAGGCTTGGAGGCGCGCACGTTATCGGCAAGTGTTTGCCGGAACAGCTGGTTGGTCTGGAACACGAAGGCGACCTGGTCCATAAGCTCGTGCGGATCCATATCGCGAACGTCCACACCGCCTACGAGCACTCGACCCGAAGAGACATCCCAAAAACGCGGGATCAGGCTTGCGCAGGTTGACTTACCGCCACCCGAGGGACCCACCAGGGCGAGGGTGCTACCCGCGGAAACGCTAAAACTCACATGGCTAACGGCAGGCGCTTCGGCACCCTCGTACGTAAAGCTCACGTCCTCAAATCGCACGTCGCCGCCGGCAGGGTGCTTGGGTTGGGCGGGCACGGAGAGCTGCTTGGAATCCATGACGCTTCGAATACGGGCCAGCGAATCGGCACTCATCTGAGAGGCCTCGCCCACAAACATGAGCTTGGTCATGGCCGTCGGTACCACGGCCGAAAATATCGCGTAAAACGTGAAGTTGGTCATAAAATGCGCGAAGTCCGTCTCACCCGGCGCCAACAGCAACGCCACGGGCAACAGGAATGCCACAAGACCATTGAGCGCGGTAAGGTTGAGTACCTGCGGACCTCGGCAGAACGTGCCCGCATAGTTTTGTGCCATGTCGGCGTATTCGGCGATCGCATCGTGGAAAGCCTTAAAGGAGTAGACCGTCTGCTGAAACACCTTGACCACGGGAATACCGCGTACGTATTCGGTGCCGGTCTTGTTCATCTTGACCAGCGCGCCCATGTAGGCCTTCATGAACTCGGCGCCTTTGCCGCCCATCATGGTGGCCATGGCGCCAAACGAAACGACGACCGAGATAAGGCATGCCGCGCCCAAGCGCCAATCGAGGGCGAAAAGCAATACGAGCAGGCCCACGACCATGGCGGCGGCGCCTGCGATATCGGGCAGCATGTGCGCGAGCAAAGTCTCGGTGGAGGCAGCGCATCCGTCTACAATACGGCGCAGCTCACCGGTGGCGTGCGTGTCAAAGTAGCCAAGCGGCAGCTTAAGCAGGTGCTCGCTCGTAGTCTTGCGGATATTGGACGCGCAGCGAAACGCAGACAGGTGCGTGCACATGAGCCCCACGAAATAAGCTACGATGCTTGCCAGGGCAAACCCCACAGCCCACCAGCCATACGTCGCGATGTCGCAGGCTTCGCTCCAGTTAGGTGCCACGGCGATCAGATCGCGCGCGACAAGCCAAATGCACACGTACGGGCCAAAGCCCAGCAGCTGCGAGAGCGCCGAGAGAGCCATGCCCAAATAAGTTAGAAATTTACGGTCGCCGGCATATGCAAGCAGCTCGCCGATACCGCCGCCTTCCCTTTTTGATTCCTTTGCCATGAGATTCCTTTCTAACGGCTTGAGAGTTAACCGTATTCAACTTATCATTGATGTGTTAGCCATGGCTCACAATCAAGCCAGGCGTGGACGTTTCTGCAAAGGAAAGGGACGCTTTTGCAAATACGGCGGGCAGCGACCGACATAACCGAGCTCTACGCACCGCAATTTGAGCAATTTGGCCTGGAGCTTACTGGCAAGGGTGCTGTCTTTACCGGCGAGGTGGCAAACGATCGGGCGCACGGCCGCGCATGGATCATGCCTCTCTCCCCTGTCTGCATCGTCATGGAGCATTTCATCACCCCGACGCACGATATGTACCTGGCCGAATACACACCCGAGCCATACGCCTGCGTGAGCGAAGTCAGCGCGCCCACACTTACATGCATGCCCGAGGCTGGCATAACGCCCGCGAACCTCAAACCATTGCATGGACCGTGGCCAAACAATGCCGTTTGCAGCTTTATCCAAGATAGCTGTGGCGAGGAATTAAGCCCGCTGTTTGCGGGGGAGCTCTATCACTCGCGCTCGGTGCTCTTTTTGCCTGGATATTTTGACGAACTGGAGCACCGCTATCCCACCGAGTTCGCGGGAATCTTTGAGGCGTTTGCCGAGCCATGGCACGAGGAAGCGACGTCTGCCATCTGCCACACGCTGCGCCGGATTAACGAGGAACGCGCCCGCACCGTAGGCGGACACGTCTATATGCAGGGCATCGTGGAGACCATGGTCGCGGAGCTCGCCTGTTCGCGCGCGGCCCACAAGCAGGCGCGGCAGGCGGCAGACACACGCGTCAGCATAACCATTGCCGAAGAAGCAACGGCAATGATTGAGCGCGCGCTCGACAAAGGCAGACATGTGGGTATCAACGAGGTGGCCGAGAGGCTCTACACAAGCCGCTCCAAACTATGCGCCACCTTTAAGGCCCAAACAGGCGAGTCGATGGGCGCCTACATTCGCAGACGCCGTATGGAGCGAGCACAGGACCTTTTGGCCGATAGCGGGCTCACGATAGCGCAGGTAGCAGAGCGGCTCGACTACCCTCAGCAAGCCGCCTTCGCCCAAGCCTTCAAACAATACACCGGCACCACCCCCACCACCTGGCGTTCCCAACATATATAAAGAATGGGGGCGCCAACGGCGCCCTCATTCACCAAATTCCATTCAGCCCCACCTGACCCGAACGGCCGAGTCGTTGCAGAACCCGGGAGCCCCGGCAGGGCGGGTGCTTGCTCAAAATGAGTTCCGCACGCAAAGAAGGCCACTTAATGTGGCCTTCGTCTTGCGCAGGACTGTTCGAAATTTTGAGGAAGCACCCGCCCTGCCGGGGCTCCCGGGTTCCCGTTTACGAGAGCGACGTTCTCAGCAACTCGTTGAAGAGCTTCGGGTTGCCCTTGCCGCGACTCGCCTTCATGCACTGGCCCACCAAAAAGCCGATGACCTTTTGGTTACCGTCACGATACTGCTGCGCCTGATCGGCACAGTTCGCCAGCACCTCGTCCACGATCGGCTGCAGTGCGCCGGCATCGCTCACCTGACGCATACCGCGCTCGTCGACAATCTTGTTGGGGTCGTCGCCGGTCTGGGCCATGGCCTCAAAGACCTCGTGCGCCTGGTTGGAGCTGATGGCATCGGTCGCCAGCAGCTTGGCAAGGGCTGCCACCTGAGCCGGCGCAATGCCGGACTCGGCTAGTGAAACGCCTGCACCCTTAAGGTAGGCGATCATCTCGTTCACCAGCAGGTTTGCGACCGTCTGGGCCTCCTTGCCGGCCATACCGGCAGCAGCGGCCTCAAAGAAGTCGGCAAACTCGGGGTCGCCGGCGATTTGCTCGGCGTCAGCCGTCTTAATGCCAAAGTCGGCCTCAAAACGGGCACGCTTGGCGTCGGGCAGCTCGGGAATCTCGCCTCGGCAGCGGTCGATGAACTCGTCGTCCAGATCGAACGGCGCCAGATCGGGATCGGGGAACAGGCGATAGTCGTCGGCCGTCTCCTTCACACGCATGACCACGGTGCGCTTGCGGCTGGGCTCCCAGTGGCGGGTCTCCTGATAGATGATGCCGCCCTCCTCGAGCACCTCGGCCTGGCGGCAGATCTCGTAGGCAAGGCCGTCATGCAGGCTCTTAAACGAGTTGAGGTTCTTGAGCTCGGTCTTGGTGCCCAGCTTGGTCTCGCCGCGGCGGCGCAGCGACACGTTGCCGTCGCAGCGCATGGAACCCTTCTCCATGGAGCAGTCGGAAATGCCCAGCGTCACAAAGATGCGACGGAGCTTCTCCATAAACAGGCGAGCCTCCTCGGGCGTACGCAAGTCGGGCTCGGTGACGAGCTCAATCAAAGGCGTGCCGCAGCGGTTGTAGTCGACGAGCGACTCGGCCGCGGCGGTAATGCGGCCCTCGGCGCCGCCCACGTGGACCATCTTGGCGGCGTCCTCCTCCATGTGGATGCGCAGGATGCGGATGGGCACCGTGTAGGAACCGTCCTCGCGACGCTCGGGCATCTGCAGGTTGGACGCGTCATAGCTGGCCAGATGGCCGGCGCGCTGATTGCCCTCGCGCATGGTCGACGTCATAGACGTGGACAGGCCCTCGGCGTTGGCCGAAGCGCTCGCCAGGCTCTGGGCCTCGGCCTCACCAAACGCGCAGTCGGGGCGCTCGGCAGCACCGCGACCGGTCACGTCAAGATCCAGGTGACCGTACATGGCAAAGGCGACCGGACCCTGCGTGGTCTGGAAGTTCTTGGCCATGTCGGGATAGAAGTAGTGCTTGCGGTAGAACATCGAGTGGCGCTGGATCTCGCAGTTGGTGGCGAGACCTGCCTTGACGATGCTCTCGATGGCGCGCTTGTTGGGCACCGGCAGGGCGCCGGGCAGGCCCAGGCACACCGGGCACACGTTGGCGTTGGGCTCGTCATCGTGGCTGAGTTTGCAGTTGCAGAACATCTTGGTATCGAGTGCGGTGAGCTCGGTATGGATCTCCAGGCCGATCACGGCCTCCCAATCCTGCAGGACCTCGGAAAGCTCCTTCATTACAGCTCGCCTCCCTTCCCAGCAAAATCGGGCGCGACGGAAAGCGCGGACGCACCCGTAGCGGCATCGGCAAAACCGCGCTCCAGGGCGCGGGCAAACGTGAGCAGCTGACGGTCCTTAAAGGCCGGACCCACCAGCTGGGCAGAAACGGGCAACTGAGTATCCTCGCCCAAGCCCAGCGGCACTGAGATACCACCGTTGCCGCAGATGTTGAGCGAGATGGTGTACAGGTCGGAGAGGTACATCTGCGTGGGGTCGCTAATCTCGCCAAACTTAAAGGCCGTGCGCGGCGAGGCGGGCATGAGGATGGTGTCCACCTTGGCATACGCGGCGTCGTAGTCCTGAGTGATGAGCGTGCGGGCCTTTTGCGCAGCGTAGTAATACTTGTCGTACACGCCCGAGCTCAGCAGGTAGGCACCGAGCATCTGACGACGCTTGGCCTCGGCACCAAAGCCGTGGGCGCGCGAGAGCGAACTCTGGTCGGACAGGTTGGCGCAGCCCTCCTCCTGATAGCCATAGCGGATGCCGTCGAAACGTGCCAGGTTGGAGAACGCCTCGGCCGGGCCGATGACGTAGTAGGCGGCGATGGCGGCGTCCAGGTGCGGCAGGTCGACCTCGACCAGCTCGGCGCCCTGGTTCTGCAGCTCCTGGGCGGCGCGCTGAACAGCAGCCTTGACCTCGGGCGTCAGGCCCTCGGCCTCCATAAACGCAGGGATAATGCCCACGCACTTGCCCTCGATGCTGTCGTTGAGATGCTCAGTAAAGTCGACGGCGCAATCCTGGCTGGTGCAGTCGTACGGATCGCGGCCCGCGCCGGTAAGCGCGTTCATGGCCAGCGCGACATCCTCGACCGTGCGGCCAAAGGGTCCCACCTGGTCGAGCGACGAGCCAAAGGCCACCACGCCGTAACGGCTCACGGCGCCGTACGTGGGCTTAAAGCCCACCACGCCGCACAGCGACGCCGGCTGGCGAATGGAGCCGCCGGTATCCGAGCCCAGCGAGAGCGCGACCTCGCCCGCGGCGACGGCTGCAGCGGAGCCGCCCGAAGAGCCGCCAGGCACGCGCTCGGTATCCCAGGGGTTGTTGGTGCGGTGGAAGGCCGAGCTCTCGGTAGAGCTGCCAAAGGCAAACTCGTCCATGTTGGCCTTGCCCATGGGCAGGCAGCCGGCATCGAGCATGCGCTGAACGCAGGTGGCGGTGTAGACGCTCTGGTAGTTCTCGAGCATGCGGGAAGCGCAGGTGGTGCGCGTGCCCACGAGGTTCATGTTGTCCTTGATGGCCAGCGGCACGCCCGCGAGCGGGGGCAGCGGCTTGCCAGCGGCGCGGTCGGCATCCACACGCGCGGCGGCCTCGAGCGCAAGCTCGGGCGCCACCTGCAGAAATGCCTGGACCCCGCCCTCGCGCGCCTCGATGGCGGCAAGGGAGGCCTGGGCCACCTCGGTAGCGGTAAAGTCGCCGGCGGCAACGCCCGCGGCGATCTGGGCGGCGGTAAGGGAATCGAAGCTCTGAGCCATTACTCGCTCTCCCCCTCTCCCAAAATGGACGGCACGCGGAAGTAGCGGTCGCGCGCGCTGCCGGCGTTTTCGAGCGCAACGTCGAGCGGCAGGTCGCGCTCGGGCTCGCGCAGGTCATCGCCCATCACGTTGGACAGGCTTCCGATGGGATGGAACGTGGGCTCCACGTCGGGCAAGTCATATTGCAGGACGGGCTCGAGCATCTGGACGGCGTCGTTCATGTAGGACGTCATCTGGGCGAGCTCGTCATCGGTCAGTGCGATCTTTGCGTACTCGGCGATGCCGCGCACGTCTTTCTCGCTGAGTGCCATAGGCGCTCCCTTCCGCATAACAGATAAACCGCTCTAGTATACAAGGCAACGCCGCTTGGAGCAGGTGCTTTACCCAAATGCAGCGAAAACGTAACGAGGGCGGCGGGCTGGCAGGCAACGAGCTGGCGGTTCTGCTGCGAAATCGCACCGTCCATAGCGAAAACCGCGTCGCCCGCAACGAAAACCGTCTCGCCCATAGCGAAAACCGCGCCGCCCACAACGAAAACCATCACAACATTCGACGTTTATCGTCAAAATCGAGATTTTCATCGAATGTTGTGATGGTTTGGAAGTCCCGACCACCACAAAGGTGCCTGTCCCCATTGTGGTGGTTCTGAACGATGTCCTATGCCGAGGCCTTGGCCTTGCGGCGCTTGCGGACCGCGTGGATCACGATGTCCAGCAGCAACAGCACAATGGCCACGACCACGATAAGCACGGCAAACTCGCGCTTGCCCCAGTGGCGGCCGGCCAGCGACTTTTGCTTGTCGACGTCCTTCTTGTTGTACTTGGTGCGCACGCAATGTACCAGCAGGCGATGGTCGTTCACGCCGTAGGGCGTGCAGGTGACGAGCGTCACCTTGTCGGCACCGGGCTCGATGGTCAGCGACTCCATCTCCTCGGGCAGCACGACCTCGGAGTCCACCATCTTGTAGGCGAGCGTCTTGTTCATGGTGTGCAGCAGTACCAGGTCGCCGGGCTCCAGCGAGTGGATGTCGTCGAACATGCTCAGGTTGCGCATGCCCGAGTGCGCGGTGAGCACGCAATGCGTCGATGTGCCGCCCACCGGCAGGCTCGTGCCCTCCAGGTGGCCGACGCCCGCCATAAGGACTTCTTCGCTCGTGCCGTGGTAGATGGGCATGCTCACGTCGATGGAGGGGATCTCGACCCAGCTCATCATGGGGTCGCGGTCAAAGATGAGCTGTTGAGCGTAGGGCTCGATCTGGTCGGCGGGAAGCTCGGTGGCCTCGCCCGCCAGCCGCTCGTTAAAGGAGCGCGCCTGGAGCAGGATGCGCTCGCGCTCCTCGGCAGACAGCGCGTCCACGGTGCTGGACACCGTGCTGATCTGGTTGAACACGCCCGAGGCCTCGAGCCGGTCCAAGATCCACGGCCAGGTCATAAGGCCCACGCCAATAAGGATGATGACGATGGTGATGAGCCGATCGGCCCAGCGCGGCAGTCGCTTGCGGCGGCGCTTGGGCTTTGGCTGAGGTTGGGGCTGAGGACTTGAGCCACCGTTGTCCGCGGCGTTATTGCTCTTCATATGTTTGGCGCCCTGCACCATCGCCGGTCACTCCTTTACAGCTCAGGTTGTCTGAACAAATAATAGCCGATTGGAAGGCTCCCCCGCCGGGCATAGGCCCGTATTTGAGTTTTCAAAATATCGCGAATCAGCAGAGCAGTTCGGGATACAATGTCAATAGGAAACGACGCATCCCGCGTAAATGAAAGAGAGCGCGGGCGGCCTAGTTTTCTGGTTTTGTTAAATGCCCGGGCCTCTAACCCCGGGCATTCTTATTTGCGCTTGTTGCGGCGCAAATGCCTTCCACCGTCCGCACCGCGCGAGCGCCTACGGACCTTAAACCGAACCTCATACGAGTCAAGAAACGCGATGACGGATGAGTCCGCATCGGACGGTGGAGGCTGCCTGTGTTGTCCAAAAAACGGGGCAGACTCCAGTGCGGAGTCTGCCCCGAAAAGAGAATGGCAAAGCAAGAACGTGGATGGACGAGAAAAGTGTCCGCAAGTCTCATGGCCATCACATCCCACCTGCCAAAGGGATGTGTGAGCGAGCGTTACTCCTGCTCGGACTCCTCAGCCTGCTTACGGCTACGGATGAGGTGCGCCACGCCAATGCACAGCACCGCGCCACCAGCGATCCAAGTGAACGTCACGCCATTGAGACCGGTCAGCGGGAGGTTGGAGCCCTTCTTATCGGTAACGGTGAGGTGCACCATGCCGTCAGTGGAGTTTTCGACTTTGACGAGCGTCTGATTGTCTCCATCAGTTACCTTAGCCTTAGGGGTAACCACGGTGGTGTCGTTCTCGGAAAGCTCACCGCTTGTAATGGTGAACGTGATGCCTTTGTCGCCGTGAGAGTTATCGTAGCCAGGTGCGGGCGTGACCTCTGTGAGGACATAAGTGCCCTCATCGAGACCGACAACGTTAATCTTGCCGCTGGAATCCGTGGTAAGCTTGGCTTTCTCGGCGTTCGTCTGTTTTACACCGGTGCAATCGATGAACATATTCTCGAGTTCGCCCTCGTCGTTCTTCTCCTGCAGCTTGAACACAACACCGGAGAGCTTCTTAGGGGTTTCCTCATTACCAACCTTGGTGACGTCAATGCCGTAGGTGTAGTCGTAGGCGGGATGCACGACTGTTGTACCTGTTTCGTTAGAGTGGGGGTTATTGGAATAGGTCAGAGTAACGGTATTCTTCTGGCCTTTACCGAGTATATCGGCGTTAACCTTAGTAGGATTGAGCTTTGCCTTATAGTTCACATAGATTTTGGAGCTACCACTAACGGTAATATCCTTATCCTTGTCAGATTTAATTTCTCCCTTAAGGTTGTCAAAAGAAACAACAAGCTCGTTCTTTCCTTGATCAGTGACGTAGTTCGCAGTGTAGTAGCCTTCCTTGACCTTAGCATTGTCAATCTTGACCTCAACAACAGGTTTACCGTCGGAGAGGTTGGGAACCATCGTAGAAGGCAGATCATCAGTAAAGGTATAGCTGTACTTTTCGTAAGTATTGATATTGCTGGCCACGGTACCTGCAAGCTGGTACTCAATCAGCTGGTCGGATGCAGAGTCCGCAACCCTATTGGGCGCCTCGAAAACGTCCTTGTTCCCATCTGTCACAAAACTACCGTTGTTATCGTCCTTGACTGCCTTGGTAACGTTGGGGACATCCTTCTTGGGCTCCACCTTTACATCTTCGCCACCGACGACAGCGAAGATCGGTGAGGTGTAAGCGTCTTTATTGCGATCTGCTCCAGTAGTTGCACCGACCGACTTCGTTTCAAAGAGCCAGTAGCCGGCATCGATGCCCTCAAATGTTCCCGGGGTACCATTCTTCGCATCTGTCCACGTCTGGCCTTCAAGCGACTTAGCAATCATGTCGAGCACACTTCCGGCATTGACGTTATTGCCCACAACTTCAGAACTGTGGTTATTGATGAAGTTGACCCATGCCTGAGCGGAATTATCGTTAGGCAAATCACTAGGTTTAGAGCCATTATCAACATTATCAAACGCCGTAGTCACTGCAGCCTTCACGGAATTATTTGCCCAATCAATATCGGAAAGGGTCTTATCGCCAGTGGAATCCCAGACTCCCTCGCTCTTCTGGTCCTGCGTAACCTTAGCCTTGAAAATCTGGATACCCTTAAAGGTCGTATCCTTGTAGGTCTCCTCATTAATCGTCACGTTGCCACTCGTCGTAGCCACCGGCGTACCCGCCGCAAACGCCATCGTGACCGGGGCCATGACGCCGCCGAAGCTCAACGCTGCTGTGAGGCCGGCGGTTACTGCCAGGCGTGCGATGTTCTTGTTCATGCTCATCTTCTTTTCCTCCGTTTTCCGGTTGATTTCCATTCGATCGGTCATCGTGTGTCTGTTTCTAAGCATCTACTTCGCTACGTCTCGCCCCGCTCTCTGTGGGGCTGCCAGCTACTCTTTATGGCTGCCACCTCCCCGCTTGACCAGGAGCGCGACCACGATGAGCGCGGCTCCGGCGACCGCTGCGGCGGCCGCGGCGTACATTGCCATATCGCCAGTCGAAGGCATAAAGCCTCCGGTGGTAATGCTAGGGGGTGTGCCGGTGGGCGTGTTGATGAGCGACGCCTCCAGGCTGCCCGTCGACCCGTCCGCGCGGTCGGCGCGCAGGGGCGACTCGGCCGTGATGGTGAGCTTGGGCTTGGCGGCGGCCACCTGGTCGACGTCCAGGCCCTCGGCCTTGACCGTCACGGAGCGCGTGCCCTCAAAGGCGGTGTAGCCCTTGGGCGCCTTGAGCTCGCGGACCTCCAGCTTGCCCGAGTCCACGCCCGAGACGGCCACGCGGCCGTCCTCGCCCGTGGTAACGGTGGCCTTGCCCTCCGCATCCCACGTGCCGTCGGCCGCCAGTGTGCGGCCGCGGTCGTCGGCGATGCTCAGGACCGCCCCGGCAAGCGGCTTGTCGCCGTCGCTGCCGCGCTTGGTGAGCGCGAGATCCCAGGTGTAAGCGCACGCATCGTCGCTCGGCGTGCGGGTGAATCCGGCGTCGCCGGACTGGTCGGCAAAGGGAGAGCGCGGGTAGCGCAGGTAGACCTCGTTGGGGTTGCCCTTAGCGATGCCGTGGTTGCATGCGCTGTTGAGCGGCGCATTGTACACGGCGACCACGCGGGCGCCCGCGGTAAAGGCGTCGGCCCCGCCGAGCGCGGCAATCAGGTCGCCGGTGCGCACGGTGAAGGTCTTGCCGTCGGCCGCTACCTTGGTGGCGCACTGGGCCGTGATGTCGGTCCAGCCCTTCGCAGGCTCGGTGCCGGCGCGGCCGTCCCTGCCGGTCGAGACGGCGTCAAAGCCGCCGTCCGTGCCCGCCGCCACGTAAACATGCATGCTCGCGGCCACCTTGGAGGGGTCGAGCCCCGCGCTCATGGTGTCGACAAACCGCACCGTATAGGTGTCGTAGGCCGTGAGGCCCACCGGGACCGTGGCAGAGAGGCGCCAGTACAGGTCGTCGGCGACCATGGCGTCGGCGGCCTTCTGCCAAGCGGCGGTGCTGTCCTCCAACACATGCTTGGCGACCTTGGGGGTCGCCGCCTTGGGCTTGACGGTGACGGCGCTGCCGCCGACCAAGACCATGATCGGCGCGGTGCCGGCCTCGCCCTGGGCGATGGCGTCGTCGTCGGCGACGATGAGCCAGTAGCCGCAGGGCAGCTCGGCCGTCGTGCCCGCGTTAAGGGCCACGGACTCGGCGTCAGAGCTCTGGAGGGAACGAGCGAGCTGTGCGCTCAGCGCGCTCGTAAGGTGGGAATCGGTGTTGAGCCACTCGGCAGCTTCCTGCGCGGTGGTCTGGGAATTGGGCATGCCGGCGCTGTGCAGCACAGGCAGCGCGGCGTCGCGCACGGCGTCGCTTGCCCAGGCGAGGTCGGTGGCGATCTTAGCGTCGTTGTCGCCGTCGACGACGTTGGCGCTAAAGATCTGGTAGGCGTCGTAGCTGCTCGCCACGGTGCCGCTCACCGTGATGGAACCGGCCGAGGTCGGCGCGGCCTGCGCGGAAGCGGGGAACACAACCGCGCAGGTGCCGATCAGGAGGGCAAGCAGCGCAAACAAGATCGGGAAGGAGCAAACTTTCTTATTCACGACGCTTACCTCCCTTCGCATTCGCCTTGCGACGAATGTGCATCCAGGCCGCAGCAGCGCAAAGCACCGCCGCGCCGGCAAGGTACGTCAGAGTGACGCCCGACATACCAGAAAGGGGCAAAGAGGTGGAGTAGGTGTTGGTGAAGGTGGGGTCATCGGTCTTGCATTCCGCGCCGTTGGCGTCGACCTCGTAGTAGGTCGGCGTGCAGTTCAGCGTGCCGTCACCGTTGTCCGTTGCCGTCACCACGACCTTGAACCTCTTGGTGTCGTTCTTGTAGCCTTCGTGTTTGGTGCCTTCGTTCTCTTCGGCGGGGCATTCACAGATGTAGTAGGTGAACTGCGCCTGCCGATTGCTATCGAGCTCATCATCGCCTAGTGGGCCGATTTCTACCGAATCGAACTCTACTGTCTGAGGGTTTTTCGACCCAGAAGTAAATTTATAAATGGGCTGAAAAGTTTTCTCCGTGTTGCCGGTATTCTCAGTAAACAACTTGAACTTGAACTTCTTCATCTCGCCGCCATCGACCTTCTTGGTCACCCGAGGTGTCCAAGTGCCCGTGGCTGCGTATGCATTCGTAAAGGTTTTGCCTTTGGTGATCTTAATGGAGACATCGCTGCTGTTGGACGGAGCAATCGTCTCCGACTGATTATTCTTGAGATTAGTGACCTTTACACTCGCAACTGAATAGTAGGTGTAAAAAATATCCAGCACCTTCCGCGTTTCGGTCGCATTTGTTTCAAACTCAATCTTGTAGATGGTCTCGTCGTAGTCCACGCCAGCAACGGGTTTGTCGCCGGGGTCCTCAACGAGGTAGTAGACGATCGAATCATCGGAGTAGACCCTGCCCAAATCGAAGGTAAAGCTGCCGTCGCTGTCATTCGTGACCCCATCGCCAACTTTTAAGCAGCCATTGAGCTGCAATTTGCGATTGGCAAACGAGGGAGCCTGCGCATTCTCACCCTGCTTCAGCAGCTGGAACTTGAATTCTCCCGCATTAAGCGTGCGGCCCGTCAGTGCCTTAGTGCCGCTGAGCTTCATCTTGGGATACACACTCACCTTCGTGGTGAAGCCGGCGACAACGTCTCCGTTGGTCATGATGCCGCCACCGTGGACGTTGGATTCGTTGCCCGTGATGAAGAGCGTGGCATTATCACGGGCAAGCCCTTGATCACCATCGGAAGGATTTGCATCGAGGCCAATCATGTACTTAGCTTGAG
The DNA here is from genome assembly GCF_964239575.1 of Collinsella aerofaciens ATCC 25986. GTDB lineage: Bacteria > Actinomycetota > Coriobacteriia > Coriobacteriales > Coriobacteriaceae > Collinsella > Collinsella aerofaciens_BQ. Next base: position 281,508 of record NZ_CAXSQQ010000001.1, read on the forward strand.
CGCCCTCGTACTTGCCGATGGTCATAGGCGGCTCGATGGTCGTAGACGGTTGACCGTCGATCGTGCCCTTCCAGTTGGCAGCGCCGCCACCAAGCATCTGACCAGTTACGGCAGCGATGTAGTCGTTATTATCTGACTTGCGAATCAGGAATAGATCCTTATGGCCGTTTCGCTTGAAGGTATCAGTGATTTCGCCACCCGTAACGGTTGTGGGCTGATCTTCATTCTTACCATTAGTACCACCCGATAGGTGGGTGCCGTTTTCATCGCGGTTTCCGAAAATCGCGATGCCATTGGTATCGGTAATGGCAGTCTTACCAGTCGGGCAAGCGGCAAACCCGCCGCCAAAGCCATTGGCATGATTGTTGGTAATCAGCGCGTTATATATATTGAGGCTCGCCGATTTACTGCCTTGGTCACTACTACCCTGAACGAACACGCCGCCGCCACCCCAGTCGTTGGTGGTATTGGTTGTGTTGTTGGTGATATATGCCTTCGTGCCAAGAGGAACGCTGAACTCGCCCTTGGTAGGCGCACCGATACGGATGCCGCCACCCTCTGAGTTTTGCGCCACGTTACTGGCGACGGTTCCACCAGAGAACGTAAAGTTGTCAAGAGCTCGATTCCAAGCGCCAGCATAAACGCCGCCGCCAGCCTCGGCAGAGTAGTTGCCCGTGATGTAGCCACCGTTAATCGCGAGACTACCGTTTTTCTGCCCCTCGCCACTGCTTAAGGCAGCGATACCGCCACCGCCATGGCAACCGTTGCCTTTATGCTTATCGATGATGTTTTGCGTGTAATTCATGTAATTATACTGGTATGCGTTGTTGGTGACATAGCCGCCGGAAACAGTGATGCTACTGCCTTCGCCCATAATGCCGCCACCGTATCCAAGCATGTTGGCAAGCGTGCTGTTACCGGAGATTATGCCGCCGGACATTGTAACCGTAGATCCGTTTGCATACACACCGCCGCCACTCGGAGCGCTATTGCCAGCAATTACGCCACCGGAGATGCCAAGAGTTGTTGAGTTTTCGACAGAAATACCCGCGCCGGCAGCATGATCCGGACAATAACCGCCACAAACATAACCGCCGTTCATGTTGACGGTCGAATTGTTCGCATATACTAAGTTTTTGACGTTTCTGTCTTTACCCTGTGTAATCACGCCGCTTTCAAGATTGAAGTGACCACCGTTACTGATAGTGATGAGCCTCAAGTTCTCTGAGCCCGAGCACGCCACAATTGCACCCTTGATATCAGCCTTATACGCTTTAAGAGTCTCGGTTGTACCGGTTCCGCTTGCGGTCGATTCGGTTACATAGTAGGTAAGGCTCGTCGGAATATTGGAAGCGTCATCATATTCCATTGAAGCGAGATTGCCGTATTTGTTTCCCCGATTTGCCTCAATCTCTTTCGCAGCAGCTCGCTGGCTATCCTTGACGGTCAGCGTCGCGCCGCCGGTGATGTTGAACAGGGATTGGTCCTTGCTCGTGTGTTTAATTTTGCAGCCGTTTAGATCCAGCGTGATATTGCTGCCGTCCTTAAGCGTGATTGTCTCACTGGTCTCGACATCATTCATAAGAATGAAGCTAGCAACACCGCTTGCATTCTCCAGCTTGGTTTTCAGATCGGAAACGCTTTTTATCTCTTCGGATGCCGTTTCAGTCTGCCCACCTTCCGCAGCTGCCATAACGGCGCCGTCATCCGACGACTCGCCGTCTTCGACCTGCAACTCGCCCTCAGGCTGATCCTCAGACTGACCCTGCCCCACACCATTTGAAGGGTCGGCCTCGCCGCCCTCGACCTCGTCACTTTTCTGGTTTTCGCCATTTACGTTGGTACCGTCTACACCAGTCGCCTCGTCCGCAACGGTCTCCTCGGCTGCACCCGCCTGGCCATCGTTGGCAATGGCCTGCGAGATCGGGGGCATGACGAGCGACAGTACCAGGCTCAACACGGAGGCTCCGCACAAAACGCCTGCCAGTACACGGCGCGTCGCTTTTTTACTCTGCTTAGATTTGTCTGAATTCGCTTTCATCGATGTCTCCACCATAAGAGAATTGGTCGAACACCTTTGGTAGCAAGGGTGTTCGGCCTTTTTCTGTTTTGGAGTGAAATCATCCGGCAGTTCGTCAAACATGAAGTAGACGGTTACATCTTTTCCGTCTATCTCAACGAATCGGACAAACTCATTGAGAATTTCCAAAGGTGTTGTGTCGTTAGCGAGATCATCAAGCCACAAAAGCACATCGTCAACCGATGGTTCTAGTGCTTCCGATTGCTCGGCAACGCGCAAGCGGGCTTCTAATTCCGCTCTCTGGCGCTTCAGCTCGGTTGTGCGCTCTCTTCCACCGGGCGGCGCTATTCCGTCTTCTATCGCTTGCCAGATGCGTTCAAATGCCGTATCTATACGCCGAATCTCTTTCTTGATGAAGTAGCTTTCAGGCTTTTCTTCGGTCGCCCGCTCAGCTTCGTAGCCAGCAAGCGTCTTTGCAATTCTCTTTCTCACGTCTGCTTGCTTTACGGCTTCATAGGTCATATCGACCACTGCATCTTCTATCAAGTCTCGGCGAACCGTCCTGCGGCATTTTCGGCACTTGTAATAGTGATATGCAGAGCCATTTTTAGAGGTTCCGCTTGTTCCTGCCATTGGCATACCGCATCGAGCGCAATAGAGCTTTCCACTAAGCGGGAACTCTAATGCGCTGTCAATCTTCCTTCGTGGGCGGTGACGGTCGCCAAGGATGCTGTTTATCATGTCCTGTTCTGCTTGTGACCATATGGCGGGCATGCCGTCTTCTACCTCATGCCCTGCGTACTTGTAGACACCTGCGTTCTGCACGCGCTTTAGAAGCTTCGTGACGGTATCCTGATTGAACTTAGCGCCGCGCTTGCTGCGCTCACCGTCAACGGCGCGCACGATCTCTGCGACTGAGTTACCGCTAAACAAAAGGTTCTTCATGCGCCTAAGCACTGCTGCTTCTCGTTCGTTGATGGCGTATCGTCCTTCTACGATATCCCATCCATAGAGAGTGCGACCATTAGCCATGCACCGTTCGGCGTTCTTCTGGATTCCGTCTCTAATGCGCTCACTGTCTATTGCGCTTTCCCATTCTGCGAGAACTTCGAGCATTCCAAGCTGAAGAACTCCGCTCGAACCGCTCGCTATCTCTTCGCCCGCATAAAGTATTTCTACACCGGCCTTGCGCAACATGATTCGCGCCAATGCCATTTCATCGCGGTTGCGCATTATGCGAGTTACCTTGTAAATCACCACAAAATCAAATAGACCAAGCTTCGCATCGCTCATCATCCGTTGGAACTCTGCTCGATCTACGTTGCGCCCTGTCTGCGCATAGTCGCAGTATTCGCGCACGACCTGCAAGCCTTCGCGCTCGCAGTATTCGCGCGAGTTCTCAACTTGTATTTCAATGCTTTCTGAGCGTTGGTTGTGCGAGCTGAACCGCGCGTATATGGCAGCTCGGTTCTTCACCATGCTAAAATCACCCCTTAGAACGAGTGCGCTATTGCGCTTCGTTCTTTGCACTTGCCCTGCGCGCCGACCGCCAAGAAGCCGCGCAGGGTTTTCTATTTCCTTCCCTTTGACCCAAAGGCAAGCAATGCGCCCAATATCGCAATTGGAACGCCGACAATTGCAGCGCCTAAAACAGCGATTGCAAGCCCAACTAATGCGCAAGCGGAGCCGATTAGCACCAACGCTTTATTCGTGTTCCGCCGACCTGACACGGCATGATTGCTTGTTGTTTGATTGCTCGCACTGTCTTTCTCATGCTCTGTTTGCTGCTGGTTTTCGTTAACTAACGGTGCGTTGTTTGCATTGCCAGCATCAGCCAATGAAGCAGCATAGCCGCTGCAAACGATGCTTCTAAACTCTTCGTCGCCATACTCGAAATAGGAATCGCCGAACTCATCCTTTACGCGCTTCGGGCGGCGGCGCGGCTCACCAAAAAGAAAATCATCGAGAATCGAATTGAAGCAATGCGCTGTTGCTCTTACGTCGTTCAACGCGTCATGCGCTCCGAAGTCACGATATCCGTAGAAAGCCGCGCAATCTTCCAACTTGCACCATGACCATTCATCATGCGTGCCGTCCCATGCCCCGTGTATCTTCGCAAACTCCTTCATCACGTCAAACGTCTGTCGATCTGGTATATCCAAGCCTGAAGCTCGAAGAAATCCTAGGTCGAAATCGGCATTGTATGCGACGTATAGCTTAGCGCTCTTGAAAATCGGTTCAATTTCCGAACGCCTTTCTATAATCGTCTGCTTGTCCTTCACCATAGACGGGGTTATTCCGTTTATGCTTTCTGCTTTAGGCCGCCTTTTGCGATCTGATGGCTTCAATAGGTCGCAAAACAGAACGTCACCCTCAAGATTCATGACAGCAAGGGACAGTATTTCATCGCGGCGAGAACCGCCGATGTTCAAGCCGGTTGTCTCGGTATCAAAAACGATTACCTTCTTTGGGTCAATCGCTTGTAATTTCTCTTTTCTAGTCATTTCCGCCACCAATCTTTAGCGTATCCGTCAAGCCAAGGATGAAGTCAGCAGAGCAATTCAGGGTCTCAACAATTAGCCTGACTTCTTCGCCGTTGGGTGCGCGCTTCCCGCTTTCCCATCTAGAAATCGTCTGCTTATGAACGCCGACCGCTTCTGCAAGCTGATCTTGGTTGAAGCCATTAGCCTTGCGTGCGATGGCAATTCGAGCGCCAATGAGCTTCTTTGTTTCGGTGCTATCCATAGCAACCCCTATCAAACGTAACCGTCTCGGATAATTGTATACAAATTATTGTTGACACGCTAGACCAAACGGCTTACTCTTTTGCTTGCCCCGAAATAAGCCGTATGGTTTATTTCATCTCTCTTTCGGATGATTGGAGGTGAACAATGAGCGAGAACTATAAGGCAGCGCGCGAGCGGAAAGGTCTTACGGCTCAGAAGGCCGCGACTCTTCTTGGCGTTTCCATCACGACGCTTAGCAATTGGGAGACGGGCAAGACTTCGCCGACAGCGCCCATGCTCATAGAGCTTTGCAAACTCTATGAGTGTACCGCCGATGAGCTTTTGGGCATCGTCGCTCTTTCGAGCAACTAAAGCGGAGGTTTCGAAACGTGAAAACCGATAAGAAAACCTTTGGTTTTGGAGGTGGTATTACGAATGCCCAAACCGTGCGGCCTAAGCGCTGCGCAGCGCCAGTGGTGCAGATGCGCCGTTGCGAAAACGCGCGAATGGCTGCGAAGAAAGATGCCCGCCCGAAGCGGCAACTTCGAACGGGCGCGTCAAATTGCAGGCCGCAATTGACAGAAGACAGTATAGCGCGCATGCCGCGCTGGCAGCGCTGGGGATTGTATGCGCTTGCGGCTCTCACCATGTCGGGAATCATCCCGGCGCTTGCATGCAACGCGCTGCTCTGGCTATGCGAAAGCGTGGGCTGGTGGCTTCTCGTTCCGCTCTACGTCGTGGTTGGGCGCGCTCTCTGGCGCGTGATGTGGTCATGAAGGCCGAAGTCTACCGCGACAATGCGGGCTTCTGGATGGCGCGCATAGAGGAAGACGCGAGCACGCCCGAAAACCGGGGCATCGGCACCGTGTATCGCCGTCAGATGCTACCGGTAGCGCCCTCGGCGAGCAGGGCGGAAGCGGAAGCAGCATTGCGACGCGTCATGAGCCGCGAAGCGAGGTGCCCGCATGGACACCGATAACTACACGCGACCGCTCGAAGCCGTCATGCGCGATGAGCGCCAGCGCGTCTACTCGATGCCGCTAAAGGTCGCCGATAGGCGCTACCTGTTCAAGGAGTGGTGCGAGAAGAACCCGAAGGCGCTGCGCGAAATCGAGCTTACGGCGCCCGCAATCGACGCTCGCGGGCTTCGCGTCTCAACTAAGTATCTCATCGAGAAGCAGCGCTACGAAGGCACCGTGAAGCTCGTTGGCGTTCCATTCGTTGACGATCAGGGCAACGAACACACCTACGGAATCAACAACAGCGACAGTTCTTTGCTCGCGCGATGGCTGCTAGAGCGGCACCCGGAAATGCGCATCGAGCTTAGAACGTCCATGTTCGACAAGGAGAAGAAAGATGAAGCGTAAGGAAATCACCGGCACCATCGCCAAGGTCGGCGCATCGACGTTCGCGCTGAACGGGAGCATGACGCTCCTTAACCAGAAGACCGGCGAAGCGCTCGATATCGACATGCCCTCAACGCTCGCGATCATTCGCGGAACCCTTGCATGGGTTGACACGCTGCTTGAAGAGGACGCGAAGCCTGAGCCTAGCGCCGTTAAGAACATGCAAAAGCTGCTCACCTACGTTGGCAGCTCTATCGCCTATGACATTTCGAGCGATGAGACGGAATAGCGCGCAGGAAGCGTTGCCGCTCGATTTCGGCGAACCGCCGATGCCAGACCCCGAAGCATGTGAGTTCGAAACGCTGCGCTGGAAGGGCAAGACCTGCTGCACGTTTCGCGGGCGCGACATTTGGACGAACTGCCGGGAGATAGGGCGCTGCGTATGGAGCGGATGGCACCAAAGCGGCAAGGCGTGCGAGTTCGGCGACGAGGAAGACGGTTAGGGGGTGACAACGTGCCTACAAGGGAGGAAACGACCGCCGCGCAAGAGCCTATGGCCTTCTTCTCGCACGATTCAAACGCTTCTCAGGACGTTAAGTGCCAAAGGCTCATACATCGCCGGGGATATGACGGATACGGGCGCTGGTGGCGGCTCTGCGAGTATCTGGCGGCGACCAAAGGGCACCGCATCGCATTCGAGACGGAGGAAGACGCGCTTATTCTCGCGGGCGTTCTCGGCTTCGGGCAATCCGGCGCGTTCGATGAGTTCATGGCGATTGAGGATTGCAAATCCTTCGTCTCTGAGCTGTTGGATATCGGGCTTCTCGAACGCGATCCTGACGGCTTCTTGACGAACTTTCGGATGCTCAAAAACGCGCTTTATTTCGGTCGCCAACGCGCAAACGGGCGCAAGGGCGGAAGGCCGCGCAAAAACGCAAAGAACAACGATTCAGCAGGTCAGGAGGTGTAAAGACATGACTTGTAAACCCAATGCAAAACCGCTGGTTTTAGGTTGGCTAAACCCACTCGCAAATGGTCGCCTAACCATAAAACAAAACAAAACAAAACAAGATAAGGCGGGTTTTGGTTCCTTGAACCAAAACCAAAACCCGCCGAACGTGCTTGTTGGTCAACCTATCAAGCAAGGTTTCTTCTCTTGCTTCTTCTCTTTGCGGCCTTGTTTTGTGCGGCTCATTCGTGCGACAGCAGAGCGGTTTTACACAGCTTTTCAACAGAGTTTTCCACAATCAGGCGAATTGGGGGTGAAAGCATGATGGCACCGACAACACGAGACGCTGCGCGTGAGCTGTTCGCAAGCAAGCTCTCATACGAGCTGATTGCTTGGAACGACATTCGAGCGCTCGAAGGATTCCTTGCAATCGAGTACGCGCGGCACGAGCGCGACGGGCACCACATGGAAATGCGCCCGGCGTACCGCAAGAAGTACCAGCCGCAAATCAACCTCGCCGAAGACGGCGTGGGCATCAAGAGCGCCTTCCTGCGCGTGAGCGGCTTCTACTTCCAAGGGCGCGAAGCAATCTCGTTCAACGAAGACGGGTTCATTGGCATTGCCGGTTGGGCTGATGACACGAACGTTCAGCCATTTCTACGGGCGTTCTACAGGTGGGTTTGCGAATGGATGATTGGAGTTGTCTACCGATGATTGAGACGAAAAACGCCAAGAGCCTTGCGGAGCTTTCGCAGGGAAACGCCGTCGAGCATCCCGACCATTACGCGGGCGACGGTCAGATTGAGTGCATGGACGCTATGCGCTCAATGATGAGCGGCGATCAGTACGCCTTGCCGCCCATCGCCGCCCACTGGTGGGCGGAAGCCTTCAAGTACATCTGGCGCTGGCGGCGCAAGGGCGGTGTTCAGGACTTGCAGAAGTGCAAGCAGTGCCTTGACTACCTGATTGCCGAGATTGAAGGCAAGAAGTGAAGCGTTACCAGATAGTTCTTTGCGCGATTGCCACCGTAGCGACTATGGCCGCCTTCTGGTGCGTCTGCTACTGGGCTTATCAATCGCTTCTGGCAATCGCCCTGTTTCTTGTGTTCCTAGCGCTCATATCGGTTTCGTTTTAGGAGGTAACACGTGAATACGAAGACCATTACGCGCAATTTCACCTACCACGCCCCGCACGGCGACCAGCCCGCGAGATTCGAGCTTTTGCGCAGCACCGCGCGAGGGCTTGCCGTGACCATTCAAGGCGAATGCCCGGAAAGCCGCGAGAAATCGCTTGCTTTTACGAAGCTCGAAGAGTGCATCATGTGGGCTAACGCCGCCATAGCTCGCAACGAGATTGAAGGCGGTGAGCAGTAATGGACGAAAGCAAGATCACCGAGCGCGGTGTTTACGGTTGTTTGGCAGTCGTGCTGTTCTCCGTCCTGTCTATCGTGGCTAGCGTCGCCGTTGGAGTTTTCTTCGGAGTTGGGTTCGGGCTTCTCGCCTACGCCCTCTTCATCGTCTTTGCGACGGTCTGCGTGCTTCGAGCCTTCAAGAAGGCCGGTAATTAGCATGGGTGGCAAGTATGAGGTTCGCGGTGCGATGAGCGGACTTTGCCCGTTCTGGAACGGCCAATTTACCAACTCGCTTGCTCATGCCCTGCTGCTGCTCATCCGATTTTCTCTGAAGTACCGAATCGTTGAGTTCAACATCAGGAAAGAGCCGTTGGATTGCGCGGACTGCCACGACGATAACTGCCCTTCGCGGATTCGTGAAAACTGCGAGTGGTCATGATGGGCGTTAAGGTCAAGCGCGGTGCGGATGGCGTTTTCGAGTGCCGTTTGTACCTTGGACGCAGCATCGACGGCAAGGCAATTCGCCCTTATAAGCGGTTTCCGAATGCGGCTACCGAAGAGGAAGCGCAAGCCCTTGCTGAGACGTGGGCGGCTTACGTGACGGCTGACGGAACGGTTAGAAGCGCCCGCTTGACCGATTTGCTCGAAGACTACGTGCAACTGCGCGAGCGCAACGGCGCAAGCCCGAACAGCATTAAGAGCTATCGGCTGTTCTGCCGCTACGTCGCACGTTACCTGAAGACCGCAAACGCGCACGATCTTGGCGTGATGGACTTCAACCGCTTTGAGCAACGCTTGCTCATGGCTAAGGACGAAGGCGGGCAAGGTCTTTGCCGCAATAGCGTTATCAACGTCCACAACTTCTTGCGCGGAGCTTATAACCACTTCGTAGACGCTGGTATTTGCGACGCTAACCCGCTGGTGTACGTCGCCAAACCGTCGCCGGTACGGCACGAAGCTTCAGCGCTCACCGAATGGGATTTCGAGGGCTTCAACGAGAAGCTAGAGGGTGCGCTTAGCAAGGAGATCAAGACGAAGGCCGATTACCGCGCCGCCGTCTACGCCTTCGCTTCGTGGCTGTCGCTCGTTACCGGCATGCGCGTTGGCGAGGTGTGCGCGGTGCAGCGCATCGACGTTAAGCGCGTCTTGTCTTACGTCCACGTCGGCGGAAACGTCATTGAGGGCAAGGGCAAGAAGCCCTATCGCCGAAACGTCACCAAAGGCCGCAAGTGCCGCAACGTCGCGCTTACGCAAGACGATATCGCGGTCATTGATGCCTTCACGAAGCTTCAGAGCGCCGTTCTGGGACGTTTGGGCGCAGATTGCCCACTGGTGACGCTAGACGGCTCATATATGCGCCCAACGACGATTTCACGGGCTTTCAGACGCATACGCGACGCGTGCGGACTACCGCGAGAGATCACGTTTCACAGCTTGCGTCACACGCACGCTTCATGGCTCATCGCCAACGGCTGCGACCTGAAGACGCTATCTGAGCGCATGGGGCACGCGGACGAAGCAACGACGCTTCGAATCTACGGCCACCTGATGCCCGGACGCGACGCGGCGGCGGCTCAGCTCTTCAGCGAAGCGAAGCGCCGCGCGGCGGGTTAGGAGGTGTGCCAAAGGTGAACCAAAACGCCGTTTTCGGGCATCGCGGCGACCGAGGACGAAACGCGAGATAAACCGCCGCTTTCGGTACGGGTTAGAACCGCCCGTGCCAGATAAGAAGTAATTATCAGGCAGTCGTGAGAAGGGAGGGCGCCAGTGGAGCCGCAAGAGGTCGATTTCAGCCCAAGAGAAGTGAAGTTGAGCCGAGAGATGCAGAAGACGTTAGAGAAGACGCATGCGGCCTTGCAGAAGATGTGGGAGCGCGAGAAGCAGGAAGCGAAGACGGTCTACGAGATCACTATTCCCGCCCAAACGCTGACCATCGTAGGAAAGGAGTGCGCCGAGCACGTGCTAAGCACGCTCAAAAGCGTTCGGCTCTCGGGCACCTACCGCGTCACGAAGAAATGAGGTGCGATGAAGACCGTTGAGCTTAACGACGATGACTGGGCACGGCTCAAACGCAAGCTCATGACGCGAAGCGTTGACGATGCCCTGAAGGACTACACGCCGCCCGTCAAGCTGACGCACGGCACCGAATACATCACTTACGAGAAGGAAGGTTACGAAGATGATTCCGAATCTGACAACTGAGCAGCGCCGCGAAAACCTCGAAAAGGCGAAGGCCGCACGACAGCGCCGCCACGCGATCTTGAAGGGCGTTGCCGATGGCTCTTACGGCGTGCCCGACGTGCTCAACATGGCTTGCACTGATGACACCGTGGCGCGAATGAAGGTCTTTACGCTCATCAAGGCGGCACCGGGCTACGGTTTCGCCCGCACGCAGCAGACCATGCGCAAGCTTCACATTTCCGAATCGCGCCCCCTTCGCGGCCTTGGCGCTAACCAGCGCGCGGCGCTCATGGAGGTGTTCGCATGAACGCTGATAGTGTCGAGTACATCATCAGTTTCATTTTTACTGTTGCTATGCTTGCGTGTTTGACGTGCATTGCTTGTCGGCTCACCGACATTCTCCACGCGATAAGGAACTTGCATAACTTTTCGGTTATCCCAAGAAACATCGACGTGTTCATAACGAGGAAGGGCGAGGATAACGATGAGTCTTAACAAGATCACGCTGTCGGGCAATCTCGGCGCAGATGCCGAGCTGCGCTATACGAAGAGCGGAAACCCCGTCGTTTCGTTCTCGCTTGCTGTCAACGAGCGCACGCCGAACGGCGACGGCACATGGGGCGAATATACCAACTGGCCTGATTGCGTCATGTTCGGAAAGCGCGCTGAAGCGCTCGCGCCGTGGCTTCGCAAGGGCACCAAGATTTCGCTTATTGGTCACATCCACACGCGCAGCTATCAGAAGGACGGCCAGAGCATCAAGCGCTGGGAAGTTCGCGTTGATGACGTGGAGCTTATGCAGTACAAGCGCGACGCGCAATCACCGGCACCAGCCAACGCAGCCGCGCCCGGTCTTGCGATGGCTACCGGCGACCCGTCGCCCGTTGCGCCAGTGCAACCGGCAGCGCCAGACCTTTACGACGATGACGTACCGTTTTAGGGGGAGAAGGATGTTCGGAATCAAGAAGAAGGGCGCAGAGATCAAGCAGCCCGTTTATGTCGTGCTCGTGCCGGAGGTCGCGGCATACGCCAGTGCCGCTTCGTTCCCGGTAGATTCGGCGGGTAAGCTCGTTTTTCTCAACGACACGGTGGAGCATGAGGGCAGCGAATATCAGGTCGTCGCGATGAGCCACCGAAACAAGGTTGTTATCCGTCCGAAGGGTCAGACTTACGGCGGCAAGTGGGTTAAGGCTGGAAGCGTGCGCGTCACGCGTCATGTTCTGGGGGTGCGCTAATGATTGGCAGGAAGCTTCGCGCTAAGAAGGTCAATGAGGGAATCGAGATGCCGCGATATGCGCATGAGGGCGATGCTGGGCTTGACCTTCGCATTACCGAGACTGTCAAGCTCGAACCGATGCAGAAGTGCGTTGTCGGTTGTGGCCTTGCCGTCGAGATTCCGAGCGGTTGTGTGGGGCTGGTGTTCCCGCGCAGCGGCCTTGCGGCGAAGCAGGGCATCACGCTTTCGAATAGCGTTGGCGTTATCGACAGCGGCTATCGCGGCGAGGTGTGCGCGGCGCTCATCAATCAGAGCTATGAGACGGTGACGCTCGAAGCGGGTACGCGCGTCTGCCAGCTTGTCGTTATGCCCTATGTGCCGTGCGATCTCGTGCCGGTCGATGAGCTGAGCGACACCGAGCGCGGCGCTGGCGGCTTCGGTTCAACGGGCGTTGAGTAGGTGAAGCAACGTTGAAGGCCAAGGAGTATTTCGAGGGTATCCGTGCCGAGGTGGTGAAGACCGACAGGGCGCGGGAAATGCTCGAACGCATGAGGGCGCGTGAGGGAGCCAAGGCGCAGAGCTATCATGCTGGTGGCGGCAGCGGGTACGCGGCAGACCCGATGGATTCCGTCGCGAGGCGCATCGACTTCGAGGGGCGGCTAGAGAAGCGCATAGCCGCCGAAGAGGAAGCGCTAGACGAAGCCTGCGAAGTGCTCTACGGCAAGGACGGGCGCGGAGGGCTTGCGAAGCTGAAGGGCACGCGGTACGCAGACGCAATCTGCATGGGATACCTGCAAGCTCAACCGTGGCCTGAAATCGCCGATATCATGCAGTGCTCTCAGCAGTGGTGCCATGAGCTTTGCAATGCAGGTTTTGTGTATATAGACAAGGTAGGATGGGCGCACGTGAAGAACGCCTGATAAACGCCACTTGTGTTCACTTTCCTACTTATGCTAAAGTTCGGTACGGTGGATTAGGTCAAGGCCACGGGCAATCGCGCTCGTGGCCTTTTTCATGCCGTGACAGCTTAGGGGGTGCGCGATGGCTAAGGACTTCTCGCGCGCCTTCTACTCATCCGCCGACTGGGAACACGCCAGAGACGCGGCGCTGACGCGTGACGCTCACCTTTGCCAGCACTGCTTGCAGCAAGGAGAGATCACGCCCGCCGTCATGGTGCATCACATCACGGAGCTGACACCAGCGAACGTCAACGACCCGAACGTTGCGACCAACCTAGACAACCTCGTTAGCCTTTGCGACCGATGCCATAAGAAGGTGCATGGTTGGATAAGGCAAGGCTCAACGCGTCAAGGGTTGGCTTTCGACAGCGACGGGAACTTGATATCGCTTTCAGACTGACACACAAACACGACACAACGCGGCGCAAGCGCGGGAAATCGAACGCAAAACCGCAGGTAGACCCGCGTGACAATCCCCCCGGTCTGAAAAACGCAGACGGTGCCTAGGGCACCAACGCCGGGAGGTAATTTCATGCGCGCGCCGGATTTTCGAAAGGGGGTGGTCTTGCGATGACGGCGAAAGTAAGCAATACTTCGAAGGTTTCGCCGCGAGTTGCGGGCAGCAGCCCGCCGAAGCGCCCGGTTTCGAAGCAGAAGCGCGTAGAGAGCGAGCTGAAGAAGCTTCGCGAGATCACCAAGGGCGCTATTCCCGACGAGAAGCGAAAAGCCGTCATGCCGCTTCTAGCGAACCTCGCGTTTCTGAAGGTCAAGCTTGACGATGCCCGCGCCGATCTGCTCTACGAAGATATCTTCACCGAGTACGACAACGGCGGCGGGCAAACCGGGCTGCGCGAGCACCCCGGCTTCAGCGCATACAACAAGCTGTTCACCACGTTCTCGCGCGGCGTGAAGCAGCTTACCGACATGATGCCGAACGGCACCGCCGCTGCCGACGCGCTCATTGACTTCATCAATGAAACGCGGTACGGCTAGGGCGAAGTCTAAGGGCGGCTCGTGCGAGCGCGCGATACGCGAATACTTCGGCGGCATACTGAGCGGCGAGATCATAGCGTGCGAGAAGATGAAGCAGGTTGCCGCCCATGTCCTGCGCGACATGGACAACACCGACCCGCTCTATCCGTACCACTACCGCGAAGAGTTCGCGCAGAAGCACGTTCGGTTCATCGAAAGCTTCTGCCGCCTACCGTCCGGGCGCTTAGGGCACGATTTCAAGCTAGAGCTTTTCCAACGCGCCATTCTGTCGGTCGTTTTCGGGTTCGTTGACGCTGAGGGCGTGCGGCAATATCGCGAAGTGCTCTGGATTATGGGGCGCAAGAACGGAAAGACCGCGCTTGCGTCTGCGATAGAGCTTGACCTGCTCGTGAACGACGATGAGGGCGCGCCGGAGGTATACAACGTCGCCACCGCCCACGATCAGGCGGCAAAGGGATTCAACAACGCGTGGCGCATGGTTCAGACAAGCCCCGGGCTCGCAAAGCACATCCGCAAGCGCGTTGCAGACCTCTACTGCGATCTGAACATGGGGAGCATCCGCGCGCTGAGCGCCAACACGAACCATCTTGACGGATTGGACATTTCCGGCGCTATCGTTGACGAGCTGGCCGCGATGAAGAACCGCGATTTGTACGACCTGACGATGCAGGGCACGTCTGCACGCCGTCAGCCGCTCGTGTTGGAGATAACGACTAACGGATTCGTGCGCAATAGCATCTTCGATGCTCAGTACGAGTATGCGACCAAATGGCTTGACGGCAAGGCCACCGGCGAGAAGGCTGAGAGGTTCATCGCCTTCATATTCGAGCTTGACGAACGCGAGGAATGGGAAGACGAAGGCGCTTGGGTAAAGGCGAACCCCGGTCTCGGCACCATCAAATCGCTTTCGGCTCTTCGCCAGAACGTTTCGAAGGCGAAGGACGATGCAACTTACCTTCCGACGCTGCTAGTTAAAGATTTCAACCTGATAGAGAACCAGTCGCAAGCTTGGCTCACGTGGGCTGAAATCCATAACGAAGCGACCTTCGACCCCGGCGACGGCTCTTTCACCTATGCCGTTCTTGGAGTTGATGCGGCGGACACAACCGACCTTACCGCCGCGTGCCTTCTCATGCAGCGGCCTAACGACCCGAACATCTACGCGCTCCACATGGCGTGGATACCACTTCGCGCCTTGGAGCAAGCCGAGCGCGAGGGGCGGCGCGGAGGGCGCGACGGCGTGCCTTACGACGCGTGGATTGCGCGCGGGCTTATGCGGACGTGCGAAACGCCCATCATGGACAAGCGCGACGTTCTGGATTGGGTGGCCGAGGTGCAGGACAAGTACGGCATCTATGCCGTAGCGTGCGGCTACGACCCGTGGCACATGCGAGACGTTCCAACCGTGGAAGCATACGAAGACTATTTCGGCGCTGACAACCTGCAAAAGGTCATTCAGGGCGCGCAAACGCTGTCAATGCCGATGAAGGAGCTTCGAGCGCTCTACAAGGAAGGGCGCATCGTGGACAACGCCAACCCGATTGCCGAATGGTGCCGCTCGAACGTCGCCATTCGAACCGACGTGAACGGAAACATTCAGCCGGACAAGAAGAACCAAGACCCGCGCAACCGCATAGACGCGTGGGCTGCTGAGTGCGACGCGTTCATCGCGATGAAGAACATTGCGGACGATTACCGCGCGATGATAGGAGGTTAGAGTTGAGCAGATCACAACCGTTCGTGCGCTCGCTCTTCGATGCGGTGTTCCACCGTCCGCAGATGCAAGCTGTCAACGGCTACTTCAGCACGTTCACGGCCTATGCGCCGAGCTTCACAACATGGCAGGGTGGGCTTTACGAAGCCGAGCTGACGCGAAGCATCATCGAGAGCGGCGCAGACCACGCTAGCAAGCTGAAGCCCGAGGTTTCGGGCTCTGCTCAGCCTGTCGCGGCGCGCGCTCTCAGGCAGCAGCCTAACCCGTGGATGACAACCCCGCAGTTTATCAAGCGCATCTGGACGATTCTTCAGGTGAACGACACGGCGCTCATCATCCCGATAGACACGGGAGACGGCACCACTATAACGGGCTACTACCCCGTTCTTCCGAGCCAGTGCGAAGCATACGACGTTGACGGCGAGCTTTGGCTAATGCTCACGTTCCCGACCGGCGACAGCGTGCTTGTCGAGTGGTCGCGCGTGGGCGTTATGACACGCCACCAGTACCAAAGCGATTTGTTCGGCGACGGCACGAACGTTCTTCAGCCGACGTTGGAGCTGATGCACGCGCAGAACGAAGCCGAGCAGTCGGCTATCAATCAGGGCGCGGCGGTGCGGTTCATCGGCAAACTAAGCCAGAACCGCAACGCGGGCGACCAAGAGAAGGCGCGCAAGGCGTTCAACGCTCAGCTTTCCGCAGACAACGCGGGCGGCATCGCCGTATATGACAAGCTGTTTTCAGACGTGCAACAGATAACGCCGAACAGTTACACGGTCGATGCGGCGCAGATGGAGCGAATCGAGAAGAGCGCTTACCGCTTCTTCGGCTCCAATGAGGATATCGTCACAAACTGCGCGGACGAAGACACCTTCAACAGCTACTACGAAGGACGCATCGAGCCGTTCGCTGTCCAGCTCGGGTTCGTTATCACCTCCATGACGTACACGTCGGACGAGATAGCGCACGGAAACTCAATCATGTTCAGCGCGAACCGACTAGAGTTCGCCAGCAACACGACGAAGCTTAACGTCTCGGTCGCGCTGTTCGACCGTGGAATCTGGTGCGGCAATCAGGTTGCCGATGTTTTCCAATCGGCGCACTACGACGGCGGAGAGCGGCACGTCATACGCGGCGAGTACATCGACCTTGCGCTCATCAGCGAGCACACGGCGGAACAGGCGGCGCAGGCCGCAGAGACGAACGCAAACATAGCCGCTATCGACGCGAGCAGCGGCGTTGGAACCAGCAAGGAGGTAGACGATGCCAGCGAAACCGAGTGAGCGGCAATACCGTTCCCTTGCCGTGCCGCTCAACGTGCGGACGGCTGACGGAAGCGCGAACAAGCGCTTTGACACCGATTACTACGTCGAGGGCTACGCATCGACATTCAACGACCCATACGTGCTTTTCACCGACTGGGACGGCAACGAGTATCGCGAGATCATCGACCCCGGCGCTTTCGACGGCGCGGACATGAGCGACGTTATCATGCAGTACGACCATGCGGGCAAGGTGCTTGCGCGCATGAGCAACAACACGCTCATTGTCGAGCCTGACAAGCACGGGCTTTTCATCGCGGCAGACCTTAGCGGATCTCAGGCCGCGCGCGACCTTTACGAAGAGATTACTAACGGCCTTATTACGCGCATGTCGTGGGCTTTCAGCGTGGGCGCTGACGAATACGACCGGGACACGCACACCACGACTATTACGCGCGTCAAAAAGGTTTTCGACGTGTCGGCGGTGAGCCTTCCGGCTGACCCCAATACGGAGATTTCAGCAAGAAACCTGCTCAACGGAGTGATTGAGCAGTCGCGCAAGGAGCTTGCGCGCCGTAAGAGTGCCCTTGCAATCGCGAGGGCGACGCTGGCAATCGCCAAGAGCAGAAAGGTTTAGGACAATGGACGAACTGACTATGGATGACCTGCTTAACGAGCTTCAGGGGCTTGTTGACAAGTACAAGGCCGATGACGGCACCGATGCTGAGCCGAGCGAGCAGGACGCAGAGCGCATGAGCGCGCTTACCGCCGAGATTGAGAAGCGAAACGCCGCCGCAGCGCAGCGCCGCGACAGCCACGCCGCGACCGTCGCCGCCGCGCGCGCCGCTATCGAGAACGGCAGCGCTCGCCGCGTCGATGCCGTGCCGCTGGGCACTTCCGCGAGCGCTCGCGGCGCTCTGCCGCAGGTGCGCGACACGACCGACTACAACGCCGCCGCCCGCCGCGCTTGGGTGAAGGACATTGCCCGCCGGAGCGGCGTGCAGCTCATCGAGGGTACCGATTTCACGCAGGTTGAGCGCGACGCTTACAACGCGCTTGTCGAGCGCCGCACCGCGTTCACGCATCTGACCAGCAACACCGATGCGGTTATCCCCGTCGAGCTTCAGACGCAGATTTTCACGCTGATTGACAACACGGCTGTTCTCTACGGCGACATCCATAAGGACAACTTCCCGCATCAGTTCGAGCTTATCCGCCATAAGGGCATCACGGCTGGCGACGCGGCGAAGACCGATGAGGGCGCAGCGCCCACCGATGAGGAGCAGAACGAGTTCGACACCATCACCCTTACGGGTGAGGAGATCAAGAAGACCGTCAAGATGAGCCGCAAGATGGCGGTTCAGTCTATCAACGGCTTTGAGCAGTACATCGTCAACGAGACTGGCGCGCGCCTTGCCGTCGCTGCCAACGCGCGAGTTCACGCCAAGACGGTTGACACCACGCTTGGCATGGATTCCGGCAACAAGATTAACTGCGCAACCGCTGGCACCCTGAAGAAGGCTGATATCACCAAGCTTTTGGGCATGCTCTACACCTACGGCAACCCCGCGCCGAAGGGCTGCATTATCTACGCCAACGGCAACACCATCTGGAACCACATTGCTATGGTCGAGGATGCCAACGGGCGCTCTTACTTCGTGGACGAGAAGACCGAAGACCCCGCCGTTGAGGGGCATATCTTCGGCAAGCTCGTCAAGCGCGACGATTCGATGGCGGACGGTATCATCAAGGCGGGCTATCCCGACCTGTTCCGTGGGAACATCTTCGACGGCGTGGACGTTACGCCCTACGTCGAGCCGGGTACGCAGAAGCGCTGCTTTGACGGATACCTGCTCTTTGACGGCGGGCTTGCCGTGCCAAAGTCTTTCGGCCAGCTCACCATCGGCACCGCCGTTAAGGGTTAGGAGGTTCCGCATGGCAGAGAAGCAGAAGCTGCTTGACGCGTGCCGCGAAGCGCTGAGGATTCCCGCCGATTGCACCGACTTTGACGCTGAGATTGAAGACCTCATCGAAGCCGCCCGCGCCGCGATGCGCGCGGGCGGCGTTGCCGAGAAGGTAGCCGCCGACGATTCGAACGGCACCGTAAGGCTTGCGGCGAAGGTCTACTGCAAGGCGAACTTCGGCATGGACAACCCCGATGCCGACCGCCTTGCTCAGAGCTTCGAAGAGCTGCTTACCATGATGCGCGGAAGCTCGGAGTTCGGGGGCGCGTCATGAGCATGTGGGCTGGCACGTGCCAGCTCATAGCTAAGGCCGTCAAGAAGGACGAATACGGCGTGCAGAAGACGGAGGAAACCAAGCGCAAGGTGCCCTGCAACGTCTTCTCAATGGGCGACGCGGCCTATTACGCCGCCGCTGCCGCTGGCGTACACCCCGAAGCCGTATTGCAGATTCGCAAGAGCGCATACGAAGGTGAGCGGCTAGTCGAGTTCGACGGAGCGCGGCTCACGGTCGCGCGCGTGGATAGGTCAAGCCCCGACTTCGTGCGCCTGACGCTCTCAGAGGTGGTGGGCGACCGTGGGTGAGCAGAGCATCGAGCGCTTCATCCGAAGCTGCATGAAAGAGTGCGTGGACGATAACGTTTCCGCGCTCGCGGAGAACTCGGATGAAGCCGGAAGGCGCGCCGTGAAGCTGCTGAAGCAGAAGAGCAAGGTTCGCACCGGCGCTTACAAGAAGGGCTGGAAGGCAGACGTTACGACCGACGAGACGGGCACCGAATGCACGGTGCACAACCGCGTTTACCAACTCACGCACCTTCTGGAAAACGGACATGCCATAAAGAACCAAACCGGAAAGTATTACGGCGACGTTCCCGGTGACGGCGTTATCAGGGAGGTTGCAGACCAAGTGGCGCGTGAGTTCGCGGACATGGGGGGCGACGGGCGATGATTGGGCTAAAGGAGCTTTGCGGCATGCTCGAGTCTCTGGGCATCCCGTGGGCAAACCAGAAGTTCGCGGACGGCGAGGAACCGGCACCGCCCTTCATCTGCCTTGTCGCGGGATACAGCGAAGCGGCATACGCCGACAACAACACCTACCTATCGTGGATGCCCTACGATATCGCGCTCTACACGCGGCACCGGGACTACGCGACCGAGAAGCGCATACGCGCCGCGCTCGAAGCCGCCGAGTGCCCTTACACGCTTGGCATCACAGAGATTGATTCAGAAGAGCTTACCGAAGCGGCGTTCACCGTGAACGTCGCCGAGAGTTAGGAGAAAACAAATGGCACGAAACGGATTCTTCGGCGTGAAGAACTCGCATTTCGCGATCTGCACCGACGAAGACGCGCTTACCTACGAAGACCCCGTGCACGTCGCGGGCACAGTCGCTATCAGCATGGAGCCGACCGTTGAGACGGCGACTAGCTACGCCGACAACGAGCCTTGGCTTGACAAGCAGCAGGACAACGGCGGAAGCGGCACCATGAGCTTCTACGACACCGAGGGAACGGTAGAGCTTCGCCAGCTCATCGCAGACCTCGTGGGCTACGAGATTGCGCAGGACGGGCGAACCATCCTGAGCGCAGACCGAACGCCTAAAAAGTTCGCCTTCATGTGCGAGCAGCCGGGGCACGTGCTCGGTCGCCGCCGCTGCCTTCTCATGTGCCAGCTCTCTAAGCCGACGCAGGAGCTTAACACCGTTCAGGACACGCCGGAGATTACGCAGCTCGATTACCCGTTCACGTGGCGACCCGTCACCATCCCCGCCACCGACATTCGCACGAGTGGCTACGACAGCTTCACCGGCCTTGCCGATTACGACACCTTCTTTGATGCGGTCAATATCGAGCTGGCACACAAGACCAAACCGACCGTCTAGGAGGTAGCGAATGCTTATCAAGGTTGGCGAAAAGAGCTACGAAGCGACCTTCAACGCGTTCACACCGATTGCCTATTCTCGATGCTTCAACGAGGTTGTCGAGGGCGGAAGGAAGCGCCCGAAGGACATAGCGGACGCGGTTTCTAAGATCGCCGGTTCTCTCATGACTAGCGACGTGCCCGCTATCGTCCCGCTGCTCGAAATCTTCTACGCGTGCATCAAGACCGCAACGCCGAAGTTCGATACCGGATTCGATGAGTGGGTTTCGTCCTTCCCGTTGGACGCGTACAACTTGGAGCGCAAGGACGGTTGGGCTTCCGACGTGATGCGCATTGTCGAGGACAACTTTTTTCCTTCGGCGACCGAGGACGTGGAAGCCGCGCCCGCCGAAGAGGAAGGCGCCACCGCTGCCAAGCGAGCTTAGCGACGCGTGCGACGCGCGATACATCTACAACTGCCAGCAATGCGGCCTGACGCTATCAGACCTTCATATGATGAGCTACCGGCAGGTGCAAGACCTGTTTGAGATCAACGCGTTCTACGCCGACGCTGCGGAGCACTACGACGAGGACGAGAAGGCGTGCAAAGCCGAAGCCGCGTTCTGGTCATGACGTGACATGAAGTGAGTTCTTGACGGCAGCGCACCCGCGCGGGCGCGCTGCTTCAAGCACTCATGGGCACTTTGACAAACGAAGAGGGGTGATTACGTGGCTGTTTCCTACAAGGGTCTTGTTATCAAGTTCGGCGGGGATACGACCGAGCTTCAAAGCGCCCTGAAGAAGGTTCAGCAGGAATCGCGCAACACCCAAAGCGACTTGCGCGATATCAACAAGGCGCTGAAGTTCGACCCCGGCAACACCGAGCTGCTAGAGCAGAAGGTAAAGGCGCTCAACTCGGCATACGACGAGACGAAGCAGAAGCTTGACGTTTACAAGCAAGCGCTCGCTCAGTTGGAGAGCAAGAAGCAGAGCGGCGCGAAGCTCACGGCTCAGGAAGAACGGCAGTACGACAGCCTGAAGCGCGCGATCATGCAGTGCGAGCGCCAGCTTGACAGCTACGGCACAGAGCTTGCGGACACCGCGCGACAGGCCGAAGGCTCGAAGACGGCTCTTGGCAAGCTCGGCCAGACCATCGAGGACAACGCCGACAAGATTTCAAACGCCGGTTCCAAGGTGTCGAGCGCAGGAACGGCATTGTCTGGCGGCATCATCGGCGCTGCCGGTGCACTTACCGGCCTTGCATCTAGCCAAGAGGAAGCCATACAGCAGAGCGGGCAGTTGGAAACCGCTTGGGTGAGCGCTGGCGGCACTGCCGAACAGGCTTCATCGACCTACGCGATGTTCTACCGCATCCTTGGGCAGAGCGACACGGCGACGGAAGCGAGCCAGAACCTAGCGCGCCTTACCACCAACCAGCAGGATCTTCAGCAGTGGACTGACATTGCTGCGGGCGCATACGCGACGTTCGGCGACGCGCTGCCGCTCGAAAACCTTGCGGAAGCCGCGCAGGAGACGGCGCACACGGGAACCGTCACAGGCGGTCTTGCCGACGCTCTCAACTGGTCTACGGCATCAGCCGAGCAGTGGAGCGCGGCGCTTTCCGGGCACTCTTCGGCTCAGGCCGCCTTCAATCAGGCCGTCGCAGAAGGCCAGACGAAAGAAGATGCCTTCAATGCCGCGCTTGCCGCGTGCGGAAGCGAGCAGGAGCGGTCGCAGCTCATCACCGAGACGCTCACCGGGCTTTACGCCGACGCTGGGCGGCAGTACCAAGAGACGAACAAAGACCTTCTCGCTTCGCGCGACGCGCAGAACGAGATGAACCAGAGCATGCAGGAACTCGGCGAAGCGGCAATGCCAGTCAAGACCGCCGTAACCGAGATCGGGACAAGCCTTCTTAACACGCTCGCGCCCGCGCTCGAAACCGTCACGGGCTGGTACAAGAGCCTGTCGCCAGAGCAGCAGACGCTTGTTAACAACCTCGCGCTCGGCGCGGTCGCCTTCGGCGGCGTGACTACCGCCATTGGTAAGACGATGGAAGCGGCGGAGGGCGTGGGAAGCGCCTTCAAGACCGCTGGCGAGCTTTGGGGCGGCGCTAAGAAGCTCATGGGAGATACGGGCTTTCTGAGCAAGATAGGTACCGGGTTCTCAAACATCGTCAGCAAGGCGGGCGGTCTGGGAACCATGCTCACCGGCACGCTTTCTAGCGGCTGGACGGGCTTCACCGGGCTTATCGCCGCCCATCCTATCGGCCTTGGCGTTGCCGCCGTGTCAGCCGCCGTGGGTGGCCTTACGTGGTTCTTCACTCAGACCGAGACGGGCAAGCAGATGTGGTCTGACTTCACCGGCTGGATTTCGGAGAAGTGGCAAGGCGTGCAGGATTTCTTCGCGGGCGTTCCTGAGTTCTGGGGCGGAATCTGGGAGCAGGTCAGCACTGGCGTTTCGGATTTCTGCACCGGCGTTGGCGAGAAGTGGGAACAGCTGAAGCAAGGGGCTTCCGACACTTGGGAGAACATCAAAACCGGAGCTTCGAACGCTTGGAACGATCTGAAAACCAACGTCGGGAACCTCGCGCAAGGCGCGGTCGATACCGTGTCTAACGGGTGGAACAACCTAACCGGCAACACCGATTCGGCCTTCGGGCAAATCGCTTCCACGGTACAGAACGACATGAACACCGCGAAGACCGTTGGCAGCTCGGCGGCTGGTGCTCTGCAAGCCGCGATGAACGGCGATTGGGAGACGGCGAAGAGCCAAGCGGCAAACGCCTTCAACGCCATCAAGGACAACATCGGCTCGAAGCTTGACGCTGCCGAGAGCACGGCGGTTAGCATCGCAGACCGCATCGGCGACAAACTGGGGTTCCCCGGCCTTGGCTCGAAGGTTCAGGGCGTGTTCGACGGCATCAGGGGCTTCATCGAGAACCCGATTGAAAGCGCGTGGAACGCGATTTCCGGCATTCCGGGAAAGATCATGAACGCGTTCAGCGGTATTCGAATCAGCATCCCGAAGCCGAAGATGCCGCACTTCAACGTGAGCTGGAACGACTTCGGGCCAATCAAGCTGCCTAGCGTCAGCGTGAGCTGGTACGCGAAAGGCGGAATCTTCGACGCGCCGTCGATCATCGGCGTTGGCGAAGCGGGACGGGAGGCAGTTCTTCCCATTGACCGACTGTCAGACCTCATGGCCGATGCGCTGACGCAGATCGGGGCTTTCGGGAAGCAGCCGCCAACTCAGGTCGTAACCGTGAGCGTCGAGCTTAACGCACAGATTCGTGATGGCGTGGACGCATACGAGACAGGCCAGCAGATCGGCGCTGGCATTGCAAGCAAGCTGAAGCAAAGGGGGGTGCCAGTTGCAACTTAGACGGACTAGGAACCAGCACGACCGAATCATATTCAACGGCACCGACCTGTCGAAGCTGGTCTACTGCAAGGTGCGCCGCCCCATCATGGCGACCGTCAACGCGACGTTCGAGAGCGTGCCGGGGCGGCACGGCGAGGTCTTCAAGAGCGCCTACCGTGGCGGCTACGACCTTCCCGTTGAGATTTGGCTTAGGACTGAAGACCGCCGCGAGGTCGCGGAGATGCGGCACAGGCTCGCGGCGGCTCTCTGGACTGACGAACCCGCGCCGCTCTACCTTCCCGATGACCCGACGCGCTACCTGCTCGCAATCGTGAGCGGAAGCACCGACCTAGACGAGATCACGGACGATTGCCCGACAACCACCGTTACGTTCCACATCGGCGACCCCGACTATTACGGCCAGAAGCGCCGCATGGAGGTTTTGGCGGGCAACGTCTACGTCAACGCCGGAGGAAACCGACCCGCACATCTGAAGGTAACGGCGAAGCCCGCCGCTGGAAGCACGTGGCGGATTAAGAACGTCGATACCGGCGAGTTCGTGGCTATCAACACCGCGCTCACGTCTTCGAGCACCATACGGCTTGACATGGCGACCGAGCGAGCAACGGTCAACAACCAGACCGCACCGGTAACGATTGACTCGGATTACTTCGAGATAAACGGGCGCTGCCACCTGAACATCACCAACGGCACAGCGATTCTTGAGTGGGTGGAGAGATGGCTTTAATCAGACGAATAGGCTTCACCCGGTTCAGCAGGTGGGGCGACAACCTAGGCAGGCTCACGGTAAGCGAAGCAACGCACACGGACGCTCTTGACGGGACGGACGAGCTGAAGATCACGTGCTCCGAAGACCTCGTGAAGGGCGACCGCGTAGTTTGGATTGACCTTCATAGCGTGTGCCACGAACACATCGTGGACACCATCGACCGCGTACACGACGATGACGGCGCGCCAGAGACGCAAGCCGTTTGCATCAACTCGGTTAACGAGACGTGGGACGACTGGTTGGACGATAAGCGGCCTTCTGGCGGAGTGTCGGTAGCCCTCACGTCCATTCTCGCAGACACGCGCTGGGAGGTTGGCACGTGCGATCAGGGCGGCAGCGCTTCGCGCACCTTCTACCATGAGAGCGTGCGCGAGGGCTTGGCCGGAATCATCGAGACGTGGGGCGGCGAGCTTGAAACGCTCATCGTCCACGACGGCTCGAGCATCGTTAGCCGTCGCGTTGGCGTGCGCGCGAAGCGCGGCAACCAGAGCAGCGCTAAGCGGTTCACATGGACTAAAGACCTCGTTTCCGTCAAGCGCTCGGTTGCGAGCGACAACCCGAAGACGCGCGTTTACGGCTACGGCAAAGGCGTTGAGACTGAGGGCGGCGGCTACGGTCGCCGCCTTACCTTCGGCGATATCAACGACGGAAAAGACTACGTGGAGGATGCCGAAGCCACCGCCGTTTGGGGGCACCCTGACGGCGAGGGCGGCATTCTGCCCGCAGTAGCGGCCTACGTCAACGAGCAGTGCGAGGACGCGGCGCAGCTCTTGCGGGAAACGCAAGACTACCTAGAGCAGGTGAAGGAGCCGAAAGTAACCTACACCGCTTCCGTTATCGACCTATACGCGTTCGGGCGCTCGTGGGAGGGCGTGGGCGTTGGCGATGACGTGGCGATCATCGACAAGGGATTTTCTGCCGAGGGCGTGCGCCTTCATGGCCGCGTGTCTCAGATTGAGCGCGACTTGCTCACCGGCGATGCTACCGTTACGTTCGGCACGCTTACGGACACGATGGCCGACATGTGGGCGAGTGTTAACAACGCGCTTAAGAGCAACAGCAAGCAAAACGCGCTCTACGACGCGGCGGCTGGCACGTCGGTATCGTGGCTCATTCAGCTTCAGCAAGCGCTCAACGCTCAGTTCAACGCGGTTGGCACCTACCATGTCGAGACGTTCGAGCTTGGCGAGATCTGGAGCAACGTACCGCTGAACCCCGAAACGGGTTTGCCGGTCAAGGCTACCGCCGACATGTGGGCTATCAACGTCAACGGGCGCGGTCAGCGGTTGGCCGCTGGCCTTACGTCAGACGGTCAATGGGATTGGCGAACGTTCTTCACGGGCGGCATGGTGACTGCCGATGTTATCAACGCTGGCACCATGAAGGCCGACCGCGTGCGCGCCGGTCTGCTCACCGACGAGAAGGGAAACAACTACTGGGATTTGACCAACGGCGAGTTCGCGCTTTCCGCTTCGGCGACAGTTGATGGCGAGACGGTGGATCAAATCGCGAGCGATGCCGCGAGCGAAGCGCAGAAGGCTGCTGTCGAAGCGGCTGAGCAGGCGGACGCTAAACGCTTGGAAGAAGCGAAGAAGTACGCATCGGAGCAGGCTGCATCGGCAGGAACCGACGCAAAGAAGCAGGCGCAATTCTACGTTGACGCTCTCAACGAATCCCTCGGTCAGAAGAGCATCTTCGACCGTCTCACGAACAACGGTCAGGTTCAGGGTATCTACCTGAAGGACGGCAAGGTTTACATCAACGGAACCTATATCGACACAGGCGTTCTCGACGCCGACCTGCTGACCGCTGGCATCATCGCCGACAAGGCGGGAAAGAACTACTGGGATTTGACAACCGGCGAGTTCGCGCTTTCCGGCGACGCCACGGTTGGGGACGGCACGGCGGGCAAGACGGTAACCGCCGTTGATGTGCAATATGGAAACTCTTCTAGCTCATCGACAGCGCCGACCACGTGGACAACCTACGCGAACTGGAAGCAGGGGCAGTACCTATGGACGCGCCTAAAGCTCACGCTCGCCGATGGAACAACAGAGTACACATCAGCACGGCGCATGGCCGATACTGACGGCATCGGCGTGTCTCAGGTGCGCGAGCAATACTATCTGAGCACGAGCAGCAGCACACAGACGGGCGGTAGCTGGCAATACTACCAGCCCGCGTGGGTTTCAGGCCGTTACTACTGGACGCGGAGCGCTATAACATGGTCAGACGGAACAGTGACATACACAACGCCCGTTTTGGCTCGTGCCCTCACGTCCGGCAACCAGTCAACGGACGATCTGGATGCATCGCTCACGCAGAGAGACGTTTTCAACCGTCTGACCAACAACGGCAAGACACAGGGAATCTACCTGTCAAACGGCCTTATTTACATCAACGGCGAGTACATCCGTGCGAACACCATATCGACCGACAGGATAGAAACCACGCGTAACTCTGGGACGTACGTAAACGTTGGCACGACCTCTGACAACTACACGGGAGCAAGCTTTTTCACGAGAAATAACAACTATCTGAACATCGCGTCTATTCATGCTGTCGATTCTCCGTCCGGCACTATAAACGGTGTCGGTTTCGAGACGTCTAATAAGGCGTTTCTAGATGCGAGCACGTACTACAGGCATGTCGTGCTCGAAACCCCCGAGGTTGACGGGTTCATGTCGAACTCGAACGAGCGCCTTTCAATGAGATCGGGAAGCGATTGGTTCGTGAACCTGCTTGCCGGTGGGTTTGGCCAACGAGGATTGTTCTTTGACGCTAACGATGTGGTTATTCAGTTTGACAGAACGCATTACGTGCGCATCACCAGCGACGGCGTTCAGTGCAGATGTGGGAGCAACGGTTTCGGATGGCTAAACGGGCAGTTCCATGAAAACCTGGTTTGGAGTTGATGAATATGAACGAGCCAATCAATGAAAAGCCCGTCATGAGCGAGCCTTCTCAGGAATACGGGCTGCGTGAAGCAGTCATTGATACAAACGCCGCCGTTCAGCGGCTTGCGGAACTTGTTTCTCAGGCGCTTACTGTCATTCAAGGAATAAGCAATATATCGGTCGAGGAAGGCGGCGAGCAATGAGCAACACGCGAACGCTCGAACTCGATATCTCGAAGGAGGGAACGGGAGCCTGCGTCAAGGTGGGTCAGGGCGACGATGGCGGAACCACCATCAAGGCGCTTATCTACGACAACGGCGCTGAGTTCGCGCTTTCGGGCGCTACGGCATGGCTCGTGGTGCTTTTGCCGAACAAGCGCAACTACTATCGCGGCCAGTGCTCGGTGAGCGGTAACGCCGCCACGATCACGGTTGACGAATCCAAGCTTTGCAGCGTGTCCGGCTACACCGACGAAGCCTATTTCACGATCACGAAGAGCGGCAAGACCTATTCGACGGAGCGCTTCGCAATCGAAATCCTGCGCAGCGCTCTTGACGGGCAGCAGCCCGCGCAGAACTGGGACGATGCCGTGCAAGACCTCATCGACCGTGGCAATCAAGCCGTAAGCTCAGCAAACAGCGCGGCCAGCGCGGCAAACGGCGCGGCGGAGGATGCCACCGCCGCTGCGCAGAACGCGCTTAACATCGCAAACTCTATTGCTTCTATCGAGCCGCCCTCAGATGACGAGGTGCAAGAGCTGCGCGAAGAGAACGCGACGCTTGCGACGGCGCTTGTGGAGCTACAGGACGGCTACATAGTCCTTGGCGAAACGGCGTACATGCCCACCAACAGACGCACCGCACTTTCTAGCGAGACCGTAACCGTCGCTCAGGCGACCGTGAGCGGCGAGACGGCGATGCTCAACTAAGGAAGGAGAAAAGCAATGGCCGACTTGTCGAAGTTCTCTATCGGCGGAACCGCCTACAATCTGAAGGATTCTTCTGCGCGCAACACGGCGAACGCCGTAACGACTGCCGAGGAATACGACCGACAGCACAACACAAACTCTTACGCTGGGCGCTCGCTCGCTTCGGTCTTCGCAAACGAGATCGGGAGCACCGACATTTACACGTGGCTTCGCAACCGCGCGCGAAACGCCAACTTCGCCGGTCTGCGCATCGGCGACTATATAGACGTGCCCATCACGGCGGGCGCTAACGTCCCCGCGCAGACGGTGCGCTACCGAATCGGAGCAATCGACCAGTATTACAACTGCGGCGACACCGCCAAGGGGCACCATATCGTCATGGTGCCGCTCGCGCCCGTGAGCGTCACCGGAGACAAGGCATCAAACACCAGCTACCTTCAGTGGCGAGATACGAACGACAACAACGGTACCGCCGAGGAAAAGCACCCTTACTTGGTTTCGAAGCTGCACGACTGGGAAATCAACGACTTCCTGCCAGCGCTGCCGACTGCGCTTCAGAGCGCCATTCTCTCGCAGCGCGTGCTTCTCGAAGAGCGATATTCGTCTTCGGGAAATCTCACAGAAGCGAGCGGTTGGAGCTGGGCAGACTTGGGCAAGATTTGGTCGCCCTCAGAGATGGAGGTTTACGGGTGCCCGGTCTGGGGAAGCAAGGGCTACTCTGTAGGCTTCGATAGCCAGTTCCCCATCTTCACTGACACCGCAAGCCGCATCGCGGGCGGTCGCGTCTATTGGTGGCTGCGCTCCGTCATGGGCGGGTCTTCGTCCAACGCGTGCTATGTCAGCAGCAACGGCTATGCCGGCAACAATGCCCCGACGAACGACTGGATGCGCCCCCTGCCGTGCTTCCTCCTAGGCTGATAAAATCAGCCGTACTAGGTACTGGTCTGGCGCATGCCTTGCGCATGCGCCTTTGCGTCCCCGCGCGAAGCGCGGGCGAAGCAATTTTCAAAAATCACGGAGGGGGGGGGATGTTGAAAATTGAGCGGCGTATATGTGCGGAACCGCAACCTAAGCTCGTTCGAGTATTTCAACACTGCTGTTTCGATTCGAAACGACGTGACGCGTCTAGTGGCTTCGTCGGCGGTGCCGAAGTCTTATCGCTTCATCCTCGCCGTCCCCATGGCGGAGACGGCGCGAAGCTTGGTGTTCAATCTGGTTAAGGCTGATGCCTTCTACCCGAACACGGCTCGCAACGTCGAAGAGCGCAAGCATTACATGACGCTTGCGATAGCGGACTTGCAGCAGCTATACCAAGACCTGCAATGCCTTATGGCTATGAATCTGCCGGTGAAGGTCGCGCGGTTCGAAGCGATATCAGAGAGCATAGAGAGCGACATAAAGCTGATAAAGGGTGCTCGCGCGGGCGTGAAGCTCATTGGGAAGGGGTAAGATGGTCGCGCGTTGTCCCTTGGAAATCATCGCGTCAATTGGTGGCTGCGCTCCGTCATGGGCGGGTCTTCGTCCAACGCGTGCAATGTCAACAGCAACGGCAATGCCAACAACAATGCCCCGACGAACGACTGGATACGCCCCCTGCCGTGATTCCCAAGCCTTGCCAGACCGTGCGGCCATAAGCGCCGCGCGCCGTGCATTTGAGGAAGGAAGGGGCGACCGTCGGGCGCAAGCCCGTAAATATGCACCCCGCGACGGTTGCCGTTCGCTGCTTGCATGGCGCGGTTCTCGGCTTCCGACCGCGTTTCATGGTCAACCGTCAAGCGGCTGCTGGATGCCGGTTGTGAGCCGCGCGGGGTGCCCTCATGAACTCTGAAGAGCGCAGGGCTGCGCGACGCGCAAGGCGCGATGCCAAGCGCGCGGAGAATCGGGCTAGGCGCATCGAGGGATGCACGCTGGAAGCCGTCGCCGACCTCGATAACCTATACGATGCCGCCAACGGCGCTGCCGCTGGCGTTCGCTGGAAATCGAGCGTGCAGCGCTACATGGCGCGCGTCGTTCCAAACATCATGAGGGCGCGCCGCGACCTTCTCACGGGCGCCGACTTCCGGCGCGGCTTCATCGAGTTCGACTTGTTCGAGCGCGGCAAGCTTCGCCACATCTGCTCTGTGCACTTCTCGGAGCGCGTGATACAGAAGTCTTTGAGCCGTCACGCCCTCGCTCCCGCGATCTGGCCTACCCTCACCGAAGGATGCGCCGCGAACGTCAAGGGGCGCGGAACCGACTACGCGATTCGCCGGATGAAGCGCCAGCTTGTCGAGCACCACCGAAAGCACGGAACGGAAGGCTACATCTTGCAGGTCGATTTCGCGGACTACTTCGCAAACATCGACCACGACGCTTGCAAGCGCCTTATCGACCGCGCCATTGACGATGAGCGGGTTAAGCGCGTCATGGCAGACCAGATAGACGCTCACGGAGCGCGCGGCTTGGGTCTTGGCAGCGAGCCGAATCAGATTCTAGCGGTCGCCCTACCGTCTCCGGTTGACCATCTGATGCTGTCCCTTCCGGGCATCTTGGCGAGCGGGCGCTACATGGACGATAGCTATTGCATCGCTCTTGACAAGCAGACGCTTTGGGACGCGTTTTCGCTCATCGAATCGCTCTGCGACGATCTGGGAATCATCATCAACCGCAAGAAGACGCGCGTTGTGAAGCTCACGCGCGGATTCACGTTCCTTAAGAAGAGGTTTTCGTATGGCGAGGGCGGAAAAGTGGTTGTTCGCCCGTGCCGTTCCTCCGTGACGCGACAGCGGCGCAAGTTGAAGAAGCAAGCCGCGTTGGTCGCCAAAGGGGTTATGACCGTCGAGCAGGTCAACCAATCCTACCAGTCGTGGCGCGGCAGCATGAAGCGCCTGAACGCGCACGAGACGGTAAAACGCATGGACGCGCTCTATAAGGAGCTTTTCGGCTAAAAGGAAACACGAAATTAGGCACCCAAGCCCTCGCACTAGCGGGGGCTTTTTTGTTACCGAGAGAAAGGGGAAATGATGGCACTTACCGAAGACGAAGAGGGCATGGTTCGCGCGATCATCGCAATCTTCAAGGCGCAAGCCCCGTCCCTATCGTCGGACGTTGCGGCCAAGTGCTCCGTGCTTTTCGCGGAGTGGG
The DNA here is from genome assembly GCF_964239575.1 of Collinsella aerofaciens ATCC 25986. Classification (GTDB taxonomy): domain Bacteria; phylum Actinomycetota; class Coriobacteriia; order Coriobacteriales; family Coriobacteriaceae; genus Collinsella; species Collinsella aerofaciens_BQ. The sequence continues at coordinate 313,147 of NZ_CAXSQQ010000001.1, forward strand.
ACGGGGACGGCCACGCCTACGCAGAGGGCGAGCGCGTGAGTTACGAGGGAGTTCTTTACGTATGCCTTCAGGCGCACACGTCGCAACCCGATTGGTCGCCCACGGCAGCTCCGAGCCTTTGGGCGAAGGTCGTTGAGTATGCAAGTGGCGGTGATGACCCGTCGAGCATTCCCGAGTGGGTGCCGCCGAGCAACGAGAACCCTTACCCGAAGGGCGCTGTCGTGCGCCATAACGGCAAGGTCTGGGAATCCCTCGTTGCTAACAACGTCTGGGAGCCGGGGGCTGTCGGAACCGAAACCGTCTGGCGAGAGGTGACGGAGGGCTGACGTGGCGGAAAGCGTTTTAGACCATGCAGCGGCCTTCGGTGCCGAATGGTTCTTCGCGTTCCTCGTTGCTATCGGCTTCGGAATCCTCGCAAAGCAGTTGCTTAACGAGTACCAGCGCAACAACGAGCGCAAGGCGGAGCTTGAAGAGCGAAACGCAGCGCGACAGGCAGAGCTAGAGCTGAAGCGCGAAGAGCGCAAGCGCGACGAACTCAACGAGCGCGCGCAGCGCGACCGCGAGCGCTCGGAAATGGAAGGCCGTATCGCTGCGCAGATGGAGCGAAGCAACAACATTTCGGAAGGGCTGCAAGCCGCTATGGAATCTCTCAGGGCATCCACAGCAGCGCTGCACGACGAAATCGGGGAATCGCGCGAGCACTCGCACGACATGGCAAACAAGGTCGATCACATCTACGACCGCGTAGACCTCATCTATGAAAAGGAGAACTGAAATGATTAACTTCACCGCACGAATCAAGAACAAGACTTTTTGGCTGACCCTCATTCCCGCCGTCCTGCTGCTCGTGCAGGTGGTCGCCGCACCGTTCGGCTACCAGTGGGACTTCGGCGTTTTGAACGAGCAGTTGGCCGCGATCATCAACGCGCTTTTCGCCGTGCTCGCGATTCTGGGCATCGTGACCGACCCGACCACGGCTGGCGTTGGCGATTCCGCGCAAGCGCTCACCTACACCGAGCCGAAGCGCGATGAGTAGGCTAAAGGCTGTCGCCCTCGTGCTTTCCGGCGCGCTCGCGTCAATGCTCTTCTGCGGCTGGCTCATCGTCGGCCATATCGAGAGCGACGCGGGCGCGCTCGCCGAAGCGCGCGAAGAGGGATACGCGGCGGCTGAGGAAGACCGCCTTGCAATCGTTGTCGATAGGCCGATTGCCGAGGGAAACAGCATGCCGCTATGGCTTCAGACCGACCCGCAATGGGACTACATACCCTATGCGGGCGGAACAATCGGCGACCACGGTTGCGGCCTTACATGCGCGGCTATGGCTGTCAAATACATGACGCTTCAGGACATTACGCCGCTCACGCTCGCATCGTTCGTGGGCGACACGTGCCTTACCGATGGAGTTAACGACCCCGGCAAGTTCTGCACATGGATTGCCGAGCATTACCCGGAATACGGCATCGAGAGCACGCCGATTTCTTACGATCTCGCACCCGTCCTTCAAAACGTGTCCGATGGGTGGCTTGCCTTCGCTGGCATGAGCGGAACGCTCGGCGATAGGGACTACGGCGGGCACGTCGTGCTTATCTGGTGCGGCGACGAAGACGGCTATTGGATACGCGACCCGGCGAGCGCCGGGAACTCCGCGCGCGCCTTCACGCTCGAAGAGCTAGAGCAGTTCGATTTCAAATATTTCTACTGCATCAGGGGTGGTTTCTATGGCGCTTAACGGCATCGACATTTCCAACTACCAGCGCGGGCTTGACCTCGCGCAGGTGCCCTGCGATTTCGTTATCTGCAAGGCGACCGAGGGAATCAATATCGTTCACAACACGTGCGACCCTTGGATTCAGAGCGCGAAGAAGCTTGGCAAGAAGTGGGGCTTTTACCACTTCTTTAACGGCGCAGACCCTATCGCACAGGCCGATTACTTCGTGGCGAATTGCAAGAACTACTTCAAAGAGGGCATGCCGGCACTCGATTATGAGATGTACGGTCGAGTTGGAACCGATAAGGCAAAGAAGTTTCTTGACCGAGTATATGAGCTTACGGGCGTTCGATGCGCGGTCTACACGTCTCGTTCGGTACTCACCGAAGAGGATTGGTCGCAGATTGCGCCCCATCACGCACTTTGGGTTGCGCAGTATGCAAACACTGAAAGAACGGGCTACCAGAGCAACCCTTGGCTTCCTAGCGGCGGATTTGGAGCGTGGGATACCGTCACGTTGCATCAATACACGTCGAACGGAAGGTTAAGCGGATACGACAACCCGCTTGATCTTGATATCGCGTATCTCACAAAAGAGGGATGGGATAAGATTTCGAATCCTTCTGGCTCTACCGTGCCCGATGTTCAGCAACCAGAAGTGCCGGATGAAGATATCGAGGGCACCGCGCTTGAACTTGCTGCACGCGTAATGGCTGGCGAGTTCGGAAACGACGAAGAGCGCAAGAAGAATCTCGGGAACCGTTACGATGAGGTGCAGGATATCGTCAACTATGTTCTCACGGCACCAGCAGCCCGCGTTGCAGATGCAGTCGAGCGCGGCCAGCTAGGAAACGGCGATCTTCGCAAGAAGGTTCTTGGAAGCAGGTATGCCGAGATTCAAGGAATCGTCAACCAGCGTGCGGGTGTTGGAACCGCTCGCGTCTATACCGTCAAGAGCGGCGACACGCTCAGCGAGATTGGCGCTAAGCTCGGCATCGACTGGCACACCATCGCAAGCAAGAACGGCATCGGGGCACCTTATACGATCTACCCCGGCCAGAAGCTTTCTTATTAGCGTTCAAGCGGGGCACCCTGACAAGGGGTGCCCCGCTTTCTGCCGTTATACGGGCTTACAGCAAGCCGCCTATCTGGTGTTTTGTGAACACCAGAAATGGCTATTTCTGGTATGTTCCAACGACAACGAACCAGTTTTTCGATACTCTTACGATGCAAGTATCAAGCTGGATGGCTTCGCGGTTGGCGGTGCTGGTGGAGTTCGCCGTTTTTCTCATAAGCTCCTCCCCAAGAGACCGCGATCCTGCTCTTTCACTATCAAACGTATCTGCGCAATCTGTAATTGCACACGCTTAATAATCCATATTGTAGCAATTGTTTGAACATCTAAGCAAGAATACCGATAGTTTTGTAGCGAATTCTCAATTCTCTTGACATTTACTCGGATTAACCTTCGTTTATTCGCTTTGAAATATCTGTTTCTACTGGTAATTAAGTTAGTTATCAGTTTTTTAATAGCATTTTATTTATTTGCACAACATTTTGCTCAAGAGCAAACATCTTGTGAACAGTCGAAAATCGACCGTGAACGGTAAGTCATTAACCGGGAGGAATAGACTACCAAATTGATGGGAATATCTTTAACTCATCGGTGGTTAGAAGCGTAATGTTCAGACAACGTTATTTGGGTTTTCGCGCAGATTTTAGGTATCAATTCACCCAAATCGCCAGAGGCCACCGCAAAGGAGCCTGCCCCCTTTGCGGTGGTTCTCCCCCCCCCCGGCGCTACAACAGATGCTCCTCGATAAAGATCGCGATGCCCTCTTTGTCGTTGCTGGCGGTTACAAAATCGGCGGCGGAGCGGGTGGCATCGCTGCCATTTGCCATGGCCACGCCCACGCCGGCGTCAGCCACCATGCAGGTGTCGTTGTCGGCATCGCCAAACACGCAGATGTCCTGGAGCTTCATGTCGTTGAGCTCCGCCACGCGCACAAGGCCGCGCGTCTTGGACACGCGCGGATCCATGAACTCGTAGAGCCGCTGCGTGGTTTGCAGAGCCGCCGCCTTAACAGTGTTATCGGCAAACGTCGACGCCCGCTCAATCACCTGCGGCATCACCTCGGGCGCCATGGTAAACATCACCTTGGGCTGCGGCTCGCGCAAAAACTCGGCAAAATCGACCACCTGGTAGGGCACGCCGTCGACGCGCGACAGGTGTTCGACGCACGCGTTGCTCTCGGGCACGTAGAACACACCGTCTCGGGGGCAGACGGGCGTTGCCGGAAGGTCCGCCATGTGTTTGCAGATGCGCGCGATGGTCTCGCCCGGCAGCGGATAGCTCAGCTCGTTGATGTCGTGCGCGCGGTCGATGACCTCGGCGCCACCGCAGCCCACCATCACGTCTACCAGGCCTTCGATGCCCCAGAGCTCGTACATGGCCTCGGTCGCGTGGGCGTCGCGCCCGGTGCACAGGCCAAAGAGCACGCCGCGCTCGCGCAGGGCGCGGATCGCCGCCACGGTGCGCGGGGACACCGTGTGCTGACTCGTGAGCAGTGTGCCGTCGATATCACAGAACACGGCTTTAATGTGGCTGAAGGTGGTGTCCATGGGGGCCTTTCTGGGTTGTGCGGCGATGTGGGGTGTATTCGTGAACGGCGTACATGGTATACCAAGGCGCAGGCCGTTGGGGCCCGATCGACACAAAGGTGCCTGCCCCCGTGGTGGCCGAACCCGAAGGGCGGCCGGACCCGGGGCGCAAACCATCACAACATTCGACGTTTTTCGGCAAAATCGCGATTTTCGATGAATGTTGTGATGGTTTTTACTGCAAAGCAAAATCCACCACAAAGGTGCCTGGCCCCTTTGTGGTGGAAATGACGTTTGCCCAGATAAAACCTGCCGGAATAAACCTGTCCCTTTTTGGCAGGTTTTAGGCTAGATGGTCTTGGATGAGATCGCAGATGGCTCGGGCGTCGTTGATGTTGATGGCTCGGGTCGCAAAGCCGGCGTCGAAGGCCTGACGTGCCAGGGCTTCGTTGCAGGCAAGGGCCAGCGTGTGGCCATCGACCAGGTCGAGTGAGCTCTTGCCGCGCAGACGGTCGACACCGGAGCGCGCGACCACGATGTTGTCGAAGCCCTCGGTCTTGTAGCCCTCGATGATCACCACGTCGACATCGTTGTAGCGTGACAGCAGCTCGCGCGCGGGCATCTCGTCCTCCTCGCGCGTGTCGGCGTACTCCGCCCAGCGCGTGGCGCAGATGAGGCCCACGTGCTTGGATCCGGCCTGGTGATGGCGCCAGGTGTCCTTAGCGGGCACATCGATATCAAAGCCGTGATGCCCATGATGCTTGAGCGAACCCACGCGCAGGCCGCGGCGGGTGAGCTCGGCAATGACCTTCTCGACGAGCGTGGTCTTGCCCGAGTTTTGGTAGCCGATAAACGCGATCGCGGGGACGGCCGGGGCCGGAACTGCGGGTGCGACGGCGACGGGTGCGCTTGCGGGCGCGGCACCGTCAGCGGCCACGGCCTCAACAGCAGCGGCCTGACGCTCTGCACGATCCCACACGCCCGAGCGGCCGCCCTCCTTGTGCAGCAGGCGCACGTCGACGATCTCCATGCCACGATCGACCGCCTTGCACATGTCATAGATGGTCAGACACGCGGCACTCGCGCCGGTCAGGGCCTCCATCTCGATACCCGTCTTGCCCGTCACGCCGGCCGTAACCAGTACGTGAAAACCAACCTGCCCGTCCGTGCGTGCCGGCGCCCAGCCCTCGGGCACGTCATCGACAGGCGTTCCCGCCGGAGCGATGGGCGCAATGTCGCACTTACTCTTGGTAATAAGCAGCGGATGGCACATGGGGATGATGTCGCTCGTGCGTTTGATGGCCATGATGCCCGCCACGCGCGCGCAGGCAAGCACGTCGCCCTTTTTGGCGCGGTCTTGCAGCACCATGGCCTGCGTCTCGGGGTGCATGAGGATGGTGCCCTCGGCGATGGCGATGCGATGGGTCTCGGCCTTGTCAGACACGTCGACCATGCGCACCTCGCCCTTGGCGTCCACGTGCGTCAGCTCGTCACGACGGGCGTCGCGGGCGGGCTCGGCGGCAGCGCTGGCAGTCGGCTGCACGACCGTGGCGACATCGCCGGCCGCAGCCGTGGCTTTATGGGCAGACATCGCGGCCCTGCGAGCGGCCTTGGTGGCATCGGCGTACCTGCTCTTGGCCATATGATCATCCTCCGATTTGCGACATAAATCGTTGCGTGCCCTCAATTATCGCGTGTTCCTGCGGTTTGTGGGCGACGGCATCGCGCCAAATCGAAAGTACCTGCATATCATCACCACGGCGCAGGGCGTCGCGCACCGAATACTCGGCATCGCTGAACAGGCACGGACGCACGTTGCCATCGGCCGTCAGACGCAGACGGTTGCAATACGCGCAAAAATGATTGGACATGGCGCTAATGAAGCCGACCGTTCCCGCCGCACCCGGAAAGTGCCAATAGCGCGCGGGACCCGCGCCGGCAGGAGCGTCGTTGATGTCGAGCGGCTCGAGCTCGCCCAGTCCCGCCGCGGCGGCCCCGGCATTGATGCGTGCCCGCAGCTCGTCACTCGGCACGGTGTCGCTCGCGTCCCACAGCTCGGGATTAAGCGCGGGCGCATGCGGATCCACAGCGCAATGCGAACTGGTGCGTTCGTCGCCGATGGGCATGTATTCGATAAAGCGCAGGTGGATGGGGCGGTCGACGGTCAGTCGTGCGAGGGCCGCCACATCCTGGTTGAGCCGGCGCACCACGACACAGTTGACCTTAACGGGCTCAAAGCCCCAAGCCAGCGCCGCGTCGATGCCAGCTATAGTCTGCTCGAGCCGACCCAGGCGCGTGATCTTTCCAAACAGCGAGGGATCAAGTGTGTCGAGCGAAATGTTGACGCGGTTAAGCCCCGCATCTTTGAGCTGCAGCGCCAGCTTGGGCAGCAGGGCGCCGTTGGTGGTAAGCGAGATGTCCTCGATCTGCGGAATCGCGCGGATGTCGCGAATGAGCGGGATGATGCGGCGGCTGACCAGCGGCTCGCCACCCGTCAGGCGCACGCGGCGAATGCCCTCCCCCGCCACCAAGCGCACAAAGTGGGCGATTTCCTCGACACTGAGCAGCTCGTCGTGTGCACGGGGCGCCACGCCATCGGCCGGCATGCAATAGATGCAGCGGAAATTGCACTTGTCGGTAACGGCAATGCGCAGGTAGTTGATATCGCGGCCAAAGCCGTCATGTTGCACGTGCCCGTCCACGCAGCCCTCCCCTCACGCGGCGTTTTATTCTTCGGAAAACATAATACCCCACAAGAGAATCATGCCGACACCCGTACGACAGGACAGGTCACTTTGGGCAAGACCGGCTTCCCAAGCCCACCCTCAGCATACAAACCATCACAACATTCGATGCTTTTCCCGATTTTGGCGAAAAACGTCGAATGTTGTGATGGTCTGCCTGCCCACAGCACCCCGTAGAAGGACCAAAGCGCCCCTAAAGGCCGCCGTCCCAGTGCCGAATCACGAATTCTCGCAGGTCGTTTTGACGTTTCTGGAACGCTTCGCTTCGGTCGCACTTAAGGCCCATAGCGAACGCGATGGCGTTCATCGCCCGGTGCAACTGCAGCTGATGGGCAAACTGAGTCCCGGTGAGGACGATCATCCTAAAGCCCAGCGCGCTCAGCACGGTCATACGCTCCGCGTCCGACGCACTGCGCTGTTTATCAAGATGGTCCGAACCGTTGTATTCAATCCCCGTACCGCTTGCAGGCGCATATACGTCGATCTCGAAATACCCGGCCTTAGCGAGATACTTGAACTCGTTGGGAACATCGACCCGATGGTTGAGCTCGATCTTGGCGTATCCCAGCCCGCCCTGGGAACGTTTTGCTACGACCATGATTGCGGTGGCCGTCTCCATGGGCGACCGCGCGCCATCGTGCACGCGCTTGAGCGCGGCGGCCGCGCGTATAGCCCCCTGACGAGATCGGTTCTCATTGCAATAGGCAATCAAGTCGGCAACGGTATACCTCTGCCCCATCTCGATATAATCGCCTGTCGACAGATGATTCAAATGGTAGCGGGCACAGATTTCATAACCATATTCCAGCTGCTCGGGCTCGCTCATCCACGAGCCCGCTTGGACAAAGCACATGGCCTCGTCAACCACCAGAAGGCCCTCTGCCACCTCGATAAGATGGCCTGGAGGTACCGGCGCTCCAAACACGTGGCACCTAAATCCAGCCGGCGTCGAGCGCTCAAAATCGAAGTTGACGAGCGTATCGATATGATCGAGCTCTTCTCGTGGAATACCGAGCGAAACCAGATAGTCGGTAACGATCCCAACTGCCGTTGAAGCCCTCAGCCCCTTGGCATCGAGTCCCAGTTTGGGCAGGCTCGCGGTCGGCTCCGCCTCGTTAGCAAGCGAGTCCTCATCGTATAGGCTGCTTGCTCGCGAGAGCGGCTCGGACGGGCGCGCCACGTTGTGGTACAGCCAGGCAGTCTTATGGGACAGGACGATCGGCAGGTCCATGAGCCCTCCAATGGAGTCGGATAACCAACCTTATTCCCCTGCCCACGGGTCCGCACACCTTCGCGCGCAAGAAAGCGATTCCACCCGTTCGAGTGGCAGAAAACCCATCACAACATTCGATGCTTTTCCCGATTTTGGCAAAAAACGGCGAATGTTGTGATGGTTTGAGGCGAGGTGAGGGGCACAGAGGGCCAAAGCATCGTGCTTGGAGCGTGACTTTTTTCGCCCGGCACCCAACACAAACCTTGACTCTATAATCGTTATAGGGTTTTCACTACACTGGTACGTATACAAACCAAGCTAGAAAGCCCCGCCCATGGAACACGACCTCACACGCGGCAATGTCCTCAAGACCATCGCGGTCTTTGCCCTGCCCTATATGCTCTCGTACTTTTTGCAGATGCTCTATGGCATGGCCGACCTGTACATGATGGGGCAGTTTAGCGGCGCCGCCGGCATCACCGCTGTGGGCAATGGCGCGCAGACGCTCTATATCATTACCGTGACGCTTGTGGGCCTGGCCATGGGAACGACGGTCATCGTTGGCCACGCCGTGGGCTCGCGCCGGTTTGACCGCGCCGAGACCGCCATCGGCAACACCATCACGCTGTTTATGGGCGTCTCGGTGGTACTGGCCGCTGTCCTGCTCGCACTGTGCCCGCAGATCGTGGCGCTCATTGGCACGCCGCCCGAGGCGGTCGAAGGCACCGCCGCCTACCTGCGTATCTGCTTTATGGGCATTCCGTTTATCGCCGCATACAACATCCTCTCGGCCATCTTTCGCGGGCTGGGCGATTCGCGCTCGCCCATGTACGTGATCGGCATGGCATGTATCATCAACATCGCACTCGACTTTCTATTTATCGGCCACATGGGGCTCGGCCCCGTGGGCGCGGCGCTCGGCACGGTAACCGCCCAGACGGCCAGCGTTGCCCTCGCACTCGTGTGGCTCAAGAGCCGCCGCGCGAACATCCACGTTAAGCGCAGCGACCTGCGCCCCCAGCCCGAAGTGCTCGGCAGCATCCTTAAGATCGGCGTGCCCGTGGCCGTGCAGGACGGCTGCATCCAGGTGGCGTTTATGTTTATCACCGTCATCGCCAACCACCGAGGGCTCGTCGACGCCGCCGCCGTGGGCCTGGTCGAAAAGATGATCAACTTTTTGTTCATTGTGCCGAGTTCCATGGGCGCCACCGTCAGTGCACTCACGGCGCAAAACGCCGGCGCGGGCAAGGGCGACCGCGCGCGCCAGGTACTCAAAGACGCCATGACGATCTCGGTGGTGTACGGCTGCCTGATCACGGCGCTGATGTGGCTGGTGGCGCCGGCGTTTATCGGCTTTTTTGCCAAGGAACCCGCGGTGGTCGCGGCCGGTACCGGCTATATGCGCAGCTATATTTTCGATGCAATCTTTGCCGGCATCCACATTTGCTTTAGCGGCTTTTTCGCTGCGTATGGCAAGAGCTACATCGGCTTTGCGCACAACGTGCTGGCCGTGGCACTCATTCGCGTGCCGGGCGCGTGGCTGTTATCGAACGCCTATTCCGACACGCTGTTTCCCATGGGCATCGCTTCGCCGTGCGGATCGATTTTGTCGGCGGTCATCTGTGTTATCGCGTTTACCGTGCTCAACCAACGCGGGGCTTTTGACAAGTTGGTGGCGTAGCGGGGCAACGCGAGCCTGGCACCTCTCCCCTGCTTTTTACCGAAAGGAGCGGTCCTGTGACCGACACGCCAAGTGAACATACCGAGGGCCTGCTCCGCATTGGCGAGGCGGCGCGCCTGTTTAACCTGAGTGTGGGCACGCTGCGCCATTACGAGCAGATGGGCTTGCTGGATCCGGCGCACATCGATCCGGCAAGTGGGTACCGCTACTACGGATCGCGACAGCTCTCCACCCTCAACACCATCAGTCATCTGCGTGTTCTCGACTTGCCGCTCGCACAAATCCGTGAGTTTGTGACCACGCGCGATGTGGACCTCATGCAGCGGCAGCTGGCGCAGCAACAGGAGCTCATCGAGCGCAAGCGCCGCGAGTTGGAGCGTGTGTCGCGCAAGATCGATAACCGGCTTGCTCTGCTGCACAATGCCTTGAACACCGAGCTCGATACCATTTGCACAATCGATGCGCCCGAGCTTCGCTGCGCCGTATTGCGCGAACGTGTCAAGCCTACCGACGCCTATGCGCTGGAGTGGCAGATTCGTCAGCTGCAGAAGGGCCAGCACGAGACCTTTGTCTTTCTGGGCAACTTGGGCGTCGGGATTGGCGCCGAGCGCCTCGCCACCGGCGACTTTGATGGCTACGACGAGGTCTTTTTGCTGCTCGATGACACCGATGATTACGTGGGCGACGTCGAGACGCGACCCGCCGCGTGCTGCCTGACCATAAGCTTCCGTGGCACACATGGGCAAGCAGCCCCACGCTATGAGCAGCTGCTCGGCTATATGCGCGAGCGCAACCTGACACCCGCCGGGCCCTCGCGCGAGATTGCCCTGATCGACGACATCATCAGCGACGACCCCACAACCTACGTGACACAGATCACGGTGCCGATTGCCCCAGCAAAGTAAGAACCGCCCGGAAGACATCGTGCTTCCGGGCGGTTCTTCAATTTGACTATTGATGCACTAAGCCTGGGGCACCTGACCAGTCGCCAGGATCTGCTCGAGCGCATCCTCGTCCAGCACGGGTACACCCAGCTGCTCGGCCTTGGTGAGCTTGGAGCCCGCCTTGGGGCCAGCGACCAGATAGCTCGTCTTCTTCGACACGCTGCCCGAAACCTTGGCGCCGAGTACCTTGAGCGCCGCGCCCGCCTCGTCGCGCGTGCGGTTGACGAGTGTGCCGGTGAGCACGAAGGTCAGGCCCGCGAGCGGTTGAGCGTCGGCGAGCTCGCCCGCCACGCCAGCGTCGGCTGCGGCTTGCGCGTGCGCGGCGCCCAAGTCGACCTCGAGCGACAGGCCCGCCTGACGCAGGCGCTCCAGCACGGCGAGGTTCTCGGGCACGGCCAGGAACTGTTTGACGCTCGCCGCAATCTTGGGACCGATGCCCTCGCACTCGGCAATATCCTCTTCGCTCGCCAAGATGAGCTTGTCAATCGACAGGAATCGCTCGGCGATGACCTCGCCCACACTCTTGCCCACATGGCGGATGCCCAGGGCAAACAGCACGCGACCGAGCGGCTGGCTCTTGGACTTGTTGAGCTCGGCGATGATTTTCTCGGCCGTCTTGAGGCCCACCGGGATGGGGTCGCCCTTCTTGACACCCTTTTTGCTGTTGGAGCTGGCATAGGTGCGCCCCGTGTCCAGGCCTGCGATGTCGTCGACCGTGAGCTGGTAGAAGTCCGCGACGTCGTGAATCAGCCCGGCGGCGATCATCTTGTCGACGATCTCGTCGCCCAGGCCGTCGACGTCCATGCAGCCGCGGCTCACCCAGTGGAGCAAGCGCTCCTTGAGCTGCGCGGGACAGTCGATGGAGACGCAGCGGTAGGCGACCTCGCCGTCCTCGTGGACCACGGGGCTACCGCACACGGGGCAGACCTCGGGCATGTGCCAGTCGACCGAATCGGCCGGGCGCTTGTCGAGCACCGGGCCCACGACCTCGGGGATCACGTCACCCGCCTTGTGCACGATGATGGTGTCGCCCTCGCGGACGTTTTTACGACGGATCTCGTCGATGTTGTGCAGCGTGGCGCGCGCGATGGTGGAGCCGGCGACCGTCACCGGGTCGAACTCGGCGACCGGCGTGAGCACACCGGTGCGGCCCACCTGGATGCGAATCTCGCGCAGGACGGTCTGCTTTTCCTCGGGCGGGAACTTAAAGGCGATGGCCCAGCGCGGTGCGCGGGCGGTAAAGCCCAGGTCGAGCTGCTGCTGGAAGCTGTCGACCTTTACGACCACGCCGTCGATGTCGTAGTCCAAGTCGCCGCGGTGTTCGAGCGCCTGAGCGCAGAACTCGTGAACCTCGGCCGGCGTGGCACAGCGTGCCACGTTAGGGTTGACGCTAAAGCCGGCGCTGCGCAGCCAGTCCAGAAACTCGCGCTGGCTGTGGACGTGTAGTGGATCGGTATCGGCGATAGCGTAGATAAAGGTGGCCAGGTCGCGGCGCGCCGTGATCTTGGGATCCTTTTGGCGCAGGCTGCCGGCGGCGGCGTTACGCGGGTTGGCGAAGGGGTCGCGACCCTCGGCATCGGCCTCGTCGTTCAGACGAACAAAGCTGCCCTTGGGCATATAGACCTCGCCGCGTACTTCGATGGTGCGCTCGCGATCGGCGGCCATGTGGGCGAGCGCCGGCTCGGACAGATGCATGGGCACATCCTTGATGGTGCGCACGTTGAGCGATACGTCCTCGCCCGTGGTGCCGTCGCCGCGCGTGGCGGCGCGCACAAAGGTGCCGTTTTGGTAGGTAAGCGCCACGCCCAGACCGTCGATCTTAAGCTCGCAGGTATAAGTGACGCTACCGGCACCAAGCGCATCCTCAGTGCGCTGGAGCCACGCGTCGAGTTCGTCCAAATCCATGGCATCGTCCATAGAATACATGCGTGCCATGTGCGTGACCGGCGTAAACTGCTCGCTCACATAGCCGCCCACGCGCTGGGTATAGCTGTCGGGCGTCACCAGGTCGGGGTAGGTCGCCTCGATCTCCTGCAGCTCAACGAGCATTTTGTCAAAGGCGGCATCCGTGATCTCGGGCGCATCGAGCATGTAGTAGCGATAGGCGTGGTAATCGAGCTCGTGGCGCAGCTCGGCCGCACGCGCTGCCGCCTGGGCACGGGCGTCGGCCGGTGCGGCGGCATCCGTGCTCGCGGGCGTTTCGGTATCGATGTCCACACCGTCACCAAACAGGCTCGATTGCTCCATAGCGGCACTCCTTCGCTCGATTTCAAACGGACACTAGAGTACCACCGGTCACGATAGGGCCGAATAGCGGTCTCAAACCGCACCGAATCGGCAGCGGCCGAACCGGGGTGGATCGCGCGATCAAACCATGCCCTAGCCATTTCTAAATGATCCGTTTTCCTCCGTCCCCAACGGATCAATAAGAAAAGAGGGGCTGTCCCGCGCTGGCGGGACAGCCCCTCTGGCATCGGTATGTGCGATACGGCTCGTTAGAAACCCTGACCGTAGCCTTGACCCTGGCCCTGCTGGCCCAGCAGTTCCTCCAGATACTGGCGCAGCTGCTCGTCGGTGATACCACCGTTGCCGGTGTCGGTCGCGCTGTCGTCCTGCTGTTGGCTCTGCAGCTCCTCGTCGGAGCCCAGCTCAACGGTGACCTTCTTCTCGTCCTTACCGCGCATGAGCGTGATCTCGACCTTCTCGCCCACCTCGTGACTGCGCAGTGCGATGATCAGGCCGTCGGCGCTCGTAATCTCGTCGTCGCCCAGCTTGGTAATGACATCGCCCTCTTGGATGCCAGCCTTGGCGGCGGGACCGTCCTCGACGACGCTCGCCACGTACGCGCCGCTGTCGGTGCTCAGCTTGTTGGTACGGGCATTGAGCGCATTGACGCTCGAAAGCGTGGCGCCCAGGTACGGGTGCACCGGCGTCTTACCGCCGATAATCTGGTCAGCGATGTTCTTGGCATAGTTGACCGGAATGGCAAAGCCCACGCCCGAACTGGAGCCCGAGTAGCTCTCGATGAGCGAGTTGATACCCACGAGTTCGCCGTTGTCGTTAACGAGCGCGCCACCGGAGTTGCCCGGGTTGATGGCAGCATCGGTCTGAATCATGTTGGCATAGATGGTGTTACCGCTGGTAGAGCTCATGGCCGTGGAACGATAAAGCGCCGACACAATGCCCGTGGAGACAGACTGCTCGTTGCCGAACGGCGAACCGATGGCCATAACCCACTCGCCCACGTTGAGCTTGGAGGAGTCACCGATCTCGATCGGCGTAAGCTTGGAGGCGTCGGCGTCCTTGAGCTTGATGACGGCCAGGTCGCTCGAAGCATCGTTGCCCACGAACTCGGCCTCGTAGGTGGTACCGTCGTCCATGGTCACCACGTACTGGTCATAACCATCGACCACGTGGTTGTTGGTGAGGATGTGGCCCTCGGTATCGAGCACAACGCCCGAACCGACGCTGCCCGAGTTGTCCGACTCGTCGGCAGACTGCGAAAGCGAGCCATTCTGGCTGCCGCTCGAAGTGGCGGTAATGGAAACCACGGAGGGCAGGGCCTTGGCAGAAACGGCCTCGGCCAGCGTGGTGTCCTCGGAATCAATCGTAATCTTTTGCGTCGACGAGCCAGATGCGCCCGCCGTCACGGCATTCTTTCCGCCGCCAATGTTGAGCGTGCCGCTCATAATGAGCGCAATGACCAGCAGGGCGCCGCAGGCGCAGCCGGCAAGTGCCGTAATAAAGATCGGCAGCTTTTTGGTCTTGGTCTTGACCACCGTGTGCTTGTTCACGACCTGCTGGCCACCCAGCGGCTGGCCGGTCTGCGTGTCGTAGGCCTGCACGTAAGGAATGTTGTTGCCATCGGCAGGCGTCGACTCTACCTGCACACGCGGCTGCTGTTGGGTCTCGCCGGCGTTGCCCGCATCCTGGGGACGCTGGGAATCGTACTCGCTCATAGCTGCGATCCTTTCGTCAAATAACCAAAGGCCCGCCAAACATGTGGCGGGCCATCATTGTTCACGTTGAGTTGTACCCCAATATGCGGGCGCAAGTGTATGAGAACGCAATCTTTTAGGAAGGCTTAAGTTCTGCTGCAGATTCGAGAGGAACCCGCACCCGCGTCAAAACCACCACAATGGTGCCTGTCCCCTTTGTGGTGGAAATCTAATCCTTAAACAGATAACCAACGCCGCGGACGGTGGTGATGTGTGCCGCGATTTGCGGGCCCACCTTGGAGCGGATGCGTCGAATGTGCACGTCGACGGTGCGCGTGCCGCCGCAGTACTCAAAGCCCCACACGCGGTGCAGCAGCACCTCGCGGCTGTAGGCACGGTTGGGATGCGTCGCCAAAAAGCTCAGCAGCGAGTACTCCATCAGCGTCAGATCGATGGGCTCGTTATCGAGCGTCACCTGGTAGGTAGCCAGGTTAATCTCGAGGTTGTCGATGTTGAGCACATCGTCGGCGGCGACGGTCTCCTCCTCGCCCATCAGACGCTGCGCGCGAGCCTTGAGTTCGTTGGGCGTTGCCGTGGGGCATACAAAGTCGGCATGCGCGTGATTGGGCAGGCGCAGGGTGCCGAGCGCCTCGTCATCGACAATCACCAGCATGGGGACACCGCCGCGATCGTCAAGCCACTTGGCAATCTGATCGATGCGGTCGCTGCGGATGCCATCGGAGTCGAGAATCAGCAGGTCAAAGTCGTGCGCCGCAGTCGGCGAATCGGGGGTTGCCAGGCTCACCTCGACACCCAGGGTGGTCGTCAGGCTACGGGCAAACTCGTGGAAGCGCGTCGTGCGCGCCATGAACAGGGCACTCTTTTCGGACATATCGGCCTCCAAGGAAATGAGCTCAATCGTACTGGAACAAGCCAGCGCGATTAGGAGTTCGCCAGATAATGCTTGATCTCCCACTCGGTGATCGTGGACTCAAACTTATGCCACTCGTTACGCTTCTTTTTGAGGAAGAAGCTGTGAATGTGCTCGCCGAGGGCATCCTTCATAAACTGCGAGTCCTCAAAGACGTCGAGCGCCTCTTTGAGCGAGCGCGGCAGCGGCGTGTAGCCGGCCTCAAGCATCTGACGGTCGGTGAGCTTGAGCGTCTCGGCCGTGGCCTCGGGCGGGAGCTCCAGCTTGCGCTCGATACCGTCCAGACCAGCCGCCAGCGTGACGGCGTTGACCAGGTACGGGTTGGCCATGGGGTCGGGACTGCGCAGCTCGATGCGCGTGGACAGCTGCTTGCCGGGCTTGTAGACCGGGATGCGGACCATGCTCGCACGATTGCGCAGGCCCCACGTGGCATACTGCGGCACGGAGTCGCCACCCGTGGTGATGCGTTTGTACGAGTTGACCGTGGGGTTGGTGATGGCGCTGATCTCGCGCGCGTGTGCCAGGATGCCGGCCATGTAGTGCTTGGCGATATCGGAGAGGTGGTACCTCTCGTCGTCCTCGCCCCAAAAGACGTTGTTACCGTCGTGGTCGAACAGCGACTGATGCAAAAACATGGCGCTGCCGTCCTCGCCCGCCAACGGCTTGGGCATAAAGGAGGCGTGGCAACCGCTCTCGTAGGCTTGCTGCTTAATGATGAGCTTGGCCGTGGTGATGGCGTCGGACATGCTCAGGGCCTCGGCGTGGCGCAGGCTCATGCCGTGCTGCGAGCGGCCGGCGGCGTGGAAGGTGTACTCCACGGGCACGGACATCTTCTCGAGCGTGAGGACCGTGCTGCGGCGCAGGTCGCGAGCGGCATCGCTCACCGAAAGATCGAAGTAGCCCACGTTGTCGAGCGGCTCGGGGGTGTGCTCGTCGGGGAAGTAGTAATACTCCAGCTCGGCACCCACGTTGAGCAGATAACCAGCCTTCTCGGCCTTGCGGAACATGCGGCGCAGGGCATCGCGCGGGTCGCCGGCAAACGGCTTGCGATCGGGAGTGCACACGTCGCAGAACACGCGGGCGACGCCGTTATGGCTCGGGCGCCACGGCAGAATCTGGAAGGTCGAAGCATCGGGGAACGCCAGCATGTCGGCTTCCTCGGGCGTGGCAAAGCCCTCGATGGCAGAGCCGTCAAAGCCAATACCCTCCTCAAAAGCGACCTCGAGGTCCTCGGGGCTAATGGCAAAGTTCTTGAGGCGGCCGAGAATGTCGACAAACCACAGACGCACAAAGCGGATGTCACGCTGCTCTACGGAGCGGAGTACGTAATCGATGTTCTGCTGGTTCATGTCGCTCCCCTTTCTTTCGGGCGGGTTTCGACTGGTCTATATCGCAGATACTATCGCAGAAAAATGTTTCCGCAGGGTTAAAGCGTATCAAGCGCTCAAAAAACGTGTGCGAACAGGCCGTTGCGAACGAGTGACTAACGCAAGGTTGAGGCGCGGTGTTCGATGTGGCCGGGGATCTCGATGCGTTTGGGCGCCAGCTTTGCGGCTTCGCCCACGGTGGTGGTAACAACGTCGATGCGCTCTGAGAGGCGCTCTACCACGCGCTCGGCGATGGTAAGGGTGTCCTGCGCGGCTGTGGTCACACCGCCAAAGAGCACGTGGTTCCAGGGGTAATCGTCAAACGTCGCGATCTTAAGACCGGCCGGCAACGAGGGTCCCAACTGTGCCAGTGCCTCGGTCAGGCGTAGGAAGACCAGGCCGTTGACAGCGATAAGGCCGAGTCTTTTGCCCGCATAGCCGCGGATGGTCTCGTCCAAGCGGCCAACGCCAGTGGCACCGCCATCGGCCAAGGTGACAACCTCGCCGGCAAGGCCGCGTCGCGACAGCTCGTCGGTAAAGGCCTCGGCGCGCTCGCGACGCACGGGGCTGTCATCGCTTGCCTCGGTGAGCAGGCACAGGCGCTCGCTGCCAGCGGCAGCCAAGGCGTCTACCAAGCCGGCAACCAGCTCGCGGTTGTTAGATGTCACCAGATCGACACCGCCGGCAGCAACATCGCGGTCGAGCAGCACAACGGGTAAACGTCCCGCGGCAGCGGCGATTGCCTCGTCGTTACCGCCGCAGGTATTGACGACCAGGCCGTCCACGCCGGCGTCGATAAGCCTGGTGAGCGATTCGGCCTCTTTAGCGGGATCGTTGCCGCTAATGGCCGTCATAAGCGAGCAGCCGCGCGCGGCGGCACTGGCGGAAAGCCCTTCGAGCATGGCACTGGAGAACGGGTTGGCGATGTCGGCCAGGATCACGCCGATGAGGTTGGTGCGTGAGCTGCGCAGATTGCGTGCGGCGGCACGTGGGCGATAGCCGGTGCGCTCGATAACCGCCGCGATGCGAGCGCGGGTCTCCTCGGTCATCTGCCCGGGGCGGTTGTTGAGATAGCGCGAGACCGTGGCCGGGCTCACGCCCGCCTCGGCGGCAATGTCCTTGATTCTCATCTGCGCCATGGCGCACCCCGTTTCCCAATTGTCAGCAGTCTGAGCCATTTTAGGCATTTTTTTAAAAATCTCGCTTGCAAAAGGCTGTAGGTGAGTATACTACAACTCGAAACGAAACCGATTTCGTAAACCGATTTCGGCGAGCGTTGGCACGTAGGTGCAAAGATGTACCCTACCGTCTTGGCACCTCCGTGCCAACGCCATATCAAAGGTGTACGCACGAGCAAGAAGGAGCTGCGCAACCATGGGTAAAACGGTTCTTACCTTCGGCGAGATCATGATGAGGCTCTCGCCCAAAGACCATCTGCGCATTGAGCAGGCGACCGAGTTTGATGTCCGCTACGGCGGCGCCGAGGCCAACACCGCGCTTTCCCTGGCCTACCAGGGCGACAAGGCCGCTTACGTCTCCGTTGTCCCGGCCAACCGTCTGGGCGAGTGCGCTCTGCGCTCGCTGAAGGCCTACGGCGTCGACACCACGCGCGTCGTACGTCAGGGCGATCGCCTGGGCTCCTATGTCTTTGAGGTCGGTGCCTCGCAGCGCGGCAACGGCTGCGTCTACGACCGCAAGTACTCTGCCATTAACATGGCCAAGCGCGACGTCTTTGATTGGGACGAGATCCTCAAGGGCATCGATGTCTTCTATTTCTCCGGCGTGACGCCCGCTGTCTCCGACGAGATGGCCGCTGCGTGCAAGGATGCCCTCACCGCCTGCCGCGCCAAGGGCATCACCACCGTGTGCGACGTCAACTATCGCGGCAAGATGTGGTCGCCCGAGAAGTCGCAGACCACCATGAAGGAACTCCTGCCGCTCGTCGACGTCTGCATCGCCAACGATGAGGACGCACCCGCCGGCCTCGGCATGACCTGCGTCTCCGGCTCCCTTGCCCACGGCATTGAGGAGCGCGACACCTACGTCGAGATGGCCCGTCAGATCTGCGCCGAGTACGGCTGCAAGAAGGTCGCTTCGGTCGTCCGCAACATCTCCTGCGTCGAGCGCTCCATCTGGATGGGCATGCTCTATGACGCCGAGAGCGGCGCGCACTGGTTCTCCCCCGCTCACGACGTGCACGTGCTCGAGGGCGTTGCCGCCGGCGACGCTTTCAACGCCGGCCTCGTCCATGCCCTCATCAACGACTTTGACCCGCAGGACGCCGTCAACTACGCGATTGCGGCCTCGATCCTCAAGCTCACCATCAAGGGCGATTCCAACATGGTGACTGCTGACGAGATTGCCGCTGTGGCATCAGCCGCCGACGGTGGCACCCGCGTCGCCCGTTAATTCGTTCCCCATTCTGCGGGCTGCAGTTTCCCATACCCATACCTCTGCAGCCCGCTCCCCGATTCCTCCGGTCGGGCAAAACCACCAGTCCCATTCCGGTTTTGTCTGGCATTTCCTACATGACTGGTCGTGCAGCCGGTTTTGGAATTGCTTGAACCCCAAGCAGTGCCTCCGATAACCAATCCAAAATCGGCTCCTGACCAGCACATTTGGCAATCACGCGCCCATGCGCGCCACACATCGAAAGGAACATCATGTTCGATCAGTTTTACACCACGCTTAAGTCCCTGGGCATCGTGCCGGTCGTTGTGCTCGATAAGGTCGAGGACGCCGCTCCGCTCGCCCACGCCCTTATGGCAGCTGGCATGAAGTCCGCCGAGGTCACCTTCCGCACCGCCTGCGCCGCCGAGTGCATCGCCGCTATGGCCGAGGCCGAGCCCGAGATGTGCGTTGGCGCCGGCACTGTCCTGACCGTCGAGCAGGTTGAGCAGGCCCGCGCAGCCGGTGCCAAGTTCATCGTCTCCCCGGGTTACAACGAGGACGTTGTGAAGCACTGCATCGACATCGACCTGCCTGTCCTTCCCGGCACCGTAACCCCCTCCGAGGTCACCGCAGCCGAGAACCTGGGCCTCAAGGTCACCAAGTTCTTCCCCGCGTCCCAGTATGGCGGCCTGAACACCATCAAGGCCCTCGCCGCTCCGTTTGTCGGTCACCGCTTTATGCCCACCGGCGGCGTGAGCACTGCCAACGTCGAGGAGTACCTGAGCTCCTCCGCCATCATCGCCTGCGGTGGCACCTGGATGGTCAAGCCGGCCCTGTTTGCCGACGGCGACTTCTCCAAGGTCGAGCAGATTGCCCGCGAGGCCATGGACGTCGTCAAGAAGGTCCGCGGCTAGGTTTAGCTCTCTATCGTGAAAGGGGGCGTGCCCTAGACCTCGTCCCCTTTCTTTTAAAGCGGCTCGGAAGCGCGCCGTTTCCGTCACGAACAAGAACCGAAACCGTCTTGTATGCTGATAGAACGTGACGGAAGCGACACGCCCCCGAGCCGCTTTACTTACTCGGTTGGCAACCGCGTCCAACTGAGCCACTTCGGTAAAAGCCGAGCCATCAAAACAGTTGCGGCGCCGTCTGGAGGAATGGACCCTTGCTTCCGGTCTTTTCCTCCAAGCGGCGCCGCAGCTTTTTTGTGCCCCGATAGTGCCCCGGCAGTTGCGGTAAGATACGGACTGCTTACACCATCAGAGCCGCAAAACAATCCCTATTTCACCGCAACTAATGAAGGGGACGAGTTAGATGGCCGAGTCTTTGGACAGCTCAAAATAGTCGGGATGCAAGGCGATAACCGGACCTTGCTCTTCGGGCATCAGGTGCAGGTGCGTCTCTGCCAGATAACTCGCCGCATCGGTATCGCCCCTCTTAATGGCCTCGAGAATCCGGCGATGCTGCCGACGAATCGGCTCCCAATCCAGATCCTGCGACACCATACGCAACCAGTTGTATCGCTCAAAATGCGTGTTGATGCTCTTCATCCAATCCCACAACATGTGGCGGCCGGCAATCTCAAAGCACGTCTCGTGGAACAGGTTATCCAGATCGAAAAAGCGACGCGTTTCGCTATGGTCGAGCGACTCGGACTCGGCAAGAATCTGCTCGAGCCGATGCTTTTGCTCGGGCGTGGCGGCCGAGCAGCATTTAATGAGCACGCTTCTCTCGAGTTTCTCACGCAAGAAACAGGCGTTCTCGGCGCGCTCCATGCTGATTTTTGAGACATAGGTGCCGCTTTTGGGACGAGTTTCCACCAGCTCCTGCTCACGCAGGCGCACAAATGACTCGCGAATGGGCGTGCGCCCGATTCCCGTCTCCTTTTCCAGACCAATCGCCGAAAGGCGCGTGCCGGGCTTGAGCTCGGCATAGATAATCTTGGAGCGTAATGCGTTGTATGCCTGATCTTGCAGGCTCTGATAATGCTGGTGCTGTTCCATAAAGCCCTCGGATGAAGCCTCGGTTTGTCGAATATCACCACGTAATACTATCGCATCGACACGTCCCAACTCCCAACCGGTCTTTTGGGATGTGTCTCTTTTACCTGCCCTGTCCCGTCGATCGGCACCCTTGCCACAAAAGGGGCCCATCTACTACGTTAACGCGGATAGCCCCGACCATGCCGAAAACTGCAAAAATAAAACCGCAGGTAGACAGCTTGTTGATTTTCGAAAAAGCCGGCTATGGTTGACCCTTGCGGCTTAAACATAGTAGATGGGCTATATTCGCGGCACAGGTGCTATTCCGATCCCAAATTGGCATCCTATTCCACGCAACTTATATGTTCAGCCAGCATGACTTCCGACAACCTAGGCAAAACACCTAAGCAGGTAGGCTCCATCCGTAGTCGCCTGCTGAGAGAATCGATTATCGAGGCTCCTTCGTACGGCAAGGTCTCATTTGCCATCCCCTACATGCGCGACTACCTCTACGAGCACAAAGCCGAACTGGAAGTTGAACTGTAGAAACGGCAACTGTCCTGCAAGACGAAAACCGTTTTCGTGCGGATTTATAGCAGACGCAAACGGTTTACGTCTTGATTTGCGTCCGGAATAAGGATGGAAATTGCGCTTTCGTACGTTTTTTCCCTAGACGCAACGTGCTTTCGTCCGACGATACGTCTGCAATCCAGACGAAAAGAACCCCGAGCTCGTATGAACTCGAGGCTCTTTGTGCCGCGCATCTATGAGAGGAGATATTTGATGCGCATGGGCGCTACTCCATGTAGCCCCCTTGAATGGCGGAAACTGCATGCTCGGTAAAGAACTTGAGCGTGCCGGAGGTATAGCGATTAGCCTTGGGCTTCCAAGCGGCTCGGCGCTCGGCCAGGACGGCGTCGACCTCGGCCGGCTCCATCTCCTTACCGGCGATGCCCACGATGGACAGCGAGCGCTCGGGGATGTTGATTCGGATAAGGTCGCCCTCCTCAATCAGGGCAATCGGACCGCCCACAGCGGCCTCGGGCGAAACGTGACCGATAGCCGGGCCCTTGGAGGCGCCGGAGAAGCGGCCGTCAGTGATCAGGGCAATGCTCGCGCCCAGCTCGGGGTCGCTGGCGATAGCTTCGGTGGTGTAGAACATCTCGGGCATACCGGAACCCTTGGGTCCCTCATAGCGAATGATAACGGCATCGCCGGGCTTGACCTCGTGCGTCAGGACGGCGTGAATGGCGTCCTCCTCGCAGTCGAACGGACGGGCTTTGAGCGTAGCCTGGAACATCTCGCGCGGAACGACGGTGTGCTTGACGACCGCGCCCTCGGGAGCAAGATTGCCGTGAAGGATGGCGATGGAGCCGTCGGTACCAAAAGCCTGGTCAAACGGGCGAATGATGTCCTCGCGCCTAAGGTTCCACTTCTCCAAGTAGCGGCCACACTTCTCGTAGTAGCCATTGTTCTTAAGGTCCTCGAGGTTTTCGCCGAGAGTCTTGCCGGTGACGGTCATAACGTCGAGGTGGAGCATCGACTTGATCTCCTCCATGATGCGCGGCACGCCGCCCGCATAGTAGAAGAACTGCGCCGGCCACTCGCCTGCGGGGCGAACGTTGAGCAGATAGTGGGCGCCACGGTGCAGGCGATCGAAATCGTCGGCGGACATCTCGATGCCAAACTCGCGGGCGATCGCGGGAATGTGCAGCAGCGAGTTGGTGGAACCGGAGATGGCGCCGTGGACCATGATGAGATTCTCGAAGGACTCCTTGGTCACGATGTCGCGGGGGCACAGGTTGTGCTCGGAGAGCCACACGGACTGACGGCCAGCCTCGCGCGCAAACTCACGCAGATCGGAGCTGGTTGCGGGCAGCAGAGCCGTGCCGGGGAGCATAAGGCCCAGGGCCTCGGCGGTAACCTGCATGGTCGAGGCGGTACCCATAAAGGAGCAGGCGCCGCAGCTGGGGCATGCGTTGTGCTTGGCAAACTCGAGCTCCTCGCGGGAAATCTCGCCGCGCTCATAGCGGGCCGAGATGGCGCCGAGCTGCTCCAGGGTCAGCAGGTCGGGACCGGCATCCATGACACCGCCGGTAACGACGATGGAGGGGATGTTGATGCGGCCCATGGCCATGAGGTTCGCAGGCAGACCCTTATCGCAGCTGGCGACAAAGACGCCGGCGTCGAATGGAGTGGCCTTGGCATGAATCTCGATCATGTTGGCGATCATGTCGCGGCTGGGCAGCGAGTAGTTGATGCCGTCGTGGCCCTGGGCCTCACCGTCGCAAATGTCGGTGCAGAAGTAACGGGCACCGTGGCCACCAGCCTCGGCAACGCCAGCGCGCACCTCCTCGACCAGCTCGAACAGGCCGGCAGAACCCGGGTGCGAGTCGCCAAACGTCGACTCGATGATGACCTGCGGCTTGTCCAGATCCTCAATGGTCCAGCCGGAGCCCAGACGCAGTGGGTCCATCTCGGGGCTAATGGTGCGGAACTTGCCAGATCGCGGCTGCAGCTTGGCAACCAGGTCGGCCGCCTCCTGTTGAATCTGCGCTTTGGTCTTCTCGTCCATGATGCTCTCCTCTTTTGGTTTGAACGGTTGTACCAATCGTTGGTTAATGAATCAGGTGTAAATGGGTACCGAGCGATGCACTCGGTGAAAGATGCTTAGCTACGCGAACTAGGCGAAGAACGAAATCACCAAGGCGCAGGCAAGACCCGAAAGGCCGATGAGCGTCTCCATAACGGTCCAGGACTTGAGGGTGGTCTTCTCGTCAATCTCCAGGAACGAGGAGCACATCCAAAAACCGGCATCGTTGACGTGCGAGAGCGCCGTGGCGCCGCCGCAGATGGCACGCATGGAGGCCGAGCACGCAACCAACGACCAGGTCGTCTGTATCAAAGAGCTCTGCGACGAATCCGAGCGCCTGGCCGAGGCCGGTGAGGATTACTCCGCCGCCGACACCGCGTTCCACAATGCCATTGCCGAGAGCTCCGGAAACCTCGTCGTTCCCCGCCTGATGGGCGTGCTCAAGGCATCCGTCCCCCTCTTTATCGACGTGACTGGCAAAAAGCTCGTCGAGGAAACTATCCGCACGCACCGCGATGTGGCCGACGCCATCGCCTCGCGCAATCCCACCGCCGCGCACGACGCGATGTATCTGCACCTGGTGTATAACCGTAACATGATCGCAGAGGGCACGCAGGAACAGAGCGAATAAACGTCCGCGCGGCAAGGGCGAAATCACCGTTTACCTTTTAAAAGTGAACGTTCACCTGATTTTAGGAGAATCTGATTTTTAAATCATCCTCTTCTCCTATACTGACCTTGTATGAAAAGCAAGACTTATATAGATGAACGTTTCTTTTGAAAGGATCGCTATGTCTGATCTTATGGACAGTTTCCGTCTGGACGGCAAGGTCGCACTGGTAACCGGCGCCACCTATGGCATTGGCATGGCTATCGCCGAGGCGCTCGGAGAGGCTGGCGCCAAGATCGCCTTTAACGCACGTCACGCCGACAAGGTAGCCGAGGCCGAGAAGCACTACCGCGAGCTGGGCTTTGAGGCTCATGGTTACGTGGCAGACGTCACCGACGAGGCCGTCGTTGCCGAGCTCATCGCCAAGATCGAGGCCGACTTTGGCACCACGCCCGACATCCTGGTCAACAACGCCGGCGTTATCCAGCGCACCCCGATGCTCGACATGAGCGCCGAGGACTTCCGCCGCGTCGTCGATATTGACCTCAACGCACCGTTTATCGTGTCCAAGGCCTGCCTGCCCGGCATGATCGCCAAGGGCCACGGCAAGATCATCAACATCTGCTCGATGATGAGCGAGCTAGGTCGCGAGACCATCGCCGGCTATGCCGCCGCCAAGGGCGGACTCAAGATGCTCACCAAGAACATCTGCTCGGAGTTTGGCGAGGCCAATATCCAGTGCAACGGCATTGGACCCGGCTACATCGCCACGCCGCAAACCGCACCCCTGCGCGAGACGCAGCCCGACGGCAGCCGCCACCCGTTTGACCAGTTCATCATTGCCAAGACGCCGGCCGCCCGTTGGGGCACGCCCGAGGATCTGAAGGGCCCCGCCGTGTTCTTGGCTTCCGATGCATCGAACTTCGTCAACGGCCACATCCTCTACGTCGACGGCGGCATCCTCGCATACATTGGAAAGCAGCCTCAATAAGCGTCGCCGCAACTGCCCATATCAGGTTTCATCCACTCGTTTTTCATTTGAGTTGCGGTGAGATAAGGATTGGTTTTGGCTTCTATCAGGCAAAACAGTCCGTATTCCACCGCAAGTTAGAAATAGAAAGGTAATTCGCAATGAAGATCGCTCTGATCAATGAGAACTCTCAGAACTCCAAGAACCCTATGATCGAGGCTGCCCTTAAGAAGGTTGTCGAGCCCATGGGGCACACCGTCTTTAACTATGGCATGTATGCCGACGCCGATTCCAAGCCCCTCACCTACGTGCAGAACGGCATCCTTGCCGCCGTGCTGCTGAACTCCGGCGCTGCCGACTACGTCGTGACCGGCTGCGGCACCGGCGAGGGCGCCATGCTCGCCTGTAACTCCTTCCCCGGCGTGCTGTGCGGCCACGTTGCCGACCCGCTCGACGCCTACACCTTTGCCCAGGTCAACGATGGCAACGCCGTTGCCATGCCCTTCGCCCTCAAGAACGGCTGGGGCCAGGAGCTCAATCTTGAGTACACCTTCGAGAAGCTCTTTGGCTTTGGTTCGGGCAACGGCTATCCTGCCGAGCGCGTTGAGCCCGAGCAGCGCAACAAGAAGATCCTCGACGGCGTGCGCGCTGTGACCATGCGTCCGCTCGTCGACGTCCTGGGCGAGATCGATCAGGACCTGGTGAAGGGCGCACTTGCCGGCGAGCACTTCCAGGAGTACTTCTTTGCCAACGCCACCGACGAGGCCATCATCGCCAAGGTCAAGGAGCTCCTGGGGCTCTAATCGCACGACTCATTGCAGCTAACGCAAGCGGCGGTCGTCCCACGTACGGGACGACCGCCGCTTTTTGCTATCTACCGACTGACGCCGCGGGGACAGGCCCCATGCACCAAGGGATTAACTAGAGCTCGCAGGCAACCTTGTAGCCATCGCCGATGGCATCGCGGATGTTGCCACACTCCTGGGCGTCGCCCAGCACGTGGACAGCAACGCCAGCGGCAGCAAGGTCGTCGGCCAACTTGGTATTGGGACGATAGCCCATGGCAAGTACCAGCGTATCGGCATCGGCGATGGTGTGGACCTCGCCGTCCTTCTCATAGCTGATGGCATCCTCGGTAATCTCGGTCACCTTGGCCTCGGTCAGCACGTGAACGCCCTTGGAGAGCATGCGCGTGATGAGCACCGCGCGACCGGCACCGCCCTCGTTGGCGGCGAGCGTCTTGGTCATCTCGATGACGGTGACATCGCGGTTGGCCGGCGACAGGTCGTTGACCAGCGGGGCCAGGTAGTCGGCCGTCTCGCAACCGACGGTGCCGCCGCCGACGATGACAATCTTCTTGCCCGGGAAAGCCTTGCCACCCAGCAGGTCGTCAGCTGTCATAACCTGCTTAAAGCCCTGCATAAAGGCCGGAGCGATGGGCTCGGCGCCATAAGCCAGGACAACTTCGTAACCCGCGTAGTCACGCTGAATGTCCTCGGCAGTAAGCTCGGTGCCAAATACGCACTCCACGCCGGCCTCGGCCAGGCGACGGTACTGATACTTGATCACGCGGGTGAGCTCCTGCTTTGCCGGCGGAACGGCCGCGATGCGCATCTCGCCGCCCGGTTCGTCCTGCTTGTCCACGAGCACCACGTTGTGGCCGCGCTTGGCGGCAATGTAGGCCGCCTCCATACCCGCAGGACCGGCACCCACAACCAGCACGTTCTTGACCTCGGCGGCAGGCTCGTAGCCAGCCTCGTCGCGCTCCACGTCCGGGTTGACAGTGCAGGAGATGCGCTTGCCAAACATAATGCCGTTCAGGCAGCGCAGGCAGCCGATGCAGGGGCGGATGTCGTCGGCGTTGCCGGCAGCGGCCTTATTGCAGAACTCGGCATCGCACAGATTGGCGCGGCCCATCATACAGATGTCGGCAGCGCCGTCCTCGATCAGCTCCTCGGCGATCCAGGCCTCGTTGATACGTCCGACGGTGGCGACGGGAATGTTGACGTGCTTCTTGATCTCGCGCGAGCAGGCGGCATGCGAGGCCTGCTGCGTACCGGCGGCGGGAATCGCGGAGCCGCGCTTGATGGTGGTGCCGCCCGACACATGAATCATGTCGACGCCGGCCTTCTCCAGGCGACGCGAGACGTAGATCATGTCGTTGAGGGTCAGGCCGCCATCGGTGTACTCGTCGCCCGAGATACGGACGTCGATGATAAAGTCCTTGCCGCAGCGCTCGCGAATCTCAGCGATGACCTCGAGTAAGAAGCGCATGCGGGCGTCGAGCGAGCCGCCGTACTCATCGGTACGCTTGTTATAGAGCGGGGTCAAGAAACCGCCGAGCATGCCGTGGGCGTGCGCCGCATGGACCTCGACGCCATCGACACCGGCCTTCTGCATACGCACGGCAGCGTCGCCAAACTGATGCGTGAGCTCGTGAATCTCATCGACCGTAATGGGGCGCGGCGCCTCGCGGGCATAGGACGGGCCCACAAAGGACGGAGCGATCAGGCGCGGCGTACCCGGAATGTTAAAGGCCATGTAGGCGGGGTGGAAGAGCTGCGGCATGATCTTGCAGCCATACTCGTGGACGGCCGCGGCGAGCTTTTCCCAGCCAGGGATAAACGTGTCGTCGTAGCAGCACATGTCACCCGGCAGATAGGTATAGGTAGGCTCGACCGTCACGACCTCGGTGATGATGAGGCCCACGCCGCCCTTGGCGCGGGCACGGTAATGATCGACCAAGTCGTCGGTCACATAGCCATGATCGGCCAGGTTGGTGGACACCGGCGGCATAAAGACGCGGTTCTTGACCTCGGTCGTACCGACCTTGATCGGGCTAAAGAGCATTGGATAGGCAGAGGACTCCATACAGGGTTCCTTTCATTTGAGCCGCTCGGCGGCAGTTGCTGACTTATCTATCGTACCAGCAACCGCACGGTACCCGACCGCACGCACTCCCCTGCCTACGTATCGACCCACAAAAAGTTGCGGTGGAATACGGAGTAGATAAGGCCTTTGACAGCCAAGACAGTCCGTATTTCACCGCAACTGATGGGCGGGGTGGACTTGAGGGCTCAGATAGCCAGTCATGCCCTCATCCGCCACTCCCTCACCTACAGCGCGCCGTCCAGCATAAGGTTCACCTTGAGCACGTTGACCGTGGGCTCGCCGAACACGCCGAGGAAACGGCCCTTGGTGCACGCGGCAATGATGTCGCGCACCTCGTCCTCACTTTTGCCCGTGGCCTTGGCAAGGCGCGGGACCTGGTACTCGGCGGCATCGGGAGAGATCTCGGGGTCGAGCCCTGAGCCGGAACACGTCACCAGGTCGACGGGCACAGCGTCCATATCGGCATCGGGGTTGGCGGCGCGGATCTTCTTCACGCGCGCATCCACAAGCTGCCGATACTCCTCACTCGCCGGGGACAGGTTGGATGGGGCACCATACGCCATGAGCTCGCCATCTTCGCCTTCGAAAATTGACACGTTCTGGATGCGGCCCCACATGTGGTCCTCATCCTCGAAGTTCTGGCCGATGAGCTCGGAACCCACAACCTTGCCGTCGACCGTAATGAGCGAACCGTTCGCCTGATACGGGAACGCAACCTGGGCGATGCCGGTCACGACGAGCGTATAGCCCAGGCCGCAGACAACGGTAAACAGCGCGAACACGCCCAGTGCGCGCGATGCAACACCTTTGAACATACAAACCTCCACTTACATAATGCCGCAGAACGCGAGCAGCATGTCGATGAGCTTGATGAATACGAACGGGGCAACGATGCCGCCCAGACCCCACACGAGCAGGTTGTGGATCAGCAGCTGTCCGGACGGTACCTCGCGGTACTTAACGCCCTTCAGCGCGGCCGGGATCAGCGCGACGATAACGAGCGCGTTATAGATGATGGCCGAAAGAACCGCGGACAGCGGGCTTGCCAGACCGAGGATGTTGAGCGCGCCAAGGCCCGGGTAGATCGGTGAGAACAGGGCCGGGATGATAGCGAAGTACTTCGCCATGTCGTTGGCCACCGAAAAGGTCGTGAGCGAACCGCGGGTCATGAGCAGCTGCTTGCCGATACGCACGACCTCGATGAGCTTGGTGGGGCTGGAGTCGAGGTCGACCATGTTGCCGGCCTCCTTGGCAGCCTGGGTGCCCGTGTTCATGGCCACGGCGACGTCGGCCTGGGCCAGAGCGGGCGCGTCGTTGGTGCCGTCGCCGGTCATGGCGACCAGGTGGCCCTCACGCTGGAACTCGCGGATCTTCTCAAGCTTGCCTTCAGGGGTGGCCTCGGCCAGGAAGTCGTCAACGCCGGCCTCGGCGGCGATTGCCGCGGCGGTGAGCGGGTTGTCGCCCGTCACCATGATGGTCTTGATGCCCATCTTGCGCAGGTCGGCGAACTTCTCCTTAACGCCGGACTTGATGATGTCCTTGAGGTACACAACGCCCAGCACGCGGCAGTTCTTGGTCACGACCAGCGGGGTGCCGCCGGCCTTGGCGATGCGCTCGACGGCCTCGTCGCACTCCTGGGAGAACACGCCGCCGGCTGCCTCCACATAGGTGCGCACGGAATCGGCAGCGCCTTTGCGGATCTCATTGCCCTCGTAGTTCACGCCGGACATACGCGTTGCCGCGGTGAACGGGATAAACTCCATACCCTTATCCTCGAGTGTGCGGCCGCGCAGACCGAACTGCTCCTTGGCGAGGACGACGATGGAGCGGCCCTCGGGGGTCTCGTCGGCCAGCGAGGAAAGCTGGGCGGCATCGGCCAGCTCCGCGGGATCGACGCCGTCGACCGGGATGAACTCGGCGGCTTGGCGGTTACCCAGGGTGATGGTGCCGGTCTTGTCGAGCATGAGGATGTCGACGTCGCCGGCGGCCTCGATGGCGCGGCCGGACATGGCCAGCACGTTGGCCTCGTTCAGACGGCTCATGCCGGCGATGCCGATGGCGGACAGAAGGGCGCCGATGGTAGTGGGAGCCAGGCACACGAGCAGCGCCACGAGCGTGGTCACGGCCGTGGGGTTGTCCATGTCGTTAAGACCGACCGAGAAGCAGGAGTAACAATACAGGGCCAGCGTGACCAGGATAAAGACGATGGAGAGGGCCACCAGGAAGATCTCCAGAGCGATCTCGTTAGGGGTCTTCTTGCGCGCGGCACCCTCGACCATCGCGATCATCTTGTCCAGGAAGCTCTGGCCGGGCTCACTGGAGATCTTGACGATGATCCAGTCGGACAGCACCGTGGTACCGCCGGTAACGGCAGAGCGGTCGCCGCCGGCCTCGCGGACCACGGGGGCGGACTCGCCAGTGATGGCGGACTCGTCAACGGAAGCAGCGCCCTCGATGACGTCGCCGTCGCCGGGAATCTGCTCGCCGGCGCGCACGATCACCAGGTCGCCGCGCGTGAGCTCGGTGCCGGGAACGACGGTGAAGTGCTCCTTGTCCTCAACGGACTCGATGCGATGGGCCTCGACATCCTTCTTGGCCGCACGCAGGGAATCGGCCTGGGCCTTACCGCGGCCCTCGGCAAGCGCCTCGGCGAAGTTCGAGAACAGGTCGGTAAGCCACAGGATGACCGCGATGGCGACCACATAGTAGGTGGGCACACCCGCGTCCTGCACACCGAAAATGGAAGCGACGGCCAGGACGGAGGTCATGACGGCGGAAAGCCACACCAGGAACATGACCGGGTTTTGAATCTGGACGCGAGGATCCAGCTTGGCAAACGAGTCGCGGACCGCGCGGCCCATCATGTCTTTTTGCATAGTCATAAATCTGCGCCCTCCTTTACGCAATCATCTGGAAGAACTCGGCAACGGGGCCAAGCGCCAGGGCCGGGAAGAAGCTCAGGGCACCGATCAGCAGAACGATGAACACGAGCAGGAATACGAACATGCCGTTGGTGGTAGACAGGGTACCGGCGCTCTCGGCGACCTTGCCCTTCTTGGCCAGCGAGCCGGCGATAGCCAGCGTACCGATGATGGGCATGAAGCGGGCGAACAGCATCTCGAGGCCGAGCATGACGTTGATCCAGGGAATGTTGCAGTTCATGCCTGCAAACGCCGAGCCGTTGTTGCCGCCGCATGAGGTGAAGGCATACAGCGCCTCGGAGAAGCCGTGCGCGCCACCATTGTTGAGCTGGTCGGCAAGACCGGGCACCATGCAGGCGATGGCCGAGCACACCAGAATGGCAAACGGAGTTGCCAAGCACAGGACAACTGCCCAGCGCATCTCGCCCGGCTCGATCTTCTTGCCCAGGAACTCAGGCGTGCGTCCGACCATGAGGCCGGCGATGAACACTGTAAGGATGGCGAAGCCGATCATGCCGTACAGGCCGCAGCCCACGCCGCCGAAGACGACCTCGCCCAGAGCAATCTGGAGCATCTGGACAAAACCGCCCAGCGGGGTGTAGGAGTCGTGCATGGAGTTGACCGAGCCGTTGGAAGCAGCCGTCGTGAAAGCGGACCAGGTAGAAGAGGAGGCGATGCCAAAGCGGCTCTCCTTGCCCTCCATGTTGCCGCCGGCCTGGCCGTCGGTCATCTCGATATTGACCGCTCCGCCATCGGCCAGCTGCGGGGTGCCCGCATGCTCGTTGACGGCGATGATGCCGGTGAAGATCACCAGCAGGATGAACATGGCGGCAAAGATGGCCTTGCCCTGCTTGGTGTTCTTGACGCCGACACCGAAGGCGAAGCAACAGGCGGCCGGGATCAGCAGCAGGCTGGTCATCTCGATGATGTTGGTGAAGGCACTGGGGTTCTCATACGGATGGGCGGAGTTCACGCCGAAGAAGCCGCCGCCGTTGGTGCCGGACTGCTTGATGGCGACCTGAGAAGCCGCGGGACCCTGGGGCAGGAACTGCTCGGTGACCACGCGCGCGCCCTCGACAACCTTGCCGTCGACCTTGACCGTGTCGCCCTCGATCTGGGCGCCGTCGATGACGCTCCAGCCGCCGTCTGCATTAGGCTGAACAGCGACGGGTTCTACGAGCTCAGCCTTCTGAGCCGGCTGGAAGTTGGAGATGACGCCACCGGCAGCCAGGCAGATGCCGAACACGAGGTTCAGCGGGATGAGCACATACAGGACGGTGCGGGTGAGGTCGACCCAGAAGGAACCCAGACCCTGCTCCTTGACCTGACGGAAGCCGCGGGTCAGCGCGAACATGACCGCGATACCGGTGCCAGCGGAAACGAAGTTCTGCACAGTGAGGCCCATGAACTGCACAAGGTAGGACAGGGTGGTCTCACCGGAGTAGGACTGCCAGTTGGTGTTGGTTATGAAGGAAGCAGCCGTATTGAACGACAGGTCCCATGACACACCCGGCAGGTGCTGGGGATTGCCTGGCAAGAAGGACTGAAGCGCCTGGAGTGCCACAAGAGTCACGAGGCCGATCCCCGAAAAGACCAGCACGCTCGCCAGATAGCGCCTACACCCCATCTGTTCTGCCGCGTCGATGCGAAGCAGACGATAGACGCCACGCTCCACAGGAGCAATCACAGGCGACAGGAACGTATGCTCACCATCCATGATATGGGCCATGAACCGACCGAGCGGAACGGCCAGGACGACGAGTACGGCAAAGTACAAGATGTACTGAATCGCAGCGTCCATAGTTTACGAATCACTCCTCATCAGAATGTAGATGTAATAGATAAGAAGTCCAATGCAGACGACTCCGATGATGGGAATGAGGATGTCCATTTACCGCCCCTTTCACACGCGGTCCGATGTCTCGGACGCCTGCCCTCGCAAGCGTCTGGGGACAGTAAACGCTTCTAGGGATTAAAGAGGCGTGAGGGCCGGGGCTCACGTCCTTAAGATGCCGTAAAGATGCAGGTAGAAAGCACTATTGCAGCTGCAGTGCGCCTATACTCGACCTCGCGAGCATACAGTGGTGTCTTCACCGCGTATGCACGCATGGACAACGCTTCAGAAAGGCTACGCTATGCAGCGCGACGCATCGGACACTCGCGTCAATCCAGACCTCATCCTCAAGGCAATTGAGAAAGACGAGGTCGCCGATGACACTCGAACCAGCCGGGGACACCTCAAAATTTTCTTTGGCTACGCTGCTGGCACAGGCAAAACCTATGCGATGCTTCAAGCCGCCCACGCCGCCAAGCGGCGAGGTGTCGACGTCGTCGCGGGATACATCGAGCCGCACGAACGTCCGGCAACTGCCCATCTTGCACAAGGGCTTGAGAACGTGCCCTGTAAACTCATCGAGCACAACGGCATTGCGCTCAGCGAGTTCGATCTAGATGCGGCTATCGAACGCGCCCCTCAGCTCATCCTTGTCGACGAGCTCGCCCATACGAATGCGCCGGGGTCTCGCCACGACAAACGCTATCAAGACGTCGAGGAGCTTCTACATGCGGGCATCGACGTCTATACGACCGTGAACGTTCAGCATATCGAGAGCCTAAACGACATGGTTGCATCCATCACCGGCGTTGTCGTGAGCGAACGAATCCCCGACCGTATCTTCGATGATGCCGACCAGGTCGAGCTCGTCGACATAGAGCCCGAAGACCTACTTGAGCGCCTTCGCGCCGGCCTCGTCTACCGTCCCGCACAAGCCGACCGAGCGCAACAGCATTTTTTTACCGTCGAGAACCTCACCGCACTCCGAGAAATCGCGCTGCGCCGCTGCGCCGATCGCACTGGTCACCTCACAGACGCCGCACGCGTGCTGGGAAACCGTGACTACTACACCAGGGAGCGTATCTTAGTCTGTGTCTCCCCGGCGCCGACCAATCCCCGCATCGTCCGTGCCGCCGCACGCATGGCGAAAGCGTTTCGCAGCGAGCTCGTCGCCCTGTTCGTAGAGAGCCCGCGCACGCAAGCCATGAGCGATGATGAGCGCGCCAAGCTTGCAGCCAATATCGCCCTAGCCGAGCAGCTCGGAGCACATATGGAAACCGTCTATGGCGACGACATCGCGTTTCAGATCTCCGAGTTCGCGCGCCTGTCGGGTATTTCGAAGATCGTCATGGGGCGCACGGGCGAGCGCAGCAGCGTCCGTCAGGCCCTCTTCGGCCGCAAATCTCTCGTAGAACAGCTCATAACATTCGCCCCGAACCTCGACATTTACATCATTCCAGAACAGTCGACTCCGCCCTCCCGCCCCAAAGGACGCCGCCATGCGCTCGCCCTGCAGCCGCCCAGCAGCCGAAACGTGCTTCGCACGCTGGCCCTCTCTCTTGCCGCCACGGCGATCGGCACGGCTTTCCGCCATCTGGGATTTGCCGATTCCAGCATCATATCCCTCTATATCTTCACGGCCCTGCTGACCGCCGTCACCACGACGGGGCGTATCTGCACGATCGTATCGAGCGTGCTCTCTGTAGTGCTTTACAACTTCTGCTTCGTCACGCCTCTGTTTTCGCTCGCCAGCTACGACCGAAGCTATCTGGTCACGTTCGGCATCATGTTCGCCACCGCTATGGTCGCCGGCGAGTTAACTGCGCGCATCGCCGACAACGCCCGTACATCCGCCGAGAACGCATTCAAAACGCGCGTACTCCTCGAAACGAACCAGCTCTTGCAGCAAGCCCATAGCGCGGAGGAGTGCGCCCGCGTCGCCATGAACCAACTCGTCAAACTGCTAAAACTCGACGTGGTCTTCTACCCCGCCGAACACGGCACGCTCGGCAAGGCGCTCTATGAGTCCGCTGGCACCGAAAACCGATCCGCGTCGCTGCTCACCGACTACGAGCGCGCCGTTGCAACCTGGACCTACACCAACAACAAGCGCGCGGGCGCAAGCACGCGGACCCTGCCTGAGGCGCGCTGTCTCTACCTCGCGGTTCGCACCGGCGACAAGGTATTCGGTGTCATCGGCATCGCCCTGGAGGGGCGCGAGATCGAAGCCTTCGAGCATTCGATCGTCCTATCTATCGTAGGTGAATGCGCCTTGGCGCTCGAAAGCGACCGGGCGGCGCAAGAGCGCGAAGAGGCTGCGGTCTTGGCGAAAAACGAGCAGCTGCGCGCCAACCTTTTGCGCTCCATCGGCCACGATTTGAGGACACCCCTCACGGCTATATCCGGATCTGCGGCAATCCTTCGGAAGAGCGACGAGAAGCTCAGCCTCGAACAACGCTGCGATCTTGCCGATGCCATCTACGACGACTCCCTCTGGCTTATCGATACCGTGGAGAACCTCCTCGCCATCACACGCGTCGAGGACGGCACCTTTCGCCTCAACTTAACATCCGAGCTCATCGACGAGGTCATCGAGGTCGCCCTCAGCCATGTCGCCCAAGCATCGCATGGACGTGCCGTCACCATCGAGCACACTGACGACATCCTGCTGGTACGCATCGACGTCCATCTCATCATGCAGGTGCTTACGAATCTCATCATGAACGCCTTCAAATACACGCCCGAGGACTCGACTGTCACCATCAGCGCACGTCGCGAGGGCGCGTTCGTCGTGGTGGACGTCGCAGACGATGGGCCGGGTGTGGCAGACTGCGACAAGCCTCATATCTTTGAGCGCTTCTTCACCTCAAGCAATACGCGGCCCGTGGATTCGCGTCGAAGCATCGGCCTTGGCCTGTCGCTCTGCCGCTCCATCGTGGAGGCGCATGGCGGCGTCATCGAAGTTCGCGACAACCACCCCCATGGGGCTGTCTTCCGTTTTACCCTGCCCGCCGAGGAGATTGAGATTCATGAATAATGCCGCTAAGCCACGTATCCTCCTGGTCGAAGATGACCCGACCGTTCAAAACCTCGTTTCGACCGCGCTTGACCTCCACGGCTATGTCGTGAGCAAGGTTTGCAACGGCCAGGCCGCCATCATGGATGCGGTGTCGCACGGCCCCAGCCTCATCATGCTCGACCTCGGCCTTCCCGACATTGACGGTATCGAGGTCATCACGAAGATCCGAAGCTGGTCGGCAGTCCCCATTATCGTCATTTCGGCGCGCACCGAAGATTCCGACAAGATTGCAGCACTTGACGCAGGGGCAGACGACTACCTCACCAAGCCCTTTTCTGTGGATGAGTTGCTCGCGCGCGTCCGTGCGAATTTGAGGCGCTCCTCGATGGCGTCGAGCGAGTCGACAGAAGCGAGCACGTTTGACAACGGTCCGCTGCATATCGACTACGCCGCGGGATACGCGACAAAAGACGGACGCGAGCTCTCGCTCACCCCAACTGAGTACAAATTGCTCGTCCTTCTGGCGAAAAACGTCGACAAGGTGCTCACCCACACTTTCATCACCCACGAGATATGGGGCACGAGCTGGGACAGCGATCTGGCGAGCCTGCGCGTGTTCATGCGCACCCTGCGCAAGAAGATCGAGGCAGACCCCTCTCACCCCAAGATGATTCAGACACACATGGGTGTCGGGTACCGCATGCAGCGTCTCTAGCCTACCCCACAAAAAGTTGCGGTGAGATACGGAGCAATCGAGGCTTTTGACAGCCAAAACAGTCCGTATTTCACCGCAACTGATGGGCGGGATGGAGTTAGAGGCCCAGGTAGCTGGTCATGCCTTCGACGGCGAGCTTGGCGCCTGCCACGGCATGAACCACGGTGAGCGGGCCGTTAACCACGTCGCCGGCGGCAAAGACGCCAGGCACGGTGGTCATACCGTACTCGTCGACCGAAAGAAGGCCGCGATGATCGGTCTCCAGACCGCCCGTCGTAAGCACAAGCTTGTCCTTGGGCACCTGCGAAGCCGCGATCACAACTGTGTCGGCGGACACATGGTCGAGCTCTTCCTCATAGCCCACCACGTTGTTGTCCTCGTCAAAGATAGCCGTCTCGAACACCGGACCGCTATCGTCGATGGCGCAGATCGCCTTGCCGCACACAATCTCGGCACCGTCAAGCTCGGTCAGCTCCACCTCGTCATCGATGGCCGAGATATGGCGCGATCGAGCATACACGGTGACCTTGCGAGCACCCGAGCGCAGCGCCGTGCGGGCCACATCCATGGCCACGTTACCGGCACCGATGACCGCCACATTCTGTCCGATCGCCACACTCGAAGGATCAACCAGGTAATCGATACCAAACAGCACGTTGCCGCGCGACTCGCCGGGAATACCCAGTTTGCGAGCTCGCCAGGTACCGGTACCGACAAAGACCGCGTCGTAGCCGTCACGTAGCAGGTCATCGATGTGCAGTGCGCCGCCGATGGTGGTCGAGGGGCGCACGCGCACGCCAAGCGAGCACATCACGTGACGGTACTTTTGTACGAGCGCACGGGGCAGGCGGAACTCGGGGATACCGTACTCCAGCACACCGCCGATCTCGGGGCGCTGTTCAAATACCGTGACGGCACAGCCCAGCTGGGCCATCTTAATGGCCACGGTAATACCGGCGGGACCGGAACCGACCACGGCAACCTGTTTGCCGCACGACGGCGCGGGCTTCCACTCCTTACGATCCAAATACGCTGTCGAGATATAGTTCTCGATGCTCGAGAAATGCACGGGTGTGCCCTTGCGGCCCTGAATGCAAGCACCCTCGCACTGGCCCGAATGGTTGCACACCATAGAGCAGACCGCGCTCATGGGATTGTTCTGGAACAGCAGCTCGCCCGCTTCTTCTAGACGACGCTGTTTGAACAGGTCGATGACCTGCGGAATAGGCGTCTGAACCGGGCAGCCCTTAATCTGACAGAACGCCCTTTTACAACCTAGGCAACGATTCGCCTCTTCGACAATGTGGATAGCCACGCAACTCCCCTTTTTGATTCAATCCAATGGGGCGACGATAAAGATCCTTCACCGCTGCCCCAGTCAGGCAAATTTAATCGACCGCCACGGCAAAAGCCGATGCTACAACTCGCAATGCGGAGCCCCGCAGCGAGCGGACATGTGCTCGAGTGTCGCTAGGCAGTCAGCCGCCGTCGACGGCACGCTGTTCTCGACCACACAGGGAATCCCAGGGCAGGCGGCAGCCGCCCAGGCCACCACGGGCTCAAAGTCATAGCGCCCCGTCTCGCCCACGCCGTGACACACCAGGCGCGAACCCGTACCGTCGCACCAACCGGCTTTGTCCTCGTTGTCGACGACCTCAAAATCCTTGGCGTGCAGCACGCGAATCTTGCTGCCGCATAAGTAGAGCATGCGCGCTGTGATTTCCTGCGCTTCGTCAACGACACTGGGGTGCAGCAGCGACACTGGGTCATAGATCACGCCGAGCGACGGGCTCGAGACGCGCTCCAGCACCTCACGGCAGCGATCTGGCGTATTAACCGTCTCGTTCCAACCGGGCTCGATCAGTATTTGCCCACCCACGACCTCGGCCCGATCGCAGACGCGTGCAAGCCCGTCTGCAAACGTATCGAGTGCCTCGTCGGTCATGCGGTCGTCCGCGACGCGGTTCTGCGCATTGGGGCGACCGGTCTCGGTGCCAACCGGGCATCCGCCGAGCATCTGGGCAAAGTTCAAGCATGCCTCGTACTCGGCAAAGATATCCATGAGCTGTTGGCGATCGGGCGTCGCCAGATTCTTATAGCAGCCGAGCACGGCGACCGAAACGCCCGCCTCGTCGAGCACCGCACGCAAATGGTCGGCAAGCTCGCGGGTCAGGCCGCCTCGATCGATTCCCATCGATGCGTAGAGCACCTTGCTCGGCAGCTGAATGCACGAAAAGCCCAGCTCTCCCGCCATGCGAATGCGTTCCTCGACGGTTCCCTGCGGAAGGTCGTGCAAACGTACGCCCGGAGTAATAGCCCCCACGTTATTCACATCCCTTATGAGCGTTGATGCCCGGGGTGTATCCGCCAAACGGGTCCTCGATGGAGCACACGCCCGAGGGGGCGAGCGGATCGCGCTTACCGGCCAGCTTGTCGTGATGCATGGTCTCGATATAGGCAAGCACCAGCGGCGCCACACCCTTTGCATCATTTTTGACCACGGGCTCGCTCATGTAGTAATCAAACGTGCCCTCGCGGTGCGCGGTGTTGCCCAGGCCCGCAACCAGGCAGATGTTGTCGAGCGCCAGCTGCCCGCCATACTCGGACAGGCAGGTCTCGCAGATGCCGTCGAAGGCGCGACGGCCGTACTGGTAGTAACGCTCGCCCAGCACGCCCAGACGCACGCCCTTCATGATGGCGTTGGCAAAGATGGCGCTGCCCGACTCCTCCAGGTAGTTGGGGGCGATATTGGGCAGGTTGATGACCTGGTGCCACATGCCGGTCTTCTCGTCCTGATACGGCAGCATGGCGTCGATCAGATCGTGGAACATCTTGCGGATCTCGTCCTTCTCGGCCGACATCGAAGGCGGCATAAGCTCCCAGGTGTCGATGAGCGCCATGGCAAACCAGCCCTCGGCGCGCAGCCAGAAGTTAGCCGAAAGGCCGGTGACCGGGTCGCACCAGAACTGTTTGCGGCTCGCGTCGTAAGCGTGATAGTACAGACCGTTGAGGGGGTTGCGCATCAGGTCATGCACAACCTGGAACATATGGAAGCTGTCCGAGCAGGCACGACGGTTGTGGAAGCTCAGCTCATACTGCATGTAGAACGGCTGCGCCATATACATGCCGTCGAGCCAGATCTGGTTGGGGTAGACGGCCTTGTGCCAAAACACGCCCTCTTTGGTGCGCGGCTGGGTCTCGAGCTGGCGGTAGATGGTATCCATGGCGGCGCGATACTTGGGCTTGCCCACCAGGTCATAGAGCTTGTAGAGGGTCTTGCCCGCATTGACGTTATCGAGGTTGTA
The DNA here is from genome assembly GCF_964239575.1 of Collinsella aerofaciens ATCC 25986. Classification (GTDB taxonomy): domain Bacteria; phylum Actinomycetota; class Coriobacteriia; order Coriobacteriales; family Coriobacteriaceae; genus Collinsella; species Collinsella aerofaciens_BQ. The sequence goes on from NZ_CAXSQQ010000001.1 coordinate 353,504, forward strand.
CTCCTGCGGGTTGTAATGCTTGATGGTACCGTCGTCCTGGACAAAAAAATCGATGTAGTCGTCGGCGAAAGTCAGGTAGCGCTGCTCACCCGTGATCTCATACAGTTCAATGAGCGCCTTGATCATGCAGCCGTCAATATAGTTCCAGGTGTTCTCCTTGCCGGCGCGAATCTTTTCGATATTCCAAGCCGGCGCCTGCGGCGTAGAGGTTTCGATCAACTGCTCGATATAACGGTCCAGGATTTGATTGCAACCCATTGCTGTCCCCTCTGACATAAACGATAGGTGAACGTTACCCCTAGTGTAACGCGAACGAGGAATATAGGGTGAACGTTAACCCTATATTCCTCGCGAACGGCAGACTTTTAGCGGCAAACGGCGGTGAGACCCGCGGCGATGCGATGCGCCAGGCGCTCATAGCCGGCAGGGCTGTAGTGCAGACCGTCCGGCATATAGAGCTCGCGGTGCTCCGGCAAAAACGGGCTGATACCGCTTTGCGCATACAGGTCAATCACCGGCACGGAGTAGCGGTCACAGACCTCGAGCATCGCTCGCACGTAGGCGACCTGCGTCAACCCCAAATGGTTCGCCTCGTCGCTTGCCGGGATATCCTTCTCGTGCTTGCCGCTCGTCTTGCACGGCGTCATAAACACGAGCTTTGCCCGAGGCGAGCGCGCCGTGATGGTTCGGATCAGATAGTCGACCGCACCGTAGAACTCATGCACGTCCGTGCTGCCCAGCTCTCCAAGCGGCACGTTGCGGCTAAAGTCGTTAACGCCGCCAAAGACAACATAGACATCGGCCGCATCGTCGATGCCGTCCAAGCGCTCGACAAATGAATCGGTACGGTCGGCCTTGATGGCAATACGCGAACCCTTGATGCCAAAGTTCTCGACGACTGCACCTCCCAGCAACGCGCCCAAATGCGAGGTCCACGAGATGTCGTTGCCTCCCCCACCGCAGCCGTTGTCGCCCCAGGTCGTTGAGTCGCCAAAGCAGCAAATGGTCGATTCACTCAAGCTCTTCGTTTCCATAATCTTCTCCTCATCCGCCCATCGGCGGTCATACAGGAACGTACCGTTTATTCGCAGCATGCCGAGGGGCTATGCACGGGGGCGCATTCCGCAACGTGCGAATCGAGCCATTCGATATCCTCGGCAAGATATGTCACGCCCAGATGGTGTTCACCCGGACATACCTCGTGCCGCAGGCCATCTCTGCGACCCAGCAACTTGTAGGCATCGCGCACGATCTCGAGCTGCTCGTCAACATTTTTCAGCCCGCGCGCACCGTTCAGATGATCCTCTTCGCAGCTCTGCACCAACAGCGGGCGCGGCGCGATGAGCGAGGCAATATCGCCCATGTCGAGTAAGCGCCAAAGTCCGGGTGTGTAGTTGCAGCTGCAATTGCCATTGAGGTGCAGCAGTGAATCACCGACACCGTACAGATAGCCCGAGACAAACGCCTTGCGCACACGCGGGTCGAGTGCGGCCAGGTACAACGTCATGTAGCCGCCACCCGAAAAACCAAAGCAACCCAAGTCATCCATGGCAATGTCGCCGCGCGCCTCCAAGTAATCGATCAAGCGCATGTTGTCCCAGACGTTGAGGCCCGCAACCGTAAGACCCAGTGGCTCGGCCATACGTGCCTGGTTTAGGCACGTCCCTCGCAAGTAGTTGTTCTCGTCATCGCCCTGGCCCTTCCAGTCACGACGGTATCCCCAGCCGCGAGCGTCGGGGCAGACGGCCACGTAGCCCATGCGCGCTAAACGCAGACCGTAGTCGTAATTGAACTTACGCACGGCATCATCGACCGCCGGCACGCCCGCAACACCGGCTACGCTAGCAGCGCCCGCTCCCTGATGGCCATGCGGGCAGATATAACAGCGTTTGAGTCCCCGCTCATCAAGCTTAGGATGAGACGGTTCCAACAGGTAGAACGGCATCCAAACATCGCGCTCGACCTGCAACATCGCATGGGTGCGCACGATGCCGCCGGCAACCCGCACGCGGCTGAGCTCACGAATCTCAATCGGGACGCGGTCCATAAGCGAAAGGCCCAAAACATCGTACAGACGAGTCCTGGTCGCAATCTTCCATGCCTCAAAATCTGCAGGAGTCTTGCCCGTAAAAGCAGCCGAACGCCCCTCGCGCTTCAGCCGGGCACGCAGCGCAGGTTCGTCTTCGCAGTACGTCTCGATGTGCACGGTGCGGCCGTTGGCAGACAGTTCAGCCGTCTCAACCGCATCACCGTCGCCGCCCTCGGGATCCCAGCCATCCCCACCGGCAAGCACCTGCTCGCGAGCGTACCCGGCGGCAGCCATCACATCGAGTTCATTCGCCCACGGCACCCAGCCGGTAGTATCACCCGCCGGCCCATGCAGAATCGCGCCAGCATACTGCACGCAGTTGTGTGCCGCCGGCTTATTCCAATCCCACCAGCCTTCGCGCTTGACATGTCGCCCCAGCCAGCAATCGATCAGCACAGTTTGCGCCCATTCGCGCCAAGGACGACCCAGGTAGACCGAATCCGGCGCCACGCCATCCGGAGCTGTAAACGAACAGCCGTGGAACACAAAGCCGTGCGGCTCGCCTTCGGGCGTCGACGCCGCCGTCACGTAGCCGTTCACGTCCATATCGCGGTTGAGCGAGCGAATCTCGCACCCCTCAAAGTAGGCACGCGCGCCGCCAAAGATAAAGTCGACATCGCCCTCGATCCGGCAACGTCGAAAATACTGGCGCCCCACCCGGCGCGGCGCATACTGTTTGGGTCCTATAAACCCGCCCGGTTTGGCCTCATACGGCGGCAGCGGACCCAAAAACAGCGTGTCTTGGTGTCCCTTAATGCAGCAGGCATCGACAACCAGACGGTCGCCATCAGCATACAGGGCAATCGCCTGACCGACCTCGCGCCCATCGCCCGCATCGTTTTCGATCGTGAGGTTCTCGAGCCGTACGTCGTCGGCATCGACCAAAACGGTATAGGTCCTAAACGTGCCGAGCGTGCCGTCGACGCCCGAGCCGTCCTCCGAAGGCATCTTGGCACCCAGGCTGCCCACGATACGCACGCTGTCGGCCGTCTCTCCCTCAATCGTCACATGCGAGCGACGAATCTCGACCCGTTCGCGGTACTCACCCGGCTCGATATGGATTGTCACCGGCCGTCCGTCATTCGGACAGGATTCGTCAATTGCCTCCAAGACCTTAGAGATACTGTGATATGTCCCCGCACGCTCGAGCGAAACCTCAAAAAATCGTCTCTCACTCATCATCAGTCACCGCGTCCTTTCGTCGTAGACCGTCTACGTTGCAGTTTCGGCATATAAAAAGTTCGCGCAATGGGTCGGGAAGGCCCTGCCCATCGCGCGCCGCGACATACCGAATGTAATTGTTTAGGAGCAAACGCCTACGCACGGATAACCTTGTCGACGTTCTGGAGCTGCAGTTCCTCGCCGTCCTGGCCCTCGATCACCACATTTTGCAGGTCGAGTACCTTGACGTTTTGCGCGATGATGCCCTGACGCACCATGGGCTCAACGCCACAGGCCATGGCCGGAACAAAGGGCTCGGCATCCGGCGCGAAGGTCACGTGGACATCCTGGAACGTCAGACGCGTTACTTTGCTCTCGGGCAGACCCGTGATATAGGCCGCGGCAGCATGGCAGTTGGTGGCCTCGATATCGCAAAACGTCGTGGCACCAAAGCCGGGCGTGCGGTCGTCGACAGGCAGCGCCTCGCGAGACTGCACGTAATCGGTCTTGCCGTCCTTGTCACAGAAGTAGAAGGAGTTGACCACGAAGGGCGTGAGCACCTCGTCCATGCGAATGTGCTCAAAGGTAATGCCCTCGTTGACGGCATCCTTGCCGCGCCCGCGGCGGGTCTTGACGCGCAGGCCGCGGTCGGTGCGCTCAAAGAGGCACTTGCTCACGGTAAGGTCCTTGATGCCGCCGGCGGCCTCTGAACCCAGGACCACGGCGCCGTGACCATCGTGCATGTAGCAGTGAGAGATCAGCACGTCGTGCGTAGCGGGACGAAGCTCGGGCTCAATGCCCAGCTTGCCGCTCTTGATGGCGATGCAGTCATCGCCCACCGAGAACTGACAGCCAAGGATGCGGACAAAGCCGCAGCTCTCGGGATCGAAACCGTCAGTGTTGTGGGAGTTCTTGGGACCCTCGATCGACAGGCAAAGCGCGTCGACATGCTCGCACAGGACGGGATGGATATTCCACGCCGGGCTGTTGCGCACGGTAAAGCCGGCAAGGCTCACGTTTTGGCACTCGGACAGGAAGATCATGCGCGGACGGGCGACCTCGCGGCCCTCCTCGGGACGGAAGATGTTCTTAAAGTCCTTGTTCCACCAGTTGTCCTCGGCAAAATCGGTCTGACCGTCAATCGCGCCGCGACCATAGATGCACACGTCGTGCACGCCCAGACCCGTAAAGGTAGAACAGTATGTCGAGAAGCTCTCCCCCTCCCAGCGGCCCAGGGGCAGCATATCGGTACCGGCATAACCGGCACCCTCGTTGCCCGTGACCGTACCCGGAATGTAGGCAAGCGCGGCACGATCGTGGCGGGCCAGCAGCACTGCCCCGTCGGCGAGCTCGATGTTGATATTGCTCTTAAGGAAGAGGGACTTGATACGATAGCTACCGGCGGGAATCAGCACGCGCCCGTCCTTGGGACAGGCCATGATGGCAGCCTGGATGTTGGTGGTGTCATCATGCTCGGCATCGCCCTTGGCGCCACAGTCGCGAACGTTGATGGTAAAGGGCTCAGCCGGCGTGGTGACACCTACGCTCAGCTCACGCTCGCCACAAACAAAACGAACCAGGTTGCGCTTGCCGGGGGTCAGGCCGTCGACATAGGTCTCGACCGTATTCGTGGTACCGGCGGGCTCGTCGTTGACAAAGATCTCCCACGTATCGGCGCAGGTAAAGTAACCGCCGTCGTCAAGCTCGATCACGGCCGCGCGGGCGTTGCGCCAGATAACGTTCGTCTCCATGGGTTTCTCCCTCAAAAAGATGCTCTAAAGGCAAATTGTACGCTGTTGAAAAAGGGCCGTGCCTGCCGGCGGAATTCCGGTGGCACGGCCCTGTGATTTGGACGATATGTCGGCCTTACTCGGCGGGAGTTACGCTACCGTCCTGGAAGCCAACGTTGTTGTGGGCAAAGCAGTCCTCGTACTTAAAGCCGGAGAGCTCCTCGCAAAGCGCCTTGACCTCGGGCTTGACGTCGGCCATCTTGCCACCCTCCTTGACTCGGTGAATCTCGTCGCAAAGGACGTCGCACTGCTCCTTGTCGATCTTGATGCCGCGGGCAAGGACGGCTGCAAGCAGGAAGAAGCCGGCGCAGCCGATGATCATGTAGCCGCAGATATACAGAGGTACGGTAGCGGGCTGGGTCACGGCGTCGCTATTGCCGGCGGTCTGAATGAAGCCGGAGGCAGCAAGGACGATAGCCCATACGTTGACGACGATAGCCTGGGCGATCTGCTGGCAGAGCTGCTGAGCGGAGCTGTAGATACCCTCGCGACGACGCAGGGTGATGAGCTCATCGACATCGGGGATGTAGTTGAGCAGAACATCGGGCAGGTACTGGAAGCCGACGTAGAAGAACTTCCAGATGGCGAAGATGATGGGGTAGGCGATCATGGCGATGGCGACCGTGGAGGTGCCGTTGATCTGACCAAAGGCGAAGTAGTTGAAGGCGATGATGCACGCAGCGCAACCGACATTTGCCAGGTACCAAGACTTGTGGAAGCCCTTCTTGGCCATGAGGGCGACCCAGATGGCGGTGCAGACGATAGCGACGACCTTGCCAGGCATCTCCATCACGGACTCGTAGGACTTAGGAATCTGCAGGCAGTAGACGATGAAGAAGGACAGGCACGCAGACCAGCAGGCAGCAGCGAGCTTCGTGGAGACCTGTGCATACAGGACCTTGCGGAAGGACTTGTTGCGGAAGGTGGAGATAACGTCGATAAAGAACTTCTTGATGCCCTCGCCGACGCTCTCGATCTTCTCCTGAGCGACCTCCTCGGGGGTGTGCTCCCACGTGGACAGGTATACGCAGAGCAGCGAGATTGCCATGACCGAAGCGTTGACCGTAGCAATGATGAAGTAGCTGAACGGGTTGGTCTCGCCGAAGGTGCCAAAGCCAAAGCCGACGAGTGCAGCCATCAGGAAGCCGGCGGCGTTACCTAAGAGATGCTTGTAGCCGGTGAGGTACGTACGCTCCTTAAAGTCGTCGGTCATCTCGATGGTAAGCGGCGACAGGTTGGCGGTGCAGAACGTGTACGCGACGTTGTAGATCAGGTACAGCACAAAGTAGTACGGGAAGCCAAACGGCGTAGCCACGAAGATGAGCGGCTCGGCGATCATCATCGGGATGGCCAGCAAGATCCAGAAACGACGACGACCAAAGATGCGGCCAATCTTGGTGGCATAGAAGTTATCGGCCACAAAACCCATCAGCGGGCAAAGAATGGCGTTGACATAGATGGCAAACGAGCTGATCAGTGCAGCCTCGCCTGCGGACAGGCCACACTCCGTGGACAGGAACAGCACCATGTAGCTGTGCGTAAAGGTCAGGGCACCGGAATTGAGCATACCGCCCATACCAAAGCCCAAGCGCGTCCAGAATGTGATCTTACGCTTTTTTCCGATCTTATTAGTCATCGAGCTCCCTCTCTTTTCTCGATTGTCTTGTAACAAGACACTGGAGTCCATACCGACGTCTGTCTGTATGTCGTCCACTGGTAAGGTGAACGTTTAGCTAGATTATGCGCGATTACTTATGATAGGTGAACGTTCACTTGAATAATATCCTTGAACGGTCGTTTTTTATCGCTGAACGGATATATAACTCGAAACAATCTCGATTACAGGGGCATTAACTGGGTTATGCTTTTTGAGCAATTAGGTGAACGTTTATTATTTCGCCCCTCGTGCCCCTATAAAGACGCGCCATAACAGACAGAACAAAATGGCCCCGCCGGGAACACTCCCGACGGAGCCATGGTCAATAGCGCCCTATACGGACTTGTTTGCCACTACAGGCAGACGCCGTCCTTCCAGATACTGATCTCGTGGCAGCCGCGGCGCTCGGCACTCGTTAGCTTACCGCTCGCTGTATCCAGTACCAGCTGATACAGGTCGCGGGCAGCCTCGTCGAGTGTGCGTTCGCCTGTGGCAATCACGCCGGCGTTAAAGTCCATCCAGTTGGCCTTGTGGTCGCACAGACGCTGATTGGTGAACACCTTGAGGGTGGGCGCCGGTGCACCAAACGGCGTGCCGCGTCCAGTCGAGAACAGAATCACGTGACAGCCAGCAGCCGTCAACGCCGTGGTGGATACCATGTCGTTGCCCGGGCCGCACAGCATGTTCAGGCCATGCTTGGTGACCTGACCGGCATACGGCAGCACGTCGACAATGGGTGCGGAGCCGCCCTTCTGCACGCAGCCGCAACTCTTGTCCTCGAGCGTGGTGATGCCACCGTCCTTGTTACCGGGACTCGGGTTCTCGTAGACCACCTCACCATGGCTAATAAAGTAATCCTTAAAACCGTTAAGCATGTCAGAGGCAGCGTTAAAGACCTGCTCGTCCTCACATCGGTCGAGCAGGATGCTCTCCGCGCCAAACATCTCGGGCACTTCGGTGAGCACCGACGTGCCGCCACGGGCGACGACCATATCGCTCACGCGACCGATCGTGGGGTTGGCGGTAATGCCCGAAAGACCGTCGGAGCCGCCACACTTAAGACCAATGACCAGCTCGGAGGCCGGAATGGGCTCGCGCTTGGACTGCTTTGCCAGGTCTGCCAGCTCGGCCAGAATCTTGTGGCCCTCGATTTGCTCGTCGGCTACATCCTGGCAGGTGAGAAAGCGAACGCGCTCGTGATCGAAGTCACCGAGCTCGTCGAGCACCTGCTGGTGTGTGCAGTTCTCGCAACCGAGCGACAGGAACAGCACGCCGGCCGCATTAGGGTGACGCGAGAGCGCCACCAGCAGACGACGCGTCTGGACATGGTCGGCGCCGGTCTGCGAGCAACCGAACGGATGCGGGAAGTAGTAGACGCCCTCCAGCGAGCCATCGACCAGATCCTGGGCCTGCTCGCACATGGCACGGGCGACTTCGTTGACACAGCCGACCGTGGGGATGATCCACAGCTCGTTGCGCGTCGCGGCACGACCGTCGGCGCGGCGGAACCCCATAAAGGTCTCGGGCTCAACCGACTCAACGACCGGATGCGTGGGGTTGTAGGTGTACTCGACCTCGCCCGAAAGGTTGGTCTTCACATTGTGCGTGTGGAGCCACTGACCGGGCTGGACATCGCCCGTCACGTGTCCGATAGGAAGGCCGTACTTAATGACGTCCTCGCCGGCGGCAATCGAGCGCACCGCCATCTTATGGCCCTGCGGAATATCCTCCGCGGCCACGACCTCGCCCACCCCGGGAACCGCGACGGCGGTGCCCTTGGCAAGCGGCGACAGCGCGACGATCACGTTGTCGGCCGGATTGATCTGGATAGTGTTCATTGCAAATGGTCCTAACCCTACAGGTTGAGCAGAAGTCGAGACGCGGGCACGCCGTCCCACGCCCGCGTCTGCGCGGAAATTTACGCCTGAGCGTTGGCGAAGGCCTGCTTGGCACCCTCGGTGCGCACGACGGCGAGCGCACTGACGACAAACTCCTCAAGACCGGCGATCTGCGTAAGGTCCTCGCCCCACATCTGCTCGTTGGTGAGCACGTCGTGCACCAGCTGGGCATCGTCGGCACCGGCGTGGGCGGCGTAGAAATCGAGTACGAAGGCGTCGTCCTGAGCGGTGTACTCGGTGCCGTCGGAGCGACGCAGGTGCAGGCCGTCGCCCTCGCGGGACACGAGCTCCTGCGTGTAGAAGGAGATGAGCGTAGCGAGGCTCGTCGCCAGGCACTTGGGCAGGTTGCCGGTCTCGGCAACGTAGTCCTTGAGCGTGGGCAGGTCGCGAGCGCGCCACTTAGCCGTGGAGTTGAGGCAGATGGAGAGCAGCACATGATCAATAAACGGGTTGTCGAAGCGGTTTTCGACGGCGGCGGCAAAGGCCTTGCAGTCCTCGACATCCAAGTCGGCGGCAAGCGTCGGAATGACCTCGTCGTAGAGCATGGTGTTCATGAAGCCGCGAATGGTCTCGTCATGCATGCAGTCGCGCACGATATCAAAGCCGGCAACCCAGGAACCCGGAACGAAGGCGGTATGGGCACCGTTGAGGATGCGGACCTTGCGCTTTTTGTACGGGGTGACGTCGGGAGTCACAAAGACACCCGGAAGACCAGCCTTCACAAAGGGAAGCTTCTCGGCAAGCGACTCGTCGCCCTGGATGCCCCACATCTGGAAGGGCTCGCGCACGGCCAGGAAGGGATCCTCGTAGCCCAGACGCTCGGCAACCGCCGCGGCCTCCTTAGGATCGCGGATGCGGCCGGGGACGATGGTGTCGACGAGCGTGGTGCAGACGGTGCAGTCGTTAGCCATCCACTGCGCAAACTCGTCCTCCCAGCCCCAGTCGCTCACATACTGGTTCATGATGCGCAGCAACTCCTCGCCGTTGTGATCGATGAGCTCGCAGGCGAGGACGATGACGCCCGGCTTACCGGCAGCCCAGCGGGTGTGGAGCACCTGGGCAAGCTTGGCGGGGAAGCTCGCAGGTGGCATGTCGTCGACCTTGCAGGACGGGTCATAGGCGATACCGGCCTCGGTGGTGTTGGAGACGATGATCTCTAGGTCGTCGGAGACGGCGACCTCCATCATGGCGCGATAGTCGTCCTCACGATACGGGTTAAGGCAGCGGCTGCAGGCGCTGATCACGCGGGACTCGTCAACCGTGTTGCCGTTCTCCTTGCCGCGCACCAGCACGGTGTACAGGTCGTCCTGGGCATTGATACCGTCGGCAAAGCCAAAGGCACCGCTGATGGGCTGCACCATGACGACCTTGCCGTTCCAGCCGGTGGCCTCGTTGCCCATGTCAAAGAAACGGTCGACGAAGGCGCGCAGGAAATTGCCCTCGCCAAACTGCAGAACCTTCTCGGGAGCATCCTTGGGCAGCAAATAGCCCTTGTAGCCGATCTTCTCGAGCGCATCGTAGCTGATGTTCTCCATCTGTGTCTCTCCTTAGATAGCTGTTAGCGTGCAAGCAAAACAGGGGCGCCGCGTGTGGCAACGGCGCTCCCGAGTTCGATGTGATTTGATGCGGGCTTAGGCCTCGACGGTGTCCAGGTCAAAGCCAAAGTAGCGGACCGCATTGTTGTAGCTGATGTCGCGTACAACCTCGCCCAGCAGCTCCATGTCGGCCGGATACTTGCCCTGCTCAACCCACTCGCCGATCACGCTGCACAGCACGCGACGGAAATACTCGTGGCGCGGATAGGACAGGAAGGAGCGGGAGTCGGTGAGCATGCCGACAAAGTTGCCCAGGACGCCCTCGTTGGCCAGAGCCGTGAGCTGCTCGCGCATACCGACCTCGTTGTCGTTGAACCACCAGGCGGAACCGTTCTGGATCTTACCGGCAGTCGGAGCCTCCTGGAAACAGCCCATCACGGTATCGATCATGGTGTTGTCGATGGGGTTCAGACTGTACAGGATGGTCTTGGGCAGGCCGCAAGTCTCCTGAATGGAGTTGAGGAAATCGGCGAGCTGGTCGGACGGCGTGTAGTTGGAGATGCAGTCGTAGCCGGTATCGGGACCGAGCTTGGCAAACATGGCGCGATTGTTGTCGCGCTTGCAGCCAAAGTGCAGCTGCATGGCCCAGCCCAGACGGACATACTCGCCAGCGACAAACTGCATAAAGGCAGTCTTGTACTTGAGGACCTCTTCCTCGGTAAGCGGCTCGGCAGCCAGACCCTTGGCAAAGATAGCCTCGATCTCGTCGGCGGTAGCCGGGACGTACATAACGTAGTCGAGTGCGTGGTCGGATGCGCGGCAGCCCAGCTCGTGAGCAACGTCGTAGCGCTTGGAAATGGCAGCCTTCATGCCCTCAAAGTCGCTGACCTCAACGCCGGCAACCTCGGAGAGGTGCTTGCAGTAGTCGGCAAACTCCTGGCCGCGCTCGATGCGCAAAGCGGCATCGGGGCGCATGGCGGGAACGACCTGAACGTCAAAGCTGTCGGCGGCAATCTTCTTGTGCCACTCAAAGCTGTCGGCGGGGTCGTCAGTAGTGCAGATCATGCGGACGTTGGACTGCTTGATCAGGTTGCGGCAGGTGAAACTGGCCTCGGCGAGCTTGGCGTTGGCAAGGTCCCAAACCTCCTGGGCAGTCTTGCCGTTGAGGACGCCCTCGTAGCCAAAGTAGCGCTTAAGCTCCAGGTGGCTCCACTCAAAGACGGGGTTGCCGACGCAGCGACCCAGGGTCTCGGCCCACTTTTGGAACTTCTCGCGAGCAGGGGCGTCGCCAGTGATAAAGCGCTCGTCGACGCCGTTGGCACGCATCAGGCGCCACTTGTAGTGGTCGCCGCCCAGCCAAACCTCGGTGATGTTCTCGAAACGCTTGTCCTCCCAAATCTCCTTGGGAGAAATGTGGCAGTGGTAGTCGACGATGGGCATGCCCTCGGCAAAGTTGTGGAACAGCTCCTCGCCGGTCTTGGTGCTCAGCAGGAAATCCTGATCGTCCATGAAGTTTTTCATCAAACAACCCCTTTGTTTGCGGAGCGGGCGCACAATACGCTCGTCATCCTCTAGGTGAACGTTCACCATACTAATCCATTACGACTCAAAAGGTGAACGTTCACCTAACAACCATGGGGTGAACGGTAGGTTTTGCCCGTTCAACGGTTGCCGGAGCTGTGACTTGCATGCATTGCGGACCGGTTGGCGTCCCCGAACACCGAACTTGAGCGCTTTTGCTCAGGTGGGTCATGTCCCGACGTACATTTTTGGGAGTATTCAGCATTGGAGCGCGCCGTGCGCCATCCTCAGCGTCCTATTTGGAACGCAGATAGCGCCCGATCGGCATAAAAAGTGCCCCCGATGGCAAATTACGCCATCGGGGGCACTTAAAACAGTCGTTCTGCACCTCATTCAGGGCATGCCAATGCTGAATACTCCCAAAAATGCACGTCGCAAGAGGGGGTACCTGCTCAATCGGCTAAATACCCGCAAGTTCGCAGTAGCGGTCGACATTGCTGGCAAATACCATCTCGACGGCGCCCTTCTGGACGGGCTCCGTCGGGGTCCTTCCCCACAGCAAATAATCGCCCAGTGTCTTGGCGCCGCGATACGCCAGGCTCGTCGGGTCCTTATAGACAATATTGGTAAAGATACCGCGGCGCAAGGCCAGGGCGCTTTCGGGAAACAGGTCGTTGCCGATCACCATGACCCGACCGGCCTTGCCGGTCGAGACGAGCGCGTCGGCAACCACTTCGGAACCAACGGCAAAAACGCTACAGATAAGTTCGGGGGCGTCCGGCGCACTCAAGCGCTTTTCGAGCTCATGCTCGAGTTGTTTGACTTGCGCATGGGCACCTGCAAGATCCTCAACCTGCCATGGAATATCACGTTCGCGCAGGTAATTGTGGAAGGCGCGGGCGGTTAGATAGTGCGAATCGGTATATGGGTCGCCTGTCAAAAGGAGCACGCGGGCGTCGGCCCCAGAAGCATGGACCAGGTTTGCCGCCTGCTCGGCCATAAGGCTGCCTGCCGTCGAATAATCGGCCAAGCTCGCACCCAAACGATTCAAATGCGGACGGTCGCCGTCGACAAGCTCAATCGTCACGCCCGCCTCGGCGATCTGCCCCAAAAGCTCAGTCGCACGATCGTCGCCCGGCGCATAGGCGAGCAAGCCATCAATCTTCTCGCCCACCTGCAGACGCTCGTCGATTTGCTCGAGTGCATCAGCGTAGCCGCCCACGCCAAATTCAACGCGCTCAACCGTAATGCCCCGGTCGATGACCTCCTGTTCAAAGCGATTGCAGCCTTCCCACAGGTAACGGAAAAAGTACGCTCCCTCGCGCGATGCGCGGGGCAGGCAAAACACCAGATTGATATCCTTGCGGCGCAGGCTTGAGGCACTTGTGTTGCGGTGATAGCCCATGGCCTCGGCCTTAGCGTTCACCTTGGCGCGCACGGATTCGCTCACGCCGGCCTTTCCCGTCAGAGCCTTGTGCACGGTATTGATGGAAACGCCAAGCTCGGCGGCTATGTCCTTCATGGTTACGCGAGCGCTCATGCGGTTACTCCGTTATAGATAAGTTGCCAATTAATAGTCCAGTTAACGATACCCCAAAAATACTCTTCGACTCGCCGTGCTCTCCCTCAAATGCACAAAGCGCCCCGCGAACGGATGCCCGCGGAGCGCTTGGATGTCCGGACCTTATTTGATACCGCGACCCAAGTCTTCGGCGATTTTGTCTACGCCCTTAAGTGCAGCGCACGTCTTTTTGTTGGAGCAATGCCCCGTGCAAACGCCACCCTGAGCGCAGTCGGCGCAGGTGCCCTTGCGGTAGATGCGCACGCACACGGCGACAAACGCAACGCCGATAACAGCCAGTACAACAATATCGATAGGTGCCATAGCAAGCCTCCTCTAGTTAACCACCACTTACTTTACCCCATTCTCCACCTACCAAAAAGGGACAGGTTTATTTTGGTCGGTTTTATCTGCGGAAACGCCACATCTTAACTTCTGGGGCAAAGTAATCTGTCTCCCATGCACAAAAAGCCCGGGGTCGCTGGGACACCCGGGCTCGTGGAAAGGGGTTAATCCTTATTCGGACTTAGGCGGAAACTGCGGCGGAAGCAGTGTTGGTCTCGTCCTCGTCCGTCCATGCATGCTTGGGCATGGGACGGAAAATCTGGAAGAGCATCGCGACCAGCAGCACGATAGCCACAACCGTCCAGAAGCCAAACTGACCCAGAACAAGCAGGTTGTAGAACTGGTTGATGAACAGGCCGATTACCCAAGCGAAGGCGCACTCGTAGCCGATGGCAATCGCGGTCCACTTGCCGGAGTCCATCTGGTTGCGGATAGTGCCCATGGCGGCAAAGCACGGGGCGCACAGCAGGTTGAAAGCGCCAAAGGCAACGCAAGCGCCCATAGTCGGGAACATGCCGGCAAACGCGGTCCACAGGCTCGGGTCGGTCTCGGCGGCGTCGGCAACGGACAGCAGCGAGCCGGCGGTGGCGACGACGTTCTCCTTGGCGACGAGACCCGAGACGGTCAGCGCGGTGGCCTGCCAGGTGCTAAAGCCGAGCGGGGCGAAGATCCAAGCGACCAGGTTGCCGAGCATGGCAAGCACAGAGTAGTCCATGAACTCCTCGGGGATGCCGTCCATCGCAGGCAGGAAGCCAAAGGAACCGTTGTAGCTACCAAAGTTGGACAGGAACCAAACCACGACGGTGGACGCGAAGATGACCGTGCCGGCCTTCTTGATAAAGGCCCAGCAGCGCTCCCACACGTGCAGCGCCCAAGAGCGGATCGCCGGGAAGTGATAAGCCGGGAGCTCCATGACAAACGGGGTCGGGCGGCCGGCGAAGAGCTTGGTCTTCTTGAGCATGAGGCCCGAAGCGATGACGGCAAAGACGCCCAGGAAGTAGAACAGCGGGCTGATCCACGCGGCGGTGGTGGAAGAGTCACCGATGATGGAGCCCATGAGCAGGGCGATGATCGGCAGCTTAGCGCCACAGGGGATGAACGTGGTGGTCATGACCGTCATGCGGCGGTCCTTCTCGTTCTCGATGGTCTTGGTAGCCATGACGCCGGGGACGCCGCAGCCCGAGGACACGAGCATGGGGATGAAGGACTTACCGGACAGGCCAAAGCGGCGGAACACGCGGTCCATGATGAAGGCGACGCGGGCCATGTAGCCGCAGTCCTCCAGGAAGGACAGCATCACAAAGAGCAAGAACATCTGCGGCACAAAGCCGAAGATGGCACCCAGACCGCCGACGATGCCGTCGCAGACCAGCGAATCGACCAGACCGCCGTCCTCAGTGCCGCCCGCCACGAGGGCATCGTGCACCACGGTGGTGATACCCGGGACATAGGGGCCGTACTGCGCCGGGTCAACCGAGTCGGCATCGTCGCCCGCAGCCTCAACAGCTGCGTCATAGGCGTCGCGACCCTGACCGAGCACGTACCAGCCATCGGTACCAAAGAGCTGGTCGTTGGTGAAGTCGGTCACCGTGCCGCCCAGGGTGGAGACGGCGATGTAGTACACGCAGAACATGATGACCACAAAGATCGGCAGACCCAGGATACGGTTGGTAACCACGCGGTCGATCTTCTCGGAGGTGCTCATCTTGGCAGGAGCCTTGGTCATGCACTCGTCGATGATGTGGGCGATGACGCCGTAGCGCTCGCCGGTGATGATGGACTCGGCGTCGTCGTCGCAATCCTGCTCGCACTGGGCGACCAGCTGCTCTACGCGAGCGGCCTTCTCCTTGCTGAGGTTGATGAGCTTGCAGGCGTCCGCATCGCGCTCGAACAGCTTGACGGCGTAGTAGCGGCGCTTGTTGGCGGGAACGCTCGCCGGAAGGTTGTTCTCGATGTGGGACAGAACGTCCTCGATGGAGGAATCGAACTTGTGCTCCGGCACCTGGCCCTTGGAAGCAGCGGACTTCTTGACCTGCTCGAACAGCTCCGTGATGCCCTTGTTCTTAAGAGCCGAGATCATCATGACCGGGCAACCGAGCTTCTTGGAGAGCTTGTCCGTGTCGATCTTATCGCCGTTCTTCTCGACCAGGTCGGCCATGTTGAGGGCAACGACCACGGGCAGGCCGGTCTCGATAACCTGAAGCGCTAGGTACAGGTTACGCTCGAGGTTGGTGGCATCGACGACTTGGACGACAACATCGGGCTCGCCGCTCATGAGGTAATCGCGCGAGCACTGCTCCTCGGGGCTGTAGGGGGAAAGCGAGTAGATGCCAGGGAGGTCCGTGATGGTAACGTTCTTGTCGCTTAGGAGCTTGGCCTCCTTTTTCTCAACCGTGACGCCGGGCCAGTTGCCAACGTAGCCGTTGGCGCCGGTGATCAGGTTGAAAAGCGTGGTCTTGCCGCAGTTGGGGTTACCCGCCAGCGCGACATGGATCTGAGAATCCGCCATTCAATCCTTCTTCCTTGTGTGCCCGCGCTGCTTTCTCCGCGCAGGCTGGATAATGTGCTTCAAAGATGCTGCATTAAGTTAGAAAAACCTAACTTTATCTGCAGAAATATGCGCCGCGAGTCCTTACTGAACCTCGACGACGGCGGCCTCCTCCTTGCGGATGGAAAGCTCGTAGCCGCGCACGTTGATCTCGACCGGATCACCGAGCGGTGCAACCTTCACGACCTTGAACGAAGTGCCCTTGATGAGCCCCAGGTCCATAAGGTGGCGGCGAAGCGCACCCTCACCGTGAAGCTTGACGATGGTGGAGCTCTCGCCCACCTTAACGTCACCCAACGTCTTCATTTACTTGTCCCCCTTTCAGTGCGTACAGAAATACCGTCGACTAACCGACGGTCATGATGTGCATGGCAACCTTGGAATCGATGCCAAAGCGTGCGCCCAGCACCGTGACGATGATATTGGCGCCACTCGAGCTCACCACGTGGATTTCGTTGCCCTCGACAAAGCCGAGGTCCTTGAGGTGGTGCTTCATATCCTCATTGCCCTTTACGCGAGACACGCGCACGGTTTCGCCCGCTTTTACCATCGAAAGCGGCATTGCCGGCATCTGCGGTCCGCAAGACATGAGTGGCTCCTAACGTCAGTTCGTCCTCAACATCGACGCGGTAAAAGTTAACCACGCCTATGTTCGCTTTAGTAAACTAACACGTGGTTAACTTTTTGGAAAGGGTCCCCATTCAGATTTCGAAAAAGTTTCCTATACGAAACAAAAGGGCACGGCAAAGGACCATCCTTTACCACGCCCTATCATGCTTAGAGTGAGAGATTTCTGATCGACGTAACGCAGGAAGCCTCGTCTACGCCCGAAACGCGGAAGATGATGTCCTCGCCGCACTCGCCGTAGAGAGCCATGAGTCCCATGACATCGCGGCCATTCGTGTGGCGATCGCCGATACTGACTGACACGTCGCAACGATGCTTGGCAATGATGTCATAGAGCAGCGCAACCGGGCGGGCATGTAATCCCAACGGATCTTTAATCGTCTTTGTAAACTCGACCATGTCCCCTCCCACGACATCGTACATTCGGCTGGCAAACCCAGCCATGTGGTAGTTATTGTAGCGTTAGATGCTTGTCGAGGACCCTTTCGGACACCCCGTGGACAAAAAGTGGCAAATATGAGTACTGTCACAAATTTAGTAGCAGCAGAATTGAGAGCAAATTGGCCGATTTGGCCGATTTGGCCGATTTTAATGTTTTGGAAGCCATCGAATCGCGTCTATAGGGGGTTAGGTAAATTGATTTTGAGCCCATTTTCGCTCAGAACAGGCCGAAAAATATGACACCTCTTTTGCAACAGTACTCATATTTGGCATTTTTTGCCCACAGGGTCCAAAACCATGCTCCAAAACACAAAAGGAGGGGCCTCGTAAGGCCCCTCCTTAGGAAAGGGAATCGATTTATTCCACAGCCGTAGATTAATCCTAGCCGCTACTCCATCATGTCGAGGACGGAGGGGCGAAGCTCGTTCTCAGCAGCCTCGGGATCGGTTTCGCGCAGGCGGTTGATGTAGCGGTTGTACCACATCACGGCAAGGCCCAGGAAGACAACCACGCCGCCGACGTTGTAGACCAGCGTCAGCCACAGCGGCTGATCGAGCGGAATGGTGCCGCAGATAAGCACGAAGCAGAAGACCACAAGCAGGAATGCAGCAATGACCAGGCCAAAGGTGCGCGAACCCATGCGGAAGCCACGGGGAGCAGCGTCGAAGTTCTTGCGCAACATAAAGTAGGCAAGCAGGATCAGCAGCGGCGGGAGCAGAGCGGTGGCAGCCGTCATGTTGGTGACGATCATGAGCAGGTCGTCGAGGTTACCGGAGCCCAGGGCCGGGATGATCAGGATGGGGACGACGATGGCGAACTGCAGCCAGGCAGCGCGGGCGGGAATGCCGTGCTCGTTGAGCTCGACGATCTTGCTACCAAAGACACCCTTGGGGATCTCGGTGAAGAAAACCTTGATGGGAGCAGAGGTCCACATCATGAGGGAGCCCAGCGTGGCGGCGAGAAGGATCAAGCCGATGGCGCGCGTAGACACTTCCATGGGAATGCCAAAGTGGGCAAAGACAGCGCCGAATACGTCGAAGATACCGGTGGAGATGGCAACGCCGCCCTCGGGGATGAACAGGTTAACCAGCAGCGAAGCGCCTGCATACAGAAGGCCGATGGTCAGACCGGCGATAACGACGGTGCGCACGAAGGCCTTGACGCCACCCTTAAGGTCGTTAAGGAACACGCCGACAGACTCAGCGCCGCCAACGCCCTGGATGATCCAGGCAAGCGTACCGAAGAAGCCCCACGCAGTTGCGAAGTTGCTCATGTCGGGAGCCATGTTAGCGGGAGTAGGAGCCGTAGCGAACTCAACGCCGCCAAAGGCAGCAGCCAGGGACAGCAGGATGAACACGGCGGTCAGGCCGAGAGCCGCGGTCGAACCGAAGGAGGAAATGGAGCCGATCCACTTAGCGCCCTTGGTCGAAACCCACGTGGCGATAGCAAAGACAACGATCTCGATAATGGTGATCCACAGCTGCGAAAGCTCGGCGTTGGCACCAAAGAACACGTAGCTCGCGTAGATGATGACGTTGGGCAGGACGGACGCAAAGAAGAACAGGTTAACGAACCAGTAGCTAAATGCCGTCAGGAACGCCCAGCGACCACCCATCGAGGTCTTAACCCATGCGTACACGCCCGACTCGGAGTCCTTGTTAAGGCCGACGAACTCGGCGGTAACCAGGGTATAGGGGACAAAGTACAAAAGCGTGGCGAAGAAGAACGACGGCGCGGCTGCTAAGCCGATGGCCGCGTTGTTGTTGATGATGTTCTTGATACCGAACACGGCGGCGACCGTCATGCCCAGCAGAGCGAACGAACCAATCGTTCCTCGTTTTTCAGAGCTCATAAGCCCTCCCAATCATCTATTAAATGTCATCTAAACCCGTCCGAGCTGCAAGTGCAAACACGGACGGCGCACCTGCTAAGGGGAATGGGGAAAAGGGAGTCAACAAAGCCATCCCCCTTAACGGCGCGAAGCAAACGTCCAAGCGGACGAATACTACTTGTTGGGGAAGGAATAACCTTCGACCGTCACGTGCAGTACCACGACGCGGGGATCCGCGGCATCGGCCACGACACGGTAGGCCTCGTCAATTTCGACGACGGCAACGCCGCCGGTGGGAATCGTCACGGTCTCCCCCGTACCCTCAAAGCGCTCGCGATCATCGATATCGCTGTAGGCGCGCGTACAGGTAAGATCGGCCTTGGAAGCCACCTCAACGGTCAGATTGCCGTCGAGCGGGGCGAGCACGGCATGGTAGCGACGGTGACCGACCAGATCGGCAGTAGCCGCCTCGTGGGCGTTCACCCACCAATACACCAGCGAGTCGCCGATAGAGTACGCCACATCGTGCTGCAGTTCAGAAACGCCGTCGAGTGCCTGACCGGTACGCATCCACTTCTTGACGGACTTCATCTGGGCGTCGAAATCGGCACGCGAGTTAAAGATATGCATGACTTATGCCTCCTTAATGGGTGCCAGCGCCTGAGCCAGATCGGCAGACGTCAGCGGTCGCAGGGACACCTCAAAGCTGAAGCTCTCAAAACGGGTGCGATAGGAATCGAGCACCTCGGAACCCCAAGAGTTCGAGCCAAGGCCGAGCAGCTGGTCGTTGATGTTGACCGTAACCGTGTCGCCCGGGACAAGATCGTAGACATGCTTGGCGTTATCGATAGCCTCGCAGCTATAGGGCCATGCGGAGAACGAGAACGGATTGGAAGCGGCGCCGCTCGGACGCGTCACGACCAGACCGTCACCGTGGCTGGAGCGCAGGGCGACCCAGCGGGTACCCTCGCGGTTGGCGCAGTCCTGGGGCATAACGTAGGGCGTGAACATGTCGTCGACCGTAGTGCGGTAATGACCGACCGGGTTGGCGCGCAGCGAGTCCGGATAGTTCTCGCCCGGGCCGTGGCCATACCACTCGACGGCACGATCACAACCGGGAACCTCAAAGGAGATGCCGATGCGCGGGATGATATCCGAGTAATCGCCGTAGGGCTCGCCGGAAACCTTGAGGTCGACGCGACCGCTCGGAAGCACGGTGTAGACAAGCTCGACGCGCATGCCGAACGCGCGGACGGGAGGAGCAATACGTTGGCTCACGGTAACGACGACCGCATTGCCGTCCTGCTTCCAAGAAACCTTGCGGGTGGATGTCTGCATTACATCAATGAAGTTGTCCTTCCACAGGGAGTCGTACTCCTGGGCGTGGTTGTCGACGAGCGGATGCCAAAAACCAACCTGGGGACCAGAGGCCATGACGTCACGGCCGGATGCCTTCCACTTGCTCACGGTGCCGTTTACCTTGCTGAAGGTCAGCTCGCCGTTGAGGGAGTGAATGCGAATCTCCTGCTCAGTCTCCTCGACCGTAAGCTCAGGACGAGTGGGAGCCGCGATGGCCGGCGCCGGATGGTTTGCGATGGCAAACTGGCTTGCGCCCAGTTGGAACATCGGCTCGCACCAGACGTGAGCGGCCATGGTGTAGGCGCGCACGGTCAGCAGGGTCTCGCCTACCGCGGCCTCGCGAATCACCAGCGGAAGCTTGACGGACGCGCCGGGGGCAACCGCGCCGGGCATGAGCGTCTTGCGGCAGACCACGTCGCCGTCCACCAGGGTCTCGGCCGACAGGCAGACATCCTCGAGAGTGGTGAACCAACGCTTGTTGGTGACGGTCAGCTCGCCCGCCTCGGCATCGTAGGCCATGCGAACCGGGCAGATGACCTGACCATACTCAGTGAGGCCCGGGCTCGGCTGCTGCCAGGGGAACACCATGCCGTCGATGCAGAAGTTGCTGTTGTTGGGGTAGTCGCCGTTGTCGCCGCCATACATGTCGTAGGCAACGCCGTCCTCGGTCACAGCAGCCAAGCCGTGGTCGCACCATTCCCAAATGAACTGGCCCTGGATGCAATCCCAGCGATCGAAGACCTCCTGGTACTCGGACAGGCCTCCGGGGCCATTGCCCATGGAGTGACCGTACTCGCAGTTGATGCGCGGCTTGGGGAACGGATGTTCACCAAAGTCGTTCATCTGCGACACACGGGAGTACATCGTGGAAATGACGTCGACGGTATCAGCGTTGCGGTCCTCCTCGTAGTGGACCGGACGACCATCGAGCTCGTGAGCCTTGGCATACATTGCACGGATGTTGCAGCCATAGCCGCTCTCGTTGCCCATCGACCACATAATGATGCAGGCGTGGTTGCGCTCCTGCATCACCAGGCGCTCAATGCGGTCGACGTAGGCCGGCTCCCATGCCGGGTCGTCGGTGACCAGGGCGATATTGCCGATATTCTCGAAGCCGTGGCTCTCCATATCGGTCTCGGCGACCAGCATGATGCCGTACTCGTCGCACAGCTCGTAGAAGCGCGGGTCGTTGGCGTAGTGGGACGTGCGCACCGCGTTGATGTTGTGCTGCTTCATGAGCTCCAGGTCGCGGCACATGCGATCGAGGCCCACGGCGCGGCCCTTGTGATCGTCGTGATCGTGGCGGTTGACGCCATGCATCTTAAAGTAAGTGCCGTTGAGGTAGATATGATTGCCCTCGACCGTCACCTCGGCAAGACCCTGGCGATGCGGGACGTACTCGCTCACCTTGTCGCCGTCGTAGACCTCAAACGTAAGGTCGTAGAGGAAGGGGTCCTCGGGATTCCAGAAGTGGGCATCGGTCACGCTGCACTCGGCATGGCCGTCGACGCACTCACCCGTAGCCACCACGTTCTCGCCATCGCTGAGCGTATACACAACGCGGGTAGCGCCCTCGGCCACCGTATCGAGCGTAATCAGAGCGGTATCGCCCTCGCGGTGCGTGCGGAACCTAAAGTCGACCAGGTGCGCGGCGGGACGCTGCACAAGGTACACATCGCGGAAAATGCCCGAGGCCCACCACATATCCTGGTCCTCGATATAGCTGCCATCGCTGTACTGCAGGACCTTGACCGCAAACAGGTTGTCGCCCTCGACGAGCGCGTCGGTCACGTCGAACTCGGCAGACAGGCGCGAGCCCTTGGTCATGCCGATAAACTGGCCGTTGACGTACAGCTCGCCATAGCTCTCGATGCCGTCGAAGCGAATGATCTCGCGAGCGCCGGCGGGAACAGCGGGAAGATTGACGATGCGCTGGTAGACGCCCGTGGGGTCGTCGGAGGGAACGAACGGCTGGTCCACCGGGAACGGGAAACCCTCGTCGGTATAGGCAAGATTGCCATAGCCGTCCACCTGCCACAGGTGCGGAACCTCCACGTGATCCCACTCGGGCTTGTACGTGGAGAGTTCCTCGTTGGAGACGGCAGCGGGGCCCTCAAAGAGGCGGAACTGCCACGAGCCGGACAGCTGGACAAACCCGCGCGACAGCTCGCGGCTGTACGTTGCAGCGAGATCGGCGGTCTCGTAACCCATAAAGTACGCATGGGGTGCCAGGCGGTTCCTGTGGGTGAGCGCTTGGTTTTCCCAATCGTTAATGGCGTCCATGGTGATGCTCCTTCGTCATCGTAGTGATTCTTGTGCAACCGGTTGTCCTTATCTTACGGGCGATGTAAAAAACTGTGCAACCGGTTGTCCGCTGAACGGTCGATTTGGCCGGGTTAACGGTGCAACCGGTTGTACAATCGCAACACTTATGTCACCCTGAGTATCGAAACTCAGCGCAAGACATCGTTCTTAAGCTCGTAGGCAACCTCCACGCCCGCTGATATCTCACCCACACGAGACGTATTCGATTCCGGCTTGGTTGCAAAACGACACCGGTCACCGGATATCATGAACGCTGTTCAGGCGCACTATAGTAAGCTGTATCCGCACTAGCCCGTATCAGTGACAACATCGACCGCATTTTCCAGGAGACGCCATGACCCAACCAGTTCGCACCGCACCTACGCTTGCCGAGGTTGCCGCAGCTGCCGGCGTGTCGCGCTCCACGGCATCGCGCGCCCTCAACGATTCGCCCCGCATTAGCGAGGAAACCAAAAAGCGCGTCCGCGCGGCGGCCAAGGAAGTCAATTTTGTCCCCAACGCTCGTGGCCGAGCGCTCGCTGTCGGGCGCACGGAAATCATCGCCGTGCTCGTGACCGAGCCTCTGAGTGAACTCTTCAGCGACCCCACCTATAGCGAGTTTTTGAGCGGCATTACCGAGGAACTTTCGGAGTCGTCCTATCTGCCCGTTATCTTGCAGGCGTCTTCTACGCATGAGCGCAACCGCGCACGCGAGCACTTTGAGCGCCGCTCGTTCGACGCCGTGATCGACGTCTCTCCCTACAAAGGCAGCGAGCTGCTCGAGGTGCTGCGCGAGCTGGGCGTACCCACCGTGTTGTGCGGCCAGCTCGAGGGCCACCCCTATCGCGATGTGTTCTCGACGGTCTACTCTGACGATGAAGAGGGCGGACATTTTGCGGCACTCGCCATGAAGGATCGCGGGCGCAAAGATATCGTCGCTGTGTTGGGACCGCAAGACAACCCCGCTGTTGCCGACCGCCTGCGCGGCTACCGCGCCGTCTTGGGCGAAGACCTCCCAGACGCAAACGTTATCTATACCGGCTGGAACAGCGGAGACGGCTATCAGGCCATGCACCAGATTCTCGCGCGCGAGATCGCTTTCGATGGCGTGCTCTGCGGATCGGACCGTATCGCGGCTGGCGTCATCACCGCACTCAACGAGGCAGGCCTATCCGTTCCGGCGGACGTTTCTGTCGTCAGCTTCGACGATCACGAGATTGCGACGCGCTGCGTCCCCGCGCTCACGACCGTCCGCCAGCCCCTGCGCGAAGAAGGCCACATGGCTGCCAACATTGCGCTCGACATGATCAAGGGTGCCGAGCCCACCACCTCCGTGATGCACATGCAGCTGATCCAGAGAGACTCGCTATAAGAAATTGGGGCAGGCTTTCCGCCAGACAGTTGTTGCGGAAAGCCTGCCCCGTTTTGAGCGCTCATTCTGGGGCACAGTTTCCGTTAGACAGCTCAACCGGAAACTGTGCCCCATTATTTTGCCGAATTCTGGGACGCGCTTTCCCAGAGGACCCCCCTTTGGGAAAGCGCGACCCGTTCTGGACGCAAATTCCGAGACGCAGTTTCCGCGACGCCCGGTCATCCCAAGCCCTCTCAACCTCGGCGCATAAAAAACGAGGGAAGGCACGCGTCCTTCCCTCGTTACAGGCAATATGTAGCCGCTTCCCTACATCAGGCGCAGGCTGACGTCCTTGAGCTGGGCGCCGGAAACGGCACTCGGAGCGCCCGACATGAGGTCGGAGCCGCTGGCCGTCTTGGGGAACGCCATGACGTCGCGGATGGAGTCGGAACCGGTGAGCAGCATGCACACGCGGTCCAGGCCCAGAGCGAAACCGCCCATCGGGGGCGCACCAAACTTGAGGGCCTCCATGAGGAAGCCGAACTGAGACTCGGCGCGCTCCTCGGTAAAGCCCAGGAGCTTGAGCATGGACATCTGCATCTCGGCGTTGTGGATACGCATACCGCCGCCGCCGGCCTCAAAGCCGTCCATGACAAAGTCGTAGGTGCAAGAACCGGCCGCCAACGGGTCGGCCTCTATCTTGGCGATGTCGGTCTCGGTCGGCAGGGTGAAGGGCTGATGCTCGGCCGCATAGGCCTTGCGGTCCTCATCCCAGTGGAACAGCGGGAAGTTGACGACCCACAGGAAGTCGTGGCCCTCGCGCTTGATCTCGAGCGCATTGGCCATGTGGGAACGCATGCCGCCCAGGATCTCGTCAGAGAGCAGGCGCGGGCCGGCGGCGAACATCACGAGGTCGCCAGGCTCGACGTCCATGCGCTCACGCAGAGCCGCCATCTCCTCGTCCGAGAAGAACTTGACGATGGGGCTGTTGATGGAGCCGTCCTCACGGAAGGCGATCCAGGCCAGGCCCTTGGCGCCAAACGTGGAGGCCACGCCGGCGAGCTTATCGATCTTGGCACGTGCCCAGGCGCCGGCGCCCTTGGCGTTGATGGCCTTGACGACAGAGCCCTCCTCGTTCGCGGCAGTCGCAAAGACCTTGAACTTGGAGTTGGCAAAGATGTCGGTCAGGTCGACCAGGTGCATGCCATAGCGGGTATCGGGCTTGTCGGAGCCATAGGTGTCCATGGCCTCCCAGTAGTTCATGCGACGCAGCGGCGTGGGCATCTCGACGCCCATGCGGCCGAAGGCATCGGCCAGGACCTCTTCGAGCACACTCATAACGTCGTTCTGGTCCACGAAGGACATCTCGATATCGACCTGGGTGAACTCGGGCTGACGGTCGGCACGCAGGTCCTCGTCGCGGAAGCACTTGGCGACCTGGTAGTAGCGCTCGACGCCACCGACCATGAGCAGCTGCTTCAGGAGCTGCGGGGACTGCGGCAGGGCGTAGAAGTTACCCGGCTGGATACGGCTGGGAACGATGAAGTCTCGAGCGCCCTCGGGCGTGGACTTAAACAGGGAGGGCGTCTCGACCTCCATGAACTCACGGTTGTGCAGCGCCTCGCGAATGGCAAAGGTGAAGTCGGAGCGCAGCTTGAGGTTGGCCATCATCTCGGGACGGCGGAGGTCCAGATAGCGATAGCGCAGGCGGGTGTCCTCGCTGGTCTCGATGCCGTCCTCGATCTGGAACGGCGGGGTGACGGACGTGTTGAGCACTTCGGCGTGGTCGGTCAGGACCTCGATCTCGCCGGTCGCGAGCTTGGTGTTGGTGGTCTCCTCGCCACGGGCGCGCACGACGCCGTGGATCTTGATGGGCCACTCGGGACGCATGGTCTCGGCGATCTTAAAGGCATCGCCGTCGGAGTGCTCGGGGTCGAAGGTGAGCTGCGTGATGCCCTCGCGGTCGCGAAGGTCGCAGAAGATAAGGCCGCCGTGATCGCGACGACGGCTCACCCAACCGGTGAGGGTGACCTCTTCGCCCACGTTCTCGAAGCGAAGCTCGCCGCAGGTACGGGTGTGCATGGAATGCTCATCGATGGGACGGGTCTGGCTCATACCAGTGATCCTCCTTTATGGATCTGTGCCGCCCCGTGTCGTTCCGGGCGGCGTCGTACAGATTTGCCCAGCCTGCGTAAACCGCGCAGCCAGACATGGCGTTCTATCTTATCGCACCCGCGTCGATGTGCCGCGAAAAAGTAGCTCTTGCCCAAAGACTTGACGGAGACGAAACAATTGACGCGGCCTGGCCGTCGCCAAGGCGCGCCGCGTGCGACAATGTGCCCCAATACAACCGCACTCGGAAAGGCCCGTCATGACCGCACGCCTCATCGTTATGGATATCGACTCCACGCTCATCAACCAGGAAGTCATCGACCTGTTGGGCGAGGAGGCCGGCGTGGGCGAGCAAGTTGCACAGATCACCGAACGCGCCATGCGCGGCGAGCTCGACTTTAAGCAGGCGCTCGAGGAGCGCGTGGGGCTGCTCGCCGACCTGGACGAGAGCGTATTCGAGCGCACCTTTGAGCGCGTGACATTTACCCCCGGCGCGCTGGAGCTTGTGCGCTCGGCACACAGCAAGGGCTGGAAGGTTGGCGTGGTAAGCGGCGGCTTTCACGAGGTCGCCGACAAGATCGTGGCCGCCGCGGGCATCGACTTTTGCCTCGCTAACCGCCTGGAGGTCGTGGACGGCAAGCTCACCGGCAAGCTGGCGGCAAACATTGTGACCAAGGAATCCAAGCTCATCCAGCTGCTGGATTGGGCAGTTGAGTGCGGTGTCGACATGGCCCACACCGTCGCGATCGGCGACGGCGCCAACGACATCCCCATGATTCAGGCTGCGGGCACGGGCATCGCGTTTTGCGCCAAGCCCAAGACGCGCGAAGCCGCCCCGTTTGCCATCGACGAGCGCAACCTGATGCTCGCCATGGACATCATCCTGCGTGACTAGCCGATCCGTCTAACAATTGAATCAGTCTGTCCTATAGTTTCCGAACAATTTTGTCTTAGTGTTCGGAAACATACCCTTTGAGTGCTAGACTTTGCGCCGTCGAAGGGAACATATATGGATAAGCAAGATCTTGAGCAATTGCTGAGCGATGTTGCCGGCGGAACAGTCACCCCGGCAGTCGCCCTCACGCGCATCCAAACGGCGCCAACCGCCGATCTGGGTTTTACACAGCTCGATCTTTCGCGCGGAGTGCGCCAGGGAGCCGGCGAGGTTGTCTACGGTGCCGGTAAAACCGCCAAGCAAATTGCCGCCATTATCGAAGCGCTGCGCGATGCCGGCCAGGAGCGCATCCTGGTCACGCGCCTGGATGCCGAAAAAGCAGCCCGTACCTCGGAGCTCCTCGACAACGGCATCGACCTGGGATATGTCCCGGACGCACAGCTCGCCCTCGTGGGCGGCAAGCCCTCCCCTACCGGCAACGGACGCATCGTCGTCGCCTGCGCCGGCACGAGCGACTTACCCGTCGCCGAAGAAGCCGCGTTGACGGCCGAGTTCTATGGCAACGAGGTCGACCGCCTCTACGACGTAGGTGTCGCCGGCCTGCACCGCCTGCTCGCGCATGCCGAGGAACTTGCCCAGGCGCAGGTGGTCATCGCCATCGCCGGCATGGAGGGCGCGCTGGCGAGCGTTATCGGCGGTCTGGTGAGCTGTCCGGTCATCGCCGTTCCCACCAGCGTTGGCTACGGCGCAAGTTTTGGTGGCGTAGCTGCACTGCTCGCCATGCTCAACTCCTGTGCCAGCGGCGTTTCGGTCGTCAATATCGACAACGGCTTTGGCGCCGCCTACCAGGCAAGTCTTATCAATCATCTGAGCGCCGGCACACCCCGCGCCCGCTAAGGAGCATTCCATGTCCAATCATCAGCACACGCTTATCATCGACGGCACCTCGGGCATCAGCGGCGATATGACCGTCGCGGCCCTGCTCGACCTGGGCGCCAGCGAGGAGCACCTGCGCGAACAGCTCGCCACACTGCCGGTCGACGGCTTTACGATCGCCGTCACGCGCGTAAACAAGCATGGCATCGACGCCTGCGATTTCGACGTTCAGCTGGCAGAAGAGCTCGAGAACCACGACCACGACATGGCATGGCTCTACGGCAACGAAGCAGCTGCCGAGCACACGCACGAGCATGAGCACCACCATCATGACCATGGCGAGCACGAACACGAGCACTGCCACGAGCATGACCATGAGGGTCACCATCACGCCCACCACCATCACCACCGTTCTTTGGCGGATGTCACCGCCATCATCGATGGCTCACGGCTAAGCGATGGTGCCAAGCGTCGTGCCCTCGCCATTTTTTCCGTACTCGCCGATGCCGAGGCAAAGGCTCACGGCAAAACGCCCGACACCGTCCTGTTTCACGAGGTGGGCGCCGTCGACTCCATCGTCGACGTCTGCTCTGTCGCCATCTGCCTCGACGACCTTGGTATTGAGGACATCGTGGTCGAGTCGCTCTCCGAGGGTCACGGCACCATCCACTGTGCCCACGGCCTCATGCCCATTCCCGTCCCCGCTGTCGTCAACCTGTGCCAGACGGGCAATATCGCCCTCACGCCTGCACCGGTCGCCGGCGAGCTCGTGACGCCGACGGGCGCCGCCATCGTCACCGCGCTGCGCACGTCCGACCAACTGCCCTCACGCTACCGCATCGAAGCCGTCGGCTACGGCGCCGGCAAACGCCCCTACGAAGGTTGCTCCGGTACGCTCCGCTGCCTGCTCGTTCACGCGGACGCATAGCCATGGATGCCCGCAAGGCAAAAAGCCGCGCTGCCATCGTTACGGCGTTCTCCGAGCTCCTGTGCGAGAAAGACTACGGCAAGATCACCGTCGGCGACATCATCGCTCGTGCCCACGTAGGTCGGGCCACGTTCTACGGGCTCTTCAAGAGCAAAGATGACCTGCTCGCTGAGCTCGTGCGCGATATCTGCACCCATGCCCTCGACGATGACGGTACGCCCCTCGATGACCCACTCGTACAGGTCGAGCATATCCTCAACAACCTCTGGAATCGTCGGCAGGGTGTACGGGCACTGGTAGCCGGCGCCGGCTCACGCGTCTTCGCCGACTGCTTACGCAAGACCATCTTGTTACGAGCAGCCGAAACCGTCCCTACCGACCCAAACGGCCCCGCCGCCACCATGGACCGAAGCTTCCTACTACACCACATAGCCTCAAGCTTCGTAGGAATGGTCCAATGGTGGGCCTGGCACAATTTCGAAGCCCCAAAAGAGGACGTAGCCAAAGACTACCTATCAGCCATCAAGCCCCTCTTCAACTAAGTAACTATCCCTTCCCAAAGTGCGAATCCCATTCCAAAATCCCGCTCCGACTTAAGACACTGCGCATCCCAAAGTGTCTGCAAAAGCCCAACGCCCCCAACAGCAACAAGCCCCTCCCATCCAAATTCAGATATATATGTTGGGTTGCTTGTTCGAACACAGCCAAGAGTGCCCAGGGCTCGGTAGGGGTTAACTTTCCAACGCATTCCGCAGGACGCAAAAAAGCTCGCCACACGAAGTGCGCAGCGAGCCTTTTTTGCATGTCCGAGGACGCGTTGGAAAGTTAACCCCTACCGAGCCCGGACCTTATAGAGCCGTCCTTTGACTAGAACATGCCCAAGAAACCATGCACAAACAGTGCAGCCAGAGCAGCGCCGACAAACGGAGCGATGCCAGGAACGAGCAGGCCGTACTTCCAGTTGTTGTCAGCCTTGTTCTTGATCGGCAGCACCTGATAGGCCATGCGAGGACCAAGGTCACGGGCTTGGTTCATGGCGAAGCCGGTGATGCCGCCCATGCCCATGCCAACGGCCCAAACGATCAGGCCGACGCAGATGGCGAGCATCAGAACGTTCTCGCCGGCGCGGTTAGCGGCAGCGAGGATGGCGCTGATGAACACAAAGGTGCAGATAGCCTCGCAGAAGAAGTTACGGGCGTAGTTCGTACCCTCGGTGGTGGGGTTGGTCGAGAAGATGTTGCGCTGGGCAATGGGGTCGACGACGCCATCGGAAGCCTTGAACTCATCGGCATACATCAACCACGCGATCACGGCGCCCGCAAAGCCGCCGAGCATATCGGCAATCATGAAGGGAATGCAGCTGCTCCACGGCACCAGGCCTACGATGCACTGGGCAAGCACCATGGCGGGGTTCATGCACACGGCGCCGCCAAAGATAAACAGAGCGACCGAGATGCCAAAAGACCAGGTGGTGATGGCAAACATGTGGCCGGAGCCCTGATGCTTGGTGCCCTTAAGCACGGTATCGCAGTGTACGCCCACGCCAAAGATGATCATGAGGGCCGTTGCGCCGAATTCGCAGAGGAGTTTGGTAAGCATAAAACCTTATCTTTCTTGTCGGTTAAAAACGATTCGTTTAGGCCACGCACTAGTGCTGCGCGACGACAACGCCCAGGCCATCGGGAATGACGGCCACCTTGGCATCGGCACCCTTCATCTCAAAGGCGAGCTTGAGCGCCTCCTCGAGGGTGTTGACCGGCGTCATGTGCATATCCTTAATCATCTGGTGATCGCACAGGTCGGTAACCATGATCACAGGGTGATGTGCCAGGATGCGGGCGAAAATCTGGCTCGTCCACTGGTCGGGCAGGGTCTCGTCCTTAGGACGGTCGATGCAGGCGCGCTCAAACTCTGCCGGATCGTTGTCGGCGATGTTGTGATAGAAGCCCTCGCCGCCGTGACCGTCGGCACAACCGGCGACGTCGATAATCACACCGCCCTCGGGAAGCGTGGCCTCGGCAGAGCACATGCCCTTCACGGCCTGGTAGATGTTCTGGTCGAGCGGGTAGCCGCCGTTGGTGGTGACGGCAATCTCGCACTCGACGG
Source organism: Collinsella aerofaciens ATCC 25986 (assembly GCF_964239575.1). GTDB lineage: Bacteria > Actinomycetota > Coriobacteriia > Coriobacteriales > Coriobacteriaceae > Collinsella > Collinsella aerofaciens_BQ. The sequence goes on from NZ_CAXSQQ010000001.1 coordinate 384,439, forward strand.
GCTCAACGCCGGCAAGGCTCTTCACGAACTCGCAGCCAGCCTCGTGCGCCTTGTGGATGTCGCCGGCAAAGGAGCCGATGACCTCGTGCTTGCCGTTGAGCACCACGTTAAGCACAAAGGCAAGGTGAGCCATCTCGGCAGCGGCGAACATGTCCTCGCTCACGTGGTTGTGGCACAGATTGCCGGCACGCGAGTGGGAATCGTTCACAAACTGGCCGTTGTGGTTGTACATGATGGTCTTGTAGCTGGCGATACCGGGAAGGACGGACTTGCGGCTGCCAGAGAAACCGGCAAAGAAGTGCGGCTCAATAAAGCCCTCGGCAAGCAGCAGATCGCAATCGACGGCAATCTTATTGATGATGCACTCGCCACCAGAAGGCAGGGTGCCGATCTTTTTCATCATGCTGTCGTCAGTCGCGACGTGCATAACGATTTCCTCGTTGGCAACAATTTCCTCGCCGTACTTGTTGACGAGCTCCTCGTGCGTCGACGGACGATGCATACCCGTAGCAACCAAAATACGCACGCGAGCCTCGGGCGCAGCGGAATGGATGTGATGCAGCAGAATAGGCATCGTCACACGCGAGGGAACGGGGCGCGTATGGTCGGAGCTAATGATGACAATATCCTTCTTGCCAGCGCAAAGCTCCTCGAGCGAAGGCGAGCCATAAGGGTTGGCAAGCGACTCCTCTACCAGCTCTTCCTGCGATTTTGTAGTCTTAAACTCGTTTTGATGATCCTCCATCACACCGGCGAAGTTTTTATCCTCGAGCTCCAGATGCAGCGTCTTGTGGTCAAACGGCAGTTCACATTCAAACAACGACGAGCGCCCTCTTCCTTTCAACTGACACACTAGATAAACCGTTGGAAGGATACGCCGCTCACCGAAAAACTCCACCGTCCACCGACTCATTGGTAGTGTCGAGAAAGTTGGTGTAGAGCCCCATCCGAAGCGAGTCGGCCCGGCGTCCTAGAATCTGGAACACGGTTG
>NZ_CAXSQQ010000002.1:0-181178 GCF_964239575.1 Collinsella aerofaciens ATCC 25986
GCCGTTTGGCCCCACCCGCATAGCGGGTGGTTTCTGATGCGGCGCGCTGCGCGCCCCGCACAGGCTAAAGCCCGTAACAAAAGGCCCCGGCTCGCGATGGAGCCGGGGCCAAAGGCGCAGCGTATGTAGTTGATGTTGAGCGCGAACAGCTCGTCAGCAATGGCCGTCCGCGCCCTACCCTACCCGCGGTTGCGGACGCGGCTGTAGGGCGTATCCACCATGGGCAGATCTGGACGTAGTTTGCCGTCAAACGCGCGGTAGGCGTTCTGCACGGCGGGCGCCGTGGGGATCGTTGCGATCTCGCCGATGCCCTTGCCGCCGTATGCCACGGGCAACAGCTCGTCCTTCTCCACGTAGATAGCGTGGATATCCGGAATCTCGGGTGCACGGAACAGCCCGAGCGTACCGTACCTTGCCTGGGGCACGCAGTCCTTGAGCGGCCAGTCCTCGGTAAGTGCGTAACCCATACCCATGAGCACACCGCCTTCGATCTGACCCTGGATGGAGATGGGGTTGACCACCTTGCCGGAATCGTGCGCGGCGTAGACCTCGCTCACGCGGCCGTCATCATCCAGAATGACCACATGCGTGGCAAAGCCGTAGCAGATATGGCTCTTGGGGTTGGGAACGTCGGCGCCCAGCTTGTCGGTCGGCTCCAGGTACACGTAGCCAAACTCGCATCCCTCGAGCGCCTTGATGGCGGCCGCGGGATCCTGAGGATGCATACCCTGGCCGGCGACGAGCTCCTGCGTGTGCAGCTGATAGGCGCGACCGTCGTCGTACTCGATCTTGACGCCGTCGCCATGCGCACTCACGGGAGCGGCGGGCGCAGACTTGCCGGCCTCGATATCAAGCATGGCATCGCGCAGCAGGAAGGCGGCACCGCGCACGGCCTCGCCGGTCACGACCGTCTGACGCGAGCCAGACGTGGTGCCGGAGTCGGGAGCGTTCTCGGTGGAGCACTCGCCGTTGGCAATGCAGCTCAGCGGCAGACCGCAGGCCTCGGCAACGTCTTGCAAAAAGACGGTGTTGCAGCCCTGGCCGATGTCGGACGTGGCGGCATAGACCACAGCCACGCCGTCCTCGATGCGAATCTTGCAGCGGCCGGCATCGGGCAGGCCAACGCCCACGCCGGCGTTCTTCATGGCGCAGGCGATACCGGCATGTCCGGGATGCGCATAGTAGGCATCCTTGACCTCGAGCAGCGTCTCCTTCAGCGCCGTGGAGCAGTCGGCAATCTGGCCGTTGGGCAAAACCTCGCCCGGCTCGATGGCGTTGCGGTAGCGAATCTCCCACGGATCCAGGCCGACCTTCTCTGCCAGCAGGTCGATCAGGCTCTCGAGCGCAAACTCGGACTGGCAGACGCCAAAGCCGCGGTACGCGCCGGCAGGCGGGTTATTGGTGTAGTAACCAAAGCCGCGAATGTCGGTGTTCTGGTACTTGTAGGGGCCGACGGCATGTGTGCAGGCGCGCTCGAGCACCGGGCCGCACAGCGACGCGTAGGCGCCGGTGTCAAAGTTGATCTCGCAGTCCAATCCGGTAAAGTTGCCCTCGGCGTCGCAGCCCAGCGTAAAGGTGCCGTCCATGGCGTGGCGCTTGGGATGGAACGCGAGCGACTCGGCACGCGTGAGCTTGCACTTCACAGGACGCTGGAACTTATAGGCAGCGAGCGCGGCCAGGTGCTGGATGGACACGTCCTCCTTGCCGCCAAAGCCGCCACCCACGAGCATGGTCTCTACAACCACGCGCTCGGGTTCGCTATCCCAGCCAAACATGTGGGCACACTCTTTGCGCGTATCGTAGGCACCCTGGTCGGTCGACTGCACCTTGACGCCGTTCTTGTACGGGAAGGCAACGGCACACTCGGGCTCCAAGAAGGCATGCTCGGTAAAGGGCGTGGTAAAGCGCTGCGTCACGGTGAACGCGCTTTCGGCCAGTGCCTTGGCGGCGTCGCCGCGCGTCACATGACGGCTCTGGCACACGTTGTCCTTGAGCTCCACTGTGTTGCCAAAGGCAAAGAAGCTGTCATGCAGGCGCGGGGCGTCGGCGGCCCTGGCCTCCACAATGTTGCGCACGGGCTCCAACGGCTCGTAGTCAATCTTTACGAGCTTCTTGGCCTTCTCGAGCGTCGCCTCGTCCTCGGCGACCACCAGCACGATGGCATCGCCCACGCAGCGGGTGATATCGCCCTGAGCGATCATGACGTCCCAGTCCTGGATAAGGTGGCCGACCTGGTTGACCGGCACGTCCTCGGCGCGCAGGATGCCCACCACACCGGGCAGGGCCTCGGCCTTGGAGGTGTCGATGGAGAGCACGCGGGCGCGCGGATACTTGGAGCGCACGGCGCTGGCATAGGTCAGGCCCGGCTGATCGAGCTCGTCGATGTCGTCGGGATACTTGCCCTCGCCGAGCACCTTCTTGCGCACGTCAATACGGAAGGCGCGCTTGCCCACGCCGTAGTCATCGCCGCGCTCCAGGTCCTCGTCGATCTGCTTTTCGCCGCGGAGCACCGCAGCGGCCAGCGAGATGCCCTCGATAATCTTTTTGTAGCCGGTGCAGCGACAGACGTTACCGCGAATGGCGTACTTGATCTGCTCCTCGGTGGGCTCGGGGTCCTCGGCGATGAGCGCCGCACCCGCCATGACCATGCCGGGAATGCAAAAACCGCACTGCACGGCGCCCACGGCGCCAAAGGCGTACACAAAGGCCTCGCGCACGTCCTCGGGCAGGCCCTCGACGGTCACGATGTTGCGGCCGGAGGCAAGAGCGGTGGTCAGCACGCACGCCTTGACGGCCGCACCGTCCACATGGATGGTGCAGGTGCCGCAGGCGCCCTCGGAGCAGCCGTCCTTGGCGGAGTGAATGTGCAGGTCGTCGCGCAGATAGCGCATCAGTGGTTTATTCTCCGTCGTCGTGTGCTCGACACCGTTAACGGTAAAAGTGAATTCCTGTGCCATGGTGATTCCCTTCTACACGCCGGCGGCGATGCCGGTGCGGTCGTGGATGGCGCCATGCGGGCAGACGACGGCGCACATGCCGCACGACAGGCAGTCCACGCCGTCGATATGGGCGCAGTTGTCCACGATGCGGATAGCGCCGGCAGGGCACTTTTTGGCGCACATACCGCAACCGATGCAGCTCGTGTCGCAGACCTTGCGCGCAATGGCACCCTTATCGGTGTTGTTGCAGCGCACCAGAATGTTCTGGTAGCCGGGGACGAAGGCAATCACGCGCTGCGGGCACGCCATGCCGCACAGGCCACAGCCCGTGCACTTGGAGCGGTCCACGCGGGCGATGCCATCGACCAGCGCAATGGCGCCGTGGGGGCAGGCCGTGACGCAGGCGCCACAGCCAATGCAGCCTTCGCTGCAGCGGGCGTCGCCGCCTGCGGAAGCACAGCCGCTTCCGCAGGCAACGTAGGCCACATTATGTTGAATGGATTTGGCCATAAGAGACTCGCCTATTTCTTAAGAAGGTACGAATAGTTGTCGCGCACAGCCCTGATGGTCAGGCGGACGGCCTCGGGAAGACCGGTGTTGACGGCATCGACCGAGACGTTGCGGACCGTGCCGGCGACGCGGACCTTAAAGTGGTCCTCGTCCACAGCCAGGAAGCCCTCGTTCTCGGAGTTCTCCATGTCCTGCTCGCTCCAGAACAGGGTGAGCTTGTCCTTGTAGGGACGGCCCTCCTGGTAGGGGCAGAACACAGCGCAGTTGCCGCACTCGTTGCACATGCCGTCGACGTGGACGACCTGATGCTTGGCCAGGCCCGGCACCTTAATTGCCACGTTGGCGCGGTTGGGGCACACGTCGCAGCAGACCTCGCACACCGAGCCGCAGCCCAGGCAGCGGGTCTTGGTGCAGTTGCGCTTGTCGCGGCACAGCGACCCCTTGCGCTCGTAGCAGGTGTCCTCGCGGCCGGCCTGCTCGTTGCAGTCGGCGTACTTGTTAAAGTCCACACCGGCGATGGCACGGGCGACCTCGGCGGCATCGGCGATAGCCTCGACCACGGTGGCAGGACCGCGACGGCAGTCGCCGGCAGCCCAAACGCCCTCGACGCCGGTGGAGGTGGCGGCAAGACGACCGCGACGGTCGTGCTCGACGCCCGCGGCATCGTACAGGCTGGCATCGATGCCCTCGCCCACGGCGCAGATCACCGTGGTGGCGGAAAGCTCGACGGTCTCGCCCGTGGCGACGGGGCTGCGACGGCCGCTTGCATCCGGCTCGCCGAGCTCCATGACGTCGCAGGTCAGCACGGAGCCGTTGAGTGCCTTGGGCGCCAGCAGCTCGCAGAGCTCAACGCCGTCGGCAAGAGCAAGATCGAGCTCTTCCTCGTCGGCGGGCATCTGCTTCTTGGTGCGGCGATACACCAGGCGCACGTTCTTCACACCAGCCAGACGCTTGGCCACGCGGGCCGCGTCCATGGCGGTGTTGCCGGCGCCAATGACCACGACGTCCTCGCCCAGCTCGAGTTTCTCGCCCTTCTTGGCGGCCTCGAGGAACTCCAGCACATCGAGCTCGGCACCCTCGCCCAGGCCCGCAGAGCCGGGCATCCAGGCACCGGTGGCCACGACCACGTCGGTAAAGCCCTGGTCCTTGAGCTCGTCGATGGACTCCACGCGGGCGTTGAACTGAACCTTGGCGCCAAAGGCCAGGCAGAGCTCGACATCGTGGGAGATATCGTCGCTCGCAATGCGGAACTCGGGGATCACGTGGCGAACCACGCCGCCGAGAGAGTCGCGGGCCTCAAAGATGGTGACGGGCACGCCGGCACGCGTCAGGAAGAACGCCGTCGCCAGGCCGGCCGGGCCGCCGCCGATAACGGCAACGTTGCGCTCACCGTCGTTGGCGATGGCCTGGGCGCGCAGCTTGGGCAGCACGGCGGTCATGGCCTCACGGGCGGCCTTGAGCTTGCTGGCGCGAATCTGGGCACCCTCGGGCTCGTAGAACGCACGCTCGCAGGCACGACCGCAGGGATGCGGGCAGATGGTGCCGGTAATAAACGGCAGGGCGTTGCGCTCGATGATGATGTTGAGTGCGTCCTCGTAGCGACCCTCGTCAACAGCCGCCAGATAGGCGGGAATATCCTGTTGGATGGGGCAGCTCGTGCGGCACGGCGTGGTAAAGCAGTCGGAAAGCGGGCTCTTGCCGGCGACCTTGCGGTCGGGCAGCGGACGCAGCGGCTTCTTGTAGAGCGGGTTGGTGAGCGAGTCAGCCTGAATCGCGGTCACAGCCTTGAGAGAGACGCCCGCGAACGGCTTGCCGTCCAGATCGCCAAATTCGCCGGCCATCTGACTAAAGCGCTCGTAGCCACCGGGCTTGAGCACGTCGGTCGCCAGGGTAACGGGCCAAATGCCGGCATCGTACAGGGCGCGGATGTTGTAGACCGTGGCACCGCCGGAGTAGCTGATGCGCAGCTTGCCGTCAAACTGCTCGGTAATGCGGCGGGCAGCCTCGATGGTCAGCGAGAACAGCGAACGGCCGGACATGTACATCTCGGTAGAGGGCAGCTCGTTCCTCGTCACGTCGACGGGGAACGTGTTGGTCAGCTTGACGCCAAACTCCAGGCCGCGCTCGGCGCACAGGGCGATCAGGCGCTCGAACATAGGCACGGCATCGGCCCACTGCAGGTCCTCGCGGAAGTGCGTGTCATCGAAGACGATGTAGTCAAAGCCCAGCTCGTTGAGGCGCTGACGTGCAAACTCATAGCCCAGCAGCGTGGGGTTGCACTTGATGTAGGTGTTGAGGCCCTTCTCGGTGATCAGATAGGTCGCGATGCGCTCGATCTCCGCCGGCGGGCAGCCGTGCAGGGTAGACTCGGTGATGGAGTTGGAGACGCGTGCCGGGATGGACTCGACAAACGCGGCGTCGACATGCTCAAACTTGTCCAGGTTGGCGAGCGCCCACGTGCGGCACTCGTTCCAAACCTCGGAGCCGCTGGCGTCCTTCATGCCCTCGATGTAGGCATCGACCTTGGGGCTCTTGATGCCCTCGAGGTCATAGCCCACGGACATGTTGAAGACAAAGCCGTCCGGGCTTCCCAGGCCGTACTCGCGAGCGATGAGGTGGCAGGCGAACCATGCCTTCACGTACTCGGCAAAGGCCTGCGGAACCTCGAGCTCGGTCGACCACTCGCAGTTGTAGCACTCGTCCTGTGCCACGATGCAGGGCTTGTTCACACACTTGGAGAGCTCCTCGCCGTCCATAACCTGAACGGTCTTGAGCTCAAAGAAGCGGGAACCGGCCACGTAGGATGCCACGATGTTCTGGGCCAACTGCGTATTGGGACCGGCGGCCGGGCCAAACGGAGTCTCGATGCGCTCGTCAAAAATGGGAAGCGCGCCCTCCTGGTTGGTCGTGACCATCTTGCGCACGCCAAAGACGGCGCCCTGAGTCTTGTGCTCCTCGATGATCCAGTTCATCAGCTGCGAAAACGGGATCGGCCTCATGATGTCGCTCATAATGAGTTCCTCTCTGTAACGCCCGGCGAGACCGCGCGGCGGGCGCAAATACGGTGTAGCGCTAGCACAGCGCCGGCGACCCCGCGGAGGCCGCCTATGCGCGCGCCGGATGTGGCGAAACATCCGACGCGCGCGAATCTACTTGTGAATTAGTAGGTGCGATCGTTGAGCGTGCTCCAGAGCTTCTTGGACTCGGCCATGGTCCACGCGTTGATCTTGTCCTCATCAATGCCAACGAACTCGCGATCCTTGTACAGGACGCGGCCGTTGATGATGGTGGTGCGGCAGTTTTTGCCCATCATGCCAAAGAGCATGTGGCCGTCGATATTCTCCTCGCTCAGCGGCGTAAAGGGCTTGTAGTCCATAACGATAACGTCGGCGGCAGCGCCGGCCTCGAGCACACCGAGCTTGCGATCGAAGTACTTGCTCGCCATCTTGGCGTTGTTCTCGAACAGCATCGTCATGGCCTCGCACCAGCCCACGTTGGGCATGGCGGCGTTGTGGCGCTGAATAATCAGGAAGACCTTAAGGCTCTCGAGCATATCGTGGGTGTAGGCGTCGGTGCCCATGCACACGGGGATGCCGCGGCGGAAGAACTCGAGCACGGGGGCGCAGCCCACGGCGTTGCCCATATTGGATTCGGGGTTGTTGACCAGCCAAGTGCCGGACTCCTTGACGATATCCATCTCGGCAGGCGTCACGTGGATGCAGTGGCCCAGCATGGTGTCGGGACCCAGCAGGTTGTGCTGCAGCAGGCGCTCGACGGGGCTGATGCCACCGCGGTTGAGGCGGGAGTCCCACACGTCGTTCATGCCCTCGCACACATGGATGTGGAAGCCGGTCAGGCCGTTGTTGGCCTCGGCCATCTTATCCATGGTCTCGTCCGAAAGCGTAAAGGTAGCATGTCCGCCAAACATGGCGGCGATCATGTGGTTGTCGTTATCGCGACGCTCCTTGGCGGCCCACTGGGCAAATTCGGCGTTCTCGGCAATGGCCTGGTCGCACTTTTCCTGGCCGCGGCGATCGGAGACCTCGTAGCACAGGCACGAACGCATGCCCAGCTCCTGAGCTGCATCCTTAATGGTAAAGAGGCTTCCCGGGATCTCGCAGAAGCTCGCATGGTGATCGAAGATCGTGGTGACGCCATCACGGATGGAGTCCAAAATCGTGGCATAGGCGCTGGCCTTGGTGCCGTCGAGCGTCAGGTTGTCGTCGATCTTCCACCACTGCTGCTCAAGATTCTCCAGGAAGTTGGTGGGGTTGCAGCCCTTAATGGCGAGGCCGCGGGCCAGACCCGAGTAGATGTGGGTGTGGCAGTTGATGAGTCCGGGCATGATGAGGTTGCCCCGGGCGTCGACGTACTCGGCATCCGGGTACTTGGCCTTGAGCTCGCACTCGGGGCCCACTTCGACGATCGTATCTCCGTCAATGGCGACCGCACCGTTGGGGATGAACGGGGCCTGAGCGTTGCGGGTAAAGACGGAACCGTTAGCGACCAGAAGCATGGATGCTCCCTTCGACATCAGAGGCGGGGTTTGACACCTCTGACATGGCGGAGTTCGAAGCGCCGGCCTACACCGGAAACGGGCCCTCTCCCGTCAACGCTTCACCAAAGGGACAAACCCTTTGAAGTGCGGCTTGGTGCCGCATGGCGTCGGCGGACGAGGCGATGCGTCCGCCGACGAATAGCACCGAATTGGTTACTTCTTGCTCTCGGGCAAGACCAGATCCACGGCAGCGTCCTTGGCAGCATCGATGTGCTGAGCCACGACCGGCGTCTGCGGAAGGATCAGGTTAAGGACAATGGCCATGATGGCGGTGGGGGTTACGGCATTGGAGCCGATGACGGTGGACACCCAGGCGGGCATACCCTCGCCGGCAAGGCAACCGCTGGCCATCCAGATACCCAGGCCAAAGACGACCGAGGTGCCGACGATGGTGGTGGTGCGCTGCGTGAGGCCCTCGCGGGTGAACATGCGCACGCCGTTCATGGTGATGGTGCCAAAGACGCCGACGGTCGCGCCGCCGATGACGGGCTGCGGGATAGCGGAAAGGACGGCAGAGAGCTGCGGGAACAGACCGGCGACGGCAAAGACGGCCGCAATGATCACAAAGACCCACTTGTTGACGACCTTGTTGGAGCAGATGATGCCCACGTTCTGGCCAAGGGCGCTGGTGGGAAGACCGCCCAGCAGACCGCCGACCATAGAGGTGAGGCCCTGGGACACAATAGCGCCGGAGAGCTCGCGCTCGGTAGGCATACGGTCGATGGAGCCCAGGCAGGCGGCGGAGACGTCACCGATAACCTGGATGGCAACCATGGGGAACACGACGGCGAGGGTAATGCAGACCTCGGGATCAAACTCGAGCGCGTAGGGCATGAGCTTGGGAAGGGCGAAGACCTGAGCGGTGGCGACGCTGGAGAAGTCGATCATGCCAAAGGGGATCGAAACGATCATGCCAACGATCATGCCAAAGAACACGGATCCCAGCTTGAGCGAGCCCTTGCCAAAGTTGGCGAGCGCAAAGACCACAGCGAAGGTGATAAGAGCGACGCACCATGCCTGCGGGGTGCCCCACAACGGCGTGCCCATGCCACCGGCCATGTACTTGACGGCCGTGGGATAGAGAGAGACGCCAATGGAGAAGATGACCGTACCGGTCACGACGGGCGGGAACAGCCACTTAATCTTGCTGTAGGCCAGACCAAAGAGGACCGCGACGGCACCGCCAACGATCTCGCCGCCCAGCAGCGCGCCAAAACTAAAGCCCGAGGCGCCCATGGCCTGAAGGGCCGGCAGGAACGCGAACGAAACGCCCATGACGATGGGCAGGCCGCCGCCAATGCGACGGAAGGGAGCGAAGGCCTGAAGGGCCGTGTCGATTGCCGAAAGAATGAGTGCAACCTGAATGATGTCGGTGCTCTGCTGGCTATTAAAGCCGTAGACGCCGGCCATGATGACCGCCGGGGTAATGATGCCGGCAAACGATGCCAGTACGTGCTGAAGGGCACACGGGATCATTTCCTTAACGGGAGGCATGCCTTCGCGAGTGAACAGGGCTTCAGTGCCGTTCGTAACCGTCTCCTGGGTCATTTGACCACCAATCCTCGAAGTAGTTGTTTTCGCATCTAACGCTCTATTGTGACGCAGTGCGGGGTTGAGGTTGTGCCTTCATTGCATATCGTATTAAAGATGATTCTCATTCTCAATAATAATTTTTTGTTATCAGACTATTCTTCAGCTGAAATAACGCATTTCCGCAGGTCAGGAAAGTGTCTGGTCAAAATAGCATCTAACTTTTCTTTTGGTCAACCGTTTACCGCTAAATTCCTACCGTTCGTCTGCATTACGCAATGTACCTGCGGATATACGAGATGATGGGCAGCGTGTTACCATGAGAAAAAATTGTTATGAACATTTCCGATTTCACCCAAAGGAGTTGCCCGTGAACGAGACCGTACGTCGCTTTTTGCCGATGGTCGATTTTCTGGAGCAGATACTCGGCAAAAACAGCGAAATCGTGCTGCACGATTTCTCGGATCCCGACCACGCCATCGTTGATATTCGCAACGGCATCGTGAGCGGCCGCAAGGTCGGCGGTCCCGCCACCGATCTGGCACTCAAGATCATGCACGACGCCAAGTATCGCGACCTGCCGTTTATTACGGGCTACGAGGGGCGCGGTGCCGGCGGCAAGACGTTGGAGTCAGCGACGTACTTTATCCGCGAGAATGACGAGATCGTCGGTATGCTCTGCGTTAACACCGACCTCTCGACTGTGCGCTCCATCAACGCCATGGCGCAGCAGCTCATGGCGTGCTTCGACGCGGCGCCGACGCGCACGGAGCCCGCCCCTATCGAGGTCGAAAGCCTTTCGGAGTCCACACAGGAGCTCATCGACCGCAGCATTGCCGAGTTGCTGAGCGCGCGCGGGCTGGATGTAGCGTCGCTTGGTCAGAGCGACCGCGTGGACGTCATTCGCCACCTCAACGGTAACGGGGTGTTCATGCTCAAGGGCGCCGTGGCCTGCGCCGCCTCCGCGCTGGGCATCTCAGAGCCCAGCGTCTATCGCTACCTGCAAAAAGTTCGTAAGGAGGGCTAACGGGCAAAATGGAGCGCGGCTCCACAAGCGATCCGTCACTTGACAAAAGACCCTGCAGCTCGCACGCGCTGCAGGGTCTTTTTGCATGTCATGTTTAGTTGTGGCCAACGCCTTAGAGAGCGGCGACGACCTCGATCTCGACCAGACCGCCAGCCGGAAGGGCGGCAACCTGGAAAGCGCTGCGCGCGGGGAACGGGGCCTCGAACTTGGAGGCGTAGATCTCGTTCACGGCGGCGAAGTCGGCGATGTCGGCCAGGTAGACCGTGGTCTTGACGACATCGGCAAAGGTGGCGCCGGCAGCGGTCAGCAGGGCCTCGACGTTGGCGAGGGACTGCTTGGCCTGGGCCTCGACGCCCTCGGGCATCTTGCCAGTTGCGGGATCGATGCCCAGCTGGCCGGACAGGAACACCATGTTGCCGGCCTGGATACCGGGGGAATACGGGCCGATGGCTGCGGGTGCGTTATCGGAAGACACGACGGTCTTGCTCATGTTTTTCTCCTTACGATCAATTGAGAGAGCGTGAGCGCGGTGTTCACACCGGGAGGCACAGTTCGGTCTGAACACCGCGCTTGATTGGGATAGTACTCAAGGTTTCTGTTTGATGCAAGAATATTATCAGCTTGCGAGAATATTTTATCGACCAACGGTTTCCCCGAACCGCTGAACGGTTCTCATGTGGAGCAGCCAGTCCAAGCTGCTGAAGACTTTGTCCTGCTTAGGCTGCGGGCGTCGCCCACCGCAGCGACGCCACTATACTTTTGAGTGTCTGAGCATTTTGAAAGGCAGGATATGACCGCAACCGCCAGTCGAACCACCAACCGCAGACCCGAGCTTTTAGCGCCCGCCGGAGGACCCGAGCCCTTTGCCGCCGCACTCGCCGCTGGCGCTGATGCCATCTACTGCGGCATGGGCAGCTTCAACGCCCGCCGCAAGGCCACCAACTTTACCGACGAGGCCTTTGAGCAAGCCTGCCGCGCCGCACATCTAGCCGGGTCGCGCGTCTACGTCACGGTCAACATCGTCATCAAGCAGTCCGAGATGGACGATGCGCTGCAACTCATCTATCGCTGCTCCACGCTGGGCGCCGACGCCTTCATTATCCAGGACTGGGGTCTGTTCTTTGAAGTCAAGCGCACCATGCCCGGCATCGAGACGCACATCTCAACCCAAGCAAACATCCACGACGACCGCGGAACCCTTTGGTGCCGTGAGCAGGGCGCCGACCGAGTGACCTTGTCGCGCGAGCTCTCCATTGACGAGATCGCCGCCATCCACGACGCCGCACCCGATGTGGACCTCGAGGTCTTTAGCCACGGTGCCATCTGCTTTTGTTACTCGGGCCTGTGCCTGCTCTCGAGCTTTGCCATGGCGGGCCGCTCGGCCAACCGCGGCATGTGCGCCCAGCCCTGCCGCCTGCCCTACGAGCTGATCGACGAGAACGGCCGCTCGCTCTCCCCTGCCGGTCGCGAGCGTGCGCTATGCCCGCGCGACACCAACACTTCGCAGCTTGTTCGCCGTCTGTATGACGCCGGCGCCGCATCGCTCAAGCTCGAGGGCCGCATGAAGGCCCCTGATTACGTGTACTCCATCGTCGACGTGTATCGTCATCAGATTGATGACATGCTGGCCGATGTTTCGACCTCCAAGGATGAGGATGCAGCCCGTCAGCGACAGCTCAAGCGCTGCTTTAACCGCGACTTTACGCACGCCTACCAAGACGGTACCTCGGGTGACGAGATGATGAGCTACGAGCGCTCCAACAACCGCGGCCAGATCGTGGGCACGGTGCTGGGCAGCCGCCCGGCCAACCGCGATGTGCGCGGCCTCAAGCCCGACGACCGCCGTCGCCGCGCCGCCATCGCCCGCATTGAGTTGTTTGAGCCCGTGGGCAAGGGCGACCTGCTGGAGCTTCGTCACGATAACGAGTTTGACCAGTTCCTGACCACCATTGCCGCCGATGATGCCGCCGCAGGCGACATCATCGAGTGCCGCGTGCCCCGCAGCATGCCCGAGGGCTGCCGCGTGCGCGTGATTCGAAGCCAGCGCGCCATTGACGCCGCCGGGGCTGCGCTCAAACGCGATGTGCTGCGCCGCCGCGCCGTAGACGTGTCCGTTGTGGCGCGTCTGGGCGAGCCGTTTACCGTTACGCTCACCTGCTGCGACGACCCTTCGCTTACGGCCACGGCCACGGGCTTTACCGTCGAGGCTGCCAAGACCCGCGCCGTCGAGGCATCCGATCTGGTTGAGCACGTCGGGCGCATGGGCTCCTCTCCCCTTGAGGCCGCAAGCTTTGACGTTTCGCTCGACGCCGGCTGCGGTATGGGCTTTTCCGCCGTGCACAAGGTGCGCGCCGCCGCTTGTAAGGCGCTGGAAGAGGCCATTCTGGCACCGTACGAGGAGCGCGCGAAAACGCTCGAGCTGCCGGCGATTGTAACCAGTGATTCCCGCCCCGCGCCCGAGCACTACCGCGATGAGCCGCAGATCTGCGCCACCGTCACCTCGCTCGAGGCCGCCGAGGCCGCTCGCGCCGAGGGTGTAACGCGCATCTACATGACCACCGACGCGCTCGATGCGGCCGAGCTCTCCCCCGCCGATGCATTTGAGCAGGGCATCGTACCCGTGCTCGACGAGGTCTGCCGCGCCGTTGACCACGTACGCGTCGACCCGTGGGTTGTTGCCGGCGCCACGGTCGCTATTGGCAACATCTCTGAGCTTGCCCTGGCCGCCCAGGTTGGCGCCACGGCCGAGATTCGCTCTTGCCTGCCGGTGCACAACACGCCCTGCATGGAGGCGCTTGCCGGGCGCGGAGCCGGTGCGTTTTGGCTCTCGCCCGAGATCACGCTCGACGAGATTGTCTCGCTCGGCGCCGCCGCGCCCGCGGCTCTGGGCATCACCGTCTTTGGCCGCCCGCGCGTCATGACAAGCGAGCATTGCATTCTGCAGGTTGCCAACGGCTGCATCCACGATTGCGCCAACTGCCGCCTGCGTGCCCGCAAACTCTCGCTCAAGAATATCGACGGAAAGGTCATGCCGGTGCGTACCGACATCCACGGCCGCTCTCGCCTGTACGATGCCTACCCCATCGACCTCACGCCGCAGGTTCCTCAGCTGCTCGATGCTGGCGTGCGTCGTCTCATGGTCGACGGAACCCTGCTCGAGGCCGATGAGATTGGCCGTGCCGTCGCTCGCGTCCGTCGCGCCGTCGAGGCTGCTCAAGCCGGCCGCAAGCCTGCCGCCCGTCTGCGCGGGGCGACCTCGGGCTGCATGTTTGTGGGAATCAGTTAACCGAAAGGCTTACACGTGAACGAAGAACCTCAAGTCCTCTACTGCGACGCCTGGCTCATGGCCATCGACAAGCCCGCAGGCATGATCGTCCACGGTGACGGCACCGGCGAGCGCACACTTACCGACTACGCCAGCGACCTGCTGCTGGCGATGGGCGACGGCTTTGCCGCGACCGACATGCAGCCGCTCAATCGCCTGGACCGTGACACCACCGGCGTGGTGCTGTTCTCGCTCGACAAGCAGACGCAGCCCGCCTTTGACCAGATGGTCATCGAACACGCGTTCGAAAAACACTATCTGGCGCTCGCCGAGGGCAAAATCGACTGGAACGAGAAGCTCATCGACAAGCCCATCGCGCGCGACCGCCACGACAGCCGAAAGATGCGCGTCGGCGCCAGCGGCAAGCCGTCTCAAACGCGCGTGAAGGTGCTCAAGCGCCTTAAGAGCCGTCGTGGCCTGCCCGCGCGCTCGTATATCGATGTCGAGTTGCTCACCGGCCGCAAGCATCAGATTCGCGTGCACCTGGCAAGCGAGCGTCATCCCCTAGTTGGCGACGACCTGTACGGAACGCCGCGCCCCTGCGGCCTCATGCTCCATGCCCACAGCGTGTCCTTCACGCATCCCGTAACCGGCGAGCATATCTATATCGAAGCCCCCTGCCCCTGGGAGCCCTAAACCACCACAATGGGGACAGGCACCTTCGCGGTGGTTTTGGCCTTAGCCCGTCCCCTGCTGTTAGACCGTGATGACGTTGTCCATTGCCCGGTACTTGGCGGGGACATCGCCTGCGGTAATAATCGTTGCGTCACGGAAGTCCGCGAACTTGACGGGCGCCACCATGCCAAATTTACTGGCGTCCGAGATTACGAAGCGTTTGGCCGTATGGCGCATCGAGATGCGCTTGACCTGCGCCTCCTCGATATCGGGCGCCGTGAAGCCCTGCTCGGCGGCAATGCCGTTAGAACCCCAAAAGCCGCAGTTGAAGTTGTAGCGGTCTAAGGTTGCCAAAGCATCGGGGCCAACGAGTGCCTCGGTCTCGGGCTTGAGCTCGCCGCCCAACACCACGGTGCGCATGCCGCGCAAAGCGAGGTGCTGAGCATGGAGCACGGAATCGGTCACATAGGTGACATCTTCAAGGTGTGGAAGATGCTCGATGAGCTTGAGCGCCGTCGAGCCCGAGTCGATGTATACAAAGCTCTCGGGCTCCACAAGCGCCGCCGCACGGGCGCAGATACGCTCCTTGTCGTCGTTATGGAGGTCGCTGCGCTCGTTGAGCGTTAGGTCACGCGTCACGTGCGCGCGCTCAAGACTCGTCGCTCCGCCGTGGACCTTGGCGATGCGGTGTGCTCGATCGAGCGTCTGAAGGTCGCGCCGAATGGTGGACGCCGTCACGCCCAAGGCCTCAGCAAGCTCCGGCACAGTAACCGAGCCAGCCTGCTGCACCATCGACACAATCGCATTGAGCCTATCTTCCGCTAGCATCGTTTACTCCTCCTCGGGGTACACGACTCCCCAGTCGGCGCGAAGCTTGGTCATAAGCTCCATAACATCAGAAGCATATTCCAGCAGCTCGCGCTTGGAGTCGTCGCCGGCAACGGCCTTCTCAAGATCGGCCATCTCATAGCAAAGGGCGTAAGCCTCGAAGCCCGCGTGGACCTCCTCGCGGTGGCCGTCCGCAGTCCACACGATGGTCGCATGATCGGCGCGCGGATACTCGTTGACCTCGATATAGCACTTATCGAAGCTAATAATCGAGCGCTTGGGTTGCTTGGAGTGGAGCGTGAGGCTCACAACACCCAGCTGCTGCTCGGCATTACGGCAGACGATGCCGCCCGCAACGTCAACACCGGTCTCACAGGTGTTGCCCAACGAAACGACCTCAATGGGCTGGCTTGCCATAAAGATACGCATGACGGACAGGGCATACACGCCAATGTCGAGCATGGCACCGCCAGCAAGGTTGCGGTTGTAGAAGCGATTGGTCAGATCGCCGTACTCCTTGTAGCTACCAAAGTTGAGCTGGGCGAGGTTCATGCGGCCAAACTCGCCGGCATCCATGCGACGGCGCAGCTCTTGATACAAGGGCATATGAAGCACCGTGGTGGCGTCCATGAGGACCACGTTTTGCTCGTCGGCAATGGCACGTGCCTCGTCGAGCTCGGCGGAGTTAAGGGTAATGGCCTTCTCGCAGAGCACGTGCTTGCCAGCCGCCAGAGCGGCGCGCAGGTAGGTGATATGCGTGTTATGCGGGGTGGTGATATAGACTGCGTCAATGTTCGGATCGGCGTAGAGGTCATCGACCGTTTCATAGACCTTCTCGATGCCATACTGCTCAGCAAAAGCCTGAGCCTTGGACAGCGTACGGTTGGCGACGCCCGCAAGCTTGCGGCCGGCAAGAGCGAGAGACTGGGCCATCTGGTTGGCGATAACGCCGCACCCGATCACAGCCCAGCGGAGCTCGGGGGCAGTAAAAATATCGTTGGGGAACGGCTGATCCTGGACCGAGGCAAACGCCGCCTTAGCGGCTGCTTCGGCGTCGAGCGGAGCCTGTTTGAAATCTGCCATGATGTGCCTCCTGAGTCATCGGAAGTCCTTCATTTCTAACAGTCCTATATTCGCACAATTGCGCGCGCATCTGCTCGTGTTTGCGTGTTTATTTGCTAATCGGTCATTATTTAACCATAGGTAGCAGATGTTTGCGCGGTTATGCGTGTTATCGCGCAAGGCTATGCGCGCAAATGCGCATGCGACGATCCTCATGAAACATAAAAGGGCGGAACACCATAGCCATAAAAGACAGAGTAGGCCGTATTACTCCACCCCTCTGGGGACATCAGACATCAAAGGACCGTCCCAAACTGCCGGCACATAGGGACGTCCCAAGCTGCTGGAACCTGGGGGGCGTTCCCCGTGCGACGCTTTCGTGGCAAGACTGTCCTCATCAACTAGCCGTTTAAGAACATCCTCAACGACTAGTCATTTAAGTCTGTCCCCAATGAGTGTGTCCCCAATGAGTAGGAATAGAAAAAGGCCCGGGTGCCGTGGGGCATCCGGGCCTTTGCTAGCAACTTGATGTTGCGGGCAGCTTAGAACTTGTGGCCGCACTTCTTGCAGACGCGCAGCTTGTTCTTGCCGTCCTTCTCGTGACCGACGCGGGTAACCTTACCGCACTCGGGGCAAACGAGATTGACGTTGGAGGCGTCGATGGGAGCCTCCTGCGAAACGATGCCGCCCTGCTGGTTGGCAGCATTGGGCTTGACGGCCTTCTTGACGACCGAAACGCCCTCGACAACGACCTTGTTCTCGGCGGGGAGAGCACGCAGGACAACGCCCTGCTTGCCGCGATCCTTACCAGAGAGAACCTGGACCTTATCGCCCTTCTTGATATACATATATCTCCCCTAACTACAGGGTCTCGGGAGCGAGCGAGACGATCTTCATGTACTTCTTGTCACGAAGCTCGCGAGCGACGGGCCCGAAGATACGGGTGCCGACGGGCGAACCATCGTTGTTGATGACAACGCAGGCGTTCTCATCAAAGCGAATGTAGGAGCCATCCTTGCGGCGGATCTCCTTAACGGTGCGAACGACGACGCAACGGACAACGTCCTTCTTCTTGACGTTGGCGCCAGGGGTAGCCTCCTGGACAGCACCGATGAACACATCGCCGATGCCTGCATAACGACGCTTGGAACCGCCAAGCACCTTGATGCAGCGAATCTTGCGAGCGCCGGAGTTGTCGGCGACGTTCAGCATGGTTTGCATCTGAATCATGGTAGATGTTCCTCCGAACTAAGAACCGAAGAGAGGTGCGCAGCCTTTATACGGCCCGTGGTATGCAAGCCAGGCATACGCACATCTTCGGAAACGTACAAGTCGTAAGAGCGACTGCTTATTTAGCGCGCTCGACGACCTCGATGAGGCGCCAACGCTTCATCTTGGACATAGGACGGGTCTCCATAACGCGGACGGTATCGCCCACGCCAGCCGTGCACTCCTCGTCGTGAGCGTGCAGCTTCTTGGAGCTGGTCATCATCTTGCCGTACTTGGGGTGACGCTTGCGCTCGGTGATGGTGACAACAATGGTCTTGGCACCGGAGACGGAGGTAACGACACCCGTACGGACCTTACGCGAGTTACGCGAATCAGTCATGTTCTCTCCTTAGGTCCTACTCGGCGACAGCGGACTTCTCCGCTGCGATCTCGCGGGCGCGCTGCTCCGTGAGGACGCGAGCGATGTCCTTCTTCACGGTGTTGACGCGAGCGGTGTTGTCCAGCTGGCTGGTGGCCATCTGGAAACGAAGGTTAAAGAGCTCGGCGCGCATTTCCTTCAGCTTCTCAACGAGCTGAGCGTCCGAGAGCTCACGAATCTCTGCGGGCTTCATTAGTTCTCCTCCTTGGCGGCGGCGGCGTCCTCAGCAGCCCACTTGGCCTCGAGAGCGGCCTCCTCAGCCATCTCCTTCTCGATGCGCTGCTCAGCGTTCTTGGCAGCAACAATCTTGGTCTTGATGGGAAGCTTGTGCTGTGCAAGACGCAGAGCCTCGCGAGCGACCTCCTCGGGCACGCCCTTGACCTCGAACATGATGCGGCCGGGCTTGACGACGGCCACCCACTCCTCGGGGTTACCCTTACCAGAACCCATGCGAGTCTCGGCAGGCTTCTTGGTGATGGGCTTATCGGGGAAGATCGTGATGTAGACACGACCGCCACGCTTCATGTAGCGGGTCATGGCAATACGAGCGGCCTCGATCTGACGATTGGTGATCCAATGGGCCTCGAGAGCCTGGATACCAAACTCGCCGAAATGCAGCTCGGTATTACCCTTGGCCTGGCCCTTCATGGAGCCACGCTGCACCTTGCGGTGAAGAATACGCTTAGGGGCAAGCACTACTGACCCCTCCTCTCGGAGTTACGACGACGAGGACGGGAAGAGCCCTCGAGTGCAGGGTTGGGAACAGGCTGGCCCGGGAGCTTCTCGCCCAGGTAGATCCAGACCTTCACGCCGCAAGCGCCCATGGTGGTGCTGGCGACAGCCGTGCCGTAGTCGATCTTGGCACGGAGGGTGTGCAGAGGCACGCGACCCTCGCGGTACCACTCACGACGGCCCATCTCGGCACCGCCGAGACGACCGGAGCACTGGATACGGATGCCCTTAGCGCCGGCCTTGCGGGCGGACTGGACAGCCTTGCGCATAGCACGACGGAAGGCAACGCGGCCCTCGAGCTGCTCGGCGATAGACTGAGCAACGAGGTTGGCGTCAAGCTCGGGGCGCTTGATCTCGACAACGTCGACGGAGAGCTGGCCCTTGGAGACGCCAGCGACCTTCTCGAGCTCGGTGCGGAGGGTATCGATCTCGGCACCCTTCTTACCGATGACAACGCCGGGGCGAGCGGTGAGGATAATGACCTTCACCTTGTCGCCAGCGCGCTCGATCTCGACGCGGGAGACAGCTGCGCGGGAAAGACGCTTCTCGAGGTACTTGCGGATCTCGAGATCGTTACCGAGGGTCTTAGCGTAATCCTTCTCTGCGAACCAGCGGGAGCGCCAGTTCTCGGTGATGCCAAGACGGAAGCCGGTGGGGTAGACTTTCTGACCCATACAGCTTTACGCCTCCTTTCGAGGAGCAACGACGACGGTGATGTGGGAAGTACGCTTCAGAATGCGAGAAGCGGAACCCTTGGCGCGGGGACGGATGCGCTTAAGCGTCGGACCCTCGTCAACATAGGCAGCGGCGACAACCAGGTTGTCGGCACGCAGACCGTTGTTGTTCTCGGCGTTCGCAACGGCGGAACGGAGAACCTTCTCGACATCCACGGCGACGGCGCGGTCGCAGAAGTGGAGGATGTCGAAGGCCTGAGCGACAGGCTTGCGGCGGATCAGATCGACCACCAGGCGGGCCTTGCTGGGGGAAACACGCACGTACTTAGCGACGGCGCGAACCTCGGTGGCCTCAGTTTCAATAGACTTAGTTGCCATTTACGGTTAACCCCCTATTTGGCCTTGTGGCCACGGAACGTACGAGTCGGCGCGAACTCGCCGAGCTTGTGACCAACCATGGACTCGGTAACATACACGGGCACATGCTTGCGGCCGTCGTGGACGGCGATGGTGTGACCAACCATCTCGGGGAAGATGGTGGACGCGCGGGACCAGGTCTTCACGACGTCCTTCTTGCCAGCCTCGTTCATCGCGGTGATACGCGAGAGAAGGCGAGTCTCCACGAACGGGCCCTTTTTGAGACTTCTGCTCATAAGTGCTTTCTCCTAAAACTCGGTATCCGAAATTACTTCTTACGGCGACGAATGATGTGCTGGTTCGAGACCTTCTTCTTCTTGCGCGTACGAAGGCCCTTCGTCGGCTTACCCCAGGGGGTAACGGAGGGACGACCAGAGGTGTGGTTCTTGCCCTCGCCACCGCCGTGCGGGTGGTCGACAGGGTTCATGACGGTACCGCGGACGGTCGGGCGCACGTTCATGTGACGCTTACGGCCGGCCTTGCCGATGACGATGTTGGAGTGATCGGCGTTGCCGACCTCACCGACGGTGGCGCGGCAGGTAACGAGGATGCGGCGCATCTCGGAGGAAGGCATACGGACGATAGCGTACTTGCCCTCCTTACCCATCAGCTGGCAGGAGTTACCGGCGGAACGGGCGATAGCAGCGCCCTTGCCCGGCTGGAACTCGACGGCATGAATGAGCGTACCGACGGGGATGTCGGCGAGGGGCAGAGCGTTGCCCGGCTTGATGTCGGCGTCAGAACCGGACATGATGGTCTGACCGACCTCGAGGCCCTTGGGGGCCAGGATGTAGCGCTTCTCACCGTCAGCGTAGTGCAGCAGAGCGATGCGAGCGGAACGGTTCGGATCGTACTCGATCGTGGCAACCTTGGCGGGCACGCCGTCCTTGTTGCGCTTGAAGTCGATCACGCGGTAACGACGCTTCACGCCGCCGCCCTGGTGGCGGGTGGTGATGCGGCCGTTGTTGTTACGACCGGCCTTCTTGGGCAGGGGCTCGAGAAGAGACTTCTCGGGCTTGGTGCAGGTGATCTCGGAGAAGTCGGAGATCGTCTGCCAACGCCTACCAGCGGAGGTCGGCTTAAGGTGCTTTACAGCCATTACAATCCCTTTCAATAGGAATCCGTTAGCCATCGCAGACAGGGATTCGAGGTTCTGCCTCGGGTGCGATGACACCGGACGTATACACGGTTCCGGGCGTGTCCATTTAATACGCCCAAAACCTTGAGCTCCCGCCTCCCCTATTTGGGAGGCATGAGCTCACTCAACAGCAGCGAGTCTTAGGCCTGGTTGCCAAAGACCTCGATGGTGTCGCCCTCGGCCAGCGTGACGATGGCCTTCTTCCAAGAACGGGTCTTGCCGGCGACATAGCGCACGCGCTTGGTCTTGGGCTTGACCGTCAGGGTGTTCACGCGAACGACCTTGACGCCGAAGATCTCCTCGACAGCGTCCTTGATCTGATACTTGTTAGCATCCTTGGCGACCTCGAACGTGTACTTGTTCAGCTCCATGCCGGAGAAGGAACGCTCGGACACGATCGGACGGATGATGATCTCGTGGGCGGTCATTTATGCAAGCACCTCCCCGAAGTGAGCGGCGATGTCGGCGGGCATCAGCACAGCGTTGTTGTTGACGAGATCGTAGGTGTTGGCCTCGTCAGCGGTGATGATGAACGTCTTGGGAATGTTGCGGAACGACAGGTAGGCGTTGACGTCCTCATCGCGAACGATGATGGTCAGACGCTTGCCCTCAAGGCCGAGAGCCTTGAGCATGGCGACGGCAGCCTTGGTGGAAGGCTTCTCGAAGCCGTAGTCGTCGACGAGCACGAGCTCGCCATCGGCCAGCTTGGCGGACAGCGCAGAGCGCATAGCCAGCTTGACCTCCTTGTTGTTCATACGCTTAGCGTAGGAACGGGGCTTGGGGGCGAAGACAACGCCACCGTGACGCCACTGGGCAGCACGGATGGAACCCTGGCGGGCACGGCCGGTGCCCTTCTGACGCCAAGGCTTCTTGCCGCCACCGGAAACCTCAGAGCGGCCCTTAGCGGACTGGGTGCCCTGACGCCAAGAGGCCATCTGGCACTTGACGATGTGGTGCATAACGTGGATGTTCGGCTCGATGCCGTACACCTCAGCGGCGAGCTCGGCCTCGGCGACCTTCTTGCCCTCGCTGTTCTTTACTTCAAACTTTGCCATTTAAGTGTTCTCCTTGGTATGACGCTGGGCTAAATGGGCTGGGCCCTTAGGCCATACGGATGGCGACGAGACCATTCTTGGCACCCGGGACAGCGCCCTTGACCAAGATGAGGTTCTGCTCGGCATCGATGCGGACAACGGAAAGGTTCTTGACGGTAACGCGCTCGTTACCCATGTGACCGGCCATCTTGACGCCCTTGAGGACGCGCGCAGGATAGGCGCACTGACCGATAGAACCGGGGTGACGCTGGAAGTGTGAACCATGCGTCATAGGACCGCGGCGCTGACCCCAGCGCTTGATGCGACCCTGGAAGCCCTTACCCTTGGAGGTACCGATGACGTCGACCTTCTCGACATCAGCGAAATCAGCGACGGTGACGACCTCGCCGACCTTGTGCTCCTCGCCGTTCTCGACGCGGACCTCACGAAGGAAGCGGACAGGCTCGACGCCAGCCTTGGCGAAGTGACCAGCCATGGGCTTGTTCACGTTCTTGGCCTTGATGTCGCCGAAACCGATCTGGACGGCGTCATAGCCGTCGGTTGCCTGAGTTTTAACCTGCGAGACAGCGCAGGGGCCAGCCTGGATGACCGTGACGGGAACGACGTTGTCGTCCTCGTCCCAAACCTGGGTCATGCCAATCTTGCGGCCGAGAATCATGCTGATCAAGATATGATCCCAACTCTCGCGTGGTCTTGGGACAATGCGTACACCACCGAGCGTACGCCCCTAGAGGACCACTACTTACACGACGTGCTCCCCAGCCTTGTATTTCGCCCGGACTACCTGACAACCCTATTAAGCAGGCATTTTGTCCAGCCAGAATACTCCCCTGGTTACACACAGCTGTTTAGTATACACGGCTGCGGGCGTATCCATCGAGATTCATATTTCACTCACATTGTTTACGCAGGTAAAGTGCGTGGCACGTTCCCAGTGTGCGGCGGAGGGGGGCGGGCCTGAGGCATATTAAGGTTGCTGCTCTACAGTCCTGCTCACGACGGAGAGCACATTAAGTGCTCTCCTGTTCGTGCGGAACTCGCGACAACCTTAATATGCCTCAGGCCCGCCCCCTCCGCCGCACACTGGGAACGCCACGTAGATGTCTGCTAAACCTTGCTCGCTCAGCTAATTACTTTGTTGGGGGTCCACTATTTGCTGGAGGGTGAACTTGCATTGCATTGGCTCGCCTTCTGCTTGTAGCTTTGCCTCATCGAAGTCGAAGATCATGATGGCGCAGTTGGGGAGTTTTGCTGGGAGCTCGAAGCCCTCTGGGGCTGCAGCCTTGATGAATTGGCGGCTGGCGCTGCCGTGGCTTACTGCTAGGAGGGTTTCGGTGTCCTCGGAGTCCATGAGATTAGTGAGGGTGCCTACCATGCGTTCTTGCAGTGCGCGGCTTCCTTCTCCTCCGAAGGGGACCAGATCCTCGCCTGGATCCCAGACGTCGGTGGGCAGAGCGTCGTGCGGGCCTTCTTCGAAGGTGCCGTAGCAGCGCTCGATGATGCCTTCGCAGGGCTCGGCTGCTGCGTCCGGGCCGAGGAGCTCGCATGCGACGAGCTGAGCTGTGTCCATGGCTCGGCCTAAGGGCGAAGAGACCACTTTGTCGGGGACAACGTCGTGGCTCTTGAGCCATGCGGCTGCCATTCCCGCTTGTTTGCGGCCCAGGTCGGTCAGCGGTGAATCGCAGCGGCCCTGGACCAGCTTTTTGACGTTGAACTCCGTCTGGCCGTGGCGGAGTAGATACAGCTTCTTCATGCTCTCCCCTTCTGCATAACCTGCTTTGCCGGCACAGCCTTACTCGTGGGTATGTCCTACGTAGTCTTCGTCGATCGTAATCTTGGCAATCGACTTGGGATATTCCGATTCGACCCGTTGTGCCAGCGCGTGCTTTACGTCTTCGGCACTCATCTGCAGATCCGAGGGACGCACGCAGTCAAAGATCACGTTGGTGTGCGTAGGACCCGGCACACAGCGCAGGTCATGAATCGAGAGGCGGCTATCGATCTCCTGGGCCATGACGTGAATGCGCAAGCGCATGCTCGCCACCTTGGGGTCATCGGTCACGATGGGGTCGTAGTGAAGCGTGACGATCATGCCGTCCTCGTCCCTAAACGACTGCTCGATGTTATCGAGCGTGTCGTGACTTTCCATCGGGCTGGCCTCGGCTGCCATCTCAGCGTGAGCGCTTGCGAACTTCCTGCCCGGGCCGTAGTCGTGAACCATCAGATCGTGAACGCCCAAAACGCCGGGGTAGCTCATGATCTTGTCTCGAATGTGCTTGACCAGCTTAGGATCGGGCGACTGGCCCAAAAGCGGGCTCACCGTATCCTGGATGAGCTCAAAACCGCTCCAGCCAATATAGGCGCCAACGGCAAGGCCGACCCATGCGTCAAGATTGATGTGCGTCACCTGCGAAACAATTGCGCACGCCAACACGGCGCCTGTAGCAAGGACATCGTTCTTGGAATCCTGCGCGGTCGCATGCAGCGTCTCGGACTCAATGCGATCGCCGAGCTTTTGGTTGAGGGCCGCCATCCACAGCTTTACAACCATCGAAAGTGCCAGGACTGCCACCAGGGCAAGCGAGAACTCGACAGGCTCCGGGTTGACAATACGCTCCACCGAGGACTTCACCAGTTCGATGCCAATAAGCAGCACGAGCGCCGCCACGACCAGACCCGAGAGATACTCGTAGCGACCATGGCCGTATGGATGCTCGGGGTCGGCGGGCTTGCTCGCCAGCTTAAAGCCCAGCACGCTCACGATATTCGAGCTGGCATCGGACAGGTTGTTCATGGCATCCGCCACAATCGAAACCGATCCCGAAACCACACCGATTGCGCCCTTCGCAGCACAAAGCGCAACATTAGCGAGAATACACACCATGCCCGCTAACGTGCCCACACGCGCACGATCGCCCTGCGCGCGACGAACGATCCACTCGACCATCTGCATCCGCCCCCACGGTACTACCTATATATCTATTGCTCAAACGGATTGTAGTGTAGCCACTTTGTCTCCCAGATACAAAGAGGCCGCAGCCCGCACGGGCCACGGCCTTGGAGCATGACAAAAGAATCGTCCTTTTGTCGCACAGGTTTATGCGCTTACTTCAGCAGCGCTCGCCACTGTTTCGGGTGAATCGGCCCCGTCTTCTGCCGCCTGTCCCTGCGCCGGCACCACGCCAAAGCAGTAGCTCAGCGCCGCAGACACCGCAAATGCCACACCGCCGGCAACGCAGCACCACAGCAGGTTCGAGATGCCGCCCGTGGCAAAGCCAATGACCATAAGGACATTCGTCATGCCGATGGTATAGGCCGTAACGTGGCCCACGGCTGCAACAAGGCCTCCGACGGCGCCGCCAATGGCCATGCACGTCAGGCACCTGCCATATTTAAAGCCGCAACCGTACAGCGCCGGCTCGCTTACGCCGCCAAGAACACCCGAGATTGAGTAGCCCAGCATGAGCGCCTTCTCGTCCTTATCCGCAACGCGGAGCGACGCGCCAAAAGGCATGCCCCAAACGGCGAACGTCGCCATCGTCGCGGCAATCAGGATGCACGAATCCGTTCCCACACTCATAAACTGCGCGTACGCAAGCGATAGAACGACGTTGCTGACGCCCGCTATCTTTAGGAACTCCCAGCCCGCGGCAAGCCCCATGAGCGTGAGCAGCGACACGATGCCACCGGAATTGCCAAGCATAAACATAAGCTGGCCCAACAGCATGCCCAGATAGCTGCCCGCCGGCGCCGTGATACACAGCGAAACCGGAACCATGACAAGCATGGTCGCAAACGGAACAAACGAAAACGCCACGGCCCTAGGGATAACGCGCTTAAAGAAACACTCCACTCGCCATAGCACAGGCACCGAAAGGAGAACTGGAATAACAGTCGTCGTGTAATCGTTGACCGGCGCGGGAAGCAGACCATACACGGAAGTCATCGATGCCCCCGTCGTCGATGCGGCATCGACGAGCTTAAGCAGATCGGGCGCAATCAATACGCCGCCCAGCATCATGCCCAGCTGCTCCGAGCAACCGAGCTGGCGGGCGGCCGCCCAACCAAGATAAATGGGCAAAAAGTAGTAGCCGGCGTTATAGAGCCAACTGTAGAACAGGCGATAGATTTCGGAATCGGCAGACCACAGGCCCAGCATGCCTTCGCCCATAATGACGGCGACGGTGCGGAACAACGCCGCGCAGACAATAAACGGCAGCGCCGACATCATGCTTTTGGACAGATAGTCCACCACGGCCATGGCGTTTGATGAAACCGACGTTGTAAACGAGGTGTTAGAAACTTGTAGCATGGAACGTCTTTCCCAATATGACATGCGGGCTGTCCCTTTGTCACATCGTGCGGTATCGACCGATTGCGCGGTACTTTTCGTAGCGGAGGTTTGTGAGGGTCGCGTCGTCGAGCTGCCCAAGCGTATCGAGGGCATCAAATGCCGAGGACATGACGGCACCGGCGATCTCCTCATGCGACAGGCCCTTATCGTCAACAATGCCGTCGATGATGCCGAGCGCCAGCAGATCGGGGGCCGTGAGCTTAAGCGCCTCGGCGGCCTCATCCGCACGCTCGGTATCCTTCCACAGGATCGACGCACAGGCCTCGGGGCTCACGACTGAATAGGCCGAGCTCGAGAGCATCAGGATGCGGTCGGCCACGGACAGCGCCAGCGCGCCACCAGAGCCGCCCTCGCCTGTCACCACCGAGACAATCGGTGTCTTAAGGCCGCTCATCTCCATGAGATTCTGAGCAATCGCCTCGCCCTGGCCGCGCTCCTCGGCACCGATGCCGCAAAACGCGCCCGAAGTATCGACCAGGCACAGAACCGGTCGACCAAACTTTTCGGCCTGGCGCATAAGGCGACGCGCTTTGCGGTAGCCCTCGGGATGTGCCATGCCAAAGTTGCGACGCATGCGCTCTTTGGTCGTGGTGCCGCGCTCGATGGCGATGACCGTTACGGGGCGCCCGTCTTTCCAGCCAATGCCAGCCACCACAGCGGCGTCGTCGCCAAAGTAGCGGTCGCCGTGCAGCTCCACAAATCCATCCAGGCCCAGCGAGATCATCTCGCCCGCCGTGGCGCGATCTGCCGAGCGGGTCTGTTTGACAATCTCGAGCGCGGTTTTTGGTGCGCCCGAGCGCTTGAACAAGTGTCCCAACTTTTTGCCGTGGCGACCCGTATGCACAATCTCGTGCGGTGCCCCCAGGCCGGGCACGTGCCCTTCGTGCAGCGCCAGCAGCTCGCCCACCGTGAGCGCAATCTCGCCACGCGGAACGACGGCATCGCAAAAGCCGTGCTCCAGCAAAAACTCGGAGCGCTGGAATCCCTTGGGCAGGCGCTTGTGCATGTTCTGCTCGATCACGCGCGGGCCGGCAAATGCCGTCAGGGCATCGGGCTCGGCCAGGATAATATCGCCCTCCATGGCAAAGCTCGCGGTTACGCCGCCGGTCGTGGGGTCGGTGAGCACCGTGATATACAGGCCGCCCGCCTCACTGTGGCGCCTAACCGCCGCAGAAATCTTGGCCATCTGCATAAGCGATGTCACGCCCTCTTGCATGCGTGCACCGCCCGAAACGGTAAAGCCGACAACTGGCAATCCCAGCTCGGTCGCATGCTCAAATGTGCGACAGATCTTCTCGCCCACCACGGAACCCATCGAGCCCATCATAAAGTTGGCGTCCATAAAGAAGAGCGCCGTATCGCAACCGCAGATTTTGCCCTTGCCGCACACAACGGCATCGCGCTCGCCCGAACGCTCGCTCACGCTCTTAAGCTTGTCGGCATAGCTGGGAAACGAGAGGAAATCCTCCGACGCCAGATTGGCATCCCATTCCTCAAACGTGCCCTCGTCGACCGTCATGCGCATGCGCGCGCGACCGCTCACGCGAAAGTGTTTGCCGCAACGAGGGCAGACCTCGAGGTTGTCGTGCAGGCGTGCCTCATCGATCACGCGGCGGCACTCCGGACACTTGATAAACACGTGGCGCGCGGGAAACTCGGCGCACGACTCGGTCATCGGCCCCTCGAGGACGTTGACCGTCTTCGCTTTTCTATTCATCAGCATAGAGATGCCCCATCAGATCGGTGTGGTACATGCCCGACAAGAACTCATCGTTTGCCAGCACGTCGAGCTGCAGTTCGCTGTTTTCGCTCACGCCCTCAATCACGAGCTCGCCCAGGGCCGAGCGCATCTTGCGAATGGCGCCGTCACGCGTGGGCGCACACACGATGAGCTTGCCAAGCATGGAGTCGTAGTACGGCGGAACTTTAGCACCGGTAAACATGGCGGAATCCCAGCGCACGCGCGGACCACCCGGCACACGCAACGCGGTGACCGTTCCACATGACGGCAGAAAGTCCGGCGTCTCGGCATTGATGCGGCACTCCATGGCGTGGTTGCGGACCGGCATGTCCTCCTCAAAGGGCAGAGGCTGGCCGGCTGCCACGCGCAGCTGCCACTTGACCAAGTCGGTATCGGTCACAAACTCCGTAACCGGATGCTCCACCTGCAAGCGCGTGTTCATTTCCATAAAGTAGAAATTGCCGTCGTCCGAATACAGGAACTCGATGGTACCGGCTCCTTCGTAGCCGACGGCACGAGCCAGGTCGCGTGCCGCCTTGTGCATGCGAGCACGAATGTCGTCGTGTCCGTCGAGGCACGGCGCGGGGCTCTCCTCGATTAGCTTTTGGTTGCGCCGCTGCACCGAGCACTCGCGCTCGCCGAGCGAAAACACATGGCCCTGCTTATCGGCCATAATCTGTACCTCAACGTGATGCGCCGGCGCGACGAACTTCTCCATGTAGCACTCGCCGTCGCCAAAAACGGCCTCGCCCTCGGCGCGTGCTTCAATAAAGGCCTTTGCCGCATCTTCCGCGCGCTCGACCTTACGAATACCGCGACCGCCGCCGCCCGCACGCGCCTTAATAAGCACGGGGCAGCCAATGCGCTCAGCCTCGGCCGTTGCCTCCTCGGGACTTTTGAGCAAATCGCAGCCCGGCACGATGGGCACGCCCGCCGCGGCAGCCGTTCGACGTGCGGCGTCCTTGTCGCCCATGCTGTCGATCACCTTGGCCGAAGGACCAACAAACGCCAGGCCATACTTGTCGCAGTCGCGTACGAAGCTCGCCTTCTCGGAGAAAAAGCCATAGCCGGGATGAATTGCCTTAGCTCCCGACTTTACGGCACAGGTGAGCACAGCATCGTCGTTGAGGTAGCTCTCGGCAAGACGCGGACCGCCGATGCAATACGCCTCGTCGGCAAGCTGCACGTGCAGCGCGTCCGCATCGGCCGTGGAATAAACGGCGACGGTCTTGATGCCCATATCGCGGCACGCGCGGATAACACGGACCGCGACTTCGCCGCGGTTGGCGATGAGCACTTTGTCGAACATGAAGCCTTCCTTAACTTTCGTGCATGAGTGCAAAAGACATATCGGCGCGGCAGCAAACCTCACCGTTGACGCTCGCAGTACCCGTCGCAAAGCGGAACGGCCCGCGCGCACGCGTGATGGTGCACACCAGATCAACCGTGTCGCCCGGGCGCACCGGACGCTTAAAGCGCACCTTGTCCAGACTCGTGTAGAACGGCGTCGCGCCGCGCGCTTCCTCATCGCCCATCAGCAGCACGCAACAGTTTTGGGCGAGCATCTCGCACTGAATCACGCCGGGGACCACCGGGTTTCCCGGAAAATGCCCCTGCAAAAAGTACTCGTCGCCCGTAATCGTGATCTTGCCGTGGGCCTCGTCGCCCACCAGCTCGGCCTCGTCGAGCAAAAGCATCGGTTCGCGATGCGGCAACAGTTCCTTAAGCTCTTCTTTGTTCATGGATATCACCTATCCGATCCTCATGAGGCAGCTGCCAAACTCCACGAGGTCGCCGTCGGCCACGCAGATCTCGAGCACCTCGCCGTCTGCCTCTGCCGTCACCTCGTTGAGAACCTTCATGGCCTCGATGATGCAGAGCGTCTCGCCGACCTTGACCTTAGAGCCCACGTGCACAAACGGCTCGTCGCCCGGCGCCGGGGCAGCATAGAAAACGCCGACCATGGGAGCGGTCACCTCGGTGCCCTTGGGCTCCGGTGCGGCGGCAGGTGTCTGCGCGGCGGGCTCCGGTGCGGCAGGCGCGACTGTGGGAGCTGCAACTGGAGCGGCCATAGCGCTCGGCATGGGCATGGGCACGGCAACCGGCTGTGCGGCGCTCGCGCGCTCGAGTTCGACCGCGGTGCCATCGGGCTCCTCAACGCGTACGCGCGTGAGGCCGCGGTCCTCCATAACATCGGCTATCTCGGCAAGTCTTTTGGAATCCATGCTCTAGCTCCTCGTATATCTACGCAGCGCGATGGCGGCGTTGTGTCCGCCAAAGCCCAGGTTGGTCGAAAGCGCCCAGGTAAGGTCAGCGCGAACCGCGCGATTGGGCGTGTAGTCAAAATCGCAGGCGGGATCGGGCGTGTGGTAGTTAATGGTCGGCGGCACCACGCCCTGCTCGAGCGCCATGGCGCAGGCCATGACCTCGATGGCGCCCGTGGCACCGATCATGTGGCCGGTCATCGACTTGGTCGACGAGACGTGCGCGGCGCGCGCCGCGTCCTCGCCGAGCGCACGCTTAATGCCCGCCGTCTCGGACGAATCGTTGAGCTTGGTCGATGTGCCGTGGGCATTGATGTAGAGGCCCTCGGAAGGCCTGACGTCGCCCTCGGTCACCGCCAGCGATATCGCGCGGGCAATGCCGGCAGCCTCGGGATCAGGGCTCGTGATGTGATAGGCATCATCGGTGTTGCCGTAGCCCACGACCTCGGCATAAATGTGCGCACCGCGCGCCTGCGCATGTTCCATGCTCTCGAGCACGAGCACGCAGGCGCCCTCGCCCATCACAAAGCCATCGCGGTCTGCATCGAACGGGCGGCAAGCCGTCGCGGGATCAGGGTTGGTGGTCAATGCGCGGCAGGACGTAAAGCCCGCAACGGCATCGGGGATAATTGCGGCCTCGGCGCCGCCCGCGAGGATCGCGTCGGCATAGCCGTGCTTTATGGCGCGGAACGCCTCGCCCACCGCATGGGCCGAGGTTGCGCACGCGGTCACCACGGGCAGGGTCGGGCCCTTTGCCTTGTGGCGGATTGCGATATTGCCCGATGCCATGTTGGGGATCATCATCGCGATCATATAGGGCGATGCGCGGCGGGGCCCACGTTCGGCAATCGTATGGACGTTGTCGACGAGCGTCGTCATGCCGCCCACGCCCGAGCCCACGTAGACGCCCAGGCGCTCGCGATCGATGGCGCCTTCGACATCAAAGCCCGCATCGTGCATGGCCTCATCCGACGCCGCCATCGCAAACTGTACACAGGGGTCGAGATGCTTGGCGTCGTGCTTGCCAAAGTACTCGTTGCCGTCAAAGCCCTTGACCTCGGCCGCCACTTTAACGGCGAACGCATCGGTATCGAAGTGCGTGATCGGGCCGATACCGCACGTGCCGGCGCACATGGCCGCCCAGGTGGCAAGCGCGGTATTGCCGAGCGGCGATACGGCACCGATGCCGGTGATTGCAACTCTCTGTTCCATCATGGTCTCCTCATCCAAGCCGTTGTTCGGCCCTGGTTTCTACATCGCCATTCCGCCGTCGACGCGCACGACCTCACCCGTAATGTAGGCAGCCGCATCGCTCGCCAGAAAGCGCACTACGCCGGCCACCTCCTCGGGGCGCGCCATACGCTTAAGGGGAATCTGCTCCTCGGTTACCGTACGCACCTTCTCCGAGAGCTTTGCCGTCATATCCGTCTCGACAAACCCGGGGGCAACCGCGTTCACTCGTACGCCGCGTGGCGCAAGCTCGCGCGCCACCGCCTTGGTCAGACCGATGACGCCCGCCTTGGAGGCGGCGTAGTTGGCCTGCCCGGCATTGCCCATCAGGCCCACAACCGAGCTCATGTTGATGACGCAACCGCCGCGCTGGCGCATAAAGGTCTTGGTGAGCGCGCGCGTCGTGTTAAACGTTCCTTTAAGATTGACATCGAGCACGCGATCGAAGGCGTCATCGCCCATGCGCATGAGCAGGCCATCGCGGGTGATGCCAGCGTTGTTGACGAGCGCCCAAATGGAGCCAAAGTCGTTGAGGGCCGCTTCCACGCACGCGTTGACGGCAGCGGGGTCGGCCACGTCACATTGATATGCGCGCGCCGTGGCGCCAGCCGCCTCACAGGCTTCGCACGTCTCGCGCGCCGCATCTGCGCTACCGGCATAGACGACGGCGATATCAAAGCCGTCCTCCGCCAGGCCCACGGCACAAGCGCGACCGATGCCGCGCGAGCCGCCCGTGACCAGTGCCACACGGCGTGAGTCGTTGCGCTCGAGCGCGCCGTTGTTCAAGTTGCCCATGTCATTCCTTTCGGGTTACAGCCCTGTGGGCTATGCGAGCTCATCGGCAATAGCTGCGACCTGCTCGGCCGTTTCGCACGAATACACGCGAACGTCGCTCAGCGTACGCTTGACCAGGCCCGACAGTGTTTTGCCAGGACCGACCTCAATAAACGTGTCGATGCCTTGATCCTGCAGAGCATGCAGCGTGTCGACCCAGCGCACGGCATGACTCACCTGGTTGGTCAGCACCTCCGATGCCGCCTGCGGGTCGGCCGGATAGGGCGCCGCCGTCATATTTGCCATGACCGGAATCAGCAGCGGAGACGGCGCGTGGCCGGCTTGGATATACGTCGCCAGTCCCTCAGTCGCCTCGGCCATATAGGGGCTATGGAATGCACCCGACACCGCGACCTTCATGGCCCGGCCGCCAGCCTCTTTTACTAGGACGTCGAGGGTCTGCAGCGCATCGGGCGCTCCGGCCACAACCGTCTGCTGGGGACTGTTGTAGTTGACCGGCCAGCAGTCCTCGCCGGCCTGCGCAGCCAGGTTCTCGACTTGCGCAGCATCAAGTTTGATGACGGCGCGCATGCCGCCGGGGTGACGCTCGGCCGCCGTGGCCATCAATGCCGCGCGCTCACACACGAGCTCAAAACCCGCTCGCGTATCGAATGCCCCCGCAAAGGTGAGTGCAGCGACCTCGCCCAGCGAGAATCCCGCACAGGCGGCAGGCACCACGCCGCGCTCACGCAGAGCGGTAGCCGCTGCCAGGTCGTGAACGAACACGCACGGCTGCGTGTTCTCGGTCTGCGAGAGCTCCTCCTTGGAGGCGCTCCGGCACTGCTCGCTGGTCCCCGGGCGCACCTCGTCGACAATGGCGAACACCTCGGCGGCCGCCGGCGATGCCTCGATCAGGTCGACGCCCATCGCGGGGTGTTGGGCACCCTGGCCGGCAAACAGAAACGCTACGCTACCCATGCGGACGCACCCTTCAGGACGCGCTCGGCGCCATCGACCAGATCGTCGACGATTTCACGCGCGCTCTGGCGCTCGCTAACCATGCCGGCAATCTGTCCACACAAAAACGAACCCTCTTCGTAGTTGCCGTCCTTGGCGGCCTTACGCAGCGCACCGGTTCCCAAAGCACCGAGCTCCTCGGCACTCGCACCGGAACCCTCGCTCTTGGCATAGGCGTTGGTGAAAGGGCTCTTGAGGGCGCGCACTGGATGTCCCGTCGAGCGACCGGTCGCACGCGTCGAAGTGTCGTTGGCCTTCAGGACCATCTCTTTGTACTGCTCCGAGACGGTGCACTCGTCTGCGACCAGAAAGCGCGTACCCACTTGCACGCCTTCGGCGCCCAGCATAAAGGCGGCCGCCACGCCGCGGCCGTCGGCAATACCGCCGGCGGCCACAACGGGAATGTCGACCGCATCGACGACCTGCGGCACCAGTGCCATCGTCGAGGTCTCGCCAATATGGCCGCCCGATTCGGTACCCTCGGCAACAACCGCCGTGGCTCCACGACGTGCCACGAGGCGCGCCAGCGCCACCGAGGCAACGACCGGGATGACCTTGATGCCCGCCTCGTTCCACGCCTTCATATACTTGGCGGGATTGCCGGCGCCCGTCACGACGACCGGCACTCGCTCGTCAATCACGACCTGCGCAACCTCGTCGGCAAACGGGCTCATGAGCATAACGTTGACACCAAAGGGCTTATCCGTCCTGGCGCGTAACTCGTGAATCTGGTCGCGTAGCCAGTTGGCGTCGGCGTTCATGGCTGCGATAATCCCTAAGCCGCCCGCCTCGGACACTGCGGACGCCAACGAGGCGTCGGCAATCCAAGCCATACCGCCCTGGAACACGGGCTTTTCGATGCCGAGCAGATCGCAGAGAGGAGTCTTGAGCATCTCTACTTCTCCAATGCCGCCTCGACCGTATCGACGAACTCGCCGACCGTCTTGGGGTTCTCCTCGGTATCGAGCTCAATGCCAAACTCGTCCTCGACGGCGACGAGGATCTCGACGGTGCCCAGACTGTCGAGGCCAATCTCCTCGAGCGTGGACTCGGGCTTCATCTCGACGTCGTCAAGGCCAGCGGTCTCGCGGATAACGTCGCAAACGCGCTCGAAGGTCTTCTGATCTGCCATGGTAGTTCTCCTTTGTTTGTGCCCTAGGGGCGTTTTTATTTCCTATGTGCGACTACTTCCAGCGAAGTACATAGCCACCTACATCCAAGCCGGCGCCAAATCCGACCAGGGCGATGGTGTCGCCCACGTGCAGCGCGCCGGTATTTGCCAGTCGATCGAGAGCAAGCGGAATACAGGCGCTCGAGATGTTGCCAGTTTCACGCAACGTCCGGACCACACGGTCGTCCGGCACACCCAGGCGCTTGACTGCCTGGCTCAAGATTCGTTCGTTAGCCTGATGGAATACAAAGTGGTCGATGTCCTCGACCGCGATGCTCGCGTCGCAGGCGAGCTTGTTGACCGTGTCGCAGATGGCATTGACGCCAAACTTGAAGACGCGACGGCCGTTCATGGAAAGCACGCTTTCGCAGTCCTGCGCCGTCTTATACGGCGAGGAGCCCGCCAATCCGGGGACGCGCAGTGTTTCGACGTCAGGCGACGTCGAAAGCTCAACAGCAAGGGGATTCTCTCCCCCAGCCTCTATGACCGCAGCACCCGCGCCATCGCCAAAGAGCACGCACGTGGCACGGTCGGTCCAATCGAGCGCGCGCGTCATCTGCTCGGCGGCAACGACCAGCACGTGCCTGGCGCGACCGCGGGCGATATAGCCCTCGGCGACATCGAGCGCAAAAACGAAGCCGGCACAAGCCGCCGAAACGTCGAAGGCAGGACATGTGGCACCCAGGCGCTCAGCAACGGCACACGCCTCAGCGGGAACAAGGTGGTCACCCGTCGTCGTCGAGCAGACGATCAGATCCAGCTGGATCGCGTCGATTCCGGATACCTGGAGTGCCCGCTCGCTCGCCGCTACGGCAAGGTCGTCGAGTGACTCAGTGGTGCAGACGTGGCGGCTCTTGATACCGGTGCGGGTAAAAATCCACTCATCCGAGGTATCGAGGAACTCGGACAGCTCGTCATTGGAAACGCTGCGCGCAGGAAGCGCCGAGCCTGTTCCAAGAATCGTGAAACCCATCACTAACCTCCTTTGAGTTGTTGACGTGTTTACATCGACCAAGAGAGGATAGCGCATTTCAGTCATTGTTGACGTGTTAACATTAAATTGTCCAAATGCGACAAAGGCTTCACATTGTGTCTGTCTCTCGACACCATTGCGTTATTCACTTATTCATTAAGGAGGTAGCAGCCGCTATGGATGCCCAATTAACGATAGTCGACGTAACCGGATCGACCAACGATGACCTGCTCGAAGCAGGAAAACAAGGAGCGCCGCACGGCACAGGACTTGCCGCCCGGGCTCAGACAGCAGGACGCGGCCGGCGCGGCCACAAGTGGGATTCAACCGCCGGCAACCTATTGCTTTCGATTGTCCTGCGTCCATGCGTTAATCCTGCAAAGTACTCTGGTCTTGCCGCCGTCAGCGGCCTAGCGGTGCTCGAGGCGCTCGAAAATCAGGGTCTTGCAAACGAGATTGGCCTCAAATGGCCCAACGATCTGGTCGCGCGAGGACGCAAGCTCGGCGGCATTCTGGTCGAGGCCGCACGCGATAACGAAGGCAAACCTTTCGCCGTCTGCGGCATTGGCGTCAATGTGAACTATGTGCCTTCGGAGGTTCCCGATGGCGGCCTGCCGGCAATCGGTCTCTCGGACCTCAACGAGAATGTTCCCGCCGTCGATGTGCTACTCAAGGAGGTCTATCACGCGGTCGTGAACGCTGTAGACACATGGACAGAGCGTCTCAACGCCATGGAAGAAGACGCCGGACCGCTCGCGCCCGTCCACGGCGAATATATCGGTCATCTCAATTGGATTGGGGATCACGTTTTCGCCCGTTCCCCCGCTGGGGACGAGCTGGCGCGTGGCATCTTTCAAACGGTCGATGACTTTGGTCGCGCGTGCATCGAGACAGAAGACAACTTGCGATCCTTCCATTTTGAGGAGGCATCGCTGCGCCCCATGGGTAAATAAGACGCCATAGCCACCCATTCGGCCGCATTATCCGGACCCCCAAGGCCACCATTCAAAACAAAAGAGCCCCGCTACCGTAATGGCAGCGGGGCTCTTTAAGCTAAGAGCGATATCGCTTAGAGCTTGATGTCGATGTCGACGCCAGCGGGGAGGTCGAGACGCATGAGCGAATCAACGGTGCCCGAGGTGGGGTCGAGGATGTCGATGAGGCGCTTGTGGGTGCGCATCTCGAACTGCTCACGGGAGTCCTTGTTCACGTGCGGCGAGCGGATAACCGTGTACAGGTTGCGCTCGGTGGGCAGGGGGACAGGACCGGAAACGCGAGCGCCGGTCTTCTGAGCGGTCTCGACGATGAGCTTCGCGGACTGATCGACGACCTCGTGATCATAGCCCTTGAGGCGAATGCGGATCTTCTGGGTAGCCAACTTAAACCTCCAAAGAGTGCGAGAGATGTTCTCGCGGATTACGTAACAGGGAGCTCGAACTTAGGCGTTCTTGCTCATGACCTCGTCCACGATGGACTTGGGCGCGGGCTCATAAGAGTCGAACTGCATCGTGTAGGATGCACGGCCCTGGGTCTGGGAGCGAAGGTCGGTAGCGTAACCGAACATCTCGCCCAGCGGCACCTTGGCACGGATGAGCTTGCTGTTCTTGCGATCCTCCATGCCCTCGATCTTGCCGCGGCGACCGGAGAGGTTGCCCATAACGTCGCCCATGTACTGCTCGGGGGTCTCGACCTCGACAGCCATGATCGGCTCGAGCAGCTGCGGGTCGGACTTCTTGAGGGCGTCCTTGATAGCCATGGAACCGGCGATCTTGAAGGCGGCCTCGGAGGAGTCGACCTCGTGGTAAGAACCGTCGAACAGGGTGACCTTAACGTCGAGGACCGGGAAGCCGGCGATAACACCGGTGTTCAGGGCCTCCTGGATGCCCTTGTCGATGGACGGGATGTACTCCTTGGGCACGACGCCGCCGACGATAGCGTTGACGAACTCGTAGCCGAAGCCCTCCTCCATCTTCTCGAGCTTGATGACGGCGTGGCCGTACTGACCGCGACCGCCGGACTGACGGACGAACTTGCCCTCAGCCTTCTCGACGTCGTGACCAGCGGTCTCGCGGTAGGCAACCTGGGGCTTACCAACGTTAGCGTCAACCTTGAACTCACGGAGCAGACGGTCGACGATGATCTCGAGGTGCAGCTCGCCCATGCCGGCGATGATGGTCTGGCCGGTCTCGTGGTTGGTGGACACCTGGAAGGTCGGGTCCTCCTCGGCGAGCTTGGTCAGAGCCAGGGACATCTTGTCCTGCTCGGCCTTGGTCTTGGGCTCGATGGCAACGTCGATAACGGGCTTAGCGAACTCGATCTTCTCGAGGACGATCTCCTTGCCCTCGGCGCACAGGGTGTCACCGGTGGTGGAGTTCTTGAAGCCGACGCAAGCGACGATGTCGCCGGCGGCAGCGTCGTCACGGTCGATACGCTCGGCGGCGTTCATCTCGAGGATGCGGCCGAGACGCTCGCGCTGAC
Organism: Collinsella aerofaciens ATCC 25986; assembly: GCF_964239575.1. Classification (GTDB taxonomy): domain Bacteria; phylum Actinomycetota; class Coriobacteriia; order Coriobacteriales; family Coriobacteriaceae; genus Collinsella; species Collinsella aerofaciens_BQ. Next base: position 38,061 of record NZ_CAXSQQ010000002.1, read on the forward strand.
CGTTGGAAGCGTTGACCACGTAGGAGCCGGACTCGGCGCGGCCGGAGTAAACGCGGACATAGGTGAGCTTACCGACGAACGGGTCGGTCATGATCTTAAAGACCAGGCCGGAGAAGGGCTCGTCGAAGGAAGGATGACGCTGAATCTCCTCGCCGGTGTCCGGATCGGTACCGGTGACGGCCTCGACGTCGAGCGGGCTGGGCAGGTAGTCGACGACAGCGTCGAGCAGCTCCTGAACGCCCTTGTTCTTGTAGGCGGAGCCCACGAAGACGAGGTTGAGCTCGTTGGCCAGAACACCCTTGCGCAGAGCAGCCTTGAGCTCCTCGACGGTGAAGTCCTCCTCCATGAGGATCTTCTCCATGAGCTCGTCGTCAAAGCTGGCAGCAGCGTCGAGGAGCTCCTCGCGCTTGGTGGCAGCGATGTCGGCAAACTCAGCCGGGATCTCGTCCATCGGCTCGGGGTAGGTCATACCCTTCTCGTCGGCCTTGAAGTCCCATGCAGTCATGGTGACCAGGTCGATGACGCCCCAGAAGTTGTCCTCGGCGCCCATCGGGACCTGAGCGGCCACGGCGTTGGCGTCGAGACGATCCTTCATGGTCTCGATAGCGTTGAAGAAGTCAGCGCCCACGCGGTCATACTTGTTGATGAAGGCGATGCGGGGGACGTTGAAGGTAGAAGCCTGACGCCAAACGGTCTCAGACTGGGGCTGAACGCCGGCAACAGCGTCGAAGACGGCGACAGCGCCATCGAGGACGCGCAAGCAGCGCTCGACCTCGGCGGTGAAGTCAACGTGGCCCGGGGTGTCGATGATCTGGATGCGGTAGTCCTTACCGTCCTTGTTCCAGAAGCAGGTGGTAGCAGCGGAGGTAATGGTTACGCCGCGCTCCTGCTCCTGAACCATCCAGTCCATGGTGGCAGCGCCCTCATGGACCTCACCGATCTTGTGGGTCTTACCGGTGTAGTAAAGAATACGCTCGGTCGTGGTGGTCTTACCGGCATCGATGTGAGCCATGATGCCGATGTTACGGGTATCGGAAAGCTTGTACTTAGGCTTAGCCATGTTAGTTCCTTACCTTAACTTACCAACGATAGTGAGAGAACGCGCGGTTGGCCTCGGCCATCTTGAAGACGTCCTCACGCTTCTTGACGGAAGCGCCCAGGCCGTTGGAAGCGTCGAGGATCTCGTTGGCGAGACGCTCGGCCATGGTCTTCTCCTTGCGAGCGCGGGAGAAGTTGACGATCCAGCGGATGCCCAGAGCGGTGGAACGACGGGAGTTGACCTCCATCGGGACCTGATAGGTAGCGCCACCGACACGCTTGGGCTTAACCTCGAGCGTGGGCTTGACGTTGTCCATAGCCTTCTTGAAGGTAGCGAGAGCGTCGCCACCCTCGGACTTCTCGGCAACGATCTCGAAAGCGGTGTAAACGATGCGCTCAGCGGTGGCCTTCTTGCCGTCAAGAAGGACCTTGTTGATGAGCTGAGTCACCAGGCGGTTGTTGTAAACGGCGTCAGGCTGAACCTCACGACGATTAGCTGCTGCACGACGCGGCATGTGAAATCTCCTTAAGTGTCTACCGTGCGGCCCTTAGGCGGCACACGGCGAAAGTATCAAAACGTTATCTGGCTTATTTAGCCTTGGGGCGCTTAGCACCGTACTTGGAACGGGCCTGCATACGGTTCTGGACCGGAGCAGCGTCGTAGGCGCCACGGATGACGTGATAACGGACACCAGGGAGGTCACGGACACGACCGCCGCGGACGAGCACGATGGAGTGCTCCTGCAGGTTGTGGCCCTCACCCGGGATGTAAGCAGTAACTTCGATGCCGTTGACGAGGCGAACACGGGCAACCTTACGAAGAGCCGAGTTCGGCTTCTTGGGGCTCGTGGTGAAGACGCGGGTGCACACGCCGCGCTTCTGGGAGTTGTGCTGCAGAGCAGCGTTCTTGGACTTCTTGGGCACGGAACGACGGCCCTGGCGAACCAGCTGGTTAATAGTAGGCAAAGCGTACTCCTTCTCGAATGATTCCAGCTTTCTGTAAAGTGCAACGGCTTGAATCGAGGGGTCAGCATCCCCCTACGAAACACGCAGTTCGATAGGATACGTGGCGTTAGCTGTGCCGTCAACAGACCACGCCGCCGGGCGTATCCCAAAATAGCCATATTTCCGCAAAGCCTACACAAAAGGAATCCCCTCCTGTGCGCGGGGGCGGATTCCCGGCCCGGGCGGCCCGCTGTTTAAGTTTGCTGCTCTACAGTCCTGCGCAAGACGGAAAGCACATTAAGTGCTTTCCTTTGCGTGCGGAACTCGCGACAAACTTAAAACCTGGGCCGCCCGGTCCGGGAATCCGACGTGCTCGTCGGGGCAACGCTACCTGCCAAAAAGGGACAGGTTTATTTTGGTCGGTTTTATCTGGGGAAACGTCGCGCTCCAGCGGTGATCTGCTCTCATCTGTCGCATGGAAATCGGCGGCGTTTCCATTTAACGCAAAAGAGGCCGCTTCCCCTAGTAGGAAGCGACCCCAAATCTTACGAATAGACGATGGTAAAGGGCTCTTTCGTTTCGGTCTCCCCTGTTGATGTATACCTCACAATTTCAAGGGTTACCGAGACAACTTGATCGACATCAATCAACTTCGTTGGCACCCAGATGTTCTCTCCGCTATTGCGCCCATAAGAAAAATATAAGTTGAACACCCCTGCGTCGTCATCTTCGATAATCTGCTCCGATCCATCCTTGTAGCTGACAGTCAGCTTATTATCAACTGCTTCATAGCCCAAATCATCGATGTGCGTCTGGATGGAAAACGGGCTAATCTCAAGAGGCGAGTCACCGGAGCGGAGTTCCTTTGTATCGACGTACGCTCCAATATTGAACTCGGGTGTCGACGCCTCAAACCGCCTCGCACTCTCACCTTCACCCTCGGTCCAATGGATATTCCAGGTGACAGCATGTTGCAAATCTCGCTCGCGATCCATAGCGGCAAAGTACATCGTGCCATTAATGACAGTATCGCTTGATGTGTCCTTATCAATTGTGCTGCGTGTGTCAGGCCATTCCTCGCCGAACTTCATATCGGGCGTGCCGATGCCCTGCTCTTCTTCACCATAGAGAACAAGTTCGCCAATCTCTGCTGCTGGCTTGTAGTAGTTAACTCCATTTGGATTGGACAACGTAAACGTCACGGCTCCGCAGCCGTTTTGGTCGATTGCCATCTCATGGATATCAAGCGTATAGCCGTTGCCCTCGACGGACAGATTAACCTCCTGGACTGCGCCTTCCAGGCTTTGGGGCGCGATGCCATCGCCAAACTCTCTGGTGTAGGTATATTTAGTTCCCGATGAGCCGCCGTTGGTCCAGGTAATGGAATCCCCGTTGCCGTGGTTTCCCCAGGCAGAGGCAAAATAGCTGGAATTGACGACGGCGTAGGCGACCCCTCCGGTCGCCAGCACTCCGGCAAGGCATCCGATCACGGCAACATACAGAGGCTTCGCGTGACCCTTTCGGCGAAGCGGCTCACCAGCAGCGGCATAAAGAACACGGTCAGCAAGATCGCTATCGGCTTGGACGGACTCGAAGGCCTGCTTGATTTGATTGGATTTCACGGTCGCCCTCCTCTAGGATGAACTTGAGCTTCGATCTGCCGCGAGCCAAACGCGTTCGAACAGTCGCGGCTGGCACATGCAATAACTCGGCAATCTCTGAGGTCGAAAAGCCCAGATAGTAATAGAGCACGATGGGAACGCGGAATCGTTCCGGAAGTCGCATAACGTCTGACAGGACCGCCTTGGTCTCCTCCTGCGCCGTCGAAAGCGAATCGGCCAGGTTCTCAATATCCTCCACACGCCTCCATGGCTTTCGAAAGAGAGATTTGCATTCATTGATCGTGACCCGGATAAGCCATCGACGAAGATGTTCCCAGCTTTCAAATTGGGCATCGCTTTTGAGTAACTTCAGAAAGACGTCTTGAGCGACATCGTCGGCATCGGCACGATCGCGCAGATACGTCAATGCGATTCGAAACACGACATCACGGTGATCCTCGACCGCCTGTCTAAATGCTTGTTCTTCCATAATCACCTCCCGGTGATGCTGATGTTTCTTGCTGAGGCCCTCACCATAGATACGCTTTGACCGAACGAAATGTTTCAAATTCAAGCAGGAATAACCTACCAAAAAAACCCTGCCCCTTATTGGCAAGGGATCGACGGAACGCAACAGGTTGAGCATACGCAAGCGAGCGGCCCCCAGAGCGTACAAGGTGGCATGAAAAAGGCAGGGCATTGACCTTTTGGTCATGCCCTGCCTTTTGAATGACAGATTGTAGCTCTGGGGGCCGCGCAGCGACGGAGATCGCCGCCGTTCGTTAGAACGGCGGAACTAGTTACTCCTCGTCGTTGTCCTTGGCCTCTTCGGCGTCGTCGGTGTCCACGAGCTGGTTGAGCAGCTCATCGAGAGAAGCCATGTCCTCGTTGATGGCACCGTTGGCGGGAGCCTTCTTGTCGTCGATCGGGGCGCCCAGGAGCTCCTCGTCGGCGTCGGCGTGATGCGTCGGAGCGGAGGTACCCAGCAGGATATCGTCCGGACCGTCGGGGCTAAAGACCATCTGCAGCAGCTGCGAGAGGTCTTCCTCGTCGGCAACGTCGTCGTTGTTCTCGAGGATGTAGAGCAAGTCGTGGGCCTCCAGGCCGTCACGGAGCTCCTCGATCGCCTTGGCACCGATGCCGTCGATGCGCAGCAGATCCTCCTCGGACTTGCCGACCAGGTCGCCGACCGTCTCGATGCCGACCTCGCTGAACTTGTTGGTCCAGCGCTGCGACACGCCCAGGTCGTCGAACAGGTACAGACGAGCCTTCTCGGCGGAGATGGTGTGACCATTGCGGGTGAACGAACCGTCAGCACCGCCGAACTCGTCGTAGCCGGCCCAGTCGAGCTGCTGCGGGAGTTGCTCGTCCAGGTCCTTGAGCTCCACAGGAGCCCACTCGGGCAGCGACTTGGCGTTGGGCGAAGCCGGGCCGTCGATGTCCACGTAGCCGTCGGCCGTGCGATACGTCAGCTTGGCGTTGGCGTACGGCTTGAGGCCGGTACCAGCAGGGATCTTCTTACCGACGATGACGTTGGACTTAAGGTCGAGCAGGTGATCGACCTTGCCCTCGATGGCAGCCTCGGTAAGGACGCCGGCGGTACGGATGAACGAAGCGCTCGACAGCCAGGAGTCGATGTTGGACGCGACCTTGAGCGTACCCAGGATGACGGGCTCGGCCACAGGAGCCTGACCGCCCAGACGGGCAACGCGCTCGACCTCGTCGGCGAACTCGTAGCGGTCGACGTACTGACCAAGCAGGTACTTGGAGTCACCGGGGTTGGTGATCTGAACGCGACGCAGCATCTGACGTGCGAGCACCTCGATGTGCTTGTCGTTCAGGTCGACGCCCTGACTGGTGTAGACGTCCTTGACGCTCTCGACGAAGGTGTGCATCGTCGACTCGATGTCGGTCAGCTTGCGCAGGTTGCGGAAGTTGACGAAGCCCTTGGTGATCTGGTCGCCGGCGCGAACCTCGCAGCCGTCCTCGATCTCGGGCATAAAGCGCACCGAAGCGGGGACGCGACGCTCGTCGAGGACACGGGTGTGATCCTCGGAGTCGGTGAGCGTCAGCACATACTCGGACTTCTCGGGCTTAATCGAGAGGTGGCCGGAGTACGGAGCCAGCTCGGCCTCGCGACCCAGGATCTTCTCGTTGACGTTGCCGACGATATCGAACATACGGCTGACCGTAGGCAGACCCTGCGTAATATCGTCGACGCCAGCGACGCCGCCGGAGTGAATGGTACGCATCGTAAGCTGCGTACCGGGCTCGCCGATGGACTGGGCGGCAATAATGCCGACCGCGGTACCGATGGCGACCGGACGACGGGTGGAAAGATCCCAGCCGTAGCACTTCTGGCACACGCCGTACTTGGAGCGGCAGGTGAGCAGCGCGCGAAGCTTGACCTTCTTAAGGCCGGCATCGACCATCTTCTGAATGTCGGCAACCTTCTCGATGTAGCCGTCCTGCTCAAAGAGCACGGTGCCATCGGGAGCCACGACGTCCTCGATGAAGCAACGGCCGACGAGGTCGGTGTTGAGGTCGGTGGTGCCGGGGATGATGAGGTTGTAGGTGACGCCCTCGTGCGTGCCGCAGTCCTCCTCGCGGACGATGACGTCCTGGGCCACGTCGACCAGACGACGGGTCAGGTAACCAGAGTCCGAGGTGTGGGATGCGGTATCGACCAGGCCCTTACGGGCGCCGTAGGTCGAAATGAAGTACTCGAGCGGCAGCAGACCCTCGCGGAAGTTCGCCTTAATGGGAAGGTCGATCGTCTCGCCGGACATGTCTGCCATCAGGCCACGCATGCCACCGAGCTGACGGAGCTGGGTCTTAGAACCACGGGCGCCGGAGTCGGCCATCATGTACAGCGGGTTCTCCTCGTCGAACATGTCGAGCATGAGCGCTGCAACCTTATCGGTACAAGCGGTCCACTCGTTAACGACTTCGATGTGGCGCTCCGTCTCGTTGATGAAGCCCTCCTCGAAGTACTCGTTGATCTGGTCGACGTTGGCCTGGGCGCGGTCGAGCAGCTCCTGCTTCTCGGCAGGGATGAGAGCGTCCCACACCGAGATGGTGAGGCCGGCGCGGGTAGCGTAGTGGAAGCCAGAGTATTTGATGGCGTCGAGGATCGGGCCGACCTTGGCCTCGGGGTAACGATCGCAGCAGTCCGCAACCAGCTTGGCCACGTCGCCCTTGACCATCTTGTAGTTCATGAACTCGTAGTCTTCGGGCAGGCACTGGCGGTTGAAGATGATGCGGCCGATAGACGTCTCGAAGCGAGCGGTCTTGTTGCCGGTGACGTCGTAGTCGACGAACTCGTTCTTGCCGTTCTTGACGCGGAAGATACGGGTGCCGTCCTCGTTGATGACGTTGGCATCGGCAGCGGACACGCGGACCTGGATCTTGGCCTGCATGTCGACCTCGGAGCGGCAGTCATAGGCGTGCAGCGCGTCGTCAAAGCTCGAGAACACGTGGTTCTCGCCCGGCAGACCCTCGCGAACCTGGGTGAGGTAGTACACACCGATGATCATGTCCTGCGAAGGGATGTTGACCGGCTTGCCGGATGCCGGCGAGCGCAGGTTGTTCGCAGAGAGCATGAGCACGCGGGCCTCGGCCTGAGCCTGACTGGACAGCGGAACGTGGACAGACATCTGGTCGCCGTCGAAGTCGGCGTTGAAGGGCGAGCAGACCAGCGGATGCAGGTGGATAGCCTTGCCCTCGACCAGCACCGGCTCAAAGGCCTGGATGGACAGACGGTGCAGGGTCGGTGCACGGTTGAGCAGCACGACGCGGCCGTCGATGACCTCTTCGAGGATGTCCCACACAAAGGTGGCACCGCGGTCGATAGCGCGCTTGGCGCCCTTGATGTTCTCGACCTTGCCAAGCTCGACCAGGCGCTTCATGACGAAGGGCTTGAAGAGCTCCAGCGCCATGGTCTTGGGCAGACCGCACTGGTGCAGCAGCAGCTTAGGGTCGGTAACGATGACCGAACGGCCGGAGTAGTCGACACGCTTACCCAGCAGGTTCTGACGGAAACGACCCTGCTTGCCCTTGAGGGCCTCGGCGAGCGACTTGAGCGGGCGACCGCCACGGCCAGAGACCGGGCGACCACGACGGCCGTTGTCGAACAGGGCGTCCACGGACTCCTGGAGCATGCGCTTCTCGTTGTTCACGATGATCGCGGGGGCGTCCAGGTCGAGCAGGCGCTTGAGTCGGTTGTTACGGTTGATCACGCGACGGTACAGGTCGTTGAGGTCGGACGCGGCGAAGCGGCCACCGTCGAGCTGGACCATCGGGCGCAGATCGGGCGGAATGACCGGAATGACGTCCAGAATCATATTCGCGGGGCTGTTACCGCCCTTCAGGAAGGCGTCAACGACCTCGAGGCGCTTAACGGCCTTCTCGCGCTTCTGCTTCTGGGAGTCCTCGTCGGCGATGATGGCCTTGAGCTTCTCGGCCTCGGAGGGGAGGTCGATGGCAGCGAGCAGGTCGCGGACGGCCTCGGCACCCATGCCACCCTTGAAGTACATGGAGTAGTAGCGGGTCATCTCGCGGAACAGCGGCTCATCGGAAATGAGGTCGCGCTCGCTGAGCTTCATGAAGGCGTTGAAGGCGTCCGTGCGGAGCTGCTTCTCGTCCTTGCACTCTTCCTCGATGTCGACGATGCCAGAGGCGATCTCCTCGGGGGTCAGCGGCTCCTCGTCGGAGAACTCGTCGAAGTTCTCGGGGTTGCCCTGCTCCTTGAGGGACTCGATCTGGCGGGCGCACTCGGCATCGATCTCTTCCAGATCGGCGGCGAGCTCCTCGCGCAGGTCGTCAGCGTCGGCCTCGCGAGCCTCGTAGTCGACCTCGGTGATGATGTAGCTGGCAAAGTACAGAACCTTCTCGAGGTCCTTGGACTTGATGTCGAGCATACGGCTCATCGGGAAGCTCGTGGGGCTCTTGAAGTACCAGATGTGGGACACGGGAGCGGCGAGCTCGATGTGGCCCATGCGGTCGCGACGCACCTTGGCCGAGGTGACCTCGACGCCGCAGCGCTCGCAGACGATGCCCTTAAAGCGGATGCCCTTGTACTTGCCGCAGGAGCACTCCCAGTCCTTGGCGGGACCGAAGATCTTCTCGCAGAACAGGCCGTCCTTCTCGGGCTTGAGGGTACGGTAATTGATGGTCTCCGGCTTCTTGACCTCACCGTGCGACCAGGAACGGATCTGGTCGGCGGAGGCAAGGGAGATCTTTACCGAGTCAAAATCAGTAGCTTCGAAATCTGCCACAGTCAACTACTCCTTATCAGTGGTCGTGGCGGCGACAGCCTCGGGTGCCTCGGCGGTCTCGGCATCCTCGGCCTCGACGTCGGCGTCAACGCCGGCGAGCGCAGCCAGGTCGTCGAGAGCGGAGGTCTCCTCGGCGGTCACAGGGGCGGAGGCGTCCTCGTCGGCATCGTGCATGGGCTCGATGTCCAGTGCGAGGGAGCGAATCTCCTTGACGAGAACCTTGAAGGACTCGGGGATACCCGGGACAGGAACGTTCTCGCCCTTGACGATGGACTCGTAGGTCTTGACGCGGCCCACGGTATCGTCGGACTTGACGGTCAGGATCTCCTGCAGGACGTTGGAAGCACCGTAAGCGTACAGTGCCCAAACTTCCATCTCGCCGAAGCGCTGGCCGCCGAACTGAGCCTTGCCGCCCAGAGGCTGCTGGGTAACCAGGCTGTAAGGGCCGGTCGAACGGGCGTGGATCTTGTCGTCGACCATGTGGCCGAGCTTGAGGATGTAGGACGTACCCACGGTAATGGGCTCGCGGAACTCCTCGCCGGTGCGGCCGTCGAACAGGCGGGTCTTGCCGCGCTCGTCAAGCTGGGTGACGAACTCGGGGCGCATGTGATCGCCAAAGGCAGCGGTGGCCTTGTTGAGCATGTTCTTGTTGGCACGACGGATGACCTCGGCGATCTCGTCCTCCTTGGCGCCGTCGAAGACGGGCGTCGCGGTGAAGAACGGACCGGGGACGTACTTGTCGGAGTCGGCCTGCTCGGTATCCCAACCGCAGGCAGCAGCCCAGCCAAGGTGGCACTCGAGCAGCTGGCCGACGTTCATACGCGAAGGAACGCCCAGCGGGTTGAGGATAACGTCAATCGGGGTACCGTCAGGCATGTAGGGCATGTCCTCGACCGGCAGAACGTTGCAGATAACACCCTTGTTGCCGTGGCGACCGGCGATCTTATCGCCCTGCTGGATCTTACGACGCTGGGCGACGTAGACGCGCACCTGCTCGTTGACGCCGGGAGCCAGATCGTCGCCGTTCTCGCGGCTAAAGCGGACAACGTCGATGACGCGGCCGTAAGCGCCGTGAGGCATCTTAAGGGAGGTGTCGCGGACGTCGTGGGCCTTGGCACCGAAGATGGCGCGCAGCAGGCGCTCCTCGGCAGTCAGAGCGCTCTCGCCCTTAGGCGTGACCTTGCCGACCAGGATGTCGCCAGGGCCGACCTCGGCGCCGATGCGGATGATGCCGTCCTCGTCGAGGTTGGCAAGCATGTCCTCGGAGAGGTTCGGGATCTCGCGGGTGATCTCCTCGGGGCCGAGCTTGGTGTCGCGGGCGTCGATCTCGTGACGGGTGATGTTGATGGTCGTCAGCAGGTCCTCGGCCACCAGGCGCTCGGACACGACGATACCGTCCTCGTAGTTAAAGCCTTCCCACGGCATGTAGGCCACGGTGAGGTTCTGGCCCAGTGCGAGCTCGCCGTGATCGGTCGAAGGACCGTCGGCCAGAGGCTCGCCCTGCTCAACGGTGTCACCGACGCGCACGAGCGGACGGTGGTTGATGCAGGTGGACTGGTTGGAGCGCTGGTACTTGGCCAGGTGATACTCGTCCATGCCGCCGGCATGCTTGACGATGATCTTGGCGGCGTCGGCAAAGATGACCTCGCCGGCGTTCTTGGCCAGGGTGACCTCGCCGGAGTCCAGAGCGGCGCGACGCTCCATGCCGGTACCGACATAGGGAGCGGCAGGGTGAACTAGCGGCACGGCCTGACGCTGCATGTTAGCGCCCATCAGCGTACGCTTGGCGTCGTCGTGCTCGAGGAACGGGATCAGCGTGGCTGCGACGGAGAGCATCTGACGCGGCGAGACGTCCATGTAGTCGACGTCCTCGACGGGCACGTCGGCGGGAGCGCCGAAGGAGCCGTCGAAGTCGCGGGTACGGGCGATCACGGTGTGCGGGCGGACAAGCTTGCCCTCGGCATCGGTCGTGATGAACTCGTTGGTCTTGGGATCGAGCGGCGTGTTGGCCGGCGCGATGACGTGCTTCTCTTCCTCGTCAGCGGTCATCCAGTCGATCTGGTCGGTGGCAACGCCGTTCTCGACGCGGCGGAACGGAGCCTCGATGAAGCCGTACTCGTTGACGCGGGCGTAGAGGGCGAGCGAGCCGATCAGGCCGATGTTGGGGCCTTCGGGGGTCTCGATCGGACACATGCGGCTGTAGTGCGAGTTGTGAACGTCGCGAACGGCCGTCGGCACGTTGGTGCGGCGGCTGGAGCCGGACTTGTGGCCGGCAAGACCGCCAGGGCCGAGTGCGGACAGACGGCGCTTGTGGGTCAGACCGGTCAGGGGGTTCGCCTGGTCCATGAACTGGGAGAGCTGCGAGGAACCGAAGAACTCCTTGATGGAGGCCACGATCGGACGGATGTTGATGAGCGACTGCGGGGTGATCTCGTCGATGTCCTGGGAGCTCATGCGCTCACGGACGACGCGCTCCATACGGCTCATGCCGATACGGAACTGGTTGGCGACGAGCTCGCCGACGGTGCGGATGCGGCGGTTGCCAAAGTGATCGATGTCGTCGACCTTGAAGCCCTGCTCGCCGGCAGCGAGGGACAGCAGGTAGCGCAGCGTCGCGACGATATCCTCGTCGGTGAGCACCGTGACCTCTTCCTCGGTGGTGAGGTTGAGCTTCTTGTTAACCTTGTAACGACCGACGCGGGCCAGATCGTAGCGCTGCGGGTTGAAGAGCAGGCCCTCGAGCAGGCTGCGGGAAGCGTCCACGGTGGGAGGCTCGCCCGGGCGCAGGCGACGGTAGATCTCGATAAGGGCATCCTCGCGGGTGAGGGCGGTGTCGCGCTCCAGGGTGCGCTTAATCACATCGGAGTTGCCGAGCAGCTCGATGATGTCGTCGTTGGTGACGGCAATGCCAAGGGCGCGCAGGAACATCGTGGCGCTCTGCTTGCGCTTACGGTCGATGGAGACCATGAGCTGGTCGCGCTTGTCGACCTCAAACTCAAGCCAGGCACCGCGGGACGGGATGATCTGGGCCTTGTAGATCTGCTTGCCCGAATCCATCTCAGAGCTGTAGTACACACCCGGGGAACGGACGAGCTGCGAGACGACGATACGCTCGGTACCGTTGATGATGAAGGTGCCCTGATCGGTCATCATGGGGAAGTCGCCCATAAAGACGAGCTGCTCCTTGATCTCGCCGGTCTCCTTGTTGGTGAGACGGACGTCGGTCAGGAGCGGAGCCTGATAGGTCATGTCCTTCTCGCGGCACTCCTCGACGGTGTGCGCGGGATCGCCGAACTGATGCTCGCCGAAGGTAACCTCGAGAACATGGTTCTGGCTCTGGATGGGGCTGGATTCCTTGAACGCCTCACGAAGACCCTCGTCCTTAAAACGCTCAAAGGATTCCCTTTGAACAGAGATAAGATTGGGGAGCTCCATGGCCTCCGGGATTTTCCCGAAGCTGACGCGCTTGCGCTCAGTGGCAGTGTATGCGTAGGTCACCAGGTTTTTCCTCCTTCACGGAAATGTTCGGTGGGTTGGCGAGGCATAGCTTCGCCAGTTATCGCAACCTAATAGTTTATCAGGTACCGACCGTTGGACAAGAAAAGCCTTGACGCGATTGAGTTTTTGGAGTAGCAAAGTTTTTCGGCAGAAAACACGCAGGTAGATGTATGTGTATCGAACATCTGTTCATATATTTTCTGTGAACAGAGAGCCAACAATCGCAGCTCTTATAAAAAACGGGCGCGAACCGAGGTCCGCACCCGTAAATGTCGATGCCCGAAGGCTTACTTGCGCATCAAGCCGCCGCGCTCGTCGATGGCGTCCCAGAAGGCGCTTGCAAAGCGAGGATCGCTTGCAGCCATGAGGGCGTTGGTGGCCATCCAGCCAGAGGGAGTGCCGGTGTCGTAGCCCGACAGCGGGTCGATGACGACCGCATACATGGCCTCGCGATCGAGCGAACGGGCCATTGCGTCGGTGAGCTGGATCTCGCCGCCCTTGCCGGCCTGCTGATCTGCCAGCAGGTCCATGACCAGCGGGCTCAGCAGATAGCGGCCGACGATGTACAGGTTGGACGGAGCAGCCTCGGGAGCGGGCTTCTCGACCAGACCGCCGATGCGCCAGACAGCGCCCGGCTCGGCATCGGCAACGCCCTCGGCGCCCTCGAGCGAACCGACGCGCTCGCCGGCGATAACGCCGTAGCGGCTGACTTCCTCGGGCGAGCAAGCAGCGACGGCGATAACCGAAGCGCCACCGTGCTCCTTGGAAACGGCGAGCATCTTGTCGCAGATGTCGCGGTTAGGCACAACGTAGTCGCCCAGAAGAACCAGGAAGTTCTCCCCTGCCACGGCGTCGGCAGCAGAGCGAATAGCATGGCCGAGGCCCTTGGGCTCGTACTGATAACGGAAGTCGACCGGCATACCGCCAGCGTGGGCGACGGCATCGGCATAGGCGTTCTTGCCGCGCTCGCGCAGCAGGTTCTCGAGCGAGCGATCGGGCTGGAAGTAGTTCAGTAGCTCGGGCTTACCGGGAGATGTAACGATGATGGCGTCGTCGACTTCCTCGGGGTCGAGCGCCTCCTCGACGACGTACTGAATGACGGGCTTGTCGAGCACCGGCAGCATCTCTTTGGGCGTGCACTTGGTGCCAGGCAGAAAACGCGTGCCAAGACCGGCGGCGGGGATGATTGCCTTCATGTTATTCAAAGATCCTTTCGCAGGCGCAAAAGCGCCCCATGCGTGCGGCGCACGGCCGCAGACCAAATTGCGATACCCAAGCATCTTACCGCTGGAACTATATGTCGCTACAAGGCAGAGACAATTCTTCAGCAGGTCAACGCAAATTATTGCTCGAATGGTGCAATTTTATTGCCCAACGGCAGGGCACCCGATACGACGCAAATCACAGAATACGGCAGTTTGAGCTACCGATGTCGAGGGACTGAAAAACAAAAAAGACGGGGCTCGCAATGCGAACCCCGCCTGCAAAGAAATCTGGCGAGAAAGCCTGATTACTTGAGGGTGACAGCAGCGCCAGCAGCCTCGAGCTTCTCCTTGGCAGCCTCGGCGTCCTCCTTCTTGGCACCCTCGAGAACAGCCTTGGGAGCGCCCTCGACGACCTCCTTGGCCTCCTTCAGGCCAAGGTTGGTGAGCTCACGGACGGCCTTGATGACCTGGATCTTGTTGTCGCCGAAGCCCTCGAGCACGACGTCAAACTCGGTCTTCTCCTCGGCCTCAGCAGCGCCAGCAGCGGGAGCGGCGACAACAGCGGCAGGAGCAGCGGCGGAAACGCCGAAGGTGTCCTCGATAGCCTTGACGAGCTCGGAAGCCTCGAGAAGGGTCATTTCCTTAAGAGCATCGATGATCTCATCGGTGGTAAGCTTAGCCATTTCTAAGTCCTTTCGGTTTCCGTGCGAATGCACGGAGATCAGTTAAAACACGGCGCGAATGCGCCAGGGGTGCGGCGTTGCCGCCGCGGGTGAAAACAGCAACTAGGCTGCCTTCTGCTCGGAGACCTGCTGGATCGAACGAGCGAGACCAGAGGAAACGCCGTTGACGCAGACAGCGATGTCGCGAGCGAAACCGGAGATGAGACCGGCGATCTGGCCGAGAAGCTGATCCTTGGTGGGCAGCTCGGCGATAGCCTTAACATCATCAGCGGAAACGGCCTTGCCGTCGGAGATACCGCCCTTAATCTCAAGGACGCCCTTGGACTTAGCGGAGAAGTCCTTAAGGGTCTTAGCGGCCTCGACCGGCTCGGTCTCGTAGAACACATAAGCGACGGGGCCGGCGAGGATCTCGTCGAGCTCGGGCTGCTCCTGGTTCTTGAGAGCGATCTTGACCAGGTTGTTCTTGTAGACCTTCATCTCGGCGCCGCACTCGCGAAGCTGATGACGCAGCTCCTGAGCCTGCTTAACCGTCAGACCATTGTAGTTGACGACGAACAGACCGGCGTTCTCGGCGATACGGGACTCGATCTCTGCAACCTTGTCGATTTTGTACTGCTGGGGCATGAATTACACCTCCTCGAATTCTTTCCGGGCACGGTCCGCCACAAGGACGTGACGGGGGCATGTCCAAAAAGAAAGCCCCCGCGCTGCATGAGCGACGGGGGCGAGAAGACATATCTACTCGACCACCTCGGCTGGCGGGATATCCCATTAAGCTCGCGGGCAAAGCCCGTTAGCGCCGGCTGTCTCTGGCAGCGGATTCGTGCGTGAACCGAAAGTATTATGGCGGGGACCCCGGCGTCGGTCAACGGGCGCGAGGATTCGTACACAAACCCTGCATACGCTCCGACCGGGAGGGGCAGGGCGAGTTTTCCGCTCGGTCAAGTCCTGGGCTCGCACGAAGGCCACATTAAGTGGCCTTCGGCTCGTGCGGAATCTACGGAAAACTCGCCCTGCCCCTCCCGGCCGGAGCTACGTTACCTTTGCTGCGAATCCTCGTGTCCGTTGAGCGACGCGCCCCACTCATAATGCTTGGGTCGGTGGGCTGATGTGTTGCATCCCTGAGGGCTACAAGGTTGAAATGAAGGTGGACAGGCGGCGGAGACCTTCGTCCAGGTCTTTGTCGGAAACGCAGTAGCTGAGGCGGATGTGGCCTTCGGTTCCGAAGCAGTCTCCCGGGACTAGGGCTACGTTTGCTTCTTTGATGGCTTTGATGCAGAAGTCTTCGCTGGTTAGACCGAATTTTTTGATGCTCGGGAAAGTGTAGAAGGCTCCTGCGGGCTCTACTACGTCGAGGCCCATGGCGTCTAAGGCTGCGAGTACGCGTTCGCGACGGGCTCGATAGACTTCGAGCATGGGGGTTGGGTCGACGGTCAGGGCTCGGGCTGCGGCGTCCATTTCGAAGGAGACGGCACTCGATACTAAGTATTGGTGAGCCTTGGCGATCTCGGCGATGACGGGTGCCGCTGCCGCGAGCCAGCCCAGGCGCCAGCCGGTCATGGACCAGGGCTTGGAGAAGCTCTCGATGATGACCGTCTGTTCACGCAGCTCCGGGTGACGCTGGGCAAAGCGCTCGTAGCCATCCACATAAACCAGGCGGTTGTATACGTCGTCGCAGACCACGTAGATGCCCGCCTGCTCCGCCACGCGCGCCACGGCGTCGAGCGATGCCGCGTTGAGGATGCAACCCGTAGGATTGTTGGGCGAGCAGATGACGATGGCCTTGGTCGCCGGCGTCACGCAAGCACGAAGCGCATCCTCGTCAATCTGGAATTGCGCAGGCTCCGTATCCAAAAAGACCGCTTTGGCGTGATTGGCCACGACGATGCTCTCGTACAGGCCAAAGGCCGGCGTGGGGATGATGACCTCGTCGCCGGGGTTGAGCATAGCCATAAATGTTGCCGACAGGGCTTCGGTCGCGCCGTCGGTTAGGATGACCTCGTCGGCCGAAAACGTAAGGCCCGCGTCCCCCATGTAGGCAGATAACGCCTCACGCAGGGCGGGGCGCCCGTTGTTGGGCGGATAGTGCGTGTCACCGCGGTCCAGTGCGGCGGTCACCTCGGCGCTAATCACATCGGGCGTGGGAAAATCGGGCTCGCCAAGCGCAAGCGCGATGCACCCCGGGTGCTGGGCGGCGAGCGCGTTGATTCGGCGGATACCGGAGGGCTTGAGCGTGGCAAGCGAGGTATTCATGGGCAGTCGCATGGCGTTCCTTTCGTAAGGGTTGCACTAGGATAGCGCGGTGGGGCGCCGCCGGACGGTGTAACCTAAACGGAAACCAACCGGAAAGGAGGCAGCATGGAGCCGACCGCGCGCAGCGATGTACCAAAAACGCTGCAAACCATTGCGTATATCAGCATTCCCAATAGTGCCGATCTTGAGTTTTTGCTCTGGGACCTGCAGGATGCCATCGCCGCCTATGCACAGCTTTCCGGCACCGCACTCCCCCGCCCGGTCGACTTGAAGGCAAATGACGCCGGCAGCGTTGCCGATGGCATCGTGCTGGCCATTGAAGATGTGGCTGACGATGAGACGTTGACAGCCATCGAGCAGGCGCTTGAGCGCTTTGGCGGTACGGGAACGCGCGTCTATGCCGCGATTCGAGCCGCACAAGAGAGCACTGAGCAGGCGCGTGGGACCGCCGTTCGCCTGCACAAGGCATGTGAGCGCCATGACCAATTGTGGTGTGGCGGCGTTGCCATCTGCGCCGGCAGCGGCATCGCAGCGCTTCGTCGCTCCCCGCGCATGGGACTCTTGCGGCGACCGTTTTCGGAGGCCATGGACAAGCTCGTGGGCGCCGTTCGCATGGGGTGTTCCGTCGAACACGCGCAGAAGCTCGGTGGCGCCGCAACGGGTGGCGTCGACACCGACGGCATGGTGCGCGCCACGTCTGCGCTGCCCACACCGATCTGGCACGCCGTTATGAGGCATCTTGCCGAGCACTCAAACTGCTAAATCGAAAAAGCCTGCCAATCAACGGCTTCACTCCAGCGCTCGACAAGGCGTTCCAGACGCCACGCCGCATTGGCGGGACTTGTCGACGGCAGAACGATGGCCGGCAGCCCGGTGCGCTCTTGTAGATAGCGCTTGTAGAGCCGGCCAGCTGTACCACCGTTGCATATCACCTGCTCAATGGGAGCTGCGCCGGTAATGCGCTCGATATGTGCCGGCACAACGTTACGAATGCTCGCGTCACTCGAGCCCTTAATGTCACAGCTCTCAATCACATCCCACAGAGCTACGCCGCCGTTCAGCAGCATAGCCCGCTTGGCGGCAATCGAGGCGTCAAGCGTCACGGGCTCGCCGCTCGCCAAAGAGTCTCCCTCGTTGGGCGGCACGGGCGCACCAAGGCACGCGGCCATCACGCGCCAAAAGCGGTTCTGCGGATTGCCATAGTAAAAGGCATTGGCACGCGAGAGCACCGAGGGAAACGACCCCAGCACCAAAACGCGCGAGCGCTCGTCAAACACGGGCTCAAACCCATGCTCAATATGCTGATAGCCCTCGTCCGGCGCAGTCATGAATTAGGCCCTCAGCAGATAACGCACCTCATAGGGCGCAAGTTCAAGGGAGCCTGTCAGCTCGACCGTGGGCGCATCGTCGGCAAGCAGGTCGACGAAGGAGCCGTTGAGTTCGCCGGCTCCAAAGGTATAGGGCTCGTTCACGGCATTGACCGTCACGAGCACCGTCGCGTCGTCGCAGGCGCGCTCGAACAGCAGCTGCTTGTTCTGGATCACCACATTGCGATAGGCACCGTAGTTGAGAGCACGGGCCGCCGCGTCGTCGGCCGAACGAAGGTGTGCGAGCTGCGTGATGAACGCCGTCAGTTCGTTGGGCGCAGGCTCATCGAGCGCAGGGCGCAGCGCCCAGTCGCCATCGGGGCCGCCCTTTTCGCCAGCAATTCCCCACTCGCTGCCATAGTAGACGCACGGGATGCCCGGCATGCCAAAGAGCATGCCGTAGGCGGGACGCAGACAGGACTTGTCGGTGAGGATGCTCGCCAGGCGCGGCACATCGTGGTTGTCGACAAACGACAGCAGATGTTTGCCGCGGTAGATGCACCAGGGGTCGCCGCCAAACTGACGGTGCAGCGAATGGGCGATCTCGAACATGTTGACCGAGTTAAAGCTGGAGTACAGGCCCTTGTAGCACTCGTAGTTGGTGCAGGAGTCGAGCATCTCGTCGTTGACGATTTGGCTGTAGTCGCCGTGGAGCGTCTCGCCGATCAGCACAAAGTTGGGCTTGAGCTCACGGGTAAAAGCGTGCAGGCGGCGCATAAAGTCGCGGTCGAGCATATAGGCAACGTCCAGGCGCAGGCCGTCGACGCCAAAGACCTCGGCCCAGCGGCGCACGGACTCGAGCAGGTAATCGACCACGGCGGGGTTTTGCAGGTTGAGCTTCACGAGCTCAAAATGGCCTTCCCAGCCCTCGTACCAAAAGCCGTCGCCATAGCAGGAATCGCCGTCAAAGCTAATGTGGAACCAGTCCTTGTAGGGCGAGTCCCACTTGCGCTCCTGCACATCGCGGAAGGCCCAAAAGCCACGGCCCACATGGTTGAAGACGGCGTCGAGCACCACGCGGATGCCGTGGGCATGCAGTGTCTCGCACACGGCGGCAAAGTCGGCATCCCCACCCAAGCGACGGTCGATGTGGCGCAGGCTGCGCGTGTCGTAGCCATGACTATCGGACTCGAGCGGCGGATTGATGAGCACAGCGCCAATACCGAGTTTTTGCAGGTAGTCGGCCCATTGGGCGATTTTCATGATAGGAGCATCGGGGTTGGGCACGGCGTTAGCAGCCTGGGCGAGCTCATCCTCGGCAACGGGCGCGGCGTTTTCGCGCGGAGCTCCGCAAAAGCCCAGCGGATAGATCTGATAGAACGTCGTCTCGTATGCCCACATAGCAACCTCCCGGTAAGCTCAACACAACGACATCCATTGTATGCCCGGCTTGTATCCTCTTCCCCAAAATAAGTTGCGGTGGAATAGTTCCTGCTTGGGCCTTCAGAGGCCTTAAACAGGAACTATTCCACCGCAACTGATGAGGGGACGTGGTTAGGCGACAGGCTTTGCGCGACGAATGACCGGGAACATCACCGTGATAGCGAGGATGACGCCCACGGCAGCGATCGCACCACCCGCGTAGCCGATCAAGGCGATACCGGGGCCCGAAACCACGGCTCCGCCGATCGCGGTACCCGTGCCGATACCCAGATTAAACAGGCCCGAGAAGATCGACATGGCGACGGCCGACGAATCTGCCGACGTGCACTTGATGAGCTCGGCCTGAAACGCCACGTTAAAGGCCGTGGCGCAGCAACCCCACAGTGCGCAGACGGCAAGCACTGTCACGAGCGACGATGCGGCCGGCCCCATGAGCAGCAGGGCCACCGGCACGCCGGAGAGCGTGATAGCCAAGAACGGGAAGCGATGCCCATCGAACAGGCGGCCAAACAGCCAGCTTCCGAGCAAACCAGAGCAGCCAAACGCCGTCAGCGTCATGGTAATGGCGCCCGCATCGACGTGCGCGACCTGCGCCAGGAAGGGCTCGATATAGCTGTAGCTTGCGTAATAGCCGGTCGCCATGAAGACCGTGACTGCGTAGAGCGCGATGAGGAGCGGGTTCTTGAGCAGCTCGGGCAGCTGTTTGACGGTAAAGCGCTCACCCGCCGGCATGGCCGGGAACACCGCTGCCTGGTAGACGACCGCGATGGCTGAGAGGCCCCCGACCACGGCAAACGTCATGCGCCAGCCCACGGCCAAGCCAATGGCGCGACCGAGAGGCAGGCCAAAGATCTGCGCGATGGACGAGCCCGTAGCGATCATGCTGATGGCGAGCGCGCCGTGGCGAGTGTCGACCAGGCGCGAGGCCATAATCGAGGCGACTGACCAGAACACGGCATGTGCGCAAGCGACCACCAGGCGCGCGCAGACCAGGATGGGATAAGTCGGCGCCACAGCGGACAGAAACTGGCCCAGCGAGAACACGGCGAGCACGCCCAGCAGCATCCGCTTGAACTCGAAGCGCGAGGCAAACACCATGAGCGGCAACGACAGCAGCATGACGCCCCAGGCGTAGACCGAGATCATGATGCCCGCCTGGGCCTCGGTGAGCGAGAACGACGCGGCGATATCAGTCAAAAGGCCGATGGGCATAAACTCCGACGTGTTGAACACGAACGCACAGCAGGTGAGCCCGATGAGCGGGAGCCACTGCTTGAGCGTGATGCCGTCTTGCCTTGTCTGAGTCATATATAACGCCTCCAATCGTTTTGAGCGGAGGCGATTATATAGCAACGGCCCCGCATCCGTCAGTACAGATGCGGGGCCGAAAACAATTCGATACACAGAGGTTGCGCCGTCAATTCATAACTAAGCCAACCCCAGCAATATGCCCGCCGAATGCACGACAAACGCCACGATCCAGGCAACGGCGACCTGAAACGCGAATACGGCCACGGCATAGCGCGCGCCCAACTCGCTCTTGACGGCGCCGATTGCCGCCACACAAGGCGGGTACAGCAACGTAAAGACCAAGAACACGTAGGCGGTAAACGGCGAAAACATGGTCGACAGCGCCGCGGGCGACGTTGCGCCCAAAAGCACCGTGAGCGTCGAGATGACGCTCTCCTTGGCAATGAGCCCCGTGACGAGCGCCGTCGAGGCGCGCCAGTCGCCAAAGCCGAGCGGGGCCAACACCGGCGCGATGATGCTACCCAGACCGGCAAGTAGGCTTTGCGACTGGTCGGCGACCACGTTAAAGCGGATATCGAACGTCTGCAGGAACCAGATGACCACCGTAGCGGCAAAGATAATGGTAAAGGCCTTGGTGATGAAGTCCTTGGCCTTATCCCATGCCAGCATCACCGTCGTCTTGACGCTCGGCAGGCGGTAATTGGGGAGCTCCATGATAAACGGCACCGGGTCGCCCTTAAATGCCGTGCGGTTGAGCACCAAAGCCGCGACGCAGCCGACCACGATACCGATCAGATAGAGCGAGACCATGGCGGGAACCGTCGCCTGCGGGAAAAACGCCCCGCACAGCAAGCCGTAAACCGGCAGCTTGGCTGAGCAGCTCATAAACGGCGTGAGCATGACCGTCATCTTGCGGTCGTGCTCGGATGGGAGCGTACGGGTCGACATGATAGCCGGCACGGTGCAGCCAAAACCGACGAGCATGGGCACGAAACTGCGGCCCGACAGGCCAAAGCGACGCAACACCTTATCCATGACAAAGGCCACGCGCGCCATGTATCCGGAGTCTTCCAGAATGGAGAGGAACAAAAAGAGCACGACGATAATCGGCAGGAAGGTCAGCACACTGCCCACGCCCGTAAGCACGCCGTCGACAGCCAGCGAGCGCACCACGTCGTTGGTACCGAACGCCTTGAGGCCCGCATCGGCCGAGGCGATGATGGCAGCGATACCGTCCTCCATAAGTCCCTGCAACGCCGCGCCGATCACGCCAAACGTCAGCCAAAAGACGAGGCCCATGATCACCAGAAACGCCGGAATGGCTGTGTAACGACCTGTCAGGATGCGGTCAATCTTGACGGAGCGCACGTGCTCGCGGCTCTCGTGCGGCTTGACGACGCAACGCCCGCACACGTCGCCGATAAAGCTAAAACGCATATCGGCCAGCGCAGATAGGCGGTCGGTGCCGGCCTCGCCCTCCATCTGGGTGATGATGTGCTCGATAGCGTCGAGCTCATTGCGATCCAGGTGAAGCGCCTCGGTTACCAGCTCATCGCCCTCGACCAGCTTGGTCGCCGCAAAGCGCACCGGGATGTGCGCCGTCACGGCATGGTCCTCGATCAGGTTGGCAATGCCGTGGATGCAGCGATGCAGTGCGCCGCCGTCCGATCCATCGGGCGCACAGAAGTCCAGGCGACCGGGGCGCTCGCGGAACCGCGCCACGTGCAAGGCATGATCCACCAGCTCGCCGATACCCTCGTTGCGGGCAGCGCTAATGGGAACAACGGGCACGCCCAACAGGCTCTCGAGCAGGTTGACGTCCACGGCGCCGCCGTTGGCCGTCACCTCGTCCATCATGTTGAGCGCGATGACCATGGGGCGGTCGAGCTCCATAAGCTGCAGCGTCAGGTACAGGTTACGTTCGATGTTGGTGGCGTCGATGATGTCGATGATGGCGTCGGGGTTTTCGTCCAAGATGAATTGGCGGCTGACGATCTCTTCGCCCGTGTACGGCGACAGCGAATAGATGCCGGGCAGGTCGGTAACGCCTGCCTCGGGGTGGTTGCGGATGGTGCCATCTTTGCGGTCGACCGTCACGCCGGGAAAGTTACCGACGTGCTGGTTGGAGCCCGTCAGCTGGTTGAACAACGTGGTCTTACCGCAGTTTTGGTTGCCGGCGAGGGCAAAGTGCAGCGGTGCGCCCTCGGGCACGGCCGTCTTTGCCGCACGGGGCGAATACGTCCCCTCGCCCAGAGCCGGATGCTCCGTCGTGCCGATTGCGGCGTTAGCGCGCGGACCCGTATCGGTGTCGTGAATACCCACGAGCTCGATGCGAGCGGCATCGTCCTTGCGCAGTGTCAACTCGTAGCCACGCAGGCGGATCTCGAGCGGATCGCCCATGGGGGCGTACTTCATCATGGTGACTTCGGTGCCCGGCGTTAGACCCATGTCCAAAATATGCTGTCGGAGTGCCTGATCATCCGATGCCACCGATGCGACAACGGCGTCCTTTCCAATCTCGAGTGTATCGAGCTTCACGTCCGTGTTCCTCCCCCGGCGCCCACAGGGCGTTGTATTTATGTTCACCATGGCTAACCGTTTGCCATGGCTAACCAATTGTAACCATGCATGATAGCGCGAACACACAACGACGTTCAATCGACAGATTGCTGCAAGGAACGTCCCCAAGTGCCGGCACAAAAGGAACGTCCCCGAGTGCCAAGTGCCGCAAGAGTGTCCCTTTCGACTAGTCGCTTAAGAACGTCCCCAATGACTACCTACGCCAAGCCCTTGACAGCTAGGACGATGCCGATGTCTTGGAACCGACAGCGAAAGCCCGCCAGGGCGAGCAAGGTGCCTTGAAACGAGGCGGCATTGACCTTCTGGTCATGCCGCCGAAGTTGAAAGGCAGATTGCCGCCCTGGCGGGCTTGCAGCGTCAAGTGGTTACGGCGTTTGGTAAAACGCCGTAACTAAAACCCGTGGCGCTCCAGGAAGCGGAAGGCTAGGCGGATCCAGGGACGGACCGCCACCTGCTTGTCCTCGTTGTCGACCGCGGTGTTGGCGTTGCCGAGCGAAAGGCCGTGACCACCCTGGTCGAAGACGTGTATCTCGCATGCAACGCCCTCCTCGGCCATGCGCTGCGCAAACGGGTAGACCTGCGCGATCGGTGCCGTCTTGTCGTCGGACACGCCCCACACAAAGGTCGGCGGCATCTGACGCGAAACATGCGTGGTGGGGCAGATGTCGGCCAGATGCTCGTCAGTTGCCTCGCCGCCCGTCACCATCGACAGGTAGTCGTTGAGCAAATCGCGTCCCGTCTTGCCGCCCGTCTTGGGCACGCGCAAGTCAATGCGCGGATCGCGCGTCTGCATGTCGCGCACATAGGCAAAGTCGAGCAATGGATAGCCCAGCACCACGGCATCGGGACGAATGTCGTCCGGACGCGCCCCGGCAAGTGCCGCGAAGGGGCCGGTCTTCCACTGTGTTGCCAGCGAGGCGCAAATCATGCCGCCAGCAGAAAAGCCCACGACGCACACGCGCTTGGGATCGACATGCCACTCGTCGGCGTTGGCGCGCACCGTGGCGACCATCTTGGCAAGATCTGCCTGGGGGTGCGGAAAGCTCACGTCACCCGTAGAACTCGTGACATAGTTGAGCACAAAGGCCTGGTAGCCGCGGTCCAAAAATGCAAACGCCACCGGGTCCTGCTCGTGCGGAGCGATATGCGTAAACCCGCCTCCGCCGCAGATGATCACCGCGGGGCGGCGGCCATTGGGCTTGTCGGGCAGCGGCTCGGCACCCAGATACGTAAACGTCGCCGGATAATCCTCGGTCGGCTCCTCGCCCCACAGCGCATGGTTCTCGACAATCATATGTGCTCCCTTCGCGCAAATTAAGCGCCCTAGTTTTTGCCTTCAAGCGTACCCCACTTGAACCCGTGGCGCAGAAACACACCAGCAATAAGTTTCCCTCCAACTGATATATCACATAATCCCAGCTCAGAGGTATCGCTGAGCAGCGTAGAATAGGGGCGTTGACCAAGCCGCGAAACACATATGAAACGTTTCCGGCAAACCAAACGCGCGATATGCGCCTATTTAAGTTGGAGGCAACTATGGGTCTGCTCGATTCGCTTAAGTCCACCTTCACCTCGACCGGCGAGGCGTCCGTTCCGCCCTCAGCAAGCTTCGCCACCCGCGAAGGCGTCATCTATGCCCCCGTCAACGGCGTGCTCGTCAACCTGGACGAGGTTCCCGACGAGACGATCGCCTCGGGCATGCTTGGCCAGGGCTATGGCATCGAGCCCATTACCGGCACCATCTATGCGCCCGCCAACGGCCGCATCGGCGCCACCACTGTCACCAACCACTCCATCGGCATGATCACCGAGGACGGTCTTCGCGTGTTCATCCATGTTGGCCTGGGCACCGTGGAAATGAACGGCAAGGGTTTTGCCCGCTTTGTCGAGATGGGCGATGTGGTCAAGGCAGGCCAGCCGCTCATCAGCTTCGACCGCGAGGCCATTAAGGCCGCTGGTCACGAGGACATCGTGACCGTCATCGTCTCCGAGCTCGATCGTCTTAAGAGCATCGGCCATGTCGGCGAGTCTGGAACGCTTATCGGCGGCAACCCGCTCGTCAAGCTTGGCGACCCGCTGCTGGTTGCCAAGACCAAGTAGCCAGGCCCCACGCCACACAGCCAAAAGGCACCTCGTCAAGCGCCCGCGACCATTTGGCCGCGGGCGCTTTTCGTTTGAAAAACCATCCCGCCAATGCTTTATCTGTATAGCTCAAATGAGCCGAGCTGCTAGAATATCGAACTGTATGGATAACTATCATTCAACCGTTATGGGAGGATACGTGAACCGCACCAAAATCGCGCAGCTCTATGCCGATGCCGAGTCGCTCGGCGGCCAGACCGTCACCGTCGCCGGCTGGGTCAAGTCCGTCCGCGACATGAAGAACTTTGGCTTTGTTACGCTCAACGACGGCAGCTGCTTCCGCGACCTGCAGGTCGTCATGAACCGCGAGGCACTCGACAACTACGACGAGATCGCCCATCAAAACGTCTCGGCCGCACTCATTTGCACCGGCACCGTCAAGCTGACCCCCGATGCGCCCCAGCCTTTCGAGCTTTCTGCCACCTCCATCGAGGTCGAGGGCACGAGCGCCCCGGATTACCCGCTGCAGAAGAAGCGCACAACCGTCGAGTTCCTGCGCACCCAGCAGCACCTGCGTCCGCGCACCAACCTGTTCCGCGCCGTGTTCCGCATCCGCTCTGTCGCGGCTGCCGCCATCCACCGCTTCTTCCAGGAGCAGGGCTTTGTCTACGTCAACACCCCCATCATCACCACGAGTGACTGCGAGGGCGCCGGCGAGATGTTCCGCGTGACCACGCTCGACCCCAAAAATCCGCCCCTCACCGAGTCCGGCGAGGTCGACTGGAGCCAGGACTTCTTTGGCAAGCATGCGAGCCTCACCGTGTCCGGCCAGCTCAATGCCGAGAACTTTGCCATGGCCTTTGGCGACGTGTACACCTTTGGTCCCACCTTCCGTGCCGAGAACTCCAACACCACGCGCCACGCCGCCGAGTTTTGGATGATCGAGCCCGAGATGGCCTTCGCCGACCTTAACGACTACATGGATAACGCCGAGGCCATGCTCAAGTACGTCC
This sequence comes from Collinsella aerofaciens ATCC 25986, assembly GCF_964239575.1. GTDB lineage: Bacteria > Actinomycetota > Coriobacteriia > Coriobacteriales > Coriobacteriaceae > Collinsella > Collinsella aerofaciens_BQ. Next base: position 64,236 of record NZ_CAXSQQ010000002.1, read on the forward strand.
TCAAGGACGTTATGGCAACCTGCCCCGACGAGCTCAATATGCTCAACAAGTTTGTGGACAAGGGTCTGCTCGAGCGCCTGGACCATGTCGCCAACTCCGACTTCGCCCGCGTCACCTATACCGAGGCCGTCGAAATCCTGGAGCAGGCAGTCGCTGCTGGCCACCAGTTTGATTACCCCGTCAGCTGGGGCATCGACCTGCAGACCGAGCACGAGCGCTTCCTGACCGAGGAGCACTTTAAGCGACCGACTTTTGTGACCGACTACCCGGCCGAGATCAAGGCGTTCTACATGCGCATGAACGAGGACTGCAAGACCGTCGCCGCCGCCGACTGCCTGGTTCCCGGTATCGGCGAGATTATCGGCGGCTCCCAGCGCGAGGAGCGCCTGGATCTGCTCGAGACCCGCATCAAGGACCTGGGCATGAATCCCGAGCAGTACAAGTACTACCTTGACCTGCGCCGCTACGGTTCCTGCAAGCACGCCGGCTACGGTCTGGGCTTCGAGCGCTTGGTCATGTATCTGACCGGCGTGGGCAACATCCGCGACGTCCTGCCGCACCCGCGCACCGTGGGCAACGCCGACTTCTAATCGTCGGACGCCAGCTCGCGTCGCCACACGCCAACGCTCATCGCATAAGCGTCTCTCGACATCGGTCGAGAGACGCTTTTTTTCAACAGCATCCGTCAAGCTTTTGGCAAGTTTTTGGTCAGTTGAGCAGGGCTGTTGAAAACTCGACCCACCGTTTGCCGACGACTACCGACCGCCCAGAGCGCCCTGCGCCCCTGGGAAAGCCCCACGTCCTAGGCTCCATACCGTCGCCACCCAAAACGGAAAGGACGTGGGCACGATGACCGAAGCCGCTGTTGAAACCTACGACACCACGACGAGGGGCGCCGCCTCGATGGCAGCCTATCGCGCCGTTCGCATCCTGCAACTATTAAGCGAAAACACCGGCGAGGACAAAGCCATGCTTTCCGATGAGTTGATTCGGCGCCTCGCCCATCCCGACGACCCCGCCCGCATGCCCATCTCGGCGGCGCGGCGCAGCATCTACACCGCCATCTCCGCGCTTCGCCATGCCGGATACGAAATTGAGTACAAACGCGGCGTGGGCTACAAACTTCTTACCCGCCCGCTCACCGATGAAGAGATCATCCGGCTCCACGGTATGGTCATGCGCAACCGCTCCACGCCTATCGCTATCCGCAAGAGCATGGCGCAGCACTTAGTTGCCATGGCGAGCGCCGACGTTCGCGGCTACCTCGATACACCCGAACCCGCTCCAAGCGCAGACAGCAAGGCTACCAAGGCAACACGCACGCCCATCAAGCGCATCGACACGTGCGAGCTCGTCGAGCAGGCCATCGACCACGGAACCACGGTGAGTTTTGATATTTCGAGCGTCACGACACGCGGCGAAACCGAAGCGGCACGGATGACACTCCGCCCCTTTGCCATCAGGCAGCGCGATGGCATCTCGTATCTGCTGGGAACGGTCTACGACGCCCGAGGCGCCGATGATACGCTGCGCACCGTAGAGATTGGCCGCATGAGAAACGTCACCACACGTCTCCTCGACGGCAAGAAGCTCTTCGCCGCCCTCGACGAGGAGGACGACGCCTCTGCCGCATAAGAACCTCCGCCGTCCATTCGACTACCCGTACCGCCCATCCGGTTCTGTATTAAAAAACCCGCCAGGTTATTGTAAAAATGGACATCCGCGCTACTATAGTTCCACTTGCACTTTGTTTGAGTGCAGTGTTTCCAGCCATTTCTATACTGGGGGTAACGATATGAAGGACATCACCATCAGCCGCAGGAGCCTTCTGGTCTCCGCCGGCCTGCTCGCGCTCGCTCCGCTCGCCGGATGCGGCGGCAACTCTGGTTCCGGCTCTGCTGCCGCTGGTCCCGACTACACCGTCGGCGTTCTGCAGCTCACCGAGCACTCCGCACTCGATGCCGCCAACGACGGCTTTGTCAAGGCCATCAAGGAGAGCGGCCTTAAGGTCAAGATCGACCAGAAGAACGCCCAGAACGACCAGTCCACGTGTAAGTCCATTGCTGACAAGTTTGTGGGCGACAACGTCAACCTGATTTATGCCATCGCCACGCCCGCCGCGCAGGCTGCCGCCGGCGCCACGGCCGATATCCCCATCGTGGGCTGCGCCATCACCGACTACGCCGCCTCCGGCCTGGTCCAGGACAACGACAAGCCCGGCACCAACGTCACGGGCGCTTCCGACCTCACCCCGGTCGCCGAGCAGCTCGAGATGATGCAGAAGGTCCTGCCCGACGTTAAAAAGGTCGGCCTGCTCTACTGCACCGCCGAGTCCAACTCCGACGTCCAGATCAAGGCCGCCAAGAAGGAGCTCGACAAGCTGGGCCTCGAGTACACTGACTTCACCGTCTCGAGCTCCAACGAGATTCAGTCCGTCGTCGAGTCTGCCGTGGGCAAGGTCGACGCGCTGTACTCCCCCACCGACAACACCATCGCCGCGGGTGCCTCGCAGGTCGGCCAGATCTGCAAGGAAAACAAGCTTCCCTTCGTGACTGGCGAGGAGGGTATGTGCATGGCCGGCGGCCTGTTCACCCTCTCCATCAACTATGAGGACCTGGGCTACGCCGCGGGCGAGATGGCCGTTAAGATCCTGAAGGGCGAGGCCAAGCCCGAGGATATGCCGATCAAGCACCTCTCGAGCAAGGACCTGGTCGTCGTCAAGAACGACGAAATGGCCGAGGCCCTGGGCATCGACCTTTCCGCCCTGGACGCGTAATGCCATACGCGGCATGCGTCTAGAGCCCGTGCTCGCGCTTTAGCCGCGTTATTCAATATCTGAGCCACAGGGGCGGGCGCTGTAGACCGGCGTCCGCCCTGCTTGTTTCAGGTAAAACAAAACGTCTGTCCGTAACTCTTCTATGCATTGTTACCGCTATTATGGTGAATCACGTGTCCACCCTATCCTAGGAGGTATGAAGCATGCTCATTGCATTGCAGGGCGCCGTTTCGCAGGGCGTCCTCTGGGGCATTATGGTGCTTGGCGTGTTTATCACGTTCCGCCTGCTCGACATTCCCGATATGACCTGCGACGGCAGCTTTGCCCTCGGCGGCTGCGTCTGCGCTGTGCTCATCGTCAATAACAACGTCGACCCGCTGTTCGCCGTGCTGGCCGGTATGTGCGCCGGCGCCATCGCGGGCGCCGTCACGGGCATTTTGACCACCGTCTTTGAGATTCCTGCGATCCTCGCCGGAATCCTCACCCAGATCAGCCTGTGGTCCATCAACCTGCGCATCATGGGCAAGTCCAATACGCCCATTCTTGCCAAAGGCACCGTGTTCTCGGCCGTCAGCAATATGACCGGTCTGCCGCAGTCCACCGTTGCCATCATCTTGGGCATCCTGCTCGCCGTGGCTATCGTTGCCATCCTGTATTGGTTCTTTGGCACCGAGATCGGCTCGGCGCTGCGAGCCACCGGCAACAACGAGTACATGATCCGCGCCCTGGGCGTCAACACCAACTCCACTAAGATGATCGCCCTCGTGCTCTCCAACGCCCTCATCGGCCTTTCGGGCGCGCTCATCTGCCAGAGCCAAAAGTATGCCGACATTGGTATGGGCACCGGTGCCATCGTTATCGGTCTTGCCGCCATTGTTATCGGCGAGGTGCTCGGCCGTCTGCTTCCCGGCGGCCTCACGCAGTTTAGCGTCCGTCTTGCCTCCGCCGTCTTTGGCTCCGTGGTGTACTTCCTTATCCGCGCCATCGTGCTGCAGTTGGGCATGGACGCCAACGACATGAAGCTGCTCTCCGCCGTGATTGTCGCTGTGGCCCTGTGCGTGCCCGTGGTTTGGGAGCGCTATAAGCTCCGCAGCTCCTACACGAAGGGGGATGAGGCAGATGCTTAAGCTCTCGCACGTCAAGAAGACCTTTAACAAGGGCACCGTCACCGAGAAGCGCGCGCTCACCGGCGTCGACCTCACCCTAAATGACGGCGACTTTGTAACCGTGATCGGCGGCAACGGCGCCGGCAAGTCCACGCTGCTCAACATGATCGCCGGCGTGTACCCGCTCGATTCGGGCGTTATTGAGCTCGACGGCACCGACATCTCGCGCCTGAGCGAGTCGCAGCGCGCCAAGTACCTGGGCCGCGTGTTTCAGGACCCCATGCGCGGTACCGCTGCCGACATGCAAATCGCCGAGAACCTGGCCCTCGCCAAGCGTCGCGGCCAGCGTCGCGGCCTTTCGTGGGGCGTCACCAAGGCCGAGAAAGATGAGTACGTCGAGCTGCTCAAGCGCCTGGACCTTGGTCTGGACACGCGTCTCAACGCCAAGGTCGGCCTGCTCTCGGGCGGCCAGCGCCAGGCACTCACCCTGCTGATGGCCACGCTCACCAGGCCGCGCCTGCTGCTGCTCGACGAGCACACTGCGGCCCTCGACCCCAAGACGGCCTCTAAGGTGCTCAACCTGACCGAGGAGATCGTCGACGAGAACCACCTGACCACGCTCATGGTCACGCACAACATGAACGACGCCATCCGTCTGGGCAACCGTCTGATCATGATGCACGAGGGCCATGTGATCTACGACGTGGCGGGCGATGAGAAGAAGTCGCTCACCGTGGCCGACCTGCTGCAGAAATTCGAGGAGGTCTCGGGCGGCGAGCTCGCCAACGACCGCATGCTGCTAAGCTAAACCTACCAAAAAGGGACAGGTTTATTTTGGCAGGTTTTATCTGCGCAAACGTCAAAACCGCCGCTAAGGGACAAGCGCCCTTGCGGCGGTTTTCGCATATTATGTCGATAATCCGATATTCAACCAGACATTCTGGCTAAGGACTAAGGAAACTGCCATGAAAAGACCTCTTCCCCGTCTTGCTTGACCGCCGCACTCCTTACCGGCGTGCTCGCCGGCGCCCCAGCTTACGCCACCGCGACCGCCCCATCTCAAGTTAACGGCCCGTCCGATGTGATCGGACGGGCTTTTTGGTGGGTATCATGGTTGAATGATCATTAGGAGGTTTTCCCTACATGGAATTGTTTGAGCCGATTCTTCATTTCTTTGAGCAACGGTGGGTCCACAACATCATCTGGGCCGGCATCTTGGCAATAGGCACGGCAATCGCCACCAAAGTCGTTTCCAAGACGCTGCGCCACCTACTCAACCGCGACGATAACCCGCTTCCAGCATCGAGCATCTTCATCAACATCGCTCGCGCCGTCATCTGGATGATCGGCGGCAGCTTTATCCTCGACAACTGCTTTGGCATTAACGCAAACGCGCTCGTCGCCGCTCTTGGCGTCGGCGGCATCGCCATCTCCCTGGGCTTTCAGGACACGCTCTCAAACCTTATCGGCGGCATGCAGGTGACCTTTATGGGCATCATCAAGCCTGGCGACAACATCGAGGTCGGTGGTGTATCAGGCGTGGTCCAGGACATCACCTGGCGCCACACGACCATCGAAGATGCCTGCGGGCAGACTATCATCGTCCCCAACTCCAACATCTCCAAGAACACGCTCGTGCATTTGATGCCCTTTGGACGCGTGGCCGTGCCCGTTGCCGTAAAGGACACGTCTAAGTGGGCTTCCCTTGACGTGCTGGCAGACGAGCTCACGAGCGCAACTAAAACGGCCGTCTCGCCCATCTCGGGCTTTGACAAAGAGCCCTACGTGCTCTTTAGCGAAATCGGCGACTTCGGCATCAAAGGAAAGATCATCTTTATCGTCAGCGACGACAGCACCACTTTCACCGCTGCCGACGCCTGCATCCGCGCCATCGCCCCCATCATCGCCTAAACCACCGCAAAGGGGTCAGGCATCTTTGTAGTGGTTTTCATTCGTGGTACCATGGTTCATATAGTTGTTTAAACGACTAAGGGAGCAACATTATGGAAGAGGCCTATCGTCAAGCACGCAAGCGCGGCGAGCAAGGACGTCGACGCGCCATTAGCCAAAGCGAGCATCCATACCTTACGGACCTCGATAGCTTGGTTGCTCAGCTCCCCTTAGGTCAGCGAGAGAATGTCGGCCTGCGGGATATTCCGCTCGAAATGGTCGTCGGCACGGTCACCAAGGGCCGTCAGTCCGCCTTTTCGTGTAACTTTATGCCCCTGCTTCCGTTTAGCACCGAGTTCGCCCGCAAGTGGTCCAACCTCTACGACATCCAGGTGACCGAGGGCTATCGCGACCCCGTCATCGTCACCGAGTTCATGCATCGGTTCTATGTCCAAGAAGGCAACAAACGCGTCAGTGTCCTCAAATTCCTAGACGCCCCGACGGTTTCGGCCAAGGTCACCCGTCTCTACCCCGGCACATGGGATTCCGTCGAAAGCCGCCTGTACGGCGAGTTCTGCGCGTTTTGGCGCGTCTGCCCCCTATACGAGATCGAGTTCTCGCGTGAGGGAAGCTACGAAACGCTCGCGAAGATGCTCGGTCAGAACCTTATCGAAAAATGGCCGCAGAAAAAGGTCGACTACCTGCGCCACACTTTCCTGCTCTTTAAGCGTGCCTACCTTCGCGCAGGCGGCGATCACCTGGACATTACGCCCGCCGACGCCATGCTCGTCTACCTCAATGTGTACAACCAGGACCGCCTGCTGGATACGCCAACGGATATCGTCGTAAACCGCCTGTGCAAGATCTGGCGCGAGCTGGTCATTGCCGGCAAAAATGACGAGGACAAGGTCGATCTTGTCGAAGCACCGAGCGTCGACGAGGAGGAGACGCCCGCCAAGTCCACCTCTGGCGTGCTCAACTTCTTTATGGGCAAGACCGTCTACTCGACGGCCAACCCCCTGCGCATCGCCTTTATCCATGAGTTCCCCTGTGCGACGTCGAGCTGGGACAGCCTGCACGACCAAGGGCGTCAGTATCTCGATGAGCACTTTGGCGGTATCGTGCGCACCGAGGCGTTCGAGGACTGTCACGATCCGGATGTGTTCTACGCCGCCGTGGAAACGGCTGTCAAACATGGAGCAAACGTCATCTTCTCGACCTCGCACCGCCTGATGGAATACACGCTCAGGGCTGCCGTTGAGTATCCCCGGGTTCGGTTCCTCAACTGCTCTATCGGCCTTCCCCATCAAAGCGTCCGTTCGTACTTTGGCAAGATGTACGAGGCCAAGTTTCTGCTGGGCGCCCTTGCGGCCAGCATGGCGGACAACCACCGCATCGGTTACCACGCGTCGGTCTTCGCCTCGGGCGCACTCAGCGAGATCAACGCCTTTGCGATTGGCGCCTCGCTGCTCGACCCGCGCGCGCAGGTCATCCTCACCTGGGGCGATGTTCCCGCCGGTGGTCTTGCCGAAGCCATGTGCCGCGAAGGCGTAAGCGTCATGACCGGCGCTGACATGTCAAAGTCGCTCGAAGACCCAACGGCCTACGGGCTTCACCGCTTGGTCGACGGCAAAGTCACCGGCATCGCCATGCCCGTATGGAACTGGGGCCGTTACTACGAGCTCATCGTTCGCAGCCTTCTTCACGGCACGTGGGACGAGACCAGCGACGACAACCAAGTGCGCGCTGTCAACTACTGGTATGGCATGAGCTCCGGCGTTATCGACATCCGTTACGCTCCGGGCCTACCCTACCAAACGCGCAAACTCGTGCAGTTGCTCCGCAACGGCATTGTTGTGGGATCCATCAACCCCTTTGGCGGCGAGCTCCACAGCCAGAACGGCGTGGTACAGATCGAAGGCTTCCCTCCGCTGCCGAGCACGCAGATTGTCGAGATGAATTGGCTGGCGGACAACGTGGTAGGCACCATTCCGCAGCTCGACGATGAGCCGAAAGTCCCTGCCCTATGAAAATCCTTGCCATAGCCGATACCGAAGAACGATGCCTTTGGGAGTGCTTTCGCAAGGAACGCTTTGAGGGAGTCGACCTGATTTTGTCCGCCGGCGATCTGGACCCGGACTATCTTGAGTTTTTGGTTACGGTCATCAACAAACCGCTCATCTACGTGCGCGGCAATCACGATGACCGCTACGCACGTCATGCACCGGGTGGATGTATCTGCGTAGAGGACAGCGTGTACACGTACCGAGGGATTCGCATTGCGGGCCTTGGCGGGTCCATGCGTTATCGCGACGGCGCCAACATGTACACCGAACGCGAGATGTCCAAGCGCATGCGTAAGCTGTCGCGTAAGGTTAGGATGGTCGGCGGGTGCGACATTCTGCTTACCCATGCACCCGCCGCCGGTATGGGTGATCTGGACGATCTGCCGCATCGAGGATTCGAGTGTTTTAACACAGCACTCGAATCCTGGAATCCCGACTACATGGTGCACGGGCATGTGCACCAAAGCTACGGTTGCGATTTTCAGCGCGAGCGTCAGCATGTGTGTGGAACGACGATCATCAACGCCTGCGGCTATACGCAGTTTGAGCTCGACCAGACGCACTACCCCATCCGCGGCTGGCAAGCAGCTTGGCTCAACTCACAAACCATGCGCCGCGAGCTCAAACGCCACGAAGCCATCGAGTCTTCAACAGCCAGAACACCCTGGTAACCACCATAAAGGGGACACTGTCCCCTTTATGGTGCTTTTGACGCGATAGCAAGAAACCCGGTCCTGCACAAGGCAGAACCGGGTTTCTTTAGCAATGCTTGCTGTACTCAGGCAGTAACTAGCAGTTACTCAGCCAGGAAGTCACGCTGGACAGCGGGATCGACCTTGACGCCAGGGCCCATGGTGGAAGACACGGAGATGGACTTGACGTACTTGCCCTTAGCAGAAGAGGGCTTGACGCGCAGAATCTCGGTGTACAGGGCAGCGTAGTTCTCGACGAGCTGCTGCTCAGAGAAGGACTTCTTGCCCAGGGGCACGTGGCAGATGCCGTAGCGGTCGGCGCGGTACTCAACGCGGCCAGCCTTGAGCTCGGAGACCATCTTGGCGACGTCCATGGTCACGGTGCCGAGCTTGGGGTTCGGCATGAGGCCACGGGGACCAAGGATCTTACCGATGCGGCCAACCTTGGCCATCATGTTCGGCGTAGCGATAGCGGCGTCGAAGTTGATCTCGCCCTTCTGAATCTGGGCGACGAGCTCGTCGGAACCGATGATGTCGGCGCCGGCAGCCTCAGCCTCACGGGCCTTCTCGCCCTCGGCGAAGACGGCAACACGAACGGTCTTGCCGGTGCCGTGGGGCAGGGAGATGGAACCACGGATGTTCTGGTCAGCCTTACGAGTATCGATGCCCAGACGGAAGTGAGCCTCGACGGTCTCGTCGAACTTGGCGGTGTCGAGCTCCTTGATGAGCTTGGCAGCCTGAAGGGGGGTGTAGAGCGTGGCGCGGTCGATCTTCTCGGCAGCGGCGTTATAGCTCTTACCATGCTTAGCCATGTGCATTACCTCCTGTGGTTAAACGGGCGTGAGCCCTCCCACATCGTATCGTGTGCCCTATTGCACACATTTAACGGGCGCCCCGGTCGGAGCACCCGCCGTTACCATAAGAAATCGCTACTCAGCGATGGTGACGCCCATGGAACGGGCGGTACCGGCGATGATCTTCTTGGCGGCGTCAATGTCGTTGGCATTGAGGTCCGGCATCTTGATCTCGGCGATCTTGGTGAGCTGCTCCTGGGAGAGCTGACCAACCTTGTCAGCCTGGGGCTTAGCGGAACCAGACTTGAGGTTCAGCTCCTTCTTGATAAGGTGAGCCGCCGGCGGGGTCTTGGTGATGAAGGAGAAGGACTTGTCCTCGTAGACAGAGATCTCAACGGGGATGATGTCACCCTTCTTGTCCTGCGTCTCGGCGTTAAAGGCCTGGCAGAACTGCATGATGTTCACGCCAGCAGCGCCCAGGGCGGGGCCGACGGGAGGAGCGGGGTTTGCTGCACCAGCAGGAATCTGGAGCTTAATGACGTTGGCAACCTTCTTCTCAGCCATGGTCATTCCTTTCGAATCACGAGTGTGAAGTACTTGCTATATCGTAAGCACGCACGTGTTAGAAGCACTCCTGAGATGAGCAGTCACAGAAGAAGCACGCTCGCGCGAACGGACGAAAACTTAAGCGATGACAGCGACCTGGTTAAAGTCGAGCTCGACCGGCGTCTCGCGGCCAAAGATCATCAGCGTGACCTTGAGCTTGCCAGCCTCGGTGTTAACCTCGGAGACCTTGCCATCAAAGTCGGTAAGCGGGCCATCGGTGACGCGGACGGACGTACCGACCTCAATATCAACCGAGGTGCGCTTGGGCGAATCGCCCTTACCGGGACGACGAGTCATCTTGTTGTACTCGTCGCGGGAAAGCGGAGCGGGCTTGCCGTTGCCGCCTAGGAAACCGGTGACGCCAGGCGTGTTACGAACACACGTCCAAGCATCGTCATCCATCTCCATGCGGACCAGGACATAACCCGGGAAGATCTTGGAATCCTTGGTCTCACGCTTGCCACCCTCTTTAATCTCGGTGACGCGCTCCATAGGAATCTCGATATCAAAGATACGGTTCTGCATGCCCATAGTCTCGATGCGATGCTCGAGATCGGACTTAACGCGGTTCTCGTATCCAGAGTAAGTGTGAACGACGTACCAACGCTTAGACATGGTTTAGCCCCTCAATCCAGAGAACAGAGCAAGAGCCTCGCCAAAGCCAGCATCGAGCAGAGCGATGACGACGCCGACGACGATCAGAGAAGCGCAAACAACAACCGAGTAGTTTACGAGCTCCTTCTTATCGGGCCACGTGACACGCTTCATCTCGGACTTGACCGAAGCGAAATACTTCTTGGTGCGGGCGAAGAAACCAGGCTTCTCATTCTTCTTGGACTTCGCAGCCTTCTCGTTCTTCTTGGCAACGGCCTTCTTGGCCTCAACCTTGGAGTTGGCGGCAGCTTTGTTGGCAGGTGCCGGCTGCTGAGCCTTCTTCTTGTTCTTCTTGTTGGCCATTTGGGTTACCTCCGCGCAATGCGCTTATACATGAGTAAACCGTAAGCCCCCAAGTGGGAGCTTACGGAATAATGACTGGCACGCCAGGAAGGACTCGAACCCTCAACACTCGGTTTTGGAGACCGATGCTCTACCAATTGAACTACTGGCGTATGTGACTAGAGACTAGCGAGTCTCTTTGTGCAGCGTGTGGTGACGGCACCAGGGGCAATACTTCTTGATCTCCATACGATCAGGCATGGTCGACTTGTTCTTGGTGGTCGTATAGTTGCGGCGCTTGCACTCAGTGCACGCAAGAGTAACTAGAGTACGCATGTATCCTGAACCTTTCATTTCCGCCCCGTACGGGCACGAGTTGTTACTTTATCAGCTCCACGTAAGTGCTGTCAATGAAAACCTCGAGTCAATTGGTTCTCGGTGGATCCATTCATATTTGGAACACATCAATGAAGCCATCGAGAGCTAATCGACGGTGCATCCAGGACCATTATCGATCCTCTCGACACCAGCAACGGCTCAATATCCATTGCAGAAAAGAACCCGGCACCCATATAAGTGCCGGGTTCTCTAAGTCAGCTATATCAAAGAGCTAATTTACTCAATGATCGTGGAGACGATGCCCGAACCGACGGTGTGGCCACCCTCGCGGATAGCGAAGCGCAGGCCCTCCTCCATGGCGATCGGGTGGATGAGGTCGCCCTCGATGGTGATGTGGTCACCAGGCATAGCCATCTCGGTGCCCTCGGGGAGCTTGACCGTACCGGTAACGTCGGTGGTACGGAAGTAGAACTGAGGACGATAACCATCGAAGAACGGGGTGTGACGGCCGCCCTCCTCCTTGGTCAGAACGTAGATCTCGCCGGTGAACTTGGTGTGCGGGGTAACCGAACCGGGCTTGCAGAGAACCTGGCCGCGCTCGATGTCCTCACGCTTGATGCCGCGGAGCAGCAGACCGACGTTGTCGCCAGCCTCGCAGAAGTCCATGGACTTACGGAACATCTCGATACCGGTAACGACGGTGTTCTGGGTATCCTTGATGCCGACGATCTCGACGGGCTCGTTGAGCTTGAGCTCACCGCGCTCGACACGGCCAGTAGCAACGGTACCACGGCCGGAGATGGTCATAACGTCCTCAACGGCCATCAGGAACGGGAGGTCGTTGTTACGAGCAGGCGTCGGGATGTACTCGTCGACGGCCTTCATGAGCTCGCGAATGGCGTCCATCCACTTGGCGTCGCCCTCGAGAGCGCCCAGAGCGGAGCCACGGATGACGGGGATGTCGTCGCCGGGGAAATCGTACTCGGAGAGGAGCTCACGGGTCTCCATCTCGACGAGGTCGATGAGCTCGTCATCGTCGACCATGTCGCACTTGTTCAGGAAGACGACGATGTAGGGAACGCCGACCTGACGGGCGAGCAGGATGTGCTCGCGGGTCTGAGCCATGGGGCCGTCGGTAGCAGCGATGACCAGGATAGCGCCGTCCATCTGAGCAGCGCCGGAGATCATGTTCTTGACGTAGTCAGCGTGGCCCGGGCAGTCAACGTGAGCGTAGTGACGGGCAGCGGTCTCGTACTCAACGTGGGAGACGGAAATCGTAATGCCGCGCTCTCGCTCCTCGGGAGCCTTGTCGATGTTCTCGAACGCAGTGAAGTCAGCCTTGCAGCCCTCGGTCTCGGAGAGAACCTTGGTGATGGCAGCGGTCAGCGTGGTCTTGCCGTGGTCGACGTGACCAATGGTGCCGATGTTAACATGCGGCTTAGTGCGCTCAAACTTCTCTTTGGCCATAAAGCCCTCCTCTTAACAGGTCGTCCCCGGACGGGACTTTGCCTTTATACCATAGTGGCCTCTCAACATACTATTGAGAAGCCACCGTGTTACCTATGGTAGCGGTGACTGGATTCGAACCAGTGACGCCACGGGTATGAACCGTGTGCTCTAACCAACTGAGCTACACCGCCGGATGGAGCCTGCAACCAGACTTGAACTGGTGACCTCTTCGTTACCAACGAAGTGCTCTACCGACTGAGCTATACAGGCACTTGACGGGTGGGAGCTATAGGATTCGAACCTATGTAGGCAGAGCCAACGGGTTTACAGCCCGTCCCCATTAACCACTCGGGCAAACTCCCAATCGTTCAAGTATCCGCAGGTCCTTTGGTCTTTTGGACCGTCGCCCCCGCGAACGAAGAAGATAATACGATGCCACCTTGGGGGCTGTCAACGAAAACCTCTAGATACACGGTGCCGGGCGTATCTATATAGCCGTGACCTGCGGTTTTATTGAGTTTGGATATGAAGGACAGTGGTTTTGGATACTGAGGTGACGTTTCCCAAGGTAACACTTTGCTGTAGTGGAGTACACCTTCAGTATCGAACTTCGATACCAGCTTATTTGCACCTATATATAGGTCGAGATCGGGGCTGCCCAGACAGAAGATTGCTCTTCCCAGGCAAAATCGAGCGTGGATTTTCTTCCGTTTGAAATCGAGCGTGGATAATCTCCCACTTTGCCGTGCCATCGAATCCAAAGTGGCAGATTATCCACGCTCATTCACTAGGCGGAAGATTTTCCACGCTCGTGTGTCCGATAATCCACGCTCGATGACGATGACCAACCTCGCCCCGGCCTATGTCTCGACCTGTAACAGTAAGAGGGTTATTCCTCCCCTATCTGTTACAGATCGAGATGTTTCGCAGAAACCCCCGCTTACGTCTCATTCTGTAACAGTAAGAACGGTTTTCAGCCTCTTCGTGTTACGGATCGAGATGTTATCGGCCTTCCCTTGGCAATGTTTCGATCTGTAACTATAAGGAGGGTCTTCAGCCCACTCGTGTTACGGATCGAGACAAACCTGAAGCTTGGTTGGCGCCAAACACGCTGACTTATCGACATAAATAGAAACGGGCCCTGTCCCACAAGGAAACAGAGCCCGAAACTCTCATGGAGCCAGTGACAGGAATCGAACCTGCAACCCACTGATTACAAATCAGTTGCGCTACCGTTGCGCCACACTGGCACACTTGGCGCTTTCACGCGAAGCGTGTTAAGAATAAAGGAATTGCGGACGGGGCGCAACAGGCCGCACGGCGTTATACAAATATGCAAAATCCAGCAACAACGCGTACCAGGCCCGTTCATTTCTGTCAGTGCGCCCTCAATCTTAAAACCATTCGCCAGAACGAATAGTTTTAATTAGAATTGCTATATATAAAACTATTCGTTCTGGCGAAGGGTTTCGCGATGCTTACTACCAAAGAAGCCGCCGAGCTGCTCGGCATCACTCCGCGCAGGGTGCAGGAGCTCATAAAAAACGGAGCACTTGAGGCCCGCAAGGCTTCTGGTGTATGGCTCATCGACAAAGACAGCGTCGACACGCGACTCCGCTCTGTGACCAAAACGGGGGGACGTCCCCGCCGCGGCCACGGTAAGAGCGAGATCGCGTTCACCCTCATGAACCGCACGTACGAAGTCGCTCAGCTGGTCTACAGTACATCGCGAAAAGACTTTACCCACATCGGTGCCGACATCGATTACGCCCACGCCCCTATTGGAGTACTTGGCCCTAATAGCCCCATATCGCTAGACTCCTTCCGCATCTGGTGGCGCGGCCGCGGTATCCCGCTCGCACGCATTGGGCTAGCCTCCCTGCTTGCAGAAGCCGCAGTCGATGTTCCCGATGAACTCGTCCAGCGAAATCTCGGCCTCTCCTTATCCGACCAGTATTGGATTAGGCCCCAAGGTTCCGGTCTCACCTGGGAGGATATCAACTTCTTCAATAACGCCTTTGATGACGTCTCGCTGTCCATTGCACCCTTTGCCCCAGAGGGAAAAGCGGCTGCCGCAAAGCCCGATAACACCTCGGACGGCAATCTTCAAAAGTACTGGACGTGCGAGGGCGAACGTCGAATTCTGCATAAGGCAGGAGCGCACCTGGACCAGGAACCTTATAACGAGCTGGTGGCGACCGCGCTCCACCGTCGCATCCTAAACGCCTGCGATTATGTGCCTTACTCGCTCGAGGGCACGGGCACTTCCGCCCTGAGCACATGCGATGTCTTCTTAACTGATGAAGAAGAGTATGTCCCTGCGTTCTATGTAAACCAGCACGCAAACGCAGATGAACGGCTAACCGACTACGAGCGATATGTAGCAAACTGCGAGGAGCTCGGGGTGACAGGCGTCAAGGATGCCCTTGACCGCATGATCGTATGTGACGACATCATTGCCAACTACGATCGTCATTGGCGCAACTTCGGCCTCGTGCGAAACGTAAACACGCAAGCTTGCAGACCTGCCCCCATCTTCGATTCGGGCTCATCGCTCTGGTGCAACATATCACTAGAGGAGCTTAGGGCGGGAGAGCACAGTTTTACCAGCGCACAATTTCATTCAAGCCCCGCCAAACAAATGTTGCTCGTCGAGGACATGGGCTGGTTTGACTGCGACAAACTCGAAGGCTTCGTTGACGAGGCAATCGAGATTCTTTCCAGAAACGACGCGCTCACGGCAAGGCTGCCATATCTAAAAGAGGCGCTAACGTGGCGCCTCGAAAGAATGATCGACATCGCTGAATGGAGTTAGCGAGGCAGCATTGCCCCGCCAACTTCCCTACCTCCCGCGCAGGGCCTTGAGCTTGGCCAGGGCATCGGGGCTCAGGCGACTGCCCAGAGTCATCTTGATTTGTGGAGCTTCCTCGGCCTCGTGCACGTCGTTGTCGATCTGTTTGATCTCGTCCACCAGCATACGGCTCGAGATGCGCGTAACGCCCTTGCCCATGACGACGGCCTGGATCGTGCCGTCGCTCGACACTACAGAACACGCGCGGCCTTCCTCGCGCGCCTCGATGCAGAGCTTCTGCACCACGGTATCGGCCGAAACACCCGTCGGCGAAAACTCAATGCGCACACCGCGGGCCGGTAGGTTGGGGCGCTCGCTGGAGATATTGCCCGCGCCGTCAAATACGATCACGGCCTCGTAGCGGCCCTGGGCAAACGCAGCTACGTCATTAATGAGCGCCGTGCGCGCCATATCGTGAACGTCGCTGGAATACGGATCGTCGGAATGGTCGTACACGAGCTTTTCGTAGCGCGGCGTGCAGTGGATCACGTTGTAACCGTCGACCACCAGCAGCTCGGGCTTGTTGGAGTGCACCGTCGAGACTGGGTCGGCGATAGCCTGCGCAAACGCATTGCCGCCCACGCCATAGGTCGCGGCCGAAACAATCGGCTTGGCCGAGCCCTCGCCAAAGCGCTTGGCCTTGGACTTGGCACGGTTCTTTTTGGACATGCGCTACTCCTCCCCCATCAGCTCGCCGGCGTTGCGGCGCAGCCACTCAAAGCACAGCGCCGTGGTCGCCTGGGCAACATTGAGGCTCTCGGTCATACCGCGCTGGGGAAGCTTGGTCAAAAAGTCGCATTTCTCGAGCACCAGACGCGAGATGCCGTCGCCCTCGGAGCCCATGACGAGCGCCACGCGGCCCTCGAAAGGAGCATCCCAGCAACTGCCTTCGGCGTGCTCGGAAGCACCGCCCACCCAAAAACCAGCGGCCTTAAAATCGTCGAGCGCACGGGCGATATTGGGAACCTGCGCGATAGGCAGATGCATGACGGCACCGGCTGAGGTCTTATAGCTGCCCACGGTCACGCCGGCGGCACGCTTATTGGCAATGACGACGCCCGCCGCGCCCACAACCTCGGCGGAGCGCACGATGGCGCCAAAGTTGCCGTCGTCAGTCACGTGGTCGAGCACCACGACAAGTGCCGGGCCCTCGCCTGCGCGGTCGAGAATATCGGCGACATCGGCATAGGGGAAGTTGCCAACCTCGAGCGCGATGCCCTGGTGAGCGCCGTGGCTCGACAGTGCGTCGAGCTGCGCGCGCGGCACATACTTAATGCGGACACCCACGGCGTTGAGGTCGTCGACCAGGCGCGACAAGGCGGCATCGCGCTCCCCGCCCTCGGCAATGAGCGCGCACTTGATGGGAAAACCAGTGCGCAGCGCCTCGGCGGCTGCACGACGACCTTCGATAAACTCGCCCTTGGGAGCCTGAACGTTGTCGCGGTTGCGATCTCGCTGCGGACGTGCAGCCTGGGCTTGGGAGCGCTCGCGCTGGCCCTTGGGAGCGGCAGCGCGGTCGTTGCGGCGAATCGGACGCGAGCCAGAAGCAGCCTGCTTGCCTCCACGCGGTGCACGCTTGCGATTGTCGGCCATAAAACGGCCTCCTTAAAAAGATAACGAACAAGAATCGACCGTCCGAGCCACGGCACCTTGCCTTTCAATCGTCGGGCATGACCACCAGGTCTATGCCCTCCTCTTTCAAGGCAATCTGCCGCACCTCGAACGGTCGACAAATACTAGAGACTCTTAATACGAGTGCCGGCGGCGGTATCCTCGATCGTCAGCCCGAGGTCCTTGAGCTGGTCGCGGATGGCGTCGGCCAGATCCCAGTTCTTGGCGGCACGGGCCTCGGCGCGGGCCTCGAGAATCTTGGAAGCTGCCTCGTCCACGTCGTCGCCCGTGTAGGCGACCAGGCCGGCGGCAACGCCCAGCAGGCCCAGCGGCAGCTCGACCTTGGGCTCGGGAAGCTCGACGCCAAGCGTATCGAGCAGCTCGGCCAGCGTGTCGGCGGCGGCAAGCGCGGCGGCCTTGTCGGCAGCGTCGCCCGCCTGCTCCAGATACTGGTTGCACTCGGTTACAAAGCCAAAGACGGCGCCCATGGCACCAGCGGTGTTAAAGTCGTCGTCCATGCACTCCTTAAAGGTGGCACGGGTCTCGGCGGCCTTGGCGGCAAACGCCTCGGATGCTGCCGCATCGGCGTCGGCCGTCGCATGGTTCGCGGCCCAGCGCAGGTTCTCGACCGTACCGGCGATACGCGTGAGCGAGTTCTCGGCACCCTCCAGGCGCTCCCAAGAAAAGTCGAGCGGCGAGCGATAGCTCGTCTGCAGCATCAGCAGGCGCAGGGCGGCAGCGGAGTGCTGCTCCAGGACCTCGGCCAGCGTAAAGAAGTTGCCGAGCGACTTGGACATCTTCTCGCCGTCTACCAGCAGCATGCCCGTGTGCATCCAGGTGTTGGAGAAGCCCTGGTGCCAGGCGCAGGTGGCCTGGGCGCACTCGTTCTCGTGATGCGGGAAGGAAAGGTCGGAGCCGCCGCCGTGGATGTCGATCGGGGTACCCAGGTAGCGATGCACCATGGCGGCACACTCGGTGTGCCAACCGGGACGGCCCTCGCCCCAGGGGCTCGGCCAGCTGGGCTCGCCGGGCTTGGCGGCCTTCCACAGGGCAAAGTCGAGCGGGTCGTTCTTGTCCTCGTTCTCCTCGATGCGCGCGCCGACCATAAGGTCGTCGATGTTGCGGCCCGAGACCTGGCCATAGTTGGGATCGCTGCGCACGGCAAAGTACACATCGCCGTTATCGGCTGCGTAAGCGTGGCCCTGCTCGATAAGCGTCTTGATCATGGCGATCATGGGGCCGATCTCCTTGGTGGCGCGGGGGCGCACATCGGGATCGAGCACGTTGGCAGCGCGCATGACGCCGATGAACCTGTCGGAGAACTCCGTCGCGACCTCGGCGGCAGTGCGGCCCTGCTCGTTGGCGCGCTTGATGATCTTGTCATCGACATCGGTGAGGTTCTGGGCGAACGTGACCTCGTAGCCGCTCGCGATGAGCCAGCGGCGGATTACGTCAAAGCTGATGAACGTGCGGGCGTTGCCGATGTGGATGTTGTCGTAGACCGTGGGGCCGCACACGTACATGCGGACCTTGCCGGACTCGATGGGCTGGAACTCTTCCTTTTTATGGGTAGCGCTGTTGTAGATACGCATTCGTTACTCCTTAACGGTTTTCTGTAGCAGGCAGACGGCCCAGGCGCCGATTCCCTCGCCCTGACCTTCCCAACCGAGCTTTTCGGTCGTAGTGGCGGCGACGCCCACGTTTTCGACATCGACGCCCAGGGCATGGGCAAGATTGGCGCGCATGGCATCGCGGTGCGGGGTGATCTTGGGCTGCTGGCAGGCAATAGTGCAATCGGCATCGACAAACTCAAAGCCCAGCTCGCGCGCATAGTCCATCACGCGAGCAAGCAGTACCATCGAATCAGCGCCCTCATAGGTGGGATCGGTGTCGGGGAACAGCTTGCCAATGTCTCCCCCGCGGCAGGCGCCCAGAATGGCGTCGGCCAAGGCGTGCGCGAGCACATCGGCATCCGAGTGGCCCAGCAGGCCGCGCTCGTAGGGAATGTCGACCCCGCCGATGATACATCGACGCCCCTCCACCAAACGGTGGACGTCGTAGCCGTGGCCAATGCGCAGGTTACTGAACATGGGGAAGGTCCTCTCCCTCGGCCATGCGGCCAAGCAGAATCGCAGTTACGGGACGCAGGTCCTCGGGCACCGTCACCTTAAGGTTGTCGCGCGGGCTCTGGACACAGCGGACGCGCCCGCCCATGCGCTCGACCAGCGATGAATCGTCGGTACCGATAAAGCCCTCGGCAATCGCCGCGGCATGGGCGCGCTTCATAGCATCGACGCTAAAGATCTGCGGCGTCTGCGCGGCCCAGTAGAGCTCACGCGGCGGAGTCTCGACGATATTGTCGCCGTCAACGATCTTGAGCGTGTCGATCGCGGGCTGACCGCACACGACACCATCAAGGGCGCGGTCACTCACCAGCACGTCGATAGCGTGATCGATGGCCTCGGTGGTAATGAGCGGACGAGCGCCGTCGTGAATGGCGACGTATTCAAAGCCCGCCGGAACCGCATGCACGCCGGCACGGGTGGAATCCTGACGGGTATCGCCGGCATCGGCAAAGCTGATGGGCGTGTCATAGTCAAACGGGTCGATGGCCAGGCGGCGCATCTCGGCACGGCGCTCGGCAGGGCAAACCACCACGATGTGGCCGACCTTATCGCTACGGTCAAACGCGCGGATGGACCAGCTCATAAGCGGACGGCCCGCTACATTGACGAGCTGCTTGCCACCGGGGTTACCAAAGCGCTGGCCGCTGCCACCGGCAACGACCACGGCGCATACGGGCGCCATTATGCGTTCCCTTGTTTGGTGCCCTTCATGCGGTACAGGGAGTCCGCAAGAATGGCAGGGTTGTTGACGCCAAAGTCGCCCAGGCGCTCCGGATCCTCGCTGATGTCATCCATGAGCTCCTGCAGCGAGCCGTACTCGTCGACGATCTTCTCGGCCACGCCGTCGCGCACGACGGACACGCGCGAAAGCGTGCGCAGGCCCAGCGGCGTCATGACGGAGTCCTCGTCCAGGTCGTCATAGCCCAGAACTGCCGCCACGTGCTGCGGGTCGGACAGGTCCTTAGGCGTCATGCGGCTCAGCTCGGCGCGAATCTTCTCGGCGTTTGCCTCGGAGGAATCGCTTGCGTAGTCGCGGATCATCAAGTCGTATTCGGTATCCATGCTGGAGCCCGCGAGCTGCTCGAGCTGCATCTGCACGAGCTTGCCCTGGTTACCCAGCTTGACGATGCAATCCTTAAGCTCGGTCTTTGCCTGTTGCATGATCTCGAAGCTCGAGAAAATACCGGTAATGTCGGCGAGCGTAACGTAGTCGTCGAGCTCGAGGGCCGTCAGGCGCAGCAGGGAGCGATCGAGCGACTGACGGGTGGTCTGGAGCGTGGCAACGAGCTGGTTGACCGAGCTCATGATGGTGGTGACAGGCTGAATCTCGTAGCTCTTACCGTGGACGTACACGTTGACGACGGCACGACGAGCCGAAACCGAGATCACGATGGCGTCGGTGAGCACCGACATGCGAGCGGCGGTGCGGTGACGCATGCCCGTCTCACTCGTGGCAAGCGAGGGATCGGGATTGAGGTGGAAGTTGGCGCGCAGGATCTGGGTGAGGTCGCCATCGATAACGATGGCACCGTCCATCTTGGAAAGCTCGAACAGGCGGTTCGAGGTAAACGAAATGTTGAGCGGGAAGCCGTCGTTACCGGCAGCGAGCACGTTTTCGGTGTCGCCGACGCAGATAAGGGCACCCAGGTGACCGGCAATGATCATGTCGAGGGCGGTGCGGATCGGCTGGCCAGGTGCCGTCAGGCGAATGGCCTGTTCCATACGCTTTTGCAGCTCGTTCTTATCCAAGGCATCGCTCCCATCGTATACGCTCCATAAACGTCAATAAGTTTCTCACGGTTTGCCCCTGTGACGCCCGCAAAATCCGATGCTTACAGAATGAGCGAACACAGCTGAGAGCCCCAATCCAAATGAGCTGCTTATGTGGTAGCATCGGGATTCGCATAAATGAGGGAGTAGTCGCGTGACCGGGTTCGCCTCCGGTGGCGCGGCAAGTCAACATACTGGCCGATGCGGTCTGGCTTGCCTTAATGAACGAGACTCGTGGCTGTGCGCACAACGCGTACGCCACGGGTCTTTTTTGTTACTCCCCCAAGAGGTACACGCGGGCCCGCCCGCAGAAAGGGAGCCAGACTATGGGACTCGCAGAGCTCGTATTGCTCGCTATCGGCCTTTCGATGGACGCCTTTGCCGTATCCATCTGCAAGGGCCTTGGCATGAAGAAGATCAACCTTAAGGTCGCCGTAGTGCTCGGCCTGTTCTTTGGCGGCTTCCAGGCCGGCATGCCCGTAATCGGATGGGCGCTCGGCAGTCAATTCATGAGCATCATCGGACCCATCGACCATTGGATCGCCTTTATCCTTTTGGCCTTTATCGGCGGCAAAATGCTGTGGGAGGCCTTTACCGAAGACGAGGATGAGGACGAGAGCGACGGCAAGGATGCCGAAAAGATTGACCTGGGTGAGTACCTGATTCTGGCTATCGCCACCTCAATCGACGCCCTGGCCGTGGGCATCTCATTTGCTGCGCTCTCGGTTGACATCGTTCCCGCTGTATCGCTTATCGGAGTCACAACGTTTATCTTCTCCGTCGCCGGCGTAGCGATCGGCCACACCTTTGGCGAGCGCTACGAAAAACCCGCCACCATCGTGGGCGGCGTCGTGCTCATCCTCATCGGCCTCAAGATTTTGCTGGAGCACCTGGGGATTTTGGTGCTGTAAAACACCCTTCAAAACTAAACGTCCGTATGAGGCCTCATGCAGAGTTTTGCATGAGGCCTTTTCATGCAGACTTTTGCATGTCATACTGATATGCAAAAGTCTGCACGTTAGGAGATTGCCATGGATACCCTTCCCATCACCACGCCGCGCCAAGCCGGCATCTACGTGCGTCAGGCGCGCGAGGCGCAGGGGATCACCCGTGCCGCCCTCGCTAAAAAAGCCGGTGTTTCGGAACGCCTGCTCGCATCGCTCGAGCTAGGAGACGCCACCGGCATTCGACTCGACAAGTTGCTGACCGTCTTTAACGCACTCGGCATTGGTCTCTTCGCGCAAAGCGATAACGACTCCATCGCATCGCCCTCCGAACATCCGACGACGATAGTGAACCTCCCTATCGCGAACTCGAATACCCTGCCAAAGCCAAGCGCAGGCAGACGACCCACTCGACAAGGAACGCCATCTTCCTATGGTGCCTTGCTGGCCCAAATCGCAGCCGAGCAAGGCCTTTCCGGCACTTCAAACCTCTCCTTTGGCTGCAAGGTTGTGAAATAAATGGCAGAGATGGAGCTCGCGACCCTCATTTGTGGCGAAATCGCCGGCACTCTCCGCCAAGACGAGCATGGACTCTGCAGCTTTGCATACGCCCCAACCTATCGCGGAGCACCGTTATCGCTAACAATGCCGCTTTCCAATCGCACGTATGGCCATAGCATCGTCCGCCCGTTCCTATTTGGCCTTTTGCCCGACAGTCAAGAGCAGCGTCGCGCTATTGCCACCGAGCATGATGTTGCATCCAACAACCCCGTCGCCCTCTTGTGCCATATCGGTCTAGACTGCGCGGGGGCCGTTCAGTTTTGTCGAGCCGATCAATTAGACGCCGCCCGCGGCAGGGTCTCGGCATACCGCCCGCTTACCAATTCTCAAATCGCTCACAAGCTCAAAGCAATTCGCGATGACGAAAGAGAGACATGGATGGGCTCCAACGAAAGCTGGTCCCTGGGCGGCAATCAAGGCAAATTTGCACTAGCTTGGCATGATGGCCAATGGTGCGAATGTCTAGGGTCATCCCCCACTACCCATATCTTCAAAAATGGTGTCGTTGGGTTCAAACATCAGGCCTTAAACGAATTCGTCTGCATGAAAACGGCTCGGCGTGTTGGCATTCCAACTGCCAACGTCTCCTATTACACATTTGAAGACGAAGCCGCGCTCGTCGTTGAACGGTACGACAGAATGGTCAATAGCAGCGGAAATATCGAAAGGCTGCATCAGGAGGACTTTTGCCAGGCGCTCGGTGTATTGCCAATCCAGAAATACACCGCCGACGGAGGACCAACTACACGAGACATCCAAGAACGACTGATTAACACAGTCCCCCACCACATGAATCTTGTGCTTTTTACCTATATGTTGTTCTATAACGCCATTATCGGAGCGCCTGACGCACACGCTAAAAACTACTCGCTCATCCTTGGCAAAGGCACAAACGCGGCGCTCGCACCCATGTACGATGTCGCATCGGGGCTGGCATACGAGCGCATGCGCCGCCGGGCGCGCCTTGCCATGAGCGTTGGCGGCGAAAATCGTGTGGGGCGCATCGGTCCAGGCGCTATCCGCCGATACCACGGTATGGGCGACCCCGCGCTGGAGGCGGCACTCACCGATGCCGGGCTATCCGAGAAGTTTTGCTTTGCGACCATGATGGACCTCGCCTACGAGGTGCCCATTTGCATGGAAGAGGTCATGGACGAATACGCCGACCTGCCCGGCATGGCGGACCTGCGCGAGCATATGCTCGGCCCCGTCCGCGAAAACTGCCAGCGCACCCTCGACCTCATCAAGGCAGAAATGGACTAGGTGGCCTTAATTTCGCAATTATCAAACAAAAGAGAGGGGACACCCGTCGCAAAAGACCGGGTGCCCCCTCTCATAATGTCATTTGCAATCCGCTAGCACGTGGCTCGGACTGCTGCTAGCGCAACCTTTACGCAGCGAGGCGCTTGAGGACGTCGATGAGCAGCTCGTAGAAGCGCTCGGCAGAAGCGAGCTCCATGCTCTCGTCCGGGGTATGGACATCGGAGAGCGTCGGGCCCACGGCGATGGCGTCCAGGCCGTGCAGAGCCTCGGCAAACAGGCCGCACTCAAGGCCGGCGTGAATGGACTCGATGCGCAGCTCGGAGCCAAAGAGCTCTCGATAGCTCTCGACAAAGACTTCGCGGACCGGCGAATGCTCGGCATAGCTCCAGCCGGGATACTCGAACTCAAACTTGGCGTCGAAGCCCAGGACATCGGCAAGCGTCTGCAGGCGGTCCTTGAACTCGTTCTGCAGCGAGGTGATCGAGGAGCGCGGGGACAGCATAATCTTGACCTCGTCATCGGAGGTGGCGACCACGCCGATGTTGGAGGAAACCTCGACGGAGCCGTCGGTGGCGACGTTGCGGCGAATCACGCCGTTAGGGGCAAGACGCAGGGCGCGGATGAGGGCAAGCGCGGACTTCTCGTCCATGGCCTCGACCTCGGCGTCGTCGGCAATCTCGACGGTGCAGGTAAAGCCGGGGTCGAAGACCTCGAGCTCGGCAGTGACGTCGGCGATGATGCCCTTTGCGATCTGGGCCGCGGCCTCGGCGGCAGCGTGATCGGCATAGACCAGAACGGCCTTGCACTCACGGTTGATGGCGTTGTCCTTGGTGCCGCCGTTGAAGCTGACGATGGCGGGCTCGCCGGCGACCATCAGGCGGTCGATGATGCGGGCCATGATGAGGTTTCCGTTGCCGCGCTCCAGGTTGATATCACTGCCGGAGTGGCCGCCCAACAGACCGGAAATGTCGAGCGTGAGGGTGCTACCGGTCTTGTGCTCGCGCACGATGGGGCAGGTGTAGGTAACGACGACGCCGCCGGCGCAGCTGACGGTGGCAACGCCCTCCTCCTCGGAGTCGAGGTTGATCATGGTGCGGGCGCTGATCTGGGACTTGTCGAGCGTCTCGGCGCCAACCAGGCCGGTCTCCTCGTCGATGGTGAACACGCACTCGAGGGCCGGATGGGCAATCGAATCGTCGTTGAGCACAGTAAGCATAAGCGCGACGGCGATACCATTGTCGGCGCCCAGGGTGGTGCCGTTGGCGGTAAGGACGCCGTCCTTGACGACCAGGTCGATACCATCGGTCGTAAAGTCGTGCTCAACGGAGCCCAACTTGTCGCACACCATATCGATGTGGCCCTGCAGCATCACGGTCGGGGCATTCTCGGCGCCGGCAGATGCGGGCTTGCGAATGATGACGTTGTAGACCTCGTCCTGATACACATCGAGACCGCGCTCCTTGGCAAACGCGACCAGGAAATCGCTGATGCCCTTCTCGTTGCCAGACCCACGGGGGATCGCGCTGACCTCCTCAAAGAAATGGAACAGCTGGGCGGGCTCGTAGCCGGTAATCTTGTAGTCCATGGTGCCTCCTTGGCGCAACTGGTTAGACAGTAAGACATGCGACTTGTATATTCCCAGACTTTGTGTGCATAAACCAGTCGAAAACGCCGAGCGCCCTCGCATCATCGGCTAACGGTGGACCGTATAGCGTAACGGTCACAACTTCCGCAGCTCTACAAATCGAGGCGCCCTTTCCGGAGCGCCTCGATTGCGCGTATCAAATTGTCGCCACGCCCTACAGCGCGCCGGAACCGGCTTGCATCATGCCGCCGGGGCCCGAGGTCACGCCGCCGCTCACGGGCGCGACGTTGCCGGTGTGCGGAGCCGCCGGGGCGGTATCGCCACCGAGCGTGCCCGCCGGACGCGGTGCCGGAATCTCGCCCGTGCCGTGACTAAAGACAAACTTGCCGTCGGCCACATCGCACTGAACGGTATCGCCCTCGCCCCACTCACCGGCCAGCAGTTCCTCGGACAGCGGGTCCTCAATGAGCTTTTGGATGGCACGGCGCAGCGGACGCGCGCCATTGGTGAGGTCGGTGCCCTCGGCCACAATCTTGTCGTAGGCCGCATCGGTGAGCTTGATGTTCATGCCGTTGGCAATCAGGCGTTGACGCAGGTCGTCCACCAGCAGGTGCGCGATCTTGGTCAGATTCTCGCCCGAAAGCTTCTGGAACACCACGATGTCGTCGATACGGTTGAGCAGCTCGGGGCGGAACAGGCGCTTAAGTTCGCCCATCGCACGACCCTTAATCTCGCTCGAGGTAAGACCCTGCTCGCCGGTGGTGCCAAAGCCAACGCTCGCATCCTGCGCAATCTCGCGGGCGCCCACGTTGGACGTCATGATGATCACGGTGTTGCGGAAGTCAACCGTCTTGCCCTGGCTATCGGTCAGACGACCCTCCTCCAGCACCTGCAGCAGGATGTTGAAGATGTCGGGATGCGCCTTCTCGATCTCGTCGAACAGCACGACCGAGTACGGGTGGCGACGAACGGCCTTGGTGAGCTGGCCGCCCTCGTCGTGACCGACGTAACCCGGAGGGCTACCGATGAGCTTGGAGACCTCGAACTCGCTACCGAACTCGGACATGTCGAAGCTGATGAGTGCATCCTTGCTGCCAAAGAGGTACTCGGCGAGCGTCTTGGCGAGCTCGGTCTTGCCCGTGCCGGTGGGACCCAGGAAGATAAAGCTGCCGCCGGGGCGACGCGGGTCCTTGAGCGGCGAACGGCTGCGGCGCACGGCCTTGGCAACTGCCTCGACAGCCTCATCCTGACCGATGATGCGCGTCTTGAGCACGCTTTCGGCTTGCAGCAGGCGACGGCTCTCGCTCTCGGTAAGCGAGGACACCGGCACGCCCGAAGTCACGGACACGATGTCGGCGATCTGAGAGACATCGATGGTGAGCGGGCTGGCGTCGAGCTCGGCGGTCCAGGCGGCCTTGGCCTCGGCGAGTTCAATCTCGGCGGCCTTCTGCTGCTCGGTGATCTCGGCGGCCTTGTTCATGTCGTCGCTCTCGGTGGCCTCCTGCGCGGCGGCCTTGAGCTCCTCTATGCGATGCTCGGCCTCGCGCACCGGCTCGGGCGCGCGATTCGCGGCGATGCGAGCGCGGGCACCGGCCTCGTCGATGAGGTCGATGGCCTTATCGGGCAGGAAGCGATCCTGGATGTAGCGGTTGGAAAGGTTTGCGGCGGCCTCGATAGCGCCCTGCGTGTAGCGCACATGGTGGTGCTCCTCGTAGCGCGGCTTGAGCGCGGTCAGGATCTTGACCGTGTCCTCGACGCTCGGCTCCTCGACATCGATGGTCTGGAAACGACGCTCAAAGGCCGGGTCCTTGGTGAGGTACTTGCGGAATTCCTCGGCCGTGGTGGCACCGATAATCTGAAAGGCACCGCGCGCGAGCACGGGTTTGAGCATGGAGCTCGCGTCGATGGAGCCCTCGGCAGAACCGGCACCGATGATGGTGTGCATCTCGTCGATAAACAGGATGACGTCATCGGCTTCGGTGGCCTCCTGGATCACGTTCTTGAGGCGCTCCTCAAACTCGCCGCGATACTTGGCACCCGCCACGAGGCCCGGCAGGTCGAGCGTCCAGATATTCTGGTTCATGAGGTTCTCGGGCACGTTGCCGGCTGCAATCTGTTGAGCCAGGCCCTCGACGATGGCCGTCTTGCCCACGCCGGGGTCGCCCAGAATGAGCGGATTGTTCTTGGTGCGGCGCGAAAGAATTTCCATCATACGCTGGACTTCCTTTTCGCGACCGATTACAGGGTCGAGCTCGCCGTCGCGCGCCTTCTGCGTGAGGTTGGTCGCGAACTGCTTAAGCGTATCGGTGCCACTCCCCTTTTGCTGAGAGGTATCCGAGCCGCTAAAGAACGGCAGGCCCGCACCGGGGCGACCAGCACCGGCGCCGGCGAGCGGACGCTTCTTGTCCTGGTCCTTGGCAGTGAGTTTCTCGATAGCCTTTTTGATGGAGGCGGACGACACACCCAGGCGCATGAGGATGTCCATGGCCATGCCGTTGCCCTCTTCGACGATTCCGATCAGCAAGTGCTCGGTCGACACGTAGGTCTGGTTGTTCTCACGCGCCACGCGGAATGAACGCTCCATCACACTAATGACGAGCGGCGTAAAGGCGAGCTTGGCCGCCTCGGTCTCCTCACTGGGCTCGGGAACCGTGGTCTGGACCTCCTTGAGGGTGTCCATGATGTCGTCGTAGGAGATATCAAGCGAGCGCAGCGCCTCGGCAGCGATGCCCTCGTCCTCCTTGGCGAGTGCGAGCAGCAGGTGCTCGGTGCCCACCTTATTTGAGTGCAGATCGAGCGCCTCCTGTTTGGCCATCGACATGACCTTGCGCGCTCGATCGGTAAATCTATCTAACATGCTCGTTTCCTTACATGAGTTCATCGAAATCAAAACGCCCGCCCGTCGGCGGCGCTTTTGTCTCTTTACCCACAGGTTGTCTATGTTAACAGCTGGAGGAATATCTATAAACCCGGCTCACATGAATGCAGGTTATGACCGCATCGCGGGACTCACCGCGCGATGCGCGACAGGCGCCCCGCAAGAGAAACCCTAGGCGTCTTTCACCACGTCGGGACTCGTCGCACGCGATGCGCGATAGGCATCGGCCTCCTTGGAGACGCGTTCGAGCAGCTCGGATGTATCGACGCCCTCGACTTGCGCGACCGTTTCCACCGTCTGCATGGCGACCGCCCTCAGGTACGCGCACGCGCTGTCCCCCGGCTGCTCGAGGTCTATCTCCTCGCCGCCCTCCCGGGCAAAGCCGACCGCCATCACAAAGCCCATGATGCCCGAGACCAGAAAGCCCACCGCAAAGCTCGAATCTGCCTTGAGCTCTTCTCCGTCGGGGTGGACGATCTCTCTCACGCGGTCGATGATGATCGTATGGATGCCCTGCACGACCTGCTCGGCGGCACCCGCCCTCATGGTGATGACGATGCGCCG
This sequence comes from Collinsella aerofaciens ATCC 25986, assembly GCF_964239575.1. Taxonomy (GTDB): domain Bacteria; phylum Actinomycetota; class Coriobacteriia; order Coriobacteriales; family Coriobacteriaceae; genus Collinsella; species Collinsella aerofaciens_BQ. The sequence continues at coordinate 93,043 of NZ_CAXSQQ010000002.1, forward strand.
CAGCAGGCAGCGGACGTCGCGCCGGTCGAACGCCGAAAGGTCGCCCTCGCTCGAAAAATGCCAGAGGGCATCGGTGATGAGCTCGTTATCCTGCAGCAGCTGGGCTATGGCGATGGCGACGAGTTCATCGAAATCGTGAAAATAGTAGTAAAACGTTCCGCGATTGCACTGGGCGGCGCGGGTCACCTCGCCAACCGACAGCTCGAAGATGCTGTTGTTCTCGATGAGCTCCCAAAACGCCTCGATGATACGGGTGCGTGCATCGGGCGCATCGGCGTCCTTACGCGGTCTCGCCATGCGCCTCACCGCACCCCTGCGCCTTGGCGTTCATGATGAGCATCTGAAGACGGTTCTCCACGTTGGCGAAGCTCACGTCGGGATCGTAGTCGAGCGGCAGGAACTGCGCCGTGGGATACTGCTCCTTGAGCGCATGGATGAGCCCGCGCCCCACGACATGGTTGGGCAGACACCCGAACGGCTGCAGGATCACGAAGTTGCGGCAGCCGCGCTTGGCGTGCTCGAGGATCTCCGCCGGAATCAGCACGCCCTCGCCCGCATCGAACGTATGGTGCAGGATCTTATCGCTCGCGCGCACGAGCTCGGGCATGCGCGTCGGCGGCTCGTAGAGCGGGCTCGCCGCGCCCAGGCGGTCGCAACGGTCGTGCGCGAGCTCGAACAGGTTGTCCGCCGTGGCGTACCAGGCCTTTTCGGGCAGCGACAGGTCGACGTGGAACTCGCGCGACTGCGCATGCTTGTAGAAATAGGTCTTGCGGATCACGTCGGTCATGCGCGCCTCGATGACCTCGAGCCCGTTGTCCTCGAGGTAGCGCTCAATCTCGTGGTTGGCGCCGAGATGGAAATTGAGCAGGTACTCGCCCACGATGAGAACGGTCGGATGCGGGTTCGAGCGGTCGTACGGAACGGCGTCCATGATCGCAAGCGCGCGTTTGAAGCCCGTCGCCTGGCCTCTCAGCCCGGAGCGCTCCATGCCCTCGATAACCTCATCGAGCGCGCGGTCGAACGCAGCGTCCGCCGCGCCCTTCTCGAGCTCGTAGGGACGGATGCGCCTAAGCATGGCCTCGAGGGCATCGATCATGGGAAGACCGTAGGCGATCTGGATGCTCGGGCCAAGGCCGAGCTTGAAGCCCGGATGCGCATTGTGGGCATCGACGTCGTCGTTGGTGAGCACCGGGACATAGTCGTATCCCGCGTCGTCGAGCGCGCGGCGCAGCAGGGGCATGTAGTGCGTCAGGCGGCAGTCGCCGATATACTTGCCAGTCACCACGGCGACGTCGTGCGGGTCGTACTTACCGCTCTCGAGTGCCGCGAGCGCCTCGCCGATCACGATTTGCGCGGGGAAGCAGATGTCGTTGTGCACATAGCGTTTGCCCAGGCGGATGGCATCCTCGCGCCCGATATCAAGGGCCTCGGCGCGCACGCCCTGATTGCGCATCGCCGCGGTCATGAGCCTGCAGAACGCATGGGAGGTGTTGGGGACCAGCGCGATCTTGTCGTGCCGGTCGCGCTTGGTGTACTTGACCTTATACGGGTCGTCGAGCGGATGGACCGCGTGCACCCGGGCGCCCTCGGCACGCTCCTCCGCGCGACGACGGTTGACCGACTCGATAAACGAACGCACACGAATGCCCATGGGACCGGCGACGTCGCTCTCATCGAGCTTGATCATCATCGGAACCTTGGAGCCCATCTCGCCCATCATGCGCGCGATCTCGTCGGTGAGATACGCATCGTGGCCGCAGCCGAAGCTGCCCATCTGCACGAGCTCGAGCTCGGGCGTCGATGCGACGATGACCGCGCACGACAGCATGCGCGCATGGTAGTTGTTCACGATGTCGATGCGGCTGTTGGAAAGATCGACGTTGCAGACCCCCGGCACCGCATCGGGCGTCAGCACGGGGATGCCGCGCTCAGAGAAGAGCTTGGGCAGCCCGTGGTTGACCAGCGGGTCGTTGTGGTACGGGCGCGAAGCGATCACCACCGCGTAGCCGCCGTCCTCGCGCACGTTCTCGAGCACCTGCCTGCCGCGCAGCTGCAGCTGGTTCTCAAACGTCTCCTGCGCGCGGTCCGCCTGCTCGGTCGCCTTGGCAACCAGGTCGGCATCGATATCGAAGGTCTCCTTGCACCACGCCTTGAGCTGGCGGTTTCGGTCGCCCTCGTCGTACCAGTGGAACAGCGGCGTATCGAACGGAACGCCGAAACGCTCCTCCGGGTTATCGGAATTGCTCATCACGTAGGGGTATCCCTTTACGACGGCGCACATCCACTCGCTGGTAGAGGCGGCGTTTTCGGTGGGCACCGTCGTGATGATGGGCATGAAGATGCGGTCGACGCCGGCGTCGACGAGATTGCGGATGTGCCCGTGGACGAGCTTGGCCGGGAAGCACACGGTGTCGGATGTGACGTGCGCCAGACCGCGCTCGTACATCGCCTTGGTGCTGCGTCCCGAGACGCGCACCTTAAAGCCGAGCGTGCTGAAGAACGTCGACCAGAACGGCATGGTGTCCCAGAACTCGAGCACACGGGGAATGCCGATCGTGACATCGCGCCCCCCGCTGACGGGAACCGTGGGGTACGACTCGAACAGCAGCTTCTCGCGGTCGACAAAGAGATTGGGGGCAGCCGCGGTCCGGTCGCGCCCCGTGCCGGGTGCCTGTGCCTCGCAAGCACCCTGCGGACGCAGCTCCTCCGCCGCGGGAACCTCGCGCACGAGCTCATCCCATGAGATGGCGCCGCCGCGCGGGCAGCGATTGCCCGTGACGTAAAGCGAGCCGTCGCCAAATGCCACGACCGCGCGCTGGCAGCGGTTGTTGCACCGACGGCAGGTAACGCCGCCGAACTCGCGATGCTCGAAGCGCTCCACGGCATCGAGCCCGATAAACGACGTGCCGGCGTCGCCCTTGCGGCATTCCTCGCGCGCGAGCAGGGCGATACCGATAGCGCCCATCAGCCCCGGGTGGGGCGCACGCGTGACGGGTTTGCCCAGATACTGCTCGAATGCGCGCAGCACCGCGTCGTTTCGGAACGTGCCGCCCTGGACGACGACCTTGTCGCCCAGACGGTTGAGATTTGAAACGCGAATGACCTTGGTGAACACGTTCTCGATAATCGACCGGCAGAGACCGGCCATGATGTCGCCCGGACCCTTACCGCGCCGCTGCTCGGAAACGACGCTGCTGTTCATGAACACCGTGCAGCGGCTGCCGAGAACGGCGGGGGCTTTGGACGAAAATGCCTCGGTCGCGATATCCTCAACGGCTATTCCGAGGTTTTTGGCAAAACCCTCGAGGAACGAGCCGCAGCCCGCAGAGCACGCCTCGTTGACGACGATATCGGTCAGCACGCCGTGGTTGAGCCAGATGGCCTTCATATCCTGTCCGCCGATATCGAGCACGAAGGTCGCATCGGGAACGCATGCGCACGCGGCGCGGGCGTGCGCGACCGTCTCGACCGTATGGTAGTCGGCGTGGAACGCGCGCGCGAAAAGCTCCTCGCCGTATCCCGTGGTGCCCACGGCATCGATCGCAAGCGTGACTCCCGCTGTCTCCCAGCGGTTCTTCAAGCTGACAAGACCCTGTTGGGCGACGTCGAGCGGTCTGCCGTTATTAGACGCGTAGAACGAATCGACAAGCTCACCCGCCTCATCGACCAGGGCGAACTTGGTCGTCGTGCTCCCCGAATCGATACCGAGCGCCACACGCACCGTCTCTCCGGGCGCATACGCATCCGGACCCTTTGCCGGCGTCTCTTTGCCATGGCGTGCCGTAAAATCCGCCTGCTCGGCAGGTGTGGCAAAAAAGGGCTGGGCAAGACGTCCCTCCCCGCTTGCGGGCGCGACCGTCTCGAGCTTATCCAGCCGGACAAAAGCGTCGGGAAGGTCGATCGGTTGGGACGATGCGAACATGTCGGTCAGCGACAGGGCGGCACCGCGCGCGACCATGATCTGCGGATCGCGCGGGACGATAACCTGATCGTCCGATAGATTCAGTTGCTCCCGGAACACGCGGACCAGTGTGGGGTTGTAGGCGAGCGTACCGCCCTCGAAGATTACCGGCGGCTCGATGTCGATACCCTGGGCCAGACCGCCGACCGTTTGGCGGGCGACCGCGTGAAGCGCCGAAAGCGCCAGGTCGGTGGTAGGAATGCCCTCGTTGAGCAGCGGCTGGATATCGGTCTTTGCGTACACGCCGCAGCGGCCCGAGACCTCGTGGACGGTCGTTCCCCGGCTTGCGAGCTGCTCGAACTCGCCCGATTCGGTGCCGACCCCCATGAGCTTTGCCATCTCGTCGATAAATGCACCGGTACCGCCTGCGCACGAGCCGTTCATGCGCATGTCGGCAACCTCGATGTCTCCCTTATCGTTGGTGCGGAAGAAGATCATCTTGGCGTCTTGGCCGCCCAGCTCGATGGCGCAGCGCGTCTGCGGATAGAACCTGCTGATCGCGAGCGCGTTGGCGACCACCTCCTGAACGTACGAGGCGCCCAGCGCGGTCGCGATATCGCGCGCACCCGAGCCGGTCACCGCAACGCGCAGTGACTCATGGGGAAAGCGCTCGGCGAGCTCGCCGAGCATGGCGCGCACGCTCGCTGTCTGACACGCCCCGTGGCGGCGATATCCCCACCACGCCTCGGTCATATCCTCGTGCATCGCGTAAACTTTGGTCGTCGTCGACCCTACGTCCAGTCCTACTAGCAACGCCATAATGCTCCGTCTCTCGCATTTTTCCCGCTAGAGATATACCACTCTACGTAATACAACAGACTGTTGTATTTAAACTCCGTATAAAAAGCGGCTGCCGAAACGCTTCAGCAGCCGCCGAATGCACCAACAGATTGTTCTGCGCGCTAGCACGTCGGGCAACGGAGCAGCACGGGCCCTCCGGTCATGCGCACCGCTCACGCCCGCGATGTCGCCGAGAGAGCTATCCACGCTTAGGGCTCCAACCAAGCAAGTCGCCCGCGCTCAGCAGATCCCTAAGCGAGCTACTCGCACTCAGGAGCCATAGCCTGCTCCAAGAGCTCGGCATGCTCCTCCTCGAAAACCGTCCCCACAGGGAAGGCGCGACGGAAGACGAAGCGGGAAATCGGACCGGCTACCAAAAGGTTCCACGGCAGCGCCATCACAAAATTATGCGGGATGTTGATCATCCAGATCGCGGGCACGGAATACAGGTTCGCAAGGATGCCGCCGGGCATGTGCGTCAGACCCTCACAGGCACCGTACAGCGACATGATGATGACCATGGGAACGACCATGCAGGAGCTGACGGCGAGCGTCATGGCAAGTGGCGAGCTCTTGCCCGGCGTGACCAAGTACTTAAAGGCGAAACCCTTGGCGAGCGGGCTGGCGACGAACCAGTCGCAGCACATGGCAAAAATGTAGGCAACGGGGAAGCCGAGCCACGCAGTGGCAACGACCTCGCCGTTGATGGCCCCGTGCTGCAGGGCAACGTTGTAGATGCTCATCCAGAGCACCATGCAAAAGCACATGATAAAGGTGAACAGCAGGCTCTCTCGTTTGTTGATAGGCATAAAGGGCAGATTCCTCTCTGTGTTGTACCGCGGCGCCACGCAACAAAAACGGGCGGGCAAGATGGAGCTGTTGGAACTTCATCTCGCCCGCCCGTGGTACGCGCGTCTGCGACTACTTATGTGGTGGAACCAGCCTAGCACGAAACGCATGCGCTTCGTAAGCGTTGAGTTTATGAAGATGCAGGGCACCGATAATCCCCCGACCCCATAAGTTGCGGTGGAATACGGACTGTTTTGACCCTTTAAGCAGCAATTCAGTCCCTATTTCACCGCAACTCATTTGGTGCAAAGTAACCTGTCCCCCTTGTACCAATTAGCTGGTGTGGCGCCAGCGAGGGTCGGTGAGCGTACGCGCCACACCCAGTCCAACGGGCAGAAACGCTACGATGAGCACTGCGCGCACAAACCAGCCGAGCATATTGACCGTGTCGAAGGTGCACATGTAATACATCGAGCGATACAGATACAAGCCCGGCACCATAATGACAATCGAAGGCACCGTGAGGGCGATGCGCGGGTAGGTGAGCTTGACTTCAGCCAAGCTTGCGAGCAGCCCCGATACCAGCGCGCCGATAAACGCTGCTGCCTCGGGAGGCATTCCCGTGCTGAGGCCCAGGAAGGGAATCATCGTCGGCGCATCGACAAGGGTCAGACGCAGGGTATTGGACACGGCGCCGATCAACCCAGCTGCCGCGGCCATCTTTACCGGGCTGTTGAACATCACCGAGAAGCCGAATACGCCAACGAAGCTCATCACCACGCGCAGGAGCGTAAGGGCAAGCGGCGAAAGGCCCAGTGGGGCAAAGTCGTCCGGCGCCAGGCCAACACACTCGGCAACCATCCAACCTACGAGGGTCGCCATCACAATAATCGATACGGCATATGAAAGGCGCTCGATACCGCTTCGCATGTCGAGCTTAGCGATGTCGAGGCCTGCCGTAATGAGTGGAAAGCCGGGAATCACAAAGAGCATGGCGCCGATATAGCCTTCTTGGTGCGACATTGCCCCCGGTATGACCTGGCCAAGGCCGAGCAATGCCAGCAGATACGAAACGCAAGCGAGCGCAACGCCGGTCGTCAGCGCGCTGAACTGACCAAGGCCTTGCTTGAGAATATGGGAGCGGGCAAAGTTGCCGACACCCGCGCCCACGAACGCGCAGGCCATCTCGATAGGGCCGCCGCCGAGCAAAAAAACGAAGGCGCCACAGGCGGAGGCCGCCGCAAGGCCCTGTTGCCAAGGCACGTAATCAGGTTTTGAGCTCTCAACGGTCTTGAGCATCTCGTGATACTCATGCACCGTAAAACGGCGACCATATGTCTCGATTTCCTTTAGGAAGCTCTCCATCATCCAAATGCGATGGGTGTTGACGCCCGTTGTGGGCAAGCTGACAACCTCATTAAAGCAGTGACCATCTTCGATGCAAGTACACTCAAACGACAGGAGACTTAAGTCAACGTGGATGGTCACACCGAGTACGGCGGCGACGCGATTCATGGTATCGCGAACACGCCAGGCACCCGTTCCGCTCGCGAGCATAAGCATACCGGTGCGGCAGATGATGGATGATTTATCGGTGAGCGGCGCATCGACGGCAAGTTCATCGCCTGCCGTCACGATCTGGTGCCAGTCAGTTTTCATATGGAGCGCGCCAGCACGAACGCCGTGGTGCATGGGGGCTCTCGAAAGCAGCGAGTTAAGGCGCGAAGACTGTGGGAACTCCGTTGATTCGTCCTCAACCTCATCAGTCTCTCCATCGACCAGATCAAAGGAATCAAGCGGCGCTGGCTCGCGACGGTCGATCAGCTCCTCGTCCTCATCATCAAAGTAATTGAACTGATCGAGCATGTCCTCTTCGATTGCACGCTCGCTCGCGTCGTCCATATAGACGCTCCCTTCCTACCGACTAACCCCCATCCTAGACAGCGACGGCTAAAGGAAACATAAAAGAGACGACTGTCATGCATGGAAGGCGCAAACCCCCAATGAGCCGGTAGGCCCCCCGACGAAAAGGACCGTCCCCAAGTGCTAATCAAGGCAACGCCGATGCCTTGGCAACGACAGCGAGCGACGTCCAGGGCGAACAAGTTGGCATGAAAAAGGCAAGGCATAGACCTTCTGGTCATGCCTTGCCTTTTGAATGACAAATTGTCGCCCTGGGCGTCGCGCAGCGTCGGCTGGTCCGCCGTTCGGTAGAACGGCGGAACCAATTAGTACATCTTTGCGCCGGCGGGGATGGAGGCGTCGAGCTGAATCAGGTTGAGGCGCTCCTCGCCCTCCTCCTCGTGGACAGCGCTGATCAGCATGCCGCAGCTGGGAATACCCATCATCTTGCGCGGAGGCAGGTTGGTGATGGCGAGCAAGGTCTTGCCAACCAGGTCCTCGGGCTCGTAATAAGCGTGAATACCGGAGAGGATGGTGCGGTCGGTGCCGGTGCCGTCGTCGAGCGTAAAGTTCAGCAGCTTCTTGGACTTCTTGACGGCCTCGCATGCCTTGACCTTCACAGCGCGGAAGTCGCTCTTGGAGAAGGTATCAAAGTCGACGAACTCCTCAAACAGCGGCTCAACGGCGATCTTGGAGTAATCGAGCGTGGGCTTAAGCGACTTAACGAACGGGCTCGCGGCGTTGCCGGCCTCGGCAGCCTTGGCGGCAGCGGCACCGGACTGGAAACCCTTCTCGGGCTTCATGTGCGGGAACAGCAGCACGTCGCGGATAGAAGCCTGGTTGGTGAGCAGCATGACCACGCGGTCGATACCAATGCCAATGCCGCCCGCGGGAGGCATACCGTACTCGAGGGCGCGCACGTAGTCCTCGTCGTACTCCATGGCCTCGTCGTCACCGCCGGCCTTCTCGGCCATCTGGGCGGCAAAGCGCTCGGCCTGGTCGACCGGGTCGTTGAGCTCGGAGAACGCGTTGGCGTACTCGTGACCGGCAATAACCAGCTCAAAGCGGTGCGTCAGGCGCGGGTCGTCCTCAAAACGCTTGGCAAGCGGGCTGACCTCGATGGGGTAATCGCACACGAAGGTGGGGTTGACGATGGTGTCCTCGCCCAGCTCGTCATAGATCTCGGCGATGATCTTGCCGGCGGTCCACTCGGGCTTGATCTCCAGGCCCTTCTCGCGTGCGGCGGCAGCAAGCTCCTCAACCGGCGTGTCGATGGTGACCTGCTTGCCGAGCACGTCGGAGACGATGTCGGTCATGGGGCGGCTTGCCCACTCACCGGACAGGTCGATAGTCTGGCCCTGATACTCGATGACCTCGGGGTTGCCGATGGCCTTGTTAGCGGCCTTGATGACGCCCTGGGCGAGCGCCTTCATGCCCTCGAGGTCGGAGAAGGCACGGTAGGCCTCCATCGTAGTGAACTCCGGGTTGTGGGTAAGGTCCATGCCCTCGTTACGGAAGATGCGGCCGATCTCGAACACGCGCTCAAAGCCGCCGACAATGCAGCGCTTGAGGTGCAGCTCGGTGGCGATACGCAGGTAGCACTCCTGATCGAGCGCATTGAAGTGCGTGATGAACGGCTTAGCCGTAGCGCCGCCCTGGATGGTCTGCAAGATGGGGGTCTCGACCTCCATGTAGCCATCGGACTCCATAAAGCGGCGGAACGTGGAGAGAATCTGCGAACGCTTGCGGAAGGTCTCGCGAACGTCGTCGTTGGCGATCAGGTCGACATAGCGCTGGCGATAGCGGGTCTCCTTGTCGGAGAGACCGTGGAACTTCTCGGGCAGCGGGCGAACGGCCTTGGAGAGCAGCGTCGCGCTCTTGGGGGCAACGGAAAGCTGGCCACGCTTGGTGCGCACGACTACGCCGGTCACGCCCAGGATATCGCCCAGGTCGAGGGCCTTGAGCGTATTCCAGGCAGCCTCGTCCATGTCGTTGATGCGGCAGAACAGCTGAATCTCGGCAGTCGCATCGCGCACGACGATGAACATGATCTTGCCCTGACCGCGCTTGGCGACCACGCGGCCGGCGATCTTCACGACATCCTCGGTGTCCTCGCCATCGGCAAGCTCGGCGTACTTAGCCTCGATATCGGCGACGTAGTCCTCAAGCTCAGAGTGCTCGGGATACGGGTTCTGGCCCGCCTCGAACAGGGCGGCGCGCTTGGCCAGGCGGGTGGCGCGCTCGTCGTTGAGCGTCGATGCCTGATCGGCGGCGTTCTGGTTCTCTGCCATAAGTTAGCTCCTCAAACTAAAACGCTCCCCAGGATTCGGTCCCAGGGAGCGAAAACATACCTTTACGCGGGACCGTGGTCTAGCGTGCGATCTTGGCGATGGTGTAGACGCGAGTCTTGCCGGAAGGCGTAACGACCTCGACGGAATCGCCCTCGCCGTGACCGATGATGGCGTGACCGACCGGAGACTCGTTGGAGATCTTGTGCTCGAGCGAGTTGGTCTCGGTGGTACCGACAAGCGTGACCTCGATAAGCTCACCGTTGGGGTCGACCAGGGTAACAGTCGAGCCAATGGAGACGGTCAGGTCGCCCGTGCTGGCAGCGATCTGAGCGTTGGCGAGGATGGCCTGGATCTCGGCGATACGAGCGGCGTTCTGGGCCTGCTTGTCCTTGGCGGCATCGTACTCGGAGTTCTCCGAAAGGTCGCCGAACGCGCGGGCTTCCTTGATGTCCTCGACGATCTCCTTGGCGTAATCGCCCTCACGCCAAGTGAGCTCCTCGACGAGCTTCTGGCGGCCTTCAGCGGTCAGTACGATCTGGCTTGCGTCCATACGGATATCTCCCCAACTATGATGTAACGATCAACTGTCAACAAAACGAAAAAAGACCGGCTAGCCTGCGGGCAAGCCGGTCAGGTGCTCACCCCAAAGGGATGGGACTACTCTGCGTCCGCGTCGCTGTCCTCTGCCTTCTTTTGCTTGGCAGCAGCGAGCTTGGCCTCGAGCTCTGCGATCTCCTTGTCCTCCTCGGACTCCTCGACCACAACCTCCTCGGCCTGCTTGGTTTCGCCCTTATCGTCGCCCTCCATACCCTCGCGGATATTCTTGACGGTAGAGCCGAGGGACTTACCGAGCTTCGGCAGGTTCTTGGGCCCAAAGATAATCAGGACAACGACGAGAATAATGATGAGCTCAGGAGCCCTCAGTCCAAACATGTAGACCTCCACAATACAGCGAGACAAGCTCGAATGAGTATACCGCGGGTATCGCGGTATCACAACAATAGTTAAAAAAAGGGACCGCAAGAAGCGGTCCCTCCTCATGCTCTGGTCGGGTTGACTGGATTTGAACCAGCGACCCCTGCGTCCCGAACGCAGTGCTCTACCAAACTGAGCCACAACCCGTTAGCTCGACTATAGTAACAAAGATTTCCGTCGTGTGCCAGAGAAATTTTTACTTCTTTGGCGCTTCAATGCGAACCGTGTCGGAAACGAGCTCCGTTGCATAAGCCCACCAGCCGTTTTGATGAGCGGCTACCGAAAGATTGGCTGCCGTGGCGGCGCTATCGCAGAGAGCAAACGAGCAGGCACCCGAACCGCACACGTTTGCGGCAATGGCACCGTCCCGTGAACGAAGCCAGTCGAGCACTGTTTGAATCCGCGGCTCCATCTGCGCGGAAATGACACCCAGGTTGTTGTGGACGAGCGCGTAGGCCGCCTCTGCGTCTCCCGAGCGAAGGGCAGATGCGATCGCTCCAGGCTTGTCCGCAGGCGCTGGGGTCTCGTCAAAACGTCGATAGGCTTCAATTGTTGAAACGCTTGCCTCACGCGGCTTGACCAGCACGACGGGTGTCGCGGGAAGTGCGGGGTACTCGGTTGCCAGCACGTCTCCCCCACCCACATAAAATGCAGGGCTGGCATGCAAAAAGAAGGGAACGTCGGCGCCAATGCCGCGCGCAATGTTGTCCAGCACGGGATCGGTGCGGTCGATACCCCACAGCTCTGCCAAGGCAACAATGACCGCCGCGGCATCCGTCGAAGGACCGCCCAGGCCGGCACACAACGGGATGCGCTTCTCGATCGTGATGCAGACATTGGCTTCGCGACCATAATGCTCGGCCATAGCGAGCGCAGCACGATACGCCGTATTCTTTTGCATGGGAAAGTCGGATGTCGGAATCGTCTGGACGGTCAGCGCCTGTGCCGGCGTAACCGTCACGGTATCGACAAGACCGACGGCTGCCATCAGGGAATCGACCTTATGGTAGCCGCGGTCGTCACGCTCGGTATGAACCCCTAGATAGAGGTTGATCTTTGCCGGCGCGGAAAGGGTCAGGGACCAATCGGTCACCGCTAGTGCTCCTCGAGCTGATTGCCGAGCGGGGTAAAAATGTGCTCGCCGCTCTCGGGATCGAACAACTCGACCTGGCCGGTGAGAACATCAATATACTGGTAGGACTGACGCGACTTGCGGCCACGGCGCTCGTCGACCTCGACGATAAAGACTGCCGGATGGACGCTCTTGATGGTGCCCATGCGCTCGACGACGCGGGTGCGGCCCATGTTGGCCTTCACCTTAACGCGATCGCCCACCATATCGGTCAGCTTCTCGTGGATGTCGTCGACGTGATTGACTTCCATCTCTTCCATGAACAGGGCCTCCAGAAGGTGCAATTCAAAAAGGGGATAATACCCCTAAGATAGACAAAACTCTAATACTATAGCACCCTGTTGTGGCCATACGCAAGTAGCTAATTAGCTACTTACAGAGCATCGGTGTCCAGGACGATGGTGAATGGACCGTCGTTGACGAGGTCGACCTTCATGTCGGCACCGAAGATGCCATGCGCTACGTGCTCGACGTCCTCGCGCACAAGCGTCAGGAAGTACTCGTAGAGCTCGTTGGCGACATCGGGGGCGCCGGCATCCGTAAACGATGGACGGCGGCCGTGACGGCAATCGGCGAACAGCGTGAACTGCGACACCACGAGAACCTCGCCGTCGACATCGGCAAGTGCCAGGTTGGTCTTGCCGTTCTCGTCCTCGTTAATGCGCAAGCCCCGGAGCTTTCCCCACAGCTTATCGGCCTCGGCGCGCGTGTCGCCGTGGCCCACGCCCAGCAGCACCAGATAGCCGCGCCCAATTTTGCCCACGCACTCGCCGTCTACCGTCACGCCGGCGTTGAGCACGCGCTGCACCACCGCACGCACGGCCTACTCCTCGCCCGTCAGTTTGGCGGATAGGTGCTCGAGCGCATGGAATCGATGGCTGATGGCGTTCTTCTCGTCCGCCGTCAGCTCGGCCATGGTCTTGCCCGGCGTGTCGACCGGCAGGAACAGCGGGTCGTAGCCAAAGCCGTGATCGCCGCGGCCCTCGTGCGCGATAACGCCCTCGCAGGCGCCCTCACCATAGGTGACCAAACCGTCCGTGTCGATGAGCGCGACGACGCTCATAAAGCGCGCAGTGCGGTCCTCGTCGGCCACGCCCTCCAGATTCACGAGCAGCTTGGCATTGTTGGCGGCATCGTCGCCGTGAACGCCCGCGTAGCGCGCGCTATACACACCAGGCTCACCGTCCAGCGCGTCGACGACCAGGCCCGAATCGTCGGCAATGGCCATGAGCCCCGTCTCTTCGACGGCAGCCTGCGCCTTGATGATGGCGTTCTCCAAAAACGTCGTGCCGTTTTCCTCGGGGTCCTCAAAATCGCCCAGCTGACCGAGCGCCACAAAGCGAACCTCGGGCATAACCTTGCCCAAAATGGCCTCGATCTCGGTGAGCTTGTGGGCGTTGCCCGTTGCCACGACGATGGTCGCCGCCGGGTCGAGGGTGTCGATGTCGATCTTCTCAAGTGCCATGAGTGGTCTCCTTGTCCGTATAGCAAAGTCACGTAAAAGGGACTGACCCTTCGGCGTCTCCCCCTTTCATGTGGCATCAACCTTATCTATCGGCGTTTCCGCAGATAAAACCTGCCAAAATAAACCTGTCCCTTTTTGGCAGGTTAGGCGAGGACTTGGCGCTGGAGCTCGATGAGCTCGGCAATGCCCTTGTCGCCCAAATCGAGCAGGGAATTGAGGCGCTTGCGGTCGAAGGGCGCCTGCTCGCCAGTGCCCTGAAGCTCGATCATCTCACCGGTATCGGTGGCGACAAGGTTCATGTCGACCTCGGCGTGACTGTCCTCGGAATAATCCAGGTCGAGCAGGGTGTTGCCGTCGACAACGCCCATGGAAATCGCGGCGACCTGGCCCGTGAGCGGGATGCGCTCGAGCTTACCCGCCTCGACCCACATGGCAAGGGCCTCGTGCAGCGCCACCCAGGCGCCGGTAATGCTCGCCGTTCGCGTGCCGCCGTCTGCCTGAATCACGTCGCAGTCGACGGTAACGGTGTACTCGCCGAGTGCCTTCATGTTGACGACGGTACGCAGGCTGCGGCCGATCAGGCGCTCGATCTCCATGGAGCGGCCCTTGCGGTTGGCATGCTCGCGCTTGCAGCGCTTGCCGGTCGATGCCGGCAGCATGGCGTACTCCGCCGTTACCCAACCGGCCTTGGCGCCCTTGCGCCAGCCCGGCACGCCCTCCTCGATGGTGGCGGCGCACAGCACGTGCGTATCGCCAAACTCGGCCAGGCACGAACCGTGGGCGTGCTTCATGACGCCGCGGGTAAGCTTGATGGGGCGCAGCTCATCGGCGGCGCGGCCGTTGGCGCGATTGACCTGCATATACTCCATGGAAAAATCCTTTCGGCAAAAGGTGAACGTGAGCCTTTGGTCGGTGACCTTGTATCTATTTCAGTTCGTCGATATCGATATGCTCAATGCTCTTGAGCGGCTGGCCAAAGATAAAACTGCCCGCCACCGCAAACTCGGCAATGTTATCGGACGTCGTTGCAAAACGATGCTGCGGCTCGGCTGCGTCGCCCGCCAGCTGCTCGCGGCGCGTGAGAATATCGGTCAACTCACGCGTGGTCTCCTCGGCGGAGCTCACCACGCGCACTCCGGGACCCAGCGCATGGCGAATAGGCCCCACGAGCAGCGGAAAATGCGTGCAGCCGAGCACCACGGTATCGATGCCGTGGTCGCGCAGCGGTTCAACCGTGGCACCGACCAGCGCGCGTACGGCAGGCGTATCAAAGATGTCCTCGTTCTCGAGCCACTGCTCTTGCAGATGTGCGCCCGAGGCGAGCTCGTGCTCAACGACCTCGACAAAGCTCGAGGCAGGGCAGCCGTATACGTCGACGCCGGCATCCAGGTCCTGAATGGCACGCGTGTAAGCGCCTGAGCGAATGGTGAGGTTGGTGGCGAGCACGCCCACCCGGCGCGTGCGGGTGCTGTTGATTGCCGCGCGTGCGCCCGGTGCGATCACACCGATGACGGGGACGTCGAGCACCTGCTGGGCCAGACGCAAGGCCGCAGCGGTCGCCGTATTGCAGGCGATGACCATGATCTTGACGTCGTGCTTCGACAGCCAACGGCCCGCCTGCAGCGCAAACGAGCGCACCTCGTCCTCGGTGCGGGTGCCGTAGGGGCAGCGCTTGGTGTCGCCAAAGTAGTAGACGGACTCGTGCGGCAACGCCGTCGCAATCGCACGCGCAACCGTCAGACCGCCCAGGCCCGAGTCGAATACGCCAATGGGGCGTGTGTCGCCAGCCAGATTCTCAATATCGGACATGACCTCACCAGATTCTCTCTCGAAAAGATATGGCTCAGCGCGATAGGACCGCACTACGAACGAGCCGCGACCAGCAGCTCGGCCGTTGCCGCCCAGCCGTCGACAATCTTTCCGCGCGTGACGTAGGCGTTATCGCAAACATCCAGGAACTCGGGCGCGCCGGCGCTGGTCAAACCGTTCTCGACCAGGCAGAACGTGCCCACGTGGTCGGCCATGTAGAAGTCGGACTCGGAATCGCCGAGCGCCAGCGTCTCCTCGCGCTCGATACCAAGGTGCTCGCAGAAACGTGCGATAGCGACGCCCTTGTTGAGACCGGCGGGATTGATGTTAAACGCGCGGCCATCCTCGACGCGTTCGAGCTCGAGCGTCGTCGGTTTGGACAGATGGGTCAGGTGACCGTTGCAGGCCCAGACCAGGCCGCAGCCGGCCTCGTCAAGAATGGCCTGGACCTCGTCGTCGGGCACATCACCGCGCATGCCGACGGTGACCTCGCGGTACTTGTAGCCAGTCGACATGTCGTTGTGGTACTCGATCTTATGCGGCCAGCGGGCGAGAATCTTCTCGCACACGCCGGTTTGCTCGATCACCTGATGCGGCGTGAGGCCGCAGGCGGGGTCGTAGGGCATATCGCCGGTCAGATACTCCCAATCGTTGGCCTTGAGATCGTACATGACCAGGCCACCCATCTCGCCGATGTAGGAGTTGAGGCCGAGCACGCGCGCATCCTCGTGGATCATGGTACGGTTGCGGCCCGAGGTGGGAACCACCTGGATGCCGGCGCGGGCAAGTGCCACGACAGCCTCGACGAGCTTGGTCGAGGGGTTGCCGTCGTTGTCGCGCAGCACGCACGAGCCGGGCGCGAGCATGGTGGCGTCCAGGTCGGTAAAGACGTACTTAACCTTGGCAAGACGCTCGCGCATCTCGCCCGAAAGCTCAGCGACGGTCGGCAGGGTATTGTGGGACATGGTCACTCCATTTACGTAGAAGGGGCTTCTGGTCTTAGGCGTCGTACGCCGCAAGGGTGCGCTTGAGAATCGAACCGTCGCGCTCGCAAGGCTCGGGTCCGTTCTTGCGCAGCATGCGCTCTTCCTCGCCCTTACCGGTCACGATGACCACGGCAGGACGGACGGTTTCGCGCACGGCAGTCTCGATAGCGGCAACGCGATCAGTCACGATTTGCCAGTTATCATTTCCCTGCGCTTGAACGTTGCGCGCGATCTCAGCGCAAATATCCTCGACATCCTCGGGGCCGGGGTCATCCTCGGTAATCACGATTCGGTCGGCATACTTGCCAGCGGCGATACCCATTGTGGTGCGCCGATCGACACCCTTACCGCCCGTAGCGCCAAATACAACCGCCAGCTCGCGCTCGGGATAGTTCTCGTGCAGGTCACGCAGGAGTGTCTCGAGGCTCATGCCGTTATGTGCAAAATCGACGACGCCCAAGATTTTGCCCGATACGGACGGATAGAGCTCCATACGGCCGGGAACGAAGACGCCCTCAAAGCCATGGACGATACCCTCTTCGGAAATGCCCAGGGCCTCGGCGCAGGCAATAGCGGCAAGCGCGTTGGACACATTGAACTTAACCGGCGTGGGAATCACAATGTCGCGCGTAAAGCGGGGCGTGCGCACCGTTGCCACCACGCCGCAGTCGCCATTACGAATCGCCAGCGCAAGCACGTCGGCACGCTCGTCGGTCAGGGAGAACGTCACCGTGCGCTCGCAACGAGATGCCGCCTCGAGCACACGATCGACCTTATCCATATCGAGATTGACCACGGCAAAACGGCTCTGCGAGAAAATTTTGAGCTTGCTGGCAAAGTAATCCTCGAGCGTCGGATGCTCAATCGGCGAAATGTGATCCTCGCCGATATTGGTAAAGGCGCCGACTTCAAAGGCGATCTTGCCCGTGCGCTCGTATTTGAGGCCCTGGCTCGATGCCTCCATAACCAGCCACGGGGCACCCGCCTCCGCAGCATGTGCGATGCGAGACTGCAGCAGAAAGGATTCGGGAGTCGTCAGCTTGGAAGGACCCGTCTCGATGCCGTCGTCGAACTCAATGCCCGTATTAAGAGCGGGTCGATGACAGCCCGTAAGCTTGGCCTCGTTGGCGAGAATGCCGCGCAGATAAAAGCTACAGGTCGACTTGCCCTTGGTACCTGTAAAGGCGCAGACCTTCACCCTACCCGACGGGTGCCCATAAAAGGCATCTGCCACCACGGCGAGCGTGCGACGAATATCACTCACAATCACCGCGGGAAGATCAACATCGTAATCGACCTCGGAAACGTAGGCCACGGCGCCATCGGCGATTGCCGAAAGCAGGTACTCGCGCTTAAACGCGCGGCCCTTGCAGACAAACAACGTGCCCGGACGCACCTGGCGCGAGTCGTCAGTCGCAAACTCAATGCGCTGGTCGCACGAAGCGCTCGGTCTGGAAACAACAAGGTCATCTTCCTCGAGCAACTCTATATAGCGCATCAGAGTTAGCTTCTCTTGTGTCGGACTCGACATACAAAGACCTCTCTCGCTAAATTCAGCCTTAAAGGGCAAAAGACGTCCCGCGGCAGAAACGATGAAACATTCTGTATTATCAACCATCCTAATATGCCACCTGACCTTGCGCGCACTGCAGCCTTCTAAAAAATTGCATGGACTGTGCTGTGGGCCAATAAATGACAACAGTGTCCACCCCGTGTAAAAACAAGGAAATCTGGGTGCTATTCTTTATCCAAATGTCTTGATGCGCCTCATTGACCCACAATGCCGACTCATCATGCCCAAGCAAAGGATTCCAGATGAAACGACACTTCGAACGTCGCCACCGCTCGGCACATGTCCAGTTGACCCGGCGCATCGTCTGCGCCTTCGCGACGATCGTTGTGGCCCTTGCCACCACCATCGGCGCGAGCGGCTGTTCGTCCTCCCAGAACGCCTCGAGCACCTACACACTCGTCGAGAATGGCAAGTTCACCGTCGCAAGTGACTTGGCCACACCCCCGTTTGAATACGTCAACGATTCCGGCGAAGACCAGGGCTTTACCTATGAACTCATGGGCATGATCGCGGACGAGCTCGGTCTGGAGCTCAACTACTTGCCGGCGCAAAAGTTCGACGGCATTATCCCCATGGTCAAACAGGGTGTAAAGACCGATGTCGGCGCATGCAACATCACGATTACCGACGAGCGCAAGGAAGAGGTCGACTTCACCGACCCCTATATCGACTCCAACCAGGGCGTCGCAGTTGCAAAGAACACTGGATACGACACGGTCGACAGCCTCAACGCACCGGGCGTCAAAATTGCCGTGCAGTCGGGCACCACATCCGAGGAGTGGGCAATCGAGAACCTGCCGCAGGCAACCACCGTCAACTTTGACGACTGGACGGCAGCCTTCACCGCCGTCATGAGTAGTCAGTGCCAGGCGGTCGTATGCGATCTTCCCGTTGAGCAGTGGATGGTTTCGAACTCCTTTACCGGTATGGAGATCATCAAAGAGGTTCCGACGGGCGAGCAGTTTGGCATTGCCGTCTCTAAAGACAACCCCGAGCTGACACAGGCCATCAACGATGCCCTTGTCAAGATCAAGAGCTCCGGCGCCTATGGCAAACTGTACGAGAAGTGGTTTGGCATGGCACCCACGAGCGGGGCCGATAACAAGGATGTCTCGAGCCCAGACGACGCGACGGGCGCTTCACTCGCCGTCACCTCGGCGACCGCCAAGTCAAACGAAGACGGCGGCAACGGCGTGCTCGGCGGCATCGCAACCCGCCTGACCTGGGAAGCGACAACGGGTAGCGACGAGGGCGACGTTTCGCAAATTGAGCTTGAGCTGCCCGAAGGCGGGTCATTTGAAAGCACCGATGTTAAGGTCACGCTGCTCGACGGACTGAACCAGACGGGTGTCAAGGCATCGTGCTCGCTGGACGGCTCAAAGCTCGTCATCAAGTTCGCCGATCCCGTCGCTGCCGGCTCGCAGATTCGCGTTGTCGTCCCCGACGTCGTATTCCCGAGCAACGCGGGTGCCTATGCCGTCACCGGCAGCTATGTCACCGACGGCGACAAGCGAGATCTTCCCGAGAGCCCCACCATCAGCGTCTCGGAGAGCACCATGGTGCAAGAAATCGTCGCCTGGCTCGATGCCCAGCCTTGGGTTGCCGCATGGAACTCCAACCCGTTTTTGGGCATGTTCTGCAAGCCGCAGATTATCGTCACCTCAATCGCCTCGCTCTTTAAGGGCTGGGGCATAGCACTTGCCGTGACCGCCATCGGTTTTCCGCTCGCCATCCCCATCGGCTTGCTGTTTGCCTTTATGAAAATCAGTCATAGTCGTATGCTGCGCGGCATCGCCGTGACATACATCAACGTCCTGCGCGGAACCCCGCTCTTCCTGCAGATCTACATTGCGTTCTTTGGGTTCCCTATGATCGGTCTCAACGTGCCCAATCTGCCGCTCGGCGTTGGCGTGCTCGCCATCAACTGCTCGGCCTATCTTGCCGAGATTTTCCGTGCCGGCATCGAGAGCGTACGCCTGGTCAAGCGGAAGCTGCCTACTCGCTTGGCATGACTTGGTCCCAAGCTATGTCGCGCATCGTGGTCCCGCAGGCTGTACGTTACGTTATACCGACTATGACCAGCGAGTTCGTTATGCTGTACAAGGACACGTCGCTGCTTTCGAGCGTTGGTGTCATGGAGCTCATGCTGTTCTCCAAAAACCTCACGGCCACCACGGGCAACATTACGCCCTACATTTGCGCCGCACTTTACTATCTGGTCGTGACGATTCCGCTCATCCACATCGTCACCAAGGTGGAGCACCGTCTCGCCGAGCGCAGCAAGCGCTAACCGCTCATACATAGCGTTCACAACCACGACCCGCCGCTTCATCTGAAGATCGGGCCGTGGTTTTTTCGGTTCGCTCGGCGCTTATGCCCTATCACGAAACAAAAGATTGGCATGATAGTAAAGATTATTTGACATCAGCTGCCGCGATCCTTGCGGCAGTACACCTGAGCCGTCAGCAGAAAGGATCTTGCATGTGCGGTTTTGTCGGTTTTACCGGTACAGATGAACAGAGTGAGCTGGTTCTCACGGCCATGATGAATCGCATCATCCACCGTGGTCCCGATATGGGCGGCCAGCATATCGTCGACAACGTTGCCCTCGGCTTCCGTCGTCTTTCGATTCTTGATCTTTCCGAAGCTGGAGCTCAGCCCATGTCGAGCGACGACGGCAAGGTCACGATTGTCTTCAACGGAGAGATCTACAATTTCCAGGAGCTTCGCGCCGAGCTGGAGGCAGCCGGCTACGCCTTCCACTGCAACGCCGACACCGAGGTCCTGGTACACGGTTACGAGGAGTGGGGCGAGGACCTGGTCAACCGCCTGCGCGGCATGTACGCGTTCGTGATTCACGACCAGAACAAGAACAAGCTCTTTGGCGCTCGTGACATCTTTGGTATCAAGCCGTTCTATTACTACCAGGCATCCGACGGCTCGCTGCTGTTTGGCTCCGAGATCAAGAGCTTCCTGGACCACCCCAAGTTTGAGAAGGCTGTCAACCACGACGCGCTGCGCCCCTACCTGACGCTGCAATTCCCCGCCACGGAGGAGACCTTCTTTAAGGGCGTGTTCAAGCTTGCCCCGGCGCATTGCTTTACGTATGACCTGACGACCAACACCATGGACATCAAGCGTTACTGGAGCTGTGACTTCACCGACGACAACTCCAAGACCTTCGAGGAGTACGTGGACGAGTGCGACAAGGTCGTGCACGAAAGCGTCGCTGCACACCGAATCGCCGATGTTAAGGTGGGCTCGTTCCTTTCTGGCGGCGTGGACTCCAGCTACATTGCCGCCTGTCTCATGCCCGACACCACGTATTCTGTCGGCTTTGATTACAAGAACTTCAACGAGACCAACTACGCTGCCGAGCTTTCCGACAAGCTGGGCATCAAGAACGTGCGTAAGATGATTACCGCCGACGAGTTCTTCGATGCGCTGCCCGATATCCAGTATCACATGGACGAGCCGCAATCGAACCTGTCCAGCGTGCCGCTGTACTATCTGGCGCAGATGGCTTCCGAGGAGGTCACCGTCGTCCTTTCGGGCGAGGGTGCCGACGAGCTGTTTGCCGGCTACGAGTGGTACGAGGACACCCCCGAGATGCGCTCCTTTAAGAAGCGCGTGCCGCTCGGCGTACGTCGCGCCCTGGGCTCGCTCGTTCAGCATCTCCCCTACTTTAAGGGCCACAACTTCCTGACGAAATGCGCCGAGGTTCCCGAGCGCTGGTATGTGGGTCAGGCAAAGGTGTTCGATCCCTCCGAGGTCGACGAGGTGCTCAAGCCCGCTTATGACACTGGCAAGAACGCCGCGGAGATGTGCGCCGAGTACTACAAGCAAGTTCCCAACTGCTGCGAGCTTTCCAAGAAACAGTATCTGGATATGAACATGTGGCTGCCGGGCGACATCCTGCTCAAGGCAGACAAGATGTGCATGGCGCATTCTCTGGAGCTTCGCGTCCCGTTCCTGGACAAGAAGGTCATGGAGTTTGCCGAGCACATTCCCGCCAACTACCGTGTTAACGAAGAAGGCTGCAAGCTCGTTCTGCGTCACGCTGCCAACCGCACGCTGCCCGACGAGTGGGCAACGCGCAAGAAGGTGGGCTTCCCCGTACCGGTCAAGTTCTGGCTGCGCGAGCAAAAGTACTACGACTACGTAAAGGAATACTTCACCGCACCGTGGGCTGCCGATTTCTTTGACACCGATGCGCTCATGAAACTGCTTGACGATCACTTTGAGGGTCGCGCGCTCAACCAGCGCAAGATCTATACCACGTTGACGTTCCTCATCTGGTACAAGCGCTTCTTTATCGACGAGGACAAGGGCGCCGAAGTCGCCGCGTAAGTTTCGTTATGAATTAGCGGTGAACAGCACGGGGTTTCCGCTATACTCAATCCCTGCGGGCGATTGGCGCAACGGTTAGCGCAGGTGCTTTACACGCACAAGGCTGGGGGTTCGAATCCCTCATCGCCCACCACTTGATTGAAAAGGCTCCCAGCGATGGGGGCCTTTCCTTTTTGGGCCCATCGCAGAGGGATTCGAACCCGCAAGGGTGCGGAGCTGAGGAAACGCGAAGCGTTTTCCAGCGCAGCACGCGAGGAGCGAAGCGCGCTGTGTTAGGCCAAAACGTCCGACAAAATCTCGATCAGGCTGTCCACGTCGGCTTCCTCGCACACGAGCGGCGGCAGGAAACGCAGCGTGTGGGCACCAGTAGCGTTAATCACGGCGCCGGCGGCCAGCGCGCGGGCAACAATATCATGCGCATCGCCCGCAGCGTCATCCAGATCGCAGCCGAGCATCAAGCCGCGGCCACGTACCTCAGTCACGTGCGGCAGCTTGGCGAGCTTTGCCTCCATATAGGCGCCTACCTTGGCAGCATGCTCGCCATAATCGCCGCGCACGAGCGCGGAGAGCGTCGCGGCGCACGCCGCGACAGCCAAGCAGCTACCGCCAAAGGTCGAGCCGTGGTCGCCCGGCTTAAACACGTCGGCGATCTCCTTCTTTGCCACCACGGCACCCATGGGCACGCCATCGGCAATGCCCTTGGCAAGGCTCATAATGTCGGGTTCCACGCCATAGGTCTGGAATGCAAACGGCTTGCCGGAACGGAAGATGCCACACTGGACCTCGTCGGCGATAAGAACGGCACCCACCTCGTGTGCCAAGTCGCGCGCTGCCGCCATAAACTCCTCGGTCATGGGGTGCACACCGCTCTCGCCCTGAATCGGCTCGAGCATGACGGCGCAGACCTCGCTTCCCAGCTGCTTAAAGATCGAGCGAAGTTCGTCGACATCGTTGGGCGTGCAGGCCACAAAGCCACCCGGCAGCGGGCGGAAGCTATCCTGCAGCCAATCCTGCATGGTAGCGGCAATGGTCTCGAGCGTGCGACCATGAAAGCCGCCGCGCATGCATACGATGGTGTTACCGCCGTTACCGGCACGCTTGGCGTACAGACGCGCGAGCTTCATCGAGCCCTCGTTAGCTTCGGCACCAGAATTGGCAAAGAACGTCTCCCATACCTGCTCGCCCGCAGCCGGGGCACCGAGTGCAGCGGCCGCGGTCTCATCGCCGGCGGCAATGGCATCGGCCAGCACACACGCACCATCTACGTCGTCGTTGGCAAGCTTGGACAGCAACGCTGCGACCTGTCCGCGCTGCTCGATGTAGAAGTAGTTAGACACATGCAGAAGCTTTTTGGTCTGCGTCTCGAGCGCCGAGAGCACTGCAGCGTTGCCGTGGCCAAGGCTGCACACACCGATACCAGCGAGAAAGTCAAGATACTCACGGCCGTCATCGCCGATGAGCTTCATGCCGTGGCCTTCGACAAACTCTACCGGAGAGCGACCAAAGGTATGCATAACGTAATGGGATTCGAGCGATTGTTGAGTTGCAAGTGACATGGGATGCCTTTCGTTGGGCGCCGTACGGCGCAGGGCTATGGGTGCAGGGACGCGACGACCGCGGGTCGGCTAGACCGTCTGGAGCTTCTCGACCTCGTCGAGGTTCTCGGTCAGGCGCGCCGCAAACGTCGAAAGCGGGTGCGGATGCGTATCGAACTCGTAAGCCGTCTCGGTGGAGTGGATCACGGTGCCGACGCCGGCATCGGTCAGCAGCTCCAGGAGCAGCGAATGCGGCGTGGTGCCGTTGATGATGTGCGCGCGGAACACACCGGCGGCAAGCGCATCGACAGCGGCGCGTAGCTTGGGAATCATGCCCTTGTCGACTTCGCCGCCGTAGAGCATCTCATTGACCTCATCGAGCGTCAGGTTGGAGATAAGCGAATCCTTGTCGCTAAAGTCCTTGTACAGACCATCGACATCGGTCAAAAAAATCGCCTTGTGCGCATGAAGCGCCGCTGCAACGGCGCCGGCGGCGGTATCGGCGTTGATGTTGAAGAAGCCACCGTCCTCCCCCGCCGCGACCGTGGCGATAACGGGAATGTACTCGCTGTCGAGCAAACGCTCGATATAGTCGGTGTTGACGTGCGTGACCTTGCCCACGCGGCCGAGCTCTGGGTCGAGTGGCTCGGCGATAAGGGTACCGGCGTCGCTACCGGACACGCCCACGGCCAGGTTGCCGTGGTGGTTGAGCGCCGCGACCAGCTCCTGATTGACCTTGCCGCCCAGCACCTCGCGCACGATATCCATGGTGGCAGGCGTAGTCACGCGCTGGCCGTTCTTAAACTCGACGGGGATGTCGTAGTGGCTGAGCGCCTCGTTGATGGCCTTGCCGCCGCCGTGCACGATAACAGGGCGCATGCCGATAATCTTGAGCAGGACGATGTCGCTCATCACGTCACGACGCAGCTGCTCGTCGACCATGGCGGCACCGCCGTACTTGATAACGACCGTCTTACCGGTCAGGTTCTTAATCCACGGCAGCGCCTCGAACAGCAGCTGCGCGGTAACTTCGTTGGATTCGCTCGAGCGACAATCGCGTGCGAACTTCATAGTCTGCCTCGTCTTTCGTTTAGCTATCGCGCCGTACCTCGTTGCCCGAGATTGCAGCGGGATGCACGGCACATCGGGAGTCTAGGAACGGTAGTCACCGTTAATGGAGATGTACTCGTGCGTGAGGTCGCAAGTCCACACGGTGGTCGCCGCGTCCCCTGCACCCAGGTCTGCCGAGATCACAATCTCGGGCGCCTCAAAACGTCGCAGGGCTTCGTCCTCATCGAAGGGGACCGTCAGGCCATCGCGACAGACGGGCATACCCATCATGTCGATGGACACATCTTCTTGGTTAAACTGCACGCCGCACTTACCGAGCGCCATGGCAACGCGGCCCCAGTTGCAATCGTGGCCGGCAATGCAGGTCTTGACGAGCGGCGAGTTGGCGACGGCACGAGCGGCGATATCGGCCTCCTCGTCGTTCACGGCGCCGGTGACGTTAACCGTCACGAGCTTGGATGCGCCCTCGCCATCTGCGGCGATGTTGCGCGCCAGGCTCTCGCACACCTCATGCACGGCAAAGGCCAGCTCGTCGAAGGCGTCAGAGCCCTCGACAATAGGCTCGGCATCTGCGGCAGCGGCGCCGGAGGCAAGCATGATGCAGGTGTCGTTAGTCGAGGTGTCGGAATCGACCGTTACCTTGTTGAAGGTCTGTTTGACGGTGGAGAGCAACAGGGCATGGAGCGCCTCCGGCTCGACGGGGGCATCGGTAGTGATGACCGCGATCATGGTTGCCATGTTGGGCATGATCATGCCCGAGCCCTTGCACATACCGCCCACCGTATAGGCATTGCCTGCGTGCCCCGCGGCCTCGCTGCGGTAACACACGGCATACTCCTTGGAGTGCGTGTCGGTCGTCATGATAGCGCGGGCGGCATCGGCGCCACCGTGGGCGGAGAGCGCCTCGTAGGCGGCAGGAACGGCAGTCTCAAACGTGTCAATCGGCAGAATCTGACCAATTACGCCCGTGGAGGCGACCAGAATCTGCTGGGGCTCGCAGCCGATGACCTGCGAGGCGATGTTGCAGGTCTCGCGCGCGCAGGCAAGACCGGTCTCACCCGTGGCGGCGTTGGCATTGCCAGAGTTGACCGAAATGCCGGCAATGACGCCGTAGCCCTTGTCGGCGCCGCCCAGGTTGGCACGGCTCACCTGCACGGGCGCCGCACAAAAGCGGTTAGTCGTAAACACGCCGGCCCCGGGACAGGGTTTATCGGGCACGACGAGCGCGTAATCCAGGCGCTCGGGATTCTTGCGGAATCCGGCATGGATTCCCGCCGCCTTAAAGCCGGCTGCCGCCGTTACGCCGCCCTCTACGGCACGAATTATGATATCGAACTGCTCAGCATTCATCGTCTTTATGACTCCTTATATCAAACAAAAAATGGGCATCGGTTGGTGCGCCATGCCAGCCACAATCATGAGACCAGCTTAAGAGTGGCGCCCCACTCGATGCCCGACTACCAAATCGCTAACAATCGAATGTGCTACACCGGGCACGCCACTGTGGGCAAGCCTCGTCGCTCGTCAAAACCAAAGACGATATTGGCGCACTGGACCGCCTGGCCTGCTGCGCCCTTGCACAGATTGTCGATGGCGCCCGTAGCCACCAGAACGCCCGCGCGCTTGTTGAGCGCGAGACCGATCTGGGCGGCGTTGGTGCCGACGACTGAAGCCGTCTTGGGCTGCTGGCCGGCATCGAGTACGCGCACAAAGGGGCGACCGGCGTAGAACTGCTTGTAATGGTCGACAACGTCCTCAAGGGTCAGCGTGTCGATAGCCTGCGGCGCGAGTGGCAGCGTCACCGTGGAGAGCAGGCCGCGCTTGAGCGGTGCCAGATGCGGGGTGAAGACGATGCGGTCGGTCAGGCCAAGAATCTGCTCGATTTCGGGCGTGTGACGATGCTTGCCCACGCCATAGGCCTCCAGGTTTTCGTCCGCGCTGCAAAAATGCGTACGGGCGTTGCAAGACTTACCGGCGCCCGTTACACCGCTGATAGCGTCAACGATCACGGGGCCGCTCTGGGCAACCCAGCCAGCGCGCACGGCAGGCGCGGCGGCAAGGCTCGTTGCGGTGGGATAGCAACCGGCGCAGGCGACCAGCACGGGCTTGCCGTCGGCGTGCTCGGATGCAGCGGTCTCCAAATCCTGGCAGAACAGCTCGGGCAGGCCAAAGGCGCGGGTCTTGAGTAGCTCGGGGCTCGTGTGCTCAGCGGCATACCAGGCCTCAAAGGTGGCCGGATCGCTCAGGCGATAGTCGGCCGAGAGGTCAATGCAGGAGACTCCCGCGGCAAGCAGGGCGGGCACCTGTGCCATGGCAGCCGTGTGAGGCACGGCCAAAAAGACCGTATCGCAGTTCTTGAGCTCGGGGGCATCATGCGTCGTGAAGACAAGATCGCTTACGCCGGCGAAGCTCGGGTACACCGCAGACAACGGCTGGCCGGCATCGGCGTTGGACGTAATGGCAGCAAGTTCAAACTCGGGATGACCGAGGACGAGGCGAATGAGCTCGGCACCGGCATATCCAGCCGCACCGACGATTCCAACCTTTAATGACATATCAGACTCCTTGTCTGCAGTTATGCACCAATGCGCATCCCGCAGCCGTCGTTATGAAGTGGATTGAAACATTAGCACCAAAAGATGCATATATACGCAAATCTTTTACATATTCATGCATTGAAACAGTCCCGACACATTCACTCGAAGGAATTGACAAATGAATACGGGCCCCACATTGCCCAATGCACCTTACGGTGACGTTGCAATGTGGGGCCCGCTACATGCGAGAATTTGAATTGTCGAAGCTTGCTGAGAGACTCGTTTAGAGCTCGACCGGCACCCATTCGTCATGGTTGCAGATAAAGGCCTCGGGTTCCTCCACGCTAAAGAAGACGAGCGTGGGATCGTCTGCGCCCTCGTAGTGCTCGCCTAGGCGCTCCAGGTGCTTCCAGCCTGCCTCGCGCATATCCGGAGCGGCCTGGTCGTCCAGACCCGCATGCCCGCGCAAGATGAGCCAGCCATGGCCCGGCCACCAACTCGTGGCCTCAAAGCGTTGATTTTGCAACAGCTCTTGCCACACGTCTTTGGTGCGCGCCGTTACAAACCACAGCTTGCCGTCCTGGATCTGCGCAAACGAAAACGGACGCACATGCGGCTGTCCGTCAACGCTCGTCGCCAAATACCATGCCGGCACCGACGTCAGATACTCCAACACCGTATTCAATCCGTCCACGTTTCCTCCTGTACTAGCCAGTTTGAGAGCCTGGTTTGTGTGAGCTAGAGCTCCAGGCGCTCCTCGCTGCCGTCGATATCACAGAAGCGGGCGACGATATTGCGGACCGAGAAAAACGCAAGGCGGCCGTCGTTGGCACTATCGTGTTGCTCGCCAATGCCCACCATGTGCTTAAAACCCGCTTGACGCACCTTGTCGCTCGCAGCTGCGTCGTCCTCAAGTGCGGCTTCGCCGGTCAACACGATCCAACATTCCCCCGGCTTCCAGCCCGATACTTCAAACTTGGGATTCGCACTCAGCTCCGCCCACACATCCTTATCGCGCGACGTGCAAAACCACAACTTACCGTCATCGACCATGGCAAACGAAAACGGTCTCACGCGGGGCTGATGTCCGTCGGCCACATCGGTCGTGGCCAGATACCACGCCGGAATGCGCCTGAGATACGAACAGGCGCGCTCAAGCTGAGCCGTGCGGTCGTTGTCGGTCATAGGGACCCCTTTCTTGCGCTCGAATCGCGCCTAAACAAGTTGAAGATTGATGCCGATGACGCAGATGAGCAGCAGCGCCGTCACCACCGCAGCCAACGCATCGCCGCGGCCAAATGCAAGCGCATGCAGACGTGTGCGGCCCTGCTCGCCGTGATAGCAGCGTGCATCCATGGCAGCAGACAGCGTCTCGGCATGGCGGAACACGCCGGTGAACAGCGGGATCGCCACACTGCCGAGCATGCGTACGCCACCGAGCGGACCGCCCGTCACGCGCGCACCGCGGCTTGCCTGTGCATCGGTCGTCTGCTTCATCTCAGTGGCAAACTGCGGCATAAAGCGTAGCGCGATACCCATGATCATGCCGAGCTCGTGCGCAGGAAGTCCCACACGCGCAAACGGCGCGAGCAGGCGCTCAAAGCCCGCGGTGAGGTCGAGCGTCGGCGTGGTGAGTGTAATGGCGCTCATACCGGCCATCATCAACGTCAGGCGGCACGCCATAAAGGCGGCAGAACGCAGTGAGCCCTCGCTTATCTGCAGAAAGCCGAGCTGCCACAGGATGCGCCCACTCTGATCGGTAAACAAGTTGAGCACCGCGACCACGACGACGATTGCCAGCAGCGGCGCCATCGACGACAGAACGCGACGAACCGGCACCCGAGACACGGCATAGGTCAGCACAACGAAAATTGCGACCGGGGCCAGTCCGCGGAAGCCACTGACCGTGAGCGTCGTGATCAGAAACACAAAGCCCAAGAGCAACTTGGTTCGCGGGTCCAGGCGGTGGATTGCACTATCGCCGGGATAGTAGCTGCCAAACGAAAACGCCTCCATCAGCAGCCCTCCTCTCGCGCGACCGTCTTGGATTTAGCAATGTCCGAGACGTTAGAAGAACCGTCTGAGCGACCGATCAGCAAATTTGCCAACTCGTCGGCCAACAACTCAACCGTATAGAGCCCGCCGCGACGCAGCGGCACGCCCACCTCCGTAAGCGCCAGCGCCATACGCTGGGCGGCGGGAACGCCCAAGCCGATCGACTTGAGCTCATCGGCATGCGCAAACACCTGCGCGGGGGTTCCCTCGGCAAACACCGCGCCTTCGTTCATTACGACGATGCGGTCGCAGCAATTGGCCAGGTCATCCATGCTGTGCGAAACCATGACAACGGTCAGGCCCTCGCGATGGAGCCGATCGATGAGCCCTAGGAGATCCCTGCGGGCAGCCGGATCGAGCCCCGCCATGGGTTCATCGAGCACCAGGACTTCGGGCTCCATGGCGAGCACGCCGGCGAATGCCACACGCCGTTGCTGACCGCCCGAAAGCTCAAAGGGACTCTTGTCGCCGACCGTGGAAAGATCGAGGCCCACGCGCGAGAGCGATGACTCGACACGACGGTCGACTTCATCTTGCGGCAAGCCAAGGTTGTGCGGACCAAACGCCACGTCCTGCGCCACGGTTTCGGCAAACAGCTGACGCTCAGGATACTGAAACACCACGCCGACCTTGGCCTTAACCGCAGTGGCGTCTTTCTTGTTTGATAGGTCGACCCCCAGCGCGCAAACGCTTCCCTCCTGGGGACGAATCAAGCCGTTGAGATGCTGGACCAGCGTCGACTTACCCGAACCGGTATGACCTGCCAAACCCAGGAACTCGCCGCGACGCACCGTCAGCGATACATCGCGCAGCGCCCACGGGCTGCTGGGGTCGTTTCCCCAGAGAGCCTGTTTGCTCGATTTGCCCGCAGTGGCCGAGCGCTTATGCCAGCGGCGGCGCTCGCGCGGACTGAGCGAATAACTGTACGAAACATGGGATAGCTCGATGACGGGCTCCGACGCGTTGCCCTCGTTGTCTACCGGAACAGTGCCGTCAGCGATTTCCAACTGGGATGCGGAAGACTGCCCCGCGATGCCTGCCCTACTTCGCTCGGCATAAGCCTGCGCAATCTCGGCGACCATATCCGCCTCACGCACCTGCGCGCAAACGGGCACGCCCTTCGCACGAAGCGCCATGCCCAAACGGCACGACTCCGGCATATCAAGGTTGAGCTGCGCGAGTTCGTCCGCCTGCGTCAAGATCTCCTCGGGCGTGCCCAACATGGCAACGCGGCCCGCTTGGAAGACAGCAACGCGATCGGCCTCAGCGGCCTCTTCCATAAAGTGCGTAATCATCACGATGGTCATGCCGCGTTCGTGCAGCGCGTGACAGGCCTTCATAAGGCCCTTGCGCCCGCGCGGATCGAGCATCGAGGAGGCCTCATCCAAAATGAGAACGCGCGGCTCCATGGCGAGCACGCCGGCAAGCGCCACGCGTTGCTTTTGACCACCCGAAAGCGCATGGGTCTCGTGGTGCTCAAAGCCCACCAGGCCCACGCCCTTCAGCGCCTCGCGTACGCGCTGCGCAATTTGCGCCGATGGCACGCCAAGGTTTTCGGGACCGAACGCAACGTCATCTTCGACAAGCGTTGCCACCAGCTGATCATCGGGATTCTGGAACACCATGCCCGCGGTCGAACGAATGTCGTAGACCAGCTCGGGGTCGGACGCATCCATGCCGTTGATGCGTACCGTGCCCGCGTCGGGCTGCAGCAGTGCATTCAGATGCTTGGCAAACGTCGACTTGCCCGACCCATTACCACCGAGGATGCAGAAAAACTCGCCGTCCTCGATATTCAGATCGACGCCGTCGAGCGCCGGTACGGCACCGTCATAGCTAAAGGAAACGCCCCGACACTCAATCATGCGCGGCCTTTGACCTGGTCCTTTTTAGGCGTGATGAGGTTGGAGACCGCCTTGTACACCGCAAGCGTCAATACCGAATTAAGCACAGTCTTGATAAGGTTGAACGGCAGCACGGCAGGAATCATGAGCGGGGCGATCACATCGACCGAGCCATACCAGAACCAAACGCCGATGGTCAGGTTCGCAACCATGGACAGCGCCGTAGCGGCAATGACGCCGAGCACCAGACCAATCACGGCACCCTTGTAGGTGTGCATCTTTTGGTAGACGATCGCCGCGGGCAGAATAAAGCCCAGCGTAGCGACCAAGTTCATAAGCGCGCCGACCCAGTCACCCGTGGTGAGCGCATGGATAACGATCGCCATGGCGGCAACAGCAGTACCGGCACCGGGACCGTACGCAAACCCGCACACCATCGCCGGCACCAGCGACGGGTCATACGTCAAAAACGGCGCCGAAGGAAGGATGGGCAGCTGCACGTACATAAACAGGGCGCCCAAGGCGCACATCAACGCCATGGTAACGAGCTGTTTGGTGCTCCACCTATTCGTGTTCTCAAAATGGATATGCTGCGACTGTTCAGACATAAGATCACCTGCCTCTTTCATCCGGACTCTAACCGTTGGTACTGGGATCTCACCAGTTCAGCCGGCATGCGAACCAACGCACACCCGGGTCGCGGACTCATC
Organism: Collinsella aerofaciens ATCC 25986; assembly: GCF_964239575.1. Classification (GTDB taxonomy): domain Bacteria; phylum Actinomycetota; class Coriobacteriia; order Coriobacteriales; family Coriobacteriaceae; genus Collinsella; species Collinsella aerofaciens_BQ. The sequence continues at coordinate 124,808 of NZ_CAXSQQ010000002.1, forward strand.
GGCTCGGTCGCAGACACCTCGCCTGCGCCACGGCACCCCTTTGGCACCGCCCGATTTACCGCCAGTGGGGAATTCCACCCCGCCCTGAAACAGCAATTGCAAGTGTAGCACCAGTAGGCTTTCGCGCAAGTATGCCAAGGGTAATTTATGGTAGGGAAACGCCCCACAAATACGCCCGGGATAGAGCGGCGCAACAACAATGCTGCAGCACGCTAGCAACTGATCGCAGGCAAGTACGAAAGATCAAGAAGGGCAGTCAACACAGAATTCCCCGAAGTGCAAAGGGCGCGATTCCACAATCTAACCCGAATTCCACCACAAATTGCTGAGTCAATGGATGTAGACTCAAGCCAGACAGAGAAATTAGGTTTTCCGCCATCTCCCTGTCCTCCGTTTTTTGAAGACCTCCGACAGTGGCTCCAATCTTTAGCCGGAGAACCACAGCTCGGGGGTCAATTCATGTAGCAGGAGATATCATGACAAGAACCGCTGTCCTAATCGATGGAAATTTCTTCCTGAAACGAGCGCGCAGGCTATGGGGAGACACTTCACCCGAAAAGCGCGCATCGGAATGTCATGCCTATGCCCTGCTGCACATATCCGCTAAACGAAAGATGACGCTAGAATACGGCGACCGCTCCCTATACAGAATCTTCTTCTACAACTGTCCACCACTAGAAAACGGCACTTTTAAGCAGCCCTGGGACGAACACAATACCGTGTTCAGCCGGAAGCATCCCTCCAATGTATGGATGTCCGATTTCCACGCAGCCCTCGGGGAGAAGAGGAAAGTTGCGATGCGCATGGGCGAACTACGCTCAGCGAACGCGCATTACAACTTGAAACAAGAATCGCTCAAGAAGCTACTCAAGGGTGAGTTGACAACAACCGACCTCGGGCAGGAAGATTTCACCCTCGTTGGGTTAAAGCAATCCGGTGTTGACATGAGAATCGGACTCGATGTCGCCTCGCTCGCCCATGGGAGAACTGTTGATCAAATCGTTCTCATAGCTGGTGACACAGACTTCATCCCAGTCGCAAAAACGGCCAGAAGGGCAGGACTCGATTTCCTAATCGATCCGATGGGCCACCATCTGCCTAGCGAGCTCATTCTTCAATCTGATGGCATCGAAGATATATCGAATGAGTTCGATCCTGCCGAAGTCAGATAGCAAGTAAGGGGCCGTCCCGCGGGACGGCCCCTTTCATAAACCTCGAGCAAGCCGTCTACCCAAGAACTTGCAAGACGCGAGTCGAGACGAGCCCGCCACTCAATTGAGCAGACAGTCGATTAAAGTCGAACAAATGAGAGATTTCGAAAAGTTGAACAATAATTCAGCACAAAAAGGACCCCTTGTCCGCGGCTCCAAAGGAGCAGGACAAGGGGTCCCAATCTAACCGAGGACGTTCCGGAGAGAAGCCCCCGTCCCGCCCCCGGATTCCCGGTGGGAGTTCTAGACCTTGTCGGCCTTAGTACATACCGCCGCCCTGCTGACCAGCGGTGGCAGCAGCGATAGCGTCCTCAAGCTGAGTGTTCTTGGGCACATCGGAGACGGTGGCCTCGGTGATGAGGATCAGGCTGGCGACAGAAGCAGCGTTCTGCAGGGTGACGCGGCTGACCTTGACGGGGTCGAGAACGCCCATCTCGATCATGTCGCCCCACTCGCCGTTGGCAGAGTTGAGACCCTGGCCGGCGGGCAGCTCGGCAACCTTGTCGACCACGACAGCGCCCTCAAAGCCAGCGTTCTTGGCGATGGTAGCGACCGGAGCGGTCAGAGCCTTCTTGACGATATCGACGCCGATCTTCTCCTCGGGGTCGTCGATCTCGACAGCATCGAGCGCAGGAGCAGCGTCCATGAAGGCGACGCCGCCGCCGGCGACGATGCCCTCCTCGACAGCAGCGCGGGTAGCCTGCAGGGCGTCCTCGACGCGATGCTTGATCTCCTTGAGCTCGGACTCGGTAGCAGCGCCGACCTTGATGACGGCAACGCCACCGGAGAGCTTGGCCAGGCGCTCCTGGAGCTTCTCACGGTCGAAGTCAGAGGTGGTGTTCTCCATCTCGCCCTTAATCTGAGCGATACGGGCGTCGATGGCCTCCTTGGAGCCAGCGCCGCCGACGACGACGGTGTTGTCCTTAGAGATGGTGACGGACTTAGCGGTACCGAGCATATCGGCGGTGATGTCAGCGACCTTCACGCCCAACTCGTCCAGGGCAGCCTGGCCACCGGTGAGGACGGCGATGTCCTCGAGAATGCGCTTGCGGCGATCGCCGTAGCCCGGGGCCTTGACGGCGCAGACGTTGAGGGCGCCACGGATCTTGTTGAGGACCAGGGTAGGCAGAGCTTCGCCGTCGATGTCCTCAGCGATGATGAGCAGGCCACGGCCAGCGCGCTGGACAGCCTCGAGAACGGGCATGATGTCCTGAACGCTGGAGATCTTCTGGTCGGTGATGAGGATGTACGGATCCTTCATCACGGCCTCCATGCGGTCGTTATCCGTGACGAAGTAAGCGGAGACATAGCCCTTGTCGAACTGCATGCCCTCGACGGTGTCGATGGTGATGTCGAACGTCTGGGAATCCTCGACGGTGATGACGCCGTCCTTGCCCACGACCTCCATGGCCTCGGCGATCTTCTCGCCGACCTCGGGGTCACCGGCAGAGATGGTGCCGACGGAAGCAATCTGCTCCTTGGTCTCGACCGGCTTAGCCTGCTTCTTCATCTCGGCGACGGCGGCGTTGACGGCCTTGTCGATGCCGCGACGGATGGCCAGCGGGTTGGCGCCAGCGGCGACGTTGCGCAGACCGTCGTTGACGATGGCCTGAGCGAGCAGAGTTGCGGTGGTGGTGCCGTCACCCACGGTGTCGTTGGTCTTGGTGGCGACCTCCTTCACCAGCTGAGCGCCCATGTTCTCGATGTTGTCCTCGAGCTCGATCTCCTTGGCGACGGAAACGCCGTCGTTGGTGATGGTCGGGGCACCGAACGTGCGCTGCAGCGCAACGTAGCGACCCTTGGGGCCCATGGTGACGGTAACGGCGTCGGCCAGAGTGTTGACGCCCTTGGCGAGCTTAGCGCGGGCATCGGTGTTGAACGTAATGTTCTTTGCCATGGTGAGTAATCCTCCAAAAGAAATGTGACTCGCGTCGCCGCTTCCGAGTCTTATACGGCGGACGCGTTCAAAGACGAATCAGAGATTCTGACGAGACTAGGCCTCGACGACGGCGTAGATGTCGTCGGCGCGCATCAGCAGATACTTCTCGCCGTCGACCTTGACCTCGTTGCCACCGAACTTACCGTAGATGACAACGTCGCCGACCTGAACGTCCATGGGGATGCGCTCGCCCTTGTCGTTGACCTTACCGGCGCCAACGGCAACGATAGTGCCGCGCTGCGGCTTCTCCTGAGCGTTGCTGGCGATGTACAGACCAGAAGCGGTCTTCTGCTCGGCCTCGTCGGGCTTGACCAGGACGCGATCTGCAAGCGGCTTCAAAGACGACATGCTTGTTTCCTCCTTTGTGGGCCGCGCGGTTGGGCCGCGCGGGTTTCCCTACTTCGTTTGCGTACGCGTTGAATGGTACCCACGAATGACGGGTTATACAACACGGAGTCAAAAAATCTTATTTTTTGGCACTTAGATTTTCTGAATGCCGGGGGATAACTTAGCGGTGGCTCCCGCGTGGCTCCGGAGGGCGGGCATAAGGTTTCCTGCTCGGGCAGTCCTGCTCGCACGAAGGCCACATTAAGTGGCCTTCGGCTCGTGCGGAACTCGCGATAAACCTTATGCCCGCCCCTCCGGAGCCACGCGGGAGCTGGGGTTACGTTATCGGGCCCGGCATTCAGAAAAGTCAGTGCAGCAAAATGGCGACGCGGATAGAATGCACAAGATAGGGGCACGTTGTCGGGACGCGCTTTTTTAAGTTGCGGTGGAATAGTTCCTGTTTTTGGGCTTGAAGGCCCCTTTTAGGGACTATTTCACCGCAACTGAGGGATGGGATGTGGGGCTAACGCTCGTAGATTAAGTTACCTGCCAGATAGGTTGCCTGAACCTTGGTAGCCTGGAGCTCTTGGGGGTCGATGGTGAGCGGGTTTTGGTCCAGGACTACCAGATCGGCGTATTTGCCGGGCTCCAGGCTGCCGAGGTTTTGCTCGTCGCCCGCTGCGTACGCGCTGCCAAGCGTGTAGTTGCGCAGGGCTGTTGCTGCATCGATGCGCTCGCTCGGTAACCAGCCGCCCTCGGGCCAGTGGCTTTTGGGGTCCTGGCGCGTGATAGCCGTGTAGAGCACGTTCATGCTGGTAACGGGCGTGATAGGGCTGTCGGTACCGAAAGCTTGGCGAATGCCGCGCTGCTTATAGGTCGCAAACGGCCACATGATGCGGCTGCGCTCCAGGCCCAGATCGCGCTCCGGTCCACCCGGGTCGAGTGTAATGTGACAGGGCTGGCTCGAAGCAACCACGTTGAGCTTGCGCAAGCGATCGATGTCCTTGGGCAGGAGGTTCTCCAGGTGCTCGAGCGTGTTATGGCCGTGCTGGGGCAGGCCGTACAGGTCGGCCGCTTCCTCGAAGATATCCAGCGCGGCATGAATCGCACCGTCACCAATGACGTGGATGCGCACGGTGTGACCGCGCTCCGCGGCAGCGAGGACCAGTTTGCGCATACGCTCGGCCGGAACCGTCAGACGGCCCTGGTCGCCCGGGAAGCGCGGATTGGTATAGGGCTCGGTGAGATACGCCGTGTGTTCGCTCGACACGCCATCGAAGAACTGCTTAAAGCCCGGTGCCGAGAGCAGCGCGTTGTTCGCGTAGCGGGCCTGCAGCTCTTCCAAGCGCGACTGGTCATCCAGCAGCGTGGGGAACAGATGGGCTCGGATGCCCAGCTTGCCGGCTGCCTGCAGTTTGTCGTAGACGTCGTCGCGGATAAAATCGCAGCCCGGCATGGGCATGAGCGACATATCGCATATCGAGGTGATGCCCTGCTCGGCCATACGCCTCATTTGATCGGCGTAAGCGCTTGCGATGCGATCCTCCCCCAGCCACTCAAGGCAGCGCGGTAGCAGCTGCATGGCAGCCGCCTCGTGAGCAATGCCCGTGAGTTCGCCGTTTGCATCCTTGTCGTAACTGCCGCCCGCTGGCGGCTCGCTGTCGCGTGTGACGCCGAGCGCCTCGAGTGCGCGGCTGTTGAGCCAAAGCGTGTGCCCGTCGCCCGAATACATAACGCAGGGACGATCGGGGAATGCCGCATCGAGCGACGCCTTGGTAGGATGCTCGGGCGGGTCCCAACGGTAATCACGCCAGCCCTGCGTCACAACCCAAGCGTCGTCGGGCAGGTCCCGGGAAAACTCGAGCGCGTGCTGCACCAGCGCAGCCTCGGACGTGCCCATATCCATAAGCATGTACGGCGAGGAACCGACCGAGGTATGGAAGAAGTGCAGATGAGCGTCATGGAAACCGGGGCAGACAAACTGCTCGCCGTAGTCGATAACCGACGTGGCGGCGGGAGCGGCGGCGATCACGTCATCGGGCGCACCGACTGCGACGATACGGTCGCCTGCGATGGCAATCGCCAGCTCGCGGGCGGTATCGATGTCGTCTTGCGCGGTAAAGACGTTCTTGGAGCGGATAATCCGATCGATATGTTGCATGGGCATCCCCATCTCTGGCAGGAAATTCAACACCCCCGAGTGTACTCCCCCGCCCTTGTAACAAAACCCCAAGCGGCAAACGGCAACTTTACCAGCCCTAGCGGCAGGTGGCATACTGGAGAGAGCCTGTACGATTTTGCGATCAACCCAGCAAGGAGCAAATCGACCATGACGAAGACCAAGGCACAGCAGATTATGGCGGCGACCGAGGCTCGCGCGGCTGACGACGTCACCGCAGCCATCAAAGATATCGCTACCGAGTTTGAGCCCTATATCATCAAGCAGCGCCGCCACTTCCATAAGCACCCGGAGCTGAGCCTCGCCGAGGAGCGCACGACCTCCGACATCGCCAACCAGCTCGACGCCATGAATATCCCCTACGAGCGTCCGCTCAAGACCGGCTTGGTGGCAACGCTTCGCGGCACCGCGCCCGACGCCTATCGCGAGGACGGCACGCCGCGCCGCCGTATCCTGCTGCGCGCCGATATCGACGCCCTGCCCGTCACCGAGCAGACCGGCGAGGAGTTCGCCAGCGTCAACGAGGGTTGCATGCACGCCTGCGGTCACGACTGCCATATCGCCATGATGCTCGGCACGCTGCAAATCCTGCGCCATATGACCGACGACATCCACGGCGAGATCCGCATCGTCTTCCAGCCCAGTGAGGAAAACGGCCAGGGCGCAAAACTCATGATCGGCACGGGTGTGCTCGACGGCGTCGACGGCGCCTACGCCGCGCACATTTGGAGCGAGGTCGATGCCGGCACCGTGAGCTGCGAGCCCGGCCCGCGCATGGCCAATACCGACTGGTTCCGCATCGACGTTCGCGGTACCTCATGCCACGGCGCCATGCCCCAGCGCGGCCACGACGCCGTTATGGTGGCGGCAGAGATTGTCAACGCCCTGCAGACCATCGTCTCACGCGAAATCAGCCCCTACGAGCCTGCTGTCATCACTGTCGGCGAGCTGCACGGCGGCACCGCACGCAATGTCATCGCCGGCACCGCCTACCTCGCCGGCACGGTGCGTACCTATGGCGATTCGACGCACGAGGAAATGCCCGAGCTCATGCGCCGCATCGTGGAGCATACTGCGGCGGCCCTGGGCGCCGAGGCCGAACTTACCGACTACACCATCGCCAACTATAAGGTCGAAAACGACGCCGCCTCGAGCGAGCGTTGTCGTCAGGCCGTGGTCAAGTGCCTGGGTGCGGCCGGCGAAGGCCATTACCGTGGCACGCTTTCGGGCGAGGACTTCTCGGAGTATCTGCGCCGCGTACCGGGCGTGCTCGCCTTTGTTGGCACACGCAACCCCCAGATTGGCGCCACGTACGCCCAACATTCTTGCTTCTACAAGATTGACGAGTCGGTACTGTCCAAGGGTTCCATGATAGCCGCCCAGTATGCCATCGACTTTTTGGCCGAGCCCACGCAAGAGGAGCTCGACGGCCCCACGATCGCCGCGGTTGCCGAAACCAACCCCGACTTGGCCGCCAAACTGCGCTCTGCCAAGGCAACGGCCGCTGAGGCGCGCGACGCCATGCACGATGCCCGCACCGCCCGCCATGCCGCAATCAAGGGCATCCACGATGCGCGGGCTGCTGCACGCCGCGAGGGGAAGCACGACGAGTAGTCGATTCGCTGGCATCTCGCAGTCATAGCCACATCGCGATGTCAAAGCGGGGGCGGACGTTTCGACTCGTCCGCCCCCGCTCATTTGTCAAACGCTATTTCTACCATTTCAACCCCGTCCCTAAATCGCAGAGCCAGCGTGGGGGTTCGAGGTGGATGATATCGGTGGGAACTCCGGCGGGAGCGTGACCACCAAAGAGCAGGCCCGCGTCTGCCGGGTTGATAAGGCGCACGATCCATACGGCGACGACCAGCACGCACAACATGGCGACCGCAATGTCGATACCACGCTTTAGCTTGCTCGATGCTGTCTCCTTGCGCACGAACGCGAGCACGAACGCAATCGGCACCACCCAAAACAGCGGATGGTAGGCAAAGGCTGCCGCAAAATCGAGGCGCAGCGCCGCCAGCCACGCCCTCGTCATACCGCATCCCGGACAAGGAATGCCCGTCATCAATCGAAAAATGCAGCCGATGTCGAGCAGGTAGAGCGCGAGCCAGGCGACAAAGAGCGCGCCGGTGCAAGAAAGGGCGCGGCGAAGGAGCTCCGCCGTGCCCTTATGTCCCTGGGAGCTGTTCACGCCGCCTTTATTGTTAGGCATGAGCGCCAAGACGGATGTTGTAAGCCGTTGCCATGGCATTGGTATTATTGATGATGATGTTCATGGCAAAGATGGGGCCAAGACCGCACAGCAGCACGCCGATGATCTGCCACAGAAGAACGGTGGTGCCGTTTTCCTGGAACACCAGGCCGTAGCGAGGAGCGTTGGCCTGCAGGCGGTTGCCAATCTTGTAATACCAGTAGTACGCGTAGAAGCCGCAGGTCACAAATGACAGCAAGATGAATGCCGCCAGACCCGGCGTGGAATCGCCGTCGTCCTGGCACATGACATTGATGTCGCGGGCCAAGCAATACAGGAAGTAGAACGAATAGATACCGCAGGTCACAAGAGAGAGCAGCAGCCAGCCGATCAGGCTGCGGTCAGCCTTGACGGGGCCATAGCCCATCGGAGCGGATGCGGACTGTTGGGCGTACTGACCGGTGTACTGCTGCTGAGGCTGGGGCGCGGGCTGAATAGTCTGGGCCGGAGCGGGCTGGGGCTGCGGGGCCGCAGCGGCAGAAGCAGCACCAACGGCGGATCCGCAAACAGGGCAGAATTTGGCATCATCCGAAATGGGAGAACCACAAGTGGGACAGAACATAAGCTTCTCCTTTTCCTAAGGCGTTGCACGCCTTCAAACCTTACACGTCTATGTTCTCAACAATAGCCGCGACGTTGTTGCGCAACATTGGCCAATTTCCGAGAAATTATGCTGCAACCGTTTTCCCAGGCATTTTCTTGCTTCCGCAGTAGAAAAAGGCACCCCGGGCTCAGTTGCCCAGGGCGCCTCGACCGACTATTCGGTTTGATTGTTTTCGGCAGCAGGATTATCGCCCGGCTCATCCGCCGGCGTGGCAACGGCATTCCAATCGGGCTCCGCAGGCGTCGCCTCGGGCGCCGGGGCAGGCGCCGGGGCAGGTGCCGGAGCAGGTGCAGGGGCAGGTGCCGGAGCAGGTGCCGGGGCAGGCGCAGCACCAGTGGCGGCCGTGGGGTTGAATCCCGCAGGAGTAGGCTTCTTCTCACCCGGGAGCACAAACGTCAGGACATCGTCGGCATCCTCATCGGCCCACTCGCTGGCATGACGTGCCGCCCAATAGCCAACGGCGCGATACTTGAGCATCTTGCCAAACACAGTCAGGAACACCGTGACAAAAGCAACGATCATCAAGAACAGGATGAGCGTAATGCCGCCGCCCTCGATGATTGCCTCTATGCCCGACGGGCGAGAATAGTAGCCATAATAGCCGTAGCTGCTAATTCCCAGCGCGGCGATAAAGCCAAAGAGGGCAGTGAAGATCCACGTGATAATGTTCGACACGATGCCCGTCAAAAACTCGGGAAGAATCGAGGCGCAGAATAGCTTGCCCAGGTTGGCCTTATAAGACTTCCAGACCTTCTCGAGCGAAAACGCGCTTTCCACGCGCCCCGCGACGGCAAAGTGCATCACGGCGGCATCACCAAACATCTTAAAGAAGATGCCCAGTACCACCGACACGATCATGGCAAAGACAAGCAGCCCCATCGAACCGATGAGGGCACCCTCAAGACCGCTCGAACCATTGAAATAATATGAACCGACGGCACCGATCACGACGCTCTCGATAGCCGAGAACACCACGCCAATCACCGGAATAATGGCTACGAACTCGAGCACACCGGTAATGACAGACGAGAAAATGCCCAATCCAAACGAGGTCGAGCGCAGCAGCGGACGCTCCATGCCGTTATCATCCTTGAGCGACAGGTCACGACCCCACTCGATGGCAAAGCCCGCGCCGCACACGCTTGCCACGTACGCGAGCAAAAAGCCAATGGCCGCTGCGATACCGCCGATAACGGGGATAAACAGCACCAGCACCGAGACAACACAGATCAGAGCCGGCAAAAAGGCGATTTGGCATACGCGAACCAAGGCGCCGGGAACCTTAAGCATGTCGTTGAAGGCCTGAGCCATGCAACCCTTGGGCGCGTTCATAGCCGGCTGGGGCGCAACGAACGGCTGCGGCTGCGGCTGGACAAACGGCTGACCCTGCGGCTGAGGTTGAGCTTGCGGAGCGGGACCGGCGGCCTTGACCTCGGTATTAGGGGCACCGCACACGCCGCAGAACTTGTCGTTATCGCCCATGGGGGCGCCACACTGCGAACAGAACATCGAAATCATCCCTTCGTATCTAGAGCGAATCACCTGGATCGCAAACGATGTCTTTGGCATCATTATCGCCCAATATGGGGACAAATACCCCAAGATGACCGATTTGCAACGTGGGTAGCTTTATTCAATGATTCAAAGTGCGCACCAGGGCTAGTTCGTGCCGCGGAAGCCCTTGCCGACGATTTCGGAGCTATCGACGATGGTGATGAAGGCACCAGGGTCAATCTCGCGGGTATAGCGGCGCAGTTGCACTGCCTCGCGACGGCTCAGCACGCTCATAATCACCGTGACGCACTTGCCCGAGAAGGCGCCGTAACCACGGCTGATTGTTGCTGTGCGGTTGAGATGCTTGACGATAAACTCCTCGACCTTGCGCGGTTCGGCGCAAATAATCGTGCAGACCTTACGAAGGTGAATGCTCTCGATGGCCTTATCGACCACGAGCGTCTTGGCAAACAGGCCGAGCACGCAGTACAGGCCGACGCGCGGGCCATACAGGAAAGCCGCGATGGTTACGATGCCGATATCGACCAGCAACAGGGCGCGGCCAATCTCGAGCGTCGTGCGGCGCTTGAGGATCATGGCAAGAATGTCGGTGCCGCCCGTCGAGGCGCCAATGTCAAAGACAATGGCACTGCCCAGCGCCGGCAAGATGACGGCAAAACACAGGTCGAGCCACATATCGCCCGTCATCGAAACATCCGTCGGAATGAAGAGCTCAAACAGCGAGACGTAGGCCGAAAGCGCAAACGAGGCAAAGACACTCCAAAGGATTGCCTTGCGCTCCAAAAAGATAAAACCCAGGATGACCAGGACCGCGTTGATAATCCACATAAAGACGCCGACGGGCAGAGTCGGGAACAGCGTGGAAAGAATGACCGACACGCCCGAGGTGCCGCCGAAGGCAAAGTGATTGGGCGTTTTAAAGGCTACGATGGCAAAGGCCGTGAGGATCAGGCCCAGGTTGAGCTCGGCAAAAAAGCGCGGAAAGTCTGGCTCCTGGCTGCGCTTGCGGCCGGCGCGCTCGCCACGTTCGATATCCTCGCGACCGACAACGCGCTCCATCGGCACCACGGGAGGACGATGCACCTCCTCGGCAGCACGCGATGCCGCCTCTGCCGCAGCGGCCTCAATCGCCCATGCCTTGCTTTCGGTCTCGTGTTCGTCAGCCATTACGGCAACCCCTCGTTAACAATTTAGAAACAATGCGCCCATTAGGGTAACGCGGAACGTAACGAATGCAACCCTTAGTTAGACGAGCGGTATGCCTGCATCGGGGGCATACAAATAACGGCCGGCCGCACATACATCCGTGCGACCGGCCGTTTAACGTTTTCGCAGGTAAAACCTGTCAAAACAAACCCATCTTTTTTGTTAGGTTACTCGTGCTGGCTGGTGCGATGCTCGTACTCCTCGGGGGTGATGACATCCTCGATGCGCAGGTTGACGCCTGCCACCTCAAGGCCGGTCATCGCGGCCAGACGCTCGGTGACGCGCGCCTTAACGTCGTCAAAGATCGCAGGCGCATAGGCACCGTACTCGATAATGACCGAGATGTTGACGACCACGCGGTTGTCGTCGGTGACCTCGACCGTCACGCCCTTGGTCAGGTTCTCGGCACCAAACTGTTCCTGCACAAAGTGCATAAGGTTACCCTTCATGCCCAGAACGTGCGGTACCTCGCGGGTGGCCATGGCGACGATCTTCTCGATCACGCCGTTGGAATAGGTCAGCGAGTCCTCGGACTCGTCCGCCTCTTCGTCCATCTCCTCGTCGTCCTCATCCGCATCGGACTCGGCCTCGACGAGCGCCTCGTTCTCGAGCGTTACGTCCTCCGCCTCGGCGGCGACGGCCTCGTTCGTCTCGAGCTCGGTATCGGCTACATCGACCTTCGTGTTAAAAGCCATGGTTCCTCCTTATGCCTGCCGCGGATGCGACAGTCGAATACGTATTAGCGGCCGCTAAACAGACGGCCGAAGAAGTTGACGATACCGTTCTCGCCGTCGCGAATCTGGCCGATCACGGCGCCGATCAGCACAAAGAATGCGATGACGAGCGTGTCCCACAGGCCCAACGTAAGTACCAGCACGGCGAGAATAAAGCCTGCCAAGGCGCCGAGCGTAGTGTTGGGGTGGCGCACGGCGTAGCTCCAGATAGCAGCGCCCGTACCTTTGATGAGACCCATGGCCTCGTCAAAGTCGTTGGCGGCGCTGTCGTGCTGCTCGCCGGCCTCGGGCTTGGTGTCGGCGGACTCGCCTGCCGGCGTAGCGTTCTGGTCGATCGTCAAGCGCGGCGTGCGGGCGGTCTTGTCTTGGTTGGTATCACTCACCGGAAACCTCCACGGTCTGGACGGTAGTCTTGGACGGCAAAAAACGGACGCGCGCGGTCGTGCCCGGCGTGCCGAGCATGGTGTCGCAGGCCTCCTCGATGCGTTGCTGCATCGCGATAGCTTGAGAGGCCACGTCCCGGTCGTCGAGTGCGATGGCCTCGACCTTAAAACGAACGCGCGACTCGTCGGAGCCTTGAACGCGCGCCTCGATATGCTCAACCATCACGCGATCATCGCACTCCGCCGCGGCACGGGCGCACGAGGAAAGCGCTGCAAGCGTGACCTCGATATTGCGCTCCCCTGCCGGATGCACGCAGGACGGCTCGCGACGCGCGAACATCAGGCGGAAAAAACCGATGAGCACGCCAAGCGCCACGATAGCGGCGCACACCGTAACGACAACGCGAGGCATGGTGTCACGCAACAGCAGCATAAAGCGATACGTATACGGTCCCCAGAACTGGCAGACAAGCGTACCCAGCGCCACGATGGCGGCGGCAAGATACACGATCGCTAGGGCTCGTTTGAGTACGCGCACGCGCGCTCCCTTCAGGTTTCGGTCCACAGAATGCAAAACGGTTCGCATCATTATAAAAGAGCCGGGTCCGGTGCTATACGCACGCGGATCCGGCTCATCTATTCCACGAGGCTTGCATGCTCGCTTCATTATGCCCAGATATGCACGGCTTAACCCGTGTGGGCGCTACTCCTCCTCGAGGGCAGCGATGACCTCGTCGGTCATGTCCATGGTGCTGTAAACATCCTGGACGTCGTCGAGCTCCTCAAGACGGTCGATGAGGCGCTGGACCTTCTTGGCGTCGGTACCGGAGACCTCGGTCGGGGTAGTCGGAACCATAGTGGTCTCGGAGCCCTTGACCTGGACGCCCTGCTCCTCGAGCGCCTTGGAGACAGCCATGACGTCGTTAGCAGCGGTCCAGACGATCCACTCCTCGCCGGCGTCCTCGTAGTCCTCGCCACCGGCCTCGGCGATGGCCATCATGAACTCATCCTCGTCACCGGCAGGACCGTTGGCGATCATGGTCTCCTTCTTGGCGTTCTCGTCCAGGATCTCCTTGGCGACGACGATCTGGCCCTTGCGCTCAAACTGGAAGGCGACGGAGCCCGAGGTGCCCAGGTTACCACCAGCGTGGGAGAAGGCGGAACGGACATCGGCGGCGGTACGGTTGCGGTTGTCGGTCAGGCAGTCAACGTAGACGGCGACACCGGCGGGACCGTAGCCCTCGTACACGATGTTCTCGTAGACGGCGGCATCGGCACCCGAACCGAAGGCCTTGTCGATAGCGGACTTGATCTTGTCCTTGGGCATGGACTGAGCCTTGGCCTTAGCAACGGCAGCGGCGAGGCTGGCGTTGTTCTCGGGCAGCGGGTCGCCGCCGAGACGGGCAGCAACGGTGATGTTGCGGCTCAGCTTGGAGAAGAGGGCGGAACGCTTGGCGTCCTGCGCGCCCTTACGATGCTTGGTTGTGGCCCACTTAGAGTGTCCGGACATACGTGTCTCCTATCGGTTTCGACCTAAAGCCCAGCGCAGATGCTCGGGCAATATAAACAAACGTCGTTATGATATACCTACTGGCCTGCGAGATAAACCCCAAAATGAAGGCGTCGTGATGATGCCGCCCTTTGGTGCAAAGTAACCTGTCCCCTTTGCACCAAATTAGGACCAGAGGAGGTCGCTGCGGGTGATGGTGGCGCCGATGGCAAAGGGCATGCAGGCGATGACCGGATACAGGTAGCGCATGTAGGTCGAGCCGTTGCAGGGACCGATCAGGCACACGGCGAGCACGCCCAGCAGCGGCACCCAAATGGCTAGCCCGCGCCACGAATGACGACGTAGCAGATAGACCACCACGGCGATCATGATCCACACATAGGTGGCCGAGCTCATGGTGAGCGAGATAAACGGGATGCGCTGCACCGCCACGCGATACAGGTTGATCAGGTGGTCGCACCAGCGCACAACCTTGCTATCGACCGGATGGAAGTCGAAGTACTTGAGGTTATCGGGCTTCGCCATAATCTCGGCACTACGCGCCGTGCTGTAGACCCAGGCATCGCGGGCACTCGGATAAAAGTAGCCGTAGTAGTTATTGATGAGCGCCGAGATATAACACTCGGGATCCTTTTTGAACATCTGGGCCCACACCTCAAAATAGGCCTTGATGTCCTCCTGCGAGGCATACTCGTTAAAGCAATTTTTGACGGCGTCCGACTTATCCGGGTTGTAACGGCTGCCCAGATTCTCGTACTTGAGCACGCGGTCGATCACGGCACGCTCTTCGTCGGTCACCAAGCCGTCGCAAGGAGCCTCCACGATGGTGCCGTCCTCCTTAACCGTGGGGTTGACGCCCGAGTTGAGGCCGTCGTGCTTTTGGACGAAACGAGCCGTCTGCTGGAACGGAATCGAGAGGATTTCGCGCTTGGAACCAGGCGTGATGTCGTGCGCCGGCATAAAGACCTTAGTGAAGTACATATTGGAGGCAAGGCAGAGTGCAAGCACCGCAAGAACTCCCACCCAGCGGAAACGCGGGATGGCGCCCGAAGGCGCAGCACCAGCCTGCTTGGCTGCACGATGAGCCACATGCGCGTCCCATGCGCAAAACGCCGCCGCGATTACGCATGCCGCCAGGGAAAACACCAGGCCGCCGTTACGCAGAAACGTGGAACCCATGGCGCCCAGAGCGAGCAGCAGCCAGTCATGGCGCGCAAAGAGCACGGGCCTCTGTTCGCCCGCACGCTCGGCATTGGCATCGCGACGGGGCAGGCCGCATGCCACGAGCTTCTCGGCCTGCACCAACAGCACCAAAAACGCGTCGGCAAACAGCACATCTTTGGTAAGCAGGGCCGCGTAGTTGGAGAACATGGGCATAAACACAAAGAACAGCAAGATCACGCCGCGGACCGGCAGACTCACGCCCAGCTTGCGAAGCGACGAGATGGAATAGGCCATGCAGGCGGCCGTGATGACGAACTGAGCGCAGGTGTAGATGGCAAGACCTGCGTTGGCACTGTTGAACAGTGAAAGCCCCAGCTGGACGCACGAACCGATGATAGCCGTGTGCACCACGGGGTGATGTCCGTTGAGCAACACATTGGGATTGAGCAGACGCAGGTAGTCACTCGTGCCGTTGGGGTAGTTGAACCACTGGCGAATCTGCGCGCCCGTGTCTCCCATAAAAAGGCCGGGCAGCGAAGCGATGAGCGTGGGCGCCCAGGCGATCATGAGCACCAGGAAGGGCCCGGCAAAGGGATGGACCGAGAGCACGGCGTGAGCCACACGCCATACGCGGCCAAAGTGCGCTTCGGAAAACGGAATGCGCCGAGAGCTCAGCCAATCTAGACACTCGAAGGCAAGGTAGAAGGCAACGACCGCCAAGAGCATCCAGCCCGCACCGCCTATCCAGGCGCAGATGATGCGGGCCTTGTCGCCGAGCACGATCTCGGCCGAATCGGTGAGGTCGTAGCTGCGGCCAAACACCATGCAGACGGCAAAGAACAGCGACGGAAGGATCACCGAGGGACGCCAAGCGTCGCCGCGGCCAAAGAACACGTAGCGAAACGGCAGCGTAAGCAGGCAGGCAAGCGCAAGCAGCATGACCGCGTCGGTATGGCCGGCAAACGAGAGGAGCACCTCGTAGCACACGTACAGCATGCCCGAGGCTTTGGGGTCAATTGCCAAGACTGCGTTGCTCGACACCGGGGCGGGATCGATGGAAAACGCCGTGGTCGCCAACAGCGCGAGCAAAAATGCGATGAGCGTCTGCTTGGCGGGATAGCGCTTAAACCAGACGATGCGGGCAGCGTCGCGCGCAGCCGTTGTGGAGAGGTCGGGATCCTTCACAGTCCGAAAGCCTTTCTAGAAACCTATCAAACTCGGCAAAACCACCACAAAGGTACCTGTCCCCTTTGTGGTGGTTTTGGTGGTTAGGCGTCCAAGTAGACGCGCTGGGGGCGATTGCGGTGTCGGGCGAAGATGATGAGCGCCAGACCGGCGATCACGAGCGGCAAACTCAGCAGCTGACCCATGGTGATGACGCCGCCCAGCAGATAACCCAGCTGGGCATCGGGCACGCGCACGAACTCAACGAGAAAGCGGACGATGCCGTACCCCATCACGAACACGCCCATAAACGTACCCTGGGGCAGCAGCGGCTTTTTGCGACTGAGCACCTGCAGGATGCAAAAGAGCACGATGCCCTCTAGGAATGCCTCATAGAGCTGGGAGGGATGGCGCGGCATATCGCCCGCGGTGCCGCCAAAGACCACACCCCAGGGCAGATCGGTCGGCTTACCCCACAGCTCGCCGTTGACGAAATTGGCGCAACGGCCCAGGCACAGGGCCAGCGGGGCGCCGATCACGGCAAGGTCGGCGATGGTCCATGCGTCAAGCTTGTACATGTGGCACACGATGATGCCGCCCAAGATGCCGCCCACCAGGCCGCCGTGGAAGCTCATGCCTCCCTCGTTGGTGGCAAAGATCTCGAGCGGGTGGGCCAAATAGTAGCCATCGCCGTAAAAGACGACGTAAAACAGGCGGGCGCCGATGATAAGGCCGAAGACCGCACCGACCACGACGCTCGTCAGGTCATCGATCGTGATGTCGAAGCCCCAACGACGCTGCGTGCGGTACATAACGACCGCCGTGAGCAGGGCGCCGACCACATAGGCCAGACCGTACCAGTAGATCGTGATGGGGCCCGCCGAGATCGCAACGGGGTCAAGCATATGGTAGAGGTCGTTGAGCATATCGATCCCCCTGCTTCCTACATACAAATGCGGCCGCGGGCCTTGCGCTCGCAGCCGCATATTTGGACGTAACGTCTATGCGGAGCGTACCGTCCGCAGCTTTCGCATCTTAGAACGGCGCGTACTCGTCGTACAGGTCCTCGGCCTCGCCGGAAGCATTGACCTGCTCGACGCGGGTAACGCCGGGCACGTGCTCCTTCAGGATGCGCTCGATACCCATGGAAAGGGTCAGCGAGCTCATGGGACAGCCGGCGCAAGCGCCCTGCAGTTCCAGCTTAACGACGCCCTCGTCGTCGACGCCCACATACTCCATATCGCCGCCGTCGGCCTGCAGGTTGGGGCGAATCTCTTCAAGAACCTTCTTAAGCAGCTCTTCGTTAACAGCCACAGGGGCTCCTTTCTCACAATAACGCGGGCACGCCCGCGGACAGAAGCTATGTTACTACAGCCATGTACCCGCTCACGAGCCGTCCATGCGCGCAGACGCGACTTTCACGAGTAGTCAATTTGGGACGGGGCTCTTTGAGCTGCGTTCGTCGCCAGATAGCGACAACGCATATTACTGCTGAGCTTGTCCCCCGGTACCAATCTGGACATCGACGATGACCTGGCGGTAGCTGATGCCGCAGGAGTCGAGAATGCGGCGGCTGATACGGCCGTCATCGGTGTCGGCATACTTATTGTCCAGGTAGACGACCTCGCCCACACCCACCTGTGCCAGGATCTTGGCGCAGTCGTGGCACGGGAACAGCGTGACGTAGACCGTGGAACCCTCAAGGTCTTTGAGCGAGCCGCGATAGTTGAGCACGGCGTTGGCCTCGGCATGGACTACGTAGTTATGCTTGTCCTGCAGCGGGTCATCGCTCGTGCCCCACGGGAAAAAGTCGTCGTTGAGCGCCGAGGGCGTACCGTTGTAGCCCACCGAAAGGATGCGGTGGTTGGTGCTGGCGATGCACGCGCCCACCTGCGTGTTGGGGTCCTTACTGCGGCGCTGCGCGGCGATGGCCACGCTCATAAAGAACTCATCCCAGCTAATAACGTCGCGGCGCTTGCCCGACGCGGTTTGATGAAGATCGTCCGACATGGCAGACACCTCCGAAATCGCAATAGTTTGACCCATTGTAGCAGGTGGAAGGTGGAGACGTTTTTGTCCCATTGCCCCCATCGCTACGCGCGGCGGGGCTTTTGGTTGATGTGGTAGAGCTCGGCGAGGCCCCGCAGCGTCAGCGCATCGTCGACCGTCAGGCTATGGCCGACCAGCGCCGCAAGCGCCTCGGCATCGTCGCCGGTAATGACGATGGGCACATCGCCCTCCCCCGCGGCCTTGGTCGCACGCATCTCGGCGAGCACCATGTCGAGCATGCCGTCGATGCGGGCCACCTCGCCCAAAACCACGCCCGAGCGCATGGCCTCGCGCGTATTGCGGCCGATGACGTGCGTCGGCGCCGAGGGCTCAACCTGAGGCAGGCGCGCTGCTGCCGCCGAAAGCGAGCGGGCGCCGAGCGCCAGCCCCGGCGCGATAACGCCACCAACAAAGGCGCCATGCGCGTCGATGACCTCGATATTGGTCGTCGTGCCCAGGTCAATCACGATGCACGGCGAGCCGTAGACGGCGCGGGCCGCCACGGCATCGGCAATGCGGTCGGGGCCAATCTCGGCCGGATCGTCGTAGTGCACGGGCATGCCGGTCTTAAGTCCCGGCCCCACCGTGAGCACGCGCCCCGTGCAGGTACGGGAAAGCGCCGCCTTCCACGGGCGCTCGAGCGCCGGGACCACACAGCTCAGCACGGCCGCGGCGGGTACGAGCACCCCGGGCACACCCGCATCGGCGGCGAGCGCGCCCATGACCTGCACGAGACGCATGCGCGCCTCGTCTGCTGTGATGCTCGACGGCGTCGTGATCTCGCACGTCGCGAGCGGGCGCTCCTGCGCCGCGGCCGAATCTTCGGCAAACAGGCCAAAGCGAATGAACGTGTTGCCCACGTCGATCGTCAATATATATGCGCACCCATTAAGCATCGTCGGCGCTCCTTTCGTCTGCCCAGCAGTATATCGCCTACCTAAACCAGTCATCCCAAAATGACTAACTTGCGGCTATACTGGTGCGCGGTCGTTTGCGAGCTCACGCGGCGGCCCTTGGTAACCCGACTTCCCGCGCCGTATCCGTAGCGGCGCTCCCGGGGGAAGCGGATATACGCAAAGGAGTTCTATATGAGCAATCCCTCGAACCGCGCCTCGATGCGCGGTCAACTCACGCTGCGCGGCGTCGTCATCGGCGTCCTTGGCTGCGCGATCATCACGGCAAGCTCGGCCTACACGGCCCTCAAGATGGGCGCACTCCCCTGGCCAATCATTTTCGCTGCCGTCATTTCGCTGTTTTTCCTGAAGCTCATGGGTAACGCCAGCCTCAACGAGGCCAACGTCACCCATACCATCATGTCCGCGGGCGCCATGGTCGCCGGCGGCCTGGCGTTTACCATCCCGGGCGCCTGGATGCTGGGCTATGCCGACCAGATCAGCTGGCTCGACATGTTTATCGTGGCGCTCGCCGGCACCGTCTTGGGCCTTCTGGCGACAGCGCTCATCCACCGTCACTTTATCGTGGACGCCGCGCTTGAGTTCCCCACTGGCAACGCCGCAGCTCAGACCCTGCGCGCGACCGAGGCCGGCGGCAAGATCGGCAAACAGCTCTTTGGCTCCATGGCCATCGCAGGCATCTACAGCGTGCTGCGCGACGCTCTGGGCGTGGTGCCCAGCATGCTGTGCACGCTCAATATCCCCGGCGTGACCTTTGCCATCTATAACTCACCCATGTTGCTGTCCATCGGCTTTTTGGTGGGCTTCGCCCCCGTCGCGTTCTGGTTTGCCGGCGCGCTGCTGGGCAACTTTGGCATCATCGTCGGCGGCACCGCCGCCGGCCTGTTCGATGTTGTGACCGCGCAGGGCATCGTCAAGTCCCTCGGCATGGGCCTTATGATGGGCTTTGGCGTCGCCGTCGTCCTTAAGGACATTTTGCCGCAGGTCGCCGGCATCATCCGCGGCCTTACCGCCGACAGCTCCACCGACACCGACGAGCAATCGCTCATCTCGGGCTCCCTTAAGCTCGACGCCGGCATCATCGGTCTGGGCACCGCAGCCATCGCTGTGATCGTTGCCATCGCGCTCGACCTTGGCCCTGTCCCGGCCGTCATCGTCACGCTGTTCACCTTTGTCACTACCATCATGAGCGCTCAGAGCTGCGGCCAGACGGGTATCGACCCCATGGAGATCTTCGGCCTCATCGTCATGCTCATCGTTGCCGCCTTCGCGCAGCTCGCCCAGGTCAAACTGTTCTTTATCGCCGGCATCGTGGCCGTGGCGTGCGGCCTTGCGGGCGACGTCATGAACGACTTTAAGGCCGGCGCCGTGCTGGGCACCAACCCGCGCGCACAGTGGGTCGGCCAGGCCATCGGCGGCATCGTGGGCGCCCTGGTCGCTGCCGCCGTCATGGTCGCGCTCGTCACCGCCTATGGTCCGGACGCCTTCGGCCCCGACAAGAGCTTCGTTGCCGCACAGGCAAGCGTGGTCGCCACCATGGTCTCGGGCATCCCGAGCGTGCCGTGGTTCGCAGGCGGCTTTATCGCCGGCATCGTCATGTACTGGCTCGGCATTCCGGCCATGATGATCGGCCTGGGCGTGTACCTGCCGTTCTATATGTCGCTCACGGCTTTCCTGGGCTCTTGCGTTAAGCTCGCCTACGACAAGTGGGCCGCTCACCGCGACGCCGAGGCCGGTCTTTCGGACGAGGAGAGGGCTGCCAAGGACGCCGCCTTCCAGGAACAGGGCCTGGTTGTCGCCAGCGGCCTGCTGGGCGGCGAGTCTATCGTCGGCGTTATCCTGGCGTTTATCTCTGTTGGCCTGAGCCTGCTGGGCTAAACCAAACAACAACGCACCCGTGCAGAGCGCGGGGTCGGAGACCATCCGGCCCCGCGCTTTTTGTATCTGCCGAAACCCTCGGCAGTACTTGTATGTGGCGTGTCTTCCTTTGCCTGCTCGCCTAAGTTCCATGTCAAGATGACCGCCCCGCCCGCCACGGTGTAGAGTACATGCTGCGAGCGCACCCGCGTTCCTGCGGCAATACGAGGTGAACATGGAACTCGACAAACAACAGATTAAGCGATTGCGCGAGCGCCATCATCGGCGCCATGGCATCCGCCCCGCCCACAGCGAGGCTATGGAGAACGCAAGCCGCTTTCTAAAGCAGGCATTCAACATTCGCGAGGGCCGCGCGCCCTATCACGTGATTCGCAAGCGCTTTGTAAACGGGGCGCGCCTGACTGGCACGCACTTATGCATCCTGATCATTGCCATGCTAATCGCGAGCATCGGCCTCGATATCGACTCGGATATCGCCATTGTAGGCGCCATGCTCATCTGCCCGCTCATGGGCTCGGTCCTTGCCATGGCATACGGCATCGCCACGCTCGACCGCGAGATCACCCTTGAGGCCGTCGCGAGCTTGGCTCTACAGATGGCCTTTTGCCTGGTCACGTCCACGTTGTACTTTAAGCTCTCGCCCCTTGGCACCACCACGGCCGCCATCATCGACAATTCGACACCGACTGTTTGGGACCTTGCCGTCGCGCTCGCGGGCGGCTTTGCGGGTGGCCTGGGCAACTCGCGCGACCAGGAACCCGCCACGCTCATCGCCGGCGTGGCCGTGGCGACCGCGCTCATGCCGCCCCTGTGCGCGGCGGGCTATGGCATCGCCATCGCAAGCGGATCACTGTTTCTCTCGGCGCTTTATGAGTTTGGCATCAACGTGGTCTTTATCGCACTGGCTGCCGAAGCCGTGCTGCTTCTTTTGCGCGTGCCGCTCAAGCGCGACCTCAACGGCGACGGCATTGTGACCGCCGAGGAAAATGCAGAGGTCGACGAGCTATCGCGCAAGGTGCGCCGCCGCATCATTGTGGGCACGGTAGTCTTTGCCATCCCCTGCATCGTTATGACGGCGGGTTCCATTGGCTCGGCGCAGGCCGGCGTGCAGGACGGCTACGGCGTCACCGAAACCACGCGCGAGCTTGCGGCGGTGCTGCCAGGCTTTAAGGACTACACCGTCGCCGTCGAGACCTCGGCTACCGAAGGCGAGGAGGAGGGCATCGTCGAGCGCGAGATTGTCGCCCATGTGACGACAAGCGAGGCGCTCGGGGCGCACGACCGTCGCGTTGCCCGCAAGCTCATCGACCTCAACGTACCCGAGCTCGATCGCGTGGAGTTTGACGTAAAGTGATGCAGAGCGCGGCCCTACAGATCGTACTTGTACACGCGATAGATGTACTTTTCGGCTTCCATCTCAAAGGTAGCGATGGGTAGACCATACCGATCGTACTCGGTAAAGGTCTTGGCCTGACCCGATGCCACGAGCATGCTGTTCGAATTGCCGACGCGCTGCACACTGCTAACGTAGCCCGAGAACGGCACCGCGATCTGGTCTTCGAGCCCGTAGGTGCGTGCCACCTCGTCCACCGTAAAGATGCGCCCAAACGAATGCGAGCCGCGGCTGTAGTCGGTCACCACCGCGGCGCCCAGCTGGCCCCAGTCGAACTTGGGATAGCTTTCGGCCGCACCAAAGTTGTTGTCGTATAGCAGCACCTGGTAGCGACCAGTCGTTGCCGTGTCAGAACTCGGCAGATACGTCACGCTGTGCTGGCCCGCGTTGAGCGAAAAATCGCCCTGGGCCTGCAGCAACTTGTCCTCAAAGCCCGAGCCGGCCCATTGCCACTCCTTTCTATTTCTGGGTCCATCTTCTCACTGTTGGCGGCCGAAAATGATCCGCTTTCCTCCGTCCCCGAGGGATCATTTTTTAGTACTTGAAGAAGCCCTCGCCCGAGCTTTCGCCCAGCTTGCCTTCGTCGAGCATTTTCTTGAGGACGGAGGCCATAGCCTTAAAGTTGTAGGGCATCATCATCTTCTTGAGCAGCGGACTCACCAGGCCCGGGACCTTCTGATACTGCATGACGATGTTATAGGCCGTCTGGATACCCACCGTGTCGAACACGCGGAACGGACCCTTGGGAGCGCCGGTGCCGCGCGTCCACGCGAGGTCGATGCTCTTGGGGTCGCTGACGCCCGAGACATACAGGTCAAGGCCCGAGAGCAGCCATGGCACCAACATGGAGTTGAGCAGGTAGCCGTTCTTTTCCTTGTTGACGGGCAGGGCAAGCATACGGATATCGTTAGCAAAGTCGACGAGCTCATCGAAATAGCGCTTGTCGGTCTGGTCCTGAGCCATGACCTCGGTCATGTTGTTCTTCCAGATGGAATTGGCAAAGTGCAGCGACAGGTACTTCTCGGGGCGGCCGGTGTACTTGGCAAAGGTACTCGGCAGCAGCGTGGAGGAGTTGGTCACGATGACGGTCTTTTGCGGCAGAACCGGGGCGAGCTTCTTGTAGAAGTCGATCTTCGCCTGAGTGTCCTCAGCCATAGACTCGATGACCAGGTCGGCGTCGGCCACTGCCTTGGCAAGATCGAGCTCCAGCTTGAGCGTGGAGTAGGCACACTCGACGGCAGCGAGTGCCGCCTCCTTGTCGAAGGGCTGGCCGCTATCGGCGATACCGGCGCACCACTCGCCCGTGCCGTCCGCCATGCCCTCGATAGCAGCGATGTACTCCTCACGCACATGATCGATCTTGGGCTGGGTGCGGCCGATGCTGCCCTCGCTGCGCAGCCAAATCGTTACATCAAAGCCGCAGTAGGCAGCCTGAAAGGCAATCTGGCTTCCCAACACGCCGCCGCCGGCAACGCAAACGGTCTTGTAGCTCATGGGACGGTCCTCTCTTACGTAACTCCATAGATATGTATTTATTCAACCGTAAGGGGACTGCGCGCTGGGGGTGGGTTCTATAAACGGGCGGTAATTTGCGGCGAACGGCAACACCTGTTCATTATCTCAGGGTTCCATGTCCAGTAAAAACGGGTGGCAGCCGCTACGGCTACCACCCGTTTGTCTCATATCTAGCCCATAGCAGACCAGCTACTTCTTAATGCCGCGCCCCAGGCGCTTGGCGACCGATGCAACGGCCTCCTCACTGGCAGATCCGCAGCTCGCACAGCCGTCGTGGGCATGCATCTGACCGGTGACCTCGTCCATCGCGAGCGGCGCCACCTTCTCGAGCTTAAAGCCCTTGCCGGCGCGCATGTTCTCCTTTGCCACGCTGATCATGAGCTTAATACGGTTGAGCTGGTTGACCTCGGATGCACCGGGGTCGTAGTCCACCGCGACGATGTTGCTCTCGGGATGTTGGCGGCGCAGCTCCTTGATCACGGCCTTGCCCACCACGTGGTTGGGCAGGCACGCGAAGGGCTGCGTGCAGATGATGTTGGGCGCACCGTGGTCAATCAGATCGAGCATCTCAGCCGTGAGCAGCCAGCCCTCGCCCATGTTGTTGCACACCGAAAGCACCGTGCGGGCCTTATCGGCCATGGTGCCGATGCGCTCGGGCGCCTCAAAGCGGCGGGACTTTTCGAGCATCTCCTCCACCGGCGTACGCATCCAGTCCACGAGCTTGATGAGCGCCTGCATGCCCGCACGCGTTGTAGCAGAGCTACCCAGCTCATCCTTCTGCAGCTCGGCGTTGCTCATGGAGTACAGGAAGAAGTCGAGCAGGCCCGGCACCACGGCCTCGCAGCCCTCGCGCTCGATAACGTCGACCACGTGGTTGTTGGCCGTGGGATGGAACTTGACCAAGATCTCGCCGACCACGCCCACGCGCGGCTTGGTGCCCTCGCCCACGAGCGGCATGGTATCGAACGCGCGGATGGCTTCGCGGCACAGCTTGGTGTAATTATGCCTGTTGAACTTGGGCGCCAGCTTGCGGGCGCGCGCCATGTACTCCTCGTAGAGCGCATTGGCGGCACCGGGCGTAGCCTCGTACGGACGGCAACGATAGAGCATCTGCATCATCACGTCGCCAAAGAGCACCGCGTAGACTGCTTGCTTGAGCAGCGCCGGCGTAATCTTAAAGCCAGGATTATCCTCGCCGAGCGCCACGGCCGAAAGCGAGATCACCGGGATCTCGGGGTGGCCGCTCTCGCGCAGGGCCTTGCGGATGAGTGCGATGTAGTTGGTGGCACGGCAGCCGCCGCCGGTCTGGCTGATAACCACGGCCGTCTTGGACAGGTCGTACCGGCCGCTCTCGATGGCCTCCATAATCTGGCCCGTTACCAGAATCGACGGGTAGCAAATGTCATTGTTCACATAGCGCAGGCCAGCCTCGACAGCGTCGTGATCGGTCGAGGGCAGCAGCTCCAAGTTGTAGCCAGCACCACGGAACACCTCTTTGACCAGGTCAAAGTGGATCGGCGCCATCTGCGGGCACAGGATGGTGTAGCCCTCCTCGCGCATCTGCTCGGTAAAGGGCACCTTGGGCCACGCGGTCGATGCGCTCTCACGCTGCGCCTCAAACGTGTACTTGCGGCTCGCGAACGCGGGGGCATCCGTAGAGGGTGCCACCGGCGCGGCATCGCCTTGCTCGTAGGCCTCGCCCGCTGCCGTGGCCTCGGCCAAGCGCTCGGCCTCCTGGTCCTTAAGCGCGGCCATGAGCGAACGGATGCGGATGCGCGCGGCGCCCAGGTTTGACACCTCGTCGATCTTGAGTACGGTGTAGATCTTGCCGCTGGCCTCCAGAATCTCCTGCACCTGGTCGGTGGTCAGAGCGTCCAGGCCACAGCCGAAAGAGTTGAGCTGGATCAGGTCCAGGTCGTTGCGCATCGTCACAAAACGGGCGACGGCGTACAGGCGGCTGTGGTACATCCACTGGTCGACGACGCGAATCGGACGCTCGGGCTTTACCAGGTGTGCAAGCGAATCCTCGGTAAAGACCGCAAAGCCAAAGCTCGAGATAAGCTCGGGCAGAGCATGGTTGATCTCGGGATCGTTATGGTAGGGACGGCCGGCGAGCACAATGCCGTGGCCGCCGTGGTCCTCGACCCACTTGAGAGCCTCCTCGCCCATGGTCTGGATATCCTCGTGGAAGCGCGCGTCGGCCTCAAAAGCAGCGTTGACGGCGGCATCAACCTCGGAGCGCGTGATTTTAGGACCGCGCACGCGACCGCGACCGGCCTCAGCATCGGCCACACGGTCGACGGCGAGCACCTGGTACAGACGGCGCTTGAGCTCGGTCTTGTCGTGATAGGGCACAAACGGATACAGGAACTCGATGTTCTGCTCGCGGATCTCGTCGATATTGAGCGCCAGCGCCGTGGGGTAGCTCATGACGATAGGGCAGTTATAGCAGTTGCCAGCGGTCGGATCCTCCTTGCGCTCCCAGCGCACGCACGGCATCCAGATAAAGTCGACGTCACGGTCGATGAGGTTCATCACGTGGCCGTGGCTCATCTTAGCCGGATAGCACACGCTCTCGGACGGCATGGACTCGATGCCTGCCTGGTAGGTCTTCTTGCTCGACTGGTCGGACAGCTGTACGCTAAAGCCCAGGCGCGTAAAGAACGCGTGCCAGAAGGGGTAGTTCTCGTACATGTTGAGTGCACGCGGGATACCCACGGTGCCGCGCGGAGCCTCGTCGGGACTCAGGACCTCGCGGTTAAAGAGCAGCTCGTTTTTCTTTTTGAAGAGGTTGGGGGCCTCGGTCTTTTGCTTTTTGTGGCCGGCACCCTTCTCGCAGCGGTTACCGGTAATGAAGCGCCTGCCGCCGCCAAAGTCGTTGACGGTAAGCTGGCAGTTGTTGGAGCAACGGCCGCAGCGGACATGCTTTTGCGTCACGGTGAGGTGCGCGATGTCCTCGGCCGAAAGGATGGTCGAAGTGCCATCGGCGCCGGCGCGATCGCGGGCGAGCAGGGCAGCACCGTAGGCACCCATGCAGCCGGCGATGTCGGGGCGCACGGCGTGAACGCCGGTGAGCTGCTCAAACGCACGCAGCGTGGCATCGGACATAAAAGTGCCGCCCTGAACGATCACCTGGCTGCCGATCTCCTTGGGATCGCGCAGCTTAATAACCTTGAACAGGGCATTCTTGATGACGGAATAGGACAGGCCGGCCGCGATGTCGCCCACTGTGGCGCCTTCCTTTTGCGCCTGCTTAACGCGCGAGTTCATAAAGACCGTGCAGCGACTGCCCAAATCGACCGGGGCCTTGGCATGGATGGCGGCATCGGCGAACGCGCGCACGTCCATGTTCATAGACACGGCGAAGCTCTCGATAAAGCTGCCGCAGCCCGACGAGCAGGCCTCGTTGAGCATGATGTGCTCGATGACGCCGTCCTTGACGCGCAGACACTTCATGTCCTGGCCGCCAATGTCCAGAATGAACTCGACGCCGGGCAGGAACGCCTTGGCGCCGCGCAGGTGCGCAACGGTCTCGATCTCGCCGGAGTCGGCCTTGAGGGCCTCGATGAGCAGCGCCTCGCCGTAGCCCGTGGTAGTCACGTGGCCGATGGTGCAGCCGGCGGGAATGTGGTTGTAGAAATCGGCCATGATAACCTTGGCCGTGCCCAGGATGTCGCCGTTGTTGTTGCCGTACCAGGTGTGCAGCAGCTGACCGTCCTCGCCCACGAGCGCGGCCTTCATGGTGGTGGAACCGGCGTCGATGCCAATGAACATGCGGCCGGTGTAGCCTTCGAGTTTGCCCTTGGGGACGACTTCCTGGTCGTGGCGGGTTTTGAACTCGGCAAAATCCTCGTCGGTGGCAAAGAGCGGGTCCAAGCGCTCGACCTCGGCACCTTGGGTGTCACCCAGGCTGTCGATGGCCTCGATGAGCTGCGGGAACGTGCTGAGCTTGTTGGACTCGTGCGCCATGGCGGCGCCGCTCGCCACGAACAGGTGAGCGTTTTGGGGCACAATGCGGTGCTCCTCGTCCAGGTTGAGCGTGAGGTAGAAGCGGTGGCGCAGCTCGGAGAGGTACTGCAGCGGGCCGCCCAGGAAGGCAACGTTGCCGCGGATGGGACGGCCACACGCCAGGCCCGAAATGGTCTGGGTCACGACAGCCTGGAAGATGGAGGCGGCCACGTCCTCGGGGCGGGCGCCCTCGTTGAGCAGCGGTTGGACGTCGGTCTTGGCAAAGACGCCGCAGCGGCTGGCGATGGGATAGATGGTGGTGGCGTTGGCCGCGAGTTCGTTAAGGCCGCTGGCATCGGTGTGCAGCAGGGTTGCCATCTGGTCGATGAACGCGCCCGTACCGCCGGCGCAGGTGCCGTTCATGCGCTGCTCGATGCCGTTGTCAAAGTAGATGATCTTGGCGTCCTCGCCGCCCAGCTCGATGGCGACGTCGGTGGCCGGGATGAGGGTCTCGACAGCGCGCTTGCTGGCGATGACCTCCTGGACAAACTCCAGGTCGAGCCACTGGGACAGCAGCAGGCCGCCCGAACCGGTAATGGCGCAGGTCATTTGGGCCGTCGGCAGCACGGTCGCGGCACCCTCGAACAAGTCGCGGGCGCAAGCGCGGACGTCGGTGTGGTGACGCTGGTACTTGGCGTAGACAATCTGGTTGTCGTCGTTGAGCACGGCAAGCTTAACGGTGGTGGAGCCCACGTCGATGCCCAGGTGCAGGTTGCCGTGGGCGTTGTCGGGGTTGAAGATCGCGCCTTCGGGGGCGTGGGCGGCGGCTACGGGCTCAGCGGCGGTGGCGGGCTCGCTGGTGACGGACGCCTCCCCTGCCGCGTTCTTGGCATCGACAATTGCCTCGGCAACTTTCTCGGCAGCCGCGGTCGCGGCCTTCTGCGCGGCGTCCATCACGGTGGGCGCGGCCTCGCGTGCGGCAGCGACCATGCGGTCCTTGATGCCCTCGACGAGTTTGCTCATTGTCTCTCCTCTTAGTTGTTGGACTCGACGGGCGCGGCGGCGTCGGCCGCGTCCTCGAGCTGCAGGTTCAATAGCTTCATGCCGTATTCCGGCACGTTGATATCGATGGGTTGGCCATACAGGTCACCAGGGCGCACAAAAGCGAGCACCGTCATAATACGCGCCATGGCCTCGGGCGATTCGGTGAGCCCACGCTCAAACCAGCGCTGAATCAGGCCGACCTCGGCACTCACGACGTAGGTGACGTAGTAGTCAAAGAACGTGCCCAGCGCCAGGCCCAAAATGCCCGTCTGCGCACGCGGCACCACGGCCTCACGAGCGGTGTCGATGATCCTTTTAATGAAGGCCTGGTCGCCGCCCGGACCCAGCAGCGCACCGATTAAGTCGCGGTTGGCCGCAAGATAACGCAGCAGCTCAACCGAACCGGGCGCCGGCTCGAGCTCATCGATGTTGTGATAGAGGTCGGGCAGCTGAGCTGCGGTGATGAGCTCAATGCGCTCACGGATCTCGGCCAGCAAGCCATCCTCGATTTGATTGATAAAGTCGGGAATATCGCGGTAGTGCGAATAGAACGTGCGGCGCGTAAGGCCGGCGCGCTCGGTGAGCGACGCGACATTAATGCGCGAAAGGTCGCCGCTTTCGGCAAGCTCGCTGGCAAGTGCCTGGCGAAGGGCACGCTGCGAGCGAAGGGACCGGCGATCGCATTTCTCGAGCTGGGACAAGCGTCCTCCTTGTTACTCAACCTGTGCGCTATTGCACAGTGCGAGTATTATTGCACACCGTGTGCATCAACACGTAAAGGCAATATTTTGGATGTGACAAAGGGACAGTCCCTTTGTCACAACCCACCTGGCTTTTGGAGCGGCATTACCGATTGTCCAAAATGTCATTCGTGGGTAGAATAATGTCGACGGCAGCCCAAGTTCTGCAAAGCTGGGCAGCGTCGTTGTTTGCATTAGGGGGTCAACGCCTTAGCGGCGGCGACCCCTTCTGTTGCGCTTCGAACGCTGCTTGAGTGCCTCGGAAAGGCCGACAAGCGCCGTGAAGAACGAGACCAAAGCGGTCAGAAGTCTCACGAAATCAATCAAATCGGTCATGGGCATCACCTCCCATCAGATGGAGGGCGTTGCCCGGCACATGGAACTGCCGCCAACAGTATCAATTCTATCAAAGCGCAGTTAGATATGCGAATGTTTGTTCGTATTTCAGAAGATCGGAGCTCGGGTACGGCGAAGGAACAGTTCCTTTGCCGTACCCGAGCTTGTCGCCGAACTGCCACCTACATTTTTCGAGTTATTCGGCCACGCTGCTAGTTCTGTATAAATGCACCGCCGGGATTATCTGAGGGTTTTTTGTCCTTATTTGAGCGCATACATGCCCATTTGCGCACTTACGACACCGAATCAAACACCATTAGAGGTATGAATGTTCCCGAGAGGGCATCTTTAGCCATTTAACGACCTCCGACAGGCCGAATAACTCGAAATTTGTTGGTGGCGAAAGCGAGACAGTCCTATACGCCAAAAGCCGGCATCTCCCATGTGACAGAGGGGCCGTCCCTTTGTCACATCATTCGATGACGGTGCGGGAGTTTTGCTTGCGCATGGTGGCGAGCATGTGTTTGGGGACGGTGTGGACCATGCAGCTGCCGATGGTCGCGCTCGCGGCGGCCTTGGCTGCATCGCTTGCGTTTTTGGTCGCGTAGCTGTGGCGGAAACGCTTGAGCATGGCAATGTCGTTGCCGCCGTCGCCGTAGACCGCGACCTCGTCCTCGGCAATACCGTAGTAACCCGCCAGCCAGGCCACGCTCTCGCCCTTGTTGCACGCTACGTCCGTAATCTCAAACATCACCGGGTCAAACGGCGCGTTGACCACGCGGTCCGAGCGCTCGACCAAATACGCCTTAAGGTCGCGCTCCAGCTCGGGCGAGGTCACGCGGCAGTTGATCTTGCACACATCGTGGCGCAGAATGTCACCGATCGACTGGTCGAAATACTGTTCCTCGTGATACCCGCCACGTGCACGCATGCCGCGCATCACGATGCGCTTGATAGGACTGTCCTTTTTAAAGCCCGCCTGGTGCATCTCGAACGAACCGCTCGAGAACATGCCGTCGGGCGTGGAGCAGTCGAAGCAAATGTCCGGGAACGCTTTGAGCAGCTCCTCGGTAACCTGCGGGTCGATGGTCCAGGTCTTGAGCACCTCACCATGGCTGTCGCGCACGATGGATCCGTTGGAGCAGCAGGCGTCGAGTGCCAGACCTGTGAAGCCATGCTCGCCGATCGGCAGCGTCGAGCGTCCGGTCGCGGGAACCACATGCAGCCCGGCTTCGGTCAGCTCGCGAATGGCGCGGCGGATGGTTCCGTCGGCCTCGTGTAGGGCATTCAGCAGCGTTCCGTCTAAGTCACTCGCAAACATCTTGATCATGGGCATGCCTCTCCTTCGTCTGCACGATATTGTAGACGAGAACGGGCGCACCCCAAGAGAGGCACGCCCGTCAGGCGAAAGATTGTTCTACACCGCGGCGGGGCCGTGTTCGCCGGTACGGATGCGGATGACTTCCTCGACCGGCTCGACCCAAATCTTGCCGTCTCCAACGGTGCCGCAATCTTGGAAACGGCGCGGCAACGGACGCGAAACGAACGGGAAATACGCGAGCAAGGGAGCCGTGAGCGCGCCCATCCCGGCTAGCGCCGAAACAGCTCGTGGGCGCGGTCGCGGAGATTAGTTGCTCGAATGACACCTTCGTAGCGATTGATGCGCAGACGCGGGAAGGCATTGAAAAAGCGCAGGTCACGACGACTGAGTGACACGCTCGGTACCGGACGGCTCATGCGCTTACCGGCAAGGCGACGGCTGAGCGACGGACGCGGCATGCTCGGCGCGGCATCGGCCACGCGGCGGGCAGCGAGCGCCAGGCCGCGAGCACCATCCGAGATAAACGTCGGCATCGAAGCCTTCTCGCGCAGGGCATCGAGCGTCGCGTCGCCCAGCTCCGCCAGCCACGCGTTAACGGCACGGCTGCGGATGTGCGTCTGTGCCACCGAGTCGATCGCCGAATCGGGAATACGTTCGAGCATGGAGTCTGACACATCGGCAAGCGACTCATTGATGCGGTCGGCAAGGTCGGCCCGGACGCGCTCCAACTGATCGGACAGACGCCGCCAGCTCGCCAACGAGCACACCGCGTCGACCATCATCGCGACCGCGACGATAAAGGCGGACAGCCGCACAATCAGCACCGGCAGATGGGCAAGCAGGCCCAACACCGCCGGCTCCACCACGCGACGAATGCACAACGCACCCAGGCCAAACGCGCATGCCCAGTACAGACAGATGCGTCCGTGCAGGTTAAACGGCAGGTGCGAATAGTCCCAAAAGCGAGCGCCTGTTGTTTTTTCCAGCAGCACGCCCACGCTGTACTCAATCACGCTGCATACGAGCGCTGCAGCGACAAACTGGCTCGACGCGTCAGGAATTCCGCGCAACAGCAGCCAGCAGGCAATGCCGCCCGCGCCATAGATGGGGCAACACGGTCCCAGCAAAAAGCCGCTGTTGGCAAAGCGTCCGTGGTTGAGCATGGCGCAGACCGTCGATTCCCATGCCCAGCCGCAAAACCCGTAGAAGGCGAACGAGAGCACCAGTGCCGAAAGCGGACAGGCGGCAAGCGTCGCGCCGTCAAATGCCATGTCGATCGCGGTCCCCACCGTCTACCCTCTCCTCTTTTCACTCGAATCTTTGCTCGAGCCGTCGCTCGAGCCCTCGCTCAAATCGTTCGCGTCGTCTTTGCGCGGCAGACGGCCGGCGACCGTCTCGCGCAGCGCGCACCACTTATCAGCCAGACACACAATCCATGCCTCACGGCACGTCGGCGGCACCGGTACCAGCGGAAACATATGCCGCACGATAATATTCCGCTCGCGCGGCGTCAGCTCAAAATCCTCCTCGGCACGCGCCAGGGCAAAAAACGGATGTCGAAATCCGTGCAGGCGATGGCTTGGGTCGGGCTCGTGCCAATCGTAGAGAAAGTAATCGTGCAGCAGGGCCCCGCGCAGCAACGAGGCACGGTCGACCGAAATGCCAGCACGGCCCAAGCGCTCGGCAAAGGACAGGCTCGCCCGCGCTACCGAAGTCACATGTGCATAGACCGTCACGTCACCATGCTGGATAAACTCGTGCGTCAGGTCCAAGCGGCCTGCCTGGGCCAGCTGGCGGGCGGCATCGTCGACCTCGCGCGCGATTTTCTCGGCACGAACGGCACTGGACATGCTGCCTCCTTCCAGCGGCTCACGGCGGCAAACCACGGACTGCACGCATTGAATAAAATCATCATCGAATTTACTAGTATGGCATCGGACAAAACGTTTTGCCCCACCAGTTGGCGAATTACCGCGCCGCCGTCACATATCAAACGCCAAAATGTGCGAGACTGTCTTGTGCAATTGTGCCGGCCGAGGGAGTGCCGGCGCACGATTCGCATGGAGTAACCCACAACGATGCTGCTTACGCAAACGACAACGCCCGAGGACGTCAAGGCTCTCGACCGCGCCGAGCTTCCGCTGCTCTGCGACGAGATTCGCCACGCCATCCTCGAAAGCTCCGCCGCTGTCGGCGGGCACGTTGCCCCCAACTTGGGCGTCGTTGAGCTCACGGTCGCGCTCCATCGCGTGTTTAACTCCCCCACCGACAAAATTGTCTTTGACGTGTCGCACCAGACCTACGCCCACAAGGCGCTGACCGGGCGCGCGTACACCTATATCAATCCGGAGCGTTATGGTGAGGCTTCTGGCTTTGCCAATCCCAACGAGTCCGAGCACGACCTGTTCGCCATGGGCCATACCTCCACGTCGGTGAGCCTGGGCTGCGGCCTTGCCCACGCGCGTGACCTGGCGGGCGACACGTATAACGTCATCACCATCATTGGCGACGGCTCGCTTTCGGGCGGCCTGGCGTTTGAGGGCTTTAACAATGCCGCCGAACTCGATAGCAACCTGATCATCATCGTCAACGATAACGACCAGTCCATTGCCGAGAACCATGGCGGCCTGTATCGCAATCTGGCCGAGCTGCGCGCCAGCAACGGTGCCTGTGAGCGCAACGTCTTCCGCGCGATGGGGCTCGACTACCGCTATCTGGACGCCGGTAACGATGTGTTGGCCCTCGTCGACGCGTTGCAGGAACTGCGCAATATCGATCACCCCATCGTGCTGCACGTCTCCACCGCCAAGGGCAAGGGCTTTGAGCCAGCCCAGAGCGACCCGGAACGCTGGCACCACGTGGGTCCGTTTGACATGGCGACTGGGCGCAAGCTCTGCCCGGGCCATCCGAGCGAGCCCGCACCGCGCACCTATGCCGATATTACGGGCGAGGCGCTCAGCACCGCCATCGAGCGCGATTCGCAGGTCGTGGGCATCACGGCCGCCACGCCCTACATCATGGGCTTTACACCCGAGCTTCGCGCTGCGGCAGGTAAGCAGTTTGTCGACGTGGGCATTGCCGAGGAGCACGCCGTGACCTTTGCCACCGCGCTTGCGCGCTCGGGCGCCAAGCCAGTCTTTGGTGTGTACGGCACGTTTTTGCAGCGCGCCTACGACGAGCTGTGGCACGACCTGTGCCTCAACGATGCCCCCGCAACCATCTTGGTGTTTGGCGCGTCGATCTTTGGCACCACATCCGAGACGCACCTCTCGTTCTTTGATATTTCCATGCTGGGCGCTCTTCCCAACATGCGCTACTTGGCGCCGGCCTGCATGGAGGAATACCTGTCCATGCTGAGCTGGTCGCTCGACCACCGCGAGCATCCCGTGGCGATCCGCGTACCGGGCATTGGCCTGGTTAGCCGCCCCGATTTGGCGCCCGCCGAGGACACCGACTACAGCGCCGTTCGCTACAACGTGGTGCGCCAGGGCCGCGACGTTGCCGTGCTCGCGCTCGGCGATTTCTTTGAGCTAGGCGAGCGTGTGGCAAACCGCTTGGCCGCCGAGTACGGTATCGAAGCCACGCTCGTCAACCCGCGCTTCGCAACCGAGCTCGACCGCGAGTTCCTCGACAGCCTTGCCGCCGAGCATCGCGTCGTCGTCACCCTCGAGGACGGCATCTTGGACGGCGGCTGGGGCGAGCGCGTGGCGTGCTACCTGGCCTGCACGCCCGTGCGCACGCGCACCTTCGGCATCGCCAAGGGCTTCCCCGACCGCTACGACCCCAACGAGCTGCTCGCTCAGAACGGCATGACGGTCGAGAACATGGCCGCCGAAGCCGTAAGGCTACTCAACGAGTAAGAAAACCTCCGCAAGGGAAGCATCCCTGCGGAGGTTTTAATTTTCGCGACGCGATTATCTCAATCTGTAACATCTAGAGCCCGAATTCCCGTCTAACTGTTACAGATCTAGACAAGACGTCTTAGTCCCTGACCTTTGTCTCAATCTGTAACAGATAGAGACCTTTTGGCCGTCCAGATGTTACAGATTGAGACATTCGAATTCCCCTGAAGAGAAAATCTCGATCTGTAACAGTTAGAACCCATTTCCTCGTCTACCTGTTACAGATTGAGACAAAGCAGCGAGACAGGCCACCACATCTGCAAGAACCACCACAAAGGTGCCTGTCCCTTTTTGGTAGGTAGAATAACCCATAAGGTAAGTATGTTTCTGAGTTATTTCGTGTTGACCCGTCTGAGCGCAATAGGGTATAACTCTACTCAACCGCTAGGGATTTTATTGAGAAAGGTGTTCTACTATGAGCAAGAACCTCTCCCAGCAGGTCGTTCTCGACCGCCGCGGCTTCGTTGCCGCCACCTTCGCAACCGTCGCCGGCCTTGGTCTTGCCGGCTGCTCCGACACCAGCGCCGAGGCCGACAAGGGTTCCGCCGCCGGCTCCTCCAAGAGCTCCAATGATACCGAGGCTTCCACCACGCTCGACGCTAAGGCATTCGACAAGCTCGTCGACAACGGCCCCAAGGCCGATGACGACGCCATCGCCGCCAGCGCCTGGGCCACGGCCGTCAAGGACGCCGGCGTCTTTAAGATCGGTGGCGTTCAGACCTCTACGCTCTTCTCCCTCCTCAACGAGAAAGACGGTCAGACCCGCGGCTTCGACGCCGGTATCGCACAGCTCCTGTCCAACTACATTCTGGGCGAGAACAAGGTCGAGATCACCCAGGTGACCTCGGACACGCGCGAGTCCGTCCTGCAGAACGGCCAGGTCGACGCCGTCTTTGCCACCTACACCATCACCGACGAGCGCAAGAAGCTTGTCTCCTTTGCCGGTCCCTACTACTACACCCAGCAGGCTATCCTGGTGCTCGCCGATAACGACGACATCAAGAGCGTCGACGACCTGGCCGACAAGAACGTCGCCGTCCAGTCTGGCTCCAACGGCCCCGCCATCCTGGAGGAGTTCGCTCCCAAGGCCAGCCAGCAGGAGTTCAAGACCGACGAGGAGGCCCGCCAGGCACTCCAGCAGGGTCGCGTTGACGCCTATGTCATCGACAACAACATGCAGCAAAGCGCCCTGGTCCGCGAGCCCGGTAAGTACAAGATCGCCGGCAAGCCCTTCGGCAGCAAGGAGCCCTACGGCATCGGCCTGCCGCTCGATTCCGACGGCGTCGCCTTCGTTAACGACTTCCTTAAGAAGATCGAGGACGATGGCACCTGGACCGAGCTGTGGCAGATCTGCATTGGTGACCGTACGGGCGACACCAATGTTCCCGAGCTCCCCGAGGTCGGCGCCTAAGCTCGCAAGCTGGGCATCAGCCGCTGCGAAACCATACGGAAACGCACGATTCGCTTTATTGCGCTAAACTGTTTCCTCACTGAGTTGTCGGGGCTTCCGTACACACGGGAGCCCCTTTCCTTATCGGCGGGAGGTCCGCATGAGTCTCTCCGAGCTCTGGTCGCTCTATGGCCAGAACTATATCGACGCGCTGCTAGCAACCTGGGGCATGACGCTTGAGTCGTTTGCCATCGCCATGGTGCTGGCTGTCGCCGTCACCGTGATGCGCGTGTCGCCGCTCAAGCCGCTGCGCGTCTTTGGTGACCTGTATGTCCAGGTCTTCCGTAACATCCCCGGCATCGCGCTGCTTATCATCGTCGTCTATGCGCTTCCGCCGCTCAAGGTCGTCCTGCCCTACCGCACCTGCGTTATCGTCGCCACGGTCCTTTTGGGCTCGGCCTTTGGTTCCGAGAACTTTATGAGCGGCATCAACACCGTCGGCGTCGGCCAGGTGGAAGCCGCCCGTTCGCTCGGCATGAGCTTCAGCCGTATCCTCGCCAAGATCGTGATTCCACAGGCACTGCGCTCAAGCGTGCTGCCCATGACCAACCTCTTTATCGCCGTCATGCTCACCACCGCGCTCGGTAGCCAGGTGCCGCTTAAACCGCAGGAGCTCACCGGCGTGGTGAGCTACATCAACACGCGCTCGCTCGGCGGCGTCGTCGCGTTCTTTATCTCGGCACTCGGCTACCTGGGCACAGCCTTTGTGGTGAGCCACATTGGCAACTACATCGATAAGAAGGTGAGGATCCTCCGATGAGCAAGCATTCCTCCCCTGCACTTACCATGCGCGATGCGCTCTACGAGGCTCCCGGCCCCAAGATGCGCGCCAAGATTCGCATCGGCACCGCTATCTCGCTCGTTGCCGTCGCCGTGCTCGTCGCCCTGGTACTGCAGCGCTTTTATGTGACCGGCCAGCTTTCGGTCCACTATTGGTATTTCTTTACGCACCTCACCACCTGGAAGTTCTTGCTTGCCGGCTTTGAGGGCACCGTTAAAGTCGCACTCACCGCTGGCGCCATCGCGCTGGTGCTGGGCCTAGCCCTTATGCTCGGCCGCACCAGCGACATTAAGCCGCTCCAGCTGGTTTGCCGTGTGCTCACCGATTTCTTCCGCGGTGTGCCGAGCCTGCTGTTTATCTACTTCTTCTTTTTGGTGCTGCCCCAGTACAAGATCTCGCTGCCGTCGTTTTGGATGCTCACGCTTCCCGTCGCGCTCGCTGCAGCCGGCGTGCTGGCCGAGATTTTCCGCGCCGGCGTCAATGCCGTGCCGCGCGGCCAGGTCGAGGCCGCCCAGGCGCTCGGTCTCTCCAAGGCCAAAATCACCTTTAAAATCGTGTTGCCGCAGGCTATTCGGTTTATCATTCCGTCGTTGATTTCGCAGCTTGTGGTCGTAGCCAAAGACACCACCGTCGCCTATGTGGTGAGCTACCCCGACCTCATGCAAAACGCCCGCGTGCTCATTACCAACTACGACGCCCTCGTGTCGGTCTACCTGGTAATCGCGGTCATCTACATCCTCATCAACGTCGCGATCAACAAGGCCGCTGTCTATGTTTCGCACAAGACCGGCGCGACCATCATCCGCTAACGATTTGCCATTTCGAGTCATAAGGAGCCGAGCACCATGGCACAGAGCACCTCTTCCACCGGCAATCAGCCGCTGATCGAGCTCAGACACGTCGATAAGCACTATGGCGATCTGCACGTCCTCAACGACATCAATCTCTCGGTCGACCGCGGCGAGGTCGTCGTTGTGATTGGACCCTCGGGCTCGGGCAAGTCGACCATGTGCCGCACCATCAACCGTCTGGAAACCATCGACTCGGGCGAGATCCTCATCGAGGGCGAGCCCCTGCCGCAGGAAGGCAAGGATCTTGCCCGCATGCGTGCCGAGCTGGGCATGGTGTTTCAGCAGTTCAACCTGTTCGCACATATGACCGTCCTGCAGAACGTCATGCTGGGGCCGGTCGATGTGCTGGGTGTCTCCAAGGACGAGGCCCGCGAGCGCGCCATGGACCTGCTGGGCCGCGTGGGCGTTGCCGAGCAGGCCGATAAGGTGCCCGCACAGCTCTCGGGCGGCCAGCAACAGCGCGTAGCCATCGCCCGCTCGCTTGCCATGCAACCCAAGGCCATGCTTTTTGACGAGCCCACGAGCGCCCTTGACCCCGAGATGATCAACGAGGTGCTCGAGGTCATGGTCCGTCTAGCCCAGCAGGGCATGACGATGATCGTCATCACGCACGAGATGAACTTCGCACGCCGCGTTGCCGATCGCGTCGTGTTTATGGCCGACGGCCAGATCGTGGAAACCGGCACACCCGACGAGTTCTTCGACCATCCCCAGACCAAGCGCGCCCAGGACTTCCTCAACTCCATCAAGGGGCACTAGCCAGCCACCCCGTGGGGCAAATCCATCGGAAGCGTTGTCCCACGTCTCTCATGCGCCCTGTCACCTTCAGATTCGAAAGCAACACCTATGATCGGAACCCGCACCTCATCGTCCTACACCCCGCACGTCGACGTCGCCCCCGCCGACCGCCCACTCATCCTCGTCGCACCGCGCTGGGAAGATGCAAAGCCGTTTTTAAGCGAGACGCTCTCTCCCAACGAGGAAATCGCAAGCGTCTTTGTCGATGCCATCCTTGCCGCCGGCGGCCTGCCACTGCAGATGTCCATCACCGAGGACATTGAGGTCATCCGTCATTACGTGGAAATCGCCGATGGTGTCGCTATTCCCGGCGGCCCGGACGTCAACCCCAAACGTTGGGGCGACGAGCGTCCTTACGACCCCACGCTGTGCTGCGAGATTCGCGACCGTTTTGAGTTTAAGCTAGTTAACGAGGTACTTCGCGCCAAGAAGCCGCTCTTTACCACCTGCCGAGGCACGCAGCTGCTTAATGTCGCCACCGGCGGCACCCTGTGCATGGACGTGCCGAGCCTGGGCGCGCGCGAGGGCCGCACGCAGTGGCGCCATACCCACGTGCTCAACGACCCCGTGCATCCTGTCGAGGTCGTGCCGGGCTCGCTGCTGGAGCGCGCGGTTGGCGGGCACAGGCTGATCCAGACCAACTCCGCACACCACTGCTGCGTCGATCGTCTGGGTAAAAGCACGCGCTTGGTCGCCAAGGCAACCGACGGCGTTCCCGAGTGTATCGAAGTCGAAGGCCAGCCGTTCTGCTTGGGTGTGCAATGGCACCCCGAGTACACGTGGAAGACGCTCGAGACCGACTTTAACCTGTGGAAGTCGTTTGTCGAGGCAGCGGCAAAGGTCAAGCAGGCCCGCTAGCCCGCAAACCACTCAGGTTAAAGCCTCCTATGCCAGGCGGGCGAACACCAGCCACGGTGCCCGCCCGCCTGCATTTGGTTTGCTCGGTATGATTATCCCTCACAAACAATCAAATAAATCTCGACCGCAATCGGTCGATAGTGAAGCAAATGGTAAAAACGCTTGCTACGTTTATTAGGCAGTCAATTAAAATCGAAACGCATTGGCCGTCCCGCAACGGGGTCACACCGCAAATCCACATGAGCATCGAGGCTGGAAGCGGAAGCGTGGAATTGGCCCCGAGCTGTATGTAGATCGCTACAACGTTGACGAGCAACAGCATGCCAATCGGACCGAAGCCGGATCCAAAATAGGAAACAACGATTACGCAAGAAACCACGTATGCAAGGCAGGCAGCGGCAGCAAGAACAAGTCGATAGCAAAAAATATTCAGGTTGAAATACTGTTGAGCATCTAAAACAATCGCGCAGTTAAGGCAGTACAAAACGACACTCGACAGGATAAACGCGCCCAAAAGGGCAAAAGAAGACAGCACCACTCGCGCAACGATAGCGCACACACGCTTCCCTCCCCGAGCCTCCGACAACCCCCACGGTTCCTCAATAAAGCCCGAACTGACAAAGCGCGGCACAATGCAAGCCGCGATGAACGGAAAGAACAATGCATGAGCCAACGGGGCCACGTTGAACAGCAGACCGCGGAAAACCTCTGCATTACCAAATAGAAGGACATCCTCTGCCGAAAGCCGAAGAGTCGGGTCTGGGAAAAAGCCCAAGAAACTGTTCTCACGGAGGCTACAGAACCACATCGGGAAAGAATTAAGCTGCAATACCACCATGCACGCATAAATTACCAGGATTAAGGCGTACGTCCATTTGCTCACATGCCTCAATTCTGAATGAAGAAATCTTCTAGTCTGGCGAGCCATTGAGCACACCCCCAGCACGAAAGCTCACGAGAGCGTAAATCAATACCGATAGACAGCTGGCTGCCACGCCGTATCCCAGAAGTGTCAGCTGACCCATATCGCTATACCCAAGGGCACATCCGACTCCAAGATACGGCCCCGGAAGAAGGAAAATCCATCGCAAGGACGGTATGGGCGCCTGAAGGAAGGTTCCGTAGAGCGTCAAGCTCATGACAAATCCAATAATTATCGCAGCCCCGCTCAATACAGCGCTGTCTGTAATCCGATAGATGGTCACCGTCTCCAGCGCAACCGATATCACCAATACAGCGTTGACTATCATTGCAGGCAAAAATGCAGTTAGCATATCGTGCGAGAGGTTATGCCCTCCACGTATTATGGCTATTGCAAAAAGAAGAAGGCAAAGCGCACTATATGCTACGCCAATTATTAAAGCAAACGAAAGCACATGTGCTAGGACCCCATTAAAGCGGGTAAGACCTCTTGCTGAAGAAATTCGGTGCCCCTCTTCATAGCCGCGCTCCTGTAAAATCGCCAGGCAAACGATGAGCGGAACGAACAGAGACGTGCCGGCAAAAGCACTGCGCACAAGGGACTCATCGGATGCAGAAGGATCGATTACATTCCAGCAGAAACCAATATCCTCCCCAAAAACGCTATTGCCAAAGGCGAGCAACGTTGTTCCGTTTTTTAGAAAGACACCGAAGAGAAGGCCGAACGCCAGAATAAGCGCAAGACCAAGCTTCGCCGGAAACATCCTGTGCAAACGCATCATATCTGCCTTTATGGGATGGATCGCCCGCTTCATAGCGAGACCGCCTTCATCAAGCGCCTGTAATACTCTTTTAGGGACGACGCCTCATCCCTTATGACGTCCATCGATTCCTTTTTCAGCAGTTCGCCGTCATGAATAAACACGCAACTTGTTGCAACTGATGCCAACTCATCCAAATCATGGCTAGAGACGAGCATGGTCTTACCCTGTTCTCGATTCAATCGACTGATAAGGGCCCATATACTCTCGATGCCCAGCGGGTCCAATCCATTTGCCGGCTCATCGAAAATTAGTACGTCGGTGTCGCCCAACAAAGCCGTAGCTATATCCAGCCGCCGTTTCATTCCCAGAGAAAAACTGTTCACGCTCTTTTTCTCTTCGACGTCCAGCCCGACTAGGCTCAAAACGCGAGGAATCTCACGATTCGCATCAAGCCCCCATTCCGCACATCGGATCCGAAGATTCTCAGCCGCACTGAGGGATTGGTATGCTCCGCAGGAATCTGGCACATAGCCGACACGCGTCCGCATCAGGCTCAGCTCTTTTTTCGACTTGCCCCCAAAGAGCTCCACGCTCCCCGACGACGGCTCGCAGAGGCCCAAGACGATTTTAATAAGCGTGCTTTTGCCCGCACCGTTTGCACCAACAAGGGCAAGGAGCTCAGACTGATGCACCTCGAAGGAAACGTCATGCAAAACGCGCCGTTTCCCGTAGCGCTTTGACACCTTTGATAACTTTATCGCTGATGCGTTCATCGGCCTCCCGTTCTGCTTGATAGCAAAACCGCTCATATCGTTCCTTCTTTCCTTTATCGTTTTTCATAGTTGTTATTGTTTTTCGATAACTCATATTTGTCAAGGTAATCTAAAAGAAAGAACCCGTGTTAGACACGGGCCCCTTTACGCTGATATTTCGTTATAGTTGTTCGCTTTATGCTACTCGTCGCTCAAATCTACAGCAAAGACTGATGTCGGAAGCAACGCCTCATTGCCTCCGCCGTCCCGCATCTGCCTCACGACATTTTTTGCACGCTCAACAATAAGCTCCTCAAGCTCTTTCTCGCTCACGCGCTGAATAATATCTCCCGGTTGACAGTCAAGTTCATCGCAAATATCGAGAAGCGTCTTAAGGCGAATAGCTTTAATTTTTCCGTTTCTTAGCTTAGAAATATTAGCCGGAGTATGCCCCGTGGCACGAATCAGATCAGCACTGGTCTTTCCGGTCTTAAGTAGCTGCGTCTCAAGCTCGATGATGAGATAGCTCATGCTTCCTCCTACACAAGCTCGTCAGACTGCTCTTGGAGCAGCGAGGCATAACTCCAGATCACCGAGATACACAGACAGACAGCCGCGCCGATAAGCGACCCCGCATCAAAGGCAACGCCTTGGCAAATCTCAATAACGAAGGAATGAGGCACGACGTAAAGCTCCAGCCCACCAATGGTAAGATTGACCGATCCGTAGGCACCAATAAGCGAAACCGCGGCGTTAACAGCAAAGGCAAGCGCAAGAACACGGATAAGCCGCACATGCGTCTTGGTAAAGGGCGAGACGCCTCGCGAGATGTTACGGCTGATCCCACACAGAACGACAAGCGAAATACCCACGACGAGTGCCAGGCACAGTCCGCTTGGGATAACGATGCACCCGCCATCGAGAAGCGTCACGACGCCGAAAGAATCGACAGAGGCAACGTTTGCAACCGCATACCAGATCACGTAAACAACCAACGCGGCAAAAGCGACGAGCATCCCTGCAAAAACGG
Organism: Collinsella aerofaciens ATCC 25986; assembly: GCF_964239575.1. Lineage (GTDB taxonomy): Bacteria > Actinomycetota > Coriobacteriia > Coriobacteriales > Coriobacteriaceae > Collinsella > Collinsella aerofaciens_BQ. Next base: position 168,243 of record NZ_CAXSQQ010000002.1, read on the forward strand.
CTGTCATGCAAAAGCCAAGCTTCCTGATATTTTCGCCCGCTTTGGCCATACGCTGAACGCTGTTAGACATACACTCACCCTCATCGACTCTATCGTTATTCGAACAGTTTATCGAACAACGATATTGATTGCATGCGGAAAGCCCCGCCAGTGCGCATAGGCCATTTACTAACCCGGAGGGGTGAGCGTGGATTTTTGGACACATATCGAACGAGAGTGGATAATCTCCCACTTTAAGGCCGCCACCGGGCCTAAAACGGGAGATTATCCACTCTCATAGTCATCAAGGCCCGCAAGCTCTTATTCGGCCGCCTCGCGCAGGGCCGACATCGTAGCCGCATATTGCTGCTGCAACGCATGCATTCCCTCGCGAGCGCCGTCAACGGCATCGGCGCCGCGCAGTGCTTCGGTCACCACAACCGCCGGCTCGTACAGATTATCAAATCCCAGGTTCTGGCTCACGCGCTTGAGCGTGTGCGCTGCCATAAACGCACCTTCGGCGTCTCCTGCCGCCATGGCGGCCTCCAGCTTGTCCATGCTCTCGTCATCCAAAAACTTGAGGGCAAAGCGGGCAAGCATCTCCTCGCCCATCAGCCGAGCGCACGCGTCATCATAATTAGCGCCGATCTTCTCATACGCCTCACGCATGGAAATCATGGATTAAAACTCCTTTGGTCAAACTAAATCGTGGGAAACGCGACAACGTCGGCGGGGCGTGCCAACGTCTCGGCAATACGGTCTTGCACCTCGAGCAGGCAGTCGAGCAACAGCGGGTTAAAGGTGCCGCACTTACCGTCCAGGATCATCTGGATCGCCTCCTTGTGCGGGATAGCGTCCTTGTACACGCGCACGCTCGTCAGCGCATCATACACGTCGGCCACCGAGACCACCTGCGCGGCGATGGGGATATCGTCGCCCTTAAGGCCATCGGGATAGCCCTTGCCGTCCCAGCGCTCGTGATGCCAACGCGCAATCTGGTACGCATATTCCATAAGCGCATTGCCGACGTGATGGCGGCCCAGCTCAAGCAACATGTCGGCGCCGATCGTGGTATGCGTCTTCATAATCTCGAACTCCTCGGGCGTAAGGCGTCCGGGCTTGTTGAGAATCGCATCGTCAATCGACATCTTGCCGATATCGTGCAGCGCCGAAGCCAGGGCGATCGTGGAGCGTTCCTCATTGTCGAGGGAGATCGTGTCGCTACGCCGGACCAGACAGCCAAGCAGCAGCTCGGTCAGCTTCTCGATGTTCGTAACGTGCCTGCCGCTCTCGCCGTTGCGAAGCTCCATGACGCCGGCCATGATGTCGATGAGCATGCGACTGTTCTTGACGCGCTCGTTGTACTGCTGGGACAGCAGGTTCGTCAGGCGGCGCTGTTTGGCGTATAGGCGGATGGTGTTGCTCACACGGCGGCGCACGACACGGGAGTCAAACGGGCGGTTGATATAGTCCGAAGCGCCCAGCTCGTACGCGCGCAGAACCATATCATCGGAATCTTCGCTCGAAATCATGATGAAAGGCAGATTGTCGATACCCGATCGGCGCGACAGATCGGCCAGCACCTCAAAGCCGCTTATGCCCGGCATGACAATATCCAGCAGCACGAGCGACAACTCATCGCCATAGCGGTCGACCATGTCGAGCGCCGTACGACCGTTGTCGGCCTCGAGGATGCAATACTCGTCCTTGAGCATCTCGTTGAGAATGGCTCGGTTCATCTCGGAGTCATCGACAATAAGCACCAAAGGCTTTTCGCTTTGGAAGGCTTCGATGGAATCGGCATCGGTCACGACCGTACCGGCTTTTGCCTTAGCGCGGCTCAATAACTGGACAGCGCGGCCAACGCCCTCATCGACCGTCTCGCCATGAATGCGAACGCCACCAACACATGCCGTCAAGCTCACGTACTCATGGCCCGGAACAATCGTGGCATGAACGGCATCGGACACCTGGTGCAGGCGACGGGTGAAGTCATCGGAGGGAATATTGGGCATGACGACCACAAACTTGTCGCAGCCATAGCGTACGAGCTCGTCAGTCGAACGAATTCCGCTGCGTATGGCTGTCGCCACAGCACCGAGCGCAAGGTCGCCGGCATGACGGCCACACGTATCGTTGAAGACCCTAAAATCATCAAGGTCGATCACCGCAACGCCGGCATTCATGCGGGCGCTACGGAGCTTTTCCTCGTAATATCGGCGATTGCGCACACCCGTCAGCACGTCGGTGTAGACGAGGTCCTCTTCTGCAGCCTCTTGCTCATCGATCGGACGCACCATCAGCAGGACGTGAGGCTCGCCCTCGACCTTCAGAGGGCGCAGGCGAGCGCGGTACTCGGTACCATCATTGAGCAGCTGCTCCGATACATCATCGGAACCTGTCAAGGCCTCAAGACTCGACTGACGCAGACAAGGGCAGCGATCGCCGGCGAGCAAGCAGTTAGGCTCGCTCTTAATCTGATCGGCCGACAGCAAACGCACCACGGGGTAGGTCTTCGCGACGCGGGCGACCTCGGCGGCAGTCTCCTCGTCGGTTAGATTGACCTCGTGATTATTGAGCATATGGGGCCCTTTCTATCGTTACGCACGGCAACGGTGCATATCAATTGGTACAAGGGTAACATCTAACAGCTGAAGGCAAACGCGCGATTATCGTTGCATTTTTATGACCTGGCAAACGGCGGTAATGGAGCCGCAGGCGCGCGGTTATGGGCGCATTCGTTAACAATGACGAAACGCTAACAGCCCTTCTCCCCGCAGGTCATCGAGCGTGCTAACGCTCCAAGACATCGCGAACGGCGTTTGCCGCCGTAACGGGGCGATCGCGCAAACCGTTATGCGCGCCCGGGATCGTCACAAGGGGGCAATCGAGATATTCGGCAGCCGCTCGCGTACCAGCCTCGCGGGGCGTATCGACCGAAAGCTCGCCCAAAAACACGGCCGACACCGCCTTTGACGCGCGGGCGCGCTCCCAGTCGGGAGCATATGTCATATTTGTTCCATATTCGTTCGCCATAAAGCAACGACCATTGCGCAGGGCATGTTTGACTTCCGCTTCGGTCGTCCCAGGAGCCTCGGGGTCCAAGTCGCCGAGGGCTCCCAAGAAAAGCCGGAGCGCCCTTGAAACCTTTCCAGCCGCAATCATATCGAGCAAAACCGGAGCTGCGCCCATACCGACGCCTTCGGCCGACACAGCCGGCTCATGCAGAATCGCACGGGCGACGAGATGGGGTTCGGTGCGAAGAAGCTCCAGCGCCACCAACGTACCGGCGCTATGCGCAAGCACATTTGCCGGAGCGCCAACGTGTTCGATCACGGCTTGCAGATCGGCGGCCTGAGCGGCAAGATCATAGCTGCCGTCTGCCGCATCGCTGCTGCCACCGCAGCCGCGGCGGTCGTAGGCAATCACGCGGTAGTTGCGGCTGAGCTCACAAGCGATACCGTCGAAAAATGTGCCGTCGACACAAGCGCCGTGCACGCACACCAAGGCAGGAGCATCAGGCGACACATCCGGGCCGGCATATTCGCGACAGGCAATCGTGGTGCCCGCATCCTCGACCGTAAAATCCATGTTGTGCCCCCATAATCAATGCTCATCCAGTTGCACGTCAGTACGGCTAGATGGGCCCGCATTGTCTTACGCCTTGTTAACAGATTAACTGTACCCGACCCGAGGCTTTTCATGGCACGGCATAATGAGCGACGTGAAAAAACGAAACTTGTAAAGCAAGAGCCCGCGCCTTGCTTTGGAGCCGATGCTATGCTTAGGCACAATTGTCTTGAGGAGCATATGCCTATGTCTACGTTTTTGAATGCCAGCCCCATCTTTGGGCCCGTTCGCAGCCGTCGCCTTGGTCTCTCGCTCGGCGTCAACATGATGCCGGCCAGCGGCAAAATCTGCACGTTCGACTGCATTTACTGCGAAAACGGCCTCAACGCCGAGCGCCCCTGCCATGAGCCGTACAACACAGCCGCCGTGGTACTCGACGCGCTCGAGGCAAAGCTCCGCGAGATGGCAGCCGAGGGCGAGCTCCCCGATGTGATCACCTTCGCAGGCAACGGCGAGCCCACCGCCGCACCGGAGTTTCCGCAGGCCATCGCCGGCGCCGTCGCGCTGCGCGACGAGCTTGCCCCAAACTCCAAAATCGCCGTGCTCTCCAACGGTACGCGCGCCGACTGCCCCGAGGTGCACGATGCGCTCATGATGGTCGACGACAACATTCTTAAGCTCGATACCGTCAACCCGGCGTTTATCCAGCTGCTCGACCAGCCTGTTGGCCCCTACGATGTAGAGCACCAGATCGAGACGTTCGCAAGCTTTGACGGTCATGTCATTATCCAGACGATCTTTTTGACCGGTGAGTATCAGGGCAAGCTCATCGACAACACCGGCGAGGAGTACGTTGCCCCCTGGCTCGCGGCGCTTGAGCGCATTCGCCCACAAGAAGCGACCATCTACACGGTAGCGCGCGAGACACCGATCGCCGGCCTTGCCAAAGCAGCGCCCGAGGTGCTCGACAAGATTGCCGCACGCGTGCGCGCCCTCGGCATCCCCTGTCAGGTGAGCTACTAGCGCGCAGCTGCCCTGTGAGTGGGCTATACTAGCTGCGAATGAAAGGAAGTTAGCCATGTTTGACAATGGACCCGTGCCTGGCCGCAACGACGCTTGCTGGTGCGGCAGCGGCAAGAAATACAAGAAATGCCATAGCGCCTTTGATGAGCGCCTCGAGCGCTTGTGGGAAGAGGGCTGGGAGGTTCTGCCTCGCACGCTCTACAAGACACCCGCCGATATCGAAGGCATCAAGCGCTCGGCCGCTATCAACGTGGGCGTGCTCGATTACGTAGGCGAACACATCGCCGCGGGCATGACCACCAACCAGATCGACCAGATGATCTACGACTACACCGTCGAGCACGGCGGCACGCCGGCCGACCTCAACTATGAGGGCTACCCCAAGAGCGTGTGCACCTCGATCAACGACGTCGTCTGCCACGGTATCCCCTGCGATACAGACGTGCTGCACGAGGGCGACATTATCAACGTGGACTGCTCCACGATCCTAGACGGCTACTTTAGCGACTCGAGCCGCATGTTCTGCATCGGCGAAGTCTCGGCCGAGCGCCAGCGCCTGGTCGACGTCACCCGCGCCAGCGTGGAGGCGGGTCTGGCGGCCGTCAAGCCATGGCTGCCGCTGTCCGTTATGGCCGAGGCCGTGCAAAAGACAGTCGAGGACGCCGGCTTTAGCGTGGTGCGCGAGTACGGCGGACACGGCATTGGCAAGGAGTTCCACGAGGACCCGTTTGTGGGCTTTACCACCGAGGCACCCGATGTGGACACCATCATGGCCCCGGGCATGGTCTTTACCATCGAGCCCATGGTCAATGCCGGAGCGCCCGACATCAAGATTAGCAAGGGTGACGGCTGGTGCGTACGCACCAAGGACGGCAGCGATTCGGCCCAATGCGAGGTACAGCTCGTGGTGACCGAGGACGGCTACGAGCTGCTGAGCTGGTAGCCGTGGATGCGCCGGATGCTGACGGGCACGCTCGTCTTGCATCCGGCGTTTTTGTTTGAGCGTTTTGCCTGATAAAACCTGCCAAAATAAACCTGTCCCTTTTTGGCAGGTCGAGCGGAGAGGACTGCTTGTGAACATCCTGGTTTTGTTGCCCGTCAACGACCGTCATCGCACAATTCTTGAGTCGAGCGCTCCGGGCGAGGACTTTATCTACACGAGCTCCGACGCCGCCACGCGCGAGCAGGTCGCCGATGCCGACGTGATCTTGGGCAACATCGACCCTGACATGCTCACGGCATGCGAACATCTCCAGCTGTTGCAATTGCAGACCGCTGGCTATGACGATTACTTGGCCGCCGGCACCGTGCCGGCCGATGCTAAGCTTTCCTGCTCGGTAGGCGCCTACGGCCAGGCCGTGAGCGAGCATATGTTTGCCATGGTCCTTTCCATGATGAAGCGCCTGCCCGGCTACCACGACTTGCAGCGCGAGCATCGCTGGGAGGACTTGGGCCCGGTCACCTCGCTCAAAAACGCCAACGTGCTGGTGCTGGGCGCGGGCGATATCGGCGGCCACTTCGCCACGCTCTGCCGCAGTATGGGTGCGCACGTCCGCGGCATCAAGCGCCATCCGCTCGTCTACCCCATTGTGTTTGAGGACATGGACGGCATGGACGCCCTGCCCGAGCGCCTGGCCGAGGCCGACGTCGTCGCAACCTTTATGCCCAGCACACCCGAGACCCGCGGTCTGGCGAACGCCGAATTCTTCGCCGCGATGAAACCAGGCGCTTTCTTTGCCAACGGCGGCCGCGGCGACCTCGTGGTTGCGGACGATTTGGTTGCCGCCCTGGAGTCGGGACATCTTGCCGGCGCCGCGGTCGACGTCACCGACCCCGAGCCGCTGCCTGAGACAAGCCCCCTGTGGGATGCGCCCAACATGCTCATCACACCGCACGTCTCCGGATGGTTCCACCTGGAGGCTACGCTCAACAACGTGGTCGACATCGCCGCGGAGAATCTGCGTCATCTACAGGCGGGCGAGACGCTTCGCTGCTGGATCGAACATTAGGGTTCCGCCGTTCTAACGAACGGCGGACCGGTCGACGCTGCGAACCCGCCGTTTGGCCAATCTGCCGTTCAATTTCAAAGGCGCGACCAGAAGGTCAGCGCCTTTTCATTTCACGGCAGATTGGCCAAACGGCGGGCTCTCGCTGACTTTTGCTCAACCTGCGGCGTTTCCTTTTTGGTGCAATGGGATCAAGGTGGCTTACGCCATACCGGTAGTTCTGTCTGCGACACTCTCGCCAAAGTGATCTCAGACATACACCTAGTGTTTTCGACGCTCCGCTTATTAGAGCCAGTCCGTCTCCTCGTCGTAGCGGTCCGAATAGGCGTTACGCTTGAGTTCTTCATCGCTCGTTGGTCGCGCCTTGGACACGTCGACCCCTGAATCGCGGCAAGCAGTGGCGAACAGCTGCGAACCCTGATCGATAAGCTCAATCTTGCGCTCGGCCTTCATGTCTTCGGCCTGCATTTAGAGCTCCACGCTTTCGGCACCGTTGATGGTTAGGTCGCGCTCGTAGAAGGCGGTGAGGGCACGGATGGCGTACATCACGTCGCGTACGCCGCCGGTCTCGTAGCTTGAGTGCATGGCCAGCTGCGGCAGGCCCACGTCCACGGCGTGCATGCTCGCCTGCATGTTCGACAAGTTGCCGAGCGTGGAGCCACCCGCCATATCGCTCTTGTTGGCGAAGGCCTGCGTGGGCACGTCGGCGTCATCGCAAATAGCCTGGAACACCGCGCGGCTAAAGGCGTCGGTGCAGTAGTGCTGGTTGGCAGCTTCCTTGATGACGATGCCGCCGTTGAGCACAACCTGGTTGCGCGCATCGCACTTCTCGGCATGGTTGGGATGCACGGCATGCGCGTTGTCGCAGCTCACGAGCATCGAGGCGGCAAGGGCGCGATGGTACGACTCGTCGTCAAAGCCCAGCGATCCGTTGATGCGGCGCAGTGCGTCGGCCAAGAAGGTCGACATGGCGCCCTGCTTGGTCTCGGAGCCAACCTCCTCGTTATCAAAGCAGCAGAAGACCGAAACGTCGCGCGCGTTCTCGGCACCCAAAAATGCCTGCAGCGAGGTGTAGGCGCAGGCCAGGTCGTCGAGCTTGGGCGTCGAAATAAACTCGTCGGCCCAGCCCCAAATGCGCGCATCCTGGCGATTGACCAGGAACAGATCGCGGCCCAGAATTTGCTCGGGCTCAACATCCAGCTCGTCGGCGATCAGAGCATCAAAGTCGCCCTGCTTAAGGTCACCAGCGCTGATGAGCGGGCACAGGTCAACGGCTCGGTTGGGAGCAAAGCCCTCGTTAACGCCGCGGTTCATGTGGATGGCAAGGCTCGGAATAATGGCAACCTCGCGCTCGGTGGCGAGCAGGCGACTCTCAATACGGTCGCCCTCGCGCACCAGTACGCGGCCCGCGAGCGCCAGCGGGCGATCGAACCAGGTGTAGTCGATCATGCCGCCGTAGGCCTCGATGTTCAGGCGCAGCGTCTCGCCCGCGCCGTCAAGCTCGGGCACGGCCTTGACCTTAAACGTCGGCGAATCGCTGTGCGACGCCGTGAGCTGAAAATGGTAGTCGCCGGCAACGCCGTCCTCGCCCCACGTCGCGGCCAGGTCCTCGCCCACCTTAAAGGCAACAACGCTCGAGGTGTTGCGCTGCGTGTAATAACGCCCGCCCGGCTCGATGTCCCACGCCGCATTCTCGGGCAGGTAGGTAAAGCCCGCCTCGTCGAGCTCGGCCATAATGGTCGCCGCCGCATGGAACATGCTGGGGCATGCCTCGATAAAGTCGATAAGGTCGTTGGCGGCCTCGATATCGTCGGCCGTCACGTGCGCGCGCTCGGGCGTCTCCTGATCCGTCATGCTCTCCCCTTTCGCTGGGTTGATGGTCCCCTCCAGCATACCCCGCCGCGCCAGTGCCATGCCTTTCATTCCATGTTTAATCCCGCGCCGCTCGCCAAGTTGAGCCATCATGCCCGTACACCTTTTGCGACAATTACGCTAACAGGACGAGAGGAGCCGTCATGAAGCCACGTAACATTGCCATCGCCTGCGGTGTTGCAGGAACCGCCGTCGGCCTTGCCGCTGCCGCCGGCATCGTCTACCGCAAGCAAATCAAGTCCGCCGCTTCGCTCAAACGCTTGACCGACTATGCGGATGGCTATGACCTGTACGCAATCGACATCGCCTACAACTACGATCTTGATCGCATCATCGCCGCTGGCGTGCGCGACGACCAGGCCTACATCGATGCCGTGGTGGCGCAGGTGCTGCCCGGTGTGCCGGTACATGTCCAGGCGCCCCAGTTTGCCTGCAGCGCTTTTGTCGCCGTAGATGCCAAAGGCCGCGTGCGCACCGGTCGCAATTACGACTTTAAGGACGACACCTCGGCGCTGCTGGTGCGCAATCACCCACGCGACGGCTATGCCTCCATCGGGTTTGCCGCCCTTAACAACCTGGGCGATAACACTCCGCTTGACTCCGTCGGCGGACGCGCCGCCGCACTCATGGGCCCGTTTGCCCAGCTCGACGGTATTAACGAGTGCGGCGTGTCCATTGCCGTACTCACCCTGGATTCCAAGCCCTGTGACCAGGACACGCAACGCCCCGTCATCAATACCTCGCTCGCCATCCGTCTGGTACTCGACCGTGCCGCCACCACGCAAGAAGCTGTCGACCTGCTTTCCGCCTACGACATGCACGCCATGGCAGGACGCGATTACCACTTCTTTATCAACGACGCCGCCGGTGACGCGCGCGTAGTAGAGTGGGATCCGCACGATCCGAACCGCGCTTTCAAAGCGACTCCTGTACGCCAGGTTACGAACTTCTATGCCTGCTGTGGCGACGAAGTGCTGCCCAACCAAAAGAATGGCGAGCTGGGCCATGGCAAGGAACGCGCCGTCGCAATCGCCGATGTCCTTGACGCCCATGTCGGCGCCCAGGACGAAACGATTGTCTGGGAAGCCCTACGCGCTGCGGCGCAAGAACCAAATCCGGAAGACATCACCAGCAACACGCAGTGGTCGGTCGTCTTTGACAATACCGAGCCCGCTGCCGCCATCACGCTGCGCCGCCACTGGGGCGACGTCGACGCCTTCGCGCTGTAAGGAGCTGGCACCGTCGTCCTTACGCTCGCCTGACTTTGCTTACATTTCTATACATTTGAGCTAACACGTTTTACCCCCGTATCGAACAGTGTGCGGGGGTAAACTTATGCGCATGTTATAACTTGCCCGGAAGGATTCATCATGCTTAGGATCGGTCTTCTTACCAGTGGCGGCGACTGCCAGGCGCTCAACGCCACCATGCGCGGCATCGTCAAAACGCTCATGACCAATAGCGAAGAGCCTATCGAGATCTATGGTTTTGAGGACGGCTACCAGGGCCTTATCTACAGCAGATTCCGTGTCATGACGCCCGCCGATTTTAGCGGCATCCTCACCCGCGGCGGCACTATCCTGGGCACGAGCCGCACGCCGTTTAAGCGTCTGGACACCCCCGAGGCTGACGGCGTCGAGAAGGTGCCCGCAATGGTCCACACCTATCACAAGCTGCAGCTCGACTGCCTGTTTATGCTGGGCGGCAACGGCTCCACCAAGACCGCCAACCGCCTGCGCGAAGAGGGCCTCAACGTTATCGCCCTGCCCAAGACCATCGATAACGACACCTGGGGCACCGAGATGACGTTTGGCTTTACGAGCGCCATCGACGTCGCCACCAAGTGCATCGATGACATCCACACCACCGCTTCGAGCCACGGCCGCGTGTTCGTCATCGAGATCATGGGCCACAAGGTTGGCTGGATCCCGCTGTACGCCGGCGTTGCGGGTGGCGCGGACGTCATCCTGATTCCCGAGATCCCCTACGACATGGACCAGGTCATCAAGACCATCGAGCATCGCATGGAGACCGGCAGCCGCTTTACCATCGTAGCCGTCGCCGAGGGCGCCATCTCCAAGGAGGACGCGGCGCTGTCCAAGAAGGAGTACAAGAAGAAGCTCGCCGAGCGTACGAGCCCGTCGATCGTCTACGACATCGCCAAGGAGATCGAGGCCAAGACCGGTCGCGAGACCCGCGTCGCCATCCCCGGCCACACGCAGCGCGGCGGCCAGCCCGACGCCCAGGACCGCATCTTTGCGACCCAGTGCGGCGTCGAGGCGGCACTGGGCTGCCTGCGCGGCGAGTTTGGCTACATGATCGCCCTGCGCGACGGCAAGATGTGCCACATGCCGCTCGAGGAGGTCGCCGGCAAGCTCAAGTTTGTCGACCCCCAGAGCGATCTGGTGCGCGAGGCCAAGGCGTTGGGCATCAGCTTCGGCGACGAATAGCCTCGGCTGGAACTGCTCTCATCGGAGGCCCCGGGGCTTTCCTCCCAAATCGTCCTCGGACATGTCAGGACCCCGCCGTGCGCTTCGCGCGGCGGGGTCCTTCCGTCCTGCGGAAAGATTTGGGAGGTAAGCCCTGGGGCCTCCTGCGGTAACTAGGGAGGCCGAGGCTATTCGCCTTCTTGCTGCGGGTGCCTGGTCTGAAATTAAGTTGCGGTGAAATAGTTCCCGCTTAGCCCGCAAATGGCTGAATCTAGGAACTATTCCACCGCAACTTACTGAATGGGGGGCTCTTGGCTGCTACTTGCACTGACATTTGTCCTGAAATGGCTGGTCGTTAGGGGTTGCTACCGGTAGTTGCGGTAGGGTTGGAGCAGGTTCTAACTAGAAATGGTGGTCGCTACCGGTTGTTCTCAGCATACTCGGCTCATTCGATTCGACCATCAAACGAAAGGAACCACCATGGATCTTGCGATGGCACAGCGGCTCGTTGATCGCCGCAAGGCTGCCGGGCTTTCTCAGGAGGCGCTTGCCGCCCAGCTGGGCGTGAGTCGTCAGGCTGTCAGTAAATGGGAGCGCAGCGAGTCCTCGCCCGATACCGATAACCTTATTGCGCTCGCCGCGCTGTATGGCGTGTCGCTGGATGAGCTGTTGTATGGGGAGACGGTGGATAGCACTGACGACTCGCAAGCTGATGATGAGGCACAGGACAGCGACGCCGGCACCAAAGCTTCAGATGAGGCTGAAGAGGCTGAGGCTTCTACTGAGCACTCTGGTTACAGCGATAAGCCACTTGTCGATATTTCCCTCACGCGCGGCATCCACGTTATTGATCCCAACAAAGGCGAAGAGGTCCATGTTGGCTGGAATGGCATCCATGTGGCTAACGAGCGCAAGGGCGAAGAGGTCCATGTGGGGCCAGGCGGATTGCATATCGATACGCTTGAGGACGATGGACATAGCGTGCATACCAATGACGACGGCACCGTCACCATCGACGGCGAGACGTTTTCCAGCTGGAAGGAAGCACACGACAAGCTCGACCATCATGGCAAGCATTTCCACACCAAGGTCGGACGTACATGGAACAAATTCCCCTTCCCCGCGCTCGTCACCCTCGCCTACCTGGTGCTCGGCATTGCCTACGGCACATGGGCTACGGGACTCTTCCTCGTTTTTTTGATTCCCGTCTATTACGCGCTTGGCGACTTTATCGACCAACGCCACTTATCTAAGCTGATCGATGTCGTCTATTCGGTCAGTGCCGAGGCATGGTTCCTCTACATGTGGCTCTGTCTGGGGCAACGCCATCCCGCCTGGGTAATTCTCATCACCATCCCGGTCGTAAAAGCACTCATGCGTTGGTGCCGTAAACGATGGAAGCATCGCGAACGAGCCTAAACCATCCCAGCCCGACGGCAGCACCCAACTAGTACCCCCCCCCCCCGCCCCTCCCTCCTAAGTTGCGGTGATATAGTTCCGGTTTTAGCCTTGAGTAGTCGAATTTAGGAACTATTCCACCGCAACTTACGAATGATCGGAGCGGCTACAGCACAAGCGTCGGCGTTCGTTTGATGGTCCGCCACGAAAAGGGCCTATCTACTACGTTTAACTCGATGGGGCCAACCATGACCGCCTTTTTCGAAAATCGACAGGCCTTCTACCTGCACTGATAATTGTCCTTGGGGGAAGCGGGCACTGCGGGGGCGCGTCAACAGCGCGCGATTTCCGCGTCGCAGCGCTACCCTGATGCTGAATGCCGGGACGATGACCCACTGACCTGCTGACGCCTCTTCGGCCGTCCTCAAATCCGACCTGTCTCGCCCCGGCTTCCGCGACCCGGAGTCCTGCCATGACCTAATAGGAGCATGAGCGCGGACAATCGGATAAGGCAACTTGATTGTAGCGCTCCCGTCAGTGCAATGTCTGGGAGACCCGGGCGCGGAGCAGGCGGCAGACCGAGGCCTTGATTATCGACTTTATCCGAACACCTCCCACATTCATCCGCACATGTGCGGATGAATGTGGGAACCCGATAC
>NZ_CAXSQQ010000003.1:0-161630 GCF_964239575.1 Collinsella aerofaciens ATCC 25986
CGCGCCCCGCGGGCCGGATCCGGCATCGCGGGTCCCTTGCCCTCGAGTCCGCGCCGCGCTCTCGTCCCAGCGGCGCCCGCGCCTCCGGAAAGTTTTTCCAAAAATGTCCTTGCATCGGCGGGGGAGTTCCCGTATAGTACTTTTTCGCACGGGGGCGTAGCTCAGCTGGGAGAGCGCTTGACTGGCAGTCAAGAGGTCAGGGGTTCGATCCCCCTCGTCTCCACCCGAGCATTGAATGAGGCTCCAACGCAAGTTGGGGCCTTTTTTCATATAGGCACACAAGGTCAAAGGCGGCACCATGATCCTTCTGGTCGACAAGATCGAAAAAAGCTTCGGCGCACGCGTCCTCTTTAGTGGCGCGTCCTTCCAGATCAACCCCGGCGAGCGTTTCGCCCTCGTGGGTCCCAACGGCGCCGGTAAAACCACCATGCTCAAGATCATCATGGGCATCGACAGCCCCGACGCCGGCCAGGTCCAGTACGCCAAGGACTGCCAGGTGGGCTACCTAGAGCAGGAAACCAACCTGGAGCATAAGGACACCACCATCCTCGCCGAGGTCATGGCGGCCGCTAAGGAAATCCGCCGCATGGGCGAGCGCGCCAACGAGCTTCAGGCACAAATCACCGAGCTCTCCGAGCAGGGCAAGGACGTCGACGCACTCCTGAACGAATACGGCCAGGTCCAGGACCGCTTTGAGCACCTAGGCGGCTACGAGCTCGAAAGCAACGCCCGCAAAATCCTGTCCGGTCTGGGCTTTAAGGTCACCGACTTTGAGCGTCCCTGCTCCGAGTTTTCCGGCGGCTGGCAGATGCGCATCGCGCTCGCCAAGCTTTTCCTGCGCCACCCCGACCTGCTGCTCCTGGACGAGCCCACCAACCACCTGGATCTCGAGAGTGTCCAGTGGCTGCGCGGCTTTATCGCCAGCTACGACGGCGCCGTCCTCATCGTCAGCCACGACCGCGCCTTCATGGACGCCTGCGTCGACCACGTCGCCGCGCTCGAGAACCGCCGCGTGACCACCTACACCGGCAACTACAGCAGCTACCTCAAGCAGCGCGAGGACAACCTTGAGCAGATGCGCGCCAAGCGTGCCGCCCAGGAGCGCGACATCGCCCACATGCAGGTCTTCGTCGATAAGTTCCGCTACAAGCCCACCAAGGCCGCCCAGGCCCAGGAGCGCATCCGAAAGATCGAGCAGATCAAAAAGGAGCTCGTCATCCTGCCCGAGGGCCACAAGCAAATCGACTTTAAGTTCCCCGACCCGCCGCGCTCGGGCGATATGGTCGTGGGCCTCGAGGGCGTCTCCAAGTCATACGGCGACAAGCACATCTACAGTGACATCGACCTCAAGCTCTACCGCGGCGAGCATGTGGCGCTCGTCGGCCCCAACGGCGCCGGCAAGTCCACCCTCATGAAGATCCTCGCCGGCCTGGAACCGCCCACCACCGGCACCCGCGACCTGGGCACCAACGTGGGTGTGGCCTACTACGCCCAGCACGCGCTCGAGGGCATGACCGAGTCCAACACCGTCCTGCAAGAGATCGACACCGTCACGCCCAAGTGGACCGTGCCGCAGCAGCGCAGCCTGCTGGGCGCCTTCCTATTTAGCGACAACGACTCCATCGAGAAGCAGGTCCGTGTCCTCTCCGGCGGCGAAAAGGCGCGTCTGGCGCTTGCCAAGATGCTCGTGGCCCCCGAGGCGCTCCTGTGCCTGGACGAGCCCACCAACCACCTGGACATCGACTCGGTAGACATGCTCGAGAACGCCCTGCAAAACTTCCCCGGCACCATCGTGCTGATCAGCCACGACGAGCACCTGGTACGCGCTGTGGCCAACCGCATCATTGACATCCGCGATGGCAAGGTCACGGTCTACGACGGCGACTACGACTACTACCTCTACAAGCGCGAGGACCTCGCAGCCCGCGCCGCGGCCGATGCGGCAGGGGAGAGCGCACCGGCCGCGACCAAGTCCGCTAAGGTCACCGCGGCCCAGCCCGACACCCCCGCCACCGCCTCCAAGCCCGCCGAGGGCAAAAAGACCAAGGAGCAAAAGCGCGCCGAGGCCCAGGCCCGCGCCGCGCTCAACAAAAAGCTCAAGGGCGTGCGCAACCAGCTCAAGAAGATCGAGGCCGAGCTCGACAAAAAGCGCGCCCGCTATGACGAGCTTATGGAATTGATGGCGAGCGAAGAGCTTTATGCCGATCAGGACAAGTTCAATGCCGCGCTGGGGGAATATAACGGCCTTAAGCAAGAACTGCCCAAGCTCGAGGACGAATGGCTGGAGCTTTCCACCCAGATCGAAGAGGAGACCGCGCGTGAATTCTCGTAAGGCCGCTGCCGTGGCGATGAGCGTCATCGCCATCGCCTGTCGCATCTGCGGCATCTTTATGAGCGCGATGACCGTGCTGCTGTGCTTTAGCGGCCTGACCGCCAAGCTGCAGATTGTCGGCTTTGTCGTTGAGCTTTCTCGCGCGCTGCCGAGCGCCATCGCCGGCTACGGCGTCATCACCTCACCCTTTGGCGGCGTTTTCCGCTTGGATTACGCCATCGTGGCCGTCATCCTGTTTGTAGCTGACTACCTGCTCACGCGCGCCTCGCGCCGCGTCCGCTAGGGGAGCGCCATGTCCAGCAGCTACATCATGAACCTGCTCGCCAGCGCCGTCGCCGTCATCGTGGGCATCGTCATCCACGAAAGTGCGCACGCCGCCGCGGCCTGGGCACTCGGCGATAAGACAGCCCGTTCGCGCGGCCGCGTGTCACTCAACCCGCTCAACCATATCGATCCGTTTGGCACTATCATCCTGCCGCTGCTCATGCTCGCCGCCGGTGGCCCGGTGTTTGCCTTCGCCAAGCCCGTGCCCGTCTACCTCAACAACCTCAAGCACCCCAAGCGCGACGAGGTCCTGGTGAGCGCGGCCGGCCCCGCATCGAATATCGCGCTCGCGTGCCTGGCTGCAGCCCTCATGCACCTGGCCTATGGCAACCTCTACGCCAGCATGTCCTTTGCTGTGGCGTCTCAAATCATGAACTTCGGCGCCACGTTTATCGTGGTTAACCTGTCGCTTGCGTTCTTTAACCTTATTCCGATTCCGCCGCTTGACGGCTCGTCTATCATCGTGCCGTTCCTTAAAGGCAAGGCGCTGACCAACTACTACCACCTGCAGCAATACGCTATGCCCATCCTCATCCTAGTGCTGTACCTGCTGCCCATGTGGACCGGCATCGATGTGATCGGCCGCTATTTCGACGTTACCGTGTATCCGCTCGCTGAGCAGATGCTCAACTTCGCAATCGCCGGCATCTAAGGTAAACTTACAGGTCGACCGTGCAAAACGGTCGCAACATGCACCCAAACCGCGCCGCGAAGGCGCCGTCAAAGGAGGTCGAAGATGTCGTATCGCGTGTCGACGCAGGTCTACAGCGGACCGTTCGACCTGCTGCTGCAGCTGGTAACCCGCCAAAAAGTAGATATCGGCGCCATCTCCATTAGCGAGGTGGCCGAGCAGTACCTTGCCGAGGCCGAGCGCATCGAGGCGCTGGACCTGGACGTAGCAAGCGACTTTTTGCTGGTCGCGGCAACCCTTTTGGACATCAAGGCCGCCTCTCTGGTGCCGCAGGAGGCCCCGCGCAAAGTCGATGACGACGATGACGAGTTCGACGAAGACCTCGAAGAACTCAGTGCGCTCGACGGCGACGCCTTGCGCGAGGTCCTGATCCAGCGCCTGATTGCCTACAAGCAGTTTAAAGGCGCGGCGTCAGCCCTCGGTGCCCGCATGCAGGCCGAAAGTCGCATGCACCCGCGTGTGGCCGGCCCCGACCCCGAGTTCTTGGGCCTAATGCCCGACTATCTGGCCGGCATTACCCTGCGCGGCCTGGCCGTCATCTGCGCCGACCTGGACGGCAAGCGCCAGACCTTCCTGCTGGAGGCCGAGCATGTGGCGCCGCATCGCGTGCCGCTCGACCTGACCGTGGCCTCAGTCGACCGCTTTACCATGGCGCACCAAACCTGCACCTTCCGCGAGCTACTGGACGGCGATGCCACCACCGAGCAGCTCGTCGTCACCTTCCTAGCTATGCTTGAGCTCGCCAAGCGCGGCTCGCTCACGCTGAGCCAGGACGAGATCTTTGGAACCATCCGCATCAACCGCGTCGAGGGCGCCGAGGCCTATGTGCCCGGCGAGGGCCCCGAGCTCACCGAATAGGAGCCGCAACCATGTCAACCCTTTCCACGCTGGAGGCAAACAGCCTCAAAGGCGCCCTCGAGGCACTGCTGCTGGTGTCGAGCGACCCGGTGAGCGCGCCCGCGCTGGCAGGCGCGCTGGATATCGCCCCCGGCGAGTGCGCGTCGCTGCTCGCCGAGCTCAAGGTTGAGTACGAGGAGGCCAACCGCGGCTTTCAGCTGCGCGAGGTCGCCGGCGGCTGGCGCCTGTTCACGCACCCCGCTTACCACGACGTGGTCGAGGCCTATGTGTTGAGCTGGGACACACAAAAGCTGTCGCAAGCGGCGCTCGAAACCCTAGCCGTCATCGCATACCACCAGCCTGTGACGCGCGAGGTGGTCAAGGGCATCCGTGGCGTCAATTCCGACGGCGTCATCGCGTCACTCGTCGACAAGGGCCTGGTGCGTGAGCTCGGCCGCGACCCCCAGCGCGGTCAAGCCATCATCTACGGCACGACCAACGCCTTCTTGGAAAAGTTCGGTCTGCGTTCCACCCGCGACCTGCCCGACCTGGAGCAGTTTGCCCCCGACGAGCAGTCGCGTCAGTTTATCCGCGAGCGCCTGAGCGGCCGCAGTATTCAGTCCACGCTCGAGGAGCAGGCCGAGGACCTGGACGAAGAGCGCGAACTACTCGATACCGATGTTGAAGATGTTGAGGCAGTCGAGGACTTGGAGACCCTAGTCGTCGACGAGACCTCGGAGGATTTGCATGACGAGGACTAACGAAGTAGGGGAGACGCGCGCGTCAGCCGCTCCGGGCACCGCAGCGCCCGATGCCCAGCACGTCTATCCGCACACCATGCGCCTGCAGCGCTTTTTGGCGCGCGCGGGCGTGGCGAGCCGCCGCGGGTCGGAGGACCTGATGACCGCCGGCCGCGTGACCGTCAACGGCCAGGTCGCGACCGAACTGGGCACCAAGGTCGACGTCGACCGCGACCATATCGAGCTCGACGGCACGCCCGTCGAGCTCAACCAGGGCGCCGTGTACCTGATGCTCTACAAGCCGACCGGCTACCTCACCACCATGAGCGATCCGCAGGAGCGCCCTTGCGTGGCCGACCTGGTCCCCCGCGACCGCTTTCCGGGACTTTTCCCGGTGGGCCGCCTGGACCGCGACACCACAGGCCTTTTGCTCTTTACCACCGACGGCGACCTATCGCAGGACCTGCTGCACCCCAGCAAACACGTCTACAAGACCTACCAGGCGCTCGTGGACGGAGACTTGTCCGACCGCGATCTTACCCCGCTACGTCGCGGCATCGAGCTCGACGACGGCCTGTGCCAGCCGGCAATCTGCCGTGTCATCAACGCGCGCGAGGCAGAGGCCGTGGCTCCGCAAGGCGTAAAGCCCGGTACCACCGCCGTGGAGGTCATCATCCGCGAGGGTCGCAAGAATCAGGTCAAGCGCATGTTGAGCAAGATTCACCATCCGGTAATCCGTCTGCATCGCTGCAACTTTGCCGGCCTGGAGCTCAAGGACGTGGCCAAGGGCTCGTGGCGCGAGCTCACCAACCGCGAGGTGCAGATTCTCAAGGACGGCGGTATCCCGCCCAAGCAGGCCAGCTCCAAACGCGGCACCGCGCCGGCGACTAACACCGCCAGCCGCACGCGTCATCACGGCAGCCACGGCTCCGCGCCCAAGCGCAACACCTACCGCGAGCGCTACACGGGCTAGGCAACCCGCCGCGCCCCAACGCCCGCGAACCATACCAGCACGCCAACCATCGAAAGGAAGCATTGCATGATCGTCGCCATCGACGGCCCCGCCGGTTCCGGCAAGTCCACCATCGCCAAGGAGATCGCCCGCCAGCTGGGCTTTAACAAGCTCGACACGGGCGCCATGTATCGCGCCGTCACCTTCGCCGCGCTCGACCGCGGCATCGATCTGGATAACGAGGCGGCCATCGACGCCCTCGCCGAGCAGATCGAGATCCGCTTTACCAACGGCGCCGGCGAGGACACGCGCCTGACCATCGACGGCCAGGACGCTTCGGCTGCCATTCGCACCCCGCAGGTCGACGCTAACGTGTCTAAGGTCTCGGCCTACCCGGGCGTGCGCGCCGCCATGCTCATCCATCAGCGCCGTGCCGCCGAGGACCGCGATATCGTGGCCGAGGGTCGCGACATCGGAACCGTCGTGTTCCCTAACGCGCAGGTCAAGGTCTTCCTGACCGCCGACCCGCGCGAGCGCGCCCGCCGCCGCGTGCTGCAGCGTCACCAAAACGACGCCCAGCCGCTCACATCCGCGCTGCTCGAGGCCGAGGTCGACGAGACCCTCGACGCCCTTAAGCAGCGCGACAAGCTCGACAGCAGCCGCGAGGTCGCCCCGCTCGTGCCCGCCGAGGACGCCGTGCACGTCGACTCCACCGCCCACACCATCGACGAGGTCGTCTCGATAATCGAGGACCTCATTAACCAAAGGAGGTAGCCCATGCGCCTGTTTAAGCAGACGCCCGAGGACTATTACAACGCCCCCTACGCCGAGTTCCCGGCTCTCATCCGCGGCACTGTCGTCGTGGTTATGGCCATCCTTTGGGCCTTCTCCAAGCTCATGTGGCGCTGGAAGGTAGAGGACGCCGACCTGCTGTTTGAGCGCCAAGAAGGCCGCGGCAGCGTGGTCATCTGCAACCACACCTCGATGGCCGAGCTCTTGGCCGTGGAGACGGCGCTGTTCTTTGGGGGGCGCCGCATTCGTCCCATCTTTAAGTCCGAGTTCGCCAAGAGCAAGATTGTGCGCTGGGCCTTTAGCCGCGTTGGCGGCATCCCCGTGGAGCGTGGTACTGCCGATATGAAGTGCTTGCGCGCCGCCCAACATGCGCTGCAGCGCGGCGAGGACGTTCTGATCTTCCCCGAGGGCACGCGCATCCGCTCGCGCGAGATCAAGCCCGAGGTCCACGGCGGTTTTGCGCTCATCGCTCAGATGGGCAAGGCGCCCGTTAACCCGCTCGCCATCTGCGGCTGGTCCGACATCACGCCCTCGGGCAAAAAGATCATGCGTCCCAAGAAGTGCTGGATCCGCGCCGGCAAGGCCGTCTCGCTTTCCGACGCACCGGCTGGGCTTAAGCGCACGGAGCGCCTGGAATGGTTTGAGTCCGAGGCCATGAACCGCGTCTACGCCATGCGAGACGAGCTGTGCGCCGAGCATCCGGGCAGGTTCTAGCCATGAGCGAGAACGTGACGAACACCACCGCGACTGTGTCCGGCCAGGCAACCGCGCCTACCATCGAGATCGCCGCCCACGCCGGCACTTGCTACGGCGTACAGCGTGCGCTCGATATGGCGCTGGCCGCTGCGCCGCAGGCAGAGGAGTGCACTCAAGTTCACACCTTGGGGCCGCTCATCCATAACCCCATCGTGGTGCGCGAGCTTGCTGAGGCAGGCGTCGGTCTGGCCGACACCTTGGACGACGCCGCAACCGGCACCGTGATCATCCGCGCCCACGGTGTGGTGCCGCAGGTCGTCGATGCCGCTCGCGAGCGTGGCCTTAACGTCATCGACGCCACCTGCCCTTACGTCAAGAAGGTTCACGTGGCAGCCGAGCGCCTGGTGCGCGAGGGCTACCACGTGGTGGTCGTGGGTGAGCCGGGGCATCCCGAGGTCGAGGGCATTCTGGGTCACGCCGGCAATGATGCGCAGGTCGTGAGCTGTGCCGCCGATGCCAACGCTTTGCCGCTCAAGGGCAAGGTGGGCTTGGTTGTGCAGACCACCCAGACCGCGCAGAACCTCGCCGAGGTCGTGGCTGCCATCACCCCGCGCGTGCAGGAGCTGCGCGTGATCAACACCATCTGCGCCGCCACGAGCGAGCGTCAACAGGCAGCAGCCACACTTGCCAAACGCTGTGATTGCATGGTCGTCGTGGGCGGCAAGAACTCGGGCAACACCCGCCGCCTGGCTCAGATTTGCGCAGACGCCTGCGAGCATACGCATCACATCGAGGAAGCTTCCGAGATCCAGGCCGCGTGGTTTACCGACGCTCACCACATCGGCATCACCGCCGGAGCCTCCACCCCGCAAGAACACATCGAGCGTGCCGTTGCGCGCATCAAGGAGCTTTGCCGCTAACCATGGACCAGACCGTACCCGCATACGCCGCCGAGGTGGCCGATTACGGGCGCAGCCGCGACCCCGAGCCGGGTGAGGGCGCGCTCGTAAAGAACGTGCGTCCCGAATCGCCCGCATGGGATGTGGGTATCGAGCCGGGCATGCGCGTGCTCACGGTCAACGGTGAGGCGCTCACCGACATGATCGTGTGGCTCTGGGAGGCCGACGACGATACCGTCGAGCTGGAGGTTTTCGATCCGCGCGACAACACCGTCACGCCCGTCGAGCTCGACCGCTTTCCCGGCGAGGACTGGGGCCTGGAGTTCGACGGCCCCATCTTTGACGGCATGCGTACCTGTGTGAACGCCTGCGTGTTCTGCTTTATGACCATGCTGCCCAAGGGTGGCCGCTCCACGCTCTACATCCGCGACGATGACTATCGCCTGAGCTTTTTGCAGGGCAACTTTGTCACGCTCACGAACCTCACCGACGAGGACGTGCAAAACGTCATCCAGCGCAACATGAGCCCCATGAACGTGTCGGTTCATGCCGTGAGCCCCGACGTCCGCCGCCGCATGATGGGCCGCAACGCTCAGCGCGGCATGGACGTACTCGAGGCCATCATGGCCGCCGGCATCGAGATTCACGCGCAGATCGTGTTGTGCCCCGGCATGAACGACGGCGAGGAGCTGGAAAAGACCCTGCGCTACTGCGAGGAACATGAGCAGATCACCAGCCTGGGCATTGTGCCGCTTGGTTTTACCAAGCATCAGAACCGCTTTAGCTGGTCATACAGCGACAAGCCCGAACTGGCACGCGAGACCATTACCATGATCCGTCCCTACCAGGACCGCGCCTTCGAGCGTTTTGGCCGCCACACCTTCCAGATGAGCGACGAGTTCTACCTGGACGCCGGCATCGATCCGCCCGAGGCGGACTTTTACGACGGTTACCCGCAGTACTACGACGGCATCGGCATGATCCGCTCGTATCTGGACGAGACCGACGACGTGCTTACCGCCGACGCCGAGCGTCTGCGTCGCGTTCGCGAGACAATCGCCGAGCGCAACCAGCACCTGCTGTGCCTCTCGGGCGCCAGCGCACGCGACACGGTGGCCCGCTTTGTGGAGTCACCCCAGGGACTAGCCGGCACTGTCACGGCCATCAAGAACCGCTACTTTGGCGGCAACGTGGACGTGACCGGCCTCATCGTCGCGTGTGACATTCTGGAGCAGCTGCCGCAGGATCTCTCTGGGGTTATGCTCTTTGTGCCTAAGCTCATGTTCAACGCTGACGGCATGACACTTGACGAGTATCATCGTGACGATTTACTCGCAAGCCTTACCAGTCGCGGCGCCGAGGTTCATGTGGTGTCGACCATGCCGCATGAGCTGCTCGATACCCTAGAGCGCATCCTTGGCATTGTGCCCGCAGACTCTAACACTTCCACTGACCCTACCCATTAAAGGAGAGCAGATGAAACCTATCGTCGCCGTCGTCGGACGCCCAAACGTGGGCAAGTCCACGCTCGTTAACCGCCTGGCCCAGACCTCGGACGCCATCGTCCACGAGTCACGCGGCGTCACGCGCGACCGCTCGTATCACACGGCCGATTGGAACGGCCGCGAGTTCACCATCGTCGACACGGGCGGCATCGAGCCGCTCAAGAGCGATGACGTCTTTGCCACGTCCATCCGCGACCAGGCGCTCGCCGCCGCTGAGGAAGCCGCCGTCATCCTGTTTGTGGTCGACGGCCGCACCGGCGTCACCGAGGAGGACGAGTCGGTCGCCCGCATGCTCAAGCGCTGCGACAAGCCGGTCTTTCTGCTGGTGAACAAGCTCGACAACCCCGATCGCGAGAACGACAGCATCTGGGAGTTCTATTCGCTCGGCATCGGTGAGCCCACGCCGCTCTCGGCCCTGCACGGTCATGGCACGGGCGACCTGCTCGACGATATCGTGGCCCTGCTTCCGGAGGAAGAGGACGAGGTCGCCGATGAGTTCCCCGACGCGCTGAACGTTGCCATCATCGGCCGCCCCAATGCCGGTAAGTCGTCGTTGTTCAACCGCATCTTGGGCGCCGACCGCTCCATCGTCTCGAACATCGCCGGCACGACGCGCGACGCCATCGACACCGTCGTGGAGCGCAACGGCAAGCACTACCGCATGGTCGACACTGCGGGCATTCGCAAGAAGAGCACCGTGTACGAGAACATCGAGTACTACTCCATGGTCCGCGGCCTGCGCGCCATCGATCGCGCCGACGTGGCGCTGCTCGTCGTCGACGCCTCCGTGGGCGTTACCGAGCAGGACCAGAAGGTCATGGGTCTTGCCATCGAGCGCGGCTGCGCCATCGTTGTGCTGCTCAACAAGTGGGATCTGCTCGACGACGACCGTAAGCGCGAGGCCTGCATGGAGACCATCGACCGCCGTCTGGGCGTCATGGCTCCCTGGGCCCAGTACCTGCGCATCTCTGCCCTGACCGGCCGCAGCGTCGAGAAGATCTGGGCGATGGTCGACGCCGCCGAGAAGACGCGCTCGCAAAAGATCAGCACCTCGCGCCTCAACACGTTCCTCACCGACCTGCGCGAGTTCGGTCATACCGTGGTGGACGGCAAGCGCCGCCTGCGCATGCACTACGTGACCCAGACGGGCGTAAACCCGCCGACGTTCACGTTCTTCGTCAACCACAGCGATCTGGTCAACGACACCTATCAGCGCTACATCGAGAACCGCATGCGCTCGACCTTCGACTTTGCCGGCACACCCATTCGACTCTTCTTTAGAAAGAAGGAGCAAAAGGATGCATAATCCGATTCTGCTGACCGCCATCTGCGCCGTGGTCTCGTTCTTTATCGGGGCGATTCCGTTTGGCCTGATCCTGGGCCGCGTGTTCAACCACACCGACATTCGCAAGGCGGGCTCCGGCAACATCGGCACCACCAACGCCCTGCGTGTGGCCGGCCCCAAGGTGGCCGCGCTCACGCTGCTGCTCGACTGCCTTAAGGGCGCCATCTGCGTCCTTATCGCCCGTCCACTCATTGCCGACTTGGGCTATGGTTTTCCGCCGAGTATTATGGCCCCCGGCGCCGCCGGCGACTGGATGCTCGGCGTCATTTGCCTGGCAGCGGTGTGGGGCCATATCTTCTCGCCCTACCTCAACTTCCATGGAGGCAAGGGTATCGCCGTGGGTCTGGGCGTTATCCTCGCCTGGTACTGGCCCATTGGTCTGTCGCTGCTGGGCATGTTTATCGTGGCCGTCGCCATCACCAAGTTCGTGTCGGTGGGCTCGCTTGCCGCGGCCATCGGTCTTCCCATTGCCGCTTGTGCGGTCTTTCCGTACAGCAGCCTAGGACTTAAGTTTTGCATGGCGATGATCGGCATCACCGTGGTGTGGGCCCATCGTGCGAACATCAAAAAGCTCATGACCGGTAAGGAGTCCAAGCTCTCGTTTACCAAGCGCGTCACCGAGCCCGACGATAAGTAGGAGAGAGTCATGAATGTTGCGCTGATTGGCTCTGGCTCCTGGGGAACCGCCGTCGCCGGCCTTGCCGCCGCGCGAGCCGAGCGCGTGACCATGTGGGCCCATAGCGAGCAGACGGCCGCCGGCATCAATGGCGAGCACCGCAACCCCCGCTACCTTGTGGGCTACGAGCTGCCCGGCAACGTCGTCGCCACCACGGACCTGTCGCAGGCGCTCAACGGCGCCGAGGCCATCATCTTTGCCGTTCCATCGACGCACCTTCGCAGCGTGTGCCACCAGGCGGCGCCCTTTATCGCCGCCGATACCCCGGTGCTTTGCCTCACCAAGGGCATTGAGCCTGAGTCCGGCCTGCTCATGAGCGAGGTCATCGCCAGCGAGATCGGCAACGAGGCGCGCGTGGCGGCCCTCTCTGGCCCCAACCATGCCGAGGAGATTTGCCGCGGCGGACTTTCTGCCGCCGTCATCGCCAGCGAAGATCCGCAGATAGGGGAGGCCTTTAAGGACCTGCTCCTGTCCACGGCCTTCCGCATCTACCTGTCGCAGGACATGACCGGTGTCGAGGTCTGCGGCGCCATGAAAAATGTCATCGCCATCGTGTGCGGCATCTCCGCCGGCACCGGCGCGGGCGACAACACGCTCGCCCTCATCATGACGCGCGGCCTAGCCGAGATCAGCCGTCTGGTGCACGCCCGCGGCGGTCAAGCTATGACCTGCATGGGACTTGCCGGCATGGGAGACCTCATTGCCACCTGTACCTCGGAGCATTCGCGCAACCGCACCTTTGGCTACGAGTTTGCCCACGGCGTTTCGCTCGACGAGTACCAGACGCGCACGCATATGGTTGTCGAGGGCGCCGTCGCGGCCCGCAGCGTCAGCGAACTTGCCCGTTCACTGGGCGTAGACATTCCGCTCACCTTTGCCGTGGAGCAAACGCTCTACAACGGTGTTACTTTGGATAGGGCACTCGAGATTCTTACCGACCGCGTCCCCTCTCAAGAGTTCTACGGACTCACCGACTAGCGCAGAAAGGCTTCTACCATGGGTTCCATCAAAATCGCTCCGTCCGTCCTTTCGGCCGACATGGCCAACCTCAAGGGTGAACTCGACAAGATCGTCGGTGCCGACTACGTGCATTTCGACGTTATGGACGGTCACTTTACCGGCAACCTGACCTTTGGCGTTGACATCCTTAAGGCCGTCAAGCGCTCCACCGATGTACCGGTCGACGCGCACCTGATGGTGTCGAACCCCGACGAGACGGTCGATTGGTACGCCGACGCCGGTGCCGATATGATCACCGTCCACTACGAGGCCTCCACGCACTTGCACCGCACGCTCACCCATCTGCAGCAGCGCGGCGTCAAGGCCGGCGTGGTGCTCAACCCCGCCACCCCCGTGTGCGTGCTCGAGAGCATCATCGACGTCGTCGACATGGTGCTGCTCATGAGCGTGAACCCCGGCTTTGGCGGCCAGAGCTTTATCCCGGGCACTCTGCATAAGCTCCACGAGCTCAAAGCCATGTGCGAGCGCCACGGCGTGTCGCCCATGATCGAGGTCGATGGCGGTATCTCTTCCAAGAACGTCGCCGAAGTTGTCAAGGCTGGCGCCAACGTACTCGTGGCCGGTTCCGCCGTATTTAAGTCCGAAGATCCCGCCGCCGAGGTTGCGCTGCTGCAGAAGCTGGGCAACGAGGCTGCACAGGAGGCATAAATCCTTATGACCGCAGGTCAAAACCGCATACCCGTGAATCTTGACTACGCCGCCTCGACGCCCATGCGCGCCGAGGCGCTCCTTGCGCAGCGCGAGTACGACGACAGCGAGCTTGCCGGCGTCAACCCCAACTCGCTACACTCGCTTGGCCGCAAAGCCGCCGCGCGTCTGGAGGTTGCACGTCGCGAGATTGCCCGCAGCTTTGGCGCGCGCGTCCGCCCGTCCGAGATTGTCCTGACCAACGGCGGCACCGAAGCCAACCAGCTGGCGCTGCTCGGTCTTGCCGAGGGCGCTCGTCAGCGCGATCGCAAGCGCGATCGTGTAATCGTGTCGGCCATCGAGCACGATTCGATTCTGGACAACCTGCCGCTGCTGCGTGCCGCCGGATTTACCGTCGACCTGGTGCAGCCCTGCCGCATGGGCTACATTGAGCCTGCCGCGCTTGTCGAGCTGCTGGGCGACGACGTGGCGCTCGTGAGCATTATGGTTGCCAACAACGAGACCGGCGTGGTGCAGCCCATCCGGGAGCTTGCCGCTGCCGCACACGCCGCCGGCGCCCTGATCCACACCGATGCCATCCAGGGCTATCTGCATATTCCGCTCGATGTCACCGAGCTGGGCGTCGATGCCATGTCCGTCGCGGCCCACAAAATTGGCGGTCCTGTGGCATCCGGTGCGCTCTACCTTAAGACCCGCACCCCACTGCGTCCCCGCATCTTTGGCGGAGGACAGGAAGCCGGACGACGTGCCGGCACGCAGGACCTGCGCACGCAGCTGGCCTTTGCCGCTGCCGCCTCGTCTCTGGCGCCCCATGTGGCTCAGGAGCGGGCGACGCTGCAAGCCCTTTCCGACAAGCTCTACGCCACGCTAACGGCCCACCCGCGCATTCACGCCACCATGGGCGACTACGCACAGGCCGATCGTCTGCCGGGCATGGTTTCCATCTACGTCAACGGCATGGACTCCGAGGAGCTCATCGTCAAGCTCGACGCCGCCGGCTTTGAGGTATCGGCAGGCTCGGCGTGCTCGAGCGGCAGCATGGACCCGAGCCATGTTTTAAGCGCGATGGGCATCGGTCGCGAGCAGGCATTGGGCGCACTGCGCATTTCCTTTGACGACCGCGTGAATCCGGACGATCTGGACGAGTTTGCCCAGACGCTGCTCTCGATCGTAGGCGCCGCATGATCGTCGCCGAACTCGAGCGCGCTCTGCTTGCGCGCTATCCCAAGGCGGACGCCGAGGGCTGGGATCACGTTGGGTTATCAGTGGGAGATCCCGCTGCTGAGATCACCGGTGTTGCCTGCGCACTCGACGCGACCGAGGCCAACGTGCACCGTGCTCTTGGGGCCGGCGTCAACGTGCTGCTGACGCATCATCCTATCTACATCAAGGCACCCGAGGCCTTTTGTCCGGCGGATGCCGCACGCCCCCAATGCAGCGCGGCGCTCTACGAGGCAGCGCGTTGCGGCGTGAGCATCATATCGCTCCACACCAACTTGGACCGCTCGCACGAAGCCCGTGTCTGCCTGAGCAAGCTGCTGCGTTCTGCAGCCGTGAGCTCACTGGAGCACGTGGACGACCCCGAGGCCACCGGCCTGGGCGCGCTTGCAACGCTCAACGACCCGTGCACGCTGCGCGATCTTGCCACCCGTGCTGCCACGGCCTTCGGCAGCGACCCGCGCGTGTGGGGCGAAGCCGAGCACGCATGCCGAACCGTCGCTATTTTGGGCGGCTCCCTGGGCGACTTTGGAGAGCTTGCCATCGCCGCGGGCGCGGACGTTGTCGTGACGGGCGAGGCGGGCTACCACGTGGCGCAAGACCTTGCCTTACGCGGGCTGCCGGTGATCTTGCTCGGACACGATCGCTCCGAGGAGCCGTTCGTTGATATATTGATGAACTCTGCAGTTGACGCCGGGGTCGACCCCCGTCATGCGATTAAAATACTGAACCCTTGCCAATGGTGGACTGTGACAAAAGGAGAGAACTTATGAGCGCCGGCGCTACGCTACTCAAGCTGCAACAGATCGATTTGGAGCTCGCCCGCAACAAGAGCGAACTTGCCAATATGCCGGAGCTCAAGGAGCTCGCTTCCAAGCGCAAGACCTATGTGAAACTCAAGTCCGAGATGACCAAGCTCTACGCCCAGCGCAAGGATCTGGACATTGAGCTCGACGATCTCAACACCACCGAGATTCAGACCAACAACGCCATTGAGGCTGCCAAGAAGCGTCACGTCGACGGCTCCGACTACCGCGAGGTTCAGGACCTGGAGAATGAGCTCGCCACCTTGGCCAAGCGACTGGACAAGATTGAGCACACCCGCAAGGACGTCGTTGTCGCCCATAAGGAGGCGCTCGACCGCGAGACCCGCGCGCAGGCCATCATCGCCAAGTTCGAGGAGGGCGTGAAGGCCGATACCAAGGCCGCCCGCGCCAAGGCTGCCGACCTGCAGGCTCAGATTGACGCCGCCACTAAGGAGCGCACCGCGCTTGCCGCCACGCTGCCGGCCGACGTGCTCACCGACTACGAGCGTCTGCTCAAGCAGTTCCGCGGCCTTGCCGTCGAGACCATCCAGGGCAACATCCCCACGGTTTGCCACACCGCGCTGCAGGCATCGTCCATGAGCGACCTCAACCACGACGGTAGCGAAATTACGCACTGCCCGTACTGCCACCGCCTCCTGGTACTCCCGAGCAAGGAAGCCTAGCGATGACGGCGGCATCCAACAATTCAATGCAACTTGAGGGAAAAACGATCCTGCTGGGCATTACCGGCGGGATCGCCGCCTATAAGTCGTGCAATATCGTGCGCCTGCTCCAAAAGCGCGGCACGCGCGTCAAGGTCGTTATGAGCGAGCATGCCACCGAGTTTGTGGGCCCGCTCACTTTCCGTGCGCTCACCAACGAGCCCGTTGCCGTGGGCCTATTCGACGATCCCTCCGACCCCATCCACCACATTTCGCTGGCGCAGGAGCCCGACCTGGTGGTCGTGGCGCCCGCGACGGCCAATATCATCGCCAAGATGGCCAACGGCATCGCCGATGACCTTATCTCCACCACGCTGCTTGCCACGCCGCGTCCCATCGTGATTGCGCCGGCCATGAACAATGGCATGTGGAAGGCGCCGGCCACGCAGGCCAACATGGCCACGCTGCGCGAGCGCGGCGTCCACGTAGTGGGGCCCGGCAGCGGCTACCTTGCCTGCGGCGACGTGGACACGGGACGCATGAGCGAGCCCGAGGACATCGTCGAGGCTGTCTGTGAGGTGCTCAACCCCGCGCCTCAGGACCTGGTAGGCAAGCGTATCGTGATTACCGCCGGCCCCACGCACGAACCGATCGACCCGGTGCGCTTCATTGGCAACCGCTCTTCGGGCAAGATGGGCATCGCCCTGGCGGGGGAGGCTGCTCGCCGCGGTGCTGCGGTCACGCTCGTGCTGGGACCGACATCGCTCGATGTTCCCCGCGGCGTGGCGTGCGTACGCGTGCAGACCGCCGCAGAGATGCTCCAGGCGGCACTGAGCGCCTTCCAGACAGCCGATGCGGCCATTTGCGCGGCCGCCGTCGCCGACTATACCCCCGCCACCCCTGCGGACCATAAGCTCAAAAAGGCCAACGAACGCCTGGATCGCATCGAGCTTGTCGAAACGGTCGATATTTTGGCCGAGCTCTCGCGCCAGAAGGGCGAGCGGTGCGTAATCGGATTTGCGGCCGAGACCGATAACGTTGTCGAGTACGCCGAGCGCAAATTGGCCCGCAAGGGCTGCGATGCCATTATCGCCAACGATGTCTCGCGCGCCGATTCGGGCTTTGGAACCGACACTAACAAGGCCTGGATTGTGAGCACAACGGGTACGCAAGAACTTCCCGTGCTAACAAAACCCCAGCTCGCAGATACAATTTTGGACTTGCTTCAAAATTTATAAAAAAGTTCTTGCACAAGTCTAAAGTTTCGGGTTAATATACTCCCTGTTGCAAGCGAGAGCAGAGCAACAAACATAAGCTTCGGGACGTGGCGCAGCTTGGTAGCGCACTTGACTGGGGGTCAAGGGGTCGCTGGTTCGAATCCAGTCGTCCCGACCAGAAGTTTTCAGGTCAGGCACCTAGTGCCTGACCTTTTTTGTTTTCAGTCATCATGATTAATTTGCTTAAAGCAACAACGTTCCCGATCGATGTAATCACCGAATAAAAACGTGTACATCAGCCACCAAAATCGACATTTTTCGACATGTTTGGAGGCAGATGTACACGAATGCGAAATCCCCCGCCTAATAGCGCCCTCCACATGTCTGGACTCTCTATGGCTGCGCTGGATAGACATCGCCGGAACGGGTATAGTATCGAAAGTTTTGTCGTTAACCAGCGGGGGAGTCCTGTGGGCATCAAAAAGAAGATCAAAAAGGAGCTTATCGGCACTTCCGATTACCCGTCGAATAAGATCTTTACGATCTCCAATTTCATCACCTTTACGCGCCTGATCCTCACCCTGGTATTTCTGTACCTGTTTGTGACGGATAACAACCGCGTCATCGCCATCGTTATCTACGCCGTTGCCGCCTCCACCGACTGGATGGACGGTCAGATCGCCCGCATGACCAAGACGGTCTCATGGCTCGGCAAGGTCATGGATCCCATTTGCGACCGTGCGCTGCTGTTCACCGGCGTACTTGGACTGGTGGTCCGCGGAGAGCTGCCCATCTGGGTCTGCGTACTCATTATTGGCCGCGACATCTATCTGGGCATCGGCACGCTTATCGTGCGTCATTATCACCGTCGCCCCATCGATGTGGTCTTTCCCGGAAAGATTGCCACGGCGCTGCTCATGACCGGCTTCTCACTCATGCTGCTCGGTTTCCCCGTTATTGACGGCCTGCACCTTTTATCTTCAACCCTTACGGCCTTCCCGGGCCTCAACGGAAGCTCGGTGCCCCTCGGCATCTTCTTTGTGTACGGCGGCGTGATCTTCTCCATGCTCACGGCTGTCATCTACTCCATTAAGGGCGGAGTGGCCATTAAACAGGCTCTCGCGCATCCCGAGGACGAGGACATCGACTTTCTGAACCCTGAAATCGAAGACTGATTCGTTGGGGTATGATTACGTACGGTTCATTATTTGCGGCACGTCCGCGATAAGTTAGGGGTTGTCATGGACAACATGGTTAACAATATGCCTCAGAATGATAAGACTGCTGACGCTACCTGCGTATTCCGCGTGCCTTCAAGCGACGTCACCGTTCCCGACCTCATGGCCAACGTACGCATCACCGCCCCCGTCCTGTCCATCGTCAAGGGTCCGCAGACTGGTGCCGCCTTTGAGCTCGAGGACGACGTGACCACCATCGGCCGCGATCCCGCGAACGGCATCTTCCTTAATGACATGACCGTTTCGCGCAGCCACGCGCGCATTATTCGCGAGGGCCTCGGCGCTCGCATCGAGGACCTGGGCTCGCTCAATGGTACCTGGGTCGACGGTGCCATTGTCAATGCAGCCCCGCTGCACGACGGTTCTTCCGTTCAGATCGGTACGTTTACGCTCATCTACCACGAGAGCACGCCGGAGCGCATCGAAACCGGTGAGTAGGGCATGGCCGAACGCAACTATCTGAGTATCGGCCAAGTCGTCAACCTACTTCGAGGCGCATACCCCGATCTTTCGAACTCAAAAATTAGATTTCTAGAGGATGAGGGGCTCATTACCCCTCATCGTACGCCTAAGGGATACCGTCAGTACTCTAAGGAGGACGTTGATCGTCTGGAGGTCATCCTGCACTTGCAGAAGACCCGCTACATGCCGCTCAACGTGATTAAGCAGCGCTTGGAAAACGCCACGGACCTGTCAACGCTCGCCTACGAGGTGGGCTTGCTATCCGATGTTCCGCTCAAGACGGAGCCCAAGGAGACTAAGCAAAAGCTGCATCCCATCGAGACCATTCCCGATATGTTGGGCGTCGAAATTTCGTTTATCCGCTCGCTCGCCGAGAACGACCTCATTCGCATCATCAAGAGTCCGCAGAATCGCGAGCTTGTCGATGGTCGCGATTTTCCGATCATCCGCTACTGCTCCGAGCTGTCGCGCTTCCATATCGAGCCGCGCAACCTGCGTCAGTACGTGTCTTCCGCCAACCGCGAGTCCTCGATGTTTGAGCAGGTGCTTGTGAGCATGCTCGGCATGGATACCTCCGATGACGAGCGCGACGCCAAGCTCGAGCGTGCGTTTAAGAAGCTTCACGACCTGACGGAGGGCGTGCACACCGCGCTGCTCAAGAACCGCGTTTTTGAGTCGCTCAACGCCGTGGTCGAGGACGCCGACATCGATGCACTCGATGAGGAAATCACTCGCTCCGAGTCAACCAAGGCCAAAAACGAAGAGATAGGCGCGCCGGCTTCGCACGAGGATTCCCTCGTAAAGCCGCTCAAGGTCGTCACCCCTTCGCAATCCGGCACCGCCACCGCGGGCAAATAACAGCTGCCGCTTATCCGGCAACCCATTGAAAGGTCATGCAATGTACGACTTCGAATCTCAAATCGTCGACATCCCCGACTATCCCGAGCCCGGAGTCATCTTTAAAGACATCACGCCGCTCTTTGGCAATCCCGAGGCGCTCAAAGCCATGACCGATGCCCTCGCCGAGCACTTTGCCGGCATGGGAATCACCAAGGTCGTGGGCCCCGAGGCTCGCGGCTTTATGGTTGGCGTACCGGTGGCTGTAGCCCTTGGCGCCGGCTTTGTTCCCGCACGTAAACCGGGCAAGCTACCGCGCGAGACCGTGAGCCAGAGCTACGAGCTCGAGTACGGAACGGATTCCATTGAGATCCATGCCGACGCTATCAGCTCTAAAGATACCGTGTTGATTCTGGACGACTTGGTCGCGACGGGCGGAACCGTCGAGGCAACAGGTAAACTGGTGCGAGATATGGGCGCAAAGCTTGTAGGCTACGGTTGTATCCTTGAGCTTGCGTTTCTCAACCCGCGCAAGAAGCTCACGCCTTCTAACGAGGACGTTGAGCTCTTTAGCCTGGTAACGGTGGACTAGCCGCTACCCTTAGATACCGGAAAGGAAGCTACATGCGCACAGCAAACACGCACAGAAACATGGCACGCTGCGCTGCTACGGCAACCCTCGCTTGTGTTTTGGGCCTGGGCCTCGTGGCTCCGGCCTACGCCGATACCGCATCCGACCTTGCCGCTGCTCGTACCAAGCTCGAGCAGATTGGCACACAAACCCAGCAGATTTACGATGAGCTCGCCACGCAGACGCAGGCACTCGATCAGACTGCTGGCGAGATCACGCAAAAGCAGCAGGAGATCGCCGATGGTCAGGCCAAGCTCTCAACCTATGTCGCCGGCGAGTACAAAACCGGTGGTCTGAGCCTGCTTCAGGTTCTGACGGGTGTCGATGACCTGAGCGATATGCTCAACCGTCTGTTCTACTACGGCAAAGTTTCCGACAAGCAGGCTCAGACCATTCAAGAGGTCAAGGAGCTTAAGCAGCAGCTCACCGATAAGCAGACCGAGCAGGAAAAGAACGTCGCCGCCACGCAAAAGAAGGTCGACGAGCTTAACGCTCAGCAGGCTGAAGCCCAGAACGTCGTAAACTCCCTGGATTCACAGCTGCAGGCCGAACTTGCCGCCGAGGCCGAGGCCAACGCCGCGCTACAGGCCGGCATCAACGCCAGCACCGCCGAGAAGGCCACGGTGAGCAACGAGACTGCCGGTACGACCGAGAACACCAACAATGGTGGCCAGACCAGCAATAACAACAACCAGGGCGGCAACACTCCGGCTCCTACGCCGGCACCTGCTCCGACGCCGCAGCCTTCCACGCCCGCTCCGGCTCCGACGCCTTCTGCTCCGAGCCAGTCTGTTGATGGCGGTTCTGTTGTCTCGCGTGCATACAGTAAGCTTGGTTGCGCTTATTCCTGGGGCGGAATTGGCCCGAACAGCTTCGACTGCTCTGGTTTTGTTAGCTATTGCCTCACTGGTCGCTATTGCCGTCTGGGCACCACGGGTACCTTTATGGGCTGGACGCGTGTGTCCGATCCGCAGCCCGGTGACGTTGTTGTCAACTCGTACCACACCGGCATTTACATCGGTGGTGGTCAGATGATTCATGCTTCCGACTACAACACGGGTGTTATCATCAGCTCCGTTGCCGCCGGCATGAACAACAACTACATTTTCGTGCGCTACTAAGTATTCAGATAAAGCAAAAGAATGGACCTCGTGGCTTTGAGTCATGGGGTCCATTCTTTTGCCTTTCGTGCAGTCCGCTATCTAGTTTTGAATACTAGATAGCGGCCCAATCGGTCTGCAAGATGGCTATAATTGAATGGGAACGATTAGAAAGGACCCTCTATGAGCTGGGCACTTATCTCCGATTCAAGCTGCAACCTCCGCGATTGGCAACCGACCGCGCCCCATACCACCTTTGCATTTGCACCCCTCAAAATTCGAGTGGGGGAGCATGAATTCGTCGATGACCTTTCGCTCGATGTTCATGAGCTCAACTGCGCTGTTCAGGCGGAGACGAACGCTTCTTCGAGCGCTTGTCCCAGCGTAGGGGAGTGGGCCGAGCTCTTCAAATTGGCAGACATGACCATCTGCATGCCGATCTCTGAGGGCGTGTCGGGCAGCTACAACGCGGCAGCCACGGCTCGCGATATGGTTCTTGCCGAGGAGCCCGACCGACAGATTCATCTAGTCAATTCACGCGCAGCTGGCGGCAAAATG
Source organism: Collinsella aerofaciens ATCC 25986 (assembly GCF_964239575.1). Classification (GTDB taxonomy): domain Bacteria; phylum Actinomycetota; class Coriobacteriia; order Coriobacteriales; family Coriobacteriaceae; genus Collinsella; species Collinsella aerofaciens_BQ. Next base: position 22,187 of record NZ_CAXSQQ010000003.1, read on the forward strand.
GACCTCATTTTCTTGCTGTTCGACCGCTATCTTGCAAGCAATCCGAATGTCTCATTCGAGGATGCCTGCGCATACTTCGATAGCCTTGAACAGAACAGCAAAATCCTCTTCAGTTTGTGCAATTACGAAAACCTCGCCAAAGCCGGACGTATCCCTAAGGCAGCCGGCGTCATTGCCAACAAGCTCAATATCCGCATTTTGGGCACGGCGAGTGAGGCCGGTAAAATCGAACTCGTCGGGCACACGCGTGGCGAAAAGAAGATGCTCAACAAGATCATCGACACTATGGAAGCCGAGGGCTTTACGGGCGGTGAGGTCGTCATCGATCATGTGGAGAATGAGGCAGGCGCCCAAGCACTTGCCAGGCGCATTGTGGAGCGATGGCCAGGCTCCAAGACTATCATCATGCCCTGTAACGGGCTAGATTCATACTATGCCGAAATGCATGGGCTCATTATCGGCTACGGCATGGGCGTAGCTTCGGGCCAATAAAGTCCAACCAAGCAAAATTACGGGCGGGACAAAGAGACAGCTGACTCTTTGTCCCGCCCGTTTTATACGTCGGCTAGCTATTAAACCCATTGAACTTGAGATAGCTCATCAGGTACGCCTTCGAAACGAAGGACGATACCGCGCTGCGCACAAGCAGCGACTCACGCGTTACCTGATGCGCCGTATCGGGAACCGGCGTCTGCTCGACAGAAAACGCCGAACGAATCGATGCCTCGAGCTGATCGACCACATAATCAAAGGCCGTCGGGGCATCGTAGCTCAAACGCTGAATGTTAAAGAGTGCCTGTACCGCAGCAATAGGTAGCACCTGCTTAAAGATGCAGATAGCAATCAGGCGGGCAATCTGCTCGCGGCCATATTGCTTTTTGACCGGAGCAGGCACTAGGCCGACCTTTACGTAGTTATTGATCATCGATGGCGTAATGATAGGCTGCTCAACGCAAATGGACAGCGGCTCCATCCACAGCGCAACATACTCAATGACCTGGTCGCGGTAGAGCGTCACATTGGGCAACTGGTCATAGCGCGGCAGACTCAACGTATTGAGTTTGCGTACGATATCGGACTGAATAAATGCATCGGGCAACACAGTAGGCTGAATATCCTCAGGCTTAATGCTGACCGACGAATCAGACATCGGAATAACGTGTTTAACGTGGTTCATAAAGGTCCTCCGTTCATTTTCTATATTGTATTCTACGTTATCTAGTTTTGCATACCACATAGCAGGCAAGAAAATTGGTGGGACAACGCACTGATGCATCGTCCCACCATTTAGTTAATTGATAACAACCTTACATAAGATATATTATCGTACTTATCTACGGAGAAATGCGTATGCGCTGGTTGCCGCTATGGCTCCGTCAGAAACCGCGGTCACAACCTGGCGCAAACGCTTGGAACGGATATCGCCTGCGGCAAATAGACCTGGCGTGCGGGTCGCCATGGATTCATCAGTCAGAATGCCGCCATCAGGCGCCAGATCGACTAGATGCTCGACAAGTTCGGTATGGGGTTGCGTCCCGGTATAGACAAAGATGCCGAAAGAGCCGGGCTCAAATGACTCGGTATGAATTTCCCCGGATGAATTGTCCTTAAAGGCGATCGTCGTTGGCATGGCTTCGCCCGAGAGCTCCACAATACTAGTTTGGTACCTAACTGTAATATTGTCCTTTTCGAGTACTTTCTGAACAACACCATCAGGCGCACGGAACTGGTCGCGGCGCAGCACGATGGTCACACTGCTGGCAATGTCTGACAGGAACAGTGCCTCTTCGCATGCCGAATTGCCACCACCGATTACAAAGACCTGTTTGCCGCGGAAGAACATGCCGTCACATGTTGCGCAATATGAAACGCCACGACCGCGATAGGTATCCTCGCCAGCGAAACCTGCCGGACGCGGGGTGGCACCCATGCAAGCGATAACGCTCGAGGCCAGCGTATCGCCCATGTCGTGATGCACTGTAAACAGCGCTGCATCGGCATCGTAATCGATACCCGTAACCATGCTCCATGCGACCTGCGCTCCCAGGCCCTCTGCATGCTGCTGAAAACGCTCGCCGAGTTCGGCGCCACTCAAGAGCGGAATGCCCGGATAGTTCTCGACTTCATTGGTCGTGGCGATCTGTCCGCCCGACATGCCCTGTTCAATCACGGTCGTCGTTAGGTTGGAGCGCGCCGCATAAATGGCCGCAGCATAGCCCGCAGGGCCGCCACCGATAATCGCAACATCGATCGGCTGATCGGTAGTCATGAAGAGACCTCCTGTCGAAAGATTGGCGTTCTTTGCGCTCATACCCAAATTTAGGCGAACGTGACACTCATGCACTACAATGATTCATTGCGAAACAAAGATGAAGGGGAGTTATCGATGGATCAAACGCAGACGAGCAACGACGCTCCCCTGCCAACGCAAAGCACTCCCCAACCGGAGCAAATGACCGTTTCACCTGCACAAAAACCCCTAGTAACCATTGTGCACGCATCGGTTGGATCGGGCCACAAAGCCGCCGCCAACGCGATTGCACAAGCATTTGATCTTATCCGCGGCACCAAGGGAATCCCTGAGGATATTGAAATTGAAGTGCTCGATATCCTTGATTTTGGACGTATTAAATTCGACGGCAATAAGACCGCGGCTTCTTTTACGGGAGCCACACGCCCCATTTACGACCTGACCTGGCGATATACGTTTACGGGACATCTGCTCTGGGGTGGCGGCACGGCATGGTCACGTATTATGTTCCCCGCCTTCAACGATTATGTCCGCACCCGCAGGCCCATGGCCGTGGTTGCAACACACATTACGGCAGCCAATGTTGCTGTGGGCGCCCGCGTCATCACGGGTATCGATTACCCGGTCATCTGCGTACCAACAGACTATGAAGTCGAAGGCTTTTGGCCCCACAAGGACACCGACCTGTTCTGCGTGGCCAACGAGTTTATGGCCGAAACGCTGCGCCCGCGCAAGGTTCCCGAGACCAAAATCCGCATTACAGGCATCCCCATCCGCGCCGGGTTTGATACGGACTACAATCGCGAGGAAGAACTCGAGAAGTTCAATCTCCCCACCGACAAGACCATTGTGCTGATGATGGCCGGCGCCAGTTTGCCTCAACCGTACGTTCGCTTTCGCGCGGAGATGGACCGCACACTTCCCTTCCTGCGCAGCTTCGAGGACATGCACTTTGTCTTTTTGCCGGGCAAGGATGAGGAATACGCCACCCGCCTCAAGACGCTCTTCGACGCCATGAAGCTCGAAAACGTCACGGTTCTGGACTACGTGGACGACATGGCAGCCCTCATGCACGGCTGCGACCTGGCAATCCTCAAATCGGGCGGGCTCACCGTCACCGAGTGCCTGTGCGCTCATCTGCCGATGATCCTGCTGGGCAAATCATACGGTCAGGAAAAGGCCAACACCACGATGCTCACCGGCATGGGCGCCAGCATGCATGTCACCACCGCACGAGAACTCATCGTAACCCTGCGCCATCTGCACGATCATCCGGAGTCGCTCAAGGCACTGCTCATCAATGGCGAAGTGCTGCGCCGCCCACGCGCAGCGGAGGACATCGCCATCGCAACCATGGAGCTCGTAGGCAAACCCCAAAAGCGCAAACGAGCCTTCTGCCGCTTCTACTGGGGCGGAAAGCCCGCGCATATCCGCTAGTCGAATGTCCGCCGCTCTGCCGGAGCCGCCCTTATATCATTCCATGCTCAAGCATTCTCGCTTCGCAGGGCGCACTAATCCCTCCCGTCCGGGGCTCACCCATATCATTCCATGCTCAAACATTCTCGCTTCGCTGCGCTCGCTGCGAAACTGCGCGTGGAACGATATGGGTGAGCCCCGGACGGGAGGCTTCTTGCTTGAAAACAAATTGAAATCCAACTAGTAAGCCGGTGCGACAAAGGAGAAATCCCCTTGTCGCACCGGCTTACCAATTGATTAATGCTAACGGTTACCAGCGAAGATACACGGTAGTTGCAAGCATGCAAACGTAGCTCACCCGTGGGAGGTCCCTATATATCGTTCCACGCGCAGTTTCGCAGCGCAGCGAGAATGTTTGAGCATGGAATGATATATAGGGGCCTCCCACGGGTGAGCGGACATTACAATACGCCGCTAGAACCGAAACCGCCGACTCCTCGGTCGGTTTTGTCTAGTTCTTCTACTTCTATGAGGTTGACCGTGGGGACTTCTTGGATGACGAGCTGGGCTATGCGGTCGCCTTTGTTGATTTGGATGTTGTTCGTGAGGTCTAGGTTAATGAGGATGACTTTGAGCTCTCCTCGGTAGTGGGCGTCGATGAGGCCAGGAGTGTTGACTATGGACAGGCCTTGCTTAATGGCCAGGCCGCTGCGGGGCTGGACAAAGCCGGCGTAGCCGTCGGGCAGGGCGATGGCCAGCCCAGTAGAGACCAGACGACGTTCGAAGGGCTTCAGGACGCAGTCCTCGTTGGAGCGCAAATCCAAGCCGGCATCGGTGGGATGGGCGTATTTGGGAAGCTCGACGGTGGGGTCGAGACGCTTTATGTTGACGGTAATGTTGGGCATGGAATCACCTTAGCTTGTCGAGCTCTTGCAGAAACTCATCGACGTCTTTGAAATCGCGGTAGACCGAGGCAAAGCGGATGTACGCCACCTTGTCGATCTTGGCCAAGCGCTTGAGCACCATGTCACCCAACTCATGGGACGTGACGGCCGTAAGCGTACGAGAGCGCAGCTCGACCTCGATGTCGTCGATAATCTCATTGAGCTTCTTAGTGTCGATATCGCGCTTGATGGTGGCGCGCATCAAGCCGACGAGCAGCTTATTGCGATCGAACCGCTGCTTGGTTCCGTCTGACTTAATGACCTCGATTGGGTCTTCACATCGCTCGAACGTTGTAAAGCGGTAGTTACACGAGCAACATTCGCGACGGCGCTTGATGGTGTTATTTGACTCCTGCATACGGGAATCAACAACGCGGGTATGTGCCTTGCCGCATTTGGGACAGCGCATGGTACCTCCTCTTAAACGATAACAAGGGTACCATGCGCAGCGCGATAATGATTACGAACGAGCAGGAACCTTAAGATGCGCACCGGCGGCGAGCGAACCATGCTCCAGATGATTGACGTTACGGATCATGTCGGAAGTCTCTTGCGTGGAAAGGCCTTCGATAGGATATTCCTCGGCAAGCGACCAAAGAGAATCACCAGGCTGAACGCGAATGGTCTCGTAGGTAACGTTGGAAACGGACTCGGCATACGAGGCGTGACGAGCGCTAAAGACCGACGTAGCGAGGACAACGAAGAGCGTAAGCGCAACGGCAACGGCGACAATCGTCGGAACCTTCAGGGCAACGCGGGCCGGCGCAACTACAGCCTGCTGATTGCGAGCAGGCTTTACGGTCAAAGGCTGAAAGCCGGAGCGGCCACCCCGAACAACCGTAAAAGTGGGTTCTGCAGGCGTCTCGAGCTTAAGGGCGAGGTTTCCCTGGACCATATTCGTTGCGTTCATCATGTTCTCCTCTCGCGTGTTTTGCTGAGAACAGTTTTATCAAGCCGCGCAGACAAAAATGTCTAGCGCGAGAACGAATGTTCGGTTATTATTATCTTCGAACAGTTGTTCCTGTCAAGCAAAATTCGAACATTTGTTTGACATGGGTAGAGAGGATGCCCTGATGGCTCGCAAAATTACCAAGCGTCAGCAGCAAATTTACGACTTCATCAAGGAATATCAGCAGGAGAAGGGTTATCCGCCCAGCGTGCGCGAGATGGCTTCTGCCGTGGGCCTTTCCTCCCCCAGCACCGTGCACGCCCATCTATCTGCCCTGGAGGCACGCGGGCTTCTCAAACGCGATGCCACCAAACCGCGCGCCCTGGAACTCTTTAACGAGGACGGTTCCTCTGTCTCAATTTCTAAATCTGACGAGCCCACCGCACCTCGCGGAACGGTCTCGCTACCGCTCGTTGGTCGCGTCGCGGCTGGGATTCCCATTCTGGCCGAGCAGAATATCGAAGACACTTTTACTATCCCGACCGAAATCGCCACCGATCAGGGTTCCTTTATCCTTGAGGTGCATGGGAGCTCAATGATCAATGTCGGCATCTTCAATGGCGATTACATCATCGTCCGTGAACAAAAGAGTGCCATGAACGGCGAAATTGTCGTGGCCATGATTGATGGTTCAGCGACCGTCAAGACGTTCTACAAGGAGCAGGGACGCGTACGCCTGCAGCCCGAGAATGACACCATGGAGCCTATCTATGCAACAAATCCCGTTATTTTGGGCAAAGTCGTCGGCTTGATGCGCCGGTTCTCGTAATGCAAAAACGCATCACCATCTTTGATACCGTCCGCGGGTTTACGATGATTTCAATGGCAGGTTTTCACGCTTGCTACGATCTCGCCTACCTGTACGACTGGGATATGCCCTGGTTTACCCAGACTGTCTTTCAAGACATCTGGCGCGCCAGCATCAGCTGGGTATTTTTGTTTATCGCGGGTTGGATGTGCACTCTTTCGCGCAACAATATCAAACGTGCCGCCAAATACGCCTTAGCAGCACTCGTCGTCTGGTTGGCAACAACACTTGTCTCAGTCGACGATTCGGTTAATTTTGGCATCATCTACTGTATGGCCGCATGTACCGGCATCGTAGCGTTGACCAATCCCGTCCTTAAGAAGATTTCAGCGAGATGGGGCATGTCCTTATGCCTTGTGTTGTTCGCCCTCACCTGGAGCATCCCCAAAACGACCTACCCTGTCCCCTACCTAGCGTGGCTAGGATTTCCGAGCCCTGGGTTTGTTTCAGGTGATTACTACCCCATCATCCCGTTTTTCTTTATGTATCTTGCAGGATACTTCGCCGCACACATAGCGCAGGGAATCGATAAGACCATCCCAAGCTGGGCCTACGCCAATCCCATCCCGGCGCTCGCCAGCCTTGGACGTCACGCACTCCCCTTTTATCTACTGCATCAGCCCATTATTCTGGGCTTTTTGGAGCTCGTCTACTCGGTGCGATAACGCTTGAGCCGCGGCGCGATACGAGCCGACAGCTTCGCAACAATACGAACGCCGCCCTCAAGATACTCCTCGTGCAAAAGGGTTCCCTGTTCATGCACCAGCGTGATGAGGGCGCCCTCGCGATACGGGATATCAGCGGAGAGCAACACATCGGTGGCAGCCGCCTCACGAGCAATACGGTCGACGAGATCGTCGAGCCCCTCGCCCGTCTGGGCCGAGAACAGCACGGCCTCGGGATAGCGACGACGGAAACTCAATCGATCAACGCTATCGAGAAGATCGATTTTATTGAATACGGTCAGCGTTAAACGCTCTCCGGCGCCGATCTCATCAAGCACGCGGTCGACAGCCTCCAGCTGCCGCTCATAGTCCTCGTCAGACGCATCTACGACTTTGAGAATTAGATCGGCACCCAACACCTCGGACAGCGTCGATTTAAAGGCATCAACAAGACCATGCGGTAGCTTTTGAATAAAGCCAACGGTATCGGTAATCGTCATGCCGCGACCGCCGGGCAGGCGATACGAACGCGTCGTCGGGTCGAGCGTAGCAAACAGCTTGTCCTGCGAAAGTACCGTAGAGCCGGTCAGGCGATTGAGCAACGTCGATTTACCGGCATTGGTATAACCGGCTAACGCGACGCGAAACGCCGGTGACTCAATGCGGCTCTTGGACTGGACATCGCGACGCTGCTCAACCTGCTTAAGCTCACGACGAAGCGCGGCAATCTTATTGCGAATGAGTCGACGGTCAACCTCGAGCTGGCTTTCACCCTGGCCAAAGCGCGAACCGATGCCGCCGCGCGTCTGCTCCTTGGCAAGATGGCTCCACATGCCACGCAGACGAGGCAAAAGATATTGAAGCTGCGCCAGCTGTACCTGTAGGCGTCCCTCACGCGTCTGAGCATGCAGACCAAAGATATCCAAGATCAGTGCTGTACGATCGATAATCTTTACCGGCTCGCCCACGGCTTTCTCCAAATAGGATTGCTGTGAGGGCGTCAGGTCGTCGTCAAAGATAACGACATCGGCATCCATGCGATGCACCAGGCCGCACAGCTCTTCAACCTTACCGGAACCGATAAACGATTTTGGATACGGCTTAACCAGACGCTGTGACAAACGCGCCACGCACTGGGCGCCAGCCGTATGGGCCAGGCGCTCAAGCTCGTCAAGCGAACGATCGAGCGGCCATGCATTGTCGCGCCACTCAACACCAACTAATATGGCACGCTCGGGCTCGGGTGCCGTGGGAACAAGGGGGAAACGGGCCATTAGGCAGCCTCAATACGATGCAGGATGTCCTCAATGACCTCATCGATCGTAAACTCGTCCATATCAAACCACACGATACGGTCATCGCGCTTAAACCACGAAAGCTGACGTTTGGCATAGCGACGCGAACGCATCTTGATGAGTTCGCGAGCCTCATCCATAGAAATCACGCCATTGAAAGCATCAATGATCTCTTTATAGCCAATTGCCTGCATCGACGTCAGGGCATCTCCCAGCCCCTGGTCCATAAGACCGCGAACCTCATCAACAAGACCCTGTTCAAACATCAGATCGACGCGCAGGTTAATGCGCTCGTAGAGCACCTCGCGATTACGCGTCAGACCAAACCATAGAGCATGATAATGCTCGCGCGGAACACTAAACTGACTTTTTTGCTGTGCATAGGAGATACCATCATCATGCATCTCGAGCGCACGAATCACACGGCGCACGTTATGGGAATGAATAACAGCAGCCGATTCTGGGTCGCGCTCGGCAAGCAGGGCATGCAGTTCTTTCTCGCCAATACGCTCGGCAAGCTCCTGATAGCCCGCACGGCGATCGTCCTCAAGTTCACCCGAGGGAAAGTCCATCTCATCGAGAGCAGCCTTGAGATACAGCCCCGTACCTCCGCAAAAAACCGGCAGGCGACCCGAACCAAGGAGACGTTCAACATGCGCGCGAGCGTCAGCCTGATAAAGCGCAGCAGAATATGGCACACCCGGCTCTACAATGTCGACGAGACGCAGCGGCGCCGTACACTCATTGGGCGCCATCTTTGCGGTACCGATGTCCATGCCGCGATAGATTTGCATCGCATCGCACGACAGCACTTCGGACGAAAGACGAGCGGCCAAACGGTCGGCAACATCACTCTTACCAACCGCCGTCGGACCGACGATCGCAACGGCGGAAAGACCTGCCCCGGAAGAAACCATTAGCGCGGCTCGCCCACAACGGAGCCGGACAAATACCAGGTCTTGGCAACGTCAACGTCAACATCAACGATCTTGCCAACAAGCTGATCGATGCTGTAACCCTCGGGGATAGGCGCATGCACGGTCTGATTCTTGGGACTCTTGCCCAGCAGGACCGCATCGTTCTTCTTGCTCGTGCCCTCAATGAGCGCCGGCACCACAGTATGAAGCTCACCCTGGTTATACTCATGTGCCGTGGTCTCGATAACCTTAACCAGGCGGTTGAAACGCTCGAGAATAACCTCATGCGGCGTAGGATCGTCAATCTCTGCGGCCGGGGTACCGGCGCGCTTGGAATAGATGAAGGTATAGGCCTGGGCATAGCGGACCGTCTCGGCAAGTGAAAGCGTCTGCTCAAAGTCTTCTTCAGTCTCGCCCGGGAAGCCAACGATAATGTCGGTCGAGAGCGCGATATCAGGCATACGGTTGCGAATGCGATCGACCAAGCCCAAATAGTCCTCGCGTGTATAACGGCGATTCATCTCTTTGAGGATCCGCGTCGAACCTGACTGGACGGCCAAGTGCAGCTGCGGCATAACGGCAGGCGTTTCGGCCATGGCGTCGATGGTCTCGGGCAGCAGATCCTTGGGATGCGAAGACGTAAAGAAGATGCGCTCCACACCCGTATCGCCCACGGCACGCAGCAGATCGGCAAAACGCGGCTTACCAAACAGATCGCGACCATAGGAGTTAACGTTTTGGCCCAGCAGCGTAATCTCACGCACGCCCTGGCGCACCAAACCAGTCACCTCGTCGACAATCTCCTCGAAGGGGCGGCTCTTTTCGCGACCGCGCACGTACGGAACGATGCAATAGGTACAGAAATTATTGCAGCCCGTCATGATGGGCACCCAAGCGTGATACTGGGTCTCGCGATGCCACGGCATGCTCATGGCATCCGTATCCTCATGCTCATTGGTGCGGATATGACGCTTACCATCAAGGAACGCCTCGGCAATGAGCTCGGCCACATGCGCGATGGAATGCGTGCCAAAGATAACATTGACGTTATCGACGTTGGTGAGCAGGCCCTCGCCATCACGCTGCGCAATGCAGCCGCCCACGGCAACCACACGCTTGCCCGAAGGCGAAGGCGGCAGGCTTTTGCAGGAATTACACTGACCGTACAGGCGAGTATCGGCGGCCTCACGCACACAGCATGTCATGAAGACAACGATATCGGCATGCTCGGGATCGAGCGCCATGAGGCAACCATACGAATCGAGCAGACCGCTCACGCGCTCGGAATCGTGCTGATTCATCTGGCAGCCAAAGGTGCGGATAAAGTAGGTTTTACCGGCAAGAATATCGCGTACGGAACGCTGGTCCATGTGCATAAGTCCTAACGATGGAAGGGAGGCGAATCGAGGCAAGCAGAAGCTATGCCACAGGCTTAACATCATCCATGACGACGTTATCCATAGCAGCTCGATTGATCTGGTGAACGTAGATAGAAAGGCGGATGGCCGTGCGCGACTCCCCGTTAATGAGGATGTCGGAGAACACGGGCGCGCAGGAAATATCAAAACCGGTTGGAATCAAAAAACCGCGCGCGATAGCCACGGCCTTAATGGCCTGGTTGACCGCACCGGCGCCGACACACTGGATGTTGACGGGTACACCATCCTTGACCATGCCGGCGATGGCGCCGGCAACGGACGCGGGCGATGATTTGCTTGATACCTTCAGGCAATCCATGAAGAAACTCCTGCGTTTAAAAGTACGTTTTAACTGCAATAACTTTATCGTACCGAGAGGACTCGGTAAAGGCACTATTCCTCTTTGGCAAGATCGAAAGTCACAGTGATTCGATCACGCGAAACACGAATCTTTGGGTCGCCGCAAAGGTTGAGATAGTACCTGGCGGCAAGGTCATTGAAGTCCCGCTCCACAGCACGCGAAAACTGTGCCATGTCATCCTTGGCAATACGTAGCCCGCGACGATCCTTCGCGAGATCGACAAGAGCCGGCGCATGCGAGGACGAATCACGCTCGCGCAGCAGACGCGCGGTCACACCGCGAACGGGCTTAATCTGCCCTGCCAAAATGCGATGTGCCGTGCGCTCGGACATCTCAAGACCCAAACCCGAGCAGATACGGATAAAGTCCTCGGCATCAGAGGCAAGGCCTAAACGATCGATAACCGGAAGCTCGCTCTCGTCATCAATAAACAGGAGACGAGACGTATCGAGCCTACTTGACGCCTGAGCATAAAGGGTCGCGGCAATCTCAGACGGAGAACCAAGATAGACATCGCAACCACGCAACTCCTCGAGCGCAAACTCACAAGCAGCGCGAATAATATTATGCGGGCCGCGAGCACAAACATAACGTCCGTCCTCATCCTTGACGGCCTGGGGCCAGCTGGACTGATCGGCACGCTCACTGAGGCGGTCGGCCGCAACGCTCACCTTAAAGGCCGAGCCAAGGTCGACACCAGACGTGACCACACGGGCCTCGTCGGTGTTCTGCTTGATCGAAAACAATGCCATGCCACGACCGTGAACGCCCCAACGGTCCATCTTCATGCTCTCGAGCTTGGAGGTAACGCGGGCATCGAAGATTCGCTCCTGCATATCCTGCGGAACGCCCGAACCGTTATCCAGAAAGACAAGCGTGCGGACGCCATCTTCCTTGGTCGTAGCGAGATAGACTTTGTCGGCGCCAGCATCGCGAGCATTACGGAGCATTTCGATGACGATATCCTCGACATGCTGAATGTCGTGCTTTGCCTGGCGCCGTTCGGCCTCCGAAACGCGGAGGCGGACATACCCCTCGCCAAGGTTCTCCTCGACGCGAAGGTTGCCCTCCCCCGACATCGACGCGATAAATGAGATGAGCTCGTTCGCGTCGCTCATGTTATTTAGCGATATCGACAGCGCGGCTCTCGCGAATCACGACGACGCGCACCTGACCGGGATACTCCATCTCTTCCTCGATCTGATGGGCGATATCGTGAGCCAGGACCGTGGACTGGGCATCGGAGATCTTGTCCGGCTGAACCATGACGTGGACCTCGCGACCGGCCTGCATGGCATAGGTACGCTCGACGCCGTCATGGGAGTTGGCAATCTCCTCGAGCTTCTCAAGACGCTTGATGTAGTTCTCGGCAGACTCGCGACGGGCACCGGGGCGAGAGGCAGAGACAGCATCGGCGGCCTGTACCAGGACATCGAGCACCGTGTTGGGATCGACATCGGCATGGTGAGCCTCGATAGCGTGGACGATAACGGGCTTCTCACCATAACGGCGGGCAAGCTCGGCGCCGATGACGGCATGCGGGCCCTCGACGTCGTGGTCGATTGCCTTGCCCAGGTCGTGCAGCAGGCCGGCGCGCTTGGCGGTCACAACGTCAAGGCCAAGCTCGGAAGCCATCACGCCGCACAGATCAGAGACCTCGAGGGAGTGCTGAAGAACGTTCTGGCCAAACGAGGTACGGTAGCGCAGGGCACCAAGTGTCTTGACGATCTCGGGATGCAGGTCGTGGATGCCGGTATCGAAGGCAGCCTGCTCGCCAGCCTCGCGCACGCGCTGCTGAACCAGGTCGGCAGCCTTGTGATACATCTCCTCAATGCGGGCGGGGTGAATGCGGCCGTCGGCGATGAGGTTCTCGAGGGCAACACGGGCGGTCTCACGACGGACCGGGTCGAAGCTCGAAAGAACGACGGTCTCGGGCGTGTCGTCGATCACGAGGTTGACGCCGGAAACCTGCTCGAAGGTCCGGATGTTGCGACCCTCGCGACCGATGATACGGCCCTTGAGGTCATCAGAGGGAATATGCACGGAGGTAACGGTGACCTCGGCAGTGTGGTCGGCAGCGCAGCGCTGAATCGCCAGGGACAGAATCTCCTGGGCGGTCTTGTGGCACTCGGCGCGAACCTGCTGCTCGGACTCACGAATGATCGTGGCAGCCTCGTGGGTGACCTCGCCGCGAACCTTGTCGAGGAGCTCCTTGTGGGCGTCCTCGCGGGTCAGGTCGGCGATACGCTCGAGTTCGGAGGTCTGCTTTGCGCAGAGCTCCTCGAGCTCACGGGAGCGCTTCTCGACCTGACCGGCCTGGCTGGACAGCTGGTGCTCGCGCTTGTCGAGAGCGTCGTTGCGGCGATCGAGGGATTCCTCGCGCTGCATCACGCGGTTCTCGAGCGTACGAATCTCGTTCTTACGCTGCTTGTCCTCGGCCTCGGCGGCCTGCTTGTTCTTGATGATCTCCTCTTTAGCCTCGAGTAGAGCCTCTTTTTTGAGGGTCTCGGCCTGACGCTTTGCATCACCGATCAGGGACTCAGCCTGTGCGTGTGCCGACTGGATCTTTTCGTCGGCCTCGTGAAGACTACCCTGCTTGGCGGTGCGCATGTAGGCAATGGCGGCGATGGCACCCAAAACGATGCCAACGAGCGCTGCGATGATAGGCATGCTCACTCCTTTTTATGGATTCGTTACACAACAAAGCGAACCGTCCTTACGAACGGCTCGCGACATTTGAGTAATATGGGCGCAGCTTATGCGGGTCGGATACAGATAAACATATAAACAAACTCATAACAGATGAGCACATATCACAAAGCAAATGACAGTGTTTATCGTACGTTGAACCACAACAACTGTCAAATAAATGGCCCCGGCACGGCGGCTAAAACGCGGTGAACGGCAGGGCCACAAAACGCATACGCCTAAACCGCACATTCCTCGCGTTCTGCATCGAGACGTGCCTTAACGGCATCGGCGGCGATGTGATACGAGAAGCCCTTGCCCATCAAAAACCGAATCAGTTTTTCGAATCCGCGCGTCTCTGGAACACGCCGCTTGGCGAGCAGGGCTGACGCACGCGACAAATCGTCTTCGACGGCAAAATAATCCTCGGGATAACCGGGAATGTCATCGAGCACGACATGACGGCGCTTGAGCTCGGTCTCGATTTTGCGCTGTCCCCAACCGCGCCGCTTGCGCTCCTCGATAAAGTACGAGCAAAAGCGGTTCTCGTCTAAAAAGTGATACTCGGTGGCGCGCTCGACGGCGAAATCAATCGCGGGCTGGTGAAAGCCGTAGCGAGCCAGCTTGACACGGACCTCACCCGTCGCATGGTCGCGGCGCGATAACATCTCGGTCACCATGGTAAGCGCACATTTACGCTCGATGAGCTGTACCGCCTCACGAAAGTTATCCCAATCGCAGGGCAGATCGGGGCGATTTTTGACATACAGGCGCGCGACCCGCACGGGAATCCAAATGGACCGCTCAAAACCGCCCTCAAGCTCACAATCGATATGTGCGCAAGGCTTTTTGGACGCATACCCACTCGAGAACGAGGAGGCCGCCTTCTTATCGGGAAAGACGACCGTGGCCTCGGTCACCGTATACGACATGAGCGTAACCGCTACTCGTCGTCATCATCGAGCATGGCGGAACCATCGATGGCGTAAAGCTCGTCAAACTCCTCAGGCGCAGGCTGATCGGTCAGCTCGACCTCGGACGGAGCATCGTCATCAAACTCAAGTCCGCAGGCAAGGCGGACCTTATGCTCAATCTCGTCAGCGCAATCGGGGTGTTCGCGCAGGAACGCCTTGGCGGCCTCGCGACCGTTGCCGAGCTTGTCCTCGCCATAGGCAAACCAGGAGCCCATCTTCTTGCAGATGCCGCACTCGACAGCCATGTCCAGAATCGAGCCCTCCTTAGAGATACCCGTACCGTACATGATGTCGAACTCAGCAGAACGGAACGGAGCTGCCACCTTGTTCTTAACGACCTTGGCGCGCACGCGGTTACCGATAACCTCGTCCTTAAGCTTAATGCTGTCGATACGGCGAATGTCGATACGCACCGAAGAGAAGAACTTAAGGGCGCGGCCGCCCGTCGTAGTCTCGGGGTTGCCGAACATGACGCCGATCTTCTCACGCAGCTGGTTAATGAAGATGCACGTCGTGTTGGACTTGGACAGCGAGCCGGCGAGCTTGCGGAGCGCCTGGCTCATCAGGCGAGCCTGAAGACCGACCGTAGTGTCGCCGATTTCTCCCTCGATCTCGGCACGCGGGGTCAGCGCGGCGACGGAGTCGACGACGATGGCATCGATGGCGCCGGAACGCACGAGCATGTCAACAATCTCGAGCGCCTGCTCGCCCGTATCGGGCTGGGAAATGAGCACCTCGTCGATATCCACGCCGATGCGCGCGGCATACGTGGGATCAAGCGCGTGCTCGGCATCGATAAATGCCACAACGCCACCCATTGCCTGGGCCTCGGCCAGGATCTCGAGCGAAAGCGTCGTCTTACCGGAGGACTCAGGACCGTAAATCTCGACGATACGGCCGCGCGGCACGCCGCCGATACCCAGCGCGGCATCGAGGGCCAGGGCGCCCGTGGGAATGGCCTCGACCTCGAGCTCGGGACCACCGTCGCCGTACCTCATGATGGAACCCTGGCCGAATTTCTTCTCGATCTCGGCCTTGGTGGTGGCGATCATCTCATCGCGCTCTTTACCCGTCGTGCGAGCATGAACGGTACGTACGGGACCTGAATTCTTGGCCATGAATAGCCCTCCTCTTAACAACCTGCATCGATAATAAACGAACGGCTGTTCGTGGTCAACCGTTCAGGCCAATCATATGCAGGCGGTCTTTCCAAAACCCAACCAAACGCCGACCAAACACTGACCAAATGCTTGACCACAAAGGACCAAATATGAACAAGGCAAGCAATAATACATCTACAACCAGCACAAACGCCAAATGAGCCTAAGGTCCCTATCTCCACAATTAAGGGGCTCGGAGGCCCCTTAAAACACGTCTATTCCATAGAGTTGAGCACAAGGGCAATGCGACCCAATGCCTCCGTGACCGCATGGGCACGAACACACGAACGGTCGCCCTCATAGTGGCAGCGCACAGAGTCCACGACCGGCACGCCCCCATCGGCGGAACGATGCGCCCAGCCAATATAGAAAGTGCCCGCCGGATCGTCCTCAGTGCCACCGCCGGGGCCGGCATAACCCGTTGCGCTCACTGCAATATCGCTCTGGTACAGCTCCAGCGAACCCACCGCCATCTCGCGCGCGGTCTGATGCGACACCGCGGTATAGCGGTCGAGCGTCTCCTGCTCAACACCAAGAACACGATGCTTAATCTCATCGCAATAGGTCACCGCACCGCCACGCAGCACCGCCGAGGCGCCCGGGATATCGGCAATCGTCGAGGCGATCATACCCGCCGTCAGCGACTCAGCCGTCGAAACCGTCACGCCCCGAGCGCTCGCGCGCTCGACAATATCACGCGCCAGCTCCTCGTTATGTGCGGAAATCTGCTCAAAAGAGTCCGTCATACCCACCAGGACCTAGACCGAAAAGACGATCTTGCGGCAGTTCCAGAAGTACTGGGCGCCCGAGATAACGGTCAGGACAACGGCAACGGCGTACAGGAAGCGCGACACCGAGTAGATGCCGAGCGTCAGCGCCACCGGGCCAAGGTGCAAGCCGGCCATAGCAAAAACGCACAGGTAACCGCAAATGGAGACCATCGTGGTTGCCGTCTTATACTTGCCGAGCTTATCGGCCGCAACGACCACACCGGCCGCACTCGCGACCATGCGAAGGGCGCTCACCAGCAGCTCGCGGAACAGGATAATGAACACGGACCACACGGTCACCGCGCCAAAATCCAAGAACAGCAGCAGGGCCGAGAACACGAGCAGCTTATCGGCGATGGGGTCCAAGAATTTACCGAAGTCGGTGATCTCGTTGCGCGAACGCGCCAGATAACCGTCGACCTTATCGGTGCACGACAGGATCACATACAGAATGAAGGCAGAGGCGGCGAGCGGGCCGTCGAAGGTGCTCCAATCCGTACCGGCAACACTCGTGTGAGAAAGCGCCGACACGATCATGAACACCGGGATAAAGACGATGCGAACGCACGTCACGATGTTGGCGGGCGTCCAGACACTCGTCAGTTCCTTATTGCTCTCGTTAGCCACGACGCTCTCCTACTCCACAACATGACCGATAAGCTCATAGCAGAAGCTATCGGTAAACTCGACGGTCAGAATATCGCCCACGGACGCCTCGCTGGCGTCCAGATGCACCGCGCCATCGGAATCGGGCGCCTGGAACCAGGCATGGCCGATCAGCTCGGCGCCATCCTCGGTCTCTTCGATACCGTCGACGATCACCTGGGCGCGCTCGCCCACATGTGCGGCGGTGGCGGCAAAACCGAGCGACTCGGCCAGGTCCATGGCCTCCTGGGCGCGCTCGAGCTTGACCTCTTCGTCGACCTGACCCTCCATCTTAGCGGCCAGGCTGCCCTCCTCCTGCGAGTAGGCAAAGACGCTCGTGTAGTCAAAGCCGACGGTGTCCATAAAGTCGATAAGGTCGCGGAACTCGTCGTCGGTCTCGGTCGGGAAGCCGACCATGGCCGTGGAACGGATCACGATGCCGGGGATACGCTCACGCAGATCGCGGAACAGGTCCTCGAGCTCCTGGCGCGAACCAGAACGGCGCATAGCCTTGAGGATGCGCGCGTCGCAGTGCTGCACGGGGATATCGATATAGGGCAGCACCTCGGGCGTATCGCGAATCGTCTCGATGAGTTCGTCAGTCATGCCCTCGGGCTGCAGATAGAGCACGCGGACCCAGACGTTGTGCGGGCGCACGGCCTCGGCGACGGCACGCAGCAGCTGCGCCAGATTGCGCGGCGAGCCATCGGCGACGTCCTCGTCGGCAAAGTCGGTACCCCAGATGCCCGTGTCCTGGCCGATCAGCACGATCTCGCGCACACCGCCGGAAACCAGGTCGCGCACCTCGGAGATGATGCTCTCGGCATTGCGCGAATGATAGCGGCCGCGGATGTAGGGAATCATGCAGAAGCTGCAGAAGCGGTTGCAGCCATCGGAAATCTTGACGTAAGCGACAGCACCCTCGACGGTACGTTTGACCTGCGGGATATAGGCTGCAATCTCGCGCTCGACACCCAGCACGCCATCGATGACCGCCACGATGCCATCTTCCTCGTCGGCCTTCACAAAGGCAGCGACCTCGGGCAGCTCGTCAGGCAGGTCATCGCCATAGCGCGACGGCACGCAGCCGCACATGACGATGGGACAAGAACGAACGCCGTCCTGAACCTCGTTGGCGAGCTCGAGCGTGGTCTCGATGCTCTCGGACGTTGCGGAGGCGAGGAACGAGCAAGTATTGACGATGGCGATATCGGCATCCTGCGGGTCGAATGCCTCCTCGTAGCCCGCGGCGGTCAAAAGAGAACGCATGCGGTCGGTGTCAACCTCGTTCTTAGCGCACCCGAGGGTGATGTAGAGCACGGAGCCCAACGGTGTATCCATGTTGGAGAGCGGTCCTTTCGATTGATATTAGCGGTAGTTGGTGAACTGCAGCGGCTGGCCGTAGTCCTGGGCGCGCAGGAACTGAATCACGGTCTGCAACGCGTCCTTCGAAGCAGAGGAAACACGCAGTTTGTCGGCCTCGATGGTCACCTTGACCTTGAGCTTTTGATCCTTGATGTCCTTGTTGATCTTCTTGGCGGTCGCCTGGTCGATACCCTCGACGATATGGCCGAGCACGCGCACGGTGCCACCCGATGCCGCCTGCGGAGCATCCCACGAGACAGCCTTGAGGTCGATGCCGCGCTTGATGAGCTTGGAGCTCAGCACGTCAACAATCTGTTTGGAGACAAAGTCGGCCGGGGCGTTGATCGTAAAGAGCTTGTCGCCCTTCGAAAGCTCGATCGTGGCGCCGGAATCCTTAAGGTCATAGCGCTGGGAAATCTCGCGCGTGGTCTGCTGGAAGGCGTTGTCGACCTCTTGCATGTTGACCTCGGACACGACGTCGAAGCTGGAATCTTTAGCCATGATGTTTCCTTTCGCGTACGAGCGGCCTAGTAGCTATCGTACGAATTGTCGGTAGAATCGGTGGGTGTCTGACCGTCAGTTGCGGTATCGGCGCCATCCGTGGACTGGGCATCGGTACCGTCGGTGGTATCGGTACCATCGGTGGTGTCGGTACCATCAGAACTTTCACCATTCTCGGAATCAGACGTCTCCTTCTTGGGAACGGTGATCGTCACACGCGCCACGCCCGAGGTCTTGGTATCGTAACGAACCTTTTCACCGTTCTTGGTAACGGTGACATCGGAAGGCTTGGACGTGGTGATCTCGATCGAAGACTCGGGCGTGTACTCCTGCTCAAAGGGGCCAGTCGCCTGGGCGCCATAGACCGACTTGCCGTCAACCTTGACCTCAATCCACGCGGTCTTTCCCTTGGCAACGGAGACTTTGACCTTCGTGACCTCGTTCTCTTCCTTCTTGGCCGTCGTCTTGGTAGCGTCCGAATCAGTCGACTCATCCGTCGCCTCATCGGTGTCATCGTCCTCGTCGACCGTTTCGGTCTTCTTAGAAGACTTCTTGGTCGTCATCTTGGTAGCAGTGGGCGTCTCGGGCGTGTTCTCGGGCGCCGAAGATGCGCAGCCACGTAGAAGCACCACGATGAGCACAATCAACAGCAGCACAACGGCACCGATGCCGGCGTAGACGATACGCGGATCGAGCCCGTTGTTTTGAGGAGTACGTGATCCGCCGCGTCCACGACCGGAACTGCTGCGGCCGCTTCCCTGAGGCATACGACCGCGATTGCTATCGGAACGGCCGCGATAGCCACCCTGGCCCTGAAGGCTGCGCTGACCCGAGCGGGGCGCAAGTTCACCGCGGCCTTGATAGCCACGCTGGCCCGAACGCGGAGCCGAAGAACGCTGGCCATACGGCTGTGATTGAGAGAGAAGACGCGGCGTCACCTGCGTGGTATCGGCATCCGCATAGCCACCGCGAGAGCGTCCCGTAGAGGCACCACGGTAACCGCGATCGGAATAGCCGCCGTCGCCGTAGCCGGCACGAGGGTCACGCGCCACGCCTCGGGCAGCGGGAAGTGCACGGTCCTCGGGCATCGGCGTACTGCGGAACCGGTCACGCTGTGAGCGAATCTCCTCGCCCGAACCCGTCTCGGTAATATAACCGGCCTGCTGAGGACGCTGTCCATAGCGGGTCGAACGACCGCCCTGAACCATCAGGAAGCGCCCGTTATCGACCGAGGAACGCGAATTGACGTAGCCGGCGGCGTCCTGAAAACGACCGCCCTGCTGCGACGTCTCGCGTTCGTATGCCATCAGATCGTCAAAGTAGGCATTGACGACCTCGCGCGGATTGAGGCCCAAAAAGCGAGCATAGCTCGAAATCATGCCCTGCGCATAGCCGCGCGGCGGCATCGAAGCAAAGTTACCGGTCTCGAAAAACTCGATGATCTGCGGCCTGATTTTGATGGTGTTGGCGACTTGCTGAATGGAAAGGCCCATTCGGCGACGCTGCTCAAGCAGCATGTCACCAAAGCGTGCAGCCATCAGAATCCTCCAAACTCACGATCTTCACGTGCCATCTCGGCGTCGACAGACTCCAGCGCGGCAAGCCCCTCCTCGTCCAACAGGACCTCGCGCGGCTTGGAACCGTCGGGCGGGCCGACGACACCCTTTTCTTCCAGCATATCCATAATACGCCCGGCACGCGCATAGCCAACCTTCAGACGACGTTGCAGGCCAGATGTGGAGCCAAGCTGCGATTCCACCACAATATGGGCGGCTTCCCAAATGAGCGGATCATCGTCTTGCGGCTCGGCGACTCCGGTACGGACAATGCCGCCGCCACCCGCCATGGACATGGAAGCGGGCGCCACGGCAGACAGGATCTCCTCGTGGTAGTCGGGCTCGCTCTGCGACTTGACGAACTCGACGACCTCGTTGATTTCATCATCCGAGACAAAGCAGCCCTGGATACGGCGAGGCTTGCCCCAGTCGACCTTGGAGAACAGCATGTCGCCCAAACCGGTGAGCTTTTCGGCACCCATCTGGTCGATGATGACGCGCGAGTCGATGCCCGTGGCGACATTAAAGGCGATGCGGTTGGTGATGTTGGCCTTGATAAGGCCCGTCACTACGTTGGAACTGGGGCGCTGCGTGGCCACGATAAGATGAATGCCGGCGGCACGGCCCAGCTGCGCAATACGCACAATCGAGGCCTCGACATCCTTACCGGCGACCATCATCAGGTCCGAGAGCTCGTCAATGATGATGACCAGGTAGGGCATCTTTTGCGGCGGGTTGTCGTAATGCTCAAACTCGCCGGCGGCCTGCTTTTCGTTGTAGGTCGAGATCTTACGCACGTTGAGACGCTCGAAGACCTTCAGGCGACGCTCCATCTCGGACACGGCCCATTGCAGAGCGCTCGCGGCCTGCTTGGGCTCGGTCACCACGGGCACATAGAGATGCGGCAAACCGTTATAGCCCGCAAGCTCGACGCGCTTGGGGTCGACCATGATCAGGCGAACGTCCTCGGGAAGTGCGCGCATGAGCAGGGTCGTGATGATGGAGTTGATCATCACCGACTTACCAGAACCGGTCGTGCCGGCGATCAGCAGGTGGGGCATCTTGGCAAGGTCGGCGACGACCGGCGTGCCCTCGGCATCTCGACCGATGGCCAGCTCGAGCGGACCGCCCTTCACATAGGGAAGCACGTCGCCCAGGTTGACGTTCTGGCGCTTGCGATTGGGGATCTCGATACCCACAAGCGAGGTACCGGGGATCGGGGCAAAGATGCGCACCGACTGAGCAGCGAGCGAAAGCGCGATATCGTCCTCGAGGCTCGAAATCTTGCTCACGCGCTCGCCCTCGCCAGGTTGCAGCTTAAAGGTCGTCACCGTGGGGCCGGCGATCCAGCCGACCACGCGGGCACTGCGGCCAAACTCAAGCAAGGTGGATTGCAGTGACTCGGCAGTCTGTTCCAGCTCCTTGTCAGATGACGCGGAGGACGCCGACTGCGGGTTGGCGTGCAGGATCTCGAGCGGCGGAAGCTTGAGGCCGTCCTCTTCTTCGCCCTCGTTATCTGCGGCGCCGCCGTCCGCTCCCCCATCGCTAGCCGCAGCCGATTCGACAGCACTCGAGGCAAACGCATCGGCAACCTTGGGATGCTTCAAGAAGTCGGGGATCTGAGGTGCTGCCGAAACAGGATTCACGGCAAACGGCGGCTCGGACTCGTCGATCTTATCGGGGTCGTCTTCCATCGAAAGCTGACCGGTTACCTGGTCGCGCTTTGCATGGCGGCGCGGCAGCAAAGTTGTCTTTGCGGTCTCAATCGGAGCCTCGTCATCCTCGTCATCGCCCTCGGTGAGCTCAATCTCGCTATCGGACCAAGACGGGTCGGGCTCGCTTGTATTGAGCTTAGGCGCAGCCTTGCCCTTCTTGGCATGGCGGCGCGGCAGCAGCGTCGTCTTAGCGCGCTCAACCTCAACCGACTCGGACACGTCGACAAACGGATTCTCGTCCTCGTCGTCATCGTCCAAAACCGGGTCCACATCGTTGCCCATGACCGTGGTCACGGCAGCATCGGAGCCCTTTTGACGAAGAATGCTCAGGTGCGGACGGGCAACGCCGGGCACCGACAGGGCTTCGTCGTCACCCCACGGGCTGGCGTTGACATCGGCACGACGGCGCTCGGCAAAATCGGCCGCACGGTCGCGAGCAGAGCGCAGCACGCCACCCACCGAAAAGCCGATGATGACCAAGCCCACGACGACAAGGCCCAACAGGACTACCATCGCGATAGGCTTACCCAGGGCATTCTGCAGCGCACTCGCAATAAACGCACCGATGTAGCCACCCGAGGCGGACAAATTTTGCGGCGTGAACATAAGGTCACACGAGACACTCGTACCCGGCACCATCAGCGAAAGAATGGAGACGACGGCGATAAAGACCACGGCTCCGCCCGCAACAGAGCGCACGTTGAGCGGCGAGTCCTCGCCTAAAAAGAGCGTGGCGGCAAACAGCAAAATAACGATCGGCAGCACGTAGGCGCCCAGACCAAAGCCCAGGTGGTAGAAACCGGCAACCGCAGCCGTAACGGGTGCAGTCGCCGGCGAAATCACGGCAATGAAGGACGCAATCGCCAAAACGGCGATGACCACGCCGGCGATATCGCGGTTGGCCGAGGGCTCGACCAGGGGCTCAAAATCGTCGAAGTCGGTCTCGTGGCCCTTATTGGCACGAAGATGGGAACCGGCACCCTTAGCAGATGCCGGTTGGTTGTTGGCTTTATTGCCTTTGGCGTTTTGTGCAGATCCGCGCGCCAAACTAAACCTCCATGACGACCGGGATGATCATCGGACGAGTGCGCGTACGACTCCAGATAAAGTTAGAGAGCGAGTCGCGCACGGCCTTGCGAATGGCATCGGAACCGCTGCTCGTAAAGCTGAACTTGCCCTTCTCAATCGTCTTCATAATAGACGCGGAGGCATCCTCGGAGAACTGGTCGTCGATGGCAAACGAGACGCCGCGGCCCGAGAACTCGATGGCCTCAATCTTCTTGTGCTTGAGCGAGACGATGGCGACGGCCGTGACCATACCGTCATTGGCGAGCTTCTGGCGATCGCGCAGGACGATGGGGTCGGTATCGCCGATACGCAGGCCGTCGACGTAGACGACGCCGGACTCGACGGGCGTACCACGCTTGACGATACCACCGCGCATCTCGAGCGTGTCGCCGTTATCGAGGATAAAGATGTGATCATCCTTGATGCCCATCTTGCGGGCCAGCTGGGCATGGGCGCGCAGATGCACGGCCTCACCGTGAACCGGCATAAAGTACGTGGGCTTGGCCATGGCCATCAGGAGCTTAAGCTCCTCCTGGCTGCCGTGGCCCGAGACGTGGACAAGAGCACGGTTCTTATCCCACACGTCGCAGCCGAGCTTGGCCAAGCTGTTGACGACCTGCTGAACCGCTTTCTCGTTGCCGGGAACGGGAGTTGCCGAGAGGATGACGGTATCGCCCTCGTGGATAGAGAGCGTCTTGTGCTCGCCATTGGCCATGCGGGACAGGGCCGACAGCGGCTCGCCCTGAGAACCGGTGCACATGACGACGATCTTGTCGTCGGGCAGGTTATCGATATCGAAGGCATCGATGATATCGGCATCGTCGATGTTGAGGTAGCCCAGCTCGCGCGCGACGCGGGTGTTGGTGAGCATGGAGCGACCGGTCACAACGACCTTACGGCCGCACTTGCGGGCGGCATCGCAGATCTGCTGCAAACGATGGATATGGCTCGAGAACGAAGCGACGAACACGCGACCCGGGGCGTTCTTGATGGCATGCAGTAGGTTGGGACCAACCTCGGCCTCGGACTTGGTAAAGCCGGGAACCGTGGCATTGGTGGAGTCGGACAGCAACAGGTCGATGCCCTGCTTGGCAAAGCGGCTGATAGCGGCATAGTCGGGCGTGACACCATCGATGGGCGTCTGGTCGAGCTTAAAGTCGCCAGTGTGCATAACGGTGCCCTGATTGGTGCGAATGAACACGCCCAGAGCGCCGGGGATGGAGTGCGTCATCGAGAAGAAGTCGAGCGAGATGCCGCCGAGGTTGACATGGCTGCCGCCCTTAACCTCGCGGAACTTGGGTGCGCGGATGCGGAACTCAGAAAGCTTGCCTTCGATAAAGCCAAGCGTCAGCTTGCTCGAGAAGATGGGCACCTTGTTGTTGAGGTCCTGCAGCAGATACGGAAGCGAACCGGTGTGGTCCTCGTGGCCGTGGGTGACGACGATACCGCGGAGCTTCTCCTCGTTCTCCAGAACATAGGTGTAGTCGGGAAGCACCAGGTCAATACCGGGCTGGGAATCGTCGGGGAACATGAGGCCAGCGTCAACGAGCACCATGTCGTCGCCGCATTCGAAGACCGTCATGTTCTTGCCGATGCCGTCAAGGCCGCCGAGCGGAATGATCTTCAAGGGAGATGATTTTTTAGCTGCCATAGGTTAGTGTGGTTTCCTTTCTTCGAAACGGGTCTGGAACAACCGACGGGGCGCTTCTGGCAAACCGACCGCCGGGAACGTACAAACATGCATCGCAGAGTCGATGCAATAACCACAGTATGATACCCATTTGCACAACAACAGACCACCCATGCATCAAAGCCCCATCTGAACTGGTCCATCCCGCCGGTTTCCCGTGGGGCGGGCACTGATGAAGTTTCCTGCTCTACAGTCCTGCTCACGACGGAGGCCACATTAAGTGGCCTCCTGTTCGTGCGGAACTCGCGATAAACTTCATCAGTGCCCGCCCCACGGGAAACCTGCCAAATAGAGACAGGTTTATTTTGGTCGGTTTTATCTGGGAAGATGCTGCTGCGGCTATCTACAGATCTGTAATCTGACTACTGAATAGACTGTCTAACTAAATAGCGAGCGGCATTAACCAGCCCTTTTGCTTGCGCCCGGGAGAGACGCATATGAAGTTTATCGCGAGTTCCGCACGCAAAGGAAAGCACTTAATATGCTCTCCGTGCGAGCAGGACTGTAGAGCAGGAAACTTTACCTGCGGCCCCGCCGAGAATAGCAAAAGGGCGACCCCCTTAGGAGTCGCCCTTGTTGAGCTGCTTATGTACGGCTGTTACTCGGCGTCGTGGTGACGGCGAGGCTTTCGGCCTCCGTTGTCGCCGGGACGGCGCGGACGGTCGCTGCGCTCAGAGCGCTCGCGACGCGGACGCTCACGGCGCTGGAAGTGCTCGCCGTCGCCCTCGGAGGCACCCTCGGCACGAGCCGGGGCCTCGGGCTTATCAAGACGATCGAGCGAGATCTTGCCGCGATCGTCGACCTCGATGACGACGACCTTGACCTCGTCGCCCACGTTGAGGACGTCCTCGACCTTCTCCACGCGGCCCTTGGCGACGCGGGAGATGTGCAGCAGGCCGTCCTTACCGGGCAGCAGGTTCACGAAGGCGCCGAAGGGCTGGATGGAGACCACTCGACCGGTGTACTCCTCGCCCGGCTCGGGAACCTTAATGATGAGCTTGATGCGCTCGACAGCCTGATCGACGGACTCGCCGGTGCCGCCGACAAAGACGGTGCCGTCCTCCTGGATGTCGACCGAAGCGCCGGTCTCATCCTGGATACCACGGATGACCTTACCGCCGGGACCGATGACGTCGCGGATCTTGTCGGTCGGAACCTGGATGGAGACGATACGCGGAGCTGTGCTGCGTGTGGTGTGGCGCGGCTCGGGGATCACATCGAGCATCTTCTGCAGAATGAAGGCACGACCCTCCTTGGCCTGCTGCAGGGCGCGGGCCAGGATGTCGAAGGTGAGGCCAGTGGCCTTGTTGTCCATCTGCAGGGCGGTGATGCCCTCGGTGGTTCCGGTGACCTTAAAGTCCATGTCGCCCAGGAAGTCCTCGAGACCCTGGATGTCGGACAGGACCACGGTCTTGCCCTCCTCCTGGATCAGGCCCATGGCGATACCGGAGACCGGGCGCTTAATGGGCACGCCGCCGTCCATAAGGGCGAGCGTGGAGCCGCAGGTCGAAGCCATCGAAGAGGAGCCGTTGGACTCCATGACCTCGGAGACGACGCGGATGGCGTAGGGGAACTCGTTCTCGTCGGGAAGCACCGGAAGCAGAGCGCGCTCTGCCAGGTTGCCGTGACCGATCTCGCGGCGCTTGGGGCTGCCCATGCGGCCGGTCTCGCCGGTGCAGAACGGCGGGAAGTTGTAGTGGTGCATGTAGCGCTTGCCCTCGGTGGGCTCGATGGTGTCCAAGCGCTGGCCCTCGTTGAGCATGCCGAGCGAAAGAACCGAGAGCACCTGGGTCTGGCCGCGCTGGAACAGGCCGGAGCCGTGAACGAGCGGCAGGTAGTTGTCCTTCACCATGATGGGACGGATCTCATCGGCGGCACGACCGTCGACGCGCTCACCGGTCTCGACGACCATGGTGCGCATGGCCTTCTTCTCGAGCTTCTTGAGCGCCACGGGGATCTCGCGCTCCCAAGCGGCCTGCTCCTCCTCGGTGAACTCGGCACGGATGGACTCCTTCAGAGCCTCGACCTTGCCGATACGGGAGAGCTTGTCGGCGTCACGAAGGGCGGCTGCCATCTCGTCGTAGTGGGCGAAGATGCGCTCCTGGACCTCCTCGACGGGCTGGTCGAGCGGGTACTCCTTCTTGACGATGGGGCCGTTAACCTGCTCCCACTCGGCGACGAACTCGTCCTGAGCCTGGCAGAAAGCGGCAAGGGCCTCCTGGCCAAACTTCATGGCGGCGAGCATGTCGTCCTCGGAGATCTCCTCGGCGCCGGCCTCGACCATCGAGATGAAGTCGGCAGAGCCGCCCAGCTCCAGGTCCAGATCGGAGTTCTCGCGCTCCTCGTAGGTGGGGTTGACGATAAACTCGCCGGTCTCCACGTTGCGGCCGATGCGCACGCAGGCAAGCGGGCCCTCGAAGGGCACGCCGCCGAGCGTCATGGCCAGGGAAGCACCCATGACGTTGATGACGTCGAAGGGATTGACCTGGTCGGCGACAAGCGAGGTAGCGACGATGTGCACCTCGTTGCGGAAGCCGTCCGGGAAGCTCGGGCGAATCGGACGGTCGATCATGCGCGCGGTGAGCGTGGCCTTCTCGCTGGGCCGGCCCTCACGCTTGAGGTAGCCACCCGGGATGCGGCCGGCGGCGTACATCTTCTCGTTGAAGTCGACGGTCAGCGGGAAGAAGTCGTAGTTCTTACGCTCCTTGGAGACGACCACGGTGTCGAGCATCGTGGTGTCACCCTGCTTGACCAGGCAGGCGCCGGTGGCCTGCTTGGCAAGCTCGCCCGACTCAAAGGTGTAGGTCTTGCCGTACAGCTCAAAGGTCTTGGATACGAGTGTCATTGTTCTCCTTTACCCCGCAGACCCCTTGCCTGCGGGCTTCTCATGTGACGCGGGCCCCCTGCCCCCGCCACGCTTCAGAGCGTGATTGTTCGCGCCCTTACACAAAAAGAGCGCCCCGCTGCGCAGGACGCTCTTAGCATGTACAAATCCTACTGGATGTTGTCGCGGATGCCCAGAGCCTTGATGAGCTCACGGTACTCGACGATGTCGTTCTTCTTGATGTAGGAGAGAAGACGACGACGACGGCCGACGAGCATGAGCAGGCCACGACGGGTGTGGAAGTCCTTCTGGTGGGACTTCATGTGCTCGGTCAGCTCCTTGATGCGCTCGGACAGGATGGCGACCTGAACCTTGGGGTTGCCGGTGTCGACCGGAGTGTTACCGAACTGGGCAGTCAGCTCAGCCTTGCGCTCTTTGGAAACAGTCATTGTTTCACCTTTCGTTTTGCGTCGCTATCGGGCGACTCGATTCGCCTCGGACTGGGAAGCCGCCGGTGGAGCGAGCAACCAAGGTCGAGGTACCAACAGGCCGATATGTTACCACAAGCAGCCCGCGCCTGCGCATCATCACCGACCCAACATGAATTCCATCGCACGGAGGCGCTGATCGGTGTGCGTCGCAGCCCAAACATGCGAAAGCCCAAGCAAGAATGCCGCCGTATGCGGGTCGATTCGCTCGGCCATAAGCGCATCGAAGGTCATGGATATGAGGGCGCGCAGCCATGCGACCTCGCCGGTCGACACGAGCTCGGCACCCGGAACGCTCGACGCGCACGATCCGCACATGAGCCCGCCCGCCTGTGGTGAAAAATACGACAGCATGGGGTCTCCGCACAGCACGCAGGCCGAAAAATCTGGTCGATAGCCAACGTGCGACAGCAGCTTAAAGACATATGCCGCCACAAGTAGATCCATATGCGCCGTGTCGAGCCCGCTGCCCACCAGGGCAAGCGCTCGCTGCGTTATAGCAAAGGTAAACGGGTCCTCGGCGTCCTCGAACGAGCACACGCGCGCGACCTCGGCGATCGCGCTTGCGGCGCAGGTCGTCTCGTAATCGGGCGCAACGCCGAGCGGCGCCTCCATAAGCTCGGCCTGGGAAACCACGTCGAGTGACCGTCCATGTGCGAGCAGCATATCTACCGTACAGAACAGCTCGCAGCGCGCAGCCAGGCGTCCGCCGGGTTTGCGGGCGCCCTTTGCCACGGCACGAACCTGCCGCCCCCGCTCGTCAAGCATCGTCAAGATCAGGTCGGTCTCTTTGAGCTTCGTCTTGTCGAGGACGAGCACCTTGGTGCGATATGTCCGGGAGCCTGCCATGCGCGCCGCGCGTCCTTAGTCCTCGGCGTTGTAGCCAAAGCGGCGAATCTGGGCCTCGTCGTCGCGCCAGCCGGCCTTGACCTTCACGTCCAGCTCCAAAAAGACCTGCGTGCCAAAGATGCGCTCAAGATCGCGACGGGCGTCGATACCGATATGCTTGATCATCTCGCCGCCCTTACCGATGATGATGCCCTTTTGGCCCTCGCGCTCGACGTAAATGGTGGCGTGCACGCGCAGCACCTTCTTGGTCTGCTCAAGCGCATCACAGATCACGCCAACGGAGTGCGGGATCTCATCACGGGTGCGGCGCAAGACCTTCTCGCGCACAAACTCGGCAACGAGCGTCTCATCGGAAGCGTCGGTACCCATATCCTCGGGGAACCAACGCGGACCCTCGGGCAAAAAGTGCGCAACGGTCTCGATAAAGGCATCGACGTTGAAGTTCTTGACCGACGACGTCACGATCTCGTCGTCATATTCCATGAGCTCGTGGGCGGCCTTGAGCTGTTCCATAACCAGGGCGGGATCGGCCTCATCGGCCTTGGTGAGCACCAGGACCTTCTTGGAACGGGAGCATCTGACGCGCTCGGCAACCCAGGCGTCTCCCCTGCCGATCGGCTTGGTGGCATCAATCAAAAACGCGACGACATCGACATCGTTCAGCTCGAACAGCGCGCTCTTGTTGAGCTCGGACCCCAGGCCGTCCTTGGGTTTGTGGATACCCGGAGTATCGACAAAGACCAGCTGGTAGCCGGGACGGTTGACGACGGCGCGCATGCGGCGGCGAGTCGTCTGGGCCACCGGCGAGGTGATGGCGACCTTCTTGCCGTAACAGGCGTTGAGCAGCGTGGACTTGCCGGCATTAGGGCGACCGACCAGGGCCACAAAGCCGCTGCGGAAACCGGGTTCCACGTCACCAAAGCCCGCGAGGGTCTCGCCCTCGTCGCACAGGGCATCGAGTTCCTCGTCGCTCATACCCTCAAACGGGTCGAACTCCTCGACATCCTCGAGCTCCTCGGTATCCACCGCGTCCAGGGACTCGTCGTCCAAAATCTCATCGGCAGGCTGCATATTGTCGGACATGGGAATCCCTTTCTAAATAAAGCCGAGCGCGTGGGCAAATACCAGCAAGCCCACAATCACGGCGGTGATGGAAAGAACGTATACGGAGGCGGCGGCGATGTCCTTCGCACGCTTGGCCAGCGGATGGAGCTCCTGGGTCGCCAGGTCGACGATGGCCTCCATGGCGGTATTGCAAAGCTCGCCGTGGATCACCAGGCCGCAACAGATGATAATCGTGGCCCACTCGGCAATGTCGAGCCCCACGATGCAGCCTGCAATGACGGTGCACACGCCCGCCACGAGCATGACCTTAATGTTGCGCTCGGTCTTGACGGCGGTGACGAAGCCCTCCGTAGCGTAAGAAAACGACTTTAAGAAGGACGGATGGTCCTTGTTCGATCCGGGAATCATAGACGGCTCCTAGTCGTGGGCGTGGTTGGTGATGGGGCCGACGTGGACTAGCTTGGGGTCCTCGCCGCGCTCGAGCGCCAGATCGCGCAGGATGGCGTCCTCGCGGGCCTCCATGACCTCGGCCTCGTCGTCCTCGATGTGGTCATAGCCCAGCAGGTGCAGCATGCCGTGAACGAGCATCAGACGACACTCGTCAGCGGGGCTATTGCCAAAACCAGGGGCCTGACGGGAAATAACCTGCGGGGCCAAGATGATATCGCCGAGCTCGAGCGTCTCATCGGCGGGAATGTCATCGTCGAAGGCCGAATCGCACTCAAACGAAAGCACATCGGTGGTGCGGTCGATACCGCGCCACTCGTGGTTGAGCTCGTGCATCTCGTCCTCGTCGACATACGAAAGGGAAATCTCGACTCCACGTTCAACGCCCTCGGCGGCAAGCACAACCTCGCAGATGTGCTCCACCTCCTGCGCGTCGAGCAGCGTATCGAGCTCGGCATCGTTGCTGATCAATACACTCAACGGGACTCCTTTCGGTCGCGCGAGCGCTGCTCACGCACGTCATCATAAGCATCGTATGCCTCGACGATACGACCCACCAGGGCATGGCGCACCACGTCGGCGCGCTCCAGGTGTGCAAACGCCACATCGTCGACACGGCCCAAAATCTTCTCGACATCCGCCAAGCCGCCACGACGACCCACCAGGTCGCGCTGGCTGAGGTCGCCGGTAATCACGAACTTGGAGTTGAATCCAAGGCGTGTCAGGAACATCTTCATCTGCTCGGGCGTGGTATTTTGCGCCTCGTCGAGCACCACGAAGGCATCGCTCAGCGTACGACCGCGCATATAGGCAAGCGGGGCGATCTCGATCACGCCGCGCTCCATAAGCTCATCGGTGCGCTCGCGATCCATCATGTCAAAAAGGGCGTCGTAGAGCGGACGCATGTACGGATCGATCTTTTCCTCGAGGGTGCCAGGCAAAAAGCCCAGGTTCTCCCCCGCCTCGACAACAGGACGCGTCAAGATCAAACGGCCCACCTCATGGCGTTTGAGCGCGGCAACGGCGAGCGCCATGGCCAGATAGGTCTTACCGGTACCGGCAGGACCCAAGCCAAAGGTGATGGTATGCGAGCGAATGGCATCCACATAGCGCTTTTGCCCGAGCGTCTTGGGGCGAATGACGCGACCGCGATACGAAAGCAGCACGTCATCGCGAAGCGACGTAGCCTCGTGCTCACCATCGCGCAAGACGGCCAGGCAGCGAGAGACATCGTCGGCAGACAGGGTACGACCGGCCGCCGCCTCGCGAAAAGCATGTTCGAAAAAGCGAGCCACGAGTTCGACCTCGTCCGGGTCACCGCTCACGGCGATGCTATCGCCACGGGCGACCACATGGGCGCGAACCAAGCTCTCGAGTGCACGAAGGACGCCGTCGCCGGCGCCCAAAACGCACGAGGAATCAATTCCCTCGGGAACGGTAAGTCTAATCTTCGAGGCTTCCATGGACCTCCCTGCGCGCATGGACCAAGCCGGAATCATCGACTCCGATGATAGCAACATCGAGCAGGCACGGGGCTGTAAGTCCACAGGTATCGTCAAGACGGGCATGATGGAACGAACCGAGCGTCAGGCTGTCACCATACTCGAGCACGGCACGCTCGACAGTGCCCACGCGACGACGAGCATCGGCAATAGCGAGCTCCTGCGCCGTGTCTCGCATACGACGGCTGCGCTCGGCCATAACCTCGGGCGGCACCTGGTCGGGCATGTCGGCAGCAAGGGTACCGGGACGCTTGCTATAGCGGAACACGTGCATACGCGAGAAACCCACACGGCGGCACAGCGCCAGCGACTCCTCGAACTCCTCGTCCGTCTCACCAGGAAAACCGACGATGACATCGCACGAAAGAGACGCCTGGGGCAAGTTGGCGCGAATCATACGCACCGTGTCCTCAAAGGCATCCGCACTATAGGGCCGACCCATGCGATGCAGGGTCGCCGTACAGCCGGACTGCACGGGCAGGTGCAAAAACGGGGCGATACGCTGCGGATAGCGCGCCATAACCTTAAGCAGGCGCTCAGAGATATCCATGGGCTCGACCGAGGAAATGCGCACATGCGCAATAGACGTGCGCTCCATGATGGCCTCGAGCAGCTCATCGATTTCGACATGCTCGTCGGTCGCGCTCTTGCCATCGTAGGCACCCAGGTTTACACCGGTCAGCACCACCTCGGGCACGCCGGCCTCCTGGGCCTCGCGAACTTGCTCAAGCACGGACTCGACGGGCACGGAGCGCTCGGGGCCGCGCGCCTTCCACACAATGCAATAGGTGCAGCGATGGTTGCAGCCGTCCTGGATCTTCACGCCCAGGCGAGAGCGACCGAGCGCATCGACCACCTCGCCATCGCTGCAGGCGGGAACGCTATCGGACTCAACGCCCAGCACATCGCAGACACGTTCGGCGACATCGATCTTAGACGGCTCGGCAATCACGCGATCCGAAAGCTCCAACAGCTCCTCGGGATGCAAATTGACCACGCATCCGGTCACGACCACATAAGGCTCGTTTGGATGGGCCAGCGCATGACGGACGGCCTTACGGGTCTTGGCCTCGGCCTCGCCCGTAACGGCACAGGTGTTAATGACGATCAGATCGGCATCCTGGGGCTCCACCATAGCAAAGCCCAGGCGCATAAGATCGGCAGTGATACGGTCAGACTCAACCCGGTTGACACGGCAGCCGAGGTTGACGACGGAAATATGGGGTGCGAGCACGCGGGCTCCTTAATCGAGGATATCGTCGAGGGCACTCTTGATACGGTCGGTCACCGACTTCTTACCAGAAGCGACGTCATCGCCCATCTCATCGGCAAAAGCACGGAGCAGCTCGCGTTGCTTATTGGAAAGATTGGTGGGAACGACCACGCGCAGTTGCACAATCAGGCGGCCACGCGAACCGCCACCGCCAATGCGCGGCATGCCGTAATTATTGACGCTCACGGTGTCGCCGTACTGGGCGCCGGCGGGAACCGTCACCTTAACGACCTCGTCGGGCATAATGCCCTCGACCTCGATCTCGCAGCCGAGCGCAGCCTGCGCAATCGAGATATCACTCACCAGGTACAGGTCGTCACCGTTGCGCTTAAAGCGCTCATGGTCGGCAACGCGCACGTTGACAATCAGGTCGCCCGAAGGCTCGCCGCGAAGGCCGGCCTCGCCAAAGCCGCTCACACGCAGCTGGCGACCGGTCGAAACGCCGGCGGGAATATCGATGTCAATCTTTTCATGCGAAGGCGTGCGGCCCTGACCGTCGCAGGTCTCGCAGGGATGGTCGATAACCGTGCCCTCGCCATGGCAGTCAGGGCAAGGCGAGGAAGACTGAACCTGGCCCAGGAACGAACGCTGAACCGTCGTGACGTAGCCCGTACCGTGGCAGCGGCCGCACTGCTTTTCCTGTGCGCCCTCTGCCCTACCGGTGCCATTGCAGTCCTCGCAAGGAGCAAGGCGGTCATAGCTGATTGTCTTTTTGCAGCCGAGTGCCGCCTCCTCGAGCGTCACCGAAAGGGAGATGGCCATATCGCGACCCCGGCGGCGCTCGCGACGGCTGCGGGCGCCACCGCCGGCACCGCCGCCAAAGAACGACGAGAACAAGTCGTCCATGCCCATGCCACCAAAGATATCGTTGATATCGACGTAGCCTGAACCACCAGGGCCGTCGACAGTGCCGTAACGGTCGTAGTTAGCACGCTTCTGCTCATCGGAAAGAACGGAATACGCCTCGTTAAGCTCCTTGAACTTGGCCTCGGCCTCGGGGTCGTCCGAAACGTCCGGGTGTACGGTACGGGCCTTCTTTAGAAACGCGCGCTTAATCGTCCGCGCGTCGGCATCCCTGTCGACGCCAAGTACCTCGTAGTAATCCCTATTTTCCGACACGACCGAATCCTTCCGACTTTCATTATTGTCACAGTGCGTCCTATACCCAAGCAGGGCCGGCCGCAAACAGAGGGTTTGATGTTATTGCATTTGGTACGGCGAAAGCATGGCCCGTTGCGAGCAGCTCGCGAACCAAACCGACACGAGCGCGAACATGAAGCCGTTGGCAAAACCGTTGGCAAACTGCATCGCACCGCGCTTCCACCACAGCAAGCTGCGATGAAGCACGCCGTCCGAAAGCACCATGAACAGGCCCATGGCAAACGGAATAAAGCACATCACGGCAAAGGCAGAGAACACGCCCGAGATGGCCGAGAGTACCAAAAACGGCGCCACGATGCCCATCAGGTAAAAACCGGTACGGGCCTTGCCTTCCAAGCGCTCGGCCTCAACATGGGCGCGACCGACCAGATCACCGCCAGAGGCGCCGTTGGTGCCGGCGTGACCCATGCCGCCAATACGGACCTCGTCGCCATCGTGCGTGCCGGCGGGAAACTCAATCGTCTGCTCGGAGGTCACACGGGTCCGCCCGCTGCCGCCGCAATCGGGACAGGGGTCGGCGACGACCTTACCGGAGCCACCGCACTCAGGGCAGACCGACTGGAACGTGCCGGCACCAAACAGAAAGGACAGGTCGACATCGATGTGACCGCGACCGCCGCAGCTCGGACAGGTATGTGCATGCTCGGACGAAACAGAGCCCGAACCACCGCAGTGACCACAGGTATCGAAGCGCGTATAGCGGACGGTCTTACGGGCACCGCCCTTGGCCTCCTTGGCGTCGAGTTTGATATCGACGACCACATTGGCGCCGTTCTCGGGATTGTAAGCAGCCTGCCCACGACGCTGCTGGCCCCAAGCGCCGCCAAAGGGAAAACCGCCCTCAAAGGGATTGCCATAGCCTGTGTTGCCGGCGTAGCCGCCACCATAGGGCGAAGCCGTAGGAGCACCGGCAAAGGGATTGCCCGAGCGCATGGCGTCGTAGCGCGCACGTTTTTGCTCATCCGAAAGCACGGCGTAGGCCTCGGAAACCTCTTTAAACTTTTCCTCGGCATCCGGCTCTTTGTTGACGTCCGGATGGAGCTTGCGGGCCTTTTGCTGAAAGGCCTTTTGAATATCACGCGAGGTGGCGTCCTTGGAGACACCCAGAATCTCGTAGTAATCTTTTTCGTTCATCGTCGCCATGCGCGGCAACCTCCTGCTCACAGCAGCGTATATATTCCGGTAATTCTACCCGAGCGGCCTAAGCTAGATCCCAAAACAGCTCGAACAGAACATTTCCATCGAGCCAGCCCAAGTGCGTCGGCGCCAGACGAGCTCGAACATAGCCCGCGACGACATCTGCCGAAGTGAAAGGTCCCTCATGGACCCCGAGCGTCTCGGGCACCCAAGTGGCAAGACCCAATTCGAGCGCGCGATCGCAGGCAGCTGCCAGCTCATCGGCCGGGATGACGCAAGCTGCACGAACCAACAGGTCGGACGCAACACCGCCCGTCATGCGACAAGACAGCATCAGGTCTTCAGCCGCAGCCTCACGCTGCGACAGATATTCGGCCTCAAACGCCGTCGCGTCATCGTCACGTTGCACCAGACGCACGCGGTACGAATCGCCTCGAGAAGACACGCCGGGGAACAAACCTGCAAGACGGTCGAAATCCTCGGCGTCGAGCATGCCCGCGGCGGAACGACCCAGGCCCAAATAGCCCTGGCCGGTCCAGTAGGCAATGTTATGGGCGCACTCATGTCCGTCGAGCGCATAGCTTGCCACCTCATACGGGTGATAGCCGGGCGCACCCAGACGCTCACGCGCCACATCCATGCACGAAGCTTGAAAATCCTCGTCGGGCTCGACCGACTCGTCGCGGCACGCCATGCGATAAAGGGGAGTCCCCTCCTCAAGCGTGAGCGGGTAGACCGACACATGATGCGGAGCCGCCGCCAGCACGCCATCGAGCGTGCGCTTCCAACTCGCTGCGGTCTGCCCGGGAAGTCCGCACATAAGGTCGCACGACACGTCAAGCCCAGAGTTCTTGACCGTCGCGATGGCGGCAAACGCCCGATCGGCATCGTGAATACGGCCGATGGCGGTAAGTTCGGTGTTATCGAGCGTTTGCACGCCCAGAGAGACGCGTGTGACACCAACCTTGGCAAGCGCAGTGGCAAGCTCGGCGGTCAGCGACTCGGGATTGGCCTCGCAGGTAAACTCAACGGGGGCGCACCACGCACGAATACGCCGCGCCAGCTCCACCAGGCGCTCCCCCGCCAGCGACGGCGTACCGCCGCCAACATAGACGGTGCGGATATGGTCAAGGGCCCCAGCCTTGCCAAAAGCATCGAGGCGCGCGAACAACTGCTCAAAATAGACATCGAGCGCAGCACTCAGGTCGCACGGAGAAAAACTGCGCGAGTCAAAGTCGCAGTACCGGCACTTTTGGGCGCAAAACGGCACGTGCACGTACAGCGCGGTAACGGCCACCCTTAAGCCTCCAGCGGATGAGGGGGCACCGATTCGCCGGCGGCAAGGGCAGCCTCGCAGGCCACCACATCGCGCTCGATATCATCGACCAGTGCCATAAACTCCTCGTACGTGGAGCAGCGCACCACCTGAGCGCGCCAGGCGGCGGCATGGGGCATGCCCTTTAGATACCAGCTCGCGTACGTACGGGCGCGTGACATAAGCGGCAGAAGCTCGTGCGTCAACGTCAGGTGCTCACGCAGAGCCTCCAGGCGCTCGACCGAGGAGCGAGAAGGAACCGGCGTGCCATCGAGCGCAAGGGCGCGAGCATCACCGAACACCCACGGATTGCCGTAGATGCCGCGCGCGATAAACACCGCGCTGGCACCCGAGCCTTGCAGATGCTCAGCAGCGTCCTCGGCCGAGAACACATCACCCGAACCAATCACGGGAATCTCGACAGCGTCGGCAACCTCATCGACGACAGACCAATCGGCCTGGCCCGTATAGAGCTGCGTGGCACAACGACCGTGCACGGCGACTGCGGCGGCACCGGCGCCTTCGAGCATCTGGGCAAACGTCGCGGCATTACGGTCCTCGGCATAAAAGCCCTTGCGGATCTTTACAGTCACGGGCACATGTGCCGCGCCCACCGCCGCCTCGACGATCTTCTCGGCCAGATCGGGCGTGCGCATAAGCGCCGAGCCCTCGCCCTTGGTAACGACCTTGCGCGCCGGACAAGCCATGTTGATATCAATCAATGACAGGCGATCGCCCACGCGTTCCTCGACAGCAGCGACGGCACTCGCAAACTGATCGGGCTTGGAGCCAAAGAGCTGCACGCAAATCTGCTGCTCCTCGTCGGCCGGTAGCACCAGGCGCCAGGTCTTGTTGCTGGCATAGGCAAGGCCCGCCACGCTCACCATCTCGCTGTAGGCAAGGTTAGCACCGCGGCGACGACACATGATGCGGTAGGCAGGGTCGGTCACGCCCGCCATGGGAGCCATAAGGAACGGCTGCTCGGCATAGGCGCCCAGCAGCCGCTTGCTGTATTCAGAAAGCGCCATAGACCTACTCGTCCACCTTGAGGATCGCCATAAAGGCTTCCTGCGGGACCT
This sequence comes from Collinsella aerofaciens ATCC 25986, assembly GCF_964239575.1. Classification (GTDB taxonomy): domain Bacteria; phylum Actinomycetota; class Coriobacteriia; order Coriobacteriales; family Coriobacteriaceae; genus Collinsella; species Collinsella aerofaciens_BQ. Next base: position 60,483 of record NZ_CAXSQQ010000003.1, read on the forward strand.
CGACCGAGCCGATGGCCTTCATGCGTTTCTTGCCCTCTTTCTGCTTCTCGAGCAGCTTACGCTTACGCGAAATATCGCCGCCGTAGCACTTAGCAAGCACGTCCTTGCGACGCGCCTTGACGGTGGAGCGGGCGATGATCTTGTTGCCGATAGCACCCTGGATGGGCACCTCGAACAGCTGACGCGGGATGATCTCCTTAAGTTTGTCGCACAGACCACGGGCCAGGCCATAGGCCTTGTCCTTATGGACGATAAACGACAGCGCGTCCACCTCATCACCCGAAAGCAAGATATCGAGCTTCACAAGCTCGGAGGGACGGTACTCGTTGAACTCGTAGTCGAGCGAGGCATAGCCCTTGGTACGGCTCTTGAGCTGGTCAAAGAAGTCCAAAATGAGCTCGGCGAGCGGCATATCAAAGCGCATCTCGACCGACTTGCTCGTGAGATGGATCATGTCGGTCGTAACGCCGCGGTGCTCGATAGCGAGCTGCATGACGGCACCCGTATACTCGGGCGGGCAGATGATCTTTGCCTTGAGGTAGGGCTCCTCAATGCGCTCGATGCGCGTAGCCTCGGGCAGATCCTGCGGGCTGCGGACATCAATCATCTCGCCGTCAGTCTTGTAGACGTGATAGTCCACCGAGGGGCTCGTGGCAATGAGGTCAAGATTGAACTCGCGCTCCAAGCGCTCCTTGACGACCTCCATATGCAGCAGGCCCAAGAAGCCCACGCGGAAGCCAAAGCCGAGCGCCACCGAGGTCTCGGGCTCCCACACCAACGACGGGTCGTTGACGTGCAGCTTATCGAGCGCGTCACGCAGGTTCTCGTAGTCCTTGTTATCGATCGGGAACAGGCCCGTATAGACCATGGGCTTAGCCTCGCGGTAGCCGGGAAGCGGCTCGAGGCAGGGATTCGACGCCCACGTGAGGGTATCGCCCACGTGAACGACCTCGGGGTCCTTCAGGCCCGTGACCACGTATCCGACCTCGCCGACCGTCAGCGCGTCGACCGGGGTCTCGGCGGGACGCTTGACGCCCACACCATCGACCAAAAAGTCGCCCTTTGCCTGCATCATGCGCAGGGTATCGCCCTTTTTGATGGAGCCGTCAAAGATGCGCACCGTGGCGACGACGCCACGATACTCGTCGAAGTACGAATCCAGGATGAGTGCCTTGAGCGGCGCGTTCGCATCGCCCTTGGGCGGAGAGATCAAAAAGACAATGGACTCCAGCAGATCGTGGATGCCCTCGCCGGTCTTGCCCGAGACACACACGGCATCATCGGCAGGGATCGCCAGGTCATCCTCGATCTCGGTCTTAACCTCGTCGGGATGAGCCGAGGGCAGGTCAATCTTGTTGATGGCCGGCACAATGTCCAGATTGGCGTTCATGGCGAGCGTCGCGTTAGAGACGGTCTGCGCCTCAACGCCCTGCGTGGCGTCGACAACGAGCACCGCGCCCTCACAGGCTGCCAGCGAGCGCGAGACCTCATAGGTAAAGTCCACGTGGCCCGGCGTATCGATCAGATTGAACTGATACGTCTCGCCATCGTCGGCGTCATAGGACACGCGAACGGCATTGGACTTGATCGTGATGCCGCGCTCGCGCTCGATATCCATGGTGTCGAGCAGCTGCGACTCCATGTCGCGCTCGTCGACGGTATGGGTGAGCTCGAGAATGCGGTCACTGATCGTGGACTTGCCATGGTCGATGTGCGCAACAATCGAGAAGTTGCGGATGTGGGAAATGTCAATTGAAGTATTCATGCGGACTATCTTACCCGAGCGGTACAAAAAATGGAGTCTGTTCCATAAAACAGGCTCCATTTATGCGCGTAATCTGTGTGGTGTGAAATTTACAACTTAAGCGTTGATGCTGTTCACGAGCTTGGCAAGACCGGACTTGCGGTTGGAAGCCTGGTTCTTGTGGATAACATGCTTGGCGGCAGCCATGTCGAGACGCTTGGTGACGGTCTTGAGGGCAGCCTGGGCCTTCTCGGCGTCGCCCTCGGCGACGGCGGACTGGACGTGCTTGGTCAGCGTCTTGAGCTCGGACTTGACAGCCTTGTTACGCATGCGAGCTGCCTCATTGGTGCGGATACGCTTCTTCTGAGACTTGATGTTTGCCACTTCTGGAGTTCCTTTCGAGTTCCTTGCAAAAAAATGTATGACACCTCTGAGACACGGTGAGGTCATGCAAGCGCCTACTATAGCACGCTCCCCCTCAAAGGGATAGAACGAATTTGTCAAATAGGCAGGTATCATCACGATTTTCTCAAGATGTTCGTAATCCAGAGCAAAAGCGCGGTCTCAGAATCGGCCGAACCCTTGAGCGCGAGCTCCACATCAACGGCACCCTCGAGCGCTGCAACGAGCTCTGCCATCGAAAAGCGACGTGCCCAGGTCAGGTGATTCTTGACCTGCCAGGACTGGAGCTTGAGCGTTGCGGCCAGCTCACGACCCTGTCCGCGCGCATCGAGCGCCTTGGCAACGATAAGCTCGCGAATGCGGCCGCACAGCAATGTGTACGTCCACACGTAGCTCTTGGCGGGCATTAGATTGAAGAGCTCGAGCGAACGGCGCATGTCACGGGCCGAGACCGCATTGAGAAAGTCCCAGGGCTGGACTTCGGCCGTGCGCACAATCCAGCGCTCAACGTCGGCAAGCTCAATCTGGGGCGCCTCGACCATCTGGGCAAGCTTAGCCAAATCGTTATCGAGCATGCGAGTGTTTTCACCCGAACGCGAGACGAGTTCCTCGGCGGCCGCCGTCGAGATCGACTTGCCATGCTGCGTCGCCATCTGCTGAACGCGGCGCGGTAGCTCCCAGCGCTTGGTGCCGGAGCAATCGATCACGGCCTTCTTGTCGATCTTGGCGATCGCCTTATACAGGCGCGTGTTCTTGGCAAGCGAGTCGGCGATGATGAGGCAGACCGTTGTGGGGCTGGGACTTGCGAGGTACTCGACGAGCGGCTCCGAGACAGCCTTAGCGAGCTTTGAGCAGCCATCAAGGATTACCAGGCGAAACTCGCTGCCCATCGGAAAGGTGTTAAGCGATCCGATAATGGACTCGATATCGGGGTCTTTGGTCATATCGCGCTCGTCGAGGTTGAACTCGACCATACCCGACTTTTCCAGACGCGCTTTCATACGCGAGACGGCGTGATCGCGCTTGACTCCGTCGGTACCGACGATCAGATATGCCGGCAGCAGACCGGTTTCGGACATTGCGCTCCCCTCCCGCAGGCCTTCGTATTCGTTCCGTGCCATTCTAGCCCAGGGGCCCACCACACGCCAACGACGTCGTCACGGTCGCTGGCATCGCATCGCAAAGCCATTCGCAGTCGGCGTGATGGTGATATCGCCGTGTTCGATGGTGCACGCGAACACGCCGCCCGCTTCCTTAACGGCATCGATGCAGGCATCGGACGGATGGCCGTATCGATTCCCCTCGCCCGCGCTCGCGAGGGAAAGCTCGGGCTTCAGGACGTCCAGCAACTCACCATCAACTGAAACCTTAGAGCCGTGATGCCCAAGTTTAAGGACATCGATATCCCCCACCTCCTGCACGAATTCCCGTTCTTGGTCAAGCTCGGCATCACCGGTGAGGAGTATGCGCAGGCCCTTGCCTTCCTGAACATAAGAGAGCAACAGGACAAGCGAGTCCTCATTTCCCTCGCCATCCACGGACTCGACTGGCCACACCACGCGGGCGCAAAAAGAGCCGATGTCGACCGTATCCCCACGGCACACCTGCCGATACTCCACGCCAGGTCGGTTCAATACCTCGGCAGGAGCATCCTCCAACGCATCCGCCGCCACGGCAATCGTTCCGACCGAAAACTGTTCGAGCACGGCAGGCAGACCACCCCAGTGGTCCTCATCCCAATGCGTCACAAAGACGGCATCGATATGGTGCACGTTATTGCGAACCAACGCCGCCACCACGCGCTCGTCGAGCCCGCAGTCGACGAGCGCCACTGCGCCGCCCTGGCGAATAAGAATCGCATCGGCCTGGCCCACATCGAGTACCGTCACCGAAGGCGGAGCGAATCGATCCCAAAAGACGTACGGAATCGCAGCCAAGAGCACCAGACATGCAAGCCCCACCGCCATAGGGAGCGCACGGGGACGCGGCCACCAGACCAGCAGGGCCGCCAGCAAACACGGCACTAGGTAAATCCACACGCTATCGGGCGGCACGCTCACGGATGCACCCGGCACGGCGGCAAACAGCTGCTCGAAGAACAGCGCGCAACGGGCGGCAATCATGGGCACAACGAGCGCCCAAGCCCGCAACGGTCCCACGAGCGAAAAGGGAACCAGCACGATCGACACAGCAAGCAGTACGCTCACCACCGGACCAATGACCGCATTTGCCAACGGAGCAATGAGCGAGAACGTACCGAAGGCAGGAATGGTAATGGGGAGCGTCGCCAACTGCGAGCACAGTGTGACGGAAAGCATACTGGCAATGCCCGATGGCACACCCAGCTCACCCAAAGCGTAGGAGGCGTACGGGCAAAAGCACAGGATGGCAAAGACGCTGGCACATGAAAGCTGAAAGCCTATCTCGAACAGCACCGTCGGCCGCAGTAGCACAAAGATGGACATGGTTGCGAAGAGTGCCGATGCGCCGTGCCGGCGACGCCCCGCGCCGTTTACGACAAGCGTCGTGAACACCATGCAGCACGCGCGCACGGCCGAGGGAGACGCGCCCGTAAAAGCAGCGTAGCCCACAAGCGTTATCGCCAATATCGCCCGCTGAAGACCACGTGAGCACCGAGTCTTTTGCAATACACCCTCGATTACAAACCCCACGATAGCCAAATGGCTGCCCGAGACGGCGATTAGATGCGCCGTTCCCGTCACCGAAAACCAGTCGCCCGCCGGTTGGGCGTGCAGCTCGGCCGAACGACCGCAGACGACACCGGCTATGAACGCACGCGCCGGGTCGGTCGCAGGCGCGATGGACGCAAGCAGCCCATTTCGCAGCCGAAGCAGCGGCCCCGGAGAGCCCTCATCGACCGATAAAATCCGAACGGCTTTTACCTTGCATACCTCGCCTCGGAGCACACGCGATCGTCCATACGCATCGTTCTCAAAACGTGAAACGCGACCGATAACACGCATGTGCGCCCCGACCCTGAGCTCGCGGTCACACGATAGGCGAACCGTTGCCAAGTTCTTGCCGTCCGCGCGTGCCTCGCAGGTATAGGAATACACGTCGTCGTTTATGGATGGATCACCCTGCACGACAGACTCGAGGCTGCTTGCCGCTCGAGCGTCGAGCGCCTTCGAGGCGCTTAGCGCGCCCACAGCCCACCACGCCGAGACGACCGCTCCCGCCACGAGACCGACGGACGCGGCATACAGCCACCGCTTCCAAGGGGCAAGCCGCGCACAAGATTGAGCCAGCACAACGAATACCGCCGCCGCGACGGGAATGGCCCATAGCGGCCCGACCGCCGGCGCCTGCTCCCTCAGCAGCGCATCAGCGGTCACGTTGAGCACCAAGGCGCAGCTCATGCACATGCCGGCACACAGGGCCATCGTCCACGGCATCAGGGGCCGCGGAGGCATCACATGCTCGCGCTCGGTCGCACTCATACGCAGATGCAATCTTTGATTTTGGCAAGCTTCTTCTCGCCGATTCCCGACACACGCATCAGATCGTCAACCGAAGCAAAAGCACCGTTCTTTGTCCGCTCATCGATAATCGACTGGGCCATGGAGGGACCGATGCCCGAGAGCGTCTGTAGCTCTGCCGCGCTTGCCGTATTGATATTTACTAGGCCTGTTGCGCCACTCACACCCGATGATGCGGAAGCCCCACCAACAACACCGGCTTCCGCAATGGACGCCTGCTGCTCCCCTACCGTTGGAACGTGAATCTTCTGTCCATCGACGACCTTAGATGCCCGATTGAGCCCCGTAACGTCTGCCTCGGGCGCCAGCCCGCCGGCGGCATCAATCGCCTGAGCCACCCGCGCGCCATCCTTGAGGCGATATACACCGGGCGACACAACGGCGCCATCGACATCGACATAGACCTCTGCCGCGGCAGAAGCCTTAGTCGAAGAACCTTCGGATGTCTTTCCGCTCGAGGCATCACCGGATCCCGGCTCCACCAACGAGCCCGTACCGTCAGTGCGCTCAAACGACACACCACCGGCACCGCCGCCAAGGTTCGCCATCGCCAAGCCGCTCGCCATCGCAATGACGACCAGTATCGCCATCACCACTGCCTTATGACCGAGCAGCTTGTCCGCCAAGCGGTCCATCCGTTTGACCCGTTCGTGTTGTTCGCGCTGCGCCATAGCAAAACCTCCCAACACCATCGTGTCAGGAAAGGAGTTCCACAACAGCCACGCCCCAAAACCGGTTTTCTCGGTCAAACCAAAAGCTGACCAAAACCTTGCACAAATCTGTCCATTTATTCAGGCACACGTCAGCAAATGAACACTTAGCCGCAAAATGCCCAGATAGCAAAAGACCGACGATGCAAGCGTATCGTCGGTCTATGCACAAATTTACTCGTGATCTTGGTAAATCTCACGCGGAGCAAGCTCCGAATGTTTGCGTTTTAAGGTCTTAGGAGCCTTATACGTGTTGCTCTCGAAGTCGATGTACTCGGTCTGCTTGAGCAGGCGCTCAATCATCTCCTCGTGATCGAACAACTCCCACGCCTCATGCACGGCATCGAGTTTGGCGTGCGTCTCGGGGCGGCGCGGCATAAAGAGCGTGCAGCAGTCGGGAGCGGCCTCGGTCGAGATATCGAAGGTACCGATCTCTTCGGCACGCGCGATGATCTCCTGCTTGTCCGAACCGATGAGAGGACGGAACACGGGGATCTTCACGGCCTCGTTAACGGCCATGATATTCTCAAGCGTTTGGGAGGCAACCTGTCCAAGCGATTCGCCCGTCACGATAGCCTTGGCGCCCTCGATGTGTGCAATGCGCTCGGCAACCGAATACATAATGCGGCGATACATGATCACGCGCAGGTTGCTGGGACAGGTGACCGAAATCTCACGCTGGCAGTCGCCAAACGGCACCACGTACAGGCGGCCGATCTGGACACCCGGCTCAAGCGCACGGATGATGTCCTGCACCAAATACTCGCTCGTGTCGGGCGTCTGCGGACGACCGGAGAAATGTACCGGCACGCACACCGCGCCGCGACGCGCGAGCATCCAGGTCGCTACCGGAGAATCGATACCCGAAGAAAGCAGCGTCACGACCTTGCCGGCAGATCCCACCGGCAGACCGCCCACGCCGCGCTCGGAGCGCGCGTACACATAAACGCTACCCTGGACCACCAGTACGTGCACCATCGCATCGGGGTCGTGCATTTGAACCTTTTTATCGGGGAAGGCCTCACACAACACCTCGCCCACCTGACGGTTGATGTCAATCGAGGTGAGCTCATAGTCGGTATTGGAGCGCTTGGCGTGCACCTTAAACGAATCGAAGGAACCAAACTCGCGCAGCGCCTTCACGGCGGCGGCACAGTACTCCTGAGGGTCGCGATTGGTGTGATACGCCAAAGACACGCGAGCAACGCCGGGAACGGTGCGAATGACACGCGCCGCCTCGTCGGCCTGATGCTCGTTAAAGGTCACGAGGATATAACCGGAAATTCGAGACACGGCATTCACGGAAAAGGCGGCCAAGGCCGCCTTAATGTTATCCATGAGGATATGCTCAAAATGTGCGCGGTTCTTACCCTTCAGTCCAACCTCGTGATAGTGGACCAGGCAGACGCGAGCCGCCATTTAGGCTTCAGCAACCTTGTGGCCGAGCGCCTTCTCGTAACGGGCCTCGTCGTAAGAGATGTCGCCGTCGACAATCTCGTCCATAGCCATCGAAATGGTATCGGCACCGGAAAGCCCGATGGTGATGTCATCGACATCCTGGACGGCAAGCACGCGGTTGTGCTGGCCACGCAGCATGCTGTTAATATCGCAGGCGCGCTTGGAGGCAAGCGAAGCAAGCAGGAAGCGGTTGTGATCGGTCTTCTCCAGAAGATCGTCAATGCAAGGCTTTACAACGGACACGGACCTCAGATCCTTTCATGCATATCGAGAACGCGAACGAGTTCATCGGTCGCGCGGTCGAGATCGTCATTAACCACGACGTCGTCGTAGCGGTCGGCAAGGGCAAGCTCATCGGCGGCGTTTGCCATACGCAGCTCAATCGTCTCGGGCGTCTCGGTACCGCGACCGACTAGACGCTCGCGGAGCACCTCAAGCGAAGGCGGCTTGATAAAGATCAGCACGGCCTCGGGGAAACGCTCCTTCACCTGCAGGGCGCCCTGGACATCGATCTCCAAAATCAGAGACGCGCCCGAGGCGAGCTTGGATGTGACCTCGCTCACCAACGTGCCGTAGCAGTTACCGTGGACCTCGGCCCACTCAACAAACTCGCCGTTTGCCACGCGGCGGTCGAACTCCTCGCGCGTCAGAAAAAAGTAGTTGACGCCGTCGACCTCACCTTTGCGTGGTGCTCGCGTGGTAGCCGAAACCGTCAGGCCCAGGTTCGAGCGGCGCTCGCGCACACGAGTGACGAGCGTACCCTTGCCTGCGCCTGACGGTCCAGAAATCACAAAGAGCTTGGAATCCTGAGCGCTCACTTATTTGGTCAGCTGCTCGAGGAGCTGCTCGCGCTGACGGACGCCGAGGCCCTGGACGCGACGGGTAGCGGAGATACCGAGCTCCTCCATGATCTTGGCGGCCTTGGCCTTGCCATAACCAGGGAGAGACTCGATGAGGGTGGAAACCTTCATGCGGGAAGCGATGGGGTCATCGGAGTTGAGCACGGACTCAAGGGACTTCTCGCCCTTCTTGATCTGCTCGCGAAGCTCAGCGCGGGCGTGACGTGCGGCAGCAGCCTTCTCAAGAGCCTGCTTGCGCTGCTCATCGGTAAGCTGAGGGAGTGCCATTCGTACCTCCAAGTAGTTGGGTTATATCTGATTCAATAATTGGCATTTTAGCACGTAGAACGTACAAAATGCCCAATCGCGGCTCCATAGGTTAGACGATACCCGCAAAAAGTGCAATATACTGCGCCCAAAGTTAAGCCCCTGACCTGCGATTCCACACAAAGGATGGGAAAGTTTACGCAGGCACAGGGGCTATTTTGTGCTAATGAAACCCAAAAGTGGTGACTTAGGGGAATCTTTTACGCGACGTTTTCGACCAGCTCAGCGACGATGGCGTCAAAGGCGGCAACCGGATCGTCGGCACCGGTGATGGGACGGCCCACCACAATGTGGCTTGCGCCACGCTCGATAGCCTGGGAAGGCGTCGCCACGCGGGACTGGTCACCTAAGGCGGCACCCACCGGACGCACACCCGGAGTCACGATCAGGGCATCAGGGCCCAGCAGCTCACGCATGTCGTGAGCCTCCATCGGCGAGCACACGATGCCATCGATGCCGTTTGCCTGAGCGAGCTTTGCCAGGCGGGCGGCCTCCTCGGCCACGGGCGACTCGACGCCGATCTCGCTCAAGGCATCCTGATTCATGCTCGTGAGCACGGTGATGGCGACGAGCTTGGCGCGGTCCTCGCGCGCCTCCTCGGCACCCTCGCGGCAGGCAGCGAGCATGGCGCCCGAACCCAAGCCGTGAACCGAGAGCAGGTCGGCACCGGCAAGCGAGGCCGAACGGGCGGCACCGCGAACCTGATGCGGAATATCATGGAACTTAAGGTCAAGGAAGACCTTAAAGCCCAGGTCCTTAAAGGTCTTGACGATCTCGGGGCCCTCAGCGTAATAGAGCGTCATGCCAACCTTGAGCCAGGCGGCATGGCCCGAAAGCTCGTGGGCGAGCTCGAGCGAACGTTCACGATCGCAGTCGAGGGCGACGATTACGCGGTCGCGGGCATCGGTCTCTAGCATTCGAAAGCACCTACCAGCTCGTTGATGTCCTTTACGCCCTGGGACTCGGCCCAGGCCTCGAGCTCATGCGCGATCTTGAGCGAAGCGCACGGATCGACGAAGTTGGCCATGCCGACCGACACGCAGGTGGCACCGGCCAGGATAAACTCAGCCGCATCCTCACCGGTCATGACACCGCCGACACCGTTGATGGGGATATCGACGGCCTGGGCAACCTCCCAGACCATGCGCACGGCGATGTGGTGGCACAGCGGGCCCGAAAGGCCGCCCTTGGGCTTGGCCACGCGGGACTTGCGGGTATGGACGTCGATGGCCATGCCCTGAATGGAGTTGATGACCGAAAGGCCGTCGGCGCCGGCAGCCTCGAGGGCCTTGGCGATCTCGGCGACGTTGACCGGCGCCATCTTCACGAACAGCGGCTTATCGGTCACCTTGCGGCAGGCAGCCATAACGGAAGAGGCGCCCTCGGGCGTGGAGCCCATGGCGGCACCGCCGGCGGCGATATTGGGGCAGCTCACGTTGATCTCGTAGCCGGCAGCCCAGGGGCACAGCTCGACATACATCTCGAGTGCGCGGACAAACTCGTCAACGGAGTGGCCGGCAACCTGACAGATGACCTGGCAGCCGTCCTTGGAGAGCTGCTCGAGCCACGGACCGGACTCGCGAGCAAAGGCGGCCACGCCGGGGTTCTGAAGGCCCACGGAGTTGATCATACCGCCGGGGATCTCGGCCATGCGGGGCGCGGGGTTACCGGGCCAGGGCTCGGCTGCGCAACCCTTGGTGGTGATGGCGCCCAGTTGGGAAACATCAAAGAAGTTCTGGAACTGCCAGCCGTAGCCAAAGGTACCGGCTGCGGTGTTGATGGGGTTTTGCATCTTGACGCCGCCGAAATCGACGGCCATGTTCACGGTACCCACTAGAAGACCACCACCTTGGAAGCATCGAACACGGGGCCGCACATGCAAGCGCCCTTCATACCGTCGACCGTCTCGACATTGCAGGTGTTGCAGGCGCCAAAGCCACAGCTCATCATGCGCTCAAGCGACACCTCGCAGTACGCACCGGCCTCGGCGGCAGCGGCGGCGACTTTCTTCATCATGACAGCGGGGCCGCAGCTGGCGACGTAGTCGTAGCCGCCCTCGCCGAGCAGCACGGCGGCAGGATCGGTGCAAAAACCGTGCGTGCCGAGCGAGCCGTCGTCGGTGCAAACGTTGACCGTGGCGCCCAGCGCGCGGAACTCATCGACACCCACGGCCTTGGAAGCGGTGCCAAAGCCCAGGCACACGTCAACATCCACGCCCTGCTCGGCAAGCATACCGGCAAGACACAGCACAGGCGGAACGCCGATGCCACCGGCGACGAGCAGGGCCTTCCTGGTGCCCTCGGGTACCATCCAGCCACGGCCACCGGGGCCCAGCAGGTTAGAGGTGGAGTCAGGGCCCATCTGCGACAGACGACGGGTGTCGTCACCCACGACGGCGTACCACAGCTCGACGGTACCGGCCTCGGCGTCAGCGCGATAGAAGCTCAAGGGCACGCGAAGCAGCGAGGACGCATCGCCGGGCACGGCAATGTTCACAAACTGGCCGGGCTTGAGCGCACTTGCAAGCTTGGGGGCCGAGATGACGAGCGAGAAGATGCCATCGGCGATCTCCTGGTTCGAGACGACCTCGAAGTCGTGCATGCGTGCAGTGGAAGGTGTGGGCATAGACGCTCCAATCCCCCATGCGGTTGCATGGTCAAAACGAACAGAAAGCGCGGCACCGCAAGGGCACCGCGCACAAAAGCGATAAGGCTATGCTAGCAGATGCAGCCGTCGGCGAGCGTCTGCTTACCGCCGACAAACACATCGGTAGCACGACCGGTAAGCGTGCGGCCGGCAAAACCGGAGTTCTCGGCGCGCGACTCGTAACCGTCCTCGCCGACCGTCCAGGTGGCAGAGGGGTCGAACACGGTCAGGTCGGCAACGGAGCCCGCCTTGACCTGAACCTGGTCGAGGCCCAGGATCTCACGCGGCTTGATGGCCATGAGCTCGACCATACGGCCCATGCTCATCTTGCCCGTGTTGACCAGCTCGGTGAGTACGAGCGACAGCGAGGTCTCGAGGCCGATCATGCCAAAGGGCGCAAGCTCGAACTCGCGGGCCTTCTCCCACGGGGTGTGGGGAGCGTGATCGGTGACGATAGCGTCGACGGTGCCGTCGATGACGCCCTGACGGATGGCCTCGGCATCTTCCTCGGTACGCAGCGGCGGATTGACCTTGAGCGAGGTGTTGTAGGTCTCGTCCAGGTCGTTCTCGGTCAGGAACATGTGGTGCGGGGTGGCCTCGCAGGTAACCTGAACGCCAGCGGCCTTACCGGCACGCACGATCTCCAGGCCATGGGCGGTGGAGATGTGCTGAATGTGCAGCTTGGCACCGGTCAGCTTGGCGATCTCGATGTCGCGGGCGATCTGGAGCTCCTCGCCGGCAGCTGGCCAGCCCTCGAGAGCCAAACGGGTAGAGACCTTGCCCTCGTTGATCTGGCCATGGCCGACCAGGTCCTCGTCCTGGCAGTGGCTCATAAAGACCTTGCCGAACATCTTGCCGTAGTCCATGCAACGACGGAGCATGCCCGCGCCCTGCACGCCGCGACCGTCGTCGGTGAAGGCGACGGCGCCGTGGGCGACCATATCGCCCATCTCGGACATAGCCTCGCCCTTAAGACCGCGGGTCATGGCGCCCGACGGATAGACGCGGCAGTGACCGACCTCGGCAGCGCGGGACTTGACGAACTCCACGACGGTGCCGTTATCGGTGACGGGATCGGTGTTGGGCATGGAGCACACGCCGGTAAAGCCGCCCTTGGCAGCTGCGCGGGTGCCGCTCTCGATGTCCTCTTTGACCTCGTAGCCGGGCTCGCGAAGGTGAACGTGCATATCCACCAGACCGGGGACGAGGTACTTGCCGGAAAGGTCGCGGACCTCGGCTCCCTCGACGGCGAGATTCTCGCCGACCTCGGCGATCTTGTCGCCGTCAATCAGGACGTCAACGACACCGTCAAGCTCGACGGACGGGTCGACGACGTGGGCATTCTTAAGAAGCAAGGCCATTATCGGCACCTCCAAGCAGCAGATACAGGATAGCCATACGCACGCAGATACCGGCGTAGACCTGCTCCAGGATGACGGAGCGTTGCGGGTGGTCGGCCATATAGGAGTCGAACTCGACGCCGCGGTTGATGGGGCCCGGGTGGCAGATGATCGCATCGGGCTTCATGAGCTTCTCGCGGTCCTTGGTCAGGCCGAAGAGCTTGTGGTACTCGCGAATCGTGGGGAACGGAGCGCCCTCGAGGCGCTCCTGCTGCACGCGCAGCATGTAGACGACGTCCAGCTCGGGCAGGACGGAATCGAGGTCGCTCGTCACGTGGTCGCAACCCAGAACCTCGGTCGCCGGCGGCAGCAGCGTGCCGGGGGCGACGGCGTAGGTCTCGCAGCCCATGATCTTAAGAGCAGGGATCAGCGAGCCGCAGACGCGGGAGTGGGCGATATCGCCGACGACGGCGACCTTCAGACCGTGGAAGTCACCCTTGTGCTCCCAGATGGTATACAGGTCGAGCAGGGCCTGCGTGGGATGGTTGTGCTTGCCGTCACCGGCGCAGATGACGCTCGCGGGCGAGTTCTGCGTGACGATGTAGGGAGCACCGGCGTGCTTATCGCGCACGACGATGCAATCAATCTTGTAGGCGTTGAGGGTCTCGACGGTGTCGACAAGGCTCTCGCCTTTGACCGTAGAGGTCGAGGAGCCGCCAAAGTTGAGGCTGTCGGCCGAAAGACGCTTCTCGGCAAGCTCGAAGGAGCTGCGGGTGCGCGTCGAAGGCTCGTTGAACATGTTGACGATGGTCTTGCCCTTGAGCGTGGGGACCTTCTTGATCGCACGCTCGTTGACCTCGGAGAACGCCTTGGCGGTCTCGAGGATGAGCTTGATGTCCTCTTCGGAGTACTCGGTAATGTCGATCAGGTGCTTATGGTTGAACGCCACGGTACTACTCACCTCCCAGCGGCGCGGAGCCCACGTGGGAACCCGGCGCGACGTCGTTAATCTCGACGGCGGTGTGGCCGTCGACTTCCTTCATATATAGGTGCACGTTCTCCTCATGCGACGAGGGAACGTTCTTGCCGACAAAGTCCGGCGAGATGGGGAGCTCACGGTGGCCACGGTCAACGAGAACTGCCAGCTCAACACGGCTCGGACGGCCCAGGTCCATGACGGCGTCGAGAGCGGCGCGGATGGTACGGCCCGTATACAGGATGTCGTCCACCAACACGACGCGCTTGCCGTCGACGCTGAAGGGAATGTTGGTAGCGTGGATCGCGGGAGCGAAATTGGTCGCATAGTCATCGCGGTAGAAGCTGATGTCCAGGCTGCCGAGCGGAACGTCGACGCCCTCGATCTCCTTGATCTCCTCGGCGAGCTTCTTTGCCAGAAGGTCGCCGCGCGTGACGATGCCGACCAGAGCGAGGTCTTCACAGCCCTCGTTGCGCTCGAGAATCTCGTGCGCGATGCGGGTCATCGCTCGATTGACGGCGGTCTCGTCCATGATGACCGCCTTGGGGGAAGTCGTGCCCATCGATCTCCTTCCTCACATGTCTTGACTGCTGACACAGTCAAAAAAATAGATGCCCGACCGCTCAAAGCGGACCAGACACCCACAGGAAGGGCTGCTCTTTGGCAGCTATGTAATTCCATGTGGGTATCTCGTACCCCTTTAATGGTCAAGGGATAGTGTAGCCAACCTTGAGCTTAATTGCGAGCATAAATACAGAGCAATCCGTAAACGGAGCCCTACGCTCAATAAACCTATATATATTTGTGGGACGAGCTTGAAAACCTTGTTGCGAGCTGGCATAATCCCCCCTGCTGCACGCAAATCGGATCTACGTCCAGGGCCGTGGCGTGGGCACTATCGCCAAAAGAGAAATATCTCTGTGTAGATTGCGCACAGGGAATGACTTCTGTGCTATAGTTCAGGCTTGTTTGTTAACGCGACATGTTCGTTTGTCGCCCAAGGAGGGTCAGTTATGTCCAAAGTTTGCGAAGTTTGCGGTAAGCACCCCGTTGCCGGTCGCTCCATCAGCCACTCTCACCGCGTCACCAACCGTAAGTTCCGCCCCAACATCCAGCGCGTCTACGTCGTCGTCGATGGTCACCGTCGCAAGATGAACGTTTGCTCCACCTGCCTCAAGTCCGGCAAGGTTGCGCGCTCCTAAATAAGGTCTTACCAACAAGTACCTCGGACTCTCCGGGTAAAAGACCTCGCGTTCACATAGAACTTACCAAAGGCGTCCTCCACTACGGAGGGCGCCTTTTTTGCACTCATTGGGGACAAACTTACATGAGTGTTTGCAGATGTCAAAGGAATCATAGCTCAGCTGATATGCCTTGTAGATTGACCAGCGGTACGCCTCGAGCGAGTTGAGCACACCTTTCACGGGATTGAGATGAATATAGTCGAGCAGCTGCACCACCTGCGTGTCCGACTCAACCGCGACCCGCGAATAGCGATTATCAAACAGGTGCCCCGTTCTCCCCGTTTTCCCATTGAAATACTCATGTAAGTCTCTCCCCAATGAGCGGGGCGATGCAGCAGGCAGATAATTTTAGTTAAAACGCTTCAGTTTGTTGAAGCGTTTTAGTGTGCCTTTTACAGGAATCTTACCGTTCACCGAATTATTTCTTGCTATCATGCATCTTGTAGGGTAAATCTCCGATCGCAAGGAGACACAAATGGTGAAAAAGTCACCGGAAAACACTACTCCCGCAATTGTGGACAACGTAGAGGCGCTTGAGGCCAAGCTCGCTCAGATGCGAGAGGCCCAGGCGCTTTTTGCTACGTACACGCAGGAGCAGGTCGACAAGATCTTCTATGAGGCCGCCATGGCCGCCAACAAGGCTCGTATCCCGTTGGCGAAAATGGCCATCGAGGAGACCGGCCGCGGCGTTCTTGAGGACAAGGTCATCAAGAACCACTACGCCGCAGAGTACATCTACAACGCTTACAAGAACACCAAGACCTGTGGTGTCCTGGAGCGCGACGAGGCTTACGGCATCACCAAGATCGCCGAGCCCATCGGCATCGTGGGCGCCGTCATCCCGACGACCAACCCCACCTCCACCGCGATCTTCAAGACGCTGATCTGCCTGAAGACCCGCAACGCCATCATCATCTCCCCGCACCCGGCTGCCGCCAAGTGCACCATCGCCGCCGCCAAGCTCGTGCTTGACGCCGCCGTCAAGGCCGGCGCCCCCGAGGGCATCATCGGCTGGGTCGATGTCCCCTCCATCGAGCTGACCAACATGGTCATGCGCGACGTCGACATCATCCTCGCCACCGGTGGCCCGGGCATGGTCAAGGCCGCTTACTCCTCGGGCAAGCCCGCCCTGGGCGTTGGCGCCGGTAACACCCCGGTCGTCATCGACGACACCGCCGACGTGCTGCTCGCCGTCAACTCCATCATCCACTCCAAGACCTTCGACAACGGCATGATCTGCGCTTCCGAGCAGTCCGTGACCGTCATCGACAGCATCTATGACCAGGTTAAGGCCGAGTTCCGGAAGCGCGGCTGCTACTTCGTCAAGCAGGGTGCCGAGATGGAGGCCCTGCGTGCCGCCATGTTCAAGAACGGCGCTCTCGATCACCGCATCCCCGGCATGGCCGCTGCCAAGATCGCCGAGCTCGCCGGCATCGAGGTTCCCGCCAAGACCAAGATCCTGATCGCCGAGGTCACCTCCACCGACCCCGCCAAGGAGGAGTTCTCCCACGAGAAGCTCTCCCCGGTCCTGGCCATGTACCACGCCAAGGACTTCCAGGAGGCCGTCGACAAGGCCGAGCACCTGGTGCTCGCCGGTGGCCCGGGCCACACCGCCTCTCTGTACGTGCACCCCGCTCAGGCCGAGAAGATCAGCCTGTTCGAGCACGTCATGAAGGCCTGCCGTATCGTCATCAACACCCCGTCCTCGCACGGCGGCATCGGTGACCTGTACAACTTTGGCATGAAGCCGTCTCTGACCCTGGGCTGCGGCTCCTGGGGCGGCAACTCCGTCTCCGAGAACGTTGGGGTGAAGCACTTGATCAACGTTAAGACTGTGGCCGAGCGCCGTGAGAACATGCTGTGGTTCCGCGCTCCCGAGAAGGTCTACTTCAAGAAGGGTTCCACGCCCGTCGCCCTCGACGAGCTGGGCAACGTCATGGGCAAGAAGCGTGCCTTCATCGTCACCGACCAGTTCCTCTTCAAGAATGGCAACACCCGCGCCATCGAGGCCAAGCTCGACGAGATGGGCATCGCCCACGACTGCTTCTACGACGTCGAGCCCGATCCGTCGCTGCAGTGCGCACGTCGCGGCGCCAAGCAGATGGCTCTCTTTGAGCCGGACGTCATCATCGCCGTCGGCGGTGGCTCCGCTATGGACGCCGGCAAGATCATGTGGATGATGTACGAGCACCCCGAGTGCAAGTTTGAGGACATGGCCATGGACTTCATGGACATCCGCAAGCGTATCTTCACCTTCCCCGAGATGGGCAAGAAGGCCTACTTCGTCGCCGTCCCGACCTCCTCGGGTACCGGCTCCGAGTGCACGCCGTTCGCCATCATCACCGACAAGGAGACCGGCATCAAGTGGCCGCTCGCCGACTACGCGCTGCTCCCCAACATGGCTATCGTCGACGCCGACAACTGCATGACCGCCCCGCGCGGCCTGACCGCTGCCTCCGGCATCGACGTCATGACCCACGCCATCGAGTCCTACGTCTCCATCATGGCTTCCGACTACACCAAGGGCCTCTCCGAGCGCGCTGCCAAGCTCGTCTTTGAGAACCTGCCCTCCAGCTTCACGAACGGCGCCAAGGACCCGCACGCCCGCGAGGAGATGCACAACGCCTCTTGCATGGCCGGTATGGCCTTCGCCAACGCCTTCCTGGGCCTCAACCACTCCATGGCCCACAAGCTCGGCGCCTTCCATCACCTGCCCCACGGCCTCGCCAACGCCGTCATCCTGACCCGCGTCATGCGCTACAACGCTGCTGAGGCCCCCGTCAAGATGGGCACGTTCTCCCAGTATCCTTACCCCAACGCGCTGCACAACTACGCCGAGATGGCCAAGTACTGCGGTATCGAGGGCAAGGACGACAAGGAGGTCTTCGAGAACTTCATCACGAAGCTCGAGGAGCTCAAGGACTTTATCGGCGTCAAGAAGACCATCGCCGACTACGGTGTTGACGAGCAGTACTTCCTCGACACCCTCGACGAGATGACCGAGCAGGCATTCAACGACCAGTGCACCGGCGCCAACCCGCGCTACCCGCTCATGAGCGAGATCAAGGAGCTCTACCTGGACGCCTACTACGGCCGCGAGCCCCAGGATTACGCCGTCTGCTAGTTTTAGCACGGTTTTTAACGGCGGGGGTGCACGGGTGTTTCACACACCCCCGCCGTCGCTTCTATCGCATCGTTGAAAGGATGCAACCATGCTGCTACCCGATTCCAAGACCGAGCTCGTCCGCCGTGGCAACAAGGTCGTTTACGACCTGGGCGACAAGATCGTCAAGGTCTTTAACGAGACCAAGCCTGTCTCCGACGTGTTCAACGAGGCTTTGAATCTTGCCCGCATCAATGAGTGCGGCATCCGCAGCCCCAAGGCTCTCGAGGTTTCCCAGCTCGAGAACGCCAACGGCTGGGCGCTCGTGACCGAGAAGGTTCCGGGCACCACCCTTGCCGAGAAGATGACTGCCGAGCCCCAGCGCTTTGGTGAGTACCTCGAGATGTTCGTCGACCTCCAGATCGAGATCCACGGCTACACCTCCCCGCTGCTCAACCGTCAGCGCGACAAGTTCGCCCGCATGATCGACAGCCTTGATCAGCTCAATGCCACCACGCGCTACAACCTTCAGGAGCGTCTGGACGGCATGACCAAGGAGTTCAAGGTCTGCCACGGCGACTTCAACCCCTCCAACGTCATCGTCGGCGACGATGGCCAGCTCTATGTGTGCGACTGGGCACACGCCACCCAGGGCTCCCCTGCTGCCGACGTTGCCACCACCTACCTGCTCTTTGCCCTCAACAGCAAGGATCAGGCTGAGGCCTACCTGGAGCTCTACTGCGACCGTGCCGACATGCCCATGCAGGTCGTGCGTCAGTGGACGAGCATCGTCGCCGCTTCCGAGCTCGCTCGTAAGCGCAACGTGAACGATGAGTTCCTGAAGAACTGGATCGACGTCGTCGATTATCAGTAATATCTGAGCGATTTATTTCGCATCGGAGGCACAATGGAAAACCCCGCAGCTCGCATGGGCTGTGGGGTTTTCCTTTTAGATATCGAGGATGCTACAAGATAATAGGACGGCCCCGCATCTCCCCGATTGGAGAAATGCGGGGCCGTCCCACATATCGAACTACAAGCGAAATCGTCGATTAACGGCGGGCTGCCTTAACAAGCTCGGCAACCTTGGCAACGACCTCGTCGATCGCCACGTCCTCGCGCTCGCCCGTAGCACGGTCCTTGAGCTCCACAGTACCATTCTTGAGGCCACGCTTACCCAGAACGACCTGATACGGGAAACCCATAAGGTCGTTATCGGCAAACTTAAAGCCGGGACGCTCGTCGCGGTCGTCGACGACGACCTCGATGCCCTCGGCACACAGGCCATCAACGATCTGCTCGCAGACGGTAGCGCACTCCTCCTTCTTGGAATCGAGCGGAATCACCGCGACCTCGTACGGGGCAACGGAGACCGGCCAGACGATGCCGTGCTCGTCGTTGTGCTGCTCCACGACGGCAGCAAGCGAGCGGGACACGCCCACGCCGTAGCAACCCATGATGAGCGGCTTCTCTTTGCCGTCCTCGTCCATAAAGGTGGCACCCATGGCCTCGGAATACTTGGTGCCCAGCTGGAAGACCTGGGAGACCTCGATGCCGCGAGCAGCAGAGAGCGGCTTGCCGCAGTGCGGGCAGGGATCGCCGGCAACGACGGTGACTAGGTCGGCCCACTCGTCGACGGTAAAGTCGCGTTCGGGACAGGCCCCGGTAAAGTGATAATCGACCTCGTTGGCACCGCAGGCCCACTGCTTGGACTCGCGCAGGCTCTCGTCGCACACCAGACGGATGCCCTCGGGCAGGTTGACCGGTCCGATAAAGCCCTTGTGCAGGCCGTTCGTCTGAAGCTCCTCGTCGGTCATCATGCGATAGCCCTTGCCAAAGACATGCTCGGCCTTGCAGTCATTGAGCTCGTGGTCGCCCGGGACAATGGCCACGACCGGCTTGCCCTCAGCGTCGATGAGTGCCAGCGACTTTCGCGTACCGTTCTCGGGGAAGCCGAAGAACTTTGCAACGGCCTCGATGGTGCCCATACCCGGAGTCTCAACCTTGGTAAGCGTACCATCGCCGGGGCCCTCGGTCACAACGACCTTGGTGCTTGCAGCCTCGTCATCGGCAGCAAAGCCGCAATCGTCGCAGTAGACCAGCGAAGCCTCGCCGGCGTCGGCCAGAGCCATGTACTCGACGGAAGTGTCGCCGCCGATCTCGCCGGAGTCGGCGACAACGGGCAGAGCCTTGATGTAGCAGCGCTCGCAAATGTTGGCATAGGCCTGCTTCATCTTGTCGTACTCCTCCTGCAGGCTCTCCTGCGTGGCGGAGAAGCTATAGGCGTCCTTCATGATGAACTCGCGGCCGCGCATCAGGCCAAAGCGGGGACGGAACTCGTCGCGGAACTTATCCTGGATGTGGTACAGGTTAACGGGCAGCTGTTTGTAGGAGCGCAGCTCGTTGCGCACCAGGGCCGTGACGGTCTCCTCGTGCGTGGGGCCCAGGACGAACTCGCGACCATGACGATCGTCAAAGCGCACGAGCTCCTTGCCATAGGCATCGATACGACCGGACTCACGCCACAGCTCGACATCGACCATGATGGGCATCATGAGCTCCTGGGCGCCGGCGGCGTCCATCTCGTCGCGCACGATGTTCTCGATCTTGCGGATCGAGCGCCATGCGAGCGGCAGATAAGAATACAGACCGGCGGCCTCCTTGCGGATCATGCCGGCACGGAGCAGCAGGCGGTGGCTGGCGAGCTCAGCGTCCGCCGGATCCTCTTTAAGCGTCGGCGCATAGAGCTTAGACATATACATTGCTCGAGTCATTTACTTCTCCTCAATAAGTTTGTCGACCTCGGCCATCAGCGCGTCGACAATTTGATCCTCAGCTACTTTACCAATGATCTGGCCATGCGAAAAGAGCAGGCCCTGACCTCGTCCGCAGGCAACGCCCAAGTCGGCGTCAGAGGCCTCGCCGGGGCCATTGACCGCGCATCCCATAACGGCGATCGAAAGCGGCGCGGAGTAGTTCTTAAGCCGCTCGGTGACCTCCTCGGCGATGGGAATGAGGTTAACCTGGCAGCGGGCGCACGTGGGGCACGAGACAATCTCGGGACCACGGCGACGCAGGCCCAGCGACTGCAAAATTCCCCAGGCGACCGGCGGCTCCTCAACCGGATCGGCCGTGAGAGAGACGCGCATGGTGTCACCGATACCCTCAGACAGCAGAATACCAAGGCCCACCGAGCTCTTAATGGTGCCCTGAAGCTTGGTACCCGCCTCGGTTACGCCCAGGTGAAGCGGAACGTGGGGAATCTCACGCGACAGGGCTCGATAGGTATCGAGCGTCGTTTGCACGCTATGGGCCTTGGCCGAAAGCACAATGTTCGTAAAGCCGCGGTCCTCAAAGTGCTTGACGAAGCGCTCGCTCGACATCACGAGCTTTTCGGGCTGCGTAAGGTCGTCGCGCTCGGCGATATCCTGCTCAAGCGAACCGGCATTGACGCCGATACGAATCGCGCACCCAGCGGCGCCCGCGGCATCGATCACGGCATCGACCTTGGCCCAATCGCCAATGTTGCCGGGATTGATGCGGAGCTTGGCAGCACCGGCCTCCACAGCGCCAATGGCCAGCTTGTGGTTAAAGTGAATATCGGCGACGATCGGCACCGGAGACTCAGCACAGATGGTGCGGAAACCCTCAAGCGCGGCCTCGGTGGGCACGCTCACGCGCACGATATCGCAGCCAGCCTGCACCAACGCGCACACTTGCGCAAGCGTTGCCTGGGCATCAGCGGTATCGGTGCAGGTCATGGACTGAACCACGACCGGAGCGCCACCACCGATCTGCACGCCGCCCACATGCACGGGGCGCGTCAACTCGCGAGGCAAAGGATGGGATAAAGACAATCCAAACACTCCCCTACAGAATAAATCGAAGGATGTCGGAACGAAGCATATAGACAAACAGCAGCACAAAGAGCGCGATGCCCACATAGCTCACAATCGTCTGGACCTTGAGCGGAAGCTCGCGGCCCGCAATCTTTTGAATGATCTCGATGACCAGCTTGCCGCCATCGAGTGGTGGGATGGGCAGCAGGTTCATAAAGCCAAGCGAGAACGAAATGAGGGCGGCAAACGAAAGGAACGTGGCAGGGCCGGCAGCAGCAGCCTGTGAGGACATAACGCTAATGCCCACGATCGAAGAAGACTGATCGAGAATCTCCATCGTATGCTGCGGCTGGAGCAGGCGCATCACGCCCTCCGCTGTCTGCACGACATAGGAGAACGAAAGTCGAGCCGACGTGATGGGGTCTAAACGGACCACCTGCGTAGAGGCATACACACCTAGGCGCTCGTCCTTTTTGAGCGCAACCGAGGTCGAATGCTGCTTGCCGTCGCGCTCATACTCAATGGCGATATCGTCCTTACCGGCGGCCTTGCCGATGGCATCGTAAACGTCCATCCAGGTAGAGCACGATACTCCGTCAACCGAAAGGATCGCATCGCCGCCCTCGATACCCGCCTTGGCGGCAATAGACCCCTCGTCAACCTGACCGATCACGTTGGTATCCATCGGCACGGTGACACCCGCAATGGAATAGATACTCATAAGGAGCAAAAAGCCCGTCAAGATATTGACAATAATACCCGCGAGCAGCATAAAGGCGCGCTTGAGAAAGCCCTGGCCAAGATAGGTGTGCGAACGTTCTTGCGCAAGGAACTCGGCCTCGCCGCACGGCAGCTCCCACACATCGCCCTCGGCAGTTGAATGTTCGCGATCGAACCGGCGGCCGTCAAAGGTGGTGTAGCCCGCCGCGTCTCGCGGCAGCGTCTGATACTTGGTGGGATAGTAGCTCGGCGAGGGCTTCTCCCCTTCCTCATACCAAGGCGCGATAGAGCCCCAACCCAAGAGCAAGGCGCATGCCTCGAGCACATCCTCCTCGGAAAGCTCAAGCTCAACAGCAAGGTCGGCCACGGTCACGCGACCATGACGATAGATAGCCGCGAGCACGCGGTCGGCACACGAGACGTCGGTCGGATCCATACCGCAAATGGCAGCGTAGCCACCCAGCAGCAGCGGGGTCACGCCAAACTTGGTTCCAATGCGACGCGACGTGTAATGGATGTCAAAGCGGCACGGCAGGCCCAAAAAGAACTCGGTCACACGGACGCCGCAGGCACGCGCCGCCAAAAAGTGGCCGCCCTCGTGCAAAAACACGAGGACGGAAAGCATCAGCAGGCCCCAAAAGACCGATGAGAGAACGCTCAGAACAGTATCCATAAAACGAAAAAGCAATCCTTATGGGTTAGGAACGGGTTGCGGCGAGCACCTGCGCAGCCTTTTCACGCGCCCACGCATCGATGTCGCGAAGCTGCTCAAACGAATCGACCGCCTGCATATCGTGGGCATCCATGCAGGATTCCACAATGCGATCGATATCGGTAAAGCTGCAGCCATCGTGCAGGAAGGCATCGACGGCGACCTCGTTGGCGGCATTGAGCACGCACGGCATGGTGCCACCCGTCTTGCCGGCACGTTCGGCCAGTGCCAGACAGCGGAAGGTATCCATGTCGGCAGCATCAAACGTGAGCTGCCCCAGCTCGCGGAAATCGATACGAGGCGCCGGGGTATCCCAACGCTCGGGATACGAGAACGCGAACTGGATGGGAATACGCATGTCGGAAGCACCGAGATGCGCCATCACGGAGCCGTCGGCAAACTCGACCATAGAGTGAATCTTGGACTGACGCTGCACGACCACGTTAATGAAATCGAGGTCGCAGTTAAACAGATGCATGGCCTCAATGCGCTCCAGGCCCTTGTTCATGAGGGTGGCGGAGTCGATGGTGATCTTGGCGCCCATGGCCCACGTGGGATGTGCGAGGGCATCGGCACGCGTCACGCGATTGAGCTCGTCGCGCGTGCGGCCAAAGAACGGACCGCCCGAGCAGGTGAGCCAAATACAATGAGCCTCGCGCGGGTCCTCCCCCAGATAGCACTGGTAGATGGCGGAGTGCTCAGAGTCGACTGGAATAAGCTGGCCCGGTTGTGCCAACGGCATAAGCAAGTCGCCACCGACGACGAGGGACTCCTTGTTGGCAAGAGCAAGGCGCTTATTTGAGGTCAAGGCCGCATGGCTCGCCTCGAGACCAGCGGCGCCCACAATAGCAACGAGCACGCAGTCGACATCGTCGCGACGCGCGAGCTCGCAAACCGCCTGCGCGCCAAGGCCAAGCTTCGTTCCCTCGGGCAACTCCTGCAGCACGGCGTCATCGCCATGAGCGACATCGGCCACGGCAACCGCCGGAACCGAGAACTCGCGGGCAGCGGCAACAAGCTCGGAGGTGCTGGAGTTAACGGACAGCGCCGTCACCTGCAGGCGATCGGCATGCTGGCGGCACACATCGAGCGCCTGGGTGCCGATGGAGCCCGTACAACCCAGGATGGCAACACGGAGGCGTCCATCGGGGCCATACGTCGTCTGGAATGACATTACAGCACGCCTCCGATCATCAGCATCAGCTGCGCGGTGATGCAGCCGAAGATAAGCGAATCGCTACGATCGAGCATGCCGCCGTGGCCCGGGATAAGGTTGCCGGAATCCTTGACGCCCACACCGCGCTTGATGCGCGACTCGATGAGGTCGCCGATAACGCCCAGAACGGACACGACCACGCCGCACAGCAGCGCATAGGGCAAGCTGAGCTTGTAGAAGTGCGTCGCCCACAGAATGAGCCAAATCAAAACCGAGCCCAGGATGCCGCCGACAAACCCCTCCCAGCTCTTTTTGGGAGAGATCTTGGGAACCATCTTGTGCTGGCCGATACGGCTACCCACGATGTAGGCAAACGAATCGGAGACCCAAAGGGACGCGCAAACGCCCACCGAAAGCAGGGCGCCGGCAAAACCGGGCACGGCATCGCGCAGCAGCACGATAGCCGACAGCATAAAGCCAGTGTAGATGGGACCCATGAGCGTCACGGCCACATCAGAGATGCGGGTACGCGGCGACCAGACATACCAAATGCCCACAGCGAGCATCAGGGCAAAAAGCAGGGCATTCAGCAACATCGAATCGCCCAACGCCGACAGCGGAAAGAGTACGGCGGCAGCGATACCCATGCGCTCGTTAGCCATCTTGCCATCGAGCCTCGTCATACGGAAAAACTCATAGCAGCACAGACCGCTCATGACAGAAACAAAGATGGCAGTGGGCACGATACCCAAAACCAGGCACAGGATAAAGACAACGGCATAGACGATACCGGCGGCGGCACGGGTAATAAAGCCCGCCAGCCACGAACCGGTGCCGCTCTTCACTGCAGGCGTTCCCGCAGTGGCAGCTTTGCGCGCAGGCGTCTTGGGAGCAGATGCCTTGGGACGATCGGACACGATTAAGCCTCCTCGGTCTTGCTCAGTCCACCAAACCTACGGTCACGGCCCTGATAGGCCAAAATGGCGTCGACAAGGCCCCAACGATCAAAGTCGGGCCAATAGGTATCGGTGACGTAGAATTCGGAATAAGCCACCTGCCACAGCAGATAGTTCGAAAGGCGCAGCTCACCAGAAGTGCGAATCACAAGCTCAGGATCGGGAAGGCCAGCGGTATAGAGGTGGGAAGCCACCATGTCGTCATCAATTGCGCCAGGATCGATCTTACCGGCGGCAGCGTCGAGTGCGATCTGACGGACAGCGCGGGTAATCTCGGCACGCGCGCCGTAGTTGACGGCAAGCGCCAGCGTCATGCCGGTGTGATTGGCGCACTCGGCAAGACCTCGCTCAAAGACATCGCGGGTCTTCTTAGGCAGTGCGGAAATATCGCCCAAAAAGACAACGCGAACGTTTTCGCGCTTAAGCAGCGGCAACTCATCGATAAACGTCTTGGCAAACAAATGCATCAAAACGTTGACCTCGTGCTGCGGACGATTCCAGTTTTCGGTGGAAAACGCATAGGCCGAAAGGACGTCGACACCCAAGCGCACGCATGCGGTAATGATCTCGCGCAGGGAGACGATACCCGCCTTGTGGCCCTCGGTGCGTGCAAGACCGCGCGACGTGGCCCAACGACCGTTACCGTCCATGATGCACGAGATATGGTGCGGAATGTTATTGAGGTCAAGGTCGGAAAAACCGACGCCCGCAGGGGCGTCGGCAAAGTACTCGACCAGTTTATGCTCGTCGTATTGCACCTTAGATCTCCATGACCTCGGCTTCTTTTTCCTTCAGAAGCTCCTCGACCTTGGCGACATACTCATCAGTGTGCTTCTGGACCTTGGCCTGCTCGCGACGGACATCGTCCTCGGTGAGCTCCTCATCGCGCTCGAGCTTGTTGTTGAAGTCGCGACGGATGTTACGGATAGACACCTTGGCCTGCTCGGCGTACTCGCGGCACTCCTTGACGAGCTCGCGACGGCGCTCCTCAGTGGGAGCCGGGAACGGAAGACGAACGACGGTGCCATCGGAGTTGGGGGTAATACCCAGATCGGAAGCGCCGATGGCCTTGACGATAGCATTGATGAGTGCCTTGTCCCACGGCTCGATGAGCAGCATGTGGGCCTCGGGGGTCTTGACGGCGGCAACCTGCGTGACCGGCGTGGGAACACCGTAATAATCGACGGTGATGTCGGACAGAATGTTGGCATTGGCGCGGCCGGTACGGACCTTGGAGAAGTTATGCTTGAGGGACTCGAGCGACTTATCCATATGGGCGGTGATGTTCTCTGCCATGCTTAATCCTCCTGATAGACGAGCGTGCCGACGGGCTCACCCGAAAGCGCGCGCTTGACGGTGTCCTCGCCATCGATGTTGAGGACCAAAATCGGCATACGGTTGTCCTGGCACAGTGCCGTAGCCGTGGAATCCATAACCTGCAGACCGCGGACGAGAACCTCGTGATAGGTAATCTTGTCAAAACGGACGGCATCAGCGCACTTGACGGGATCCTTATCGTAGATGCCGTCAACCTTGGTGGCTTTAATCAGAATCTCGGCGCCGATCTCGCACGCACGAAGAGCCGCGGCGGTGTCGGTCGTAAAGTACGGATTGCCCGAACCGGCGGCAAAAATAACGACGTTGCCCTTGGAAAGGTGGTTGATGGCGCGACGGCGAATATAGGGCTCGCAGATCTCGTTCATCTGGATAGCGCTCATCACGCGGCAGGGAACATCGTTATGCTCGAAGGCATCCTGCAGGGCGAGCGCGTTCATAACGGTTGCCAGCATGCCCATGTAGTCGGCCTGAGCACGCTCCATGCCACCGGCAGCGCCTGCCATGCCGCGGAAAATATTGCCGCCGCCGACAACGACGCCGACCTCATGGCCAACGGCGAGCAGCTCCTTGACCTGCTTAGCAAGATGGTCGGTAACCTTGGGGTCGATGCCATATTGGCCGTCGCCCATCAGCGCTTCGCCGGAAAGCTTAAGAAGCACGCGTTTATATCGGATGTCGGACAAAGCGATCCTCCTTTAGTTGAACTCTCAACATTCTATCAAAGGCTCTAAGAAGAGCCATGAAAAAGCAGGCTGTGAGTAAAACCCACAGCCTGCTCATTACCAGCTACAAGAGCTTATTTACTCGCCACGGACCAGACGGTCAAAGGCAACGACGGTAATGGTGTCGCCGAGCTCCTTGGAGACCTGCTCAGCGTACTTCTTGATGGTGAGGGAGCTGTCCTTGATGAACTCCTGCTCGGTGAGCACGGACTGCTTGTAGAACTTCTCCAGACGGCCGACAGCCATCTTCTCCTGGATAGCCTCGGGCTTACCGGACTCGGCAGCCTGAGCCATGTAGATCTGCTTCTCGTGCTCGACGGTCTCGGCCGGAACCTGATCGCGGGTAGCGCAGATCGGGGCGACGGCGGCAACCTGAAGGGCAACGTCGTGAGCGAAGGTCTTGAAGGATTCAGCCTGAGCGGTCTCAGCCTTCTCGAAGGCGAACTCGACGAGGACGCCGATCTTACCACCCATGTGGATGTAAGAAGCGAGCGCGCCGTTCTCAGCCTTGCGGGCAGCGAAGCGGGAGATCTTCATGTTCTCACCCATGATGTGAATCATCTCGGTGAGCTCGGAGGAAACGGTCTCCTCGCCCATCGGCTTCTCGAGCAGAGCGTCGACGTCAGCAGGCTCGGTGGTAGCGACAACCTCAGCGACCTTGGAAGCAAAGCCGGTGAACTTGGCGTTAGAGCCAACGAAGTCGGTCTCGCAGGAGAGCTCGAGCAGAGCGCCGGTCTTGCCATCCTCGGAGACGAACGCGGCGACAGCGCCCTCGTTGGTCTCACGGCCAGCCTTCTTGGCAGCCTTGGCAAGGCCGTTCTTACGCAGAACGTCGACAGCGGCGTCCATGTCGCCGTCAGCCTCGACGAGAGCCTTCTTGCACTCCATCATCGGGGAGTCGGTCATCTCGCGGAGCTGCTTGACCATAGCGGCGGTAATCTGGGCCATTGTGGTTCCTTTCAAAGAGATGAAAAAGAATTAACTAAGACTGATTTACTCGGCCTTGGGCTCAGCGGCCATCTCGGCCTCGGAGACCTGCTCCTTGCCGGAGCCAGCGAGGCAGGCGTCAGCCATGAGCTCGCACATAAGGGTGACAGCGGAGATAGCGTCATCGTTGCAGGGGATGCCGTACTCGACCTCGTCGGGATCGGAGTTGGTGTCGATCAGAGCGACGACGGGGATGTTCAGGCGCTGAGCCTCCTTGATGGCGTTCTCCTCGCGCTTGGTGTCGATGACGAAGAGAGCCTGGGGCAGACCCTTCATGTCGCGGGCGCCACCGAGGTTGGTCTGGAGCTTGGTGAGCTCCTTGCCGAGAACAGCCTGCTCCTTCTTGGGCAGAACAGCCATGCGGCCGTCCTCGACCATGGCCTCGAGCTCCTCCATGCGGTTGATGCGGGAGCGGATGGTGACGAAGTTGGTCAGCATACCGCCGAGCCAACGCTGGTTGATGTAAGGCATGTTGGCGCGCTCAGCAGCGTTCTTGACGGCCTCCTGAGCCTGCTTCTTGGTGCCGACGAACAGCACGTTGCCACCCTTGGCGACGTTCTTGACGAAGGTGTAGGCCTGGTCGGCGTCGAGGATAGTCTGCTTGAGGTCGAGGATGTAGATGCCGTTGCGCTCACCGAAGATGAACGGCTTCATCTTGGGGTTCCAGCGACGGGTCTGGTGACCGAAGTGGCAGCCGGCCTCGAGCAGGGTGCGGATATTAATCTTGGTAGCCATGTTAAACCTCCTGTGGTTTGCCTCCGCGCGGGGTCATCCTCCAAAACCAACCCGGACATGTGCTACCAAAGCCCGGGCACCACGGTATGAAGTAGCCGCGCGTGCGTGATAAAAACATGTTGCCGTGAAGCAACCCGATGAATGATAGCAGGAATGCATCTTCCTGCCAACCCGCAATCAAAACCACACACCTGAGTGCGGCGCGGGACGTCCCAGCCACTATTCGCCGCGGGGATGGGCTTGAGCCACGGCACGTTTGAGCCGATCGGGCGTGAGGTGCGTGTAAATCTGCGTCGTGGACAGGCTCGCATGACCCAGCAGCTCTTGAACCGAGCGCAGGTCCGCACCGCCCTCGAGCAAGTCGGTCGCAAAGGTATGGCGCATCGCATGCGGGGCAATGTCGGCCGGAATGCCGGCGAGCGTCGCCAGCATATGGAACCGCCGCCTGAGCATGGCGGCACTCATGCGATTGCCGCGCGCCGATATAAGCAGCGGATGCGGCCCGGTAGCGAGGTCGCGGCGCTTTGCCTGAGCGAGCAACTCCGGCCTCCCCTCCTCAATATAGAGACGCGTCGCCTCGAGCGCACGACGATACAGAGGGACGATACGCTCCTTGCTCCCCTTGCCCCAAAGTCGCAGCGTTCGCTCGGACCAACCAATAGACTCCACGTTGAGCGCCGCGAGCTCCGAGATTCGCGCGCCGGAGGCATAGAGCAACTCAAGCATCGCCGCATCGCGCAGTCCCGCGGGCGTCGAGGTATCAGGCGTCTTGAGCAGCGCCTCAACCTGCTGGGTCGTAAGGACGCCCGGCAGGTCACGCGGCAGCTTGGGCGATGCGATCGCCGAGACCGCATCGCCCTCGACAATCCCCTCGGCAGCCATCCAGCGATAGAGTGAGCGAATGGCAGACAGGTGTGCCGCAAGGGTCCGAGCCGCCGCCTGGCCACGCGACAGCTCGGCCAAATAGGAACGAACGGTCCGTACGTCGGCGGCGCGAGCGTCGATGCCCTCGCGCTCGCACCAGGCAGCAAAGCGCTCCAGCCTCGAGCAATAGGCCGTCACCGTGTTGGGAGAAAGACCCTCGACGCGTGCGATATAGGCGATAAACGAGTCGACGGTGTCGTACAGGTCAAAGGCTATGACCGGTCGCCTCCAAACAAGTCGGAACGCGTGGCCAAGTAGGCATCGAGGGCCTCGAGCGCACGGTCCGCATAGGCCTGATATCGGTCGCGCTTGCTGCGGCGCTTACCGTCCTCGAGCGGCGGCACCAGGCCAAAGTTGACATGCATAGGCTGATAGCCCACGGTGGCAGGATCGGTCGCATAGCCCACGAGCGCACCTAGGGCGCCCACACGCGGCAACTCGACGCCCGCGGCACCGATAGCCTCGGCATAGGTGTTGAGCGCCGCGAGAAGACCTGTCGCCACGGCTTCCATGTACCCCTCGGTGCCGGTGATCTGACCGGCCAGGCGCACGCCGGTACCGGGCACGGCAAAGGTGCCATCGAGCACGTGCGGAGCGTCGACAAAGGTATTGCGATGCATGACACCGTAGCGGAAGAACTCAGCGTTCTCCAGGCCCGGCACCATATGGAAGACGCGCTTCTGCTCGCCAAAGGTCAAGTTGGTCTGGAAGCCCACCAGGTTATAGGCGGTCTTCTCCTTGTTCTCGGCACGCAGCTGTATCGCCGCCCAGGGGCGACGTCCGGTACGCGGGTCGGTGAGGCCGACGGGCTTCATGGCGCCAAAGCGAATGGCGTCCTTGCCGGTGCGCGCAACTTCCTCGGCAGGCTGGCAGGCCTGGAACAGATCGCCGCCCTCAAAGTCTTTGAGCACCACGCGGTCGGCCGTGGTAAGCGCCTCGATAAAGGCCTCGTACTCCTCCTTATTGAGCGGAGCGTTGAGATAGTCGCCGCTCCCCTGCTCCTCATAGCGCGACTGCGAGAACAGCACGTCCATATCGAGCGTGGAGGCATCGACGATCGGCGCCGCGGCATCGAAGAACGCAAGGGCATCGCCACCGACGAGCTTCATAACCTCTTCGCTCAGCGCCGGTGAACACAGCGGGCCCGCGGCAATGACCACGTGACCCTCGGGAATCTGCGTGACCTCGCCGTGCACGACCTCGATATTGGGACGGGCGGCAACCTCGGCCTCGACAAGCTCGGAAAACTTGACGCGGTCGACCGCCAAGGCGCCACCGGCGGGAACAGCCGCGCGATGGGCGCAATCGAGCAGGACTGAACCCATGCGCTCAAGCTCGGCTTTCAGCAAACCAGCCGCGGAATCCGGACGGGTCGACTTAAACGAATTGGAGCAGACGAGCTCTGCCAGGTGATCGGTATGGTGGGCCGGGGAGCTCACCTGGGGGCGCATCTCGCACAGCTTTACGGCAAACCCGCGATCTGCCAGCTGGATCGCGCACTCCGACCCCGCCAGACCGCCACCGATAACTGTCACCTGATCGAACTGCATCTGCAAACACCTTTCTAATTGACACGTTTTCCATTGTGACCGAAGGGTGTCTGGGCGTGAAGGGCAAACTTGGAGGGCGCATACCTTCCATCCATCATGCGCTCGATAAGGCCCTCGAGTTCAAGCGAACCCAAGAGTTTGAGTACGCCGACAGCATCGAGCGAGACGAGCGCCGCGATGTCGTCGACCTTGAGCGGAGAGGCGATGAGCGCATGCATCACGGTCTGCTGTGTTGGATCCAGGTCGGCAATGCCGGGAGCATCGGGGCGCGAGTAGCGCAGGGTTCCGTAGATGCGTGAGATAGCCATCTCGATAGATTCCTCGTCGACGATGCAGCAGGCACCGTTCGCAATGAGGTAATTCGTGCCACGCGACTCGGGCGATAGGATCGACCCCGGCACGGCAAGAAGTTCGCGCCCCAAATCCATAGCAGCCTCGGCTGTAGAAAACGTCCCAGAAGGCATACCCGCCTCGGATACAAAGAGGGCTTGCGACAGGGCCGCGATCACGCGATTGCGGCGCGGAAAGGCGAACTTGCGCGGACCCATGCCCCACGGAGAGATCGACACGACCGCGCCACCCGTATCAAGCGTGCGCGTAATCAGCCCCGCGCTCGAACGCGGGTAGACCACGTCGGCGCCCGTCCCCAGCACCACAACGTGTTTGCCGCCGGCGTTGACCGCAGCCCAACCCGAGGCCTGGTCACAACCGACCGCACCGCCCGAAACTACCGTCACTCCCGCCTCAACCGCCACCTTCGCCGCAAGCTCTGCCACGGCAAGACCATACGGCGAGGCCTTGCGCGCGCCGATGATGGAGAGCGCGGGCGTCGAAAGCACCTCGGGGTTGCCGCGCACATAAAGCGTCTGGGGTACATCAGAAAGCTCCAAAACGGTCTCGGGATACAACGCATCACCTGGATGCAGCTCGAAGGTCCCCTCGGCCATCATTGGTCCCTCCTTCCCTGGTACATCGCCGCCTCGAGCACGTGGTCCTGCGTCACTTGCTCGCTCTCGGCGACATCTGCGATCGTACGCGCAATGCGAACCAGGCGCACGATGCCACGCCCTGTGAGATGCGTGCGTTTGGATAGGCCGAGTACGCATTTCTCGGCAGCATCATCAAGCTCAAAGGTCGAAACGACGCCGTCAATGGACCGCGTCTCGTCATCCTCGGCCTCGGCATCTGCATCGTCCATACGGGATTCGCGCCAAGCGCGAAAAGCGCGACCGCGCACAACGTAGTCACGTAACTCGGCCGACGACATACCCTCTGCGCCCTCGATAATCACTTGAGGGTCGGGACGGGTCACATCGATCATCATGTCGATACGGTCGGCCAAAGGACCGCGCAGTTTAGACCGATAGCGCTCGACCATCGCCGCCGAGCAGCGACACGGTACCTCGCGATCGCCCAAAAAGCCGCAGGGGCAGGGATTGCTCGCAGCCAGCAGCTGAAAGCGCGACGGGAAGGTAAAAGCCCCATCGACGCGTACGATCCTCACGTAGCCGCGCTCGATAGGCTGACGCAGCGTCTGCAGTACGCCCGTGGGAAACTCGGCAAGCTCGTCCAAAAAGAGCACGCCGCCATGAGCAAGGCTGATCTCACCTGGGTGCACCGGGCGTCCTCCGCCAATGAGGCCCGCCGTTGAAATACTGTGATGGGGACTGCGGAAGGGCCGGTGCCCCGCCAACAAGCCATCAATGTTCTCACCCAAAACCGAATGGATGCACAGCGCCTCCTGTTGATCCTCAACGGAAAGCTCAGGCAGGATGCCGGTCATACGGCGCGCAAGCATCGTCTTGCCCGATCCCGGGGACCCAATCATGAGCAAGCCGAGTTCTCCTGCCGCCGCAAGCGCCATGCCGCGTTTAGCGACTTCCTGCCCAAGCACGTCGGCATAGTCGAGCTCGGGCTCAAAGGTCGCCTCGACGCCCTCAGAATCCAAGTAGTGCCGCGCGGCATCGCCCATGCCGCGAGCAAGTTGAGACAGATGGTCGATAAAGCCGCAATCCACGCCCGCAAGCGGCACATGCTGATCGGACCTGCCGGCGATAAAAGACAGACCCATGTCACGAGCCAATAGCTGAAACGCCACCTCGCCCTTGACAGGAAGCACCGTACCGTCCAAGCCAAGCTCACCAGCGATAAGACAACGATCGAGGTTGTCGCGGGGAATCTGCCCATCGGCCGCCAATACCGCGATGGCGATGGGCAGATCAAAGCCGCTACCGGTCTTGCGGATATCGCCGGGCGCCAGATTGACCGTAATGCCCGAGCGCGGGATCTCGAACCCGGCGGAGCGCATCGCGCAGCGAATACGACCGCGCGACTCCATCACCTCCATACTCGGTATGCCGAGCATCTGGATGCCCGGAACGCCGCCGGCAAGCGAGACCTCGACCGTGACGGGAATCGCCTCGACGCCGCGGATGCAGGCCGCGTGAACGGCAAACGTCTCGAACGCCATCACGACACCTGCCAATCGAACGCGTTGTACTGGTGCTCGATCTCGGCGATATGCCCGCCGCGAATGGTAACGCCCACGGCATCGAAGCGAATCGCCTTGAGCGGATAATGCTCCATGAGATAGCAACTTGCGATGCGGCGGTAGCGACGTTGCTTTTGGGCGTCCACGGCCTCCTCGGGAAAGACCCGCGTGCTGCAATCCAGCGCAACGCGTCTGGTCTTGACCTCGGCCATCACCACGACATCGTCGAGCTCATCGAGCAGCACCAGGTCGGCCTCGCCCTCGGTGCAACGATAACCCTGCTCCAGCAAGGTGTAGCCGCGCTCGTTAAAGTAGTCGATGGTGATCAGCTCGCCCAGCATGCCCAGCTCGCGGGGACTGAGCCCCTTGATAAACTCGGGCGTCATCGCCCCGCAGTCGAGCTCGCCGTTTTCCCAACGCTCCTTGAGCTGCTGCGTCTTGCTCTTTTTGCTTGCGGCACTCATGGGGTCTCCTTTCCCGCACGCTGTAGTGCCCCGATGATGAGGTCACCTTTCATGCGGGTAAGTACCGGAAGCAAACCAAAAGCTGACCAAATGCCGACAAAAAACGGGCCGTACGCAACAATCACGTTGCACGCGGCCCGCTACCAGCAGGTTTATAAAACCCCAGGGGTCCCTGTCTCCACAATTGGCCTAGAAAAGGCGCTCAGTCTGCAGAAAGTTTCCGCAAAAGCTCACGCGGTGCAGCGGACAAAGTCCATGTTTGCGAATGGCCTCGATATGCTCGGGGCTCGCATAGCCCTTCGATTCGGCCAGATGGTACTCGGGGTACTCGGCGTCGTACTCGACCATCATCTCGTCACGCGTGACCTTGGCCATGATGGACGCCGCGGCGATGCAGGCGATCTTGGCATCGCCCTTCACCACATCACGCTCGTTAGGAACGGCGCCCAAGGGGTTGCCATCCATAAGCACGCAATCGGGCTCGAGCCCCGTATCGGCCACGGCGCCCGCGACGGCAGCGCGGATGGCCCGGGCCATACCCATATCATCGATATCCGCAGGCGCGATATGGCAAAAGCCGATAGCAGTCGCGACCTCGGCAATCTTCACCGAGAGCAGCTCGCGGCGCGCCGGCGTGAGCTTTTTGGAATCGTTGATACCCCAGACGCGCGGCTCCATAGGAAGACAGACGGCGCACACCGTCAAAGGACCGGCCACCGATCCGCGACCCACCTCGTCGACACCAACGACCACCCCATCGCCGCCAAGCTCATGCATCAACTCATACATGCCATTGACGCGCTCGCGCTCGGCAAGCTCTTTGGAATGGCGT
Organism: Collinsella aerofaciens ATCC 25986; assembly: GCF_964239575.1. GTDB lineage: Bacteria > Actinomycetota > Coriobacteriia > Coriobacteriales > Coriobacteriaceae > Collinsella > Collinsella aerofaciens_BQ. The sequence goes on from NZ_CAXSQQ010000003.1 coordinate 96,198, forward strand.
TTGAGGGCACGCTCGCAAGCCTTGATCACCTGCTGGCGCGGGTCCTCGCGATAATGCTCCACGAGGGCGGGGATCTCCTCAAACGTTGCGCTCGCCAGCTCTCCGGCAACCTGCGATGCCGAAACCGAGCTCGTCATATTGGCCATACCAGGCCCTCCTTGCATGCAAATCAGATAAAAAGAAGGGCCACCCGAAGGTGACCCTTGTGTCCAAACGAGTGGACAGACGCTGCGATCTTCTTAGCGCTTCTCGGGGATGCGAGCAGCCTTGCCCACCTTGTCGCGGAGGTAGTACAGCTTGGCGCGACGGACGCGACCATGACGAACGACCTCGAGCTTGGCGATCTTGGGGCTGTGAAGCGGGAAGGTACGCTCAACACCAACACCGAAGGACATCTTGCGGACGGTGAAGGTCTCGCGGGCACCGGCGCCGGCCATGCGGATGACGTCGCCCTGGAAGACCTGGATGCGCTCGCGGTCGCCTTCCTTAATGCGGTAGTGAACCTTGACGTTGTCGGCGACGCGAACCTGAGGAATGTCCTCGCGGATCTGCTGACGCTCGATTGCGCGGATGTAATCCATGTGCAATTCCTTACTCTTCTAGAGGTGCCGTACCACCATGGCCGGCACGTAGTTGAACAAACGTATTCGAGTATACACGCGCGGGTTTCTGCTGCAAGAACAATTTTTTACGCAGACAAAAAGACAAAACCAGCACATGAATAACCGCCCGTCTCACGAATGAGACGGGCGGCATGAAGGGGGCTACGTTAGGCGTCTAAACCCAAAACGTTAGGCGGAACGCTTGGCCTCGAGCTTGGCCTGAGCGGCAGCCAGGCGTGCGAGGGGCACGCGGTAGGGCGAGCAGGACACGTAGTCCACGTCGGCCACGCTGAACAGGCCCTTAATGGATTTGGGGTCGCCGCCGTGCTCGCCGCACACGCCAAAGTGCATGTCGGGGTTGGCGGCACGACCTTTCTCGACGGCCATGCGCACGAGCTCCAGCACCGCCGAGTCGATGGTCTCGAAGGGGTTGTCCTTCAAGATCTTCTTGTGCATGTACAGCGGGATGAACTTGGCCTCGGCGTCGTCACGCGAGAAACCGAAGGTCGTCTGCGTGAGGTCGTTGGTGCCAAAGCAGAAGAAGTCTGCGTGATGGGCGATCTCGTCAGCGACCATGCAGGCGCGCGGCAGCTCGAGCATCGTGCCCACGGGAATATTGAGCTCGACGCCCTCTTCGTTGGAAACCTCGGCGATTACGCGCTCGATAACCTCGCGGGTCTGGACATGCTCGGCCGTGATGGAAACGAGCGGAACCATGATTTCGGGGCGCGGGTCGACGCCTTCCTTGATAAGGCGGGCGGCAGCCGTGGCCACAGCGCGGACCTGCATGAGCGGCAGATCGCCAAAGACGACGGACAGGCGCACGCCGCGCAGCCCGAGCATGGGGTTCGACTCGACCATGCCGTCGATACGGCGCAGGCGGGCGCGCAGGACGGCAAGCTCTTCCTCGCTGGCGCCAGCGGCTTCCTTCTTGGTGATGGCGACCTCGAGCTCGCGAGGATTATCCAGGAACTCATGAAGCGGCGGATCGAGCAGGCGGACGACCACATCGCGACCGGACATGGTCTTGAACATCGCCAGGAAGTCCTCGGTCTGAACCTTGAGCAGATCGGCGAGGGCCCGCTGCTTCACGGCCTCATCGTCGGACAGTATAAAGCTCTGGATGATGTTCTTACGGTCGCCCAGGAACATGTGCTCGGTGCGGCACAGGCCAATAGCCTCGGCGCCAAACTCGAGTGCGAGCTCGGCATCCTCGGGATTGTCGGCGTTGACGCGCACATGGTTGGCATGGCCACAGGTCTCGTCCAGACGAATCTCATCGGCCCAGGACAGGATAGTGTCCAGATCGCCGGTGAGCTCGGCCGAGACCAGATCAACGGCGCCGTCGACGACGATACCCTGGGTACCGTCGATGGAAATGACATCGCCCTCGCACAGCACGCGGTCGATGCCCTCGATACGCACGACCTTCTCGGCGGCGTCGATGTGGAAGCGCTCAACGCCGCAGACACAGGGCGTACCCATGCCGCGGGCGATAACGGCGGCATGGCTCGTCTTGCCACCGTGGCTGGTCAGGATGCCCTCGGCGGCGACCATGCCCTTCAGGTCGTCGGGGTTGGTCTCCCAACGAACCAGAATGACCTTGTGACCCTCGGCGGAACGCGCGACAGCGTCGTCGCTCGAGAACACGACCTCGCCCACGGCGGCACCGGGGCTGGCATTAAGACCGCTGGCGAGAGCCTCGTACTTCTTGGAGGCGTCGAACTGCGGGTGAAGGAGCTGGTCGAGTTGCGCGGGATCGATGCGGCTCACGGCCTCTTCGCGGGTGATCAGGCCTTCCTCGACCATTTCGATGGCGATGCGCAGGGCGGCGGTGGCGGTGCGCTTGCCCACGCGGGTCTGGAGCATCCAGAGCTTGCCCTGCTCGATGGTAAACTCGATATCGCACATATCGCGGTAATGATCCTCGAGCGTCAGGAACACGCGCTCGAGCTCCTCACCTGCGGACTCGAGGCCCGGGGTGGTCTTGAGGTCGGCGATGGGCTCGGTGTTGCGGATACCGGCGACGACGTCCTCGCCCTGGGCATTAACCAAAAAGTCACCGTAGAACTCCTTGGTGCCGTCGGCCGGATTACGCGTAAAGGCGACGCCCGTCGCAGAGGTCTCGCCCTTGTTGCCAAAGGCCATGGCCTGCACGTTGACGGCGGTGCCGAGCTCGTCGGAGATGCCGTGCTGCTTGCGGTAGATGCAGGCGCGCTCGTTCATCCAGCTGCCAAAGACGGCCTGGATGGCAAGGCGTAGCTGAAGCTCCGGGTCGTGCGGGAAGACGGGCTTGCCGTCAGCGACCTCGAGCTCGGGGTATAGGGCGGCCTCGACGTTCTCTGAGAAGATCCCCTTGAAGGTCTCGACGAGCTCCTGCAGATCCTCGGCCGAAAGCTCGGAATCGACGCGAACGCCGGCGACCAGGCGGGCCTGGGTCAGGGCGTTCTCGAACAGGTCGGCGTCAACGCCCATGACGACGTTGGAGAACATCTGGATAAAGCGGCGGTAGCTATCCCAGGCAAAACGCGGATTTTGCGTCTGGGCGATGAGGCCCTGAACGGAGTCGTCGTTGAGGCCCAAGTTGAGAACCGTGTCCATCATACCGGGCATGGAGAACGGAGCGCCCGAACGAACCGACACGAGCAGCGGATCGTTGTCGTCACCGAGCTTCTTGCCGCAGCGAGCCTCGAGGTCCGCCTCGGCGGCAACGATCTCATCAAGTGCGCCTTCGGGCCAGACGTTGCCGGCACCGGAGTACTCGACACAGGTCTGGCAGGTAATGGTAAAGCCACCGGGAACCGGCAGGCCGATGCGGCTCATCTCGGCAAGGTTTGCGCCCTTGCCGCCAAGCACGAAGTTCATGGACTTGTCGCCCTCAGTGACACAGGTGCCCTGGGCGTCGGTTCCAAAACGGTAAACCCTCTTGCAATCGCTCACGATACTTCCCCTTCCATGCGCCTACGCGCACGACCGTGGTAACGAATCGACCCGCCGGATGCGGGCCGTGAGGGAACTATACGGCGGGTTTTGGACAGGCTTGAGCAGGGGGTGCGCGGTTTGGTAAACGTGCTAAAACCGGCGGTAAACGGTAGGTAAAGGTGGTTACCTTATGAAGATACCACTACAAGGAAAATGCAGGTCGGATGCAAGTTTCTTACTAAATCGCTTTACCATAAGTAGCTAATTTGGGACGGGGCTTTTTTAGCTGCCCCCGTCGGCAATCGGCCAAAAAGCTCGCGACCTCAGCCGGGGTAGCTAAAAAAGCCCCGTCCCAAATTAGCTACTTTTGTCGGGTGCAGCGGGCGGCACGGCGGGCTCTTGCCTCTTGAATCTCTTCGAGGTGAGCAATGATCTCGGCAGCGCTTTCCTCGATGGCTTTGCCGTCGGTACGCACAACAAAGCAGCCTAAGCGCTTCATGAGGGCACGAGCTTCCTCAAGCTCGCTGCGCACGCTCTCAGGCTCGGCATAGGAGCCGGCAACGGCACGGGCGTAGTCATCGCCCAAGCGGCTATCGCGAATCTCAGAAATAACGTCGACGGTCGAAATCAGGCCGAACAGGTGCATCGGGTTAACCTCGTAAATCGACTTGGGCGGCTCCATGCCATGCGCCAGTGGGACATTGGCGACCTTGTAGCCCTGATAGGCTAAATACATCGACAGCGGCGTCTTGGATGTACGCGACACACCCAGCAGCACGATATCGGCACCCGACAGATCGTCGCAACCACGACCGTCATCGTGCTCAACGAAATACTCCATGGCCTCGATACGATGGAAATAGCGGTCATCGGTCTTGTGAATCACGCCCGCAACGCACTTGGGCGGCACACCGATGAGCGACGACAGCACGGCAAGCGTCGGGCCGATGAGGTCGACCGAACGGATATGCAGCATACCTAGGTAATCGAGCACGCGAGCACGAAGGGCCGGGTCGACGATGGTATGGAACACGGCGATATCGCGATGGTCCGCATCGACGCGCGGCCCCACAAATGACTTGACCTGCTCCACGGAGGTCACCTTAGGCAGGCGTAAAACGCGAAAAGCCCCTTCATCAAATTGCCCGGACGCCGCAAGCACCACCTCACAAGCGGTATCACCGAGCGAGTCGGAGATAACGATAACGGTGGGACGAGCGGTGACCGGGCAATCCATGCGGGGCTCCTTTTGCGCTTATGCGCAAGCTGGCTTACTTTTTGCGGGCAAGCTCACCGATGTTGGCGATGCCAGAGAAAACGGCCTCGAAGCGGTTGAGCAGCTTAAGGCGATTATCGCGAAGCTGCTCGTCCTTGTCCATGACCATGACCTCATCGAAGAAACGGTCGATGGGCGCGCGCAGGGCGGCGAGGGCGGCAAATGCGGCCGGGTAGTCCTCGGCAGCAAGGGCGGCATCGACAGCGGCCTGAGCAGCCTCGGAGGCGTCGGCGAGCGCGAGCTCGGCCTCGCCCATCAGGCTGCGGTCATACTCCGCACCCAGCTCGGGCTTGGAGATGTGCGCGGCACGGGCATAGGCGGTAGCCAGGTTGTCAAAGGTCTCGGCATCATTCTTGCGGGCCTCGTCGAGGGCGGCGCAGCGGGCGAAGAAGACGGACGGGGCGATGATGTGCACCGCGGAGACGGCGGCAACGGTATCGGCCGGGATCTTTTCGTCGCGGGCCATGCTCACCAGGCGGCCATGGAAGAAGTCACGAACCTGCTGGGCGACCTCGGCGGCGTCGAACTCAATGCCCTGCTCGCTGTAAAGCTGCAGAGCAAAGTCAATCAGCGACGTGGGGTCGATCGGCAGACGGTCGCGCAGAATGTTGATGATGCCGATAGCGGCACGACGCAGCGCGTAGGGATCGGAGGAGCCGGTCGGGGGCTCGCCGATGGCAAAGATACCGGCGATGGTATCGAGCTTGTCGGCGCAGGCCACGATGCAGCCAGCGGTGCCCTCGGGCAGCTCGTCACCGGCAAAACGGGGACGATAATGATCGCGAATGGCGTGGGCGACCTCGTCGTTCTCCCCCATCGCGGTGGCGTAGTAACCGCCCATCACGCCCTGCTGGCTCGTGAACTCGACGACGGCGTTGGACACCAGGTCGGCCTTGCACAGGTGCGCGGCGCGAGCGGCGTCGGCGGCAAGATGGGCGCCCAGATGAGCCTCGCGGGCAATAGCGAGCGCGAGCTGCTCAATGCGCTCGGACTTGGCGAGCACGCTGCCGAGCTTCTCCTGGAAGGCGACCTTGGCCAGGCGCTCACGGAACTCGTCGAGGGAGATCTTCAGGTCCTCCTCGTAGAAGAACTTAGCGTCGTCCAGACGGGCGCGCACGACGCGCTCGTTGCCGTCGATCACGCGCTCGGCATTCTCGGGCTTGCTGTTGGAGACGACCACGAACTCACGCGTCAGCTTGCCCTCGCCGTCATAGATCGGGAAGTAGCGCTGGTTGGTGAGCATGGACTCGCAGATGATCTCGTGCGGGACCTTGAGGAACTCCTCATCGAAGGTACCTACGAGCACCGTCGGCCACTCGCAGAGGTTGATAACCTCCTCGAAGACCTTCTTGGGCGTGTCGACATGGCAGCCGGGGCGAGCGGCCTCGACCTCAGAGATACCGGCGAGAATCACCTCGCGACGGCGCTCGGCAGAAAGCACGCCGGCGTCCTCGAGCACCTGCTCGTAGGCGGCGGGGCTGGCGACAACGTGGTCACCGGGGCCAAGCACGCGATGGCCGCGCGTGGTGTTGCCGCTCGTCACGTCGGCAAACGACACGGGCACAACATCCTCGCCTAAAAGGCAGCAGATCCAGCGGACCGGGCGCACGAAGGTGGCGTGCTCGTGGCCCCAGCGCTGACTACGGTAGTTGGGCCACTGCAGGCCGGCGATGGTCTTCTCGCACAGGGCCGTCAGGATCGGAGTAGCCGGAGCGGAAGGAATGTTCTTCTCGGCAAAGACGTACTCACGGCCGTCGGTGTCCTCGCGACGGACCAGGTCCTCGGCAGCCACACCGCACTTGCGGGCAAAGCCCTGGGCGGCCTTGGTGGCGTTGCCGTCGGCATCGAAGGCAATGTTTGCCGCGGGACCGCGCTTGACCTCGTGAACCTCATCGGTCGCGGTGGCGACGTCGGCAACGAGCGCAGCCAGGCGACGCGGGCTCGAGATCACGCGGACCTCGCCGTGGGCCAGACCGGCCTCGTCGAGACCCTTGGCGATCATGGTGCCAAGCTGCTTGACGGCATTGTTCAGCGGTGCGGAGGGCATTTCCTCTGTACCGATCTCAAACAGGAAATCCTTAGCGTCTGCCATGGCTTACGCCACCTCGCCTTCCTGGTCGGCATTCTCGTTGACTCCGGCGACCTCGGCCATATAGGCCTCGCAGCACGCCTTGGCTACGGCGCGGACGCGCAGGATGTAATTGGCACGCTCGACCGCGGACAGCGCGCCGCGGGCATCGAGCAGATTGAAAGCGTGGCTGCACTTCATGACGCAGTCGTATGCGGGCAGCGGCAGCTTGCGCTCCAGGCAGGAATGGCACTCGGCCTCGTAGTCGTCAAACTTCTGACGCATCATCTCGACGTTGGCGACCTCAAAGTTATAGGCACTGAACTCGCGCTCGTTCTCCAGGAACACGTCGCCATAGGTCATGGGCGTGCCGTCGGGCAGATAGCTCCACACCAGATCGTAGACCGAGTTGACGCCCTGGGCGTACATAGCGATACGCTCCAGGCCATAGGTGATCTCGACGGGCACGGGGTCGACCTCGATACCGCCTACCTGCTGGAAGTACGTAAACTGCGTGACCTCCATGCCGTTGAGCCAGACCTCCCAGCCAAGGCCCCAGGCGCCCAGCGTCGGGCTCTCCCAGTCGTCCTCGACAAAGCGGACGTCATGGTCGTTGGGGTCCAGGCCAATGGCGGCCAGCGAACCCAGGTAGAGCTCCTGGGCGTTGACCGGCGAGGGCTTGATAAGCACCTGGAACTGATAGTAGTGCTGCATGCGGTTGGGGTTCTCGCCGTAGCGGCCGTCGGCGGGACGGCGGCAGGGCTGCGCATAGCAGGTGCGCCACTCGGCGGGACCGAGCGAGCGCAGCGTGGTCGCGGTATGGAAGGTACCGGCACCGACCTCGGAGTCATAGGGCTGCATAATGACGCAGCCCTGCTCGCCCCAGTACTGCTGGAGGCGCAGGATGATGTCTTGGAAGGAAAGCGATGAAGCGTTCATGCCTCTAATATCCCCTCGTCGAAACGATTACACGGTTAGGTACTGTACTATAGCGGTTTTTAGTCGATAGCGCCGATGCGGTTGAGCGGCCAGTAACGCACAAGCGCCACGGCGATCAAGTCGGAGCGGTCGACCGGGCCAAAGTAGCGGGAGTCAGCAGAGTTCTCGCGGTTGTCGCCCATCACCCACACGCACCCGTCGGGAACGGTGTAGGGATAGCTTACCTGAGCGCCGGGCGCTTGGACCGAAAGTGGCCAGCTCATGCCCGTCGTATAGTCCTCGTCGAGCGCTTGGCCGTCAACGACCACCTTGCCATCCTGCAGGTCGACCGTCTGGCCGGCCGTGGCAATAACACGCTTGACAAGAACATCATGCTCGGAGGTGCCATCGGGGTTGTGAAACACCACGATATCGCCCTGCTTGACGGGCTGACCGAGCTCGAGGCTCACCTTTTGTGCCAGGATCTGGTCGCCAATCTCGATCGTGTCTTCCATAGAGCCGGTGGGCACCACAAAGGGCTCGACCACAAAGGTGCGGATTAGGAAGGTGGCGACGAGCGCGATCGCGATGACCGCGATCCACTCAAAAGCGCCCCTCAACGCGGAATGTTGCGTAGGAACCATACTCACTCCTCGCTCTGCGAATACGAAGCGTCAAGGATCTCCTGCGCGTAAGCGCGCTCCTCGGGCGTGAGCCGCGCCGTCTCGATCAGATCGGGACGCCAGCGGCAGGTGCGCTCGATGGCGTTCTTGCGACGCCAGGCATCGACCTTGGCGTGATCGCCGCTCACAAGCACCGGAGGCACGCCCTCGCCGTTGAACTCGGCAGGACGGGTGTACTGCGCGTACTCGAGCAGGCCTCCATCCTCGGCGGTCGAGAACGACTCGTCGACGTTGCTCATTTCGTCGCCCAAGGCTCCAGGAATGAGCCGTACGACGGCATCGGCCACGACCATAGCGGGCAGTTCGCCGCCCGTAAGTACGTAGTCGCCGATCGACAGACGCTCATCGGCATACGCATACGCACGCTCGTCGACGCCCTCGTAGCGGCTGCACACAAACAGCAGGCGCTCACTTTTGAGCAGGCGCTCGGCCACATGCTGCGTAAAGGGCTCGCCACAGGGGGTGAAGAACACTACGGTGGGCTTGGGACCCTCGGAGCTGATGGCCTCGATGGCCTCGGCAATAGGCTCGACCTTCATGAGCATGCCCTGCCCGCCGCCGTACGGCTCGTCATCGACGGTACGATGGCGGTCGTGCGTCCAGTCGCGCAGGTTATACGCCTTAAAATCAAAAAGGCCGGCCTTGCGGGCGCGGCCCAAGATCGATGTGGACATGACGGGCTCAAACATCTCGGGAAAGACCGAAAGGGTCTCGATCAGCATGTTGTCCTCCCTACTTGTCCATATCGATCAGGCCGTCCATAACGTGGACGGAAATTGTTCCTTTGTCGGGAAGATCGAGCACAACCTGCTCGATCACGGGAATCAGTACCTCGCCGTACCGATCACCCTCGACAACCCAAACATCGTTAGCGGGCGTCGACATGATCTCGACGATCGTGCCGAGCGAACCGAAGCGCTCGTCGACCACCTCGCGACCCATCAGGTCGGTATAGGCAGCGTCGAGCGAATCGAGCTCAAAATCGTCACGATTTGCCAGCACGTAGCATCCCGTGATGCCCTCGGCGGCCGTCAAGTCGTCAATGCCCTCAAACGAGACCAGATCGCCATCGCCCGTATCGGTGACGGACACGACCGTGCAAAAGCGGTCGCGCTTGAGCGCCGGCGGCGTCAGGGCGACGCGCATACCCGGCTCTAATACAGAAGGAAGCCCCCGCAGCGGCTGCGCGAGGACCTCCCCCTTCCTTCCGTGCGGCTTGACCACACGGGCGATGTTTTTGTACTGGGACCTCAAGGTCCTAGCCCAGAACCTCTACCTCGACAGCAGTGTCGAGGCGAGCGGCCAGTGCACGGGCGAGCGTGCGAATGGCCTTGATGGTACGGCCACGACGGCCGATGACCTTAGCGACGTCATCCTCGGCGACCGAAACCTCAATCGTAGAGGCGTCGTCACCATCGATGACCTCAAGGCTCACGGAATCCGGGTCGTCGACGATCTGAACAACGAGATATTCGACGAGATCGGCGATGCGATCTGAGAGCATTGCCTCACCCTCGAGCTGTGCAGCGTCAACCTCAGGCACGATTTACTCCTCGGCGCCCTCAGCGGCCTCAGCGGCAGCCTTAGCGGCCTCGGCCTCTTTGGCGAGCTGCTTCTTGGACTTCTTGACGACGGTCTCGGTCTTCTCGCCCTCGTTGGCGGCCTTGACCAGAGCGGCGACGGCGTCGGTGAGCTGAGCGCCCTTTGACTGCCAGTCGGCGATCTTCTCGAGGTCGAGGTTGATGGTCTTGGGGGCGGTCATCGGGTTGTAGCGGCCAACCTCCTCGATGATACGACCGTCACGCGGGGCGCGGGAATCGGCGACGACGACACGGTAGTACGGACGCTTCTTAGCGCCGTGACGAGCAAGGCGAATCTTGACTGCCAAAGGAAACTCCTCCAACCAAGCAGCTTTAGGCTGCAACTACAAACAAACAGTTGAACATAATACGCCATCGACGCGGGCAGGTGAAGTCCGTGAGACCAACTTCTTCGGTGTAGTCGAGGGCAAATCCATATCTTAGACAAGAATTCGGGATTTGCAAGCACATACACGCACCCCACATGAGCTGCGCGGTATACTCATGACATGGAAAGACGCGAACATACATACGGTTATGAGGATGCCATGGGCGTCACGCCGCCTCCCTGGACGGGTCCGGCGGTGGGCCTGATGGACCTCGATGCGTTTTTTGCGAGCGTGGAGATGCTCGACCATCCCGAATGGCGCGGAAAGCCGCTCATCGTGGGTGGCAATGCCGATTCGCGTGGCGTCGTGTCCACGTGTTCGTATGAGGCGCGTCGCTTTGGCGTGCACTCTGCCATGGCCTCGGCCGAGGCGCGGCGCTTGTGCCCGCAAGCCATTTGGACGCACGGGCACTTTGATCGCTACCGCGAGGTGAGCGCGCAGGTCATGGCGATTCTCGCCGACGAGACCCCGCGCGTCGAGCGCGTATCCATCGACGAAGCCTTTATCGATATCACACCGGGTCGCTTTGCGCCCGAAGACCCGCTGCTGGTTGCGCGGCGTATAAGCGACCGCGTGGCAGGGCTGGGAGTGACCTGCTCCATTGGCGTTGGCTGCAACAAGACGGTCGCAAAAATCGCAAGCGAGCGGGATAAGCCGTTTGGGCTGACCATCGTGCGCCCCGGAACCGAGCAGCGCTTTTTGGCCGCGCTGCCGGTATCTGCCATGAGTGGCATCGGGCGCTCGGCCGAGGAGCGACTGCGCCGCATGCGCATCTACACCCTCGGCGAGTTATCACGTGCACCGGAATCCACCTTGGCCTCTATTTTTGGCGTCAACGGCGAGCACATGCGCCAGCGTGCGCTGGGACTCGAAATCTCCGAAGTCACGAGCCTCGATGAAGAGCGCGAGGTCAAGTCGGTCAGCAATGAACGCACCTTTGCTAAAGATTTGACTGAGCGTGGGGATATTGAGGCGGCGATTGCGCTGTTGGGAGAGTCAGTGGGACGCCGTCTGCGCCGTCAGGGGCTGACGGGTGCCACGGTAACGCTCAAGCTTAAGTATTCGTATGGCAGCGGGCGTACGGCACAGCGCCGGCTGCCTCATCCGACCGACGATGAGAACATCTTCGTGGCGGTTGCACTCGATCTGCTCGACAACATCTGGCAGGAAGGAATGCACGTTCGCTTAGCAGGCATCGGCATGAGCGACTTTGACCATCGGGGCGGCATCCAGACCGACCTGTTCTGCGAGATCGATGACCGCGGAGCCCAATCCAGCGACCGCCGCGACCTCTCCGTCGCCATCGACGCCGTCCGAGACAAATTCGGCGACACCGCCCTATCCTTCGGCCGCCAATCCCGCTTCAATAACTAGTCTTTTTTGGACGGGGGGGTTGCTGCCTTCCGTCCGACACGGCATGGGTAGTCAATTTGGGACGGGGCTATTTTAGCTACCCCTATATATCGGTTGAGATTCATTCGGCCTAATTCATTCACCGTCAGCCAAAGGGTAGCTAAAATAGCCCCGTCCCAAATTGACTACCCCGGATGCCCGGTTTGGTGGCCGTAGCAAAATTACCCCGCCTGAAATGAGCTACTTTTCAACTTTGACTTTTTGAATCGTGCAGTGGCCGATGCCCGTGAGGCGCACGATCTGCTTGATCGAAAAGCCCTCGCTTTTGAGCTTGCGGATACAGTCATCACGCACGCCCTTTGGCAGAGCTTTGAGATGGTGAGGCTCGTAAGGTTTGAGCAACGCCTGCGCAAACTCAAGCGCGTCAGCATCACTCACGTGAGCGCCATAACGGAAGCAATAGCCATTGGGCTCGCCCGAGGTGCTAAATGCAAAAAACCTCTGGGAATTCCCGAGCAACTCGAGCACGCAATCAGTCTTACAAATACCCGGATAGCCCATATACTCGCTAAAGCTGCTCCAGCGATAGAGCGAAGCAGTGTCAATTCTGGCTTTCGCAGGGTTATCGTGAATGTAACGAACGCAGTTGAGCAGCTGATCATCATCAAGAATCGGCACGCTCTTAAATCGATCCTGGAAGAGTGGACCCTTTCTGCCTGTCTTAGAATTGAAATACATGGCATACGCCGTCGTAATCGAATGCATGCAATCACTCAGATGAGCATGCTCATCGTCAAGCAGAAGATGAATATGGTTATCCATAAGGCACCACGCGATGACATCAACTTTGAACTTCTGGCATTTCGAAGCAATCAGCCGAATCAAATAGAGTCGATCATCCTCATCCTCAAATATCAGCTGACCACCACACCCCTTTTGAACGACATGGTAAAAGCCATATTCAGAGATTTCTCGCGCAGTCCGAGTCATACGCATTCCCTCCTCTACAGATAAGAATTACGTTACCCGAGCCAGAGCAGAAAAAAACGTACTGGGTGCGACAAATCGCGTTGTTCGGCGAACGGTAGGTGGTAGCTAAAAAAGCCCCGTCCCAAATTAGCTACTTTTGGGCAAAAGAAAGACGGGCAGCTGCAAATGGTGCAACTGCCCGGCAAACGGATAAGGGTAGCTAAAAAAGCCCTGGCCCAAGCAAAGCTCTAGAGGAGGTCGAGGGGGAGCTGGGGGGCGTCTCCCCAGAGTTTCTCGAGGCGGTAGAAGTCGCGGGCTTCGGGAGTGAAGACGTGGACGACAACCGAACCGTAGTCCATGAGCATCCAGGTCTTCTGCTCGCGACCCTCGATGGAGAACGGGTGCTCGCCGCAAGCCTCGGCGACCTTCTCCTCGATCTCGTCGACGATAGAATCGACCTGGCGGTTGTTGGTACCGGTGGCAAGCACAAAGTAGTCGCACACGTCGGAAAGCTCGGTCAGGTCGAGCACCTGAACGTCCTCGCCCTTCTTGTCGTAGGCGGCCTGCGCGGCGGCGCGGGCGACATCCTCGGCGGCGACACCGCTCGCGGACAGCGAGGCGGCAGTGCGATCGGACGTGGCGACGAAGCTCTTGTGCTCCACACCTTCAAGAATCTGCTCGTCAGTCATGGTCTCGTCGGCCATGGAATACCTCTTTCTAGACAGCCCGAGCTAGCGCAGCTGGGCGTAATGGTTGTAAATCGAAATAGCCGTTGGATAAAGATAACGCCCGGACTGGATCACATAGACCAAACCCTGCGCAAAACAGGAGAAGAACAACTCATCGAGCGTCGACTCCCCCACCATCTTGCGCAGCGCATGAGCATAGTCGCCGTGGCGGTTGGGCTCGATGGCATCGGCCACAAAGACCACCATATCGAGCGGCGTCATGTCGCAGGCACCCACGGTGTGACGGTCGACAGCCTGGAAAACGGCCGGCGACAGCCCGGGAAAAAGCTGCGGAAGCTCATAGGCGGCAACAGGGCCATGCAAAAGCGGCGTCGCGGCGGAAGGAGAGCCGGCAATCTTAATGCCGTAATGCAGAGCGCGCGTGACCAGCTCGTCGTCGGAGAGCACTTTGTCCCAGTCATGGATCAGGCCGGCGGCAGCGGCATCAAAGCGGTCAACGCCGTAGACCTCGGCCAGATGAAGTGCGGTCTCGGCAACACCCAGCGAATGCACATAGCGCTTACGCTTATCCTTCATGCGAACATCGAGCAGCTCTCGAATGCGCTTGAGCAGCGCGCGCTCATCGCCCTCAAACTGATCCTCTACCGACAACGTAGACCCCCATCACTCAAAATCTTCTTGGCCCAAATCGGCATATAGCCTGCGTTTGCGAATGTAGCCGAGCACGGACTCGCTCGTAAGATAGCGCACGCTCATGCCGCGGGCAACTCGCTTACGAATGTTCGTCGAGCTGATCGCCAGCGCCGGAATCTGAATATAGCGCACGTCGAACGGCAGCCCCGACTCTTTGATTCGGGCACGCGCCGTATCGATATCAAAGCCCGGTCGCGTCGCCGCAATAAAGGTAGCAAGCTCAGCGATTCGTTCGGCATCATGCCAGGTCACAATTTCGATAATCGCGTCGGCGCCCGTAATAAAGTAGAGCTTTACCTGCGGCGGGTAAAAGTCGCGAAGGGCATGAAGCGTATCGGCCGTATAGGTTACACCCGGGCGGTCGATCTCGAACCGGCTCGCCAAAAAGGCCGGGTTCGCGGCGGTGGCGAGGACCGTCATGGCATAACGGTCCTCGGCAGGCGTCACCGGCTTGTCAAGCTTAAAGGCAGGAGAGCCCGCCGGCATAAAGAGCACAGCGTCCAAGTCGAGCGACTCGCGCGCCTGCTCGGCGGTCACCAGGTGCCCGTAATGGATGGGATCAAAGGTGCCACCCATAATGCCGAGCCTAAACTCCTGCCCGTCCTCTAGAGGAAGCTCAGGCAGACCGATTCCACCGCGCAGCGACATGGCTTACTCGCCCTCAGAGGTCTCGGCATCGCCCGCGGCATCCGCCGCATCGACAACCTCGACGCCCTCATCCGCAGCATCGGCCACGTCAAAGGCCTCAACGGCAACGTCCTCGTCAGCATCCTCGAGCTCCTCGTACTCCGAGAAGTCCTCGGCGCCCTCAAAGTCAAAGGCGCGCTGGCAAATGCGGACCTCGTCGCCCGCACGGCAACCGGCCTTCTCGAGCGCGTCGTCAACACCCATACGCGCAAACTTATGCTGCAGGTAAATGACGGCTTCCTCGTTTTCCCAGTCGGTCTGAATGACCATGCGCTCGATGGCACGACCGACCACGCGGAAGGCACCGGGCTCTTCCTGAACAATGCGGAAACGCTTCTCGCGCTGCAGACGGCGGCGCTCCCACTCCTCGTCGCGCAGATCAACCGGCTCATCAGCAACCGCCAGCTCGGCGCGCAGCTTAGCCACCTGCTCGCCCACGGCAAGCATCAGCGTGTTGAGGCCGGCGCCCGTAACAGCAGACACGGCAAAGAACATATGTCCATCGTCGAGCGCTGCGCGCTTGAGGTCGGCAATCTTGTCGGCCGTGCCCGGCGCGTCGCACTTGTTGGCAACGACGATCTGCGGACGCTCCGAAAGCTCGGCGCCATACTGCTCGAGCTCGCGGTTGATGATGCGATAGTCCTCAACCGGATCGCGATCCTCAAAACCGCCCGTCATGTCGACGACATGCATGATCAGGGCCGTACGCTCAATGTGGCGCAGGAACTGGTGACCCAGGCCCTTGCCCTCGCTCGCGCCCTCGATAAGACCGGGGACGTCGGCAACGACGTAAGAATATTCGCCGGCACGCACCATGCCCAGATTGGGCACGAGCGTGGTAAACGGGTAGTCAGCAATCTTGGGGCGGGCGGCACTCATGCGCGCAATGAGCGATGACTTACCCACCGAGGGGAAGCCCACGAGCGCGGCATCGGCCATGAGCTTCATCTCGAGCTCGATCCAGTGCTCCTCGGCCGGTTCGCCCAGCTGAGCGAACGCGGGCGCGCGGCGCACCGACGTCACAAAGTGCGTGTTGCCCAGGCCACCGGCACCGCCGGGCGCCACGACGACGCGCTCGCCGTCGTGGACCAGGTCGGCAATCTCGAACATCGGGGTCTGCGTCTCGGGATCGAGCTCGCGCACCACGGTGCCCATGGGAACCTTCAGGATCAGGTCCTCGCCGCTCTTACCGTTACGACGGGCACCCTGCCCGTGCGTGCCGCGCTCGGCGCGGAAGTGATGCTTAAAGCGGTAATCAATCAGGGAAGACAGCTGAGCATCGGCCTGGATGACGACATTGCCGCCACGACCGCCGTCGCCGCCATCGGGGCCGCCCTTGGGGACAAATGCCTCGCGCCTAAACGACATGCATCCGGCTCCGCCGTCGCCGCCGCACACGTTAATGCGGCTGATATCGGTGAACTGTGACAACAGAATCGCCTCCTACAAAAAAGAGGGAGACCCTTGAATCCTAAAACTCAAGTGCCTCCCACATATGTGCTCTATGAAGGGTGAATTACGCGTTCGCGAGCGGGCGTACGCTGACCCTGTGCTTGATACCCTTGTGGAACTCAACGGTACCGTCGACCAGCGCGAACAGCGTGTCGTCCTTACCACGGCCAACGTTCTCACCCGGGTGGATGTGCGTGCCGTGCTGACGGACGAGAATCGTGCCCGTGGTTACCGTCTGGCCGGCATAGCGCTTCGTGCCAAGGCGCTGACCGCGGGAGTCACGGCCATTACGGGAGGAACCGAGTCCTTTTTTGTGTGCCATTGTGTATACCTACTCTTTCGTTACGAGTGTAATCTACTCGGCGACGGGAGCCTCGGCAACAGCCTCAGCCTCTGCCTTGACAGCCTTCTTGGCGCGGGAGGTAGCCTGAACCTTCACGATCTTCAGCTTGGTGAGCTGCTGACGGTGACCCTTCAGACGACGATAGCGCTTGCGCTTGTGGAACTTGAAGACCAGCTGCTTCTCGCCCTTGAACTGCTCAACGATCTGAGCGGTAACCTTGGCCTTGGCCAGCTTGTCGGGATCGGTGACGATCTTCTTACCATCGTTGAGGAAGATAACCGGCAGGGTGACCTTGTCGCCCTCATTGCCCTCGATCTTCTCGACGGTGATGACATCGTCGGTGGCGACCTTGTACTGCTTGCCGCCCGTGTTAACGATTGCGTACATGTTTACTTGCCCTTCATGCATCAGTTAGTGCAACAGCCGAATATAGTAGCAGGCGAAAATACCCCCGTCAACGAGTATGTGGAGCAAATCCACAAGTTCGCACAGGTATGGGGCTGACGAGTCGGCCCTCGTCGTCCTCGCATGCTTGATTCTGACGCTCGACATCGTAGGAGCAGATGGTCACGAGGTCTTGCATACCGGTGGAAACAATAGGTGCATCCACGCCCGGGGTCAAGCCCTGCAACAAAACATCAGCAGCAGAAAGCAAAATTTCCGGACGCATGGAGCCCTCGTTGTCGGCATGGGTGTCGAGCATGAGCACCAAATGGTCCGGGCGCTCCCCCGCCGTGAGCTCATAGCCCACGAGCGTGTGATCCAAATCCAAGCGCTTGCTCTTTTTGCCGCGCGCGTAGTCGATGCCGTGGCCCGCGCGCAGCGTGTCGATCGCACGACGCACCTCGTCGGCGCTTACGGGCGCCTCGGGATCCAAGTGCAGGTCGATGCGATACGACAGGCGCGTGAGCTGCGCCGTCAACGCCGGCGTGCGCACGTCGATGTACGCCGCCTCGATGGGCGCCAGATCGGCCGGAGACGCCGCAGCCAGGCGCCCAAACGCCTCGTCGAGCGCCACGAACTCGGTCATAAACAGGTCATACCACTCGCAGGTCGACGACGTACCCACCGGCAGCGCCGAAGAGAAGCCCACGCGCATGTGCGGAGAGAAGCCCTGCGTGACGGCATAGGGAAGTCCCGCACGGCGCACGATGCGCTCAATGGTATGGATTACTTCGAGATGGCCCAGGTACTTAAGGCGATCGCGCTTGCCATAGCGAACACGAAGTCTAAAGAGCGAGGGGTTGTCGGTCAGGCGCTCACTCATGCGCGATCACCCATCAATACATTCTTGGCGTGGAGCGTGGGGCAGATCCCGCAGCCGGTGCACGACGTGCGGGTACAGTCGGGAGTCGTGACGCCCTCGAGCGAGCGACGGTACTCGCGCTCGAGGAAGCCGCGCGTGCAGCCGGGGCTCACGTGCTCCCACGGCAGGCGCCAGTCCAACTCGTGGGGCAGGTGCACGAGCTCATTGAGGTCGATGCCGTTTTTGGCAGCAGCTTCCTTCCAGTTATCAAGCGAGAAATGCTCTACCCAGGCGTCAAAGCGAGAGCCCGAGCGCCAAGCATCGATGATGACGGGCGTCATGTCACGACCGGCGCGGGAAAGCGCGGCCTCGATGAGCGAGGTCTCGGCATCGTGGTAATGCACGCGGACGGCACGGTTGCGAACGCTCGTGATAAGCAGCTTCTGGCGACGCTTGACGTCGTCGTAGTCGAGCTGCGGGCACCACTGGAACGGCGTGGCAGCCTTGGGGATAAAGACCGAAACCGAGATCGACACCGAAATCGAGCCGCGACGAGCCTTGGGCACCACGGAACGACCGAGCTCCAGCACGTGATCGGCCAGATTGGCGATGGCCACGATGTCCTCATCGCGCTCGCCGGGAAGGCCCATCATAAAGTAGAGCTTCATGCGGTTCCAGCCGGCCTCGAAGGCCGCCTTGGCCGCACGGTCCAGGTCCTCCTCGGTCACGTTCTTGTTAATGATGTCGCGCATGCGCTGGCTGCCGGCCTCGGGCGCGAACGTTAGTCCGCCCTTCTTTTCGCCGGCGACCGACTCGGCCATATCCACGCCAAACGAATCCAGGCGCTGCGACGGAATAGACACGCGAATACCCGTATCCTCCAGGCGACGGTTGAGCCTGCCGAGCACGTCGCGAATGCAGGAGTGGTCGGTCGTGGAGAGCGAGGTCAGCGACACCTCGTCATAGCCGGTCTTTTCCAGACCCTGAATCACCGACGAGACGATCTGGTCTGCCGAGCGCTCGCGCACCGGGCGATACGTCATGCCGGCCTGGCAAAAACGACAGCCGCGGGCGCAGCCGCGCAGGATCTCGATAGACAGGCGGTCGTGGACCAGCTGCGCATAGGGCACACACGACTGCGAAAGCGGATTCGTGGCGCCGAAATCCTCGACGACGCGCTTGTAGACCACGGTCGGCGCATCCTTGCCCTCACGCGGCACGGTGTAGCCATGCGGCGAGCAGGGCTCGTCGTGACGAACCTCATAGAGCGACGGCACGTAGTTGCCGGCAATGGATGCAAGCTGCTCAACAATCTGCGCGCGCGGAACTCCTTCGTCACGCAGGCGGCGATGCAGCTGGCAGGTCTCGAGCAGCGATTCCTCGCCCTCACCGATGAGAATGGCATCGAAGAAGGCCGCGTACGGCTCGGGGTTGTACACCGAGGGGCCGCCGGCGATGATGATGGGGTCGTCTTCACCTCGGTCGGCCGCTAACAGCGGAATGCCAGCGAGGTCGAGAGCCTCGAGGAAGTTCGTCACCGCCATCTCGTGCGGCACATGCAGGCCGACGATATCAAACGAAGCGACCGGCGCTGCACCCTCGAGCGAGAGCAGCGGAATGCCCGCCTCGCGCATAGCGTCACCCATGTCGGGCCACGGCACATAGCCACGCTCGCAGGAGATGCCCTCGGCCTGGTTAAGGATGTTGTAGAGGATGGCGATACCCTGGTTGGGCAGACCGACCTCGTACACATCCGGATAGATCAGGCAGCAACGGTAGTCGGCATCGGCCTTGGAAAGCGTGCCCCACTCGTGATCGATATAGCGACTCGGCTTCTCGACCTTGGCGAGCAACGGCTCAATTAAATGAAAACAATCTTGGTATGCAACGCGCAACGGAAAACCCCTAAGCAGCGAGATCTGATGCGTCCTGGTAGGACGCCATAGGACGGGTAGCGCCCGCGACCGTGGTTACCAGATCGCGAACGCGGGAGAACGTGGCAGTAACCACCTCGTTGGCACGGCTGTAGTCGACATCGCGCTCGTAGAGCGAAACAAGCGCACGGCCCATGCCATAGGTGCCCGCGGCAGCAGTGAGCGCCTTGACGGCAAACCCAATATGCGGTGTCTGCTTGACGAGCGCGCGGGTGACCGCGCGGATCACAAGACCGCCGGCAAGCACGCCCGCGACCTCGTAGCCGCGCTCGGGCTTAATACCGCGTCCAAAGACGGCAGCGAGCTCAAAGAGCATGCCCACCTGCGCCAGCGCCATAACGGGATAATCGGCGCCCGGCAAAAACACCAGCGCACCGGTCGCCATATTGGTGAGCGCGCACGAGGTGATGATACGATTGGCCGCCGCGATGCGCATGAAGGCAAAGTTCGCCGCAAAAGCCGTTTCCTTGTCGGTGCGATCGAGAATCCAGCGGGCAAGCGTCTCGAGCAGATACGTCTTATCGGTTGCCGCTACCACGCCGAGCATGGGCGTGGACTCCTCGATAAACGGCACCTCCACAGCAGACTCGGCAAGCACGCACACGGGCGCGCCGGCGATCACGAGCTCCTGCACGGCACTCTCCAAGCGGTCGGAACCACACGAGAGCACCAGCACCACATCGGTATCGGTCTTTGGAGCAATTCGCTCCTCCCCCAGACGCTCGACGCGCACAATACCCGAGGTCGTCTGCGGCACAAAGGCGTCACGCACCGTCTCGGCAAGAAAGCGCGAGGCGGACGAATCCAGATAGACCGAGACGCGCACCGGCGTATCGGAATCCTTCTTAACGGACGCGCCCATCTTAAAAGCGCGGGTCAGCTTATCTACGGGAATTTTCATAGCAAACCCCTCCAGCGGTTACGCGGCGCCCGAACGATGCCGCCATATGGATTGTACGATACCCACCGTCAGCAGCTGAATCATCATCGAAGACGAACCGAAGCTAATAAACGGTAGCGGAATACCGGTAATCGGCATCATGCCGATGCACATGCCGATGTTTTCGAAGGTCTGGAACGCCCACATGCCGACGATACCTACGCATGATAAGCGTAGGAACAGAGACTCGCACTTAAAAGCAACGCGGATCGTCGAGAAGATGAGCAGTACGTACAAGCACAGCAGCAAAAAGGAGCCGCAGAAGCCAAAGGTCTCGGACAAAAAGGCGAAGACGAAGTCGGTGTGGAACTCAGGCAGAAAGCCGCCGGCCGACTGCGTCGCATGGCCCAAACCCTTACCAAAGAAGCCACCCGAGCCAACGGCGATAAGCGACTGCTGCAGGTTGTAGGCATCGTCCGAATCGGCATTATCGGGGTCGATAAAGACCGTCAGACGGTTCATCTGATACTGCTTGATAAGCACATCGTGGCCGAGCAACGAATCAAAGACCGAATCGAGCGCCAGGACGAGGGCCACCAGGCCCACGAGCAGGGCCAGGGTCGACAGCACCCATTCGCGGCGTGCACCACTCATACAAATGACGATGGCGCCCGAAACCAGCACGACAAGGCCCGAGCCCAGGTCGCCCATGGCGACGACGGCCAAAAACGGAATGGACAACATGCCGCAGAGCTTGACGTAGTCGCGAACGGTATCGATGCGACCGTTATACTGCGAGCCAAGCGTAGCAATAAAGAAGATGGTGATGAGCTTGGCAAGCTCAACCGGCTGGAATGTCAAGCCGATACCGGGAATCTTGATCCAGCCCGTCATGCCCAGACCGCCCGTATAGGACAGACCCGGAATCTTGGGCGAGAGGATCACGATCAGGTCGATGACGAGCAACGCCGTCGAGAAATTGGAAATACCGCGCAGGTCGGAGCGCCAGACCAGCACCGCCAGCACCGTGCCGATGCCAATTCCCAGCAGATGGCGTGAGAACGAAGCATCGGCCTTAAACTGCGAAGCCGACCAGATAATGATGGCACCGTAGGCGACGAGCGCCACTGTAGCCACGAGCACACCGATATGGACCTTTTGGCGAAACGTGCCGCGCGAGGCCGAAAGTTGCTTGTTGACACGGTCCAGGCTGCTGCGAGAGCCGGTCTTGGTTGAACGGAACAGATCCGCCGGAGAAAAATCCATCGCAACCTCCTATCGAACCGAAGAATCGCCCGAGGCCGAAGAGGTATCGGGCTCGTCATAAATCACACCGAGCACGTCGCGCACGACATGCATCGCGGTATCTGAGCCGCCGCCGCCCTGCTCCAGGACAGTAGCGATGACATACTTGGGATTATCGGCCGGTGCATAGGCGCAGAACCAAGCGTATTCGTCCTCGCCGCTTTTCTCGCCCGTGCCCGACTTGCCGTATACCTGCGGCGTCAGGGTACCAAAGTGCGCCGCCAGGGACGTCGATGCCGTGTATATCACGTCGTGCATGCCGTTGCGAACAAGAGCCAAATCCGAATCGCTGTTGATCTTGGCCTCCAGGCGCTTCTTCTTGCCCTTGCCATTGTACTTATAGGCATCGCCGTCGCCATCGCGCGACACGGCAGACAAAAATACGTGAGGCACGTACTGTTTGCCGCCGTTGGCAAGACCCATATAGGCGCACGCCATCTGCAGGGGCGTCACCAGGATGTCGCCCTGGCCGATAGCAATGTTGGTCATATCGCCGGCATTCCACTTGCGGTCCTCGGCAGAGGCGTCGGTGAAGTATGACTCTTTCCACTCGGCATCGGGAATACGACCCGCGCCCTCACTCGGCAGATCGATACCGCAGGTCTTGCCTAGGCCCCAGCGACGAAAGACCTCCTGCAGGCCCTCGGAATGTTTCTCGTCATAAAAGAACGCCTTACCCATGTCGTAGAAGACGGGGTCGCACGAGTTGGCGATACCCGACTGCAGCGTCATGGTGCCGTGGCCAGACGTCAGCCAGCAGCGCTTGCCCCAAGCCTTGCCCAGACCCGTCCAATAACCCGTGCAGTTGGTTGTCTGCGTTGAAGTGTAGGTTCCAAACTCAAGACCGGCCAGTGCCGAGAGCGGCTTGATGGTCGAGGCCGACATGTACTGTCCGCTAATGGCGCGGTTGAGCAGCGGGTGCGAACCCTTGTCATCATTGAGCTCGGTCCACACGTCATTTGAGACGCCGCCGATAAAGACGGACGGATCGAACTTGGGCTGGCTCGCCATGCCCAGGATCTCGCCATTGTTGGGATCGAGACACACCACAGCGCCGTTGCCGGCATTGCTGTAGCCAGTGGTCTTGGCAAGCTCGATAGCGCTCGCCAGCGCCGTCTCACAGGCCTGTTGGATCTTAAGGTCGAGCGTGAGCTTAATGTCGGAGCCGGCCTTCGCGGGCACTGCGCCGGCCTGACCGGTCACATTGCCCGAGGCATCGACCTTGACGGTCTGCTCGCCACGAATACCCTGCAGCAGGTTTTCGTAGTAGCTCTCAACGCCCGCCTGGCCCACGATATCGCCCGACTGGTACGTAATCTTGCCAGCAGAAGCATCATCATCGCCAGAGGTTTTCTTATTCTGGGCCTCGAGCTGCTCGGAGGTAATGGTGCCGGTATAGCCCAAGATATGGCATGCCGTCTCGCCGTATGGATACTGGCGCTCGGTACGCTCGGCAATCTTGACGCCCGGGAACTCGCCGGCGTGTTCCTTGATATAGGCAACCGTGGAGCGACGGACGTCCGTCGCGATGGTATGCAGGCTCTGAGCGCCCTCTGTATTGTCCTGAATATTGCGAAGGACCGGCACATAAGGCATTCCAAGCACGTTGGCAAGATGGCGAACCAGAACCTCATCCTCGGCAAGGTCGCGGTAGGCCACGACAGCAAGTGAGGGACGGTTCTGGACAAGCGCCACGCCATTGCGGTCGAGGATGCGGCCGCGCACAGCGGGTGTGGTAACGGTGCGAGTCTGATTACTATTGGCCTGCTTCTCGTAATAGTCCGACGAGACCATCTGCATGCCCCACAGCTTGACGGCAAGTGCCGCAAACATCGCGCCCACACCCGTGGTGAGGATGGAAAAGCGGCCCTTAAAGGCGGTCGCCGCGGTATTGCCCTCGCCCTCGGTGGCGCGCGGGGCCGTTCCATGCTGTGTATCGTAGGTAAAACGGGAATCGCCTCGACGCATGATGACCAGCGCGACCACGATGGCCACAACCAGCACGATACCGGCGATAATAACCGTCATCTGGGAAGACATCTACGGGCCTCCCCTATTTGAGCTTGCGGGTCTTGGGCTTAAAGCGCATACCCGTCTGGCGTCCGCCACGTGCGGAGAATCCATAGCCGGACTGCGGCACGACGCCGGACATCAAAAACGGAATGGCAACCAGACCCGTCAGGATCGAGGACGGCAGCGCATGGCCGAAGATCGCCACGACAAAGCTCGTCTCCAAACCCATAAACAGCAAGATGATGCTGTAGATCACATTAATGACGAGCGCAAAGGCGCCCACGGTGACGCCGCGCGCACTCGGGGTACCGCCCGTCTGACCGACGGCGCTGTGCACCAGGGCAAAAGAACCCACGGTCAGCAGGAGCGACATAACGCCCACCGGCACGGCAGCGGACAGGTCATAAAACAAGCCGCTGCAAAAACCGCACACGACGGCACGGGTCGGGTCGCCCGAGAACACGCTTAGGCACACCAGGATAATCATGAAGTTGACGCGACCTCCCGCAATGGAGATCTGCGGTGCCAGGCCTGCCTGCAGCAGCACACACACAATGGCGGCGATTACAAACGTGCGGGAGCTCATCCCCTGCTCGTGTAGATCCATGGACATGCCCCCTATTCGCTCGAGCCAGAATCGGTCGTCTCGGACGTGTCGGAACTGTCATCCGAGCTCTCGTCCTTCGTCTTGGTCGCAGCATCTCGCGACGTTCCCTGCGGCGTGCTGTTGGCCGTGCTCACGTCCTCATCCGAGGCCGACTGTTCGTCGGTCAGCGAGGTAATGACCAGCACTTCCTCGTTGTTCTCGGCCGTGGTCTGAGCGCGCACCACAATGGTGTAGTACACGTCGTTTGCCGATTTCTCGACCGACGAGACGGTGCCGAGCGGTAGACCCTTAGGGAACACGCCGCCAATGCCCGAGGTTACGATGATGTCGCCAACCTTAACGTCGGAGTCGACGCTCACGTACTCAAGACGCAGCGTGCCGTCAGCCTGACCCTGAAGCATGCCCTGGGCGCGCGTGTCCTGCACCATGGCGGACACGCCCGAGTTCTCGTCGCCAATCAGGCGCACGGTCGATGTCTTAGCCGATACCTCGATAATCTGGCCGATAACACCGGCAGAACTCGTCACGGGCATGTTGATGGTAAGGCCGTCGGCAGAGCCCTTGTCGATGGTAACAGTCGAGGTCCAGGCATCGCCCGAAGCGCCGACAATGCGAGCCGCGGTGGACTTGAGATTGTAGGTCGACTGCAGTCCGACCAGCCCCTCCAGACGCTCGGCGGTCTTTTGAGCCTCGGAGAGCTCAGCAACCTTAGAGGTCAGTTCCTCATTTTGCTTCTTGAGTTCGTCGAGCGTGTCCTGCGACGCCGTAAGGTTAGAGAACACGTTGCCGATCGCATTGAAGGGAGCCGCCACAGCCGAGCCCACAAAGCGCACCGGCGAGGTAATCGTCGTTACGCCCGAACGCACGGCATGAATCGGTCCTGCCTCGCCCTCGCGGATGTAAAACGTGAGCAGCAACACCGAAATCAGGCTGAAAACAATCAACGGGCGCATACCCGTTGATTGTCGCTTGGTATTCAGATTTGTGGAGAAACCCGAAGATCGTGCCAAATGGAATCCACCTTTTGGAAATTAAGCATTGGTCTGGACGAAGCCGCCATCAAACGCATTGGCCTCGAGCACGCGGGCACAGCCGTTAACGACGTTATCGAGCGCCGTGGGGCTGACGTTGACCGAAACACCGGTCTCATCGCGCAGGCGCACGTCGAGACCGCGCAGCAGCGCGCCGCCACCGGTCAGCAAAATGCCGTAGTACATAAGGTCCGAGGCGAGATCGGGAGGCGTGGCATCGAGGGCGTCCTTGACGGCCTTGGCCATCTCGTCGAGCGGCTTGTTGAGCGCGCGACGAATCTCCTCGCTCTCGATGCGCACGGTCTTGGGCAGACCGGTGATCACGTCGCGGCCGTTGACCTCGACGTCGAGCTCGTCCTTGAGCGGCACGGCGGAACCGACCTTGATCTTGATGTCCTCTGCCGTACGCTCGCCGATGGCCAGGTTGTAGGCATCTCGAACGTGCGTGAGGATAGCCTGATCGAACTCGTCGCCGGCAATACGGATGGACTGCGAGACGACGATGCCGCCCATAGCGATAACGGCAACCTCGGTGGTACCGCCACCGATGTCGATGACCATGGAGCCGGTGGGCTCCTCGACGGGCAGGTCGGCGCCGATAGCGGCAGCCATGGGCTCCTCGATCAGATAGGCCTGGCGAGCGCCAGCCTGGATCGTGGCCTCAAAGACGGCACGCTTCTCGACCGACGTGACGCCGGAGGGAACGCAGACGACAACGCGCGGACGCGGGGTCCACGGATAGCGCTTCTCGGACGCCTTATCGATAAAGTAGCGAAGCATGGCTTCGGTAACATCGAAGTCGGCGATGACGCCGTCCTTCAGGGGACGAACGGCCACGATGTTGCCGGGCGTACGGCCAAGCATGCGCTTTGCCTCGATACCGACCGCCAGGATGCGCTCGTCGTTCTTGTCGATGGCGACGACGGAGGGCTCACGAATGACGATGCCCTTGCCGCGCACGGAGACAAGCGTATTTGCGGTGCCGAGGTCGATGGCAAGATCGCCCGCATAGCTACCGAAGAACATATCCATCAAAGAAAACAACGCAACTCCTGATGTGTTGGATGATTGCTGGAAAACTACTAGCTCATCATACTAGCGCAAGCCCGGCACCTCACTTGCGGTGAAGCGCCGGGCAAAGCTAAATCCCATAAGGTCACTACTGGTTGTCAGCAGCCGAGAAATCCATATCGAGCGAGGAAACGGCCCAGCCGATATGGTTGTCGGAGCGCACGAATTTGACGGTGTACTCCTGCTCGCCGCCCTTGGACAGCGATGCCTTCACCTTAGCGGTCGTCTCGGTCATGGACTGATCCATGCCCTCGACGGACACGGTGGCGCCCTGCGGAATCGAAGAGATGATCATCGACTTGGCGTCCTCGGACAGACTCGAAGCCAGGCAAGACTCGGCCTTTGCGGTGTCACCGTCCCCGGCAGCCTGGAACAGATCGGAAACGACAGACTCCTGAGACGGGAAGCCAAAGCCGCGCGTGTAGGCAAAGCCCAGACCGCCCGCGGCGATCAAAATGAGCAGAAGCAGCACGATGAAGACTTTGAGACCCGTGTGGCGATGGCGACGACGGACCTTGGCCTGCTTACGATCCTGACGGTCCTGCTGGACCATCTCGGACTCGGACAGCGTAAAGAAGCCGGTGTCCGAGGGATCGGGCATAAACTGACCGGTCGCGCCCGTAGGATCGAGCGGATCGACGGCAGGAGCGTCCATCGCGGGCGTCGGAGCCGTGGCCATAGCCGTCTGGGCAGACAGCGCGGCAAGCGAATCGTGCACGCGGGCAAGCTCATCGGCCTGCTCGGAGGTGAGCTGGTAGATGCCATCTGCAGTAGCGGCGTTAAAGGCGTCGAGTGCGTCGGAGGGACGGCCGGCGGCAGAAAGCGCCTGACCCATGCCGGCGTTGAGCGCACGCGTGTCGTCGCGGGGGCCGGCAAAGTCGATAGCCGTGCGGTAGGTCTCCACGGCATCCGCCGGACGGCCGAGCTTAATGAAGCAACGACCAAGCTCGCCCAGTGCGGCGGCAGGAGCCGGATTGGCGCCGTCGATGGCAGCCTGACGGAAGGCAGTACCCGCGTTGGCATAGTCGCCCGACTGGAACAGCGCGTTACCCAGGCCCAGATAGGCCTTGAACGGCGTGGCATAGGAAGCATCCTGCGTAGCAGCAGAGAACGCCTGGGCGGCCGTCGTGTAGTCGCCCACGGCGGCGAGTGCCTTGCCGCGGTTGGTGAGCAGCGCGCCGCGCTTGCCGTAGGTGCCGTCATTGAGGGCAGCGGCGTAGGCCTCGGCGGCCTCGGCATACATGCCCAGGTGCATCAAGGCGTTGCCACGAAGGTGATCGGCCTCGCCCATAATCTCATCGGGAGTTTTTGCCGCCCCAAGCATCTGGGCTGCAGCGGAAAAATCACCCGCGCGGTAAGCGGCGCGGCCCTGTTGGATCAGCTGGCTATTCAAGGAAGTCCCCTTTACTCGTGAACGATCTCGACATGGACGATCTCGTCGCCGGCACGCAGCTGCGAAATCACATCGAGACCCTCGACCGTGGTACCAAAGACGGTGTAACCGGAATCGAGGTTATGCTGGGCACCCAGGCAGAAGTAGAACTGCGAACCCGCGGAATCGGGGTCCATGGAGCGTGCCATGGCAAGGGCACCATCGACATGGCTGTTGCGCGGATTGGTGGCAAACTCGCCCTTGATGCAGTAGCCGGGACCACCGGTACCGGGCATGCCGTCAGGGCCCTCAAGACCGGCAGCGACGTCGGCGCCGGACATATCGCGGGTATTGGGGTCGCCGCCCTGAATGACAAAGCCGGGCACATAGCGATGGAACTTAAGGCCATCATAGAAACCCATCGTGGAAAGCTCGCAGAAGTTCGCGACATGAATGGGAGCGCCCTCACCGTCAAACTTGACCTTGATGGTACCCTTCGACGTCTCGATAACGGCGCACTCGTCGCCGGCAAGCTGATACTCGGGCGTGTAGAGCTCTTTCTTAAAACCAAACATGTGGTTCCTTCCTCGTGCGTTTAAAGCATATTTGTACGAATTGTAGCAATAAGCATGCGCTTACATCAATTGCGCACGTAGGTTATGCCGACTATGGCGAACTAATTTTAGGAACGCTGCTGCGGCTTCCAGGAGCCCACATTGGCGTCGTACTGGTTCAGCGCGCTGTTGCCGCTTTGAGCGATGGGCGCCAGGATCTCGCTTTGGTGAGAACTCATCGACTCGCCATCGGGAATGGCCAGCGAGATGTCCCAACTCTGGCAGATCACGTCGACGCGCTCGTACATCCACTCGGCAAGCTGCTTTAAGTGGGCGATGTCATCCGCATAGACCGTATCGTCCTGGTACTTAAGGTTGTTAAGCTCATCTTGCGTCTTTTTGATCTGGTCGCGCAGGGCGTAGGCACTCTGCGACAGCTCCTGGCGGATGGACAGCGGCGTTCGGAGATAGCCGTTGTTAAAGGAATCGATGACCTCGCCGATCTGGTCCTCATCACCGTAGGACACGATGGTCTGATACAGACCGTCGAGTCTGGTATAGAGCTGATCATCGGTGAGCACGGTTTCTTCCTGGACCACCTCGGCAGAATCGTCCTGCTTGGTATCGTCCTCAGTCGCCTCGCCCTTTTGGCGCGTGGGGAAGGTCGTCTGCGCAGCCTGGCCAAACTGGTCGTAGAAGGCAGGCATGACACCCATGGGATCGGCCGTCACGAACCAATAGGCACCGCCGCAAACGACGGCAAGGACCGCGATGACGATGAGCGGCTTGGGGATATGACGCTTGTGCTTGTGATAGGCGTCCTCGTCGGGATGCACCTTGCGCTTGGGTTTTTGAGCATCGTCATGCAGGGAAACGGGCGTGGGAATATCGACCTTGGGGATACCGAAATCCTTATCGAAAGCCGGCAGCACGCAGGTCTCGTTAGGATCGGCGGCGTCCGAAAGAACCGCGGCAGCCGAGGCGGGCGCATGAGGCACCTCGGTATCGATCTGCTCTTGCGTTAGGCGCGGAAAGCCCGCCGTGCGGCCCGCTGCCAGGTCGGATGCGGCCGCGTCCTCGGAGAGGATACCCGGAGCAGGGCGTCCGCATTTTGGGCACGTGCGATCATGCGGAGAAAGACGGGCACCGCAGCCCTCACAGAACACGAACTCGGTGTGCTCGGGACCATCGCCCGGACCCACATAGGCGTTGCAGTAGGGGCAGAACGAGGCGCCGTCCTCGATAGTCTTAAGGCAATGCGGGCAGATCACGGCATCCTCTTTTCGAAGCAATTCAAACAATCGAGGTTAGAGCATAACATCGCCACGGCCCCACAGGAACAAGGCACCAATTCAACATCGCCAGGGCGCGTAGCTACTTCTTCTTTTTGCTTGGCATCGAGACTTTGATGCCTTGGGCGGACTTGGTCACACGAGAGCGCTTAGCTCCGGTACTCTTCTTTTTCTTGGGCTGGGCCTGGGCCACGCCCTCGAGTGCGCGGGCCTCGGCCTCGCGAGCGGTGCGATCTTCGCGGCGCTGCGCCATGTCGGCGGCGACGCGCTTGGCAAAACGTTCGGCCGTCGAGCCCGTCGAGCTCACCTTGCCGCCACCGCGACCCAGGCGGACGCGCACACCGCGGCCAAAACCAGTTGCGGCATGACGACGACGCGGCTTGAGCGAATCCATCATCGTGGCGAGCTTAAAGAACACCGAGCAGGTAAAGACCACGATAACAGCCAAGATAACCATCTGGCCCATCGACAGGTTGGCAATAGACAGCAGCTCCGGGAATCCGATAACGCCCACCAGGATGCCGGCGACTACAAACACAAAGAGCACCACACGTAAGGGCGTGAGAGGCTGCGAGACGCGCCAGATTAGGCTGACGCTCGCCGCGCACGACGTAAGCAGGCACATCGTAGACAGCGTGAGCTGGCTAAAGCCAAACACGCGCGCCACAAAGATATCGAGCGCCGCAGCCAAAATGACCGCAATCGACGCCGGCAGTGCACGCTTGAGTACGTTGCTCAAAAACGCACCCTTCACACGAGCATTGTTGGGCTCCAGGCCCAACACAAAGCCCGGCGCGCCGATGCAGAAGAAGTTAATGAGCGTCATCTGGATGGGCTCGAAGGGGTACGGCGGCAGCGCGATACACAGCGCCGCCAGGCCCATCGAGAACAGCGTCTTGGTCAGGAACAGTGAGGCCGAACGCTGCAGGTTGTTGATGGAGCGACGGCCCTCGGCCACCACGGCGGGCATCGAGGCAAAATCGTTGTCGACGAGTACGATCTCGGCCACGTTGCGCGCGGCATCGGAGCCGGCCGCCATGGCGACGGAGCAGTCGGCCTCCTTGAGCGCCAGCACGTCGTTGACGCCGTCGCCCGTCATGGCCACGGTGTGCTCGCGGCGCTTGAGCGCCTGCACGAGCTCGCGCTTCTGCTGCGGGGTCACACGACCAAAGACATGGTAGCGGTCCACTGCGGCATCGAGCTTGGCCGGCGTATCGAGCGTCGTGGCGTCCACATAAGCGTCCGCCCCCGGCACGCCCACCACACGCGCGATCGACGACACCGTACGCGGGTCGTCGCCACTGATCACGTTGAGGGTCACGCCCTGCTCGTTAAAGTAGCCGATGGTCTCGGCCGCCGAGGTACGGATCTCGTCGCGGATGGTCACAAAGCCCACGGGCTCGGCCTCGCCCACCATATCGCCATCGGGTGTAAAGCCGTCCACGCGCGCCACCACGAGCACGCGGCAGGTGTCGGCAAGCTCGGCGACACGGTTCTCGACCTGCGAAAACACACGATCAGAGAGCACAAACTGCGCCGCACCCATCACATAGGAACCCTGCTCAAAGGACGCACCGCTCCACTTTTTGGAGGACGAGAATGGAATGACCGACAGCGGCTCGGACACCTCGACCGGGCGATCGGCGTAATAGTTGAGCAGCGCCTGGCAGGTCTCGTTGGCATCGGCCGAAGTCGCACGTGCCACGTTAGCCAGCGCAAAATCGAGCACCGTGGTATCGACGGGAACAGCCGCCTCGTCCGAGCCAGCGCCTAGGCTGACGCCCTCAACCGGCAGCGGATACGTGCCCTCGACCTCCATGCGGCCCGACGTGATAGTGCCCGTCTTGTCCAGGCACAGCACGTCGACGCGCGCGAGCGTCTCGATGCAGTAGAGCTGCTGCGCCAGCACCTCGCGGCGGGCCAGGCGCACCGTGGCGATGGCGAGCACCGACGAGGTCAGCAGCACCAAGCCTTGCGGAATCATGCCCAGCAGGGCGCCCACCGTGGACAGCAGCGCCGACGAAGGCACATGGCCAGCCAACAGCTCGGAGAAGCACCACGAAAGCGCGGTATCGCCCGGGGTTCCCGCGGCATCCCACAGCTCGCTCACACTCGAGGCAAACAACGCCAAACCGAGCGGGATCATGATGATGCTCGCAAAGCGCACGATAGCGTTCAGCGCGTTCATGATCTCGGAATTGACCTTTTTGACGTACTTGGCCTCGTTATTAATTTTGGCCACGTAGTTGTCGGCGCCGACATGAATCACGCGGGCGCGCAGCAGGCCCGAGTCGATAAAGCTGCCGCTCATGAGCTCAGAACCGGGCTGTTTCTTAATAAGGTCGCTCTCGCCCGTCAGCAGGCTCTCGTTCACGAGCGCCTCACCCGAAACCACCACGGCGTCAGCGGGAATCTGGTCGCCGCGCCCCAGGCGGATGATGTCGTCGAGCACGATCTGGTCCAGGTCGAGCTCCACCTCGGCGCCGTCGCGCACCGCGATGGCCTTCTTGGAGGTCAGCAGCGTGAGCTTATCGACCATCTTCTTGGAACGCATGGACTGAATGACGCCAATAGCGGTATTGAGGAACACCACGAACAGGAACGTCAGATTCTTAAACGAACCGGTCAAAATGACCAGGAACGCCAAGATCACGTTGATCAAATTGAACAGCGTGCAGAGATTCTCGATGATGAGCTCTTTGACCGACTTGGTCTTGAGCTCCATGTTGCGGTTGATCTTACCGGCGGCGATGCGCTCCTCGACCTCGGCGGTCGAAAGCCCGCGCTCGATATCCGTTGCTGCCATACCACGTCCCATCACGTCGCGTCGGTATAAGAAAACCGCCCGGACCATGCGAGGTTCGGACGGCCTTGCGTTCGGTGGTGCCCCATGTTGGATTCGAACCAACGGCCTTCTGCTCCGGAGGCAGACGCTCTAATCCCCTGAGCTAATAGGGCCAACGTTTGGCATTATACCCAAGTGCGCCACGGGCTATCAAAATAAAAGAAAAAGCTTTGCAGTTCCGAGGAAGACGCGGCGCAACGGCCCACTTTAGAAGGCAAAAGCGAGTCAGATAGTATAAACTCTCATGCACCATATATACACGGCTCGCGATGCGGGCCGTTTTTGCAAGGGTTATCCATCGAGGTGAGAGGCACACCATGATTGCTATTTTAAAGCAGAGCGCCAGCGACGAGGCCGTCAGCCATATCGTCAGCTGGATTGAGAAAAAGGGCCTGAAGACCGACGTCTCGCGCGGCGAGAACGAGACGATCATCGGCCTGGTGGGCGATACGACCAAGATCGACCCGTTCCTGCTCGAGTCCATGGATGTCGTCGAGCGCGTGCAGCGCGTCTCGGAGCCGTTCAAGCGCGCCAACCGCAAATTCCACCCCGAGGACTCCGTCATCGACTGCGGCCACGGCGTCAAGATCGGCGGCGACCAGTTCCAGGTCATCGCCGGCCCCTGCTCCGTCGAGGGCGAGAACCTCATCCGCATCGCACGCCGCGTAAAGGCCGCCGGCGCCACGATGCTGCGCGGTGGCGCCTACAAGCCCCGCACCTCCCCTTACGCCTACCAAGGCATGGGCCCCGCCGGCCTCGACCTGCTGTGCGAGGCGTCTGCCGAGCTCGACATGCCGATCGTCACCGAGATCATGGACCCACGCGACGTGCAGGTCTTCCTGGACAAGAAGATCGACGTCATGCAGATCGGCGCCCGCAACGCCCAGAACTTCCCCCTGCTCAAGGAGGTCGGCAAGACCAAGACCCCGATTCTGCTCAAGCGCGGTATGTCCGGCACCGTCGACGAGCTGCTTATGGCAGCCGAGTACATCATGAGCGAGGGCAACGACAACGTCATCCTGTGCGAGCGCGGCATCCGCACCTTCGAGACCCGCACCCGCAACACCTTCGACCTCAACGCCGTGCCGGTGCTGCACCACCTCTCGCACCTGCCCGTCGTCGCCGACCCCAGCCACGCCACCGGCTACACCCGCTATGTTGAGCCCATGGCGCTCGCCGCGACTGCATGCGGCGCCAACGGTCTGGAGATCGAGGTCCACGACGACCCGAGCCACGCTTGGTCCGACGGTGCTCAGGCCCTCACCCCCGACCAGTTCGACGATACCATGCGCCGCATCCGCGCCATCCGCGAGGTCGTCTGCCAAGAGACCGTTCAGGAGTAGCCCATGGGCACGGTGAGAAACGCACGCGTTAACCAGGGCGGCCCCAAGTGCGCCGGCATCGTGGGCCTGGGCCTCATCGGCGGCAGCTTTGCCCGCGGCTATGCGCAGGCGGGCGTCCGCGTGCTGGCCTGGGACCCCGATGACGATGTCATGACAGCCGCCAGCATGGGCACCGTCGCCGGCGAGCTCAACGACGAGACGCTCGGCGAATGCGACATCATCGTCCTGGCTTGCTACCCCGAGGCCTGCATCGAGTGGCTCGAGGCGCATGCCCAGGCACTCGCCGACGCCACCGACACCGAGGCCATCATGGGCCCCGTGGTGATCGACACGGTGGGCGTCAAGGGCATCGTGTGCGAGCGCGCCTTTGAGCTTGCCCGCGAGCACGGCTTTTACTTTGTGGGCGCGCACCCCATGGCGGGCACACAATACTCGGGCTACGCACACTCCCGCGCCGACCTGTTCCAGGGCGCGCCGCTCGTGCTTGTACCGCCCGCGGTGGACGATGCGCTCAAGCTGGAGCTTTTGGGCCAGGTGCGCGAGATGGTGCGCCCCTTGGGCTTTGGCAAGTTCAGCGTGACCAGCGCCGCCGAGCACGACCGCGTCATCGCCTTCACGAGCCAGCTTGCGCACGTGGTATCCAACGCCTACGTCAAAAGCCCCACCGCCCAGGTTCACCACGGCTTTTCGGCCGGTAGCTACCGCGATCTCACCCGCGTGGCGCACCTCAACCCGCAAATGTGGTCCGAGCTCATGATCGACGACGCCGACGCACTCGCCTTCGAGATCGACCATCTGATCGAGTCGCTTGGCGCCTACAGCCGTGCGCTCAAGGACCGCGACCAGCGCTATCTGGAGAATCTCCTTGCCGAGGGCGACCGCATTAAGCGCGCGCTCGACGACGAGGCCTCACACTAGACCACCTATCACGCCAGGTCGAAAGGACCGAAGCTTATGGCGATTACCATCGATATCGACACCGCACGCCCCTACCAGGTGCATGTTGGCACGTTTTTGCTGGAGCAGGCGGGACCGCTCGTGCGCGCCACTGCCGGCGGCACCAAGGCCGTCATCGTGACGGACACCAACGTGGGCCCGCTCTACCAGATGCCCGTTAAGCAGAGCCTGGAGGCATCAGGCTACGAGGTGAGCATCTGCACCTTCGAGGCCGGCGAGGCCCATAAGCGCGCCGAAACCTATGTTGCCATTTTGGAGTTTGTGGCCGAGCACGAGCTTTCGCGCTCCGACGTGATCGTGGCACTCGGCGGCGGCGTCGTGGGCGACGTGGCGGGCTTTGTGGCCGCCACCTACATGCGCGGCTGCAAGTTTGTGCAGATCCCCACGAGTCTGCTCGCCATGGTGGATTCGTCGGTGGGCGGCAAGACGGCCATCGACCTGGCCGCAGGCAAAAATCTCGCCGGTGCCTTTTGGCAGCCGAGCGTGGTTATCGCCGACGTGGGATGCCTTGCCACCCTCACGCCCGAGCAGTTCGCCGACGGCTGCGGCGAGGTCATCAAACACGCCGTCATTGCCGATCCGGAGCTTTTCGCCGAGCTGGAGAAGACCCCGCTCACGCTGGAGCTGCTCAACCGCGATGTGGCGCGCGTAGCGCTCATCATCGCCCGCAATATCGACATCAAGCGCGCCGTGGTCGTTGCCGACGAGCGCGAGACCAACCAGCGCAAGCTCCTCAACTTTGGACACAGCGCCGGACACGCCGTCGAGGGCTGCGAGCACTTTGAGCTCGGACACGGCAACTGCGTGTCGATCGGCATGGGCATCATCACGCGCGCCGCGGCCCTGCACGGCGTCTGCGATGCCGCACTGCCCGGTCGTATTGAGGAGCTCTGCGCCCGCCATGGCCTCAAGACCCGCTGCGACCTCGATGCCGATGCCGTCTTCGCCGAGGCGCTCCACGACAAGAAGCGCGCCGGCGAAACCATCGACCTGGTGATTCCGCACGGCATTGGCCGTTGTAGCATCGACCGCACGCCGCTTTCCACATTCCACGAACTCATTGCCGAGGGCCTCGGCCAGAAGGAGGAGGCATCCGCATGCTAGCCCGCATCACCCCGTCCCCGCTCAAGGGCACCGTTCCCGCCATCGCGTCCAAGTCGATGGCGCATCGCCTCATCATCTGCGCTGCGCTTGCCAACGGCGAGACGCACGTTACCTGTAACACCACCTGCGCCGACATCGAGGCCACGGTGCGTTGTCTAACGGCCCTGGGTGCTCGCATCGAGACCGTCGAGGACGGCTTCCAGGTCCACCCCACCATGAAGAGCATTGAATTTGGCCTGCTCAAGGCCCTAGCCGGCGGCACGCTCGACTGCGGCGAGAGTGGCTCCACGCTGCGCTTTATGTTGCCCGTCGCCTGCGCGCTGGGCGCAGAAGCAACTTTTGTGGGTCAGGGACGCTTAGGCGCCCGCCCGCTCTCCCCGCTCTCGGACGAGATTATCGCCGCCGGCTGCGACCTACAGGGTCTGGGCGGTTTTCCGCTCAAGACGAGCGGCCGCATGCGCCCGGGCACCTTTGTGCTTCCGGGCAACGTGAGCTCGCAGTATATCTCCGGCCTGCTGCTGGCGGCCCCGCTACTGGCCCAGCCCTCCTGTGTGCAAGTGACCGGCCTCATCGAGAGCCGCCCCTATATCAACCTGACCATCCAGGCCATGAAGGCCTTTGGTGTCGAGGTCAACGTCGAGCGTATTCCGGCCAAGGACGGCCAGCCCGAGGTCACGAACTTCCGCGTAAGCAGCGGCTCGTACCGCACGCCCGGCAGCGTAGCCGTCGAGGGCGACTGGTCCAACGCCGCCTTTTGGCTGTGCGCCGGCGCCATCGGCACCGACCCCATCACCGTGGAGGGTGTGTCCCTGAGCTCCGCACAGGGCGACCGCAACGTGCTTGCCGCGCTTTCGCGCTTTGGCGCCCGCATCGTGCGCTCCACCAACGCCGCCACCGTGCAGTCCGACAAGCTCGCCGGCTTTGAGATGAGCGCCCACGACATTCCCGACCTGGTGCCCGTTATCTCGGCCGTGGCCTCGCTGGCACAGGGCCGCACCTTTATCCGCGATTGCGCCCGCCTGCGTATCAAGGAATCCGACCGCCTGGCCACAACCACCCGCGAGCTCACCGCGCTGGGCGCGCAGGTGCGTATTGCCGGCGACGACCTCATCATCAAGGGCGTCGATGCCTTCACCGGCGGTGAGGTCGATTCGCACAACGACCACCGCATCGCCATGATGGCCGCCATCGCCGCAAGCCGCGCCACCGGCGAGGTCGTGATCCACGGCGCCGAGGCCGTCAACAAGTCCTATCCCGATTTCTTCGACCACTACCGCCTACTGGGCGGCAAGGTCACACTCGAGGAGGAATAGCATGTCCTCGACCTTTGGCAACGTCTTGCACTTAAGCATCTTCGGCCAATCGCACTCCCACGCTATCGGCTGCTCGCTCGATGGCATCCCGGCGGGCATCGCCGTGGACCAGGAGGAGCTGCAGGCCTTCCTCGACCGTCGCGCCCCCGGACGCGACGAGACCGCGACCAAACGACGCGAGGCTGACGCAGCCCACATCATCGCCGGTGTTGTCGATGGACATACCACCGGCGCGCCCATCGCCGCGATTATCGAGAACACCAACACGCGCTCCAAGGATTACTCCGAGCTGCGCCGCAAACCCCGCCCCGGGCACGCAGATTTCCCTGCGCGCGTGAAGTATCACAACATGCACGATGTCGCTGGTGGCGGGCATTTTTCCGGTCGCCTAACGGCACCCTTATGCATCGCTGGCGGCATTGCGCTACAGGCGCTCGAAGCCCGCGGCATTCAGGTCATGGCGCATGTGGCGCAGATCGGCGGTATCTCCGACCTGCCCATGGACGACATGGTCTATCGCGAGGCCGACCGCAAGGCAATTCTTTCGAACGACCTGCCGTGCATTGACGCCGCCGCAGCCGGCCGCATGCGCGAGGAGATCCTAGCCGCGCGCGACGAACTCGACAGCATCGGCGGCATCGTGGAGTGCGGCATTTACGGGCTTCCCGCGGGCATCGGCGACCCCATGTTCGACGGCATCGAGAACCGCATCGCGCAAATCGCGTTTGGCATTCCCGCCGTGAAGGGTGTGGAGTTTGGCATGGGCTTTGCCGTGGCCGCCATGCGCGGCAGCGAGAACAACGATCCGTATCGCATCGATGCCGAGACCGGCGAGATCGAAGTCGAGTCCAATAACGCCGGCGGCATCCTGGGCGGTATTTCGACCGGCGCGCCCGTCATGTGGCGCATGGCCGTAAAGCCGACGCCCTCCATTGGCCGCGAGCAGCAGACCGTAGACATGGACGCTATGGAAAATGCCGAGCTCTCGGTCCACGGCCGTCACGATCCCTGCATCGTCCCGCGCGCCGTCCCCGTTGCCGAGGCAGCAGCTGCCCTCGCGATTTGGGACGCCCTCCTCGAGGACGCCGCCCAGCTTTAGTCCACCCACCCCAAGGGTAGTTAATTTGGGACGGGGCTATTTTAGCTACCCCCATATACCGGTTCATATTTGCCCCGGCACCCATCGATTCGCCGACAGTCAAAGGGTAGCTAAAATAGCCCCGTCCCAAATTAACTACCCCCGCACAACGATTCACGAAAGGGGCCTCCATGGACCTTGCTGACATCCGCCAGGCCATCGATGGCATCGACACCACGCTCCTCAACAGCTTTGTCGAGCGCATGGACATTGCCACCGAGGTCGCCAAGTCAAAAATCGAGATGGGCAAGGCCGTCTTCGACCCCGCCCGCGAGCGCTCCAAGCTCAACAACCTCGCCAGCCGCGCGCCCGAGCGCTACGAGGCACAGACCATCGCCCTGTTCCGTCTCCTCATGAGCATGAGCAAGGCCGAGCAGCAGCGCTACATCAACGAGCTCAACGGCATCACGGTCTCGCAAAAGGCCCACGCCACGGCCGTAGCCTCCGACACGCCCTTCCCCCAAACGGCCAGCGTTGCCTGTCAGGGCGTGGAAGGCGCCTACAGCCAAATCGCTGCGTGCAAGCTCTTCGACGTGCCCGACATCGCGTTCTTCGAGACCTTCGAGGGCGTCATGCGCGCCGTGCGCGACGGCTTCTGCGAGTTTGGCGTGTTGCCCATCGAAAACTCAACCGCCGGCTCGGTCAACGCCGTCTACGACTTGCTCGCCCAGTTCGACTTCCACATCGTGCGTTCGCTCCGGCTCAAGATCGATCACAACCTGCTCGTCAAGCCCGGCACCAAGCTCGCAGACGTGCGCGAGGTCTACAGCCATGGCCAGGCCATCGCCCAGTGCGCCGGCTTTATCGAGCGCCACGACTTGCATGCCACCAAGTACCCCAACACCGCCATGTCGGCCGAGATGGTCGCCAACTCCGAGCGCACCGATGTCGCCGCTATCGCTTCGCGCAGCTGTGCGGCGCTCTACGGCCTGGAGGTCCTGGAGCCTAATATCCAGGACTCGGACAACAACTACACGCGCTTTGTCGTCATCAGCCGCGAGCCGCGCGTCTACCCCGGCGCCAACCGCGCCTCGCTCATGATCACCACGGCCAACGAGCCGGGCGCCCTCTATCGCGTGCTCGAGCGCTTCTACGCACTCAACATCAACCTGATCAAGCTCGAGAGCCGCCCCATCCCCGGGCACGACTTTGAGTTTATGTTCTACTTTGACCTGGACTGCCCCTTTGGCAGCAAGGCCCTCGACGACCTGCTTGATTCCATCGACGACGTGTGCGAGAGCTTCACCTACTTTGGCAGCTACACGGAGGTGCTCTAGATGACCGATACC
Organism: Collinsella aerofaciens ATCC 25986; assembly: GCF_964239575.1. GTDB lineage: Bacteria > Actinomycetota > Coriobacteriia > Coriobacteriales > Coriobacteriaceae > Collinsella > Collinsella aerofaciens_BQ. The sequence continues at coordinate 136,116 of NZ_CAXSQQ010000003.1, forward strand.
GCCGCAACCCGCCCCTACGGCGTGCTGGGCCGCGTGCTGGGCCACAGCTACACCCCGACCATCTACAAAGAGCTCGCAGGCCTGGAGTATGTGCGTTTTGAGCGTGAGCCCGAGGATCTTGAGGCTTTTATGACGGGCGACGAGTGGGAGGGCACCAACGTGACCATCCCCTACAAGCGCGCCGTCATGGAATACCTGGACGAGCTGAGTCCATTGGCCGAGCGTATGGGCAACGTCAACACCATCACGCGCCTGCCCGACGGCCGCCTGCGCGGCGACAACACCGACCACTTTGGTTTTCAGTGCCTGGTCGAGGAGCTGGGCGTTGAAGTGGCCGACAAGAAGGTCCTTGTGCTCGGCGCCACCGGTGGCGCGGGTACCACTGCCAGCATGGTGCTCGGCGACCTAGGCGCCACCGTGGTGCCCGTGGGCCGCACGAGCGAGGTCAACTACGGCAACATCGCGCAGCAGTCCGACGCCGCCCTGCTCGTCAACTGCACGCCCGCCGGCATGTTCCCCCATTGCCCCGACGCGCCTTGCACGCTCGAAGGGCTCGATGCGCTCGAAGGCGTTATCGACATTGTCTACAACCCCGCCCGCACGGGACTCATGCTCGAGACCGAGCGCCGCGGCATCCCCTGCATCGGTGGCCTGCTGATGCTCGTGGCCCAAGCGGCACAGGCCGTCGAGCACTATACCGGCCAAGTCACCCCGCGCAAGCGCATCTTAGACGTAACGGAGCGTCTGTCCCGCCGCGAACAAAACATCGCGCTGATCGGCATGCCGGGTTCGGGCAAGACCCGCGTGGGTGAGCAGATCGCCCAGCTCACGGGCCGCGAGCACATCGACTTGGATCGCGCGCTCGAGGAGCGTCTGGGCATGCCCTGTGCCGACTTTATCGTCGAGCGCGGCGAGGCGGCCTTCCGCGAACAGGAGACTGCTACGCTGGCCGACATTTCCAAGCGCAGCGGCCTGGTGCTCTCCACCGGCGGCGGCGTGGTCACACGCGACGAGAACTACCCGCTGCTGCACCAGAATAGCCAAATCGTGATGCTCAACCGTATGCTCGACGAGCTCGCCCACAAGGGCCGCCCCATCACCGCGCGCGACGGCATCGATAAGCTGGCTGAACAGCGCATGCCGCGCTACCGCGCCTGGGCCGACTACATAATCGACTCACGCGACTGCGCCGCCAACACCGCTTGCGCCGTCCTCGACACCCTCCCACCCGCTCTCTAACCAAAACCACCACAAAGGGGACAGGCACCTTTGTGGTGGTTTTCCAACCGCAAAGGAAGCAACCATGAAAGCACTCGTCATCAACGGTCCCAACCTCAACATGCTCGGCATTCGCGAGCCGGGCATCTACGGCAGCGACAACTACGACCGCCTGGTCCAGATCTGCCAGGAGGCAGGCGCCGCACAGGGTTTTGACGAGGTCGAAGTCTTCCAGTCCAACCACGAGGGCAGCATCGTCGATAAGATCCAGGAGGCCTACGGCAAGGTCGACGGCATCGTCATCAACCCGGCCGCCTACACACATACGAGCGTGGCGATCCTCGATGCGCTCAAAGCCGTCGCCATCCCTGCCGTCGAGGTGCACATCAGCGCCGTAGAGACGCGCGAGGACTTCCGCCAGGTGAGCTACGCACGCCTAGCCTGCTTCGCCACCATCACCGGCGAGGGCCTGCAGGGGTATGCACATGCGCTAGAGCTGTTGAAAGAGCATCTGGAAAAGTAAAATGCCAACCCCAACAAACAGCAGCGGCTTGCTCGCGCTCGGCTTCAGCAGCATACAAGATGAAAAAAGCCCAGACCACCAAGCGGTCCGGGCTTAATTAACGATGGTGCTCCATGGCGGATTCGAACCGTCGACCTTGGGATTAGAAGTCCCCTGCTCTATCCAACTGAGCTAATGGAGCAAATAACCGCACGCCCAAGCAAGCGCAAGCCTGTCAGGCGCAAGTAATTATAACCTAGTTGAACTGCTCGCGGTACGCCTTGCAGACCTCATCGACCGGGCCGTCCATGCGAAGGTCACCCTTCTCAATCCAAACGGCACGGTGGCAGATGCGCTCAACCTGCTCCATGGAGTGCGAAACGAACAGAACCGTCACGTCGCCGCTCTGGATAAAGTGCTGAATGCGGTCCTCGCACTTCTGCTGGAAGAACACGTCACCGACGGACAGCGTCTCGTCAACGATTAGAATATCGGGCTCGGTAATCGTCGCGATTGCAAAGGCGATACGCGCCACCATGCCCGAGGAGAAGTTCTTAAGCGGCATATCGACAAAGTTCTGCAGCTCAGCGAACTCGATAATGCCGTCAAAGTTGGCGTCGATGAACTCCTTGGTATAGCCGAGCAGGGCACCATTCAGATAGATGTTCTCGCGGGCAGTCAGCTCGGGGTCAAAGCCGGCACCAAGCTCAATCAGCGGCGCGATGTTACCGTGCACCTTAACACTGCCCTCGCTAGGCTCAAGCACGCCAGCGATAATCTTGAGCATCGTAGACTTGCCGGAGCCATTGGTGCCGACCAGACCCACGACCTCGCCACGATGAATATCGAACGAGATGTGCTTAAGCGCCCTAAACTCCTCAAAGAACAGCTCGTGCTTGGCAAGCTTGATGAAGTACTCCTTGAGGTTGGTCAGCGACTCGGACGCCATGTTAAAGATCATGGTGACGTCGTCGACCTCGACAGCCAGAGGCTGCTCGCTGTAATCAACAACAGATTCAGTCATCACAGCACTCCTTAGATGTAGAGGATGAACTTGCGCTCGGACTTATGGAACACGGTGTAGCCAATAACAAGCGCAAGGACCGCCCAAGCGACGCACATACCAAACGTCAAAAGCGAGGGCGTAGTCTGGAACAGGAAGATATCACGCATAAACTGCAGGTAGTTGTACATGGGGTTCGCATACACCAAGATCCGAACGATATGCGGCATCTGAGCAACAAAGTCGGTCGTCCAGAAAATAGGCGTGATATAGGTCCAAGCCGTGATGACAACACTCCACAGATGCATAACGTCGCGGAAAAAGACCGTGAGGGCCGAGAGCATCATGCCCAAGCCCATGCAGAAGCACATAAGCAGCAGCAGGCAGACCGGCAGCAGAATCAGGTGCCAAGAAGGCATAACATGGAACCACAACATAACGATGGCAACGGCGACCAGCGAGAAGGCAAAGTTAACCAGCGAGAAGAGCACCTTCTGTACTGGGAAGACCCAACGGTGCACCTTAACCTTCTTGAGCAGCGGGGCAGCACCCACGATCGACGTCAGGGCCTGGTTCGTAGACTCGGACATGACGGCAAAGGTAACGTTACCCACGATCAAGTACAGCGGGTACATCTCGGGCGTAATCGAGCCATTGCGGCCCTGGGCAAAAATCGTCGAGAACACGATGGCCATGACGATCATCATCAGAAGCGGGTTGAGCACCGACCATGCGACGCCCAGAACGCTACGGCGATACTTGATCTTAAAATCCTTGGTAACCAGCTGACGAAGGATAAACGCGTCCTTCTCAAATTCGTTCTTAGCAAACGTCGCAGGCAGACTGCGAGCTTCTTGTTGCTTTGTCTGATCCGACACGGATGCAACTCCTTTACTCGTAATCGTTGACAAACGAACAGTATAGACCCGACGGCCCTGCAAACGATTCGCGCAACAAAACTGGAGAACTAACCCACATCTAAGGATGCCAAGCCCAAACGGCTATACTTTCAAGGATTGAATGTGTAAGGAGCATTGAGTGAATTCTGAATCTATCGCCGTCATCATCCCCTGCTACAACGAAGCGCTCACGATCGGCAAAGTCATCGACGACTTTCACCGCGAGCTTCCGCAAGCGACGGTCTATGTCTATGACAACAACTCGTCGGACGATACCTCACGCATCGCCACCGAGCACGGCGCCACGGTTCGCTTTGAGCCCCGTCAGGGAAAGGGCAACGTGTGCCGCCAGATGTTTCGCGATATCGACGCCGATTGCTACCTGATGGTCGACGGCGACGACACCTACCCCGCCGAGGCGGCCAAAGCCCTCTGCGAGCCTATCCTCAGCGGCACGGCCGACATGACCGTAGGCGATCGCCTTTCCAACGGCACCTATGCCGAGGAGAACAAGCGTGCCTTCCACGGCTTTGGCAACAATCTGGTCCGTGCCATGATCAAGTTGATCTATGGCTACAGCTTCGATGATGTCATGACCGGCTACCGTGCCATGAGCCGCCCGTTCGTTAAAACCTTCCCTGTGCTTTCCGAGGGCTTCCAGATCGAAACCGAGCTCTCGATCCACGCCGTCGACCACCGCTGGCGCATCAAGGATGTGCCCATCGAGTACCGCGACCGTCCGGAAGGTTCCGAGTCCAAGCTCAATACCGTAAGCGACGGCATTAAAGTCGTTGCGATGATTGGCACGCTGTTCAAGGACTACCGCCCTCTGAAGTTCTTCAGCCTCGTCGCGCTTCTGTTTGCGGTGATCGGCCTCGCCTTGGGCACGCCCATCGTTGTCGAGTATTTCCAGACCGGCCTCGTTCCGCGCTTCCCCACCGCCATGCTCGCCGCGTCGTTTATGTTCCTGTGCGGTCTGAGCCTTGCGACCGGCTTCATCCTCGATTCCGTGGCAAAGGTCGAAAAAAAGCAGTGGGAGGTCAACGTGTACAGCAAATACGCCTACGATGACCAGCCCGGCAGGTCCGCCACCACGCCAAGCGAGTGAAAGATCTTCCGCAAAATACTATTGGCACCACTGCGCAGATAGCCATCAACAAGAAAAGCCGCCGTTAACAAGCGGCGGCTTTTACTCTCGAAAAGTTGATAGCGGCTAGAGCGTCTTGAGGTACTCCCCAAGCTCTTCCTCCCAGTCGGGCATGTGGAAGCCGGCAGCCTCGAGCCTGGACAGGTCGAGCGCGGAGTGGACCGGGCGCGGGGCGATGGGGCCGTCGGCGTTCGCGTAGTAGTCGGCGGTCGACACCGGCACGACCCTGTCGCCGTTGCCGTTGGCGGCCTCGAAGACGGCGCGGGCGATGTCCGCCCAGCTCTTCACGGCGCCGGAGCCGGTGCAGTCGTAGGTGCCGTAGGGGGCGTGCGTCCCCAGCACGTGGAAGATGGCCTCGGCCATGTCGCGCGTGAAGGTCAGGCGGCCAAGCTGGTCGTCGACCACAGTGACCTGCGTGAGCCCGTCCTCGGGGTCTGCGACGCGGTCGGACAGGCACTTCATGGTCTTGACGAAGTTGTGCCCCTCGCCGATGACCCAGCTGGAGCGCATGATGTAGTGACGGGGGCACCCGGCCACGGCGATGTCGCCGGCGGCCTTGGTCTGGCCGTAGACGGACAGCGGGGAGAAGGGCTCCTCCTCGTCATGGACCTCGGCCGTGCCGTCGAAGACGTAGTCGGAGGACACGTGGACGAGCGTGATCCCGTGCCCGGCGCAGGTGCGGGCGAGCAGGGCCGGCCCGGTGGCGTTGGCCTTCCAGGCGGTCACGCGGCCCTCAGGGGTCTCCGCCCTGTCCACGGCCGTGTAGGCGCCGCAGTTGATCACGGTGCCGTAGAGCGACCAGTCGTATTTTGAGTAGGCGTCCGGGTCGGACATGTCGAAGGTGTCGATGTCGCAGAAGTCGAAGTCCTTCGCCACGCCGCGCTCCTCGGCGAGCGCGCGCACCGCGCGGCCCAGCTGGCCGTTGCAGCCGGTGACGAGCGTCCTCTTGGGCGCCATGGGGAGGACGTCCTTGAGCATCGGGTGGTTGAGGTCTGCATCGGAGACGGTGGCCTGATCCAGCGGGATCGGCCACTGGATGGCGAGCTCCGGGTCGGCGAGGTTCACGAAGGTGTAGGTCCTCTTCAGCTCGATGGACCAGTGGGCGTCCACCAGGTAGGTGTAGGCGGTGCCGTCCTCCAGGGCCTGGAAGGAGTTGCCCACGCCGCGCGGGACGTAGATGGCCTTGCTCGGGTCGAGCGTGCAGGTGAACACCTTCCCGTAGGTCTCGCTGCCCTCGCGCAGGTCCACCCATGCGCCGAAGACCGAGCCGCGGGCCACGGAGATGAACTTGTCCCAGGGCTCCGCGTGGATGCCGCGGGTGACGCCGCGGCTGTCGTTGTAGGAGATGTTGTTCTGGACGACCCTGAGGTCGGGGATGCCCAGGGCGGTCATCTTGGCGCGCTGCCAGTTCTCCTTGAACCAGCCGCGCGAGTCGCCGTGGACGGCGAGGTCGACGACCTTCAGGCCCTCGATGCCGGTCTCAGCGACGGAGAGGTCCTTCTCGAATGCGATGTCTGCCATGTCTCTCTCCCCTCCTACTGGCCCTGTGCGCGGTAACGGGCCTCGGTGGCCTCCTTGGCCGGGCGCCACCAAGACTCGTTGGCCACGTACCAGTCGATGGTGGCCTTCAGGCCCTCGGCGAAGTCGGTGTGGGCCGGCCTCCAGCCCAGCTCGCGCTGGAGCTTGGTCGAGTCGATGGCGTAGCGGCGGTCGTGGCCGGGGCGGTCGGCGACCCAGTCGAAGTCCTCGGGGTCGCGGCCCATGGCCTCCAGGATCATGCGCAGGACGGTGATGTTGTTCTTCTCCCCATTGGCGCCGATGAGGTAGGTCTCCCCCATGCGGCCCTTGGTGAGGATGTCCCACACCGCGGAGCTGTGGTCCTCGGTGTGGATCCAGTCGCGGACGTTCTCGCCGCGGCCGTAGAGCTTGGGGCGGACTCCGTCGATGATGTTGGTGATCTGCCTGGGGATGAACTTCTCCACGTGCTGGTAGGGGCCGTAGTTGTTGGAGCAGTTGGAAATCGTGGTGCGCAGGCCGTAGGTGCGGGTCCATGCGCGCACGAGCATGTCGGAACTCGCCTTGGTGGAGCTATAGGGGCTCGAGGGCTTATACGGCGTCTCCTCGGTGAACTTGGCGGGGTCGTCGAGCGCCAGGTCGCCGTAGACCTCGTCGGTGGAGACGTGGTGGTAGCGGACGCCATATTTGCGGACGGCCTCCAGCAGGCGGAAGGTGCCCTCCACGTTGGTGCGCAAGAACGGCTCCGGGTCGGCGATGGAGTTGTCGTTGTGGCTCTCTGCGGCGTAGTGCACGATCGCGTCGTGGCGGGGGACGATCCTATCGAGCAGCTCCGCGTCGCAGATGTCACCGACGACGAGCTCGACCCTGTCCTCGGGCAGCCCCGCGATGTTCTCGGGGTTGCCGGCGTAGGTCAGCTTGTCCAGGACGGTCACGTGGACGCCCGGGTGGTTCTTCACGACGTGGTGCACGAAGTTGCTGCCGATGAAGCCGCAACCGCCTGTGACGATGATGTTCTTAGGTTCAAAAATCTCAGACATGAAAATCCAATCTGAAGCAAGTACAGCTTCTTTAGTATGCCGCAGGAAGTGACGCCGCGACACTATTCAACAAAACTATCGGACATTTCGGCATGCGATAAGAGCCATGACCTTCGCAGAATTACTTCCCCTACAAAACGCCTCCGGAATGCAGTCTTTGTCGTACCGGAAGACCGAATTCCCAGTTTTATCGCGTAAGTACTTATAGAAGAAGTCTTCCCAGCTTTTAAACTTCTCACTGTTTACAAATGCTTCTGGGGTTTCCAAAACCGCCTTAACATCTAACCCTGAAATTACGCCAGAGCTCAGCAGAAGCCACTCGAATGACTCGGGAAGACAAACCGTAACAGTATCGCGATGACTGTCTTGCAGCTTAAGGACGCGGTCCGCATAGCACCCAAATGCCGCTCCGTCCGCGACAACAAACACGCGATCGTCGAAATGCTGATCCAACCAGCCCAAAATCGCGCTGTTCGTCATGGCCGAAGCACAGGTAAGCTCACTATCAGCGAAATGCCGTTCAAAGAACTGGAAACCAGACTTACTGTCCTCGCATAGAAGGATAGAAAAGTCCTGTTTTGGCGCCGATCGGGAAATAGCATAACGATGATTTCCGCGATCTTGATAAACAGGGACGAAGGAATGGTATTTTCCGCTCGTCTTAATCTTGTAAATCTCATCCACGCTATACGGAAGATTGGGGAAATCAGCCCTTGAGATCAGCACGAAATAATTCGAGGAATACAGCACATGATGGGCAAACTCATCAGAATGGATCTCTTTTAAGCCCTCATCGACAAATACAATCGAGTCATGAACGGACGAAAGCTGGTTTCGCCAATCATAATCGGTCAGGGCGACACAGGGACAATCGCATTGCAAGGAGACACCCGACTGCTCGCCCGTTCGCATGTAGTCTGCGACCATGTCAAACAGTGTCGTCTTACCCGTGCCACTATCGCCACGCACAATAGTGATGTTCCGCTTGATGGTAAATGTGTACTTAGTTCCCCTGCGGCGGGAAATCTTAACGAGATGCGAACCGTTCATAAGCAGTACCTACAGATACGGAATCGACTCGTGAATCAATTCGGCCATGTTGTGAACGATTCGGCCGCTATTCACGACTTTAATTTTAAAATCCTCGCGACCAAAGTCCATCACATGATAGAGATTCACAACGAGCTTGCGGTCTTTCGCCATGTCAAGAATCCACTTGGCACAGTTGTCACCACAGGTAGAGGCGTTAAAAATATGCTTACGATCAAATCTCATAAGCAGCAGCGTTTTCACGCCACCAGAAAGCTGGAGTGGGGAGATGGATCCAAGCACGGGGCTTTCGATGACGTTTTCGGAGACAACATCCGATCGATCGACATCTTTAATTATCGAGACTGCATAGGGATCCGTAATCCAAGTAGACCGGTAAGAGTTTTTGAAATATGTCGCTGTGTTGTAAATCGCTTCTGGCATATCGCCAAAGTAGACGCTTAACACATCCACTCCCAATCATATTATCTTTATGGTCAACGTAATCATAACGAAAGGGGCCACCAGATAAACGGTGACCCCTAAAAGAAAACAAGCTGGCGCTAGTACTCGCGCGGGCTGTTGACGATCTCGCCGGCGGCGACCTTCTTCAGGTGCCGGCCGTAGACCGACTTGCCGTAGGCCTTCGCGGCCTCCTCGAGCCCGGCGGTCGTGATCCAGCCGTTCTCCCAGGCGATCTCCTCGGGGACGGACACCGGCAGGTCCTGTGAGTGCTCCACGGCGCGGACGAACTCCGCCGCCTCGTGCAGGCTCTCCATGGTGCCGGTGTCCAGCCACGCGTAGCCGCGGCCGAGGGTGACCACGGACAGCGTCCCCTCCTCCAGGTACATCTGGTTGAGCGTGGTGATCTCGAGCTCGCCGCGGGCCGACGGCTCCACCCTATGCGCCTTGGCGGCCACGTCGCCCGGGTAGAAGTACAGGCCGGTGACGGCGTAGGAGCTCTTGGGGCGCTCGGGCTTCTCCTCGATGGAGACGGCCCTCCCCTCGCGGTCGAACTCCACGACGCCGAAGCGCTCGGGGTCGTCCACGTGGTAGCCGAAGACCGTGGCGCGGCCCGACTCGGCGTTCTGGACGGCGCGCGTCAGGTGGCGGGACAGGCCGTTGCCGTAGAAGATGTTGTCGCCCAGCACCAGGGCGCACGGCTCTCCGCCGATGAAGTCCTCGCCGATGGTGAAGGCCTGCGCCAGGCCGTCCGGCGAGGGCTGCTCCGCGTAGGAGAGGTTCACGCCGTAGCGCGAACCGTCCCCGAGCAGGCGCTCGAAGTTGGGCAGGTCGGTCGGCGTGGAGATGACCAGGATGTCGCGGATGCCCGCCAGCATGAGGGTGGACAGCGGGTAGTAGATCATGGGCTTGTCGTAGACCGGCAGCAGCTGCTTGGAGGTCACGAGCGTGAGCGGGTACAGGCGCGTGCCGGACCCGCCGGCGAGGATGATGCCTTTCATAACATAACTCCTTAAAAAATAAAGCAGCCAGACATTGCATGCTTGCGGCAACGTTAACTTAAAGGTCTACGTTGCCGCAAGTATGCATCCATCACATTAAAACTATAGTATCAGTCATATAGGCGAACGACTCTATCCGTCAGTTTTGACCAGTCCCTCTCCTCCGCAGTCTTCAATCCCCCGTCATACAGCGTCTTACGAAGACCGTGATCATTAACGATGCGATTAATGCAGCTCACCGCAGCATCAATATCTCCCCGGTCATAAAGCAAGCAATTCAATCCGTCGCGAAGGAACTCTGCATTACCTCCATTGGGAACAGCAACAACAAAGCCGCCGGTCGCCATCATCTCCAACGGGGGATATGAAAAACTTTCGAGAATGCTTGTCTTCAATAAAATATGACACTGGTTATAGATGTCTGATATTTGATCATGCGGCACTCTACCGAGGAAATTATCGATACGGTACCAAGGCTTCTTTTTACCAGTGTAGTTCATATACCAAATCTCATATCTTTCAGAGTCAAGCCTTTCCACTACCCTGAAAGCTTCATCAACATTTTTATAATCCGAACCGCAATCCCCCTCAATAAGTATCCGAATTTTAGGCATAGAGAAATCACGCTCAGAATGAGGGAACGAGGCAAGGTCGAGTCCATTCGGAACCGACTTACAATTCTGACCAAACCTATCATGAAGCCATTCCTCGCACCAAGGCGAGATCGTCAGGTAGTCAATATCGTTATTTAAATAAGTAGAATTCGCCTGAAGACGCAGCCTATCTCCTGGAAGATAAAAATCAGTCTCCAGGTTCTGAACCAAGTACTTTTTCTTACCAATACGTGGATAACGTTTAACAAAATCAAGAGTATCCCAAAGGGTTGCAACCGCAGTATCAATTGCACCCGACAAAGGGCATTTATCGAGTTTGCCACTTGGAACGACACGATTAAGAACAGGAATACGATGTCCGAAAACTACAAGCCACTTTGTTGAATCATCAGTATTAAGCAACAATACATCAACGCCAGCGTCTTGAAGAATGCACAGATGCCTAAGGGCGACTAAGACACCACCGCTAGTATTCACGCTCGGCATGACCATTGCGAGATTGGGAGATTGTTCTTTTACAATAATATCTCGGATTGCTTTAGCAGCCGAAACAGTAGTGCAGTGCTCATGGCAGTATAAATATGCAGATTCGCCGACGCTCTTCCTAAGATCAGAATCTAATATCAGACGATTGAGGGCAGCACACCAGTCCTCAACACAATCGCAGAGAAATCCAGTAACGCCATCCTGAATCATCTTCTTAAAGGCGCCAACATTGCTAGCAACCGTAGGAACCTTAACAAGCGATGATTCAATCCATTTATTCTCGGATTTAGCTCGATTGAATAGAGTATTCTCCAAAGGAGCGATATTGATATCACAGGAAGCTATATAATTTGGAAGCCGACGCCAATCGCAAAATGGGAACGTGACAATACGTTCAGAAAATGGCATCAAGTCATCAGGAACATCGAGTTCCCCGCCCACCATCAGGGTGACGTTGTGATGAGTCTCCATTACCTTAGATAATGCTGGGAGCACTGAATTGAAATCTGCATTATGGGTAATGCTTCCGCTAAAATAGCCGATTCTGATTTCCTGAGTTTTCTGTTTTTCATCCCTTCGCTCAACCGCTCGCTTATAGGGAACCCTATCCTCGGGCAAGACGCTTGAGCTTTGCAAGCTGGGGAGTACATCTCGACGATAGATAGCAATATTCGAATAATCAATCATCGATTCAGATGCTACATTTCTATTTATATAGACCCTGGGAACATATTTTTTTAGTTCTTCCGCCATACCCTCAGTAGTAGTGATAGCGCAATCGCAAAGCTTCAGTGTTTCACCCATTCGCCTGACTCCATCGTCATAGCAAGACTTATCATGAGCAGTCATTGCATTAACGAACGGAATAGAATCGGTATAAGCAGTGTCGATAACCAAATCATCAATGTCATAAATAACACGCTTATTAAGTTTTTTTGCCTGCCTAATTAAAGATTCAACTTCATCACTTAGGGGACAACGGAAAATAATAAAAGTACGCGCATGCCTAAGAATATCCTTTTCCATCTCCCAGGCATTAACCTTTTGGACCGTTAAGCCGGCAGCCTCAAGTTCCTCAATCTGATGATCGACACGGTACCTAATAGGATGCGGAACGGAATAATCACATCCATTAATAAAAATAACATCAAAAAAAGAATTGTCTTGGCGAGAGCTAAAATCAAATCGAGGCCTATGCATTGAGAGTACATGGGAGACCTTCTTGGGGACGTTATAAAAGCCCTCTTCTTTAACGGTGTAACCAATGCCCTCAAGAAGGTTCAACATGAAACACTAACTCCTAAAACGCAGAAAGAATTGAAATAAAGTCAACAAATAGAATAGTACTCATTATCAATGAAGAACCAAGCAAGAAATGTCCTTCAGAACTTGATTTTATCGGTCGCAAGATATTCAACAGAACCGGAAGGACCAGTGGGAATAAATATCGTCCTTGGACCCCCATGATAATATCTTCACGCTTATCAACAGTAAGAGTCCAGTTCCTCATCGTCATAACAATCAGGAAGAAATTGACGAATACAACAGCAATCATTACAAAGCGATCCGTACTGCAGAATAATTTTTTATTATTCTCATCGTTATAAAACAGAACAACGGACTGAAGAATGATGTAAAGCCAAAAACAAAATGGCCAAACATTAATCGAAAGAGCGCCAAGATTGTAACCTGCATAGGATTGAAACCAGAATGGCCCCATCTCCCAAATAGACTTAATAAAGACCTTTGCGCAATGCAGCGGCGCTCGCATCAAATCAAAAGAATCTGGCATGAAACTACCATGATAAAGAGACACGAACGCACAGCTCGCAACAAAAGCTATCGCAAAGAAGGAAAAGATGAACTTTATATAGCTGTCTGTTCCTTTAAGTTTTTTCCAGTGAATAAGATTCAAGAGTACCAACGGGAAAAACATTATCTTTGAAAGAAGCAGTAAAACGGATAGCAGTATTAACGCCAGCAGAGATCGATATGAGTACAACGAGTCCGCATAAATCTTAACAACTACAGCAACGTACAAAATGGCAACAATGTTTGCGACAGAATCAGCCGAAACAGACGCTTCCTGCTGCAATAAAATGGGATTTAGTAAAAAAATCAAAACAGCATTTTTACCAACTGGCATCAGTTTGATTATCCAATAAGCCGCGAAGCAATATATTAATCCAGCGCACACGCGCGAAACTGAAAGGGCCACAAAGGCATTGAAACCCGTTTGCTGCGCAAATCCTAGAATTACTCCCGGAATTAAATAAAGATGAGGGTAATAGCTCCCCAAATACGTATGGCACACAAAGACGCTAGACCAATCGGTAGGCTGAGTCATTGCATTAAAATAATCTGCGTACGATGAAGGAAACTGACCCAATTGGAAGCAAGAGACAACATCAAAGCCATTGCCGTTACGAGACAATAAGGCGGCCGCCTGCCAAATATGAGAAGCCTCGTCTGGAACATTAGCGGGCAGCATGAAAAGGCCAAAAGCAGTTACAGCGGGCACACCAATCACCACAAAGCAAATTGCGGGATTGTGCTGCTCTTTAATTAATAATAGGACACCAACGAACAAGCAGGCGATTAAGGGCAGAGCCGAGAGCCATAGCCCAGGCAATCCGATAGCGCTGGCTTTAAAGGCGCAATAGTAGAAAAATCCCAAGCAAAGAGAGAGTGCAGCTATAAGTGGATAAACGATAAACGTCAGAGCTTTTCGATAACTATCAGATAGTTTCAGATGACCAGTAAAGGTATCTAGATTCATAACTCTACAACTCCGTCTCGATAAATGTTCAACTTACGCCGGCATTGTTGCAGCGTCATAAAGAATTGCTTCTCATGCTAAGCAAATACAGGCTACAGACTATTGGAGCAAACCACTTGGGCCAGAATTTTTGAAGCATAGTTTCATCCTCCGACCTCCTTGTATCATCTTTAATCAACGCCGTGGTCTCAGAGCCTTCATGAATTCGATGAAACATTAAAACCTCGGGAGAATAAACGAAAGATCCGTCGATTTTCGAGAATCTTTCCCATGCCTCCCAGTCCAAGTCACATTTCATGTCTGTCATAAATAACGGTGTCTGTAAGATGCTTAGATTAAATGTCACAGAAGGACAGCAGATGGCGGAACCGAACCTCAGGATATCCCTTTTATCCTTAACCGATGAAAGAGCGCCGTGGCGAGCAAACTTACGAAGTAAAATTCTCTTAATTTTCAGAATAAGGAGGTTTTCTTCATATACGCCATTTCTTATCTCACCATAATTAGAAAAGAAGATTAAAGGTCGATCCGCTTCTTTCATAGCCCGCAGCATAGTTTCCGTATAACTAGAGCTATAGATATCATCCTGATGAGCTATAGTCACAAGCTTTGTATTTGAATTCGCAATAGCACAATTCCAGTCATGAGATATGCTAGGCGACCCCTCGTTAACAATTACCGGAATCGAATAATTAGACGCTATACGATCAATATAGGAATTAGGAGTTGACGTCGATATAAGGATATTACTTCGGGTGCTTTGGTTCACTAAAGAATCTAAACAGTCAGACAAGTACGGAGACTCGCCGTATGCGCACAATACAAATGTATGATCTTTTGCCAAGCACATGGCATTACTCCCTATTTTTTGATTCAAGCTCTTTTTCAAGCAATGCAATTCGTTGAGTTAAGTTAGCAATTGCAGAAGATTGTTTACTTGACAGACATGCCATAGAAAGAACAATGCATATCAAAAATAAAAACCCTAAGACAAAAACAAAATTGGCTGGAGTCTGAAAACCAAATAAACTTGAAATGAAGTAAAGAGGTTGCGGAAAGAGGCCGCATACCAACAAAACCAATGCAAGAACAATCCAAAGAAGTGAATACTTGAGCTGAAGGCTATCCTTTAATACAAGACGCAGCACAAAACAAAGCAAAACTAAACAAGCAGTAATGACACCAAACTGTAAGGAAATATGCATAACAACCCGTCCTAATTCGAGAATGAAGAGATGATAATCGCCAAAGTAACCTTTATCATGTAATAAATGCTACTAAAACCAGAAATTGACGACTTTCCCCCCTGTCGTTCTTTCATTACGACAGGCACTTCTGTAACGCGAAGGCCCTTAACCATAGCCGCAACAGCAGAATCCGGCTCCGGATAGTCTACGGGATATTTTTTACAGAACAGATCTATGGCCTTAGATCCACATGCGCGAAAACCAGAAGTGGGGTCGCTAACACGAACGTGAGTTGTAAGATGAATTACCGCAGAGAGCCATCTAATTCCAAGACGCCTCAAGAAGGTTGACTTGAAGCCTTCAGATTCCTCAAGAAATCGCGATCCGATAACTAAATCAGACCCATTATTTATTTCATCAAGCAAGCGCGATATGTAATGGGCGTCATGCTGCCCATCACCATCAACTTGGATGTCTACATCATAGCCAAAGCGTTTGGCATATTTGTGTCCGGCTTGAACCGCGCCTCCAATGCCAAGATTCTGCGGTAAATCCAGGACATTAACCCCCGCATCGCGACAAACACGCAAAGTGTCATCAGTGGAGCCATCGTTAATAACTACATAATCGTATCCAGCTTCCTCCACAGAAGAAACCGTATCTAAAATGTTCGCCTCTTCATTAAAAGCTGGGATGATAACCAGCGCTCTTAATTCATGCATCATCTGAATCCTCAGTACAGAATATCAATCAAACAGCCCAAGTCGAACTGAAAAACCCTATCGAAACAAGGAGAGCGAATTTACAGTTCGGATGTGACAGATTGCTTCGCCTTCCGATTTAATAGGTTAATTATACAAAGGAAGGAAAATAATAATCCAAAACCGTATGCCACCAAGATAATGATATTGATGACATTTGCATCAGAAGCAAATACCGGATTCACAAAACAATAACGAGAAAGAAACACGGCCAACGCTAACGAAGCGGCACCAGAAATCGTGCCAATAATCGGTTTCCCAAATGCAATAAAGACATCAATAGTGAAAAAGTTCAAACCAGTGAATGCGGTAGCAACGAGTGCCAACGGAAGATAATCTGAGTGAAGGCCAACTTCTTTGCCATAAATAGCAGTAAGCACAGGTTCGCCTATGAAAGCACTAGCCATGGCACACATCGCCGTCAAAACGAATACGGAAACGAGCATCTTAATAAATACTAAGCGTAATCGGTGAGTTTCGTTTTCTCGCCACATTGCCGAAATAGGTCCAAGCAGGGGGGCATATAGATAAGATACGAGAGCCTGAATTACGGCAGTCGGAGTGGCAACGGCGGCATAAAAACCCAACGCCTCATTTCCATAGGAAAGGCCATAGAACTGTCTTGTTACGCTAACAACAGCCGTGCACGCAAGAGATGCAACAAAACCGGGAAAGCAGATACGCGACAATTTGATAAGGGAAGTAAAATCAAAATCAGGTATAACGGCACAAAACCGTTTTGTCATTCTAAAATCATATGTAAGCACAACAGCTATGGTAACAAAAGCCATTGAAGCAACGGCTATTACCAAGTTATCAAATAGCAACAAGCACAACGAAAAGGAGACTAGAACTCCTACGCCACGAACTATTTGAGAGATAGCCGCAATGTCCAATCTGTTGTTTACCTGATCCACACCGTGAAGAACATCGACAAATGAATCACCAGCTTTAAATAGGCAATAAACAGCAACAACTGCCCAATCGTTGAATGCAACAGAGACTAAACAATAGAAGAAGCAAATTACACAGGCAAATATTGTTGCAACGATTCTATGAGCGATAAAATTCCCAGTCGTAAAATCAGAATAACTCTCAGAAACCTGAACGGGGCGCGCTCGAAGCAAAACAATGGTCGCAAAAATATTACCAACAGACATAGCCACAGCAAGGCTACCAGACATGCTAATGTCGGAACCAAGTGTCACCACAAGAACAGTAATCAGCCAGTTGCAAATCAAATACACCATCGAGCCGACGCTGTTCCAAACAAGGCTCTGCTCAACAGAGAGTTCTTTCGTTTTTCTATTAGACACAATCACTCCAGCAGTGGATCATCAGGCCTTGTTGAATAAAAACAAAACGCGAAGAAGTAAATCAGAAATCAAAGTAGGTCGCAGACGCTTTGGGAAAATTGCTTTCCTAAGTCTTGAAATAATCCCATCATCATTGGTGAAAATATCAAGCTCATGTTTCTGCTCAGAACTAAGCTCATCATAAAATACCGCAGAAAAATGGCTTAACTTTTGACTCTCATCTTTCGATCTATCACCAAATAGCTCGTCCTTAAAATAAGTCTTTAAAAGATCAAAATAACGATTATCTCCAGAAGTGACCGCAGAGGAATGACGAACATGAGAAGCCGTACAGACGGAATCAAACAATACCTTTCCAAATGCCGAAGCACACCGAATCAACCATCGATCATGCATTTCATTCCCTGGATCCACCTCAAGAATAAAGGCCCTGCAAGCAAGGCGATTAAATACTATCGTGAAGCCTAGTCCAGGAGTATAAAACAAGGTGTTATGAAAAGAGAGGTGCTTGTCCTGCGGAGCCGATTCGCGTATCGTCTCACCATCTTCGCTTACATATGAGAAGGAAGAGAAATAGACAGTAGGCACCTTGTCTCCACTGTTTTCAATTGCCTTGACTGCCCGCTCGATTTTATCGGCCTTCCAAATATCATCCTGATCGGCAAATGCATAGAAGTCATATTCGGGAACCCGCTTGATAATTTCATAAAAACTATTTGGGCACCCAAGATTACCGATTGAGTCTTGAATTAAATGAATACTCGAGTATGACTGACAGTACCATTGTGCAATTTCAACAGTGTCATCCGCTGAACCGTCATCACGAATATAAACGGAGCAATTAGGCCAAGTCTGCTTCAAGATACTATCAAGCTGTTTGGCCAAATACTTGCCGCCATTATATGTGGGCAAAACAATGCAAACGGACTTGTCTTTAGTTTTATACATAATCCTATTTGTTTCTTTGCGAGGCACGATACTTAAGAAATGCAGGGATCAACCCGCTGATTACTTTATAGCGTAGCTGAGGAAATGGCCTGGTTAGGAAATTAAAAGCCCGCCAGGCAAGAAAATAAGCGCCCCAACCATCTTCATCTTCTGCGTCCTTCCAGAACGTTTCTGACAAATAATAGTGATACTCATTATTGAAACGATGAGTATTCCCCCGCCGCCATGGCCTCTCTTCGCCGAGATAATGGACGATGACGGGCTTCGATCTGGCAGTCATAAAACTGTCTTCATCCGAAAATCCCGGCATTAACGAGTTTAAAAATGAAAACGGATAGTAGTCAAAAATATTGGAGTAATTGAACGCAGGGGATAAACTGCAAATCCTATCTTTAAGTACTGCATTTAGAGCATCTTGATCATTCGCAAACAAGCGTCCCGAGCGGCGCTCGAAATAATCCAATAATTCATCTTCGCAACAAGTTGATCTCCATTGCTTTAAATCAACAAGCAGCACGCCAGCATTATGGTACAGGTAGCCATTTAGGTCTAAATCATTAAGTCGAGATGGACCAACCGTTGGCTCGGGAACCATTCCAACTACGCACCCCTTTAGATCTTGATTCCAAAGAAGGGCAATATCCCCAAGAACAATCGTATCGCCATCAAGATAAATAACTCTTTCGATCTCATTAGGTAAAAAATGTGCCATCAAAAGCCTAGCGAGAACTATTTCATTCCATCCCGATGTATCAAAATCAAACCCGAGAGCCTCTTTGAAGTTCGAAATATCATAAAACATAAGCTGTTGATTGTATTCGGTCGTCAGCTCCTGGAGCAAATGTTGGTTACGCTTTGTAATGCCATTAGAGAAAACATGAAATGTAATGTCATGAATGCCGGAATGATTGGAAGCAACCGAGCAAATATTGGCAGCCAACTGTGGGACAAAATTGTTATCGACCGTATAAAGCAAATTCATGATTACTAACTTCACCTTAATTCATTCAATAGAAGTAATGTTGAAAACTCAACGAAAGAGGCTAAATAGATACTTATACAAATATTAAATATTAGCACGGTTTACCTCTTTCAATTAACTAACAAAGGAGTGAACCGAAGAGGTGTCATACTCCTTCGGTTCACTCCCTACCCCCATTAACGATGCTTTATAAAGGTAAATTGTTTCTATAGTTAGCTTTTCTCAACCAGCCTAACCTCAAGCGCTTCCAAATGAAGAGCCTCACCAGTTGTACCGGCGCACTCGCCTGACTTAACACAATCAAGCCAACCCTTGTTTTGCACATGCGCCCTATAGACAACGTCATAATGCTTGGCAAGATCTCCCGTAAGCTTAATTTCTACAGCCTCAATAGCAAGAGACTTTCCAGTGGTGCCGGCCAGTTTGCCGTTCTTGACCCACTTTTGCCAGCCGATATTCTGAACGTGAGCTCGATACTCGATGCCGCCAGAATACCCAAGATCAAGCTTGCTAATCGTCAACGCCTCAACAGCAAGATTTCGACCAGTTGTGCCCGCCGTCATGCCCTCATAAACAGGCTGCTGCCAACCAAGGTTGGAAACATGGGTCTTAATCGAAAACGTTCTCTGAATAGAGGGCTGACTCGTATCCCCTGGAGCAGGCAAACCCTTTTCAACCAAAACGACCTGATATGCCTCGAGCCTCAAGCCAAACCCAGTCGTTCCGGCAACCTGATCATTGCAGGCCCAGCCAAGCCAGCCCTTATCCTGAACATGAGCGCGATAGTATACGTCATAACGATTGGCCATCTCACCAGTAAGTCGAATTTGAATAGCCTGAACAGACTTGCTCTGACCCGTAGTACCGGAGACTTCTCCCTCTTTCACATAGTCTTGCCAACCGTAATCGGAAACATGTGTCCTGTACTCCAAGCTGCCGTCGTAGGGAACATTCTGCAGGTTGAGAGTAATAGCCTCGACAGCCTTGGACTGACCAACGGTACCAGAAACATTTCCGCCCTTGGAAGCCGACTGCCAACCGTCATTCGCAACATGCGAAGTTGCCAAAACATCTAGCGAGCCTCGTGACACCTTGACGACATCGTAGCCAGACTCACTCTTCTTGTAATAAGTCAGAGCGCCGCTGTTGTGCGAATAGATAGCAAAGTCGTAATTTGCCGAAGCAAGTATGGCATCCGAAAACTCCACGAGATAACAGGAGTCACCTTGCTTGCAAAGGGACCTGATAGCCTCGTCTGAGTCCTCAGTAATAGGCGAAGCAAACCAATCCATAACCGAATAATCGATAGCAGCGCCGGGCTTCAACGCCTCGGACTTCGTAGAATTCCAAAGTCCACCAGCGGCATCGGCGCTAGCCGAGTTGTATGTACTAGACCCGTAGCCCGACAGCCCAATCTCCGGATTGAAGAAAAGGATGAGCTCTGCAGCAACAGACGAATCGACATCGGTTATACCAAGACGGTCAAGCTGCTCCTGCTTTTGGGGATACATGCCTGTCGGTGTGTTCGGGTGCCCCTTGTAATAATACAAATAGTCATCGCCATAGATAACTTCCGTCAAGTTGGCATAGTCGTCAAAATTCTGCTCATAAGAAACGTACGTTCCAAGCAGCATCATTACCTTTTTGCCCTGTTGAGTCGCCGCATCAAAATAACCATCGTTAAAGTTATACAGGGCCTTAAACGCTTGGACCGTATCTTCTCCCCTATTCTGCAAGCTCGTAAGCATGCTCGAAACGTTCATCTTCTTAACGTTAGGATCGGATGCGATCTTACTCGCAAAGACATTATCGTCACCGCTTGTAAACAGATTGGTGCGAGTCATCCACCACTGAGTCCCGGGCTCAATGCTCAGCACGGCATACATAGAATCCCAGTGATCGTGATAATCGCTATACGACTTTGAAACCTCACCGGTTTCGTATTCTATTTTCTTGGCAGCATTCCAAGAAGCAATCAGCTCAGCTTGCTTAGAATCTGGATCCTTAACGTCGAAGGCCTCGTTGGTAAATACATACGTGGCAGATCCATCGGACAACAGACGAATAGAGTACTGGCCGGCGGGAATCTTATTGGCATAAATCATCCTATGGATCAACGAGCAGGTGATGTCATTGATATACAGATTGAACTTCGCCTTGGGATTGATCTTGTAGAGAGCAGCGACATAATCCGCAAACGCCTGATAGCTCGAACTAGAAGCATTTTCCTCATGAGTCAGATACGGAAGACCATACATCCCGGATGGAAGCGAGTTCCAGTTATAAGCACTTGGACGATCAAGCATTACAATCGACGGAATGGTCGTTCCGGCAGAAGAGGCGCTGATATCCCAGAAAGATAGCGAATAGAGAACAACGGGAAAAGAAGCACTCAAAGGGGCAAGGTTGTATTCACTCGCAGAAATGCCGATTGACTGATGGCCCTCATGAACAATGTTCCCGTTCTTCAAATACTGCAACGTAACGTCAAACGGACCATAATCGCTAAATTCAATTTCACTGGAGCTGGAATCCAAATCTCCGAGTGCGATCGTGCTGGAAACAGAACGGGTAACCTTCCCTCCATACGACATAGAGCCCGCTACCTTTATCGAATCAGCGATACCGAGTCGTTTTATATCCTCGACCTGCGGAATATTCAGGGTTACTTTAGTCGTCTCCCCAACCTGAGAAAGAGAGCAATTAAAGACATACGGGACATAGGCTCCAGCAGTATCGCCGGGCGCCGCTTCACCCTTCTTTACAATGACGATCTGTATTGCTTCAACGGCATAAGACCAGCCTGTAGTTCCGGCGGTTGATCCATTCGAGGCCCATCCAAGCCAGCCAAAATTAGAAGCATGAACTCGGTAATACAGGTCATAAGAAGCAGACCAGTCACCCGTCAGCTTGAGCTCGACGGCTTCAATCTGAAGGCCCTTTCCTGTTGTGCCGGCGACGGTTCCATTAGAAACCCAATCCTGCCAGCCTTCATTTTGAACATGAGAGCGGTATTCGATACCAAGGTCTTCTGAATTAGGGAGAGTAACCCTGAGCGCCTCAAGCCTACGAGACTGGCCCGTTGTGCCAGAGGTCGAACCATTCGATGTAAACGTCGACTCCCAGCCAATGCCTGAAATGTGAGATTTATAGCTGACGTCCGGGGCCGCCTCTTTGGGCTCCACGGCAACATCAATCGAAGGCGCCGTTTCATCGGCTGCAGCAGCAGTTTGATCCGAGGAGTCGGATTGTGTCTCTGAAACGGATTCATATTCGTTGGCACCAATATTTTGATCCGCCCAACAAGCCAAAGGGCTCAAAAGCAGCATCGACATGAAGCAGGAAATCAGAACAACAAATGCTCTAAATTGCCTTTTCAAGAGAATCGCCTCCTAGATAGACAGCCGTCAATAACCATACTATCGGGAGTAGGCTTCTTTATTGCTACAAATTAGGTGAACGAAGAAATAGGAGCCTGATTCAACGGCAAGGACCCTTTCCTGTTGCCAAGACTACGACAACAGGAAAGGGCCCTCTAACAAGCTCTCGTCGTTTACGGAATAGCTAGTAAATTACCACCTTGGTAGTAAGGGGCACGTTATCCCAAATCCATTTAGCGCGATCAATGGGCAAACGCACGCAGCCTTGTGAAATATGCATTCCCATTCGGCTGTCCATAGGATTAAAAGTTCCCTGGTAGTACGGTATTGAATGGAACAGATAGTCCCCGTAAAACTGCGTGTAGTAGTAGCAGGTATACCCATGTCCAAACGAGTAGCCCTTGCCGGTGACGGTATACTCGCCCGTAGGCGTTGGAGTACTAGGAGCGCCGGTAGAGCAAGTCCAGTATTGAGCGTAACCCCACGACCCGCGCTGTCCACGAAAAACTCCAAGGCGGCATGCTTGCCTGTCAACCATAATGAGCCAGTTTGTATTGCTCGAATATTTATTAGCCCGATTAAGCATGGTCATCATGTCGGCAGGCAACAAGGGCTGATCGGTAAACGGGCGCCCGGTAGCACCGGGAGCACCAGCGCCCTTGGGAACAATCTTCACTTGAACAGACTCGACTCTGCAGCCTATCCTCGATGTGCCCGCGGGCTGCCCATTAGAGGTCCAGTCGAGCCACCCAAAGTCTTGGCAATATGCTCGATACCAGATATCAAAGTAGTTCGACAGATCACCAGTCAGCCTAATCTTGAGAGCCTCGATGCGCTTAGCACGGCCCACCGTACCAGCAACATTCCCATTGGAAGTCCAGCCTTGCCAACCCACATCCTGCACATGGGCAGAGTACTCAATACCGCCCGATACGCTACTGGAGACGCTTAGCTTAAGTGCCTCAATCGCAAGTGATCTGCCAGTCGTACCCGCAACGCCGCCGTTGCCAACGGGATTCATCCAACCAAGCGTGGCGACATGCGCCTGGAGCGTTAGGGCTGGTACCGAGATAAATGCGGGCGCAGACGACGCACCAGGATCCCCGCCCTTCGCCACAAGCTTAATTTGGACAGCTTCTATCTGGATATTAAGCCCGGTAGTTCCAGCGGAATCGCCGTTTTTGGCCCAACCAAGCCAACCATAGCCCGCCGAATGAACTCGATAGTATATGTCATACTGATTCGCGAGAAAACCATTTAAGCGCAGCTCAAGAGCCTGAATGGCCAATCCTTGTCCAACGGTCCCAACATAACCGGCAGATCGCCATTCTTGCCAACCAATATTGGCAACATGGGCTCTTGCCTCAATTAGAGAATCATCATCCACGCCAGACAACGACACATTCAAAGCTTGAAGAGAAAGCGATTTTCCCGTTGTACCGGCATTCTGCCCATCCAAAACAGATGGAGACCACCCACGGTTAGCGGAATGAGCCTGATAGACAACGTGAGCGCAATCGGCGGAAGTATCGGAAACAAATGCTCCGTCCGTTATTCCGGGAGCGCCGCCGCCTTTACTGACAATCCTTACTTCGACAGTCTTAAGGAATGAACCCGATATCGTTGCCCCTGCATCCGCGCCATTGCATGCCCAACCAAGCCATCCTTTTTTGGAGTCAAAGCAGCGATACCAAATGTCATAGGCATTAGACAAATCTCCAGTAAGAGCCAATCTCACCGCCTTTAGAACACGCCCATCGTTTTTAGAGTTAAGCGCAGCACCGTCAGAAACAGCACCGCTCCATCCGCCAAATTCAAAAAAGCCGGAATAGTCAATTGAGCCTAAAATCTCTTGATTATCAAACGAAATGGAGAGCGAGGTTAAAGGTTCAGAGCCGTTCTCGGAGCCCAATAGGATTGATTTGCCTTGTACGGAGCCCAGGCTTTTACCGTTAAGACCAAGCGAGCTCCCGCTTAGAACATCCGTAGCTCCAATGAAATGGTTCAACGTATCGCCGGGAGCAGAGCCGCTTTTTTTCGACCAATAAAATCTGAACACCCTGAATGGCGGCACCCTTCCCCACCGAGCCCGCAGGAGACCCGTTAGACGTCCAGCCCAGCCATCCGCCCAATTTGGAAGCATACACACGGTACCAAATGCCATAAGTTGCAGATATCTCGCCGTTCAGCTTAAACTGAACGGCCTCAATGGACCGAGACTGCCCGGTCGTGCCAACAGCACCTGAAGACCAGCTTTGCCAACCGACACCAGACACATGTGCGCGAGAGGAAATGGAGCCTCCGCGGCCATACCAATTAACGCTAAGCGACAGCGCCTCAATTGCATTTCTTGAGTCAATAACCCCCGATGTCTTTCCGTCCGCGACAGCGCCCATCCATCCAACATTAGAGACATGAGATCGATAGGAAACGGTAGGCGGTTCCTGAGAATAATCCCTAAAGGCATCGCCTCGCGTTGGCGCATCTTGAGCATTTTTTGGAAGCACCTCAATCTGAATAGCTTCGATCTGACAAGCATAGCCCTGCGTTCCAGCAGGCTCACCATTTGAGGCCCAGCCAAGCCAACCAACATTTGCAGAATGAACGCGATACCAAATGTCATACGAATCAGAAAGACCGCCCGACAAAGATAGCTTGATCGCCTCGATGGCTCGCGACTGTCCAACTGTTCCAGATGTCTGCCCGTTACCCACCGGCTGAGACTCCCAGCCGATCCCGGAAATGTGAGATTGGACCGAAATGCTATCATTCCCCAGCGGGGTGCCATCCTGTGAAAGCAAATTAATCTTGAGGGCTTCGACGCGCTTAGCACGGCCTGTAGTGCCCGCCGTCATTCCATTTGAAACGAGAGCTTGCCAGCCAATATCCTGTACATGAGTCTGGTATGAAACAGAGCCAAACACAGTGGATGCATCATTTTCGGGTTTCGCCGAATCAGTTGCATTGGAGGCAGGCTCGCTAGAAACGGATGAGGGAGAATCGTTGTCTGACACAGTCGGCTGCTCGACTTCAACCCCCTGCTGTTCGTCATTTAAGACAAAGCTCTCGTCTTCCAAGCTGCTGGCAGAACTATCGATATAATCAGTGGATTCCGGTTGCACAGGTAAAGAATCAGCCCAGACGGAAAGGGGCGTCAGAAGACACTGAAGGTAGTGTCGAGAAAGTTGGTGTAGAGCCCCATCCGAAGCGAGTCGGCCCGGCGTCCTAGAATCTGGAACACGGTTG
>NZ_CAXSQQ010000004.1:0-136280 GCF_964239575.1 Collinsella aerofaciens ATCC 25986
GGAGCTATTTCCGCGTTGCGCTAGCTGCGGAAACGCGGGGTCCGTTCAGGCTGTTGCGTTGAGATTGAAAATCAACCAGTAGGTGCATCTCCATACTCCTCTACAAAAACCTGTACCTTTTTGTGCAACAAAAAAAGCCGCTCAACCAGCGGCTTTTCTTATTTTGGTAAGAAAAAAGGCGACCGCCCTTTGTGGACGGTCGCCTTTGTTAATTGTTGTGAAGCTTGCCTTAGGCGCGAGTCTTGATCTCCTCGAGCACCTTCGCAACAAACTCGTCAACACCCATCTGAACGGTCTCGTTAGAGCGATCGCGGACGGAGATGTTGCCGGCCTCGACCTCCTTCTCGCCCAGGATGAGCATGTAAGGCACGCGGTCGATGCTGCGGGCCTCGCGGATCTTGTAGCCGATCTTCTCGTCGCGGTCGTCGCAGACCACGCGAATGCCGGCATCCTCCAGCTTGGCGCACACCTCGTGGGCGTAGTCGCGGCTCTTCTCGGAAACCGGAAGGGCCTTGACCTGCACGGGAGCCAGCCAGGTGGGGAACTTGCCCGCAAAGTGTTCAATCAGAATACCGATGAAGCGCTCGATGGAGCCAAAGCACACGCGATGCAGCATGATGGGACGCTTCTTGGTACCGTCGGCGTCCACATACTCCAGGTCAAAGTTGAGCGGCATCTGGAAGTCGAGCTGGACGGTGCCGCACTGCCAGGTACGGCCGAGCGAGTCCTCCAGGTGGAAGTCGATCTTGGGGCCGTAGAAGGCGCCGTCGCCCTCGTTGACCTCGTAGTCCATGTGCAGCTGCTCCAGAGCGGTGCGCAGGCCCTCCTCGGCGCGTGCCCAGTCCTCGTCAGAGCCCATGGAGTCCTCGGGGCGGGTGGAAAGCTCAACGTGGTACTTAAAGCCAAACTTCTGGTACACGGAGTCGATAAGGTTGACCACACCCACGATCTCGTCGGTCAGCTGATCGGGACGCACAAACAGATGGGCGTCGTCCTGGTTAAAGCAGCGCACGCGGAACAGGCCGTGCAGGGCGCCGCGCAGCTCGTGGCGGTGCACCAGGCCAATCTCGCCGGCGCGAATGGGCAGCTCGCGATAGGAGTGCGGCTTGGAGGCGTACACCAGCACGCCGCCCGGGCAGTTCATGGGCTTAATGCAGTACTCTTCGTCGTCGATGACGGTGGAGTACATGTTGTCCTTGTAGTGGTCCCAGTGGCCCGAGGTCTTCCACAGCTGCTTGTTCATGATGAGCGGCGTGGAAATCTCCACGTAGCCGGCCTTGTGGTGGATCTCGCGCCAGTAGTCCAGCAGCGTGTTCTTAAGGATCATGCCGTTGGGCAGGAAGAACGGGAAGCCGGGGGCCTCGTCGCGCATCATAAAGAGGTCCATCTCGCGGCCGATCTTGCGGTGGTCGCGCTTCTTGGCCTCCTCCAGCATGTGCATGTGCTCGTCGAGCTCTTCCTTGGTGGCAAAGGCGACACCGTTGATGCGGGTGAGCATCTTGTTGTCCTTGTCGCCCTTCCAGTAGGCGCCCGAGACACCGGTGAGCTTAAAGGCCTTCAGAGCCTTGGTATAGCAGATATGGGGGCCGACGCACATGTCGATGTAGTCGCCCTGCTGGTAGAAGGTGATGCGGGCGTCGTCGTCCAGGTCGCCGATGTGCTCGACCTTGTACTTCTCGCCGCGCTCCTCCATAAGGGCGATGGCCTCGGCGCGGGGCTTCTCGTACACGGAAAACTTGAGGTTCTCCTTGACGATCTTCTTCATCTCGGCCTCGATCGCGGGGAAGTCGTCCTCGCTGATCTTGACGCCCTCGGGCAGGTCGACGTCGTAGTAGAAGCCGTTGTCGGTCGCGGGGCCGTAGGCAAAGTCGGCCTCGGGATAGAGGCGCTTGATGGCCTGCGCCATGATGTGCGCGGCGGAGTGGCGGATGACGTGCGTGACCTCGTCCTGCGGGAGCTCGGCCACCGAACCGTCATTGTAGAGTGCCTTCATGGGTATGTTTTCTCCTCTCGGATGCCTGATGCAAGTGCGTGCGATGCGCTCGGCGTTTTTGACTTGCATCATTATAGGCAGGTTGCCTTGGTATACAAGCGCCCGCCGCACCTTAATGGCACGGCGGGCGATTTTCTACGCATGCTTCATCGTGCGGGGGCGGGGCTGCGGGGCGCGCGTGCGGCTTGCGCGTAGTGCGCGGCGCCCGTGGCTTGCGGCCGGCCCGGCGATGGATGCGTTACTGGATGCGAGTTCGGCAGTAGGGGCAGACCTTCCAGTGCGCATCGAGCGGGCGATGGCAGCTGGGGCAGACATTGCGAACCTGGGTGTCGCACACCGGGCAGACGACGAAGTCCTTCTCGATGGGCGCGCCGCACTGCGGGCAGGTGCCGTACTGGGCAAGCTGGCGCTCGCGCAGGGCCATGTCCAGCTCCTGCTCCTCGCGGTCGGACGCGTAGGAGTGCGGGCGCAGGACCAGGTAGGCAATGAGGCCTACAAACGGGATGAGGGCGATGATGCCCCATGCCACGTAGGCGCTGGCGCCGCGGCGGCGAGCGTCGATGAACACATAGACGACCGACAGCACATACAGGGCGATGATAAAGCCAACGAAGGCATAGACGACGCCCATAAGCTGCGGCGACATGAGCTCGGAGATGTACTTGGACATTACGGGTACCTTTCGGGATATTAACAGTCCGGTCAAGTTTACCACGGGGTTTGTTTATATGGGACCACGGCTGGATACGGGGCTGGTGCGGACACAAACATCTCAATCTGTAACAGATACTCGGCAAATAAGGGTCTAGATGTTACAGATCGAGACACAGGGATCCCTCCCCGACTTCGATCTCGGTCTGTAACATCTTGGGCCCCAAAACCCCTCTTACTGTTACAGATCGAGACATTCAAAATCCGTCGGAAAGTTTGTCTCGATCTGTAACATCTACAACCCAAATCATCAGCTAACTGTTACAGATTGAGACAAAAGAAAACGTCCAGGCCGAATGTCTCAATCCGTAACAGTTACTCGGCAAAAACAGTCCCAGATGTTACAGATTTAGACAAACTATTCTTTCCCCGACTTAAATCTCAATCTGTAACAACAACTCGGTAAATACAGGTCTTACCGTTACAGATTAAGACATTCGAAACCGACTGATAGGTTCATCTAAATCTGTAACATCTAGACCCCAAAACGGTCCCCAGATGTTACAGATCGAGACAGAAGAATCTCTCCATGACTTTAAATCTCACTCTGTAACACTTAGGACCGATTATTCCCTCTAACTGTTACAGATCAAGACGAACGGAGGGGCCGTCTGGCAAACGTCTCGATCTGCAACATCTGGAACCCAGTTCTTCTGCTTACTGTTACAGATTGAGACAAATCTCGGACACCAAAGGTGGCAGACGAGGTTGTCGACGTTGTCGGGTCTCCCCTCGCCTGCCGTTGGCGGATGCTGCAGGGCTGTTCGCCGCATTGCCGCTGCGCTGGGGGCGTGCAGACCGTAGGATAGTCCTATTGACAGCCTGTCAACTCGTCTGGGAGGCACTGTGACGGAAACGTTTGATATCGCGATTGTGGGCGCGGGCATCACCGGGTGCGCCATCGCGCGGCAGCTCGCGCGCTATGACCTGTCCATTTGCGTGGTCGAGGCGGCCAACGACATCGCCCTGGGCGCCTCGAAGGCCAACGGCGGCCTGGTGCACGCCGGCTACGATCCGGCACCGGGCACCGTAAAGGCGCAGGTCAACGCCCGCGGCTGCGAGTTGTATGGCACCTGGGCCCAGGAGCTGGGCTTTTTGTTTTGCCGAACCGGTTCGATGGTGCTGGGATTTAGCGACGAGGACCGTGCGCAGTTAGAGAAGCTGCGCAGCAATGGCCACGCCAACGGCGTGCCCGAGCTGACGATCATTAGTCCCGAGCGCATCCACGAGCTGGAGCCGCGCGCGAGTGCTAAGGCGACGTGCGCGTTGTGGTGCCCTTCGACCGGTTACGTCGACCCATTTGAGGTCGCCATCGCCGCGCTGGAGAACGCGGTTGCTAACGGCGTGACGTTTATGCGCTCCGCACCGGTGGAGGCCATTGAAGTTGCCGGCGGCGCTGACGGGGGCACTGCCGCCGACGGCAAGGGCCGCGCGCGCTTTACGCTGGTGACGCCCGCCGGTAATGTGCGCTGCCGTTACCTGATCAACGCCGCGGGCAACGGTGCCGCGGACATCTCGCATATGGCGGGCGCCGAGGAGTTCCAGATGGTCTGGCGCCAGGGCAACATTGTGGTGCTGGACAAGGAGCCGCGCGCGCTCATGCCGCTCTACCCAGTGCCCACGCCAATTTCCAAGGGCGTCATTGTGACGGGAACCGTGCACGGCAACACCGTAATTACCGCGACGGCCGCCGAGCGCGAGCCCGGCGACACGCAGACCTATGCGGGCGACGTCAACGTGCTGCTGAGCGGCGCGCGCAAGCTGGTGCCCGATCTGGACACGCGCCGCGTGGTGCGCGCGTTTGCCGGCGGACGCCCGGTCATAAAGGGGACGAACGACTTTTTTATTGGGCAGTCGACCATGGTGCCGGGGCTGTTCCAGGCGGCGGGCATTCAGTCGCCGGGTGTGGCAAGCGCGCCGGCCATTGCCGAGCGCATGGAACAGGTGCTGCGCGAGACGGGCGTTGCTTTGCGCGAACGGGCCGATTGGGATCCCATCCGCCGCGCGCCAGACGACTTTGACCGCGCCCCGCTTGCGCGCAAGGAAGAGCTCATTAAGTCAGACCCCGCGTGGGGGCAAATCGTCTGCCGCTGCGAGACGGTGCCCGAGGCCGAGATCGTAGCCGCGATCCGACGCCGTCCGGGCGCGGTTTCGGTCGAGGGCGTCAAGCGCCGCTGTCGTGCCGGCATGGGTCGGTGCCAGAGCGGCTTTTGCCAGAGCCGCGTGGTAGCGATCCTGGCGCGAGAACTGGGCTGCGACCCCAGCGAGGTGTTGTTGGAGGATGCCGGATCTTGGTTGGTCGAGGGACCGCTGAAGGGGGTGCGCTAGGATGGCGACGTTGGATATGCGCGACGGACGCGCGGAAGCCGGAGCCGTAGCGTCGGTGTCGACGAAGGCCTTCGACGTGGTCGTCATCGGCGGCGGACCTGCTGGCATGGCGGCTGCGCTTGCCGCACATAAGGCCGGCGCCCACGTGGCCATCGTGGAGCGCGAGCAGCATCTAGGAGGAATCCTCCGCCAGTGCATCCACCCCGGTTTTGGCCTTTCACACTTTAAGCAGGAGCTCACCGGTCCCGAGTACGCGCAGCGCTTTATCGACCAGGTGCGCGCAACCGACATTGCGCTGTTCTTGGGCAGCATGGTGATTGGGATTGATTCGGGCGAGGGCGCTGGCGCGAGCGCGTCGGGCGTGGACGAGGCCTCGGGAGCCACCGCAGTCCATACCGTCACGCTCATGAGCCGCGCCGGCATGCTTCAGCTCACCGGACGCGCGGTCGTCCTTGCCATGGGATGCCGCGAGCGCACGCGCAGCGAGATTAAGATCCCCGGCAGCCGCCCCGCCGGCGTATTTACGGCGGGCCTAGCGCAGCGATACATCAATATCGAAAACCTCAAGCCCGGCTCGCGCGCCGTCATTTTGGGCTCGGGCGACATCGGGCTGATCATGGCGCGCCGCTGCACGCTCGAGGGGATTTCGGTCGAGGGCGTGTACGAACTCATGCCGTACGCCAACGGCCTGCGCCGCAATGTGAAGAACTGCCTGGAGGACTTTGGCATTCCGCTGCACCTGTCCACCACCGTGACGCGCGTGATCGGACACGACCGCGTTGAGGGCGTCGAGGTGAGCCAGGTCGACGAGCATCTGGCGCCCATTGCCGGGACGGAGCGCATCGTTCCGTGCGACACGCTTCTACTTTCGGTGGGCCTGATTCCCGAAAACGAGCTTTCGGTGGGCGCGGGCGTTGAGCTTGACCCACGCACGCGCGGCGCTGTGGTGGACCAGAGCCTTCAGACGGGCGTGCCGGGCATCTTTGCCTGCGGCAATGTGCTGCACGTGCACGACCTGGCGGACAATGTGACGACCGAGTCCGAGAGGGCTGGCGCAGCTGCGGCGGCGTACGCGCTGGGGACCGGCGCGGGCACCGTTCCGGACTGGGAGCTCACCGTCTCCCCAGCCGGCGTTGCGGGATACGCACTGCCGGGACGCATTACGGCCGTGGCGCTCACCAAGCTGAACTTCCGCGTGCGCCGTCCAGTCGATGCCGCCCGCGTGAGGATCTTGGCCGAAGGCGAAGAACTGCTCGCCGGTAAGGTCCGCGCGTTTAAACCGAGCGTCATGGAAAGCTTCCCTCTGCCGGCGAAGGTGATTCAGCGCGCACTCGACCTAGGTGCTAGAGAGATTATTCTGTCTGTCGATCCCATTGAGGAGGCATAGCTCATGAGCACGAACGCGACCGAGACGCTGCAGTTCAACTGCACCACCTGCCCATCCGAGTGTCTTCTGAACGTAGAGGTAGAGCGTGACGCAGACGGCGCCGTGGTAGAAGTGCGCTCCGTAACCGGCAACAACTGCCCGCGCGGCGATAAGTTCGCGCATCAGGAGCTCACCTGCCCCATGCGCGTGCTCACGACGACCGTGGCTGTATCCGGCGGCAACGAAGCTCTGCTCCCCGTGCGCACGGTCGAGGCAATCCCGCTAGAACTCCACGCCCAAACCATGGACCTCATCCGCGGCTTAGTCGTCAACGCCCCCATCCGCATGGGCGACGTCGTGCTCCCCAACCTCCTCAACACCAACATCAACCTGATCGCCAGCATGGACATCGACCGAGCCCAAGTAGCTAATTAAAGACGGGGCACTTTTAGCTACTCCACCATCCACCCGGTCCTCCTCCGCAGTTGCGGTGAAATACGGACCGTTTTATGGCTTCAGGCCGCTAAACAGTCCGTATTTCACCGCAGCTTATGAGGGCCGCATGGGATGCAAAGGAGTGTCCCAAGGTGCCGGCATAAAAGGAACGTCCCTATGTGCCGGGCTTGGGATACCATGGTGGCACCCTAGCGAAAGGACGATGTATGGCACATGTCGATGACCAGCGTGTGGCGCGCGTGCTAGATGCGCTCGAGGCTCAGCACCCCGGCGCACAGCTGCTCGTAAACGACCCGTGGTCGATTTACTATCTGACCGGTTTTTATGCCGATATGTTCGAGCGTTTTTGCGGTGTGCTGCTCGCGCGCGGTAGCGAGCCCGTGATCTTGGTCAACGCGCTGCATCAGCTGCCCGAGTACGACAATGCCCGCGTTGCCTACCACACCGATACCGACGTCGTGACCGACGCCATCGCGAGTGAGATCGATCCGACCAAACTGCTCGGCATCGATACCGTCATGCGCTCCGGCTTTTTGATGCCGCTCATGGAGCGCCACGCCGCAAGCGAGTTTTTCCTGGGCGACTTTGCCGTCACCGCCGCGCGCACCTACAAGGATGCCGCCGAGCAGGAACTCATGCGTGCATCTTCGGCCGCCAACGACGCCGTGATGGCCGACGCGATCAAGCTCGTCCACGAAGGTGTAACGGAGCGCGAAATTGCCGATCAGATGCTCGGTCTGTACCGCAAGAACGGCTGCGAGGGCTTTAGCTTTCCACCCATCGTGAGCTTTGGCGCCAACGCCGGCGACCCGCACCACGAGCCCGACGATACGGTACTCAAGCGTGGCGACGTGGTGCTGTTCGACATTGGTGGACGTCGCCGCAACTATTGCTCGGACATGACGCGCACGTTCTTTTGGGGCGAGCCGGACGAGGAGACGGCACGCATCTACGACATCGTGCGCCGTGCCAACGAGGCCGCCGAAGCGCTTATCGCGCCGGGCGTTCGTATGTGCGACCTGGACCGCGCCGCGCGCGACGTGATTGAGGATGCGGGCTATGGGCAGTACTTTACGCACCGCCTGGGACACTCGATCGGTCTGCAAGACCACGAGCCGGGCGACGTCTCACTCGTCAACGAGCAGGTCGTAGAGCCGGGCATGACGTTCTCCATCGAGCCGGGCATCTACCTCCCCGGCCGCACCGGCGTCCGCATCGAGGACTTGGCCCTGGTGACCGAGAAGGGCGTCGAGATTCTCAACGCCTACCCTCACGACCCATTCCGCCTAGACTAGCCTGGTCCCCAAGCCCCCAAACTAAGTTGCGGTGGAATAGTTCCTGGATGGGCTGCTAGAACCCAAAAACAGGAACTATTTCACCGCAACTGATGAGGGGATGGGTTAGCGCAGCAGACCGGCTACTTCGCCGGCTAGGGTGATGGTGCCGGCTGCTACGAAGGGCTCCCCCGCGGCCTCGAAAGCTGCAAGGGCCTCGGATACGCTGGGGTACACGCCCGCGAGCTTGTTGGCGTCCACGAGGGCAGCAAGCTCCTCTGACGGCAGGGCGCGATCGGAATCGGTCTGGGTCACGACCACGCGGGGGAATGCCGGAACCAGAACGTCAACGATACCCGCCACGTCCTTATCGGCCAGCGCGGCACACAGCAGCGTGGGGCGATTCTCGACGCACGGATCTATCTCGTCCAGCGCGCTCACAAAGTTTTCGCAGCTCTGAGGGTTATGGCAGGCGTCGATCAGCTTGAGCGGATCGGTGCCCAGCACATCAAATCGGCCCGGCGTGGGGCAGCCCATAAGCGACGCATCGAGCTTGTCATGATCGAGTTCGCGACCCAAATACCCCTCGCAAAGCATAATCGCGCACGCGGCATTCTGCGGCTGATAGGCCGGCTTGACCATGCTCGACGTATAGGTTGCACGCGGCGTGGTGCAGCTAAACTCAACCGTGTCGCCCACATGCGCCGGCACCTTGGTCGTGGCATGGTTCACTACGAGCGGCACAATGCCGCACTCGCGACAACGTGCATCCATCACGCGCTGAACACTTGCCTCATGCGTGCCCTCGCCCAAAACAACCAGGCGCCCAGGCTTAATAACCGCAGCCTTCTCCCCCGCAATGGCCTCGAGCGTATCGCCCAAAATACGTGTGTGATCGAGCCCAATGCCCGTAATGGCAACGGCGACGGGATCGGTCGCACTCGTAGCGTCCCAACGCCCGCCCATGCCAACCTCGAGCACGGCAACATCCACCGCGGCCTCAGCAAATACAACAAGTGCGGCAGCCGTCAACAGGTCAAACGGCGTGATGGTATAAGCGCGCTCCCCCGCCGCCACACGGTGCGCATTCACGCGGCGCCCCGCCTCGACAGCTGCCGAAACGCCACGGGCAAACGCCTCGTCGCTCACAACGCGCCCGTCAACCTCCATGCGCTCGGGATAGCGCACCAGCTGCGGCGATGTATACAGCGCGGTCTTGAGCCCCTCACCACGAAGAATGGCAGCCGAAAAACGCGTAGTCGAAGTCTTGCCATTGGTGCCGGCAACCTGAATGCAATCGAAATACTCGTCCGGACGCCCCAGCTCATCGAGCATATCGACAACCGTCTCGAGCAGAGGCCCAGCATCCCCAGAAATCCGCCCCGTATCAGCAGCCAGCCCAACAGCCTCATCAAACGAAAGCAACTCAAACGAGAAAGGAACGACATACGACCCAGAACGCTTAGCCATAACCCAAAGTCCCCTCAACATAAAAAGAGGCCCGAATCAACAACGAGCCCCTCCCATTCAAAATATCAGCCAAACACCGCTTTGCAGCGAGATCAAGGCCACAACCAAGTGGCCCTACCAGGCAGCGGACGCCCCCGTAACCGCTGTGGGAGCGGTTTGGGGCTTTACTCGATACAAGTTCCGCACGAGCCGAAGGCCACTTAATGTGGCCTTCGTGCGAGCAGGACTGTTCGCAGTAGCGAGCAAAGCCCCAAACCGCGTCCCCCAGTACCGCCTACGAGAAGTCAGCAACCTGAGCAGTCAGCGCCGCCAGGATCTCCTTGAGCTCAGCTGCACGGTCCCTCTTCTTCTGGACCACCGCGGGCGCGGCCTTGGCCACAAAGCCCTCGTTCGCGAGCGTCTTCTCGCAGCCGGCGAGCTCCTTCTGGGCCGCGGCAATCTCCTTCTCCAGGCGCGCCTTCTCGGCCGAAAGATCAACCTTGCCCTCGAGCACCACAAAGACCTCGACGCCGCTATCAACCACGGCGATGCTCGCGGCCGGCTTCTCGACGTCGGTACCCATGACCAGCGAAGCGGTGTTGGCCAGCGGCTCGATGGTCGAGCGCAGACTCTCGAGCTTCTCGATATCCTCGGCACCGGCGCGCACGACCACGTCGAGCTCGGCCTTGGGGCTCAAGCGATAACGCGAACGCGTGGCGCGGGCGGCAGACACGACGGCGCGGCACAGCTCAAACGCGCGCTCGGCGTCCTCGTCAACATACTTGGCGTAGTCGGCGGGCTCGGGCCACTTCGCGATCATGAGCGCCTCGGCGCGGTCCACGTTGCCCTCGGCGTCCAGATCGAGCACGCTCGCCGGCATGTTGTCCCAGATCTCCTCGGTGACAAACGGCATAAGCGGGTGCATCAGGCGAATGGAGGTGTCGAGCACAAAGATCAGGTTGCGCTGCGCCTGTAGACGGCCCTCGCCCTTCAGGCGGGCCTTGGTGACCTCGACGTACCAGTCGCAGACCTCGTTCCAGAAGAACTGCTGCACACCGCGGGCCATATCGCCAAAGGTGTAGTTCTCAATACCCTCGGTGACCATCTTCACGGCCTTGGCCAAGCGGCTGAACATCCAAGCGTCTGCCGGCGTTTCCACGACGGGCTCGCCGGGCGTGTAGCCCTCCATGTTCATGAGCAGGAAGCGGCTGGCGTTCCAGATCTTGGTCACAAACGACTTGGCCTGCTCGGTACGCGGACTGTCGATAAGCTTCTTAGTCTTCTTGTCGATGTTCGCGTCGAACTTGACGTCCTGGTTGTTGGTGCACAGCGTGAGCAGGTTGTAGCGCATGGCGTCGGCGCCGTACATGCCAATGAGGTCCATGGGGTCAACGCCGTTGCCCTTGGACTTGGACATACGGCTTCCGTCCTTGGCAAGAATCGTCGGGTAGATGACGACGTCCTTAAACGGCACCTCGTCCAGGAAGTACAGCGAGCTCATGACCATGCGGGCGACCCACAGCGCGATGATGTCGCGCGCGGTGACGAGCGCCGTCGTGGGGTGATGACCCTCGAGCAGCTCCGGCTTTTGCGGCCAGCCCTGCGTGGCGAAGGTCCACAGCTGCGAGCTGAACCAGGTGTCCAGCACGTTCTCGTCCTGATGCACGTGATGGCCGCCGCACTTAGGGCACACGTCGGTGTCCTCGGTAAGGGCGTCCTCCCAGCCGCAGTCCTCGCAGTAGAACACGGGGATGCGGTGGCCCCACCACAGCTGGCGCGAGATGCACCAGTCCTTGAGGTTTTCCATCCAGGTGGTGTAGGTCTGCGTCCAGCGCGCGGGGTGGAAGGTGACCTTGCCGGAGTTGACGGCGTCAAGCGCCGGCCCCTTGAGCTTGTCGACGGCCACGAACCACTGCTCGGACAGCCACGGCTCCAGGGCGGCATCGCAACGGTAGCAGTGCATGACGGAGTGATCGTGCTCCTCGACGTGATCGAGCAGGTCATGCTCCTCGAACCACTTGATGACGGCCTCGCGGGACTCGTCGCGGTTCATGCCGGTGAACTCGCCGTAGCCCTCGACGACCACCGCGTGCTCGTCGAAGATGTTGATCTGCGGCAGGTCGTGGGCCTGACCCATGGCGTAATCGTTGGGGTCGTGAGCAGGCGTAACCTTAACGAAGCCGGAGCCAAAGTTGGCGTCGACGTGCCAATCCTCAAAGATGGGGATCTCGCGGTCGACGATGGGGAGCTTAACGGTCTTGCCCACAAAGGCGGCCTTCTCGGGATCCTTCGGGGAGACGGCGACGCCCGTGTCACCGAGCATGGTCTCGGGTCGCGTGGTGGCAACGACGATGTAGTCCTGGCCGTTAACCGGCTCGGTCAGCGGGTAGCGCAGGTGCCACAGGTGGCCCTTCTCGTCCTTGTACTCGGCCTCGTCGTCCGAGATGGCGGTGGTGCAGTTGGGGCACCAGTTGACGATGCGCTTGCCGCGGTAGATCAGACCGTCGTGGTACCAGTCGCAGAAGACCTTGCGCACGGCCTGGGCGTAGTCCTCGTCCATGGTGAAGCGCTCGTTGTCGAAGTCGACGGAGCAGCCCATGCGCTTGATCTGCTCAACGATGATGCCGCCGTACTCGTGGGTCCAATCCCAGCAGGCGTCGACAAACTTGTCGCGACCGATCTCCAGGCGGCTGATGCCCTCACTCTTGAGCTTCTTGTCGACCTTAGTCTGCGTGGCGATACCGGCGTGGTCGGTGCCGAGCACCCAGCGCGTGGACTTGCCGCGCATACGGGCCATGCGGATGATGGCGTCCTGGATGGAGTCGTCGGTAGCGTGGCCCATGTGGAGCTTGCCGGTCACGTTGGGAGGCGGAATGGTGACGGTGCAGTCGCCCACGCCCTCACGGCGCTTGTAGTAGCCGCCGTCGAGCCACTTCTGCAGGATCGCCGGCTCGTTGGTCGACGGATCGTAGTTCTTGGGCATTTCTTCCATATATCTCTCCCTTGCCCGCCGGCGTGTCCGCCTGCTTGGTTTTCGCTCGGTCAGGTCCTGGGCTCGCACGAAGAGCACATTTAGTGCTCTTCGGCTCGTGCGGAATCTACGAAAACCAAGCAGGCGGACACGCCTTAGGTATCGATTACTTCAGTCTGAAGGTACTAACTTGACAATCTCACAGAATAGCACAGGCATACCTGCCGAAAAGGGACAGGTTTATTTTGGTAGGTTTTATCAGGGGAAACGGCATTTGCCCATATAAAACCGACCAAAATAAACCTGTCCCTAAATGGCAGGCCCCGCGGTGGTTGCCGCGGGGCCTGGATTCAAGCTATTTAACCGTAGATGCGTTGGGGCTGTTCTTCGCCCTTTACGGAGGCTTCGGTCACAACGACCTTGGCAACGCCTTCCTCGCTGGGGAGGTCGAACATCGTCTGCTGCAGCACGTCCTCGCAGATGGAGCGCAGGCCGCGGGCGCCGGTCTTGCGGGCGAGCGCCATGCGGGCGATCTCGTGCAGGGCCGCGTCCTCAAACTCAAGCTCAACATCCTCGAGCTGGAACATCTTACGGTACTGGCGCACCACGGCGTTCTTGGGTTCGGTCAGGATCGACACCAGGTCATCCTCGTCGAGCGCCTGCGTCTGGGTGACGACGGGCGTACGTCCCACAAACTCGGGGATCATGCCAAAGGCGTTGAGGTCCTGCGGGAGCACCTGGCGCAGCAGGTCGTTCTCGTCGACCGAGGTGGGGCCGGCAATCTCGGAGTTAAAGCCCACGCCCTTGTTGCCCACGCGATCGGCGATGATCTTGTCCAGACCCACAAAGGCACCACCGCAGATAAACAGGATGTTGGTCGTGTCGATCTGCAGCAGCTCCTGCTGGGGATGCTTGCGGCCGCCGGTGGGCGGAACGCTTGCCACCGTGCCCTCAAGGATCTTAAGCAGCGCCTGCTGAACGCCCTCGCCCGAAACGTCGCGGGTAATGGAGAGGTTCTCGGCCTTGCGGGCGATCTTGTCGATCTCGTCCACGTAGATAATGCCAACCTGCGCGCGCTCGATATCGCCGTCGGCGGCATTGATGAGCTTAAGCAGGATGTTCTCCACGTCCTCGCCCACGTAGCCGGCCTCGGTGAGCGCTGTGGCGTCGGCGATGGCAAACGGCACCTCGAGAATGCGCGCGAGCGTCTGGGCAAGCAGGGTCTTACCGGTACCGGTGGGACCGAGCAGCAAAATATTGGACTTGGCGAGCTCCACCTCGTCCATATCATCGTCGAGCTGCGAGTCCATGTCGTCGTCAAAGGCAGACACCGCAGCGCCGCCCTCGATCACGCGGCGATAGTGGTTGTACACGGCAACCGACATGGCACGCTTGGCGTCCTCCTGACCCATAACATAGGCCGAAAGCTCGTCATAGATCTCGTGCGGCGTCGGCACGTGCGTGATGACCTGGCGGTCGTCCTCGAGCTCAAAGCCCTCGGCCTCGGGGTCCACGGCGGGCTGCCCGGCAGCCTGACCATGGTCGTTGAGGAAGCCCGGCAGCTTACCGTTGCGGGCGGCGTCCATAAAGTCCGAAGCCAGCGACTCCTCAAGGATCTCGGAGCAGGCGGCGACGCACTCGTCACAGATAAAGATGTTGGTCGGGCCCTTTACGAGACGACGGACCTGGCCCTGCTCTTTTCCGCAAAAGGAGCAGCGGATGGGGTTGCCGTTCTCGTCAAAGTTGTCCTGCATGTTACCTGCCATCCTAGGCGTCCTTCGCGGCGAGATCGCGCGAGGTGACGATACGGTCGATCAGACCGTAGTCGAGGGCCTCGGCAGCGGTCAGGTAGTTGTCGCGCTCGGTGTCGGCCTGGACCTTCTCGATGGGCTGGCCCGAGGCGTCGGACAAGATCTGGTTGAGCTCGCGGCGAGTCTTCTTAATCTCCTCGGCAACGATCTCAATCTCGGTCTGCTGACCCTGGGCACCGCCACTGGGCTGGTGAATCATAACCTTGGAGTGCGGCAGGCAGAAGCGCTTGCCCTTGGCGCCAGCCGAAAGCAGCACGGCGGCCATAGACGCGGCCATACCGACGCAAATGGTCGAGACCTGCGGCTTGATGAAGTTCATAGTGTCAAGAATCGCCAGGCCGGAGTAGACCTCGCCACCGGGCGAATTGATGTAGAGCGAGATATCCTTCTCGGCATCCTGGCTCTCAAGATGCAGCAGCTGGGCAACGACCAGGTTGGCGCTGACGGAGTTGATCTCCTCGCCCAAGAAGATGATGCGGTCGTTGAGCAGGCGCGAATAGATATCGTAGCTGCGCTCGCCGCGCGGCGTCTGCTCGATAACGTATGGCACGAGGGCGGAATCGAACTTGGCGATCATACGCATCTCCATTTCTCTCTTGCGGACCAAATTGGTTCTAGATAAACGTACGGTGCCCGCATGCTATGCATTGGCTGGCACCGTACGAAGCAACCGGATAACCGGTGTATAACTTTACCCCATCACGGGCGCACGCATGCGCTCGCGGGCAAGGTGGCGAGAATTACTCGGCGTCCTTGGCGGTCTCGTCGACCTCGGTCACCTTGGCGTTCTCGACCAGGTGGTCGACGGCCTTGGAGCGACGGATGGACTCGCGGACGGCAGGCATGCGGCCATCGGCGATGAACTCGGCCTTGGAAGCCTCGACGTCCTTGACGCCAGCCTTCTCGAACTCGGCGTTGACGTCGTCCTCGGTAACCTCAATCTTGAGCTCGCGGGCGAGGGCGTCCAGAGCCAGGGACTCACGGGCAACGTCGTTGGCCTGCTTGTGCAGGTCGCCGATGAACTGCTCCATGGTCAGACCGGAAGCGGGCAGCCAGGTGTCCAGGGTCATGCCGCGGGCAGCGAGGTTGGACAGGAAGTTCTGGCCAAGCTCCTCAAAGACGGACTGCTCGTAGTCGGCGTCCATCTCGTCGAGCTGCAGGCGCTCGGCGAGAGCGGAGACGCAACGGTTCTCCTTCTCGGCCGGGAGGCGGGAAGCCTTGTCCTGCTCGATCTCGATCTTGATGGCGTCGCGCATAGCGTCGATGCTGTCGAAGCCGAAGTCGGACTTGACGAGCTCGTCGGTGAGCTCGGGGGTGTTGCGGACCTTGATGCCCTTGACGGTGACCTCGACGGTGTGGGTCTCGGCCTCCTCGCCCTCCTCGACCTCGTCGGTCCAGGTGACGGTCTTGACGTCGTCAACGTTAGCGCCGATCAGGGCCTCGTTGAACTCCTTGGGGTTGCTGTCGCTACCGGCGATGAGCATGCGGCCCTCGGCGGCAAAGTTGTCGGCGTTCTCGACGGCCTTGAGGTCGACGGTAACGTAGTCCTCGGCCTCAACAGCGCGGCCCTCGACGTCCTCGAAGGTGGCACGGTAGTTGAGGAGCATCTCGACCTGGTTGTTGATCTCGGACTCGGTGACCTCCGCAGGGGGCATCTCGATCTCGACAGCGTCGAAGGAGGAGAGCTCAGCGGCGGGACGCAGGGAGAACTCGACGGTGTAGGTGTAGTCCTCGTGATCCTTGGCGAGGTCGAGCTCCTTGTAGTCACCGTTCTTGGTGGGGACGATGTCCAGCTCGTTGAGGACGGCGGGCTCGTTGGCGGCGATCAGGTCGTTGGTGGCCTGAGCGAGGGTAGCCTCGGCGCCAAGTGCGGAGTCGATGACCGGACGGGGGGCCTTACCGGCGCGGAAGCCCGGGAAGCGGTACTTCTTGGCGGTGTCCTTGTAGGCCTTCTTGATCGCGGCGTCGACGTCGGCGGCCGGGATGGTGACCGTAGCGGTGAGCTTGGCGTCCTTGACGTCAGAAGCGGTGATGTTCAACACGTTCCTCCTCATACTGCCCAGCTTATCTGAGGTGCTGGTACCTTTATGCAACAAAGTGTCGCGACGGCCAGGGCCGACGCAGGTGCGATGGTGCGGGCGAAAGGACTCGAACCTTCACGGGAATCCCACCAGAACCTAAATCTGGCGCGTCTACCAATTCCGCCACGCCCGCATGAGCGCACAGACTAGGAATGATAGCAGATACGAACGACAAGCGCACGCACACCTTTTACAGGCTCACGACCTCACCACGAGTACAAAAGGCGGGGCGAGTTACCCCGCCCCGCCAATTACGACTTGCTCGCTGATCCACTACTCCCCCAGCAGCGCTTTCTCGGGCGTGATGGGCAGTGAGCGAACCTGATGTCCGGTGGCGTGTGCCACGGCCGAGGCAACGGCGGCGAGTGGCGTGTTGATGACGACCTCGCCGATCGACTTGGCACCAAACGGACCCGTCGGCTCGTAGCTCGGCTCAAAGGCCACGCGAATGCTACCGATATCCAGGCGCGTGGGCAGCTTGTAGCT
The DNA here is from genome assembly GCF_964239575.1 of Collinsella aerofaciens ATCC 25986. Classification (GTDB taxonomy): domain Bacteria; phylum Actinomycetota; class Coriobacteriia; order Coriobacteriales; family Coriobacteriaceae; genus Collinsella; species Collinsella aerofaciens_BQ. The sequence continues at coordinate 16,927 of NZ_CAXSQQ010000004.1, forward strand.
CATGAAGTTGCCGGTGCGCAGACGGCCGCGCTCATCGTGCTCGACGATCTCGTAGAGCGCGTGACCGATACCCTGGGCAATGCCGCCCTCGGCCTGGACGCGCGCGAGCGCCTCGTTGATAACGGTGCCGCAGTCCACAGCCGCCACGTAGTCCACCACGGTCACCTTGCCGGTGGCCTTGTCGACCTCAACCTCGGCAATGCCGGCCATAAACGGCGGGGGCGAAACGGGCAGGCAGGCAGAGGCATGCGAGGTGAGCGCGTCGCCGCCCGCGATGTTCTTTACGCACAGGTTGGCAAAGTCGCGCAGCGTGAGGTAGCGGTTCTGCTCGCGCGCGGCACGTTCGTCGGACAGGCGCACGTACTGGCCATCGAAGACCACGTCGGCGGCGTCCACGTCCCACATCTGGGCGGCCTTGGCGCAGATCTTCTCGCGCAGCTCGGTCGCGGCGTTCTTGGCTGCCAGGCCCGTCACGTACGTGCCCGAGCTCGCGTACGAGCCGGCATCGAACGGCGACACATCGGTGTCCACGCCGCGCACCACGATCAGCGAGCTCTCCACGCCCAGCTCCTCGGCGGCAATCTGCGCCAGGATTGTGTCGACGCCCATGCCGTTATCGGTGGCACCGGTGCCGATGGTAATGAAGCCGTCCTCTTCCAGGCGCATGTCGATGCCGGCGATGTCCACGTTGGAGATGCCCGAGCCCTGCATGGTGAGCGCGCAGCCCAGGGCTCGCACGCGGTCGCCCAGGTCCACGGCCAGCGGCTTGTCGCGCCAGCCGATCATGTCCATCGCGCGCAGCAGGCAGCGGTCGAGCGCGCAGGCGTTGAGCTTCTCGTTGTAGTACTGCGGCATGACCTCGCCCTCGCGCACGATGTTCTTAAGGCGCAGGTCGGCGGGGTCCATGTGCAGCATGTCGGCGAGCTCGTTGACGGCGCTCTCCACGGCAAACTGGCCCTGGGTGGCACCGTAGCCACGATACGCGCCGCCGCGGTTGGTGTTGGTGTAGACGGAATCCCAGCTAAAGCGGCTCGCCTTCACGTGGTTGTAGATGGGCAGGCTCTTGTGGCCCGAGAGGCCGATCGTCGTGGTGGCATGCTCGCCATAGGCGCCGGCGTTGGACAGCGTGTGCAGGTCGATGGCCGTGATGGTGCCGTCGTTCATGGCGCCCAACTTGACGGTCATCTGCATCTGATGTCGCGAGTTGCCCGCGGTGATGGTCTCCTCACGGGAGTAGCAGCAGTAGCTCGGACGGCCGGTCTGCTGCGTCACGAACGCCACGAAGATCTCGCAGCAGCCCGTCTGCTTGGACCCAAAGCCGCCGCCGATACGCGGCTTAATTACCTGCACCTGCGACTGCGGAATATCGAGCGACTGCGCGACCATGCGGCGCACGTGGAAGGGCACCTGCGTGGAGGTGGTCACCGAGATACGCCCGAACGCGTCGGTCGTCGCGAAGGCTCGGAAAGTTTCCATGGGCGCGGTCTGCGTGGCCTGGCTGGTGTAGGTGCGGGTGAAGACGATGTCGCTCTGGGCAAAGGCCTCGTCCAAGTCGCCAAAGTCGCTCGTGCCGCTGCATACCAAGTTGCGCGGGACGTCGCCGCCCTGCGGAAACATAAAGGTCACGTCGCCCTCGGGGTGAACCACGATGTCGTTATCGAGTGCCTTGGTAAAGTCGAGCAGGGGCTCAAGCACCTCGTAGTCGACCTTGATGAGCTTGAGCGCCTTGTCGGCGGCCTCCTCAGTCTCGGCGGCGACGATCGCCACCTCCTCGTTTTGGTAACGGACGAGGTTCTCAAGAATCAGGCGGTCGTAGGGACTCGGCTGCGGATAGCTCTGACCGGCGATGGTAAAGCGGCGCTTGGGCACGTCCTCGTAGGTGTAGACGCCCACGACGCCGGGCACCTTCAGTGCGCGCGACGTATCGATGGAGCGGATCTTGGCGCGGGCATAGGGGCTGCGCTTGAGTTTGACGATGAGCGCACCGGCGGGCACCATATCGCCGGTGTAGACGGGACGACCCTCGAGCAGGGCCTTCGAGTCCTTCTTGGGCTGCTTGTGGGTGATCTGCTTGTACGCGACACCGTCGGAGCTCGTCTCGTTGACGGGCAGCTCGGGCATCTCGAAGCCCACCTGCACGCCGGACTCGTTGAGGAAGCGCACGATAGCGCGCAGCTGGCTCTCGTAGCCGCTGCAGCGGCAGAGGTTACCGGCAAGCTGGCGCGAGAGCTCCTCACGCGTGGCGACGAGACTCGGGTCCTCCTTGGCGGCGCGGGCAAGCGCCAGCACGTTCATGATAAGGCCAGGGGCGCAAAAACCGCACTGCTCGGCGCCTTCGGCAGCCATCGCACGGGCAAGCGCCTCGGACTCGGCCTTGAGGCCCTCGAGCGTGGTGATGGAGCGGCCCTCGACGCGCGCGGCGGGAACCGAGCAGCTCAGCACCGGATCGCCATCGAGCCACACCGTGCACAGGCCGCAGTTGGTGGTCTCGCAGGCGCAGCGCACCGACGCGCAGCCCTGCTCGCGCAGCAGCGCAAAGAGCATAGTGTCGGGGGCAATCTGAACCTTGACCTTACGGCCGTTGAGCGTAAAGGAAAGATCGATGAGTTTGGCAGCCATTAGCGCACCTCGCTAGAATCGACGCCGGGCACGCGGCGGCAGGAATACTCGTCCGTGGCAAATTTAGGCACCTGCACGGTCTCGAGCTCGCGGGCAAGCGCGGCCGAAAGCTCGATACCGGCGGCGCGGCGCACGGCCTGAATCGCCAGCGGGGCCGAGATGCGGCGGCGGTAGTCGGCCGAGCCCCACAGGTTGGTGCCGTAGCTCAGCGCGCGTACGGACGCGGCCAGGGCACGCAGCTCGTTTTCGCAAGGACGCTCATTCACCAGGCCGCACGCCTCGCCCTGCAGCAGGGTCGCGCGCAGCGGGCGGGCACCCACGGTGACATGCCAGGAGCCGTCCCACCAGGCGGCGGTAACGTTCAGCGAGGGAAAGTCGGTCGCGGCCTTGCGCACGGCCTCGTAGCTCGCACGGTAATCGTGCTTGACGACCACGACATGCTCAATAACGTCGCGCACGTAGCCCATGTCAACGAACTCCGCGAGCGGCACGCGGCCGGCGCCCGTCAGCTCAACGTAAGAATCGAGCGCGAGGAAGGCGGAGAGAACGTCCGAGAAGCCAAAGCGGCCGTAGATGCTGCCGCCCACCGTGGCGGTATTGCGCAGCTGCACGCCCACGATGTCGTGGACGGCGAACTCAAAGACATGGTTGACAAGCGCGTTGAGCCCGGCATGACGCTCGAGCTGGCGCAGGGTGCACATGGCACCGATGCGAAACTCGGTCTCGGTCTCCTCGATCTGATCGAGTCCGCAGGCCGAAAGGTCAATCGCCGTCGCCACGCGACGCGAACCCAGGCGCATCCAGATGCCGCCGCCCACAATCTTGTTGTTGCGGTTCTTCTGCAAGAGCTCATAGGCTTCGGCCGCGTTTCCAACACGGACGTAGGTACCGAACTTGAGCACGTTCTCCCCCATCTCTTCACTTGTCCAGTACTTTTAAGTTTACCAAACGAGGAGCCGCACACCGTTTTAGGACAAAATCCACCCACCCATCCATAACTTGCGGTGATATACGGACTGATTAGCCGTTCTGGGGCGCTAAACAGTCCGTATTTCACCGCAAGATATGAGGAGTCCTCCGGGATAGAAAAGGCTCCCAGCCGGAATGGCTGGGAGCCTCATCACATGCTATTTCGAACGAAGATTTAGCAGACGCCCTGGGCGAGCATGGCGTCAGCGACCTTCAGGAAGCCGGCGATGTTGGCGCCCATGACGAAGTTGCCCTCCTGGCCGTACTCCTTGGCGGTGTCGTCCACGTTGTGGAACATGCCGCGCATGAGCTGCTCGAGCTTGCCGTCGACCTCCTCGAAGGTCCAGGACAGGTGCTCGGCGTTCTGGCTCATCTCCAGGCCGGACACGAGCACGCCGCCGGCGTTGGCAGCCTTACCGGGCATAAAGGCAACGCCGTTCTCCTGGAAGTAGGTCGTGGCCTCGATGGTCGTGGGCATGTTCGCGCCCTCGCCGACCACCTTGCAGCCGTTGGCGACGAGCGCCTGGGCGTCCTCGAGCAGCAGCGTGTTCTCGCGAGCGCAGGGCAGCGCGATGTCGCAGGGCAGCTGCCAAACGCCACGGCCGTCGCCCTCGTGCCGCACGGCGTTGGGCTTCTCGTCAACGTACATAGCGAGCGTAACGCCCTTGTCGTGGCCAGAGCGCTTCTTGTTGTAGACGTGCTCGAGCACAGTGTAGTCGATGCCGTCGGGATCCTCGACCCAGCCGTGAGTATCGGAGCAGGCCAGCACCTTGCCGCCGAGCTGGGAGACCTTCTGAACGGCGTAGATAGCGACGTTGCCGGAGCCGTGCACGACGACGTTCTTGCCCTCGAAGGAGTCGCCGCGGCTCTTGAGGTACTCGTCCACAAAGTAGGCCAGACCGTAGCCGGTGGCCTCGGTACGGGCGAGCGAGCCGCCAAAGGAGAGGCCCTTGCCGGTGAGGACGCCGGTCCACTCGTTGGTCAGGCGCTTGTACTGACCGAACAGGTAGGCAACCTCGCGGCCGCCAACGCCCAGGTCGCCGGCAGGAACGTCGGTGTTGGGGCCGATGTGGCGATAGAGCTCGGTCATGAAGGACTGGCAGAAGTGCATGATCTCGTTGTTGGACTTGCCCTTGGGGTCAAAGTCGGAGCCGCCCTTGCCGCCGCCCATGGGAAGGGTGGTCAGGCTGTTCTTGAGGATCTGCTCCAGGCCCAGGAACTTGAGCATACCCAGGGTGACCGTCGGGTTAAAGCGCAGGCCGCCCTTGTAGGGTCCAATGGCAGAGTTGAACTCGACGCGATAGCCGCGGTTGACCTGAACCTTGCCCTGGTCGTCGACCCAGGGAACACGGAACATGACGATGCGCTCGGGCTCGACGAGGCGCTCCAGCAGGGCAGCCTCCTCGTACTCGGGGTGGGCGTCGAGCGCCGGCTGGATGGTGCCGAGGATCTCGGTCGCGGCCTGGATGAACTCAGGCTGCTCGGGATAGCGGGCCTTGAGCTCTTCGAGAACTTTCTGCGTGTAGCTCATGCTTCCTCCAATGATGGGAAACGAAAAATGTTGATCGCGGCACCCTATGCGCCGCGAACTTTATCGTGTATGGATAATATCGCACTGTTGCGGGAAAGTTTCGCATAAGCAGACGGGCAGATGTTTCGTTTTGATTACGATGCAGGTAGAAGCGTTTTTGAGTGCCTGACATGCAAAACCCGTGTTTCAAACCTGTTTCGTCCACATGTTCCAAACCACCACATTGGGGACAGGCACCTTTGTGGTGATGTTGGTGGTTAGAGGACGAGCTGATGATAGTCGGCAGGGGTTATGCGGCCCTCGGTGGCGGCGCGGAAGGCGGCGAGCGCATCGCCCGAGAACGGCATGGCCCAGCACAGGCCGCAGCCGGCGGTAATGGAGCCTGGCAATGGCATAATGCGCCCAGGCACACCGGCATCCAGGCACAGCTGCTCGCATTCCATCACATCGAAGGTGCTGTCAAACGACACGATAATCTTGCGCTCATGGTCGAGGGCATCACCGGACGGGCCGCCGCGGTGTGCCTCACGATACGCCGCGGCGGCCGCTTCCTCTTCCGCGGTATGCCCGCAGCCTCCGCAGCCGCAGGTACAGAGTTCGGACCCGTCGCAAGTGCAAGGCTCTCCCGTGTCGGGGCAAATATCGTGAGACATGGCATCTCCCATCGTCTAGGCGAGCAACTCGGCCGCCGCAAACTCTTCGGGTGTATTGACGTTTTCGAAGCAGAGCGTGGAGCCCGCGGCCTTAACGATCTGCGACTCATCCATATAACCGGCCTGAACGCGATTGATCAGGCAGCGAATGCGCTGGCGGTCGCAGGCGAGCAGCTCTTGGGCAACCGGCGCACACGCGTCACGGCGCCAGACGGCGCAAAGCGGCTCAATCCCCCGCTCCTCGCGCGGCACGCACACGTCGAGCGCCTCGGCCTCAACACGATCGGCGAGCGCGCCGATGAGTTCCGGCGAGACAAACGGCATATCACAGGCGACGATAGCCGCGAGAGGAAGCCGAGCCGCAGCCAACGAACTCGCGATGCCGCGCATGGCGCCCGCCGACCCTTCAAGGTCCGCCACCACACGCGGCACCAGGCCGCCAAACGCGCGCTCCTCAAGGTAGGCCAACTCGCTGGGACGCGAAGTCGTCACGACCAACTCGCCGGCAACTGGCGCCAGCCGACCCAGCACGCGCTCGATGAGCGGTTCGCCGCAAAACGTCATGCGCGCCTTATCGCGGCCCATGCGTGAGGACAGCCCGCCCGCTTGGACGACGCAAGAAAGATCGACCCGTCTTACGGTAGTCATACGGCAAAACACCTCCATCGGCATGCTCGAAACCCGACACACGAAGCCAGATACCGTCGCCGATAAAGCGGGCGGCACGGCAAACCCACGCAAAAACAAAACAGCGCCTTTGCGGCACGCAGCAAGACCGCGAGCACAAAAGCGCTGGTAGCGTATGGCGGGAACGTATGTGAATCGAACACATCCAAGACGTTTTGCACGCCTCGCAACGGTTTTGAGGACCGCGGAGCCCACCGGAGCCCATCCGTTCCCAAGTGCGGCGGTATTTTACCAAACCGAGCAGCCAATCTAGCGCAGGGAGCGCAGGCCGCCAGAATCCTTGTCGAGCACCGTAAAGCGCACGGCATCTAGATGCTCCAAGATGCTGATTGCACGTTTGCGCGACACACCCAGGGCCTCGCGCAGCACGCTCGTGGTGGCTGCGCCGCCGGCTGCCTCAATGGCAGCGGCGACGAGCTCGCGCGCATGGACCTCGGCGGTAGCAGACAGGGCAACGTCGCGCTCGACCTTAACGATCGAGCGGCTGAGCGAAAGCTCGCGCAGGGCACGCGTCATGGTGTCGCGACCGAGCTGCAGCTGTTCGCCCACCTCGGGAAGCGCCGGTGCATCCAGGCCAGCCTCGTCAAGCAGCGCGACGATGCGCTCGCAAGCCTCTCGCACCACGCGTGCCGCCGCGGCGGCCGAATGCGGATCGAATACCTCGGCGCCCTCGGCGGCGCACACGCCACGGGAGCAGCCCTCGGCAATCAGGGCCGCGGCAACGCCTTCATCAGCGGCAGGCCACGCAGCATGGGCAACGGCACCAGGCGTAAAGCCCGTCTCCTTGGGAGCCGTCGCGTGCATGGCTGACAAGGTCGCCGCCAGTGCATCCATCGCGGCGTCGAGCACGACGGCGTCCGCAAAGAGGCCCTCATCACCCACGGCAAGCTTGCGAACGGAGTCCTGCGCCACCAACCCGCGCAGTGCAGCATCGACATCGCCGACGCCAAGATCCAAAGCGTCGGCAACATCAACCGCCGTAACCGGCAGCGTCTGCAGCGCCAGCCAAGCGCCCACACCGCCCGCGATATCGCCGGACTCGATCGCCGCATACAGCGCACGCTCCCCTTCGGCAAGCTCGCGCGAGCGACGGCAGCGCGAAAGCAGCACACGCCCGCCACCAATAAGCATCACGGGCGAATAGGACAGCACCACGGCATGGTCCCCGGCACGCAGCGGCAGCGAGTTTTCCAAGCGCACCTGAACAATACGGGTCTCGCCCACCGCCATGGGGGCCTCGCCCTCCATGAACATGATGCGACCAACAACCTCGGCTGTACCCGCCATCACGTGCACACGCGCACCCGACTCGAGCACACGCGGCTTGGCTCCCTCGCGACCCAAATACGTAAACGCCATCATAAATCGCATCGTCTGGCCAAAGCGGCCCGCCACGCCGAGCATCTCACCGCGATCGAGCGCGGCGACGGCATCGCCCACCAAGTTGAGTGCCACGCGTTGCCCAGGCAGCGCGCGCGGCGTATCGCCATGCACCTGAATCCCGCGCACACGACAGACCGTACGCAACGGCAAAGCCATCAGCTCGTCGCCCACCGTAACCGGCGCATCATGCAGCGTTCCCGTCACGACGGTGCCGACGCCCTTGATCGTAAAGCAGCGGTCGATGGGCAGACGCGGCGCGGCATCGGTGAGCTCGGAACGGTCGCGGCAAGCATCCCAGCAGGCACTTACCTGCTCGTCGAGCACCGCAAGCAGCCCGTCAATCCCCTCGCCTGTCTTGGACGACACAGGCACGATCGGCGCGCCCGCAAACACGGTACCCGACAAAAAGTCATCGACATCAAGCTCGGCAAGCTCGGTCATCTCGGCATCGGCCAGGTCGCACATCGTCAGCGCCACCACCATGTGTGTGACGCCCAGCAGCTCCAGCACATGCACGTGCTCGCGGGTCTGCGGCATCACGCCCTCAACGGCAGAGACCACCAGCACGGCCACATCGATGCCCGTGGCACCCTGCACCATGGCGCGCAGGTAATGCGCGTGGCCCGGCACGTCGACCAGGCCAACGATCTTGCCACTCGGCAGCGCCAGCTCGCCAAAGCCCAGCTCAACGGTCATGCCGCGGCGACGCTCAACCTCCAGACGGTCGGGATTCTTGCCGGTCAGTGCCTCGATCAGTGCCGACTTACCGTGGTCGACGTGGCCCGCCGTACCAACGATAACGGGACACTCCACCAGCGCTTTAACCTCACTCATCGAACAATCGCCTTCTCAACGCACGCGACGAGCGTCGATGCCGCCGTCTCGATATCGCGATCGCCCACGAGCGTACGGACGTCAAACAAAATGCGATCGTGCGAGGTTCGCGTGACGACCGGCGTGTCGAAGTCCTGGACAAGAGAGCGCTTGAGCGCATCGACCGTCAGGCGCTCGTCAACAAGACGCACGGCAACGCACATCGTGGGCAGCTCCACGGTAGGCAGCGAACCGCCACCGGGGGTCGACGACTCCTCGACGATTTCCACCTGCACGGCGCACGGGCAACCGGCCTTATCGAGCCCGGAGACCATACGATCGCGCAGCTTGCGGGCACGTCGTTCCAAATGGGCCTGCGGCAGCGTAAGCATGCTGAGCACCGGCACCTCGCGATGGGCCACGTCCGCCCCGTCCATGTAGATGCGCAGCGTGGCCTCGAGCGCCGTGAGCGCCAACTTGCCCGGGCGCAGGGCGCGCATAAGCGGATGCGACCCACAGGCCTGGACCAGATCGCGACGACCCATGATAATGCCCGCCTGTGCGGCACCGAGCAGTTTATCGCCCGAGCACGACACCAGATCGAGCCCTGCCGAAACCGAAGCCGGCGTGGTTTCTTCGCCGCCGCGCACCAAGATGTCGTCGGGCAACAGCGCGCCCGAGCCCTGGTCCTCGTAGAACAGCAGGCCATGCTTGTGACCAAGCGCCGCAAGCTCCCGAGAGCCCACCTCCTCGTGAAAGCCCTCGATGCGATAGTTGGAAGGATGGACCTTGAGGATCATGGCCGTATCGGGCGTGATGGCGCGCTCGTAGTCCGACAGGTGCGTGCGGTTGGTGGCCCCGACCTCGACGAGTTTGGCGCCCGAGGCCTCCATGACGTCGGGGATACGGAAGCTGCCGCCGATCTCGACGAGCTCGCCACGGCTCACGATGACCTCTTTGCCCGCGGCATGGGTGGCAAGCACCAACAGCACCGCGGCGGCGTTGTTGTTGACGACCAGCGCGTCCTCGGCACCGGTGAGCGAGCGGATCAGTTGCGCGGCGTGCTCCTTGCGCGACCCGCGCGAACAGGTGTCGACGCTGTACTCGAGCGTGCTATACCCGCGCGCAACCTCGGCCACTGCCTTTGCCGCCGACTCCGCGAGCGGGGCACGGCCCAGATTGGTATGGATGACCACACCCGTGGCGTTGACGGCGGGGCGCAGGCTCGGCAGCGCGGAGCGATGCGCACGCCACTCGATGGCCGAGGCCAGCTCGCGCTTGGAACGCGGGGCGGCACCGGCGCGAATGGCGGCGCGCTCCTCGTCGAGCTCGGCCGTCACGGCAGCATGGACCACCGCGTCGCAGGTCTCCCCCGCCGCCTTCACAACCGGCCACTCGGCAAGCAGCTCATTGACGGAAGGAATGGCGCGCAGGCGGGCGCGCACCTCATCGGACATGTTCTGGCTATCGCTCATGTGCGGCCTTTCAAAAGAAACGTGGATCAGTCGAATACATCAGCTGAGTCAATTACTCGTCATTATCCCCGCACGCGACGATCTTTTCCACGCGAACGGCGTTTTCCTGGGTGAGCGCGGCACCCGTCAACGGGTCCCAACGCAACGGCGTATGGTCGAGCGGGCCCACGCCCAAGCCTTGAGCGCCACCGGCATCGGCGCCAAACGAACGCCCACCGGGGGCGGCCGAGGTGAAGATGCACGCCGGATGCAGATACGGCGTCGTCTCCACACGCACGCGGTCGCGGCCCATATCGCTCACGAGTTCGACGATCTCGCCGTCGGCGATGCCCATGTGCGCAGCAGCATCGGCATTCATCTGCACGGCATCCAGGTCCGACCCAGCCTCAGCGGCACCTTGGGCTGCAAGCCTTCGCGAGGTATGCGACTCAAAGGGACGGTTGCCGCTAATGAGGCGAAACATCCCCGGGCCAGGCTCCACCATGGGAGCGATCCAGTTGGGCACGCGACCCAGACCGGAGCGTTCCCATACGTCGCTTGCCAGCGCGATCCTGCCGCCGTTCAAGGGAATCACCGGCTCGCCCGTACGCGACGGCAACGCAGCACCCGTGTCGGCCCAGCCGCGCTCCTTGAGCTCGTCCAGATTGATCCCAAAAGGCGCCACCTGGGCAGCCGCCAGATCGTCAGATGTAAACTGGAAGTACTCGCCCGCGCCACACGCATGCGCCAGACCGGCAAAAATCTCCCGACCGGGACGTGTGTCGTCATGCTGCACAGGCAGCACGGCGTTGCGGTAGAACACCCGCGAATCGTTGACGCCCACAGCCGTGCCCACGCCGCGGTCGGCCTCCAGATACGTCACGTCGGGCAGCACGAAGTCAGAAGCACGCGCCGTCTCGGACCAGCGAATATCAATCGTCACGAGCAAGTCGAGCTGCTGCAAAATACCCAGCCAAGCCTGTGCATTGCCATAGCCCGCACCGGGGTTACTGGCATAGACGATGAGCCCACACAAATCGCCGGCAAGAATCGACTGACCGATGGTCGTGCACAGGCCGCGCACCGGATCGACCAGCGGATAACGCTCGGACCCCAGCTTGGGCCTGCGCGGCACCGGCGGCGTCGCAAAACGTGCGGGATCGAGATCGCCCAACACAAGCGGCGTGGGCGGATTGAGCGCACCGCCCTCATGCCCGATGCAGCCCAGAAGCACATCGACCAAGCAAATAGCGCGCGCGGTCTGGGTGCTATTGGCATACGCGATACCGATGCCGCCATGAAAGCCCGCATCCACCACAGCGGCAGGCGCTGCGGCAGCGAGATCGCGCGCCGTGGCGACAATCTCTGCGGCCGGCACGTCGCACATCGACTCGGCCCACTCGGGCGTCCAAGCACTGGCCGCCTGCGCCAGCTCATCAAAACCCGTGGTATAGCGGGCAACGAACTCGTGATCGTACAGGTCCTCGGCTACCAGCACATGTGCGATACCCAGCAGCAACGCCAGATCGCATCCGGGACGCACGCGCAGCCAGCGGTTGGCAAGCGCGGCCGAACCGCTGCGCCGGGGGTCAACCACGATGATCTTCGCCCCGCGCCGGCGCGCATCGTTGAGCGCGTCAACGGCCCCCATCGTCGACGAATCGACAATGGAACGCCCCAGGTACATGATGCAGTCGGTATGCGCCAGGTCGGAGGCGGGACTATAGCCCAGGCTGTGCTCCCAACCGGTAAGCCGGCTTACCTCGCAGGCGCCATCGGCACCGTACACGTTGGGCGAACCCAGCGCATGCATAAAACGATACGCCCAGTAGCGGTCGAACGAGGGCACGCCGAGCGTCATGCCCAGCGCACGAGGCCCGCGCTCGTCAACAATCCCCAAAAGGCGCTCGGCAATCTGAGCAAACGCCTCATCCCAGGAAATCGCATCAAACCCCGAGTCATCACGACGACGGCGCATGGGGTGCAAAATCCGGTCGCGCTCGTCAAACGGCATGTCCAAGCGATGGCGCCCGCGGGCGCACAGGGCACGCGCCGCGCACGGATGCCCCGGCACCGGCAACTCGGCCACCACGCGACCGTCCTCAACGCGTGCCGCAAAGGCACAATCGGCATAGCATCCCCCGCATGTGGTCACCACGGCGCGACCGTCACGCTTCACAGCAGATGCCATCTCGATTACCCCCTTCATCAGCCAAACACAACAGGCCAACAGCCCGGCAACGGGCCCCAGACCCAAAAAGCCTCCCGCACGGCAACGCCCCGCGGGAGGCCCAACGTCAAACAGACGGTACCTTACGCCTCGGACTTCTTGGCGTAGATAAACCAGTAGCCGAGCGCGATCAGAACCGCGCCGCCCACGATGTTGCCCAGCGTGGCGGCGGATAGGTTAAACGCAATGCCCGCGACGTTGAGTGCATCGGCCCCGGCAACCTCGGCACCATAACCGCATGCATGCATCACGGCACCCATGGGCAAAAAGTACATGTTGGCAATGCAGTGCTCAAACCCGCAGGCAACAAAGGCTGCGATGGGCAGCAGAATGCCCACGACCTTATCGACCACGGTCTTGCCGGCAGTACCGATCCACACGGCCAGGCACACAAAGATGTTGCACAGGATGCCGCGGAAGAAAATCGTCACCCAGTCGATCGTCACCTTGCCGGCGGCGACGCTCACCATGGAGTTGGCGACCGCCTCGCCGTTGAGCTTATAGATGCCGGCCATGTACACCAAAAAGACGATGAACAGGGCACCGACAAAAATGCCGACCCACACGACGACCCAGGCCTTGAGCATCTGGGCCAGAGTGATCTTTTTGCTCTTGAGCGCGCAGACCATAAGCGAATTGCCGGTAAACAGCTCGGCGCCGCAAACCAGCACCAGCACCAGGCCCAGGCAAAAGCACAGGCCGCCCACGACGCGCTGGGCACCCCAGCCCAGCGTGCTGTCGCTCAAAAACACCGTAAAGAACAGGCCGCCGAAGGCGATAAACGCACCGGCGAACATTGCCAACAGAAAGGCCTTAGCGACCGGCAGGTTAGCCTTGGTCACGCCGGCGGTCTCGGTCTTGGCCTCGATCGCGGCGGGCGCCAGGCAATCGGGAGCGGGGTACTCCACCTTGGAATCTGCCATGTCAATCACCTCTTTCCTATTCAGCAGAGGCAAGCGCTGCTATAGCTCCTGCCCCAAGCGGACAAAGTGGGAAAAGTCGTTGGCGGCCACGGCGTCGTACACGGCGTCGACGGCCTCAAAGACCTCCGGGGACATGGGGTTATAGAACTCCGTATCGCCCGGCTGAATCCCTATGAAGACGATATCTTCGCACGATTGCTCAATCTCTTCGATCAGAATCGACAAAGGGAGCGAATGCGTGGTGAACATCGACTTGCGGGCCACATCACGTTTGTCGAGCAGGCGAATGGCGCCGACGGGCAGCGCCATATCGGCGGCATCGACCAAAACCAAACGCGGCGGACGCTCACGCTTGACCTCGATGATGTCATCCTCGGGCGTCTGACCGCCATCGATGGTGTACCAGCCGGCAAGCGGCGCGTCCTCCATCTTTTTGGAGAGCACGGGGCCGGCGGCATCGTCAGCACGCAGCACGCTTCCCGCCGTGAGCACAATGCCCGCAAACGGGGCGCCGTTCACACGACCATCCACAACGCGACCCATTACTGCAACCTCCCCGTCAGATACACGCCCGACACATCGCGCACGCGTTCAATCAGATCGCGAAACTTCATTAAGAACGCGACCTGCTGGGCATGCAGGCCAAAGTCGTCATCGAACACCGAGATGCCGGCCTTGGCCGAACCGCGAAAACCGCGATCGTCGAGCAGCGTGTCGCAGGCCTCGAGCAGCGACGGCACCGCCGCCTTGTCGAGCTGGCACTCGCCAAAGGAGCGGATGGCCTCGAACTTGGTCTTGGCCTCCCCCTCCGGCAGCGCGTCGACGAGCGAATAGAACACGTTCACCGGCACCGACAGGCGCGGCTCAAAGCAGTCGAGCACGCCGGTGTGGTGGCCCACGGCGAGCGTGTAGTACAGCACGTCGCAGGCCTCCTGGGGAACGTCTTCCTCGGTCTCCACAAACTTACGCGTGAGCTCATAGAAGACCACCTGGTCGGGCGTACGGCCCAGGCAGGGGTCGGCGACGCCCTCGGCGGCCTCGTCGCTTGCGCGCGAGGCATCGCCAAAAGAGCCGCCGAGCATGCCGGGGCCCGCAAAGTAACCAGAGCGGTCCGTGAGCTCCATCTAGCGACCTCCGGCCAACACCAGATCCTGTAACGCCGAGTACACCTCAACGCGGCGAGGATCATCCTGCTTGTCGATGAGCAGCGCCATGGCGCCGCGGATATCGCCCTTGGGCGCGCCCTCGAGCGTATCCATAAACTCGTTGGCCAGGTCACGGCCGTAGCGGTAGCCGCTCATGGCGCGAGCCTCACGCTCGATGGCCACACGCAGCTTGTACGGCACGCCGGGGTGCAGGATATCGGCCTGCTCGCCGGCGGCCTCCACCGTGGTCTCGGCATGGAGCTTTTGGTCCAGCAGGCCAAGTGCCATGGCAAAGCCGTAGACGGTCTGCGCGGGGCTGGGCGGGCAGCCGGGGATATAGACATCGACCGGCAAGATCTTGTCCGTGCCGCCCCAGACGCAGTAGTTGTCGTAGAAGATGCCGCCGGTGCAGCCGCACGCGCCATAGGACACCACGATCTTGGGATCGGGTGCGGCCTCAAAGGCGCGCAGGGCCGGCATGCGCATGGCACGCGTCACGGCACCGGTGTACAGCAGCACATCGGCGTGACGGGGCGAGGGCACGACCTTGATGCCAAAGCGCTCGACGTCGAAGACGGGCGTGATGGAACCGAAGATCTCGATCTCGCAGCCGTTACAGCCGCCGCAGTCAACACGGTAGACGTACACCGAGCGCTTGATCTTCTTAAGAAGGGTCGCCTTGGCCTTCTCGATGCTCTCGTCGAGCTCGATCTTGGTCGGGCGGTACTGAAGCCGCTCGGGCAAAAGCGTGGGTTCGGCCATGGTTACTCCTCCTTCGTTTCAAAATCCATGATGATGCCCTCGACCGGCGCCGGACCGGCGGGAATCTCGGGCGCATCGGGGTTGAGCTCGCGGTCGATATACTCCGGGTTCACGCCGTGGCCGCCCAGATACTCCATGCCGGGGCCCTGGGGCTCGCCGGACGCAAGCGTCTCGTTGGCAGCCATGCCGGCAGCGTTGCCGGTCTTTACGGCCGAGGCGGCGCGCAGGGCGTCGAGCTCGCGCTTGCACTCCTGGCACATACCGACGGTACGGGCGGCCTGCTCGGCCTCCATGCCGCCGGCCTTTTGCAACAGGCGCTTAGCGTAGTCGATTTCCTTGTGCGGGGCAAACGGCTTGCCGCAGCGCGAGCAGTGCTCGAGCGTGTAGACGCTCTTGCTGGTGAGGTCGTCTTTGCTCATGACGGCCAGCTCAAACTCCTCGGTGAGCTTGATGGCCTCCATGGGGCAGGCCTCCTCGCAGCGGCCGCAGAAGATGCAGCGACCGTAGTCGATCGACCAGGTGATGGTATCGTCCGCAAGGTCGGTGTCCATACGAATGGCATCGGCCGGGCACGCCACGCCGCAGGCACCGCAGGCGATGCAGAGCTCGGCATTGTGCTCGGGCTTGCCGCGCATGTCCTTGTTGGTGGGAAACGGCGCAAACGGGTACTTGACCGTCGCGTCGCCGGCCTTGGCGTTAACCTTCCAAAGCTTCAGCATATTAGAGCGCCTCCTCATCGAGCGGGGCGGCCATGGTGCCCTCGCCCGCAAGCGGCGACTTGTCGCGCCAGACGTTTTCGAACTGCTCCTTGTCGAGCACGTGGTCGCGCTTGGCGGCGACATCGGTCACCGTCACGCGGTCGGTGCAGGAGTAGCACGGGTCGAGCGAACCGACGATCAGCGCAGCGTCGCCCACGGTGTTGCCGCGGAACATGTAGCGCAGGACCGGCCAGTTGCTGTACGTGGCCGCCTTGGCGCGCCAGCGGTAGCACTTCTGGTTGTTGCCGAGCATGGCCCAGTGCACGTCCTCGCCGCGCGGCGCCTCGGTGGCGCCGATGGCGTACTTGTGCGGGGTGTACTCCCAATCCGTGGTGAGGATGGGGCCCGACGGGCAGTTCTCGAGCATGGTCTCGATCATGTCGATCGAATCGTAGACCTCCTGGATGCGAACGGCGGTACAGCCGAAGGCATCGCAGGTGTCGGCCGTAGCGGCGTGCATCTTTTGAACGTCCGGATCGGCGTAGCCGTCGAAGGGATGGTCAAAGCGCACGTCGCGGGCATAGCCAGAGCCACGCATGAGCGGGCCGACCGGCGAAAAGTCGCGAGCGATCTTACGGTCGAGAATGCCGATGCCGCTCGTGCGCTCAATAAAGTTGGGCGTGGAGAGCAAAACGTCGACGAGCTCCTGGACCTCGGAGCGCAGCTGATGGATGGTCGTGAGCGTGGAGAGCTTCTGCTCGGCCAGGATGTCGCGACGCACGCCACCGATCACATTGAGGCCATAGGTCTTACGGTGGCCGGAGAGTTTCTCGGCCAGGTCCATGGACTTCTCGCGAACGCGGAAGAACTGCTGGAAGCCGGAATCGAAGCCGGTGTAGTGCGATGCGAGGCCAATGTTGAGCAGGTGCGAGTGCAGGCGCTCGACCTCGAGCATGATGGCGCGGATGTACTGCGCGCGCGGCGGGACGTGAATGCCCTGGGCGCGCTCGACAGCCTCGGCGTAGGCCACCGAGTGGGCGCAGCCGCAGATGCCGCAGATGCGGTCGGCAAGGAACGTGACGGCATCATAGTTCAGGCGCGTCTCGGCGACCTTCTCCATGCCGCGGTGCACGTAGAACAGACGATAGTCGGCGTCGACGATCGTCTCGCCCTCGACGAACAGGCGGAAGTGGCCGGGCTCGTCGGAGGTAATGTGCAGCGGGCCCATGGGGACGAGCGTGGTCTCCTTGCCCTTGGTGTCGGCCAAGAACTCGTAGTTTTCCATGTCGCTCGCGGGAGCGGGACGGAAACGGTAATCCATCGAATCCTTGCGCAACGGGTACAGCCCGCTGGGCCAATCATCGGGCAGCACGAGGCGACGACGGTCGGGCAGACCCTCGGGGATCAGGCCGAACATGTCGCGCAGCTCGCGCTCGCCCCACACGCAGGCGGGGACGAACGGCGTCACGGACGGGAACGTCATCTTGGCGGGATCGACCTCGGTGCGCACGGTCACCCAGCCGGGATCCTCCCCCTCCATGGAGATGACGTAGTACACGGCGTAACGGCCGCACAGGCTGCGCTCATCGTTGCCGATGATCACGGGAATCCAGCCGTAGCGCTCGTAGTACAGGTAGTGGACGGCCTCGGGCAGCTTGTCCTGCTTGACGGTAATCGTCAGCTGGTCCTCGCACTGCCACTCAACCTTCTCGATAGCGCCCGGCACTGCGGCGCGCAGGGCCTCGACGTGGCTTTCGCAACGACGAGCGTAGTCCTTCTTTTCAGGTTCTGCCATGGTGCTAATTCACCTCGCTTGTCTTGGTCTGGGAACTGAACACCATGCGGTAGAGAGGAGCCTCGTGGAGCTCTTCGACGCTCTGGTTCAAAACGACGGACGTTGCATCCTCGACGCCGCTCGTGATGGCGACCGGGGTGGCGATACCGAACCACATGACCACGATCGCGAGGGCGATCTCGGGGATGATCATGAGGGCGGGCACCTCGTGGCGCTTCATGCCCTCGGGCGCCTTGCCGAAGATGGACTTGAGCGCGATGCCGGTAAGGGCAAAGTACACGCCGGTGAGGCCAATGGCCACGAGCACGACCACCCAGATGGGACCGGACTGGACGCCGGCCACGAAGGTGAGGAACTCGGAGATGAACAGGGCGAACGGCGGGAAGGCGGCGAGCGCGAGCAGGGCGATGATGGTGAGCGCTGCCGTGACGGGAGCGATCTCGACGACGCCCTTGATCTTGTTCAGGTCGCGGGTGTGGTAGATGTGCTGGATGTTACCGGCCATGCAGAAGGCGAGCGCCTTCGTGAAACCGTGGAAGATGCAGTGCAGCAGGCAGGCGGCGATACCGAGCGGACCACCGATACCCAGGCACAGTGCGACCACGCCGACGTTGTCGACGGAGGAGCACGCGAAGCGGCGCTTGATATCGTCCTGCTTAAAGATGCACAGGGCGGCCACCAGGATGGACAGCGTGCCCAGGATGAGCAGGAGCGTACGCGGATAGGTGTCGCCCACCGTGATGATGGACAGGGAGTAGAAGCGGATGATCACCAGCATGGCGCACTTGAGCAGCACGCCCGAGAGCAGCGCGGAGACCGGGCTCGGAGCCTGGGAGTGCGCGTCGGGCAGCCAAGTGTGCATGGGGAACAGGCCCGCCTTGGTGCCGAAGCCGATGACGATGAACGCGAACGCGAGGCGCACGAGCATCGGGTCGAACTGGTCGGCGTAGGGCATGATGGAGGTGAGGAAGGCTGCCTCATGCGCGTTGGGCATGATATCGGCGGCGTTCGCGTAGATGAGCAGCGTGCCGAACAGGCCGAAGGCCACGCCGGCGGTGCAGACCATCGCGTACTTCCAAGACGCCTCGAGCGCCTGCTTGTTCTTGTAGATGCCCACGAGGAACACGGTCGACAGCGTGGTGGCCTCGACCGCCGCCCAGGTGAGGATGATGTTGTTGGACAGGCAGGCGAGCAGCATCGTGAAAACGAACAGGCTAAACAGCGCGTAGTACTGCTTGGTGCGCTCGGCCGGCATGGTCTTCTCCTCGATATCGATCTTGATATAGGAGATGGAGTACACGCCGGTGATGAACCCGATGATGCCTACCAGAAGGACGAAGATCGACGAGAGCGAATCGAGATGGAGCCACAGGCCCAAAGCGTCGATATTCTGCCCGCTCGAGAGCATGGTTCCCGCGGTGACGACCGAAAGGACGAGGGTCGCCGCGACGGAGATGGTGTTGAGCCCCGCAAAGACGCTGTAGGACGTCGTCTTGGGGAGCGCAGCCATAATCAGGGAGAACACGAGGGGACAAGCGAGCAGGGCGACCGTCAGCATTGAAACATCCATGGCCTACCCCTTCAATTCGGTCAGGTCGTGGGAGTCGAGCGACTTGGTGTCGTTCCAGATCCTCACGACGACGGCGGACATGATGATGACGGCGAAAATGGCGTCGGTGGCGATGCCGATCTCGATGATCTCGGGGGCCGTGGGCGCGAGCAGGGCGAGCGTCACGTGGCTACCGTTCTCCATAAGGCAGTACCCGAAGATTTGCTTGAGGATGTTGCGCTGGGAGATGATGCACGTGAGGCCGACGAAGAAGTGCGCGAAGCTGATGGCGAGGGCCGGAGTAGCCACCTCAGCGGTGGGCAGGCTCAGGCGCGTGACCACCGCGAAGCAGATGGCCACCTCCAGACCGGTGAGGATGATGGTCCAGGCCGGCTTGATGGAGGAGGTCAGCGTGCTATCGGCAGGCGAACCCATCTTTTTGTAGGCACGGTTGAGAATGAACGGAACGAGGATCACCTTGGTGACGAAGGCCGACGCGGCCCACATGAGAAGCTCGGTGGCACCGGTGGTGAGGCCCAGGGTGAGCAGCACGCCCACCAGGACAACCGACTGGATCGCGTACCACTTAATGGCGGACGGGATGGTCTTCGAGACGACCACCATGGTGGAGGTCACGATCAGAAGACCGCCCAGGATATTGACTAACGAATAACCCATGTCCTACCTCCTAACCCATCCAACTAGAGGACAGAGGACCGGCGACGACGACCATGATCATGAGGACGACGAACACGAACGCCATGGCGCGCGGAAGGGGCTGGCCGGCGGCCACGGTCTCGCTCGGCTCACCGGGCAGGACCTTACCCATCCAACGCAGGAACCATGCGAAGGTGGCGACGGTCTCGACGACCATGACGCACACGAGGACGAAGATGACCGTGTTGGAAGCACCAACCGCGAAGCCACCGGAAATAATCTGGAACTTGGAGAAGAACGTGCTCATGGGGGGCACGCCGGCGATAGCGGTCGCGGCGACCGCGAAGCCCACGCCCGTGACCGGGTACTTCTTCATGAGGCCCTGGATCTTGGGCAACATACGGGTTCCCAGCGTGAAGCTGAGGGAGCCGGCGATGAGGAAGAACAGGGTCTTGGTGAACGCGTGGTTGAAGATGTGCTCGACGGCGCCGTTGAACGCCATCTGGCTTCCGAACACGGAGAGGCCCAGGCCGAAGAACACGTAGGCGAGCTGCGCGATCGTCGAGAAGGCGAGCAGGCGCTTCATATCCTTCTGGGGCAGGTACATGAGGAAGCCGAAGAGCATGGTCACGACGGCGTCGATGATGGCGACCCAACCGACGATCTCGGGGATATCGCCGGCACTCGCAAGAGCGCGGGCGAACACGCACACGCCGACCTTCACCATGGACGCGCCATGGAGGTAGGCGGAAACGGGCGTGGGGGCCTCCATTGCGGAGGGCAGCCACATGTAGAGCGGGAACTGGGCGGACTTGGCCCAAGCGGCGAACAGGATGAGCAGCAGCACGACGGTCTTCATACCGGAATCGAGCTGGGAGATCGCGCTCAGCGCGAACGTGCCGGTTCCGGCGAACAGGAAGGCCGCGCCGATGTAGAGTCCCAGAGCGCCGATATGGGTGATGATGAGCGCCTTCATACCGGCCTTCTTGGCCGTGGGCGTCATGTAGTAGCTAATGAGGCCCCAGGAGCACACGCCGGTGATCTCGAAGAAAACGAGCTGGCCGACGATGGTGGAGCTGTAGGCGAGACCGGCCATGGCGCCGATGAACGTGGAGAAGTACACGTAGAAGCGGCGACGGGGCGCGTCGGGATGCTCCTTGTTCTTATCGCTCATGTACGGGCACGAATAGATGACGACGAGCAGGCCGATAGCGACGAACGCGGGTGCGAGCAGCGTGCTCATCCGGTCGAATATGAAGCCCATGACCAAGGTCTGGCCCATACTCGCCCAGGTTACATCGACCGCGTTCATGCCGTTTCCGGCAAACGTCGCGGCCAAGCCAACGGAAGCGACCGTGGCGATGCCGCCGGCAAAGGCGCAGATCCATTTAGCGTAGGGACGCGGCAGCATGACGATGAGCAGGGAGCCCAGCATGGGGACGGCGATCGCCACCATGGCAAAGAGGGACAAGCTCGATTCGATTGACATAGTTTCTCCCTTCTCCCTACACGCCTACGACGACGAAGACGAACGCGAGGACCGCGATGCCGACGACGGCCCAGGTCTGGTTACCGAGCACCTTGAAGCGCGAACGGGAAACGGAGTTCTCGAGCACGCCGCAGACAACGAAATCGACCAGGCACTTGACAAGGAAGACGACGGCGCCCACGAGAGCGGTGACGCCGATGGTCGCGGGCTCTCCCCAGGGGATGAAGATGGAGGTGAACCAAGCGACGACCACGACCTGCTTCATGCCCATGGCGAGCTTCATCATGGCCAGGGACGGGCCGGAGAGCTCGGCGAGCGGGCCCTCCTGGAGCTCCTGCTCGGCTTCGGCCTGATCGAACGGAAGCTTGCCGAGCTCCATATAGCAGGCGGCCGCGAAGGCGACGCCGGCGAGGATGACGGCGACGACGCTCGAGACGTTGCCCGTAACGATGTGCTGACCCATGGTCGCAATGTCCGTGGAGCCGCACACGATGGCGACGGTAAACAGCGCGATGAGCATGGACGGCTCGATGAGCACGCTCATGAGGAGCTCGCGGATACCGCCGAAGCCCGCGTAGGCGTTGGAGGAATCCACGCCGGACAGCGCGAAGAAGAAACGGGACAGCGCGAGCGCGTACATGATGGTGATGGCGTCACCAAAGACGGGCATGGGGCTCTCGAGCGTGAACATGGGCAGGCCCATGGCGAGCATGAACGACACCGCGAGGAACAGCGGCGGCATGATGCGCAGCACGAAGCTCGAGTCGGAACTCACGGACTCGGGACGCGCCATGAGCTTCGCGAGGTCCCGGTAATCCTGAAGGATGGACGGACCGCGGCGATTGTGCATCTTCGCGCGAATCACACGGGCGAGGCCGGAGAAGAAGGGCGCGACCAGCATGACCACGAGGCCCTGCGCTATCGCAAGAACGATGTTCATAATATCCTCTCCCCTCTCTAGACCATGACCACGGCGAGCACGAGGAAGACCACGAGCGCCGCGACGATGTAGCAGATGTATACGGAGTAGTTGCCGCCCTCGATCTTGGAGGCGAGGCCGGCCAGCTTATCGGCACCCTCGCTCGGTGCATCGACCAGGAAGCGGTCGGGCAGGGGCTCAACGCCCTGGGCGACACCGGTGAGCTTCTGGAACACGTGCGCGATGGACCAGCAGATCTTGGTGCATACCTCGCGCAGGGTGTAGAGCGGGCCCATGAAGAGCTCTACGTCTGACGCGAAGCTCGTGGCGACGACGGGCATGTGCTCGTTGGGCTCGTAGCCGCACGCCCAAGGGTCGGTCTTCTTAGCGGGGGCCTTGGTGCCGAGGCAGGACCTCAACACGAACGCGAGGCCGGTGAGGACCACGAGCGCGATGGCGATCGCGGGGGTGGAGGTGGCGGCACCGGAAATCTCGTTCACCAGAGACACGCCCGAGGTGGCTGTGACGGCAGAGCCGGCAAGCACGCTCTGGGCGACGTCGCCCAGAACCGGGGCGATGACGGGAGAGCCGATTCCCAGCACCACGCAGATGGCCGCGAGGAGCATCTGCGAGAACAACATCGGAGCCGGGGACTCCTTGGCGTTCGCGGCCTCCTGGGAACGAGGGCTGCTCGCGAACGAGACGCCGTAGGCCTTCACGAAGCACGTGACGGCTAGGGCACCGGTGATGGCGAGGGCGGCCGCGGAGGCGACGGCGAACACCATGACGACCGGGTCGGAGAGCGTCGAGATGTTGAACAGGGACTGGTAGGTGAACCACTCGGAAACGAAGCCGTTGAGC
The DNA here is from genome assembly GCF_964239575.1 of Collinsella aerofaciens ATCC 25986. Lineage (GTDB taxonomy): Bacteria > Actinomycetota > Coriobacteriia > Coriobacteriales > Coriobacteriaceae > Collinsella > Collinsella aerofaciens_BQ. The sequence continues at coordinate 40,064 of NZ_CAXSQQ010000004.1, forward strand.
GGCGGGATAGCCGAGATGGCAAGGGCACCGATGAGGAAGCAGACGGCCGTGACCGGCATACGGCGGAACAGGCCGCCCATCTTCTCCATGTTGCGCGTACCCGTGGCATAGAGCAGGGAGCCCGCGCCGAGGAACAGCTCGCCCTTGAACATGGCGTGGTTGAGCGTGTGGTAGAGGGCGGCCATGAGCGCGATCGTCGCGATGACGTCGTTGCCCAGGGCGTGCGCCGTCATGGACGCGCCGACACCGAGCAAGATGATGCCGATGTTCTCGACGGAGTGGTAGGCCAGCAGGCGCTTAATGTCGTGCTCGTGGAGGGCGTAGACGACGCCCAGGACCGACGAGATGGATCCAAAGACCAGGACCATGAGGCCCCACCAGAGCTGGACGCCCGAACCCGCGAGCAGGTCGAGACCGACCTTGAGGATTCCCAGGATGCCGATCTTGATCATGCCGCCGGACATGAGGGCGGACACGTTGGACGGCGCCTCGGGGTGCGCCTGGGGCAGCCAGGAGTGCAGCGGGATGATACCGGCCTTTGCGCCGAATCCGAAGAACGCGAGGACGAAGCACGCGGAGGAGACGGCGGGTCCAAAGTCATGCGTACGGAAATCACTGAAGCTGAAGGAACCGCCCACGCCGTTGGTCATGAGCAGGAAGCTCGCCATGATAAGGACAAAGCCCACGTGCGCGATGACGAAGTAGAGCCAACCGCCCCTAATGGAGTTCTTGTTCTCCTCGATAACGACAAGGAAGTAGCTCGTAAGGGACATGAGCTCAAAGGCGACCAGGAACCAGAACACGTTGTCGGCGGTGATGACGAGCATCATCGAGGCGACGAAGGTGTTCATGAAGAAACCGGCGCGCCCGACCTTGCCCGGGTACTCATCGAAGTAGGACAGACCGTAGATGAAGCCCGCAAAGGCGAGGATTGAGATGAGGACCACGATCAGGCCCGCAAGGCCGTTGAGCAAGAGCTCGAGACGGGCGAACGGGAAAAAGAAGACCGTGTTGAGGGACGAAACGTCGCCAAGCACGGCCTCGAGGCCCGCGATGAACGACAGCACGGCCGCGACGGCGCCGATCAGGCAGCCGGCGGTCTTGGCGGCGTTATCGGCCTTAATCAGCAGAACCGAGGCGAGCGCACCGATGCACGAGACGGCAAGCGATGCGATAAACAGCGTCATGCTATCCATTGTTTACGCTCCCTTCTGCTTTCTCGGACAGACCCTGGGCCACAGCCGCCACGTCGACGGCAGGGCCGTTCTGAATCGAACGCAGGCGCTTGGCCTCGTCGAGTTCGCGATCTGCCGCGCCGCCCATGACGGTGAGCGCCTTGGTGGGGCAAGCCGCCACGCAGTGCGGACCCTCGGGGTCGAAGGCGCACAGGTCGCACTTGACGGCACAGGTGTACTGGCCGGGCGCCCACGTAAGCAGGCTGCTCAGGGACTTAGGGTACGAAGGCGTCGGGACGCACATGCCTGCGACACCGGCAATAGACGTGCCGTCCGGATGGATGGCGCCGAAGGGGCACGCGATGGCGCACAGCCTGCACCCGATGCACTCCTGCTCCTTAACGTGGATGCGGTCGCCATCGTGCTCGATGGCGTTCACCGGGCAGACCTCGGCGCAAGGGGCACCCTCGCAATGGTGGCAGGCCAGGGCGGCCGAAATGCCGCCGGTCTTCACGAGCGCCAGACGCGGCGTGTCCTGAAGACCCTGCATCCGGTGGGCATCTGCACAGGCGGACTGGCATGTTCCGCAGCCGATGCACCTCTCCGGGTTGATATCGATGAAGCGGTTCATCCCCACTTCCTTTCAAAATAACGGGCCGGGCGTCCGATGCGCTTGGACGCCCGGCCCAAAAAGCCAACGAGAACGGGACTACACGATTTGGTTCACGTGCGTCTCGTCGTCGAACTTGGCGGCGCCGGGCTCAACATCCTGGGGAGCGGCAGCGTCCACCAGAGCCTGCTTGAGCTCGGTGTACTGACGCTCCACCTCGCCCTCGGCCCACACCTGGTCGGCGATGGCGTCGACCTGGCAGGCAGAGAACTTGTCCTCGGGCGTGTGCGAGACCGGGTCGACCTTGTGCATGGTCAGCTCATTGCACTTGCCGATCCACCACTGGTAGGTCATATAGACCGTGCCCTTGTTGATACGGTCGCTCACGTCCGCGCGGCTGTAAACCTGGCCGCGGCGGCTGTGAACCGAGACGATGTCGCCGTTCTTGATGCCGCGGGCCTTCGCGTCCGCGGGATTCATGCGAACGAAACCGGGCTCGTCGGCAAGCAGGGCCAGCGTCTTGCAGTTACCGGTCATCGAACGGCAGCTGTAGTGGCCGACCTCGCGGACGGTGCACAAGATGAGCGGGTACTCATCGTCGGGAAGCTCGGAGGGCGCCTCCCAGTCGTGCGCCATCAGGTTGGCACGGCCGTCCTTGGTGGTGAACTTGCCGCCCGCGAACATGTCGGCCGTGCCGTAGTCGTTCACATCGGTGCTCTTGACCGGCCACTGGGCGTAACCGCCCTCGGGAGCCATCTTCTCGTAGGTCGCGCCCACAAAGTTGGGGCACAGGCTAATGCACTCGTTCCAGATCTGCTCGGTGTTGTCGTAGTGCATGGGGTAGCCCATGCGCGTGGACAGATCGGCAAAGATCTCCCAGTCGTGACGGCACTCGCCCTTGGGCGGAACAGCCGCGTCAAAGTGCTGGAAGCTACGGTCGGATGCGGTAAAGACACCCTCGTGCTCACCCCAAGAGGTAGCAGGCAGGATGACGTCGGCGAGCATGGTCGTCTGCGTCATAAAGATGTCCTGGCAAATGAACAGATCCAGCTCGGAGAGCGTCTTGCGCATACCGGCCGAATCGGGCTCGGTCTGCACCGGGTCCTCGCCGTAGTTGTAGAAGCAGTGCACCTTGCCCTCGTCGACCAGGTGGCACAGGTCGGTGAGCTTGTAGCCCTCCTCGAGCGGGAGCTTTTCCTCGGGCACGCCCCAAGCCTTTGCAAACTTGGCGCGCACGGCGGGGTCGGTGACTTTCTGGTAGCCAGGGTACAGGTTAGGCAGCATGCCCATATCGCAGGAGCCCTGGACGTTGTTCTGACCACGCACGGGCGCGAGGCCGGAATTGGGTTTGCCGATCTGGCCGGCAACGCAGGCGATGGAGGCGATGGTGTGCACCGTCTTCAGGTTCTGCTTCTGCTGGCATACGCCCATGCCCCAGCCAATGATGGCGGAGGGCTTCGCCGTGGCGTACATCTCGGCAGCTTGGTGGATCAACGCGGGCTCGACACCCGTGATGTCCTGTACGGATTCGGGAGTGTAGTTCTTGATGGTCTCCCACCACTCGTCAAAGCCGTTCGTGTGCTCGGCGACGAATTCCTTGTCGTAGAGGCCATCGTTGACCAAGCAGTTGGCAAAGGCGTTGAGGAACGCGACGTTGCAACCGTTCTTGATCGGAAGGTAGAGATCGGCGATACGCGCGGTTTCGATATGGCGCGGATCGGCGACGATGATCTTGCAACCCTTTTCTTTGGCTCGCACGATACGCCTTGCGACGATGGGGTGCGAATCGGCAGGGTTATAGCCGAAGAGGAAAATGCAGCCCGCATCCTCCATACCGGGGATGGAGCATGACATGCAACCTGAACCAACCGTGTCCATCAGACCGAGGACAGTAGGGCCGTGTCAAGTACGGGCGCAGTTGTCCACGCTGTGGGTGCCGATGCACGCACGCGTAAACTTCTGCATGACGTAGTTCGCCTCATTGCCGCCGCCTCGCGAAGAGCCGGTGGTCATGACAGCGTTAGGACCATATTCGTCAATTATGGCCTGCATCTTAGATGCGGTGAAATCCAGTGCCTCGTCCCAGCTTACGCGCTCAAGATCCGCGCCCTTAGTGCGGCGGATCATCGGGTGCAGTACGCGAGGAGTCAAGATCTTGGTGTCGTTGATGAAGTCGTAGCCGCTCATGCCCTTAAGGCACAGCTCGCTCTGGTTGGTGATGCCGTTGAGCGGTTCGGTACCCACGACCTGGCCGTTTTGGACCAGGAGGTTAAACTGGCAACCGGCGCCGCAGTACGGGCAGATCACTTTATGCTTCTCCATGACACCCTCCTTCCTTTCTCTGCTACCGAATACTCGGTACTTATTTGACAATCATTGGGCCTGTCGCCCGACGCTTACGCCTCGTTTTCGGTGGTGGCGCGGGCACGCTCGGCAGTCAGTTCTGCCAGGCGCTCCTCGTCAACCAGGGTGAGGCCCTTGGTCGGGCACGCCTCGGCACACGCCGGACCGCCGGGACGGTCCACGCACAGGTCGCACTTGAGCACGAAGCTCTTGGTCTGCGAACCCACGCGAACGTCGCCCATCAAGACCGGAACCTGCGTGGTCGCCACGCTCACGGCGCCAAAGGGGCATGCCATGACGCAGCTCTTGCAGCCGATGCAGTTGTCCTCGTTGACGCCTATACGATGGTTCTTTGGATCAAAGAACAAGGCGCCCGTAGGACAGGCCTTCGCGCACGGGGCATCCTCGCAGTGATGGCAAGCCACCGGTGCGGAGATCTCGTACGTACGCGTCACGCGCAGGCGCGGCGCGACGATGTTGCCGGGGATGTCGTGCGCCTCGATGCACGCCGCCATACAGGTTTGGCACCCAATGCAGCGTGAGGAATCGGCTACGACTCGTTTATTGCCCATGTTGTTCACTCCCTCCTGAATCCCATGCCGGAGAGACCCTGTCGACGTTGCCCCGGACCGCCCGTGGTCCGGCATCGGCGTATCGAGTGCATGCGGCGAAACAGGCACTTCGATAGAATTCCTCCAACGATATACAGGTGAAATATACGCAGTTGCAGGTGGCAAACTTGAGCATAGGCCCTGCAATACGGGTGTATTGCAGGGGTTTTGGCAGGTTGGAATTATTCTCTAGAAGCTATAAAGGTGAGTGTATTACATGCGTACATCCAAGGGAGATTTCACGCTCGTTTCTGAAGGATGTAGTACGTTTGTAATATCGTTTACACTCAATTACTCTAGTGCAATAAAGTAGTGGTTGTAAGATTGGCTATTATTAGCCGATGTTGTATTTGACTATTCAAATTGCACGCTCATTAAGGGAGGCCAGTGATGTCATCGACTCAAAAACGAGCCATCCTGCAGGTGCGCATTCGCGAGGAAGACAAGCAGCATGCCGAGCGTCTCTACGACGCAATGGGCACATCGCTCGCCGAGGCTGTCTGTCTATTTGTCGCGCAGAGTATTTTGATGCGCAAGCTCCCCTTTCAGCCGGTCGCCGTGCGCTCCAAGGACGGCACGGCCGCCTATGGACTGCTCAAAGCATATGGGGACCCCAATCGCCGCTCCGAGGAGCGCAATGCCTGGATTGAATACCTAGCCACAGAAAGCGACGAGTCGGTTTTGGGTCCCGAGGAAGTAGATATCCATGAGTAGCACCATCATCGACGAGACCGTCATCCTGCGCTACCTGCTTAACGACGACGAGGTCCTGTCGCCGCGCGCCGCCAAGGTCATCGCCACGCGCACCGCTCGCGTCTACCCCGAAATCATCACGCGCGTCGTGGTCACGCTGCGCGACGTCTATAAGGTTCCCCGAGTTGAAATCGCGTCGGCCATGACCAAGCTGCTCGATGACGTCATGGTCGACGAGCCCACCGTTGTCGCCCTTGCCGTCAAACTCTTTGGCAAGACCCATATGGACTTTACCGATTGCCTCCTCGCAGCCCGAACCGCCATCTACAACGATGATGTCGTGAGCTTTGGCAAGCCCATCATCCAAGGCATGATCGATTACCGCCGCAAGCGCCAAACCGCTGCCGACGCCCGCGACCGCGCCGCCGAAGCCCGCAGCCGAAGCACCGACTCCACCATCGACAAGCTCCGCCACCACGGTCGCCACTAACCGACAGGCAACGGCATCGCCCGTCCCTCAACCCCATCCCCTCTTAAGTTGCGGTGAAATACGGACTGTTTCATGCCTTTAAAGGCCTCAACAGTCCGTATTTCACCGCAACTTATTGAAGGTTGGCTGCGAACGATTTCGCTATCGGGAGTCGGCGTAGGGTTTTGTTGTCGGAATGCCGTAACCGCGCATCATGGCACCGAACGATTCTACGTCGTAGGTGTCCGAAAGTTTGAAATGAATGACGTTGTGGGCCATGGCACGAAGGTTCGCGTCGCGCATGAGGGCCGCTCGATAGGTTTTTGCCGCCGCTTGCTCTGGATCATCTTGAGCTTCGTCTTCAAACTTACCCAGCCCATGCAGCTCTGCCAGCGTCCATGATCCGTCTGGCATCTGCCAGCCATAATCTGCTAGATAATAACCAGCGTTTCCCGGTCGCGTTATCTCAACTTGAAGCTCAGGCGCGGCAACCCCAGCGAGAATCATCGCTGCTCTCGCCTCGGACTCGCCGCCATTGTCTGACCTGCAGTCCATATGCTCAAAAACGTCAAAAGCACGCGCGATGCCATGCAGCCCTCGGCAATTTGCCTGCGCATATGCTCGCAGCTCTTCGCGTTCGACATCGTACTCACGGGCCAAGCCATCGACATAGCCCAGCGCATAGCGAAAGGCGCTCGTTCGGGCGATATCAACAACCGTTCGATACGGATCCGTCAGCGTAAACAGACCGAGCCGCCACACTTCGCCCGCCCGCCAGCGCTTGTATTCAACGAACTCATACGTATCACGCCTTGTAGACCGCGGCAGCAGCACTTGCACTTTATCCAGTAGCGTATACGCAGAGCCGATGCCGTAGAGCAGCGCTGCCGTCGATCCGCAAAACACAGCATCCGGTTCAACGACCGCAATAGCGGATGCCAGCTGAAAGATGCGATCTTCAACCCCAAGATTATTCCAATAGACCGGATCCGCATACACATGGTTGTAAAGACGAAGCATGAGCTCTTCCTGCATAAGCTCGCGCGCACGGCGTTCATCCCAAGGATCAATTGTTATAAGCAGCTGTCCATCTTGATGAATTCCAAGGGCCGAGAATAGCATCCTTGCATATGACTGCGGAATATGTTTGCCTTTATCGAGCATGGCCAACCCCATAACCGTCACGGCGGAGAGAATACCATTACGCTATCGCATGCTTCCGTCCGTAGGCCTTGCCAAAAGCTGACCAAAAGCTTGACGTCGCAGGTCAGAGGTTCAAAAAATATTTACACTCTCGGTAGACGGTCGCTACGACCCTCCCAACGGCATCGGAATCCAACCTTACAAATAGTTGCGGTGAAATACGGACTACATGGGCCATAAAAGCCGGAAAACAGTCCGTATTTCACCGCAACTTAGGAGGGGATGGGGGTCCCGGCATGTATATGAAAACGGCTCTGGCACCAAATAGAGCCAAAGCCGTTAAAACTATCCTATGGAGCGGGCGACGGGAATCGAACCCGCGTCATCAGCTTGGAAGGCTGGGATTCTACCATTGAACTACGCCCGCAAGATATGGTCGGGACGACAGGATTTGAACCTGCGACATCCTGCTCCCAAAGCAGGCGCGCTACCAAACTGCGCCACGTCCCGAAGGTGTTGAGCAGCTAAGGTCTAAACCTTGCGTGTCCCAAAGCGAAGGAAATTATAGGGGAGACTCCCCGCCTGTGCAAGCATTGATGCCTTAGCTCCTCGAATGTGCGACAAAACGACTATGGAGCAAACCGATCACAAACGCCGCCACGGCAACCGGCGCCCACGCGGCACCGATATCCGCCAGCGGAAGAACATCAAACGGTAGCCACGCGCCCGCAAAGAACGCATCGCGGACCGAGGTGATCACACTCTGCACAGCAACCACGCCGCCGACCCACACCCACACCTGCGGATGAGCGTCGCAAAAGCCGTGCACCAGGCCCATCAGTACCAGTACGATGGCAACGGGATACAAGGCGTTGAGCATAGGCACCGAGAACATGAGGATCACGTCGAGGCCCACGTTGGAGAGCAGGCACGAAAACGCCGCGAACACAAAGGCGAGGATCGCGAAGGGGCGGCGCATGGCCTCCTCGGAGGCCTCCGCTCCCCCTTCAACCACGTACGTCTCACAGAAATAGCGCGCGCAGCAACTAATGAGGCCAATGCACACGTTCATGCAGGCGAGGAAGAAGATGGCGAAGACCACGACCGTGCCGGCAAGGCCAAAGTGCATGGAGGCCGAGCGAGCAAGGATTGCAGCGCCGTTGGTGGCGTCGGGCATCACGGTGCCGAGCTGCATACCGGCAAGGGCCAAGCCGCAATAGATAATGGCCATGAGCACGCCGGCGATCACACCGGAACGCGAAATCTCGAAGGCCATGCGCTTGTCATCGGTAACGCCCAGTTCGTGAATGGTCTCGGCGATGATAATGCCAAAGGCGAGCGATGCGAGCAGGTCCATGGTCTGATAGCCAGTCAGAAAGCCCTGCACGGCGGCGCCTGCATCGTAGGGAGCCTGAGGCGCGGCAGCCGGTCCCAGTGGCGAGATCACGGCAGCACCCACGACCAGTACGATGAGCGCAATGAGCGCGGGGCCCGTAATGCGACCGAGTACGCGTGTAATGACACCCGGGCGCAGCGTGAGCGCAAACGCGATGATGAAGAACCCGATGGCAAACGCCAGACGTGCCGTGCCGAGCGAAACGCCCTCGGGCAGCAGCGGCACCAGCATCTCGAAGGCCGTGGAGCTTGTGCGCGGAATAGCCAGGCACGGGCCGATGGCCAGGTAGACCGCCGCAACGAAGAATTCGCCAAACTTAGGATGCACGCGGCCGGCAAGCTCGCGCGCCGTTCCGGCAAGTGCCACGGCGATAAAACCCATGACGGGCAGGCCGATGGCGGCAATCAGAAAGCCGAGCATGGCGACCGGCGTGGCAGAACCAGCCTGCAGCGCCAGCAGCGGCGGAATAATGAGGTTGCCGGCGCCAAAGAGCATCGAGAACAGCGCAATGCCGACGGTAACGACATGGTCGGAGCGCAAACCGCGCGGAGCGGATGAGGCCATATGCACACCTTTCGGGTCGAAACAAAAACGGGACGGGCAAAAGACCCGTCCCGCAAGTATATACGCTCTAGCAGGCTAAATCGCGCAAAGCGTCAATCGCGGTGTCGACTTCCTCGTCCGTGTTGAAATACCCAAACGAGAAGCGGACGACGCCCTGGCGCTCGGTCCCCAGCGCGCGGTGCATGAGCGGAGCGCAATGGGCACCGGGGCGCGTCGCAATCCCCCACCCTTGCATGAGCGCGTCCGAAATCTCGGCAGAGTCGATATCGGCTACGTTGAGCGACACAATCGCAGAGCGCGCCTGCTGGTCAAAGGCACCGTAGAGCTTAATCCCCGGAATCTTGCGCACACCGGCAAGGAAGCGATCAGCGAGCGCACGCTCGTGGGCAGCAATCGCCTCGACCCCACCCTGGGCCTCGATAAAGTCGAGACCAGCGGAAAGTCCCGCGATGCCATGACCGTTGAGCGTGCCCGCCTCAAGGCGCGTGGGCCACTCAAGCGGCTGCAGCGCATCGAAGCTGTGCACGCCCGTGCCGCCCATGGCCCACGGAGCCACGTCAATGCCCTCCGCCACGGCCAGGCCGCCGGTGCCTTGAGGTCCCATGAGCCCCTTATGGCCGGTAAAGCACACAATGTCGAGCCCCATGGCCTGCATATCGATATGCATCGCGCCGGCAGACTGCGAGGCGTCGACGATCACCAGCGCGCCGGCCGCATGCGCGATGGCAGCCACGCGCGCAATGTCGACCGCGTTGCCGGTCACATTGGAGGCGTGCGTCACCACCACGGCACGCGTGCCCGGCGTGACCAACCGCTCGAGCTCGTCGTAGTCGAGCACACCGTTCGCGTCGCAGCCCGCATGCTCAACGGTCACGCCCTGCTCTGCCGCCAAGCGGTTGAGCGGACGTAGCACCGAGTTGTGCTCAAGCACCGTCGTGACCACGCGGTCGCCGGGGCGCACCACGCCATTGATAACGGTGTTGAGCGCCGCGGTGGAGTTGGGCGTAAAACAAACATGGTCAGCACGCGGGCAGCCCAGCAAGCGCGCAAGCTTGGCGCGGCAGCCGTGGATGGTACGTGCCGCATCGAGCGCACCCGAGGTGGCACCGCGCCCAGCATTGCCGAGCGAGCACATCGCTTGCGTCACGGCGTCGATGACCGCCTGCGGCTTGTGCATGGTCGTCGCCGCGTTATCCAGGTAGATCATCGCACGACCTCCCACATGTCGATCACCGTAAAGCCCTCGGTGGGAACGCCCGCCGCGGCGAGTTCGCCGCGCAGCAGCTCCTCATCGGCAGGCAACGCCTTCCACGCCAAACCGCAGCCGGCAGCGACCTCCCCGGGCACGGGAATCGTCCGCCCGGGAAGACCGCGCTCGATGCACAGGGACTCGCAACCCATGGCGGCCGCCGTGGTGGGAAACGTGATGACAAGCGCCGGGCGCTTCTCCCTCATGGCAACTCCAACCAATACGCTACGGGCGCACGACGCGCGCGGCCTGCTCCATCTTCTCCACGATCACGTACATGTTGGTGACCTCGCCCACCGCAAGCTGGTCTTTAATGCCATAGTGGTCGAGGCAGGTACCGCAGGTGAGAATCTCGACACCCTGCTCCGCCAAGCCCTTCAGGTCATCGAGCACCGGCGAGCCCTCGACGGTGAGCTTGGCACCGCCGTTGTAGAAAAGCATAGTCGCGGGCAGCTCCTCCTGCTGCGTCACGGCAAAGACAAACGCCTTCATGAGCTTGTGGCCCAGCTCGTCGTCGCCACGGCCCATGCAATCGGTATAGACGGAAATGACAAGTTTGCCCTTGCCGGCGCTGCCGTCGCAGAAAGCAGCGCCGTCCTGCTCGGGGTCCGCAACGGCCACGGCACCGGCGGTCGCGACGGTCACGCGCCACTCAGCGTCAGAAACCTTCTCGACTGAGGCCGTGCAGCCCTTCTCCTGCGCCATCTTGGAGATGTTCTTGACGGCGGTCTCGTTGTCGACCGAGGTCACGACTGTGCCCTCGCCATCGAGCTGCTTCAGGGCTTTGAGCGTCTTGACGACGGGCAGCGGGCAGGCATCGCCCATGGCATTGACTTCAATTTTGGTAGACATAGTTTTTCCTTTCAAAAGGGACCGCCCAGAACGGTAGGCGGTCGCATAAACGGTTTTCCTTAATGCACAACGCGAACGGCAGGACCGCCCGGCTCCGCCTCGCACACGCGCCCGACAACGGCGGCAACGCGCCCCTCGGCATGCAGACGGCGCGCAAGCTCATCCACATCGGCAGCAGGTGCCGCGATAAGCAGGCCGCCCGAGGTCTGCGGATCGTACAGCGCGTCGAGCATGCCCGGCTCCAGGTCCTCGTCGGCAGCCACGCGCGGGCCAAAGAAGTCCTGGTTGCGGTAGGAGCCCGCGGGGATAATGCCCAGACGCGCCATGTCGAGCACCTGGTCAAAGAGCGGCACCGCCCCCGACGCAAGCTCAACCTGCACGCCCGAGCCCTCGGCCATCTCGCACGCATGCCCGATCAGGCCAAAGCCCGTAATGTCGGTGCAGCCGTGAAGCCCGAGTCCCTCGGCCAGACGAATCGGGGCTTCGTTGAGGGCGCGCATCGAGTCAAACATGGCTGCGGCCTCGTCCTGCTCGATAAGCTCGCCCTTAATGGCCGTGGTGATGATGCCCGAGCCGATCGCCTTGGTCAGCAGCAGAACATCGCCCACGTGCGCGCCGCTGTTGGCGAGCATACGGTCGAGCGCGACAAAACCGCTCACGGACAGGCCGTACTTGGGCTCGTCGTCGTTGATGGTGTGACCGCCCGCGATGGAGCAACCCGCCTCGACGCACTTGTCGGCGCCACCTGCCAGAATCTGGCCGGCGACCTCGACGCCCAGGCAGCTCGGGATGCACAGCAAGTTCATGGCATGGCTCGGCCGCCCGCCCATGGCGTAAATGTCCGACAGCGAGTTGGCTGCGGCGATCTGGCCGAACAGATAGGGATCGTCGACCATCGGCGGGAAGAAGTCGACGGACTGCACGAGGCCCAGGTTTTCGCCAACACGAAAGACACTCGCATCGTCGGAGGTATCGAACCCCACGAGCAGGTTGTCGTTATGCACATTGGGTAAGTCGCCCAGGACCTGGGCGAGGGCTCCGGGAGCCAACTTAGCGGCTCAACCGCTCGCGGCAGTCATAGACGTGAGCTTAATCTGATCGTCAGCCATCGATACCTCCTCTCATCGGTCAATCATTTTCTCCCAGTATACGCATGAATGCGAGCCTGCGGCGGATGCATTAATTGAGCGCCTGTGCGCGAATCGCCGCGCCGATGGCACCGGCAAAGCGAGCCTGGGGCGAGGTGGTCACCGGCGACCCCAGCAGCTCGCCCAACCGCTCCACCACGAAGGCGTTCTCGCACAGGCCACCGGTCAGGTAGTACGGGGCGCCCGCGGCCTGCCCGGCCATGGTCGCCACGCGCGAGACCACGCTGTCGATCACGCCACGCGCAATGTTCTCGCGCGGCTCACCGCGACCGATCAGGCTGATAACCTCGCTTTCGGCAAACACCGTGCACATGCTGCTGATCTTGGTGGGCTCGCCGGAACGCGCCAGGTCAGCCATCTGCTGCTGGGAAATGCCTAGGCGGTCGGCCATGATCTCCAAAAAGCGCCCCGTACCGGCAGCGCACTTGTCGTTCATGGCGAACTTGGCCACGCGGCCACTTTTAAGCTGAATGACCTTGGTGTCCTGGCCGCCCACGTCAATCACCGTGCCGTGATCGCCAAACAGGCGCACGGCACCGGTACCGTGGCAGGTGATCTCGGTCACGACCTTGTGCGCATAGGGCACGGCGACACGGCCGTAGCCAGTCGCGACCACGCGCACGTCGTCGGCAGCCACGTCATAACCCGCCGCTGCCAGTGCCTCGCGCAGCCGCTCGGAAGCATCGACCGAGGAGAACCCGGTTGGCTGCACGCACGTCCACGCCACCGAACCCTCCCCGTCGACCACAGCAGCCTTAGCCGCCGTAGACCCGATATCGATCCCGATCCCTATCATGGCTCTCTCCCAATCTAAACATCAAAGACAGTGGCACGTTCAGGCGCCTTAGCTCTAGGTTTCTCAGGTGCCGGAGATTGCCCCGAAAGAGGAGCGCAGCGTACTTTGGGTACGCAAGCGACGGTTTGAGGAGCAAGATCCGGTGCCTGAGGAAGCTAGAGGGTTTCGATGAAGGCGGCGATGCGGGTCTCGATCTGGCCCATGTCACCGTTGCTGTAGTCGGTCTCGATCTTCATATACGGAATACCCGCACCCTCGACAGCCTCCTGCATGCGCGCGCTCTCAACGTTGAAGGTGTGGCAGGCCTGTAGCACGCTCTCTACCACGCCATCGACATGGTACTTCTCGCACATGGTCAGTGTGTTCTCCATGCGGCCGTCGTTAGGCGTCATGACCGAGCAGTTGATATCCAGGTAGCGGTCGGCGATGGCGCGCAGAATGTCGGGCGCGTCCGGGTCGATCATCATGGCGGCCGTACGCTCGCCCGAGCAGTCATCCATGCACACGACCACGCCGCCGTTGGACTCGATGGTGCGACCGATCTTGTTGATCACACCGCCTACCGGGCAGCCGGTGATCAGAATGCGCTTGGCATCCGCCGCGACCGGGCGCTCGCCTGCGTCATAGGCCTCGCGCAGCTTGGCAACCTTTTGCTCCAGCTGCTGCGTATAGGCCTCGATATCAAAGCTGAACGTGCCGGCAAACATGGTGCTCATCAGGTCGACGCCGCTCATGGCCGCCGGCTGGTTGGCCTGCAGCGCAAACATCTCGAGCTGGGCCGCACGCAAGCGGTTGCGACGACGGACGGCAGCGCGCAGGTCATCGTCGGTAATCGTGATGCCGTAGAAGTTCTCGAGCTCCTCCTTGAGCAGGCAGCACTCCTCGTACCAGCCTTCACGCTCGTAGGCGCGATCGCGACCCTGCGGAAGATGCAGAATGTGCGTGCGCTTGAGCTCGTTGAGTAGCTCGTACATCTTCTTCTTGCCGTCGCAGGTGGTCTCACCGATGATCATGTCGCTAAAGTACGTAAACGGGCACTTTTGCGAATAGGCAAAACCATACGTCGACTTGATGAGCGGACACAGATTTGCCGGCAGCACCTTCTCGGCCTCGGGAATCACCTCATCGGACGTACCGCAAAGGGCCACGCTCGAGGCGCCCGCGGCATCGATAATCTCGAGCGGCGTATAGTTGCACAAAAAGCCGACCAGACGATTGCCCGCCTGCTTGTAATCCTTGACACGAATAAACGCCGCCTTGCGCTGCTCGTTGAACTCCTCAAACGTGGATGGCAACGGCTGCTCCATATTTTCCGACATATAACTCCTTAACAAACCTTTTGACCAACCAAGGAAACGGCTTTCCCAGGTGCCCGAGGTTGCCGTGAAAGAGAAGCGCCGCGTACTTTGGTACGCAAACGATGGTTTGAACGGCAAGATCGGGTGCCTGGGGAAGCCGCCGGGACGGATACCCCTAAATGGTTTCCAAGAAAGCCTCAATCCTGGTTTGCAGTTGGCCTGCATCCTCGCCGGCGTAGTCGGTCGTGATGTGCATAAACGGAATGCCGGCCTCCTCGGCAGCCTTCTCCACGGCAAACGACTCCATCTCGTAGAGCGTGCAGAACTGCAGGGCCACGTCGACGATGCCGTCGGCATGCAAGTCCTTGGCCATCTGGACAATGTCCTTCATACGCTGATCGTTGGGCGTAAAGACGGCGCAGTTAATCTTAAAGTAGCGCTCGGCGATGGCGTCGAGCATCTCGTCGACCGTCTCACCGGACTCGTCGACCAGGTCCTTGTAGTGGCGCGAGCCCGTGCAGGACTCCTCGCCTACCACAACGCCGCCGGCCTTCTCGATAAGGTTGAACAGCTTCCAGTTGGGCACGGCCATGGGCGTGCCGGTGTACAGGATGCGCTTGGCCCCCTTGGGCGCCACGCCCTCGCCGGCCTCAACGCGCTGCTCGCACTCGGCGGCCATCTCGTTGATGGCTCCGGTCAGACGCGGCGTGTCGTCCATAAAGGCGGCCTGAACGGTCAGCAGGCTGTCGAGACCGCTGATGGGCGCCGGATCGGCAGCGCGCGTGGCAGCCAGACGCTGCAGGGCGCGACGCTTCTCGTTGACGGCGTGGATGGCAGCCTTCAGGCGCTCGGGCGTAATCTTGACGCCGCACTCTTCCTCGATCTTGGCGGCAAGCTTTTTAACCTCGGCCTTCCAGGTCACGAGCGTCGACTCGTCGTGCACGTTGGGGATATCCATGACGTACATGTTCTTTTGCGTGGCAAAGAACTCGTAGGCCTTCTTCTTGCCATCGCAGGTGTTCTCGCCCACCACCAGATCACTCGACTCAATGTAGGGGCAGACCTCGCCCAGCTTAAAGCCGGCAAAGCTCTTGATGAGCGGGCAGGTGTTGCGCGGCAGATGCTCCTCGACCTTGTCGGTCGCCCAGTCGGCACCCGAGCACAGGCCAACGGGGATGCCATCGCAGGCAAGCACGATCTCCTCGGGCACGTACACACAGAACGAACCGACGATCTTGGTGGCCTCGCCGGCCTCCTTCTTGTCGAGCATCTCCTTAATACGGCCGCTGTGGATGTTGGTGGCGACAAAATCCAGGTAGGACGTGGACTTGGGGCGATTGTTCTGCGTCAGGAACATATCGCCGTACATCTGGCCCACAGCGCCCAGCAGCATGTCGTGATCGGCAAGATTCATGCCGAGGCTCTCCCACATCGGATGGAAATCGAATTCTTCAGCCATGACGGTTCCCCTCTCGAACCAAATACGGATAACTACGGTATTGCTGCACGGTGGGCGGCGAAAACCCAGCCGTGCCTAAACCCGGAATTTTGGGGAACCTGCTTTGCGGTCGATTATTTAGTTGTGCGTCGTCTCTCCCGGAGCCGTGAACATACCTGCTCATATGCGACTCCGAGCCATATACAGGGCGCGCGCGGCAACGCGGCGAATGTATGTCGTCTGCGGCATGTGCGCGTCCTCCTTTACAAGTTAAGGTCAACTATATCAACGGTCGTCGACCATGCGAACACCGTTGACATTCGTACGACAGCGTCGTGTGCCGCCGTTTAATAAATAATTATCTGTGTTGATAAGAGTTTGTCATTCCCCATTAGGCGAACGGCAAGACAAAGCCGCCGAGACTTATATCCCCGACGGCATTACCCGGCGCTACCGACAAACCAGATGGATCCTGCTGGCATCAAAATGCATACGCAGGGTCTCGCCTTCTTGCGGTAACCCATCCGCTGGTACGCTCAATTTGTTGACCTTCCACTGCAGACGCGTTGGCGCATCGGCCCGCGGCGCATCCAACAGCACCAGGCGCTCAAAACGCGAATCGCTCACGCGCGCCACGTGCAGGTCGTAGCTGTTGCGACCCCGCTCGGCACGGTTGTCCACATGGAAGTAGCTCGCGCGAATGCCCAGGTACGCCACATTATCGGGAACCTCGCGACCCACGTTAAAGGTCATGCCCCAATCGAGCGCCTCAACTTCTTCGTCGCCGATCTTGCGCGCCCGGCTTGTGTTCTTGCAGCCCGTCAGGCGCAGCGCCGCCAGCGTCTGCGGACGGCGGACCACGTCCTCGACGGAGCCGATCTCCTCAACATGCCCGTCGTGCATCACGCAGATGCGCTGGCACAGGCGGCACGCTTCGTCGATGTCGTGGCTCACATAGAGCACGGTGCGGTTGCATACATCGAACAGGTCGAGCATGTTCTGTTCGAGGGCGCTCTTAAGATAGGAATCGAGTGCGCTCATGGGCTCGTCGAACATAAAGATGCCCGGGTGAGCCGCCACCATACGGGCAAGCGCCACACGTTGCTGCTGACCGCCCGAGAGGCGCGCGGGATAGCGGTCGGCAAAATCGGCTAGGCCAAAGATGCCCAGGTAGCGCTCGGCAAGTTTTTTACGCGCCGCGGCGTCGCCCGCGTCCTTTACGCCGGCACATACGTTATCGGCCACCGTCATGTTGGGAAACAGCTGATAGTTTTGGAACAGCAGGGCGCATTTGCGCTCCTGGGGCGACAGGTTGATGCCCGCCGCCGAGTCAAAAAAGGTCACGCCGTTGACGACGATCTTGCCCTCGTCGGGCGTCTCCACACCGGCAATGCAGCGCAAGGTGCAGCTCTTGCCGCAACCCGAGGCACCGAGCAGCGCCACACGCTCCTCGCCGGCCTCAAGCTGCATGTCGAGCATAAACCCGGGATAGCGCTTTTTAATATCCAGAACGAGCGACATGGCCTATCGACCTCCCTGCGAAGCGGCATCCTCGCGCATGAGCTCGGCCAGCGCCTCGCGATCGATACGCAGGGCGTCGCCGCCCACCGGGTCGAGCGAATCGCCCTGTCCGGCGAGCTCTTTGGCCTGCTTGTGCTTCGCACGCGAAAGGCCCCGCTCGCGATACTTTTGCGAATGCGCGGTGTACATGTTGATGAACAGGATGACCAGGAAACTAAACACAATCACAACGGCGACCCAAAAGAGGGCCACCGAGGTGTTGCCGCCCATCCACTCAAAGTAGATGGCGATGGGGATGGTCTGCGTAATACCGGCGTAGTTGCCCGCAAAGAACAGCGTGCAGCCAAACTCGCCCATGGCACGCGCGAAGGCGAGCACCGTGCCGGCGGCAATCGAGGGCCAGCCAAGCGGCATCATGAGCTTGGTGAAGATGCGACGCTCGGACCAGCCCAGCGTGCGTGCCGCATCGAGCATCTGCGTGTCGAGGCTCTCGAAGGCTCCGAGCGCCGTGCGGTAGACCAGGGGAAACGACACCACCACGGCGGATATCACCGCCGCGGGCCACGTAAAGACGATCGAGATGCCATGCGCGATAAGCCACCGACCGACCCCGGTCGATCGACCAAACAGCATGAGGAGCAGAAAGCCGCAAACCGTGGGCGGCAGCACCATAGGGATGGTAAAGACCGAGTCGAGCAGGCCCTTGATACGGCTCGTAGTACCCATGGTCTTCCATGCGGCAAACAGGCCCAGCGCAAAGGAGATCAGCAGGGCGAGGCCGCTCGTTTTGATAGACACCCAAAACGGACGATAGTCGATGTCGCCCAAAAAGGAGGCCAAGGAGGTCAAGGGGCCCTGCTCATCCCGCAACACGACAGACGATGCCTCTACCATTTGAGCGCTATCAAGCCAACGCGCGCCGCCCTTGGCATCACCCGAGGCTGATGCAATCACCACATAGCGGTCCCCATCCGCACCGCGCTCGTCAAAGCTATAGGTATACCCGCCGGCATCAAACGTTGTTTCCGCCGTGACATACCAAGGAAGATTCACGTCCCCCAGCTGCGCACCTCCCATGCAGTTTGCGCTGTCGAGCTCACAGACGAGGGCCTTGAGACCCGATACGCACTCGTTGTCCTGCGGATCCAACCCATACTTCTCGACCGCCTTGGGCGATATCCACACCACAACGCGATCGGCGGCAGGCGCCACTACAAGGTCCACGTCCTCGTCAACGGGAAACCGGTAGCCCTCAGGCTGGCCCTCCATGGCACGAGCGGTCCCCTTGGCCAACCGCTCAAAACCTTCGATCCCATAGGAAAGCCCATGAGCGGTCGCAGCAACCTGGGCCCCGTGCTCAGCGTCCCCGGCAAACGCAAATCCCGGCACCCAGCAAAGCGCGAAGGTCAAAGCACAGGCGACAAGCATGCGGAATCTATTAAGCACGAAAAGCTCCAAGCGAATACAAGGACGAAGTGAAAAACAAAACGATGGAATTATCGCGCCAAGCCGCACTACGCGGAAAGCTCAAAGCCGTACTTGGCCCAAATCTTCTGGGCCTTCTTGTTGGTCAGGCAGAAGTCGATGAACGCCTTGGCCTTGTCGGCGTGCTCGGAGCTCTCGGCAACGGCACCCGGGTACACGATGGGCTTGTGCGAGTCCTCGGGGCACACAAAGGCTTCCTCGATGCCGTCGTAGCGGAAGATGTCGGAGCTGTAGACAAAACCAGCCACGCAGTCGCCTGTGGACACATAGGCGGCGGCGGTGCCCACCTTATCGGCCAGTGCGACCTTGTCGGCAATCTCGGGAGCATACTCACCGTCGTCGCCCTCGGTGCCGGTGTAGAGGCCCACGGAGGCCAACGCCTGGTTGGCGTACTTTCCGGCAGGGACGGTCTTGGCGTCGCCGATGGCAATCTTACCGTCCAGATTCGCGACGTCGGCGATGGCCTCGACCTTAGTATCGGAGCCCTCGGCGCGAATGATCACGAGGTCGTTGACGAACATGTCCTCACGCGTGTCGGCATCGACGAGCTCGGCGGCTTCGGCGTCGTCCATGGTGCCCTTGGAGGCCGTGATGAGCACGTCGACGGCGGCACCGGCACGCATCTGCTCAACGAGGTCGCCGGAGGCCTTAAACTGCGTGTCGGCAAAGGTGGTGCCGGTCTGCCCGGTGTAGAGCTCCTGAACCTCGGGCAGGGCCTTCTCGAGCGAGTTGGCGGCAAAGACCTGCAGCTCGACAGCTTTCTTGGAAGATGCCTTAGCAGAACCTGCATCGGATCCGGCCGGCTCGGACGTCTTGCTGCCCGAGCAACCGGCAAGACCAAGGCCGGCAGCGGCGACAGCAGAAAGTGAGACGAATCCGCGGCGAGAAACCAAATCGAACATATTCAACCCTTTCGGATCTTGTGCCCGGGTACCCCACCGCGGGCTTTAATCTGCAATCAGATTATACTTCTGCGCGAATAATGATTATGAGAAATTATTCTCTCCAGAGAATATAGTTTCAAGTTACCGTGCACCTCGGTGTCGCTTCGGCGGAAAACAAAAGCGGAGCGACCGATAAGGTCGCCCCGCCGCAGGTAAACCGCTTAGTTGGTATGTCCGCCGCCCGCTGTCATCTGAGCCGCATGCTCCAGCTGGTCCGCTATGGCCTCCCAGCTTTCGCGGGCGGCCTTCGTAGAACCGGAAAAGTTTACGACAAGTGTATGACCTCGTTGCATGCAAATAGCACGCGAGAGCATGGCGCGGCGCGTCTTGGTCATGGAGTATGCACGGATTGCCTCGGCAATACCCGGCACATCGCGGTCGCAGACGGCACGCGTCGCCTCGGGCGTCACATCGCGCATCGAAAGCCCCGTGCCGCCGCAGGTGAGCACGACATTGGCGTGGCACTCATCGGCGGCTTCCACAATGGCATCACCGATCTCGCTGGCGTCGTCGCGCACGACCACATGCGAGGCGACCGTCCAGCCCTGCGCCACGATGAGCTCCTCGAGGGCAGCGCCCGCCTCGTCCTGGGCAAAGTCGCGCGTATCCGAGCACGTCACGATCGATATCTTCAACTCCATAGCGTTCCTCCTATAGCACCGTTCCCTCGGGCAGGTCGACGCGCACAACGTCCACGGCATCTCCCACCTTGAGCTCGCACGGTCCTTCGTCAATACGCAACAGGCAGTTCGCACGCTGCATAGTTCCAAGCAGCGCCGAGTTCTGCGTCTTGGCCTCGGTCACCAACAATTCACCGGTCTCGGGGTCGCGCAAAACCGTGGCGCGATCGAAGAAGCGTCGGTCCTGGCGCTTCTTCACGCCGTGTGTGAGCGTCGCCTGCTGCACGGGACGCACGCCCTCGGAAAAGCCGCGCATCTTGCGAATCGCCGGGCGGGCAAGCATCTCAAAGCCCACATACGCCGCCGCGGGATTGCCCGAAAGCCCCAAATATGGCTTGTCCCCAAGCAGACCAAACGTGATGGCTTTGCCCGGACGCATCGAGATGCGATCGAACAGCACCTCGCCCTCGCGCCTGACCAGCGCCGTCACATAGTCGTAATCGCCCGAAGAGGCGCCGCCGCTCGTAATGACAAAGTCGCACTCCTGCACGGCACGATGAACCAGCTCGGCAATCGCCTGCTCATCATCGGGCGCAATGCCGTAGAACACGGGCTCGGCGCCGGCATCGAGCGCTTCGGCCATCAACGCCGACGAGTTGGAGTCGCGAATCTGCCCGCGCGACGGCACGTTGCTCGGTGCGACCAGCTCCGTGCCCAGCGAGATGATGCCCACACGAGGGGCAGCGTGCACCTTCACGCTCGCGTATCCGGCGCTTGCCAGCAGACCCGCGCCCGCCGGAGCCACGACCTCGCCGGCGTGCATCACAACATCGCCGGCATGGGCCTCCTCGGCGGCAGAGCGAACGTTCTCCCCCACCTTGGCCGGCGCCGAGAAGCGAACGTGCGACCCCTCGTTACCATCGCCGTCGAGCACGTCGACGATCTCGTATTTCACCACGGCATCGGCACCCTCGGGCACCGGCGCGCCCGTCATGATGCGGACCGTCTCGCCCGCGCCGATTGCGTCCCCAAACACATGACCCGCGGCCTCATGTCCGATAACATCGAGCGTCACCGGCGCCTCGCCAGATGCCTGCGCCAAGTCCGCCGAGCGCACGGCATATCCGTCCATAGCGCTGTTGGCAAACGGCGAGATGTCGATATCGGCCACCGCGTCCTCGGCCAGGGGAAGACCGGCGGCCTGCCACACGGGAATCTCGACGAGATCGGTCGGAGCAACGTGCGACAGGACAATCGACTGTGCGTCATCCAGCGGAATGAGTTTCTCTGCCATATGCACCTCTTAATGCCACGGCGCACAACAGGGGCGCCGATTCTTTATGCTTGTCTCAGTATAATCCCCCGTCGCACGACCGCGACTCGGCCTGTACCCGCAAATACACCTGTCGGTTGCAGGCCGCGAAACAGAATGGAAACCAACCCACCGGCTCGTCGCGTTTACCGCGTTCTATAATGCTTGCGTTGCAACCTAAAAGAGGAACGTATGGCTCATAACGACAAACCCGAAAGCGCAAACGAGGCTCAGGATCATTCCCAGCCGCTCGACGACGGCGGCTTTTTCTCCCTGAACGACGTCATCATGGCAGGCAGGCATCAGCTCACCCGCTCCGAGCAGCTCTTGGCTGCCGACACGCGCCGCAACGCCCGCAACCTACTCGCGAGCGCCAAGTTGCTCGTACTCGTCGTCATCGTCTCGCTCGCCATGGGCGTCGCCGCTTGGGCGTTTTTGGCCTCGTTGAATATCGCCACCGACTATCGCGAACACCATGCGTGGATTTACGCACTGCTTCCCGTTGTGGGCGTTGCCACCGCATGGGTGTACAAAAACCACGGTCTTGCCGCCAAACGCGGTAACAACCTGGTCATCGACTCCGCTCTGGGCACACGCCTCATCCATATGCGCATGGCCGTCCTCACCTTCGTCTGCTCCACGCTCACGCACCTAACGGGCGGATCGGCCGGTCGCGAGGGAGCCGCGGTTCAGATTGGCGGCACCATCGCCAGCAACATCTCGAGCCTCGCCCACCTCAAAAAGCATGATCACCACGACCTCATGCTCGCCGGCATCTCGTCCGCTTTTGGCGCCGTATTCGGCTCGCCCCTCGCCGGCGCGTTCTTTGGCATGGAGATGTGCTTTATCGGCAAGATCGACTACACCGCAGGCATCTACTGCCTGGTTGCCTCGTTTACCGGCTACTTTACGTCGCTTGCCTTGGGAACCGAGTACGAGGCGAATGTTATCGCCAGCGTTCCCGCCATGACGCCCAAGACAGTCGTCATCGTTGTTATCAGCTCCATTATCTTCGGTCTGACGGCACGCCTCTTTGCCTGGTCGGTTCGAACCGTCAAGAGCCTGTACGGTCGCTTTATCACCAATTATCTTACTCGCGCACTCATAGGCGCACTCGTGGTTTTGGCCGCCTATGCCCTCCTCGACGCCTGGGACTACGCCGGCCTTTCCACGTGGCTTTCCGGCGCCGGATTTGCCGGCAACACCACCCTGGCGGACGCAGTCATCAAGTTGGTCGTCACAGCGCTCACCCTGGGCGCCGGCTTCCAAGGCGGCGAGGTCACGCCCCTGTTTGGTATCGGTGCGGCGCTCGGCGGCTGGATCGGTTGCCTCGTCGGAATCGATCCCAGCTTTCTGGCAGCGCTGGGCATGCTCGGCGTGTTCTGCGCCGGCCTTAACGTGCCCATCACCACCTGTATGATGGCCATCGACCTGTTCCACGGCACGGCAGCCGGGTTCTTTGTCATCGTGGCCTTTATCAGCTACCTAGCCGCCGGACACCGCGGCGTGTACCCCGCCCAGCGCATCATCTCGCCCAAGCGCCGTTCGCTTATTGTGGATGAGGGCGGTACGGTAGCGGATGCTATCGAGCGCCACAACGACCTGATAGAGTAGATGTAATAATCGCCGTGCAGCCACAATCAGGGGCAATTCGACCTGAGCGCGACCGCACTGCCATGTCACACGCCGGGAGTCGCCCCCATGCACGCAACTGATTTTGGCCGCACGCTCATCATCGCCAACCCAGCCGCCCAGTCGGGTGCGGCGCACGAAGTTGCCGAGCGCCTGCAACGCTTTTTGGACATGACTGCACGCGCATCCCAGTTTGACCTGGTGCTAACCGAGCGCATGGGACACGCCAAGGAGCTGGCCGCCCAGGCAACGGACTATCGCACCGTTATCGCACTCGGCGGCGACGGCGTGATCCACGAGGTCGTCAACGGGCTTATGACGCAAAAGGAGGACGCCCGCCCCGCTCTTGCCGTCCTGCCCGTGGGCTCCGGCAACGATTTTGCCCAAACGCTCGGCATCGACGATTTCTCCGGTAAGGATTTTGGCGCGCTGCTCACCTGCGAGCTGCAGCGTCAGGACATCGGGCGCATTCGCTTATGGAACCCCACAAGCGGCAGCGGCGAGGCTACCGTTGAGTACTACGACCAGACGCTTTCGGTCGGCATCGATGCCGCCATCGGCCTTGGCACCACCGAGCTACGCAAAAAGACGAGCCTCACCGGCGCGCCGCTCTACACTCTTTCGGGACTTGAGCAGTTTGGCCTACGCTATCGCAATTACCCCATGACAGTCAGCTTTGACGGGGCGCCCGCCGAGCGCGTAAGGGCGATCATCATGGCGATTCAGCTGGGTCCTACCTATGGCTCGGGCTATCGCATCTGTCCCGACGCCGACCCCTGTGACGGCATACTCGACGTCTGCTACGCCTGCGGCCCCGTCCCTCGCGCGGTTGCCCTGCCTATGTTTCTTTCGGCCAAGGACGGCCACCATACCAAGTTGCCGCCGGTTCGCATGCGCCGCTGCCACCATGTCGAGCTCACCTTTGAGGAGCCCAACTATCCCATCCAGGCCGACGGCGAGCCCATCGTCGCCTCGCGCATCGAGGTCGACATCCTTGCCGGCGCCCTCCACGTCTGGCACCCCACCCGCTAGCCCCACCTAAGTTGCGGTGAAATAGGGACTGTTTATGTAGCTAAAGCCGCAAAACAGTCCCTATTTCACCGCAACTTATTGATAAGATCATTCCTCCCCGCCCAGCTTGCGACGGTTGGCCTTTTTAATCGCATTGAAGTGTTTGTCGTTGAGCCTGCGCTGGCGCGACCGCTGTGGCACTTTGGTCTTGACGCGGCGGCGCGGCGGACGCCCGCGACGCTCAAGCTCAGCGCGCAGCTTACGTAGGCAGCTGCTACGGTTTTGGAACTGACTGCGGCTCTCGCGCGCCATCACGACAATCCCCGAAGGGATATGTTTCATGCGTACCGCCGAGTCCGTCGTGTTCACGCCCTGTCCGCCCGGACCCGTCGCGCGAAACACCTGCACCTCGCAATCGCGCGCCAACTCCTCGGCCGACATCTCGGCATAGCGCGCATACTCGCGCCATCCCATCTTATTCTCATCCATATCAACACCTCCCCTCATACAAAAAATGTGACAAAGGGACAGTCCCTTTGTCACATCGCATACCAATCGCTTGTGTTGCGCGCTTAGGCGAAGGTGATCTCGCCGTTCTCGCAGTCCATATCGGCGATACGTGCCAGGCTCTCAACGCGGAAGCCGCGCTTACGGAGCTTCTCGCCGCCGCCCTGGAAGCCCTTCTCCACGGCAATACCGATGCCGGCAACCTCGGCGCCCGCAGCCTCGCAGATCTTGATGAGACCCTCAAGCGCACAGCCGTTAGCCAAGAAGTCGTCGATGATCAGAACCTTGTCGCCCTCGGACAGGAAGCGCTTACCTACAATGACCGGGTACTCCTTCTGCTTGGTGAAGGAGTAGATGGTCGTGGCATACTGCTCGCCATCGAGGTTGATGGACTGCGCCTTCTTGGCAAAGACCACCGGCACGCCGCCAAAATGCTGAGCTGCGATGCAGGCCATGCCAATGCCCGAAGCCTCAATCGTCAGGATCTTGTTGATCTCGACACCCTCGAACAGACGGGCCCACTCGGCACCCATGTGGTCGAACAGCTCAACGTCGCACTGGTGGTTGAGGAAGGCATCAACCTTAAGGACGTTACCGGCCTTTACGATGCCGTCATGGCGAATACGATCCTCAAGCTCCTGCATGGCGCAACCCCTTCTCGCGGCACCGATACCGCGCGATTAATAAACGTTGTTCGATAGTCTACCACGGACCGACCCCCGCCCGCCCCACAAGCCGCATCGCACCACAAACCAGTCTTTTTGGGACGGCGCGAATCGTGGCAGACAGCCTCCCAACACGCTAATGGCGGGCGCGCATCCTCACCAAACGCACCATGGCAAGCGCAAAGCCCACAGCGGCCACAGCCATAAGTACGTAGAACACCGAGCGAAAGCCGAATAGGAATACATCCGGACGGCCTGCAACAAAACTGGTCACGGCCTCGCCCATCGCCACGCTCATCTGTCCATACAGGATATTCGACGCCACCGTAATGCCGAGTGCCATACCCGCATAACGCGCCAGGCTACCCAGACTACCCGCAAAGCCGAGTGCTTCGCGCGGAGCCGAGCCCATGTACAACGAGTTGTTAGGACTCTGGAAAACCGACGTACCGCACGACATAAACGCGACACAGCACACGATCACAGGGATAGAAGAGCGCTCGTCGAGCGTGCTTACCGCAAAGAGACCGCACACATACACGCCCAGGCCGACCGCCGTAGGGCCCTCGCAGCCAACACGGTCCGAAACCGTACCCGAAAGCGGCCCGATAAAGGCATTCACCATCGGCAGCGCCAAAAAGAGCAATCCGGAAATGTCGGAACCAAAGCCGTGGGCGTCCTGAAAATAGAACGGCAGAATAAACTCGGATGCGCCAATGCCAACGAACACGATGAGCATGCAGACAAGGTTGATGGTGAAGGCCGAATTTGCAAAGCAGCGACGAGCGGCCTCGATCAGGGACATGGGGCGCTCGCCGGCCTCCGGCTTAACATGCGGCAGCGTGTAGAGCCCCACGATAAACGAGATGACGCCAATGGGCAGGTTGATGAGAAAGATGCTCTCCCAGGGAAAGCTTGCCACCAGCATGCCGCCAAGCACGGGGCCACACATCATGCCGAGGGCCACAAAGGTCGCGAGAATACCCATGGCACGGCCTCGTTCGCGCGCCGGAAACGACTCGGTGATGATACCCATGTTGTTGGCCATGGCCGCCGCGCAACCGACGCCCTGCACAATGCGTGCCAGAATAAGAACTTCGAGCGAGGCCGAAAGGCCGCACAGCAGCGAACCAAGCGTAAAGACGATGACGCCCAGCTGAAACACATTCACCTTGCCGCGCACGTCGCCCAGACGGCCAAACGGCAACATAGCCACGCAAGTCGCAAGCAGATACACCGAGCTTACCAGCTGAATGCGATCGAGGCCCACGCCCAGCTCCTTTTGCATCACGGGCAGTGCCACGGTCACGACGGTCGAATCCAGACACACCATAAACGTCATGATGAGCACGGTAAACAGAATCGCCCACTTGTTCTTGCCATGGGTGTCGCCCTCTAGGGCAAGGTGCTCGCGGCGCAGCTGCTCTGCAGTTTTCTCCATATCCATCCTTTCGAGTAGCCCAACGCAAAAAACGGGGCCCCAATCGCCTGCAAACAGCCGCGATTGGGGTCCCGCCTACGGAATCGGAACGAAAGGTCGCCGAAGCTTTCTGCCAGCATCGGCGCCTTATGCGAACGCTAGCCTAGCACTGCTCGAGCGCCTGCTCAAGGTCGGCAATCAGATCGGCCGTGTCCTCGAGGCCGCACGACAGGCGCACCATGTCGGCGGAGATACCGCAGGCGATGAGTTCCTCGTCGTTCATCTGGCGATGCGTAGCGTTAGCAGGATGCAGGCAGCAAGTGCGGGCGTCGGCAACGTGCGTGGCGATCTGGGCGAGCTTGAGGCTCTTCATAAAGGTCTCGGCCGCCGCGCGACCACCGTTAAAGCCAAAGCTCACAACGCCGCAGGTACCGTTGGGCATGTACTTCTGAGCCAGGTCATAGTACTTATCGCCCTCCAGGCCCGGATAGCTCACGAAGCGCACCTTGGGATGGCTCTGCAGGAACTTGGCAACGGCCAGGCCGTTCTCGCAATGACGCGGCATGCGCACATGCAGGCTCTCGAGCGAGCTGTTCAGGAAGAAGGCCGCCTGCGGATTCTGCATAGGACCAAGATCGCGCATGAGCTGAGCGGTTGCCTTGGTAATGAAGGCACCCTCGCGACCAAACTTCTCGACATAGGTCACGCCGTGGTAGCTCTCGTCGGGCGTGGTGAGACCCGGGAACTTGTCCGCATGAGCCATCCAGTCAAACTGACCGTGGTCGACGATCACGCCGCCCAGGTAGGCAGCATGTCCATCCATGTACTTGGTGGTGGAGTGCGTAACGATATCGGCGCCCCACTCAAAGGGACGGCACATCACGGGCGTCGGGAAGGTGTTGTCGACCATCAGCGGCACGCCGTGGTCATGTGCGGCCTTGGCAAAGCGCTCAATATCGAGCACAGCAAGGGCGGGGTTGGCGATCGTCTCGCCAAAGACGAGCTTGGTATTGGGCTCAAAGGCTGCCTCGAGCTCCTCATCGGTGCAGTCGGGGGCGACGAACGTGCAGGTCACGCCCATGCGGCCCATGGTATGGGCGAGCAGGTTATACGTACCGCCGTAAATGGCAGAGCTAGCGACCACATGATCGCCGGCACCGGCCACGTTAAAGATCGCGAGGAAGTTCGCAGCCATGCCCGAGCTCGTGAGCATCGCGGCGGTGCCCCCCTCCATCTCGCAGATCTTGGCGGCAACCAGATCGCACGTGGGGTTCTGCAGGCGGCTGTAGAAGTAGCCCGACTCCTCCAGGTCAAACAGCTTACCCATATGCTCCGACGTGTCGTACTTCCACGTGGTGGACTGGTAGATGGGCACCTGGCGCGGCTCGGCATCTCCCGGGTGATAGCCGCCCTGAACACATGTGGTACCGATGGTCTGCTCGCTCATATCTAGCTCCCTTGCCTGGGTTACGTTTTATTCGGTTCACGATACCGCTACCCCGCACCCCTCTCAACCCATCCCCAAGGTAGGTTATGTGACAAATTGATCAGGGGTATTTTTCTCAAGCCTTGGGCATTTGCTCGATAGACAAAAACGAGGCATACATGAAGCTCTCGATGATTACATGCCCCGTCACGGGTACCATAGGCGGGTACACCGTGACCAAGGAGACAACGATGAAGCAAATCGATACGGCCCAGCTCGACATCACCGCCTGTCAGGCTCAAGCTGCCGAATATCACGCCCGTGGCTTTAACTGCGCCCAGGCCGTCGCCTGCACGCTCGCGCCCGCCGTCGGGCTCGACCCCCAGGTCGCCTTTACCCTCACCGAGGGCTTTGGCGCCGGCATGGGCGGCATGACCGAAACCTGCGGCGCCATCTCGGGCGCCGTGGCCATCATGGGCTTTGTAATGAGCGACGGCATGGAAAACCCCAAGACCAAGGGCCAGACCTACAAGCTGTCGCGCGAAATCGCCAAGCGTTTTGGCGAGAAGAACACAACGACCGTCTGCGGCACGCTCAAGGGCATCGGATCGGATAAGGGTCCGCTCCGCAGCTGCCCCGGCTGCATCGACGATGCCGTCGAGATTGCCTGCGATGTGCTAAAGCAGATCGCCGAGTAAACGGCAGCAACAGAAAAACGACGGCCGGCGCGCTTGGAATCCATCCAAAAGCACGCCGGCCGTCGCCGTTAGAACTCGGCAAACTCGGGAGCGCCGACCTCAATCTCCTCACGCCCCGCCATAAGCTCGCGTATCTTAGCGCAAAACGGCTCCTGCTCCCCCGCCTTAAACACCAAATGAAGTGTCACGGCGTCCGCGTAATCGGTATCCGAAACCTTGGCACCCGAATCCTGCGCCAAGCGAAGCACCTGCTCGTACTGCGGATAGGCCACATGCACGTCAACCGGCACGACGCTTGTCATCTCAACGATCTGCCCGGCCTCCTGAGCCGCGGCCACCGCCGCCTGCGTCGCAGCGGTATAGGCGCGCACCAAGCCACCAGGCCCCAACAGCGTGCCACCAAAATAGCGCGTCACTACGCAGCAAACATTTTTGAGCCCCGCACCGCGAAGCACCTCGAGCGTCGGCATGCCGCTCGTTCGACTCGGCTCACCATCATCGCTCTGGCGCTCGCGTCCATCGACCAAAATCCACGCGGGAACATTGTGTCGAGCATCGTAATGACGCTTGCGAACCATCTCGATAAAGGCATTCGCCTCATCCTCGGACTCAATATGGACCAGCTGGGCAATAAACCGGCTCTTGCGGTCCACAAACTCGCCCGAAGCCTCAATATTTGATTGCAGAGTAAAATAGCTGTCCAACAAAGCCCCTCAACAACAAGCAAAGCAACAAACAGCCTCAATAATACGGCAAAGACCGTATCGATTGTCAGGGTAACAAAAATGCCAAGTGGGCCTATAAGCCGGGTTCTGTCGTGAACGGTCATTTATCTTGTCTGCACGTTACCGTGCAGCTCCACGCACGCTACCCGAACGCGGACCGGGCCGGCCCATAGCGTTCCTATTCGCGCTTGCTCCGGATGGGGCTTGCCAAGCCGCCGTGTTGCCACGACGCTGGTGGTCTCTTACACCACCGTTTCAGCTTTTCCCTTTACGCCTTGCGGCGCAGGTGGGAGTCTTCTTTTCTGCGGCGCTTTCCGTCGGATCACTCCGCCCGGCCGTTAGCCGGCATCCCGCCCTCTGGAGCCCGGACTTTCCTCACGCGTACTGCAAACAGCACATCGCGCGACCGTCTGGCCCACTCAGCAGTGCAAGAGTGTAGCACACCGTTGCCGCAGGCAATGGCACAACACAAGCGTTCGACACGATAAACCAAGAACCACGCCATGCAGTACAATAGGGTTGTCGATGGGCAATGTCGTCAGTCGAGACGCGACCGCGCTCCGCACCCCTCCGTCTATTCGGTGCGTTCCCGCCTCCTCCCCGAGGCGGGATGTCGGCATTTTTTCATTCACCGACAACCCAATAGCCTGTGGACAGCCCGGGTAGCATCGCGTGCATCAGCAGCGAAAGCAAAAAGGGACCCGTCCATTGCGGACGGATCCCTTAAAACAAGTGATCGTCAAACCGATTTACTCGGCGTCGGTCTCCTCGTCCTTCTTCTCGGAAGGAAGCGGGGTAACCTCGATCTCGACGCCCAGAGTCTCAGCAGCGGACTTCATGGACAGAGAGATACGACGACGGTCGAGATCTATCTCCATGACCTTGACCTGAACCTTGTCGCCCACGTGGGTGACCTGAGAAGGCTGGTCGACGTGCTTGTTGGCCATCTCGGAGATGTGCACCAGGCCCTCGATGCCCTCGCCCAGGTCGACGAAAGCGCCAAACGGGACAAGCTTGGTCACAGTGCCCTCGACGATAGCGCCGACGGGGTACTTCTTGACCAGTGCGCGCCACGGATCCTCGGTGGTCTGCTTGAGACCCAGGGAGATGCGCTCGCGGTTGAGATCGACGTCGAGAACCTCGACCTCGACCTCCTGGCCGACCTTGACAACCTCGGAAGGATGGTTGACGTGGTTCCAGGAGAGCTCGGAGATGTGGATGAGGCCGTCGATACCGCCGAGGTCGACGAAGGCGCCGAAGTCGACGATGGAGGAAACGGTGCCCTGGAGACGCATACCAGACTTGAGCTTGGACAGGATCTCGGAGCGCTCGGCCTTACGGGACTCCTCGAGCACGACGCGACGGGAGAGGACGACGTTGTTGCGGTTACGGTCCATCTCGATGACGCGGGCCTCGATGCGGGTGCCCATGTAAGAGGTGAGGTCCTTGACGCGACGGAGGTCGACGAGGGAAGCAGGCAGGAAGCCACGCAGGCCGATGTCGAGGATCAGGCCGCCCTTGACAACCTCGATAACCTCGCCCTCGACGTTCTCGCCGGAGTTGAACTTCTCCTCGATGCGGTTCCAAGCACGCTCGTACTCGGCACGCTTCTTGGACAGGACCAGACGACCGTCCTTGTCCTCCTTCTGGAGAACCAGAGCCTCGATGGGATCACCGAGTGCAACGATGTCTGCAGGGTTAGCGTCCTTGCGGATGGACAGCTCGCGGACCGGGATAACGCCCTCGGACTTGAATCCGATGTCAACGAGCACCTCGTCATGCTCGATCTTAACGACAGTGCCGTTAACGAGATCGCCCTCATCAAAGTCGGTAATCGTACCGTCGATGAGGTTGTTCATCTCCTCCTCGTTGACATCGTCAAGAGAGAAAATGGACGAGTTCTGAATCTCACTCAAAGGTGGACCCCTTTCGAACTACGGGGCCCCGATTGCTAGGACCTACAGAAGGGTGCGACAAGCACACAACGTTTAGGAACACTCGGGAGCCGACAGATACTAATGTGACGCTTATGCAATCACGTTCGTATAGGTTACGGGGAAATGAGTTCGATTTCAAGCGTGAACTGCGTTTTTTTACTCGTGTGGAGACTTTTTCGTAATCTTATGAACACACGTCTCCGCAACTTGACGATAACCAGCCAGGCATTCGGCTTTGGGGTAAAGTATCCGGAGCCAACGATTCTAGATCGATTTTTCGAGAAAGGTGCCCGCGTGCTCAAAGCAGTCGTTTTCGATATGGACGAGACGCTTCTCAGCATCAACCTCAACGCGTTCATCCTTCGCTATTTTAAGGATGTCTCTTCGATGCTCGCGGATATCGGGCGCCGCAGCCGCGGTGGCACGATGGCACGCCTCAGCACCATCCTAGTCGACCTCAACGCCAATCGCCGCAGCGGCACGGACAACCGCACCAATCTTGAGTTTTACCAAGAAGAGGTCGAGCGCCGATGCGGGATCCGCCTCTCCGATCCCCTCATCTACGAGGCGTTTACCTACTATGATCGCGAAGTTCTTCCGTACAAGAACGACGATGTCATTAATGCCCACGCCATGCCGGGCGCACACGCCGCGCTCCAGGCCGTACAGGACGCAGGGCTGCGTTGCGCGCTCTTTACCAACCCCAGCTTTCCCCAGGGGGCTATCGAGTGCCGCATGGGTTGGGGCGACCTGGCCGACGCTCCCTTTGAGCTCGTCACGCACATGGGAAACACCACCCGCTGCAAGCCCGATGCCACCTACTATCTAGAGCAGCTTCAGGTGATGGGGCTCGAGCCGCACGAGGTCCTTATGGTGGGCAACGATCCCAAACGCGACTTCCCGTCCCCCGATTGCGGCATCCAAACCGCCTTTGTGGGCCAAGGCAAGCCCAGCCGAGCCACCTGGCGCGGAACCATGGAAGACTTCGCCCGCGACTTTAACGCCGTAGTAGAAGCCTTCTACGAACACCAAATTGCCAACGAACTGTCTTAACAGACCTGGGTTTTGCCGATCATGATGTTGAGGATCTCGATGTCGGTGTCCTTCATGCCCACGCGGCCTACGTAGCCCATGCTGGCGATCGTCTGCTCAACGGTATCTTGGATCAGACCCTCGCCGGCGCGGAAGCCGCGACCCTGCATGGCCATATCATGGCCCAGAATCGCCGCATCGACGGCAGCCGAGATCTTGGCGGCACAGCTCGCCTTGGCGCCGTCGCACACGATGCCGCCCACGTTACCGAGCGTATTCGAGACCGTCGCGCCAATCTGCTCGCGCGTGCCACCGCACAGCCAGGTAATCGCGGCGCCGGCGCCGCACGCGGCGCAAATAGCACCGCAAAACGCCGAGAGCGCACCAATATAGCTCTTGATATGCACGGCGATAAGATCGGACAGCATCACGGCGCGCACCAGGCGCTCGTGGTCGCAGCGCAGGTACTCGGCATACTCCATGACGGGCAATGCGCAAGTAATGCCCTGATTGCCCGAGCCGCACACAATGGCGACCGGCAGCGCGCAGCCGTTCATGCGGGCGTCGGACCCGGCGGCCGCACGGGCACGGGCACGGCAGGCGACGTCATCGGCACGAGCACCTAGCAGCGTACGACCCACCTCGGCGCCCCAAGCGTGCGCAAGGCCCTCGGCACTGATTGCGCCATTCAGCTCAATCTGACGCTCAACGGCAGCGCGGGCGTCCTCAATGTCACCGTCCTCGATAAAGTCGATGATGGACTCGATGCTCATAGGGGTATCGGCGTTATCTGCCGCACGCTCGGCCACCACGCGCTCGGCGCAGGCGGCACACTCCCCCGCCGACTTGCCGCACACCGGAATACCATCGAGCGTATGGCACGTGACATTAGTGTGGTGATCGGTAATCTCGACGACCGCGGTATGGCCCCCGGCCGTCGCAGTCACCTTGATGTAGAGGTTGGGCACACCTTCGACAAGCGACACATCGCAGTAGCCGGCGTCGGCGAGGAGCTCGGCCACGCGAGCGCGGTCTTCATCGTTAACGCTCTCGAGCACCTCGAGCGCGCTCTTAGCGTCGCCGCCCACGGCACCCAGCACGGCCGCGGCCTCAATACCGTGCATACCGCCCGAGTTGGGCACGGTCACGCTCTTGACGTTCTTGATGATGTTGCCCGAGCATGCAACATCCATATGATCGGGTTCGCAACCGAGCGTCTGACTCGCCAGCGCCGCTGCATAGGCAACGGCAATGGGCTCGGTGCAGCCGAGTGCACAGACAAGCTCGCGGTTCAAAACATCGCAAAACGCGGCATCACGGATGGAATCGGTAGGCATAGGTATCTCCTGCTTGCATAACGGGCTAGGCTCTCAAAAAATGTTAGCTCCTTTATTTGATAACAATGCATCAAAAACCGCAACCATGGTTCCGGCGGACGGCGCTCAAGCACAAACTGACAGCATTCATTCATGAGCAGCCGGTCTTGTTGCATGCTAAAGCGTTTGACCAAAAAACGCCCGAGCGTTTACGCAAAAGTCGCGCTATCATGCAGTCGAACGCGGTAAACACCTTTAGCATTTGCGCCGCACAGACCAGAGAGGAACCATCCATGAAGATCGGTATCGGTAACGACCACGCCGCCGTCGAGCTCAAGAACATCATCTCCGAGCACCTGAAGGAGCGCGGCTGCGAGGTCGTGAACTTTGGCACCGACACCTCCGAGAGCTTTGACTACCCCATCGCCGGCTACAAGGTGGGTAAGGCCGTTGCCAACGGCGACGTCGACCTGGGCATCCTCATCTGTGGCACCGGTGTCGGGATTAGCCTGGCTGCCAACAAGGTCGAGGGCGTACGCGCCGTCGTGTGCTCCGAGCCCTTCAGCGCCAAGCTCTCCCGCATGCACAACAATACCAACGTGCTCGCCTTTGGCGCCCGCGTCGTGGGCTCCGAGCTCGCCAAGATGATTGTCGACGAGTGGCTCGACGCCGAGTTTGAGGGCGGTCGTCACGAGCGTCGCGTTAACCTCCTCAACGAGATCGACCACACGCGCGGCCTCAAGGTCGTCGACGAGGCCTAAACATCTCAGTGCCACAAGCTAACAGCAGGGGCCCGCTCGGAACTCATGACCGAACGGGCCCCTTCATAGATTTTGGAATAAAAGGGCGCCGCGGATGGAGTTCCGCGGCGCCCAAGCCACACGCTAACAGCTTTAAGGAGTCAAAGCTGGTTTAGCCAAAGAAGCGCTTGATCTCGATCTCGGCGTTCTCCAGGCAGTCGGAGCCGTGGATCACGTTGGCGTTGACATCGACAGCGAAGTCGCCGCGGATGGTACCAGGAGCAGCGTCAAGCGGATTAGTAGCGCCCATGAGGGTGCGCATCTTAGCAACAGCGGAGAGACCGGAAACGACCATCTTGACGACCGGACCGCTCGTCATAAAGTCACAGAGACCGCCAAAGAAGGGCTTGTCGGCCAGATGGGCGTAGTGCTCCTCGACGGTAGCGCGCTCGAGCGTGGTCATCTCCATGCGCTCGATGACAAGGCCGCTGCGCTCGATGCGAGCAACAATCTCGCCGATCTTGCGGTCGCGCACGGCGTCGGGCTTAATCATGATGAAGGTCTTCTCGATAGCCATAAGGTAGCCTTTCAAGTAGGTTCGCGCGTGCCCAAGTCCCATTCCGGCACCCGCCTGGACTGCATCGTAACAGAGTTTTAGCTGCAGTTAAACAAAAAGCTGTTTATTGAAACGTTGCAATTTATTGAAGCGTTCCATATGTGTCACTTCTGTTTCGAAGCTCGATTAGAGTACCATCCGACTGCCCATCAACCGCATCGAGCAGAGCAGACGGTCGGTTGCCGCCCGCGAACGTACCCCCTTCACAACCTGCCCAAAGGTCCTACAGAACTTCTCGACAAGCCCCTCCCCCATAGCAACAAAATACGGACGCTCACATCAGCAGACGTCCGTAAAGCAAAAAATGATTCCTCAATAAATGGCAAAAACGGCTTCGGCCAAACCCTTACTTTATCCCGAGGCCCATCTCGACGACCTTGGTCAGCGATCCAAACACGCCTTCGTCGGCCACGAGCTGTGCCACGGCACGCTGCAGCTGCACGGCAACGGCGGCAGGGGCGGTACCGCCCTCGGTCGTGCGTGCAGCGACAATCGACGGGATGTCGAGCGCCTCGGTAATGTCGTGCTCAAAGAGCGAGCTTGCCTCCTGGAACACCTCAAACGGCAGGTCCTCAAGATTGCAGCCGCGCTTCTCACACATCAGGACCAGATGGCCCACCACGGCATGTGCCTCGCGGAACGGCAGACCACGCTTAGCCAGGTAATCGGCAACATCGGTGGCAGCAAGATGCCCCACGCCGCACTCGCGCGCCATGGCACCCTCGTTGACAGTCCAAGTCGAAATCATACCGGCCATAACCGATAGGCATTGCATGAGTGTGTGAGCGGTATCGAGCGCACCCTCCTTGTCCTCCTGCAAGTCCTTGTTATAAGCAAGCGGCAGGCCCTTCATGGTCACGAGCAGCTGCACCAGGTTGCCATACACACGGCCGCTCTTGCCGCGGATAAGCTCGGCAAAGTCGGGATTCTTCTTCTGCGGCATGATGGACGAGCCGGTGGAGTACGAGTCGGAAAGCGTGATAAAGCCAAATTCGGAGCTCGACCACAGCACAATCTCCTCGGAAAGACGCGACAGGTGCATCGCCATGACGGAGCCGGCGTAATGCAGATCGAGCAGGAAATCACGGTCGGAAACCGCATCGAGCGAGTTGGGAATCACGCCCGCAAAGCCAAGTTCGGCAGCCGTCATCTGGCGATCGAGCGGATAGCTCGTACCGGCAAGCGCGGCAGCACCCAGCGGACAGTTGTCGGCGGCATCAAAGGCGGCCTTCAAGCGTGTAAAGTCGCGCGCGAACATCCAGGAATACGCCAGCAGATGATGCGACAGCAGCACGGGCTGAGCGTGCTGCATATGCGTGTAACCCGGCAGAATCACCTTGTCGTACTTCTTAGCCGCATCCACCAGCACATGGCGCAGCTCAAGATTGGCCTCCATGAGCTCCTTGGCCAGTGCCTTGACGCCCAGGCGCGTGTCGGTCGCCACCTGGTCGTTGCGCGAACGTCCGGTATGCAAGCGCTTACCGGCCTCGCCGATGCGACGCGTCAGCTCGCTCTCGATGGACATATGGATGTCCTCGTCGTTGATATCGAAGGTAAAGTTGCCGGCATCGATATCCTGTTCGATTCCGGTCAGGCCCTCGGCAATCGCCTGCTCGTCCTCGGCACTGATGATGCCTTGGGCGGCCAGCATCTTGGCATGTGCCTTAGAGCCGGCGATATCCTGCTTATAGAGATGTTTGTCGACCGGCAGCGACGCGCCAAACTCCTGCGTAACCTCGGCCACGCCCGCCTCAAAACGACCGCCCCAAAGAGCCATGGGATCGTCCCCTTTCATCAAATACCAAACGAAGCGCCCAAAGCAATGTGCCCTGTCGCTAAAGCGATTTACCAACCGCTAGTTTTGCACATTCCCCACTGCATGCGGGGCCATGTAGCTAATTTGCAAAGAAGTGACGCACCATGCACTTGGCACCCAACGTCTCCCTCCGGATGTTGCCCTGCGAACCGTCAATCCAAGCCTTCAGGCTCATAGGGACGTCCTCGACCTTTGCAGCATCGAGCTCGGGCGCGAGGGCAAGTAAAGCATGCGCGATGACATTGAACATATTGGATACTCCTCATATATATAGGCGCAAGGCCGACAAATTGATAGAAAGAGCCCCGCCGGACAACCCCGGCGGGGCTCGGACTCAGCCGCAAGCGCGGCGTCATATATGCGGGCGGAACGTAGGGGCCACCGATGTTAAGAAGTGTCAGCAAGCATAACGAAAGGTAGGGGCCCCGTGCGCCCGTTTTGTATCACGCGGATGGGCCGCGCGGATACCAAGGGAAGGAAAAGCCTTAGGCCTGGGCGGCAGCAGAGCTGGGACCCTGGACCTTTGCCCACGTCTTGAGCGACAGCGTATCGATCTCGATAAAACCGGCGCTGGCCTTTTCGTCAAACGTGGTGTCGCGGTCGTAGGTAGCCAGACCGTAGTCGTAGAGGCTGAAGGGGCTCTTGCGGCCGACGACATGGCAGTTGCCCTTAAAGAACTTCAGGCGGACGGTGCCGGTCACGAACTTCTGGGTGTCGGCCATAAAGGCGTCGAGCGCGTTCTTGAGCGGGCTGTACCACTGGCCGTTATACACGGCGGTGGCCCAATCCTGCTCGAGCTTGATCTTGGTCTTGAGCAAGTCGCCCTCGACGCAGATGTCCTCGAGCGCCTTGTGGGCGGTGATGAGCGTCAGGGCGCCGGGAACCTCGTAGCACTCGCGGCTCTTAAGGCCCACCAGGCGATCCTCGACCAGATCGAGACGACCAAAGCCATTGTCGCCGGAGATCTTGTTGAGGGCGATGACGATCTCGGAGAGCTTCATCTTCTTGCCGTCGACGGCGACGGGCTTGCCGGCCTCAAACTCAATCTCGGTGTAGGTCGGGGTGTCCGGCGTGTCCTCGGGGTTCTTGGTCATAACCCAGGCGTCGTCGAGCGGCTCGTTCCAGGGATCCTCCAGGTGGCCGCACTCAATGGCACGACCCCACAGGTTGTCGTCGATGGAGTAGGGGTTGTCGTTGGCGCCCTCGGGAACCGGCACGTTGTGGGCGTGAGCATAGGCGACCTCGTCGGGACGGCACTTCAGGTCCCACTCGCGAACCGGGGCGATAACCTTGAGCTCGGGGTCGAGGGCCTTGACGGCGGCCTCAAAACGGACCTGGTCGTTACCCTTG
The DNA here is from genome assembly GCF_964239575.1 of Collinsella aerofaciens ATCC 25986. Taxonomy (GTDB): domain Bacteria; phylum Actinomycetota; class Coriobacteriia; order Coriobacteriales; family Coriobacteriaceae; genus Collinsella; species Collinsella aerofaciens_BQ. Next base: position 78,622 of record NZ_CAXSQQ010000004.1, read on the forward strand.
CCGGTGCAGCCGTGGGCGACGTAGGTCGCGCCAAACTCGTGGGCGACCTCGACAAGCTTCTTGGCAAGCAGCGGACGGGAAAGAGCGGAGAGCAGCGGATACTTGTTCTCGTACATAGAGTTGGCGGCGATGGCTTTGGTCAGGAACTCATCGGAGAACTCGTCGCGCAGGTCGAGCACCTGGCAATCGAGAACGCCCAGGTCGAGCGCCTTCTGCTTCTTGGCATCCAGTCCGGTCTCTTCCTGGCCCACGTTGCCGCAGACACAAACGACATCGAGATTCTTCTCGTCCTGGAGCCACTTGACACATACGGATGTATCAAGACCACCGGAATATGCGAGAACGACTTTTTCCTTGCTCATGGCTGTTTCCTTTCGCCCTTGGTAGCTAGTTAGAACATCGGTCAGTTGCAAGTCACTTCAAGGTCATATACCGTGCAATATCAGGTTAAATAGCAAAAATCAGCACATACATGCCCTAGAAACATGCAGCAATGTCGTGCTAAAACCCAACGACCTCAAAATGACTCTGTTGAGGCAATTCGCCCCATGCGGGCAGAGACGATTGTTATCGTCGTCGGGAAATTGCGCGCTGGCGTCGGATGGCATTGTCTGCAGTGGTGATAATCTTTACGAACTGCATCTGCCTCTCCTTTCACGTATCGCCGGGCGCAATTCAAATATCGCAAACGGTACCTTTTCCTCGGTAAACGGCTCTTTTACCGTCTCCGTTTTCGATGTTCGCTATATTACGATAAAGTGCACGCTGCGCAAGCGACAAATTCAAATTTCTGAAAAGTTTTTTCATTAGTTTGTGAATTGCAGTGCAAATACGCACCATTCCTGCGAAAATACGCTCGACTACTAGTTGATGGTTATAACGTCTGAAACAATCTCGAAACGAAAGGCGCATTTTTATGCAAACTTACGAATCGGACGCCAACATCGGCAACATTAAGATTCTCGCCGTCGATATGGACAAGACGCTGCTGACCGACGAGCGTGTGCTGCCTCAGGGTCTTGATGAGCGCCTGGACAAGCTCGCCGACGCCGGCATCGTATTCTGCCCCGCCAGCGGACGTCCCGCCCCCAAGCTAGAGGAGATGTTCGAGGGTATCAAGAACCGCCTCGCCTTTTGTCCCGATAACGGAGCGTGCGTGATCTATCGCGGCAGCTATATCTATAAGAGCAATATTGACGTGGAGCTGTATCAGCAGGTCTTGAGCCGTGCCTCGGAGGATCCTCGCGCTGTCCCCGTCCTGTGCTGCTTCGACGAGTTCTACGTGCTTGCCCGCGACCATCAATACCACGACGAGATCAGCGTCTACTACAACACAATCAACTACGTCGACAGCTTTGAGGGCATTGATTTCGAGTCCAACAAGATTTCGGTCTTCTTCCCCGGCTACGACGCCGAGCCCGCTTTCCGCGAGACCTATAGCCCCGAGTTCTCGGACAAGCTCTACGTCACCAACGCCGGGCGCGAGTGGATCGACTTTATGAACCTGGGCGTCGACAAGGGCGCCGGCATCGCTCACCTGTGCGAGCACCTGGGCATCGATATTGCCGATGCTGCCGCCGTGGGCGATACCTACAACGACATCCCCATGCTCGAGCGCGTCGGTCACAGCTTTATCGTGGACAATGCCGAGGAGCACATGAACACGCATGCCAGATGGCGCATTCCGAGCAACAACGACGGGGGCGTACTGACGCTCATCGACGCCATCCTGGCGGCTCGGTAACGTGGTTCGTCGGACCTGGCCGGGCGAGGCGGGTAAGTTTTTCGTTCGGTCAGGTCCTGGGCTCGCTCGGAAAGCACATTAAGTGCTTTCCGGCTCGTGCGGAATCTACGAAAAACTTACCCGCCTCGCCCGGCCAGGTCCTAGGGTGACTTGCTTGCCGCCTGGATGGCGTCTTGGCGTCTAGATACTTGGCTGATTTTTTTGGAATGAAGGGGCCTCCTTGTTGGCAAGGAGACCCCTTCTGCTTTTGGTTACTTTGGGGTTGTTGATACGTCTTTATTTGGCGTCGGCCCAGGTTATGCCGGTGCTGGCTTCGGCGATTAGGGGGACGCGGAGGTCTACTACGTGCTCCATGACGTCGCGGACCATGGTGGTTAGGCGCTCGACTTCGTCGATGGGGCACTCAAAGTCCAGTTCGTCGTGTACCTGCAAGATCATGTGGGCGGCAAAGCCTTCCTCTTCCAGGCGGCGGCTTACGCGGGCCATGGCGATCTTGATGATGTCGGCCGCGGTGCCCTGCATGGGATGGTTCATGGCCGTGCGCTCACCAAAGCCGCGGAGTTGTGGGTTTTTGGCCTTGAGCTCGGGAATATGGCGACGGCGGCCATACATGGTCTCGGCGTAGCCCGTCTGCTTGGCGCGCGCCACCACGTTGTCGAGGAACGTACGCACGCCCGGGTAGGCCTCGTAGTAGCGGTCGATCATGTCGCGCGCCTCGGCCATCGAGATATGCAGCGACTGCGACAGGCCGTAGGCCTGCTGACCATACACGATGCCAAAGTTCACGGCCTTGGCGCGACTGCGCAGGTCGGGCGTTACCTCAGACACCGGCACACCGAACACGCGCGCCGCCGTCTCGGCATGGAAGTCCTCGCCCTCGTTAAAGGCGCGCACCAAGTGCTCGTCACCCGAGAGATGCGCCAGCAGACGCAGCTCGATCTGCGAGTAGTCCACCGCCAAAAAGACGCTTCCCTCTCCTGCCGAAAACGCCGTCTTGACGGTACGGCCCAGCTCAGAGCGCGTCGGGATGTTCTGTAGGTTCGGGTCGCTCGAGGACAGACGCCCCGTTGCCGTGATGGTCTGGTTGTACGTAGTGTGTACGCGACCGTCACCACGGCGCAGCGGGCCCAGCGTGTCCAGATAGGTGGACTTGATCTTAGACTTCTCACGCCAATCCAAGATCAGACGCACGATTTCGTGGTCGCGGGCAAGGTCGCTCAACACCTTGGCGTTGGTCGAATAGTAGCCGCGCTTAGTCTTCTTGAGGCCCTTGGTCGGAAGCCCCATCACATCAAAGAGCACATGCGACAGCTGCATGGGACTGCCAATATTAAAGGTCTCGTCACCCGCCAGGTCGCGAATGCTGCGCTCGACCTCGGTGATCTGGGTCGCCAGGCCCTCGGACAGATTACGCAGGCGGTCGGGATCCACGAGCATGCCCGCGCGCTCCATCTTGGCAAGCACCGGCACGAGCGGCATTTCGATGCCATCGAACACGTTGGCGGCGTTCTCGCGGGCCATGCGGTCGCGCAGCGGTGCGACCAGCGCCAACGTCAAGGCCGCCGTGCGAGCGGCGGGCGCCGGAGCGTCCTCACCGGCACCCTCTGCACCGCGCGCCGCAGGCAGCGCCATCTGCAGATACGTATCGGCCAGATATGCCTCGTCAAACTCGGAGCGGTCGGAATCCAACAGGTAAGCGGCGACCACGGTGTCGAAGATGCACGTGGAATCGACTGCCAGCGGATCCATAAGCTCGGGCTCGGAAGAATCGATGGGCGAAAGCTCGTGCAGCAGCGCCTTCGTATCCGGGCTCGCCACGCGGCCCTCCATAAACAGGCGCGCAAGCACGCCGGCGATCACACCGTGAGCGAAGTTGAAGCCCTCAACCTCAGCCGCCGCACAGCTGTCGCCCTCCTCGAGCGCGAACAGGCCCTTGGACGTCGCCAACCACAGCGTGCGCGTCAGTCCAAAGAGCGCGCCCTCTTCCTTGTCATCGTCCACCACGGCGGCGACCCACTCGCCGGCATCAATCGCGCGGGAGACCTCAGCCGCAACGGCACCAAGCGCGTCGGCATCGCCGGCAGCTGCGCGAGCCATCGCAGGTATCTCAAACACACTGGAGGCAGCAGCGACCCCGCCCTCGCCGCCGATCAGCGCCAAGAAACGGTTCTGCATGGCGGTGATGCCAAGCGTACCCAGCGCCGCGGAAACCTCATCGGCAGAAAACGCCGGGAAGGACGTCGCCTCAAAGTCGAGCTCGACAGGCGCATCGGTACGAATGGTTGCGACCTTGCGGCTCAGCAGCGCATCGTCGATGTGCGCACGCAGGTTCTCGCCCATCTTGCCCTTGACCTCGTCGGCATGCGCGATGACCTCATCCAAGCTGCCGTACTGCGCGATGAGCGCGCTCGCCTTTTTGGGGCCGATGCCCGGTACGCCGGGAATGTTGTCCGACGTATCGCCCTTTAGACCGTAAAAATCGGGCACGAGCGCCGGCGTAATGCCGTGATACAGGTCGTCCACGCTCTCGGGCGTCATGATCGCCACGTCGGACAGGCCCTTGCGGGTCGAGACCACGTTGACGTGCTCGGTCACGAGTTGATACATGTCGCGGTCGCCGGTCACCAGCAGCATGTCGCAGCCGGCCTCTTCACCCAGGCGTGCCATGGTTCCCAGGATATCGTCGCCTTCCCAGCCCTCGGACTGCAGAATCGGCACGTTGAGCGCGGTGAGCAGCTCCTTGATCATCGGAAACTGCGCATGCAGATCGGGGTCCATGGGCGGGCGTTGTGCCTTATACTGCGGCAGCATCTCCATGCGCACGCGCGGTTTGCCCTTGTCAAACGCCACGACCACACCGTCGGGGTTAAAGGCATCGATCATCTTGAGAAACATGTTCAGAAAGCCGAAGATCGCGTTGGTGGGGCGCCCGTCCGGCGCATTCATGGTGGGCGGCACGGCGTGGAAGGCGCGGTGCATGAGCGAGTTGCCGTCGATAACGGCAAAGGTGCGGCGCTTGTCAGACATATTGAATACCTCGCTTTGGGCTGGGCACGGTTTGCTCACACCAGTTTACACGCTCCCCGCCCCGCGGCCACCGCACATCAGGCTTCCCTGCCGCCGCGGGCCCGCGCGTGATACGATGGCTCACGGTACATCAACCAGCACGATCGATCCGAAAGGAGCCTGCGTCATGGAGCGTCCCTGCGCATGGAAAAAGTACACGCCACAGCAAGTCGAGGAACTCGAGGAGCTTTGCCGCGGCTATAAGCAGTTTTTGAGCGAGAATAAGACCGAGCGCCTGTGCGTCAAGACCGGCATCAAGATGGCCGAGGAGGCGGGCTACGTCGACTTGGAGACCGTGATTGCCGAGGGCCGCACGCTCAAGGCCGGCGACAAGGTGTACGCCGCCAATCACGGCAAAGACCTCATGCTCGTCAACCTGGGCACCGCCCCGCTCGAGCAGGGCTTTAACATCCTGGGTGCTCACGTGGACTCGCCGCGCCTGGACCTTAAGCAGAATCCCGCCTTCGAGGCCGGCGACATGGCCTACCTCGACACGCACTACTACGGCGGCGTCAAGAGCTACCACTGGGTGGCCTCCCCGCTTGCACTCGTGGGCGTCATCTGCAAAAAGGACGGCACCACCGTCGACATCAACATCGGCGACAAGGCAGACGATCCGGTCTTTACCATCTCCGACCTGCTGATCCACCTCTCGAGCGAGCAGATGTCCAAGCCCGCCAAGGACGCCGTCGACGCCGAGATCCTCGACGTGATCGTGGGCGGCCGTCCCGTCAAGTTTGACGAGGACGACAAGGACGCTCCCAAGGAGCCCGTCAAGCAGATGTTCCTGGACATCCTCAAGGAGCAGTACGGCGTCGAGGAGGAGGACTTCCTCTCCGCCGAGATCGAGGTCGTGCCCGCCGGTCCCGCCCGCGACATGGGCCTCGACCGCTCCATGATTTTGGGCTATGGCCACGACGATCGTGTCTGCGCCTATCCGTCCATGCTCGCCCAGATCGACGTCGCCAACGTGGAGCGCACGAGCATCACGCTCATCGTCGATAAGGAGGAGATCGGCTCCGTGGGTGCCACCGGTATGACGAGCCGCTTCTTCGAGAACACCGTCGCCGAGATCATGACGCTCGCCGGCGAGGATAGCCCGCTGGCCCTGCGCCGCGCGCTCGCCCGCAGCCGCATGCTCTCCTCCGACGTGTCCGCCGGTTTCGACCCGGGCTATGCCGGCAAGTTCGAGACGAAGAACGCCGCCTTTATGGGTCGTGGCCTGTGCTTTAACAAGTACACGGGCAGCCGCGGCAAGGGCGGTTCCAACGACGCCGATGCCGAGTACGTGGCCCTCGCCCGCGACATCATGGACGAGGCCGGCGTGGACTTCCAGACCTGTGAGCTCGGTCGCGTCAACGCGGGCGGTGGCGGCACCATCGCCTACATCATGGCCAAGTATGGCATGAACGTCATCGACTCCGGCGTTGCCGTCCTGTCCATGCACGCCCTGTGGGAGGTCGCCAACAAGGCCGATATCTACGAGGCCTACCGCGGCTACAAGGCCTTCCTCGAGCGCGCCTAACCAGCCCCTTCATCAGTTGCGGTGAAATACGGACTAAACTGGCCCATAAACGGCCAAAACAGACCGTATTCCACCGCAACTTCCTTTTTGGCAGAGGAGAGTTCATGCTGCAGGTCATCATTTCGCCCGCCAAGCAGATGCGCGCGGCCCAAGATGCTTTTGAAGTCCTGGGCATTCCACCCTTTGTGCGCGAGACAGCTCGCCTCCACCGCGCACTGCTAGATATCGAGCGGAATGAAGGCAGCGGCGGTCTGCAGGCGCTGTGGAATGTGAGTGACAAACTGCTGGGGCCTTGTCTCAACACCCTGCATGAGTTCGGGCCCATCCTGAAAAACGGCGATCTCGACAATCCCGCACTCGCCCGTCACCTCTCCCCCGCCGTCATGTCCTATCACGGCATCCAATACCAAAGCATGGCGCCCGAGGTCATGGATGCCGCACAGCTCGACTGGCTGCAAAACCATCTCTGGATCCTCTCGGGCCTTTACGGATGCGTACGCCCCTTTCATGCCGTTGAACCATATCGGCTGGAGATGGGCGCGAAGCTTGCCGTCGACGATGCCCGAGACCTCTATGCGTTTTGGGGCGACAAGCTCGCACGGGCCATCGCTCCGGCGGACTCCAACGCTACGATCGTCAACCTCGCCAGTGCGGAATACGCCAAAGCCGTTCTGCCCCGCCTCACCACCGATGCCACGGTCGTCACATGCCTCTTTGGCGAAGGCGTCCGCAACGGCAAGCCCATCCAACGGTCGACCGCCAGCAAAAAAGCGCGCGGCTCCATGGTGCGCTGGATGGTAGAAAACAAACTCGTGGATGCAAGCGAACTTACCGCATTCAACATCGGCTATCGTCACATCCCCGAGCTTTCAGACAAAAACACCCTGGTATTCATGAACGCGCAGGCACAATAGGCCCGCCGTTTCCAAACACCCCGTTACTCCGCCAAGCCATCGGCCTTTGCAATCCCGTTTGTCGAACCGTCCTGATAGACAATCTTGACGTGCTCAACCTCGGACACCGCAACACCCGCCGGAGGCTCCAGACGCCATTCCGTCAGGGCGATATCCATGGTCGTGGGCACATCTCCTTGATCTTTGAGCTTCACCGTGAGCGTTTTGAGTGCCGCGTCAAACGTCACGCGTTCGATTTCTTCGCCCGGAATAGACCCGCCGCTCAACTGCAGCTGCACAAACTCGTCGCGCGGATACCAATAGTCGCCCGGTGCGGCAACCGTGTTGCCACCAGAAACTTTCATGGTCATAATCGGCAGGGCATCGTCGGCTTCAAACCCCCAGGTGACGCCGCCACGACCGCCGAACGTCCAAATACAAAAGGCAATCACCAACACGGCAAGCACCGCAAAACCAATCGCGACAAGGCCATGGTGCGCACGGCTTTCCTCGGCCGATACATCCCATTGTGTCTCTCGATATAGATGCTTGTCTTCCATGTTCGCCTCCCCACAGGCACGCTCGTTGGCCCAATCGTACCCATTCAGGCTATACTTGAGCCCACCACATAAACGGGGAGCTTGCAGGACAAGACGGCAGGCTGAGACTGGGCGCGCCCGCCCTGACCCGCAAACCTGATATGGGTAATGCCAACGAAGGGAGCCGTGCCAATGAGCACACAGACCGAGCCCAAGCTCGTCACGCAAATCGACTTCGCCCGCGCCGGGCAGATCACACCGCAGATGAAGGAGGTCGCCGAGCGCGAGCATCGCGACCCCGAGTACATCCGCGAGCGCGTGGCCGACGGCCGCATCGCCATTCCCGCCAACATCGTGCACATCAAAAAGGGCATGCGCGCCTTTGGCGTCGGTGAGGGCTTGTCCACCAAGGTCAACGTGAACCTGGGCATCTCGGGCGACAAGGCCGATGCCGCCGAGGAATGGAAGAAGGTCAAGATCGCCGAGGACTTTGGCGCCGACGCCATCATGGACCTCTCCAACTCGGGCAAGACACGTCAGTTCCGCCAGCAGCTCATCGACGAGACGCCGCTCATGGTAGGCACCGTCCCCATGTACGATGCCATCGGCTACATGGAAAAGCCGCTGGTCAAGCTCACCAAGGACGACCTGTTCGAAGTCGTGCGCGCGCATGCCGAGGACGGCGTGGACTTTATGACCATCCACTGCGGCATCAATAAATCGGTCATCAAGACCTTCAAGGAGACCGGCCGCCTCATGAACATCGTCAGCCGCGGCGGCTCGCTGCTGTTTGGTTGGATGGAAGTCACCGGTAACGAGAACCCCTTCTACGAGTTCTACGACGAGGTGCTCGAAATCTGCCACGAGTACGACGTAACGATCTCACTCGGCGACTCCTGCCGCCCGGGCTGTCTCTACGACTCCAACGACGCCACCGAGACTGCCGAGATGATCGAACTGGGCAAGCTGTGCAAGCGTGCTTGGGCCGCCGGCGTCCAGGTCATGGTCGAGGGCCCGGGTCACATGGCGCTCGACGAGATCGCCGCCAATATGAAGCTGCAGAAGCGTCTGTGCCACAACGCCCCGTTCTATGTGCTCGGACCGCTGGTAACCGATATCGGCGTGGGCTACGACCACATTACCGCCGCCATCGGCGGCGCCATCTCCGCAAGCTCCGGTGCCGACTTCCTGTGCTACGTGACACCGGCAGAGCACCTATGCCTGCCCAACGCCCAGGATGTGCTCGACGGCCTCATGGCCACCAAGATCGCCGCACACGCCGCCGACATCGCCAAAAAGGTGCCCCACGCCCGCGACATGGACGACAAGATGGGCCAGGCACGCCGCAAGCTTGACTGGGACGCCATGTGGGAGTGCGCGCTCGACCCGGTTACGGGCAAGAAGCGCTACGAGGAGTCCCCCGCCGCCACCGAGGGCACTTGCACCATGTGTGGCAAGATGTGCGCCGTCCGCACCGTCAACAAGATCTTCGAGGGCACCACGATCGACCTCGGCATGGAGGACTAGCCTGTCGCCGCGGCCGCTTCTGTCGGCGAGCTGGTGCCTGTCAATTGTTGACGTGTGAACATTTGCTTGCATTTGCGTAAAGATTGCATCGCCCGCCCGGGTTCGACATAGAGTCGGCCCGGGCATCTTTATAATGCTGGCTTAAAGACCCATTTGATTCCGACCGAACAAGGGAGCGAACATGGATCGTAGTAAGGTACCTGCCGTCCTGTCCATCGCGGGATCCGATTCCAGCGGCGGCGCCGGCATTCAGGCCGACATCAAGACCATCACGGCGCACCGTCTGTATGCCCAGACGGCCATCACCGCCATCACAGCGCAAAACACACTGGGCGTTACCGCCGTGCAGGATATCTCGCCAGATATCGTAGCCGCGCAAATTGACGCCGTTTTTGACGATATCCGCCCGAGCGCCGTCAAGATCGGCATGGTTTCTTCTGTCGAGATTATCGATGTTATCGCCGACCGCCTGAGCGCCTGGAAGGCGACAAACGTGGTAGTCGACCCCGTCATGGTAGCCACCTCGGGCGCACGGCTGATTGCCGAAGATGCCGCAGAGGCGCTCACTCGCCGCCTGTTCCCGCTAGCGACGGTTATCACGCCCAATATTCCCGAGGCCATGGCCCTGCTCGACTACGAGGTCGACTCCGAGCGCACGCAGCAAAATGCTGCCATGCTCCTCACCCGCCGCTTTGGTTGTGCATCCCTCGTTAAGGGTGGGCATCTTGTCAACGAGGCCAACGATGTACTGGCCGAACCCGCGCCACTCGATGACGAGGGCAACCATCTGGGAGATCCACTCACCACGTGGTTCCGCCACAAGCGCATCGAGACCGACAACACGCACGGCACCGGATGCACGCTCTCGTCCGCCATCGCCTGCGCGCTGGCCCAGGGCATGGATCTTGCCGATGCCGTCAACGCCGGCAAGGCATACCTAACGGGCGCTCTCGCCGCCGGCTTTGACATGGGCAAAGGTTCCGGCCCCGTCAACCACATGTGGCAGTATTAAGATTCGCAGTCCAAAGCCACCGCAAAGGCGCCCGTCCCCTTTGCGGTGGCTTGGGGTCGCGCTACTCTCCGAGCATCTCTTGGAGCTTGGCTGCCACGGCGTGGCCCAGGCTCTCGTGGCTTTCGGGCATCATGTGCAGATAATCGATATCGCCCGGCTCGGCAAAATCAGCGGCATTCAAAAAGTCGCAGCCAAACTGTTTAGCAGCATACGCATAGTATTCGGCAAAATGCTCCGAGGCCTCGACGGAGCGCTCGTCAAAGTCGGTCATGTACACATCGGCGATCTGCGGTTTAATCTTGATAGGCGCCATCAGCAGAATACGCGGGCAGGGCGCGGCTTCGGTCCAGGGAAACGCGCGGACGGTGCGAATCAGCGCCATGGCACCGTCAGCGATATCGGCAGCCCCCACGCTAAAGACCGTCTTGCAGTCGTTGGTGCCCAGCATAATCACGATCGCATCCAGCGGCTTATGAGCCTCGAGCAGCATCGGCAACGCGCGGATGCCGTTGAGATTAGTGTCCAGATGGCACATGTCGTCGCGTACCGTCGTGCGGCCGTTGAGGCCTTCCTCAATCACGTGCCAGCCCTCGCCCAGGTCGCGCTGGGCCACGCCGCACCAGCGCACATCGTGCGCATAGCGTACCGCGGTGCCGTCGCGCATGCCCGCCGGATCATAGCCGTAGGTATTGCTGTCGCCAAAGCACAGAACGTTTTTCATCGTAAGCCCTTCCTCTAGTAAAAAGAAAAAGTCGGCGGGAGCAGTCTCTCCCGCCGAATCGACCTATCTGTCAGCACATACCGATTACAGGTACTTGCGCCAATCGTCATCGTCTTCATCGTCCTCGGCGGCAGCCTGGGCCTGCTCGGCGGCGCGGGCAGCCGCAGCGCGAGCGGCAACCTGGGCATAGGACTCCTCGTTGCGCTCGGGGAAGTTTGCCAGCACATGCTCGAACTTGGCAAAATCTTCGTCCCAGCGCGTAGAGGGCACGGCAAAAAAGACCTGCTTGACCTTAAAGTCGCCCGATGCGAGCTCCATGCGGAAGAGCTCGGCCACGGCCTCGGCGTCAAAGCCGTTGTTGTCGCAGCCCCAAGCGCCCAGCACGAGCTTCTCGCGACCCAGCTCGTCGCAGATGGCAAGCACAAAGCGGATGCGATCGCGCAGGGCGTCCAGCAGGGCATCGTCACCCACACGATACTCCTGGCGAGCGCGCTTGGCGTTGGGCGCGGCGGCCACGATCACGTCGGCATACGCATGCACGTGGTTGCGGTCGAAGCGCACCGCAGGCACCACCAGCGCACGGTTGCGGTAAAGCTCGCAGTTGATGTTGCGGCGACGGTTCTCGCCGTACCATTTGCGCTGTTTATCGAGCACGTTGTACAGGTACGAATCGGCACAGAGCGTGGCCTCCTGACCCAGATAGCCCTGGATGTAGCCGCCGCCCGGGTTGGTGAACGAGGCAAAGTCGAGCACGGCCATGTCGCAGAACTGCGCATAGCCTCGGCCGTTATCCAGAATGGCCTGCGTGGCAGAGGCGTCGAGCACGGTGACCTCGGGCAGGACCGGAGCGGGCTCCTCGGCGGCAGGCGCGGACTCGGTCTCCGTGGCCTCCTCTGCGTGTGCAGGCTCGGCCGTAACCTCGGTCTCGGCGGACGCAACCTCAGCGGTCTCGGCCTCGGCGGCCTCAGACTCCTCGGCAACCTGTTCCTCGACAGCGTCGGCCGCTTGGGCCTTGGCCTTCATCGCCGCGACAAAACCGGCAGGCATACCATCGAACTCGCACACGCCGGCAAGCGAACGCTCGATATCCTTGGCGCACGCTTCGGACACAGTTGCCACGTGACGCTCGGCGGCCTTGGCACGGGCCTCGCGCTTGGGATTGGGCTGACCCGCTCGGTTGGACCTGCGGTTACGGTTCCTGTTGTCGACGTCTGCCATACATGGTCACCTTTCCTGTCGCTGCCGCTATCGGCTTTCCCCATCCATGATACCCCGCCGCGTACAAAAAAGACGGCCCCGAAGGACCGCCTTTCGCATCGATTTACCGTGTCCGGCAGGAAGCGTCGCAATGCCGCGCTTTAATCGCGACGGCCGAGGATGTTCAAAATGCGCAAAAACACGTTGATAATATCCATGAACAGGTTAGAGGCCATAAGCACGGCATTGGGCAGTGTGGGCGGCACCGTCGTGGCAACATAGGTGTCATAGCCAATAAACCCGGCGAACACCACGATCACGATCAGGTCGGTGATGGTCTGCGAGACGCCCATGAACATCAGCACGATCTCAACCAGAATAGTTGCGAGCAGAATGCCAAAACCGATGCCATATACGCGCTGGAAAAACTTGGGGAACGTCACGCCCAAGGCGCCAAAGACAAAGGTGATGGCGGCCGTGGCGATAAAGGCAGTGTTGATGGTGGGCAGGTCGTAGTTGGCAAGGCCAAACGACGCGGTCAGGCCAAAGGTACTCGCAAAGATTACGTAGCCCACAAGGGACAGGCCCACGGACTGCTTGCTGGCGGCGGCCGACATCATGACCATGCCGACGATGGTCAAAATAAACGAGCCAAAGACCAGCGGCAGGGCGGCGCCGCTCATCATCATGCGCGCAAACGACATGGTGCTCGTAAAGTAGGCGCCGGCGCCCATGGCGCAAAAGCCCAAGAAGATCAGGGCAGACATGACAAGGTTGTACGCGCGCGGCGACATCTCCTTGGCACAGCTTGCACCGGTCTCGATGGGGCCGTTCTGATAGCCCTGGATATCGTTCATACTTCGTCCTTTCAAAAAGCGCACGACAGCGCCGTAGGTGACAAGATTCCTGCCATTGTACCCGAATGCCGCACGTCCTTACCTACGGCGCTCGCTCTCAAGCGTACGATCAAAGGCCCAGACCCACCAACGCATCACGTGTGCCTGCGAGCCGTCTGCCCGCTCGCGCGTCTGGTCCTCCAGATACAACTCGGTCGCGTGCCCGCCAAAACGCACCTTATATGTTGCCGTACGGATGCCGTGGACCATCAGGCCAAACCCGGTGGTCGAGATAATTTCGTCGATCGTAAAACAACGGCCGTCGACCCAGCAGACGGTGACCGGCACGACCTGTCCGCCCGCGAGGATGCGGGCCACGACGTCCACATACTGCTTGTGCACGCGCCGAGTTTTGCCGTCTGTCTGTCGATATTCCATGCCTCCTATTATCGAACGCATGTTTGCATGTTGTAAAGCGAACAGACTGTGGTTTTGGAGTGTCGTAGTAATCGCACGTGTCCGCATGGCGTGTTAGCAAAAAGAACACCCGCGGTCAACAGGGCTAATATTCAATTTTAGTGCCAAAAAGTTCACTTCTCCCATCAGAACTCGGTAAAGAGACCCGCAGGAGGTGATACGATTTATCATGTTTTTGTAACGTGTCTGCAAACTTCGAGAAAGCCCATATATGGACGTAACGTTCTCAACCTTCCTCGGCCAAATTGTGTCGAACCCAGTCCTTGCCGTCACCGTGATCCTCGCGTTGGGCGCCATCTTCGTCAATGGATGGACCGACGCGCCCAACGCCATCGCGACCTGCGTCACTACGCGTTGCATGCCCGCCCGCGCCGCCATTCTCATGAGCGCCGCATTCAACTTCCTCGGCGTGCTCATCATGACGCACTTTAACGCGAGCGTCGCCAACACCATCTCACATATCGTCGACTTTGGCGGAAACAGCACCATGGCGCTCGCCTGCCTATGCGCGGCGCTGTTCTCCATCGTCGTCTACGGCGCCACAGCGTCGCGTTTTGGCATCCCCACCTCGCAAAGCCACAGCCTTATCGCCGGCCTGACCGGTGCCGCCATCGCCCTCGGCGGTGCGAGCAGCGTCAACGTCCACGAGTGGATGAAGGTCATCTACGGCCTGGCGCTCTCCATAGGCCTGGGCTTTGTCATGGGCTGGGTCCTGTGCAAGCTCGTCTCGATTCTTTTCGCCGCCGCCAACAGGCGACGTGCCAATGTCTTCTTTAAATACGCTCAGATCGCGAGCGCCGCGGCCATGAGCTTTATGCACGGCGCGCAGGATGGACAGAAGTTCATCGGCGTGCTCTTTTTAGGCGTGGCCTTTGCCAGCGGCCAGACGAGCGTCGGCGATGCAGGCATCCCCATCTGGATTATGCTGCTGTGCTCGGCCACTATGGGTATCGGCACCAGCGTGGGCGGCGAGCGCATCATCAAGTCCGTCGGCCAGAGCATGGTCAAGCTCGAAAAGTACCAGGGCTTCTCCGCCGACCTGGCGGGCGCCGCAAACCTGCTGCTTGCCACCCTTACCGGCATCCCCGTGTCCTCCACCCACATCAAGACCTGCGCCATCATGGGCGTCGGTGCCGTCAAGCGCCTTTCGGCCATCAACTTCGGTGTCGTCAAGGACATGATGTTCACCTGGTTCTTCACCTTCCCCGCCTGCGGACTCATCAGCTTTGTCATGGCCAAGCTGTTCATGATGTTCCTCTAGTCAAACCGAACGTCCATCCGGACTGCATTACCTCGCCCGCCCATCTTCACCTCGAAAGGACCACCCATGGCAAAGAAACCCGATTCGTTCTACTTTGACAACTACGTCGCCTGCGCCGACCTAGCCGTCCAGGCCGCAGAGCTGCTCACCAAGATTTTTGAGAACTTTGACCCTGCGCAGATCCACGACATGCTCGATAAGATGCATGCGATTGAGCATGCGGCAGACAAGAAGCACCACGAGCTCGAAGACGCCTTGCTCACCGCCTTTATCACCCCGCTTGAGCGCGAGGATCTAGACCTGATGAGCTGCTCGCTCGACACCGTGCTCGACCGCATCGAAGGCGTCGTGCAGCGCGTCTACTTCACCAACATCCAGAGCATCCACCCCGATGCCATCGTCATCGCCCACAAGGTGACTGACGCCTGCCGCGCCATGAAAGACCTGATGGTCGAGCTGCCCAACTACCGCAAGTCCAAGACCCTGCGCGAACTCGTCATCCAGATCAACACGATCGAGTCCGAGGCCGACGAGCTCTACATCAACGCTATGCGCAACCTGCATGTCAACGGCAAGGATCCGCTCGAGGTCATCGCCTGGCGCGACGTGTACGCCTTCCTGGAGTACTGCGCTGACTGCTGTGAGAATGTGGCCGATGTTGTGGATTCGATTGTCATGAAGAACAGTTAATTGGGGGTACGTGTCCCGGCGGCGAAGGGCCGGCACCTGTTTGCTTTCTCACTCCGGCTGCATGGCAGAGTCGTTCGAAAGTAAACAGGTGCCGGCCCTTCGCCTTACGTACCACCATTGGGAACTTTGGCTGATACTTTGAAAGCGATGGGGCTTTTGTTGGCGGGGCCTTTGGACCCGATTGGGAACTTTGGGACCGCCTTAAACGTTTGGGTGGATGGGGCTTTGGGTACCCTTTGTTTTACTTTGGATTGATTCGTTGAATTTGGAGGTCTTGGTTGTGAGTTATTTGGATCTGGCTCGTGGTCGGTATTCTTGTCGTTCGTTTGAGGACCGTTCTGTTGAGCAAGCTGTGGTGGATGCCATTGTTGAGGCTGGGCGTATTGCTCCTTCTGCTTGTAATAATCATCCAACCCGTGTGATGGTGTTGGATACGCCTGAGCTTCTGGAGAAGGCAGCTGCTTGTCAGCCTCGGTTTGCTCGTGATGAGTCTATCTTTGGCGCTCCGCTTGTCTTCCTTATTTGCAGCGTTACCGATGATGCTTGGGTGCGCCCGTATGATCAGATGAATTCCAGCGAAATCGATACGTCCATCGTGTGTGATCAGATGATGATGGAGGCCACCGAGCAGGGCCTGGGAACGTGCTGGGTATGCCATTTTAAGCCTGAGGTGGCACAGGAGCAGTTCAATCTGCCCAAAGGCGTTTATCCCTATCACATGCTTGTCTGTGGCTATCCTGCCGACCACATCGCCGACCCCGAGCATCGCGAGGCCCGTACCATTCCCCTTCCCAACTTCCTCCTCAAGTAGTTTTTTGGCACATGCCCTAAAACCTACCTTTTACCGCTCACCCATTCGCCGAGTTCTGCGCCACAATGTGCAGGGCTCGGTTTTTTATGTTGCGCGCCCCTGCACAGTCATAAAAAAGGACCCGCAAGCTGCGGGTCCTTTCTAGGCACTAAATTGTAGGCCGAATGTTAGTCCAGGTCGTCGGCAGCGAAGTTGTCGATCGGGGCGAAGGGATCGGCCACGGGGACAACCGGGTCAGCGACGGGCAGCGGCTCGGCAGGAACAGTCACCGCAGGAGAAGCGGCGGAACCGACCGGCGTGGAGGCCATGAGGTCGGCCGGGAAGGAGTTCTGGGCATCGTCCATGAAGTGCTGGATAAGCTTGAGATACTCGGCCTTGAACTCCTCACGGGAAGCCTTGAGACGATCGATCTCCTCGAGCTCGGCCTGCTTCTCGGTCAGAGCTTGGCGGATAACCTCGCGTGCCTTGGCGTCAGCCTCGTTGCGAATACGCTCAGCGTTCTCATTGGCATCGTTGACGATGGTCTCAGCGGTCTGCTGGGCAGCGATCAGGGCAGCGGAAATCTGGCGCTCCTGAGCGGAGAAGTCAGGGGCGGGAGCAGCCACGGGGGCGGCAGGAACGGCCTGGGCGGTGGCATCCTGAGCTTGGGCAAGCTGAGCCTGCGCATCGGCAAGCTGCTGCTCGGTAGCAGTCAGACGACCCTTAAGGTCGACGATCTTAGCGAGCATAGCGTCAACCTCGGAGGACAGCGTCTCCAAGAAGACGTCGACCTCAGCAGGATCGTAGCCACGCTTGGCCTCAGAGAAAGTCTGAGCCTGGATGTCTGCAGGGGTAATAGCCATAACAAGTCTCCTTTTTCATCGCCTCGGCGCTACACGCCCGACGTAAGTTACTAAGTCAGTTCTACACGAGTATACCTATAAGAAGCTGCAGAACCAGCCTCTGCACCAACTGCAACGCAATAATCGCAACGACCGGCGAAAAATCGATACCGCCCATCGGCGGGATGAAACGACGGAACAGGTTGAGCCACGGACCGCACACGCTATCAAGCACCGCGGCAATATCCTGAAGCAAACCACCCTGCTTCATGGGAATCCACGTCATAAAGCAGTAGACGACAATGAGCGTGGAATAGAAGTTGAATAGCGTGTTGACCAGCTGGACGATAGTGTAGATGTTGATGGGAATCTCCTCGTCTTGTCTTTACTTAAGGTAGCCGTCGGCACGAAGCTTCTTGAGATCGGAATCTTTGACCTCGCAACCGGCGGGCAGCACCATGAACACGCGGTCGCCCACCTCCTTGACCGTGGCACCCAGACCGCAGGCAAAGCCGTAAGAGAAGTCCAAGACGCGCTTGGCAACTTCGGTGCGTACGCCCACAAAAATCAGTGCGACAGGCTGCTTGGTGCGAACGCGGCGCACCACGGTCTCCACGTCGTCATAGCTCTCGGGGCGCAGGACATAGGCCGGCAGCTGCGGCGTGGCGTTGATGATATTGCTCGCATAGGCCGAGGCATCGCTCGGTGCAGGCGCGGGTGCAGCGGCGGCACGGGCGCGGGTATTCTCGGCGTAGCTCGACGGCGTGTCATAGGCACCAGGACGATAACCGCTCGCAACACTGTCCTGCGAGCGCGAAGGCGGGTTATACGTCGTGGCATGGCGGGAGTCATCGCCGACCAGCTGACCGGAGCGCGTATACACGGCAACCGACTCAGCTTCACCGCGGCGCGTCTGGCCAAGCAGGCCGTTGCTCGGCTCGTCTTGGGTGTAGAAGCCCTCGCCCGAAGCACCACTGTAGCCGTTGTTCTGATAGCCATCGTCGTAGCCGTCATCGTAGCCGTAGTCGTCGTCCTGGCCATAACCCTGGTCGTAACCCTGCTGGCCGCCCAGGTGCATCTTATTTTTAATCTCGTCAAGGAAGCCCATGGTTGTGTCCTCTCGCGGTTTAGTGCAGGCGCCCCGATAATCAGTGCGCACTTCAGAGCCTTATTTTACTGCAAACTCCGGGCTAAATACTACCCTGCCCAGGCGAACGAGCGTAGAGCCCTCCTCAAGGGCAGACTCAAAGTCCTCGCTCATACCGCAGGAAAGCTCAGGCAGGTTCAAATCGGGATGCGCCGCCTCCAGCTCATCCCTCAGCTCACGAAGCCCCGCAAAGGTGCGGCGTGCCACATCCTTATTCCCCCGGGGCGCCATAGTCATAAGCCCCTGTACGCAAATTCCCTCAAGTTCTGCAAGCTCACCCGCGGCGGCGCGAATCTCATCGGGTGAAAAGCCTCCCTTCGACTCCTCACCACTCACATTGACCTCAATGAGCACACGCTGGGGGCCGACGAGCTCGCCTGCCTCAATCTTGCGAACAGCACGGCTCGAGATCGCCTGCGCCAGATGCAGCGAACCCACCGAGTGAATCAGCTCGGCTGAGCCCAGCACCGCATTGATCTTATTGGTCTGCAGGTTGCCGATCATATCGAAGCGCACCTCGGGCAGCTCCGGATGCTCCGCCAGACCCGTGAGCTTGCGAACCAGCTCCTGCGGGCGGTTCTCGGCAAAATGGCGATACCCCGCCTGGATGGCGGCAACGGTCTCATCGACACCAACGGTCTTGGACACGGCAATGAGGCTCGCGGCGTCGTGGGGACGGCCCGCGCGATCGAGCGCCGCATAAAAACGTTCCAGAATCTGCTCGCGGCGAGCGCGCATCAAGTCCAAATAGTTATCCATTGCCAATCGCCTCCGCTGACAGCCAAACAAGTAGTCCCATGCTAACGCAAGAGCGCGGCCCCGCATGTGCAAGGCCGCGTTCACTTAGGTATTTACAATCTTTCGACGAACGGGGTTACTTACTCCTCGTCGTCCTCGCCATCGTCCTCATCCTCAAGATGATCGAGCAGGTAGCGAAGACCCTCGCTGACCTCGTTAACGGGCACCTTGGCAACGTAGCGTGCATCGACGGCGGGCCTCATGATAACACCCTCGCCCGAAGGCACGCGCATGCTCTCGAGCTCATCCTCATCAGTGCAGGCGATATCACCGGCAGTCATACGCTGTCCGGTCAACAGGAAGGTCAGACGGCAGGCGGCATCGATGGAAATCGAGGCGATGCGATCGAGATAGCGCGATACCATGATGGCGCGGCGCAGGTCGTCATAGTTGCTGTCGTCGTCCATAAAATCGCCCGTGTCCATGCGGTTAAAGGTGCGGAAGAACTTCTCGTAGGCGGCGTGCACTGGCTCGTCCTCGACGGCCAAGTTGCAGATGATGGACATGTCGTTGGTGACGAGCGCAGAAAGCGAAGAGCCCAGCACCTGGTAGACGGCCTCAGCCTCGGCCTCGACCGTGCCGACAAGCTCCTTGGGCAGCGAGATGTCGGCCTTGATCATATGACGCGTGGCGCGGCAAATCTGGCGAACCTTATCGGTCATGCGCTGCAGGTTAAAGTCAACGTAGATGATCGTCTGCAGCAAGCGGAAGTCGGAGGCGACCGGTGACTGCGTGGCAATCAGGTTGTAGCAGACGGCCTCCAGGTTGGCGCAGCGTGCGTCAATCGAAAGCGTGCGCTTCTTGGTCTTGGTGGCGAGCTTGCGGTCGTCGGTCACATAGGCCTTCACGGCATCGTGGAGGGCCAGATCGACGGCCTCGTAGATGCTCAGCATCTCGTGACGGGCCTCGATGAGCTGACGGGAAAACAGTTTGCGCATGGTTCACTCCAATCAGTTGGGTGCGGTCATGCCGCCCGCACAGTGAATACGCACCGGACCAGATCCGATCGGCTTGGGACTAGTCGCACCGATCAGCCAAAGCGGCCGGTGATATAGTCTTCCGTCCGCGAGTCCACCGGGCTGGTGAAGATCGCGTCGGTTTGACCATACTCGATGAGCGTAGCGGGCTCGCCGGCAACTTCCTGCAAGAAGAATGCGGTGTAGTCGCTAATGCGAGCTGCCTGCTGCATTGAATGCGTGACGATGATGATCGTCATCTCGGGCGCCAGCTCGGCCATCAGATCCTCGACCTTAGAGACGGACGTGGGGTCGATGGCGGAGCAGGGCTCGTCCATCAGAAGGACATCGGGTTGCACCGCAAGCACGCGCGCGATGCACAGACGCTGCTGCTGACCGCCCGAGAGCGCCAAACCATCCTTGTTGAGCTGATTGGATACCTCTTTCCAGAGGTTGGCGCGCTTGAGCGATTCTTCCACGATGTCATCGAGGTCGCTTTTGCTAGTCACGCCCTGCAGACGAGGGCCAAAGGCGACATTCTCGTAGATGGATTTGGGAAACGGGTTGGGCTGCTGAAAGATCATGCCCACGCGACGACGGAGATCGACCGGATCGACACCCTCGGCATAGATATCGTTGCCGTCGAGCGTCATGGTGCCCTCGACGCGCGTGCCCTCAATCAGGTCATTCATGCGGTTGATGCAGCGCAAAAACGTCGACTTGCCGCAGCCCGAAGGGCCAATGAAGGAGGTGATGGCGTTTTTGGCGATGTTGAGGTCAAGCCCCGTCAGCGCATGAAAGTCACCGTACCAAAAGTTGAAATCCTTGGCCGTAATGGCCGCTTGCTCCAACGCGGGAGCGGACTGATAAACGGACATGGGACTCCTTAACTAGCGACGCTTGCGCGACAGGAAGCGCGCAAACAGGTTGAAGGCCAAAATGATCACCATCAGCAAGAGCGCGGTGCCGTAGGCTGCGTTCATGTTGATGCCGTCGTTGGCAAGCAGGTACAGGTGAACGGTCATGGGACGACCGGAATCGAGCGGCGAAATAGGTAGATTGATGGCCTGGCCCATGGTGTAGAGCACCACGGCGGTCTCGCCGATGGCACGGCCGATGGCAAGGACGATGCCCGTGGCAATGCGGCCAAAGGCCGAAGGAAGCACGATCTTGGAGACGACCTGCCACTTGGTAGCGCCCAGGCCGTACGCGCCCCAACGGATATAGCGCGGAACGGCGCGAATGGCTTCTTCGGTGGTGCGCATGACGATGGGAAGCATCAAGAGCGCGAGCGCCAGAGCGGCCGAGACCATCGAAAGGCCCAGGCCCATAGCCTCGACAAACAAGGCGTAGCCAAACAGGCCCATAACGATGGAGGGCACCGAGGCCAAAGCGTCAGCAGCGTAGCGAATGAGCTCGACGACCTTGCCCTGCTTGGCGTACTCGGCCAGATAGACGGCTGCCAGCACAGCGATCGGCGTGCAGATAAGCATGGCGAGCGCCGTCACGTAGACGGTCGAGACGATCGTGGGCCAAATTCCGCCCTCGGCGTTGACGCCCTGGGGCCAACCGAAGATAAAGTCGAGCGAGATGTGTGGCAGGCCGTTGATGACCACGTAGGCGATGATAGCGACCAGCACCAGCGTGGTGATGTAGGCAGCGGCACGAAACACGCCAAGCATGATCTTGTTGGACAGGTCCTTGTTGATGCGGCCCTTCTTGCCGTGGGAAAGGGCACGCTTGATGCGCTCGCGCGACGAGGTCGTATCGACCGTCGTGTCAACGGAATCGGACATAGCCTACCCCCTCTTCTTCTTGGAAATCAGACGGACGATACCCACCAGCATGGCGGAGATGATAAACAGGACCACACCCATGCCGAACAGCGCCGAGCGGTGCAGACCCGAGGAATAGCTCATGTCGAGCGCAATCTGGCTCGTGAGCGTCGAGATGGGGCTCGCAATGCTGTCGGGAATAACCGGGGCGTTACCTACGACCATGAGCACGGCCATGGTCTCGCCGATGGCACGGCCCATACCCAGCACGATGGCATCAACGATACCCAGCTTCGCGGCAGGTAGCACGACCTTATAGATGGTCTGCCACTTTGTGGCGCCCATGGCATACGATGCCTCGCGAATGCCCATGGGAATGGAATTGAGAGCATCGATGGTGAGCGTGGTGATGGTAGGGACGATCATGATGGCGAGCACAAACCACGCCGTCAGCGCACCAAAACCAAGGCCGCCGGTCAGTTGTGCGATAAACGGGCGGATGATGATCATGCCAAAGAAGCCGTAGATGATGGAGGGTATGCCCGCCAGCAGGTCAACGGCGGGGCTGATGAGCTTGCGCACGCGCTTGCTGGCAATCTCGACCAGGTAAACGGCCGTACCCACGCCCAGCGGCACGCCCATGGCGAGCGCACCGACGGTCACCAGACCCGAGCCGGCAAGCAGCGACAAGATGCCGTAGTGGCCCTCGGAAGGCGCCCACGTAAAGCTAAAGAAGTCAGCCAGACCGATGTCAGTAAAGACGGGCAGCGCCGAGTACGTGGTAAAGACAAAAATCAGGATGACGGTAACGACCGCCAAGAACGCGCAGGCAAAGAAGATCCACTGCAGCGCCTTCTCCTTGATATAGGTACTGCGCGATACGAGCGCCAGCTCGCGCTTCTTGGGCGTCTGAACATTCTGCTCAGTCTGGGAGTTTTCCTGTGCTTCCATGCTACTCACTCCCCTTCTCGTCGTTGGTGACGGGAATAAAGCCCGCCTCGCGAATCTGCTTGTCCATCTTTTCGGACGTCACATAGTCGATGTAATCCTGCGCCTGCTGCGAAGGCACACCCTTCACAAAGAAGTAAAGGTCGCGCGAGATGGGATAGCCGCCACTCGCGACCGTCTTCTCGGACGCCTCAACATGATTGACCGAGACGGCCTTGACCGAGGTCTTGGCGTTGAGGCTATCGACGAAGCCCAGCGAAATGTAGCCGATGGCCCCACGCGAACGAGATACCACGTCGCGCACCTGGCCCGTACCCGAAAGAACAGCCGAGCGGCGATCGAACGGCGTGCCATCCATCACGATGGTACGGAAGGCCTCGCGCGTACCGGACGCCTCGTCTCGGTTGATGACCTGAATCCTCAGGTCCTCGCCACCGACCTCTTTCCAATTGGTAATCTTGCCGGCGTAGATATCGCGGAGCTGCTCGGTCGAGAGGTTATCGACGGGGTTGTCGTCGTTCACGATGACCGCAATACCGTCGTGGGCAATGACGATGGGAGTCAGGCCCAGATCCTGTTCGTCGGCATTGAGTCCACGGGAGGAGCTGGCGATATCGGCCGTGCCGGCGCTGACGGCCTCGATCCCAGCGGAAGAACCCAAACCGGAAACGAGCACGTCGATGCCGGTCTCCTCCTTAAAGCCCTCGGCCGCAATCTCGGCGATAGGAAGGCAGGTCGTGGAGCCGGCAACGGTAATGGAAGAGGTAGAAGATCCCGAAGAACAGGCGCACAGCGTAAGCGTAAGCACAGCGGCGCTCAGAACCGATACGATCTTTCTCATAGCATCACGCCGATCGCAGCATGGCGCCCACAGGTGCCGTCCTCGTTACGGTAGGAATAAAAGCGGTCGTTCTGACGCACGGTCGAAAGCTGGGTATCCACGATATTATCCGCGTCGACACCGACATCTACCAGCGCCTCGCGAATGGCAGCGGAAAGATCAAGCATGCGAGAGGTATTCGCATCGATGCAAGAGAACTCGGCGGCAAAGCGATCCATGAGTTCCTGGGATACCTCATATTCGTCACCCAAGATATGGGGGCCGATATAGGCGGAAACGTCGCTCGCATCGCAACCGGCAGCATCGCAAAGCGCCTGGCACGCCTTGGCGGAAATACGTGCAATCGTGCCCTTCCAACCGGAGTGCACCACGGCAAATCCGCCGGGGGCCACCAGCACCACGGGAACGCAGTCGGCAAAGCAGAGCAGCACGGGCACGTTATGCGCCGTGCAGACGATGGCATCACAGCCCTCGGCAATCTGCTCGCGAACGTCCTCAAGGTCATCGGCGCCGTTCGAGGTCACCGCAACGATATGATCACCATGGACCTGATTGGGAACGAGCAGGTTGTGCTCGCACTCGGCGGCACCCATAGCCTCGAGCGCACGACGACGATTTTCTTGAACAGCAAAGGGGTCATCGCCAACATGCGAGCCCAAGTTGAGTGAGGAGTACGCATCTTCGGAAACGCCACCGGCGCGCTCGGTGAAGGCAAAGCGAACATCGGATGTCGCGCCCTCCACCAACGTAACTCCATCATGGTCGACACGCGAAACTTTGTCCGCACGTGCTGCCATACTAAAGCCTCCTAATAACACAAGTACCGCGGCATCGCCGCTACAGCCCGCGTTTATACGGCTGTCATACTTCTCTAAAAGGATACCTGCTGCGCTGGAGGCAATCGTAAAGGGAACGTAAAGAGATTGGAGGTTCTAGTTTACAAAGTCGAAATAAAAAGGGCGCGTCCATACGGACACGCCCCTGCGCACAACAATGCAAAGAACGACTTAGAAGCTACCGCGCTTCAGGAAGTCGGGAAGCTCGAACTGATCGTTGCCGAAGTTAGGAAGCTCGGTGCCACCGACGTTGCGGGTCGGAGCGGCCTGAGCCGGGCTGGTGGCCGGAGCGGTGCGCTGCGGCTCAGCGGAGGCAGCGGCCTTGCTCTGAGACTGCTGAGCAGCAAAGAGCTCGTCCTGACGGTTGACGTTGGAGTCGGAGAAGCCCGTAGCGATGACGGTGATACGCACCTGATCGCCCAGGGACTCGTCGACAACGGTACCGAAGATGATGTTGGCCTCGGGGTCGACGGCGTTGGCGACAACGTCGGCGGCGTCGCTGATCTCCTGGATGCCCAGGTCCTTGGAACCGGCGATGGAGAGCAGCACGCGTGTGGCACCATCGATGGAGCTCTCGAGCAGCGGGCTGGAGATGGCCTGCTGGGCAGCGTCGACGGCACGGGTATCCCCAGAAGAGGTACCGATACCCATCATGGCGGTACCGGCCTGCTTCATGATGGTCTTAACATCGGCGAAGTCCAGGTTGATGATACCGGGGACGGTGATGAGGTCGGTGATGCCCTGGGTGCCCTGGGAAAGGACGCCATCGGCAATCGCGAAGGCCTCGAGCATGGTAGTCTTCTTCTCGGCGATGTCGAGCAGCTTATCGTTGGGGATGACGATCATGGTATCGACGCAATCGGAGAGGGTCTTAATGCCCTCCTCGGCGCTCTTCTTGCGCTTGCGGCCCTCGAAGGTGAAGGGCTTGGTCACGACGGCGACGGTCAGTGCGCCGACCTCGTTCATCGCGATATCGGCAACGATGGGAGCAGCGCCGGTACCGGTGCCACCGCCCTCGCCGCAGGTGATGAACACCATGTCGGCGCCAGCGAGCGCCTCGGCAATGTCGTCGCGGGACTCATCGGCAGCCTTGCGGCCAACCTCGGGGTTGGCGCCGGCGCCCAGGCCGCGGGTAAGGTCGGTGCCGATGTGCACCTTGATATCGGCATCAGAGATCGCGAGTGCCTGAGCATCGGTGTTGATGGCAACAAACTCGACGCCGCGGATGCCCTCTTCGATCATTCGATTGACCGCGTTGGTACCGCCGCCGCCGACGCCGACCACCTTAATGACGGCAAGGTAGTTGTTGATCTCTGTCTCGTGCATGTCGGTCCTCCGAACAAAGGTTATAGCCATAGCATGGGTCGACCCCTGCGCACATTAACCTTCAGGTTGAAAGTAAATGCAAAGGTAAACCGTATTATGGTTGCACATTATGAACGTATCAGTCAAATAATTGACCGTGAAAACCAAACAAACCAGATAAACGGCGTGGTATGGCCACTCAACAAAGCATCAACCAGCGCTATGAGGTCGGAGCATTCCTAAATGTGTAGTTGCCCGGAGAGCGCACATTGATATACGTTACGCCCTCTACCTGCGAAAGCAACTTGGTGACTACGCGTTCCTTCTTGGCGATATCGTCCGAATCGCCCAGCGACACCTCAATGCCGTTATTGAGGTTTGCCGAGATGGCTTCGACCGAAGGCGTGGAAATATCCTTGACTTGTCCCAAGAACTCGCTCGAAAAACCACGCACATAATCCAGGCCGGCCTTAACGGCCTTGGAGCTCACCGCCTGGCCGGAAACTGGAGCGACATCCGCCGAGACATCAGTCAGCAACACCGCGCCATAGTGCTTAGCGAGCGCCAGTGCGGCATCGATGCCGGTCAGGGTATTTGAGCCCTGCCCTGTCGTGATGACGTTGCCCTGGTCGTCCACTTCGACCGACGTCGACAGCGGGGCGATCCAGGTGTCATCATCCCCGATGGCCCAGGCTAGGTCATCGGAGCTGATATAGGCAATTGCGATGACCTTGCGCTCCATAGGCGTAATGATGAGCGTATGCGGGAACTGACGCTGAACATCCACGCCCGAGACCCACGGGTTCTGCTTGAGGTCCTCGGTAATCTGGTCGGGATCGACGTTAAAAAGCGACGTTCCCTCGGGCAAATCGATCAGCTGGATAGCATCGTGCTTCGTCACATGCTCGCTGCCTTGAATCTGAATATCAGTGGCGGTAAACAATCCAGAGTTAATCACCACGATGGCAACGACGACGAGCACGGCCAAGACGGCCAGAACGCCGCCCACGATTTTGCCTTTGCCTGTAACGACAGAAGCGGCGTCTGATGTTTTATTTGCCATCGCCCCAAGTGAAGACAACGGGTTGACGCCTTTTTTACCCGAAGGCTTCTTGGCGGTAGCCGGCACCGATGTCAGCGAGCGCGGTTTCGATGCGCCCAGCGTGCGACCTGGACGCGGCGCTTTAGTTCCCGTCGAGGGCTTAGGAGTTGCCATGGGACGGGCAGGTTTGGCGCCCATAACAGGCTTTGACGTCACCGAGGGACGCGAGGACTTTTTTGCGGCCGGACGATTACCGAGCTGCGAGCCGACGACCGGACGACTGGTCTGTCGAGCATGCCCGACAGACTTAGAATGCGCGACGGTATTGCGTTGAGGTTTGGCAGGCGCGCCGGAACGCCCTCCGGCGCGGCGGAAGGTGGGTTTCGATGCTCTAGAAGCCGAGGAATTTAACTTCCGGTCTGAGCTCGATGCCATACGCCTCCCTCACCTTTCCGTGCACATGTCTGATAACCGCGGCAACGTCATCGGCCGAGGCAGTTCCGTTATTAACGATAAAATTAGCGTGAACGGGCGAAACTTCCGCGCCGCCAATCGAAAAACCCTTTAATCCACAATCCTCGATAAGCTTGCCCACACTCGCATCGGGAGGGTTGCGAAAGACCGACCCGCAGGATGCGCGACCCATGGGCTGCGTACGCTTGCGCCTCGTCAGGTACCGCTCCATGCGCTCGCGAATGTCGGCCTTGGGCGCCGGTTTAAGCTTGAGCACGCACTCGAGGATAATCTCATTGCGGGGAAGGCTACATTCGCGGTAGCCCCAAGTGATCTCGGACCCCGCATAATGTTTGATACCGGATACCGGGTCAAACGTTACGACATCCTCAACCAGCGAGCCAATCCACTCGGTCCGTGTGCCGGCATTCATAGATATCGCACCGCCGACCGAGCCAGGGATGCCAACGGCAAACTCAAGGCCCGAGAGGCTACGCGACAGGGCATCGTTGACCAGGCGCGCAAACATCACGCCCGCACCGACCGTCAGCGTACAACCGTCATCGGCAACAACCGTGCGCTGAAACTCACGTCCGAGCGAAATGACGGCGCCGCGATAACCGCCATCGGCAACCAGCAGATTGGAGCCCTTGCCGATGATGACCCACGGCACCTGCTCGCGATCGAGCACCGCCACGGCGCGGCGAAGAGCATGATAGCTATGGCACGTCACAAAGAGGTCGGCCTTGCCGCCGATACGATAACTCGTATGACGCGCAAGGCGCTCGTCCTCGATCACATCCGTGTCGATCATGCCCGAGAGCGCCATGACGGCGTTAAACAGACCCATTAGACTTAAGCGTCTTTCTTGGCAGTCAGATACTCGATAAACTCGGGACCGACGGTCGTAACGTCACCGGCACCCATGGTGAGCAGCAGGTCGCCCTCGCCCACCATCTGCTCGAGCTCCTGATTGAGCTCAAGACGGCTGGAGCAGTACACGACCTCCTTGCCAGGATGCTTGGCGCGCACGGTATCGGCGAGCATCTTAGAGGTG
The DNA here is from genome assembly GCF_964239575.1 of Collinsella aerofaciens ATCC 25986. Taxonomy (GTDB): domain Bacteria; phylum Actinomycetota; class Coriobacteriia; order Coriobacteriales; family Coriobacteriaceae; genus Collinsella; species Collinsella aerofaciens_BQ. The sequence continues at coordinate 106,900 of NZ_CAXSQQ010000004.1, forward strand.
ACACCCGGAATGGGCATCTCGCCAGCCGAGAACACATCAATCAGCAGCAGTTTATCGGCATTGGCAAATGCATCGGCAAAGTCGTCGCACAGGGCCTGCAGGCGCGAATAGCGGTGCGGCTGGAACACGACGTCGACGTGCTTGTAGCCCAGCGACGAAGCGGCAGCAAGCGTCGCCTTGATCTCGGTGGGGTGATGGCCGTAATCATCGATCACGGTGATGCCATCGATATCGCCCACGTGGGTAAAGCGGCGGCGAACGCCCTCAAAGCTCGAGAGCGCCTTGGCGGCGGCGTCGATGTCAAGGCCCAGGACATGGGCGACGGTGAGCACCGCCGTGGCGTTGAGCATGTTGTGGCGACCGGGATTGCTCTTGATCTCCACGGCATGTTCAGTGCCATCCTCAAAGCGAACGATAAAGTCACTCTGGATGCCCTTGACATCCGGGTGCATGCAGACGATGTCGTTGCTCTCGGCAAAGCCGTAGGAAAGCACGTGACGGCCCGTCGACTTGGCGAGCTCGACCAGATGCGGGTCCTCACCGCAGACGATGACGGTGCCGTCCTCGCCCACCAGGCTCATGAATTTGGCGAAAGTTGCCTCGATCTCCTCGATACCCGAGTAGTGATCGAGGTGGTCGGCCTCGACGTTGGTCACAATGACTACGTTGGGGTTCAGGAACAGGAAGGAGCTGTCGGACTCGTCGGCCTCGGCGACAAAGTAGTCGCCCGAGCCGTTCTTGCCGTTCGTGTCATAGCCCTCGACGATGCCGCCGATCAAGAAGCTCGGATCCAGACCCATGCGGTCGAGCATGGTGGCGCACATCGAAGACGTGGTAGTCTTGCCATGCGTGCCGGCAACAGCGACGGTGGTGTAGCCGTGGCCCAAAGCAGAGAGCATCTTGGCACGGGGCCACACGGGAATACCAAGCTCGCGAGCGCGCACGAGTTCGGGGTTGGACTCCGGAATAGCGGTGGAGACAACAACCACGTCGGGCTTGACCTCGTCGATCGTGGCGGCCTCATGGCCCACATGCACCTTCACGCCAGCGCGGGTAAGCTGGCGGATATAACGTGACGTCTTAAGGTCGGAGCCGGTAACGGCATAACCGCGCTCGTGCAGAACGAGGGCGATGCCGCTCATGCCGGCGCCGCCGATACCGATAAAGTGGGCGCTCTTAAACTCGGGCGCGGAGGTTGCAGTCTGGGAATCAGCCATGTGCTCGTGTACTCCTTGCGTAAACACTGCCTGTAACCCATTAACTGTACCGCACCTACCGCATCAGCGCGAGGGCGACCGACGATATCCCGTCTAACTAACGCAAACCCTCTACCGCATCCGCCAGAAGAGCGGCGGCCCTATCCTGAGCCAGACCACGCGCCGCCTGACGCATGGCGTCGCGCGCCGCCGCGTCATCGACCAGATGCAGCAGCTCATCGGCAAAGGCAGAACCGTCGATATCGGCATCGGCGCAGAGCACGCCGGCCCCGGCGTCGACCAGATACCGGGCATTGGTGGTTTGGTGGTCGGCCGTCGCATGCGGATACGGCACGAGCACTGAGGGCACAGCGAGCGCAGCGATCTCGGCCACGCTCGATGCGCCCGAACGCGAGAGCACCAAATCGGCAGCAGCCAGCATATCGCCCATGTTGTCGATGTAAGGCTGGACGCGGTAACGCTTCGCCTCCTCGGGCGTCAGCGCCAAAGCGCGCTCGGTCTCCTCAAAGCCGTCGGCACCCGTCGAATGCAACACATAGAGGTTCTTGCGCGAAAGCAGCTCGTTTTTGAGCGAGACCACGCGCTCGTTGAGGTGCTGGGCGCCAAGTGAACCGCCAAAGACGAGCAGCAGCGTAGCGTCCTCGGGAACGCCAAGTGCCTTGCGGCCGCGAGCGCGATCGCCCTCGATCACCGAGCGACGTACGGGGTTGCCGGTCATGAGCACGTGGTCAGGGTCACCTTCGCGCTCAAAGACCGAACGCGCTGCCGGCACCGAGATGCACACGCGGGCGGCGTGGGAGTTCATCATCTTGTTGGCCAGGCCCGGAACAGAGTTCTGCTCATGCAGCAGATACGGAACGCCTGCGTCCTTGCACCACCCCAGCAGTGGAACCTCGACATAGGCACCAAAACCGATGGCGGCATCGGGCTTGCCGACCTTTGAGAAATGACTGGCGATCGCACGCTTGGCCTTGTTGACACGCCACAGCGAGGTCAGCGCCGTCCAAGGGCGGGAGCGGTCGAAGCCCGTGACCGTAATGGGCACAAAATCAAACCCAGCCTCGGGGACCAGACGACCCTCGAGCTTGCGCGACTGGCCCACGAACACAACGCGGTGGCCACGGTCACGCAGCTCTTCGGCCAAGGCGAGCGCGGGGTTGATGTGTCCTGCCGTGCCGCCGGCTGCAATAGCAACGGTCATTTTATCGGTCATGGTAGTCCCTTCGTACACGCGGTCCCTGGTCGTCGGTGCGCAGACGTGCCGACGGGTCCGAGTTCAAATCGATTCGATTATATCCGCCGCCCGCGTTGCGAGGGCTGGGGCGCTGCGGACGACCTTGCGGAGCCGTTCGCGGGCGTGGACGGGCTGCCGGCTCGGATGCAGAACCATCCAGAACGGTAAAGCCGCTACGCGAAGGTCGTTCACCGCGCACATGGGCCACGCCGGCGGTGCTCTCGTCCATAACGGCAAAGCTCTCACGGCGGCGGTCATACTCATCGCGGCGGGCGCTCTCGTACGAAACGCGCAGAATCAACCCGGCAAGCATAAGCGACACAATAATCGACGAACCGCCGTAGCTAATAAACGGCAACGGTTTGCCCGTCATGGGAAACACGTTGAGGATGCCCAGCGCGTTAATCAAAAACTGCACTGCGAGAATGACCGCGGAGCCAGACGCCATAAGCGCGCCCCGGCGATCGGTCGCCTGCTCGGCAATGCGAAACGCCGAGTAGATCAGCATCGCAAACACCAAGAAGAACAGCACGGTTCCGACAAAACCGACTTCCTCGCCAATGATGGCCAGGATGTAGTCATTGTGCGCCTCGGGCAGATACGAGTACTTCATGGTTGAGTTGCCGATGCCACGGCCGAACAGACCGCCCGAGGCAAAGGCCATAATGGCAAGCGTGGCCTGATAGCCGTCACCATACTCGTCGGCCCAAGGGTTCAAGGCAACCTGAATACGCACCATACGGTACGGCTCTGCAACAAGCGCAATCACGATCACGAGAATGCCGAAGATTAGCACGCCGAAGATAAATCTGGGGTCGAGACCCGCAAACAACGCCATGCACATGAGGGTCAACAGGATGATCAGGACAGTACCGAAATCGGGCTGGATAAAAATCAGAAAGAGCGAAATGCCCAGGTAGATGCCCATCTTGCGAAGGAATTCGTTGATGTTGCCACCGGGCGAAAAGAAGCGATCAAGCATGATGGCCGAATACGCAATGGCAAATGGCTTTAAAAACTCGGAAGGCTGGAACTGAATACCGGCGATGTTAAGCCAGCGCGTGGCGCCACGGCTGCCGCTGCCCACCAAGAACACCAGAAACAGTAGCCCTATCATGCCTATGAGGAAGATCCTGAGCACATCCTCCCCAAACCAGCTGTCCGGCAAAACGCGCACGATGGCAATCAGCGCCAGAACACCGACCACGGCAAACGCGGCCTGTCGACCCAGAAAAAACGTCGCCGAGCCATTCTCGTGCAGCGCCTCGACCGAAGACGCCGAGTACACCATCAGCAGGCCAAAGCATACCAAGGTAAACAAGCAGGCCATGAATATCAAACGGGGGCGCATGATACGGGCGGGAACGCCGGCAATATAGCGTTCGCCAAACGACTGCCCGCCGCGGCTGGAACGCGGTGTGATACGACGTGAGGAAGCACGGTCCGAGTCGGGCCTCCTCATACCTTGTCGGGGGCTCTCCTCTCTCACCGCAACCCCTATTCCATTTGTGATTTCGCTGCAGCGGCAAGCTGGGCCACGTAGTCCTTAAACACGCGGCCGCGCTCCTCATAGCCCGAGAACTCATCGAACGAAGAGCAGGCAGGAGAAAGTAAGATCACGTCACCACGGCTCGACAGCGAACGGGCGACGTCCACGGCGTCGCGTAGGTCATCCGCCTGGGCGATATCCACATCGCCATCGACATCGGCCTCGTCCATAGCGGCGGTGAAGCGCTCGCGCGCATCGCCAAAGCAGACGACCGAGCGCACGTTGTCCATAACGACGCGCGCGAAGTCCGTGAGCGGCGTGCCCTTATCGTGGCCGCCGAGCAGCAAGATCACGTCGTCATCGGGAAATGCCGTCAGTGCCTTCTCGACCGCATCGGTGTTGGTCGCCTTGGAATCGTTGACGTAGCGCACGCCGTCAATCTCGCCACACGGCTCCACGCGGTGCTCGAGCGGCTGGAACGAGTCAAGACCGCGGCAGACACCATCGACATCGGCACCGACCGCCAAGGCAGCCGTGGCGGCGCACAGGGCATTGATAACATTGTGATGGCCCGAGATCTTGAGCTCGGATGTAGCGATGAGCGGGGTCTCGACACCCTTCAGACGCACGATCATCTTGCCGTCGCGCACAAAGGCGGCATCCTCGCCCTCAGGCTCGTCAAAGGCAACCTTGCAGATGCGACGACTCGGCGTGTAGATGTACTCATCGAACTCGTGAATGCCGGCGTCTTCGACGTCGACAACCACCAGATCGTCATCGACCATATTGTCAAACAGTTTGATCTTGGCAAGCGCATAGTTCTTATGGCTCTTATGCCAGCCCAAGTGGTCGGGAGTGATGTTGAGCAGCACCGCCACGCGGGGGTGGAGCTCGGTTGTCGTAGCAATCTGATAGCTCGAGAGCTCAGCCACAAACCACTCGTTGTGGGCTCGGCCGTCAATCTCGTTGACCGGCGGCTCGCCGATGTTGCCGACAGCAACGCTGGCCTCGCCGGCAGCCTTAAGCAGATAATCAGTCAGCGACGTGGTGGTCGTCTTGCCGTTGGTGCCCGTGATGGCAATCCAGTTATCGGGCGACAGGCGATAGGCAAACTCGGGCTCACCCATAATCTGGGCGGCATGCTCGCGCCCGGCCTTAAAGAAGCCCGAGAACTCCGAGATGCCCGGGCACGTCACGCATACGTCATAGGCGCCCTCGACCTGTTCGGTCCCATAGACAAACGACGCACCAGCAGCCTCGAGCGCACGCGTGGCGTCATTGGGCTCAGAGGTGCCACCGCCATACACGGTAACGGCACTTACGCGCTCGGGATGTGCCAACGCCCAGCGGGCGACATCGAGACCGGATTTGCCCTGACCCAAAACGAGCAGGCTAAAGACATCAGCAAGAGACATGAAAGACCACTATCCCAACTGGAAGAACAGAGCAAGGCCAACGGCACCAAAGGCCGCAGCGATAATCCAAAAACGGATGACGACCTTGGTCTCGGCCCAGCCCTTCTTTTCGAAATGATGATGGATGGGCGCCATAAGGAAGACGCGCTTGTGCGTAAAGTGGAAGTAGACAACCTGAATCATGACCGACAGGGTCTCAACGATAAACAGGCCGCCGATGATGAGGGAGACGACCTCGGTGTTGGTCATGATGGACGTGCAGGCAAACGCGGCGCCCAGGGCAAGCGAGCCGGTATCGCCCATAAAGATGCTCGCCGGATAGCAGTTGAACCACAGAAAGCCCAAGCAGGCACCGGCACACGCGGTGCAGAAGATGGACAGGTTCACGTCTCCGTGCAAAAACGCCATGGCAGCCATGGCGAGCATGGCAATCATGGAGGTGCCGCCAGCAAGACCGTCAAGGCCATCGGTCAGGTTCACGGCATTAGAAAGACCGGCGATCATCAGCCAGCAAAAGACAATGTAGAGCCACGGGAACGAAAGGCCACAGATGGTGGTCGAAAGAACACCGAGGTCAATCGTCAGGCCGCCGGGAAAACGAATCTCGGGGGCGACGCCGCACCAGTTGACGGCAAGTACCGTAAAGGTGACACAGATAATGGTTAGGCCGATCATCTTGGCATGGGGCGTCAGACCGAGCGAGCGCCCATGCGTAACGGAGGTCAGGTCGTCGATCAGGCCCAGCACGCCGGTCGCCAGCGTGGCGAGCAGCACGAGCACGAGCTCGGTGGTGAGCTTGCCCATCAGCAGGCAGGTCAGCGAGATCGCGACGAGGATGACAACGCCACCCATGGTGGGCGTTCCCTGCTTAACCAAATGACGCTTGGGGCCGTCGGCACGAACCTGCTGGCCGATACCCTCGACCTTGAGCAGCTTGATCCACCACGGCATGAGCAGCAGCGCAATGGCAGCGGCGATGCCAAGCCCCAAAAAAGCCTGATACGTTGGATACGAGGGATTGCCGAACATGGGCTAGCACACACCTTCCACAAAGCGGTCGAGCTCAACAAAGCGGGAACCCTTGACCAGTACAACATCATGTTTTTCAAGCGCGCCGCCCATGCGGTCGAGCACCTGCTGATAATCGGAGAACACCTGGATGCGGTCCTCGTCCATGCCCATCATGCGCGCGGCATCGGCCATAAGCTGGGCCAGCTCACCACCCACGCACGCCAGCATGTCGAGCTTCTTGGCGGCGGCATAGGCGCCCACGAGCTCATGCATGCGAGGAGCCTCATCGCCCATCTCGCCCATCTCGCCTAGGATCGCCATACGAGACCCCGTGCACGAAAGCGAGCACAGCAGATCGAGGCCAGCAGCCATAGATTCGGCACTGGCGTTATAGGAATCGTCGATGACGCGGGCACCGCTCTTGGCGCGCTTGATCTCCTGGCGGTGACCGGTGATCGTGAGGCCTCTAAAGGCAGCATCGATCTGCTCGGGCGTCACGCCCAGGCGATAGGCAACTGCGGCGGCCTTAACGGCATTTGGGACGGACTGCACGCCGGGGATGGCAAGCATGGTATCGGTCGTCTCACCCTGGCCAAAATCGAGCGTAAAGACCGGACGGCCCTCGTCATCAACACGAATGTCGCGGGCACGGACCTCATCATCGTCCGAGACGCCGGCCAGCATCACGTCGATACCAGCAGGCTGGGCGAACGTATCGCGAATGAACGGTGTATAGTCGTCCTCGCCGCCCAAAACCAGCAGCGGCAAGAAGTCGCCGGCGGCGCACATACCCTGGACAATCTCGGCCTTAGCGCGGGCGATGTTCTCGCGGCTACCCAAAATGCCGATATGAGAGGTACCAATCTTGCTCACGATGGCAAGGTTGGGATTGGCGGACTGGGACAGGCGCTCAATCTCGTGGAAATGGTTCATGCCCATCTCGAGCACCAGGACCTCGGTATCGGCCGGAGCGGAAAGCACCGTGAGCGGCATGCCGATCAGGTTATTGAAATTGCCCTTGGTGGCCCAGACACGATAGCGCTTGGCGAGCACGGCGGCGAGCACGTCCTTGGTCGTCGTCTTGCCGATGGAACCGGTAATACCAACGACCAGGCAGCCAAGCTCCAGACGGTACGCGTGCGCCAAACGCAGCAGAAACTCCTCGGGATCATCGGTCAGCAAGATGGCACAGCCCTTGTCCTGCGCCAGCGAGACCAGCTCGGCCTCGGGCTCACGCGTCATCACGACGGCGCCGGCACCCGACTGGACGGCACGGGAAGCAAAATCATTGCCGTCGACGTTTTCACCGGGAAAGGCGACGAAAATCGTCCCTTCCTCGACCTGGCGCGAGTCGATAACGCACCCGCGGCATACCCGATCGGCTTCTCCCGTCACGGTTCGGGCCCCTGTTGCGGCCGCGAGGTTGTTGACGGCGATCTCTATCATTGCAGCTCCCCTGTAAACCTAATAATGCTATCGGCGTATTGTATCCCAGCGCCGCACATGCGTGGTGCAGGGCATGTGAACACCCTCATATGGGACAACAAACCACGCCCCAAAGATTGTAACCCCCTACTTCGCGTGCGGGATACCCAGCACGTCGAGCGCGTTGGCCATAATGGACTGGAACGGCACCGCAGCGGCATCTGAGCCGCTCGGCGTTCCGTCGAGCGTGATATAGCACAGCACCTTGGGCGATTGTGCCGGTGCAAAGCCCATAAAGGACGACATGTAGTTCTCCTTGAGGTAGCCGCCGTTCTCGTCGGCACGTTCGGCCGTACCGGTCTTACCCGCTACGTCATAGCCGTCAACCGCGCCGCCAACGCCCGTTCCCTCGGACACGACCGTCTGCATGCACGATGTCACCTGGGATGCGGCGTCCTCCGAAATCGCGCGCTCGCCTTCGCCCCAGTCCTTCTCGTCGCCTTTGCTGGACTTATAGAAGTGCGGTGTCATCATCACGCCGCCGTTGGCGATGCCGCCCACGGCACGTGCGATCTCAATCGGCGAGACAGACAGTGCCTGTCCAAAGCTCATCGAGCCCAGCGTGGCGCCGTCATACTGGTCACGCTCCTTGACGATACCCAGGCTCTCGCCCGGAAAATCTACACCAGAGCTGTGACCGATGCCCCACTTGTCCACATAGGTGGCAAAGTCGTCGGCACCGATCTTGCGCCCCACCAGGACAAAGCCCACGTTGGACGAACGGCGCATCATCTCGCGCACATCCATGGTCATGGCGTAGTCGCGCTTGTCGGCATCGGTGACGGTATCGTCGCCCACCTTGATGCTCGCCGGCACCTCAAACGACGTACTCGATCGCACGACACCCAAGTCGAAGCCGGCGCCCGCCACGAGCGTCTTAAAGACCGAGCCGGGCTCGTAGGCGTCGGTGACCAGGCGCAAGTTCATATCCTCGGTCTTGGCGTTTTCCAGATCGGTCTGGTCGTAAGTCGGATACGAGCAGGCTGCCAAGATCTCGCCTGTCGTAGGATCGGTGACCAGCGCCGAGCCGTTCTTGGCCTTTGTCTTCTCGACAGCCTCTGCCAGGGCATCCTCGGCCGCACGCTGGATATTGACGTCGAGCGTCGTCACGATATCAACGCCGTCGACCGCAGCCACCTTTTTATAGGCACCGCCCGCGATATAGCTGCCGTCCCTCGCGCGCTCGCGTACGAGAGAACCGTTCGTGCCGGTCAGAAGCTTGTTGTATTGCTTTTCGAGACCCGTCAAGCCGTCGTTGTCTACATTCACTACACCCAGCACCTGCGATGCCAGATTGCCGTATGGATATACGCGCTTCATGGCCTGCTCAAAAAGCACGCCGGGCAGGTTCTTCTTCTCCAGCGCCGCAACATCGTCTTCGTCCACCTGGCGCTTGATATACACCCAGGTTCCATCGGACTCAACGAGCTTGCGGCAGGTCTTTTTATCGATTCCCGTGGCTTTGACCAGCGCCGACACCGTCTTGTCCACGTCCTCGACCAGCTGCGGGTTTACGGCGATATTGCGGCATTCGACTGACGACGCCAGCACGTTACCGTTGCGGTCGTAGATGGTGCCACGTTTGGCATAGAGGGTCTGCGCAAGCAGGCGGCGCGCATCGGCACGCTCGCGCAGTTTATCGGCTTCGACAATTTGATAGTCGGCAAGGCGAAAGACGCCCAAGCCCAAGCCAAGCCCGATGAAGCCCATGACGGCTTTGCGGCGAGGCAGAGGCGCGCCTGTGAGCCATTCGGTCGACGAACTCTTGCGCGACCTGGTGTTATGCACTTGAGGGCCGCCCGAGCCGCGAAGTCGCGACGCCGGGTCGTTGCCACGGGACTGCCCGGCGTTGTAAGATTGCCGACCCGTTCCTTGATAACCAGAACGTCCCCGCGACGAGGGACGTCCAGAACCGCGGCCCCCATCGGAACCGCGGCGATAGTCATTTGTCATACTCAGCTACCGTCTTGCTACTGAGCGGTCGCGGTCGCGTTGGCGCCCGCGGCTGCATCCTGCGAAAAGTCAAGTGTAACGCTCTCGCTGGGCTCCACCATGCCATAAGCGCCCGCAAGGTCGCGAATGCGCGTGTCGGCGCCATAGACCGAATGCATGACCTCCAGGTCGGAGCTCTCATCGGTCGCCTTTTCGAGCGTGTTGGTAAGCTCGGCGTTGCTGTTGAGCACCTGGGCCGTAACGCCGGCAAGCGCCACGCGGGCGACGCCGATCGTCATGAAGATAGCCGCAATGATGCAAAACGTTTTAAGAACGCTCATGAAAACCGGGCTTACCGCCTGGTTTGCCTGACGGCCCGCGCCCGTGTAGACATCAAAGCGCGGCGTGCGCTGCTCACGGGGAGCAACGGGGGCCTGCGGCGTCTCACGATAGGCGGGCATGGCGTTCATATCATAGGCGAGTGCTGCGCTTGAAGTGTTGTAGCCCATGATATGCCGCCTCCCATCCCGAGTACGTTGGTAGTGTGTTTAAGCTTCGTTTATGGTGCGAGCGGGAGGTCCAATATCGCGCGGTCACGCCTACAGACGCTGCGCCACGCGGATTTTGGCTGATCTCGCCCGAGGGTTGCGCTCAACCTCATCAGGCTGGGCAACCAGGGGTTTGCGGGTGATGACCTTGAGTATCGGCACGTTGCCGCACACGCACACCGGAATCTCCGGCGGACACGTGCACCCCTGGCTCATCTCCTTAAAGTGGTTCTTTACGATACGGTCCTCGAGCGAGTGATACGAGATGACGCAGATACGTCCGCCCGGGTTGAGCCACCTGGTGGCGGCATCAAGCCCTCGTTCGAGCACATCGAGCTCGTGATTGACCTCGATGCGAATGGCCTGGAAACTTTTCTTGGCCGGGTGTCCACCATGCCGACGAGCGGCAGCCGGGATACCCGCCTTGATGATCTCGACAAATTGGCCGGTGGTTTCGATCGGTTCTTGCTCGCGGCGGCGCACGATCTCGCGCGCGATCTGCGAGGCGAACTTCTCTTCGCCGTAGACGCGTAGAATCCGGGCGAGGTCGTGTTCGTTATAGGTGTTGATGACCTCAGCTGCGTTTAAGGTGTTATTACCCGGATCCATCCGCATGTCCAATGGGGCGTCCTCGTTATACGAAAAGCCCCTGCCAGGGATATCGAGTTGCGGTGACGAAACGCCCAAATCGAACAGGAAGCCATCGACCCCGGGCACCTCGGCCGAGCAAAGCAGCTCGTCCAAGTCGCCGAAGTTGCCCTTCAGCAGCTGGTGCGGAACGCCGGGAACCTCGCGGTCCAGACGGGCGCCAGCGGCCTCGAGGGCCATGTCGTCCTGATCGACGCCGAGCAAAAGGCCCGTCTCCCCCACCTGCGCGGCCATCTTTACCGAATGGCCGGCACCGCCAAGGGTGCAATCGCAGACAACGGAGCCGCTCTTTAGCCGCAGCGACTCAAGCACTTCGCCGAGCATGACAGGTTCATGCCGATATTCTTGTGTCAAGATCCCACGCTCCATCCGTTACCCGTGCCTTGCCCTTACGAGAAGAAGAGGTCCAGCAGGGCCTCATCGTCATCGTCCTCATCGGCCGCGGCGCGATCCCAAACCTCAAGGTGGTCGTAGTTGCCCACAACCGTGACCTCGCGGTCAAGGTTCGCCTGCTTGCGGAGAGACTCGGAAAGACCGATACGACCGGCGCTGTCCACGTCCATCGACGTGGTGCGCTTGTTGATCGCCCTCATGAGCTTCTGGTCATTAATGTCACGCGGGTTAAAACCCTCGTGGCCCTCACGACCCGCGAAGAGTCCTTCGACCCACTTATCGAAGGCCTCGGCAGAGAACACGTACAGAGCATCGACATCCAGGGCTTTAAACACGCGAACGTGCTCTCCAAGCTCCTCGCGAAGGGGTGCAGGCAGGGACAGACGACCTTTTGCATCGAGATTGCGCTCGTATGCACCAGTCATTCCCATGTGCGCCCTCCCCTCGGTTACTCAGATGGCACGTACGCGGGGAACCACCCCGCCTGTCGATGTCATCAATAATATGGGGAACCGCCCCATTTTTCAACATCTTTCCCCACCCCTTCCCCCACCCCGCCCCACCACTCCACCCCCTATATGTTGCAAAACACCCCCGAGCATATGTTCGAAAACACAATATGTTGTGTTTACAGCAACGGCGGGATGCCACCTGTGGCATCCCGCCGTTCAACCTCAACCTTCAAGTTGACCTTGAGGCGATTTTTGCGTCCCTTTATATACCGTTCACATCGCCCCCCCAAACTCCCCCACCCAAGGCACGTGCGGCCCACTACCGCGACGCCAAGTGGCGAAAAATGGGACAGGCCCCAGATTGCCCATGCGCGCGCAAAAGCACGCCGCGGCAATCTGGGGCCCGTCCCCAAGTACCTATAAATATGCAGGCCAGCGATGTGTTAACGATGTGCTAGCGGATGCGCCGCCAGATAGACCTCGGTCAGTTGCGTTCGGTCGACATGCGTGTAGACCTGCGTGGTCGATATATCGGCATGTCCCAAGATCTCCTGTAGCACACGGAGGTCTGCGCCGCCCGCAAGCATATGGGTGGCAAAGGAGTGGCGCAAGGTATGGGGATGGAGCCCCACCAGCCCCACCTGACGCCCATACCGCTCGCATATCGCATGCACGGCCTGGCGCGACAGACGGCGGCCGTTCTTATTTAAAAAGACCGCCGAGGTCTCGGTTCCGCGGGCATGGGCCGCCAAGCGAGAACGCCCCTCAGTTACATAGAGCATCAGAGCTCGCGCCGCGCTTCCCACCAGCGGGGACAGGCGTTCCTTTGAGCCCTTACCGCGAACGAGCACAAAACCATCGTCGATATGGATATCGCCCACATCGAGCCCCACCAACTCGCTCACACGCAAACCGCATCCGTAGAGCACTTCCAAGATGGCATGGTCGCGCAAGCCCATCTCGCCCTCGGGGAAGTCTTGATCGAGCAGCGCCGAGACATCCTCCACCGATAGATACTCCGGCAAACGCTCAGCCTTTTTAGGCAGGCGCAACGCCGTCGTTGGATTTTGGGCCACAGCCCCATCGCGCACCAAAAAGGCATGCAGGCCCTTCACGGCCGCAAGCGAACGCTCCACCGAGGCATCGGAATAGCCCCCATCGCGACGGTCGGCGACAAAGCCCTCCACGACCTGACGGGTCACCTCTTCAAAAGACACAATACCCGCCCGCTCCAGATAGGCGCAGTACGTCGTCAGGTCACGACGATAGGCCGCAATCGTGTTGCGCGCCAAACCCCGCTCGACCGCGAGGTAATCGAGATACTCCCCCGCCGCCACGGCGAGCGACGGGGGAGTAGCTTCGGTATGTTCCTTATTCGCCGGCACCCTTAGTCCGTAGCGAGGTTCATGGGCGTCACCTGCAGACGGTCGACACCCTCGTGCTGGCCGATCGAAGCGCGCACGAACTCGCGGAACAGCGGCTGCGGGTTGGTCGGGCGGCTCTTGAACTCGGGATGAGCCTGGGTTGCCACATACCACGGATGCACGTCGCGCGGCAGCTCGACCATCTCGACCAGGCGCTCGTCGGGCGACAGACCCGAGATAACCAAGCCGGCGTCCTCGAGCTGGTCACGGAAGGCGTTGTTGAACTCAAAGCGGTGACGGTGACGCTCGTAGACGAGCTCCTCGCCATATGCCTCGCGAGCGAGGGTATCGGCGGCGAGCTTGCACGGATAGGCGCCCAGGCGCATGGTGCCGCCCTTCTCGGTCACGTCCTCCTGCGAGCTCATCAGATCGATGACGCTATACGGGCCATCCGGATCGAACTCGGAGGAGCTGGCGCCGGCAAGGCCGACGACGTTGCGCGCAAATTCGCACACGGCCACCTGCATACCCAGGCAAATGCCCAGATACGGAATCTTGTGCTCACGGGCAAACTCGGCCGCGAGGATCTTGCCCTCCAGGGCGCGCTTGCCAAAGCCGCCAGGGACTAGGATGCCCGAGGCGTCGCCCAGAACCTCGGAGACATTCTGCTCGTCGAGGCTCTCGCCGTCGACCAGCTGGACGTCCACATGGCGATCGTAGAAGACGCCCGCATGGTGCAGGGCCTCGATAACCGACAGGTACGCATCGGGCAGCTGCGTGTACTTACCCACGACGGCGATCTTCACCTTGTCGGCGTGATGGTTGGCGTGATTCTGTTTGCGCAGGAACTCGTTCCACTCGCTCATGTCGCGCTCACGCGGGTCCAGACCCAGGCGCTCGCAAATGCGCAGGTCAAAGTCCTGCTCGGCAAGCAGCTGCGGAACATCGTAAATGCTCGCGCAGTCCTCGTTGGTAAAGACGCAATCGGTGTCGACGTCGCAGAAGCTTGCGATCTTTCCGCGGATAGCGTCATCGATATGGTGGTCGGAGCGCAGCACGATGATATCGGGCTGGATGCCAAAGCTGCGGAGCTCCTTGACGGAATGCTGCGTGGGCTTGGTCTTGACCTCGTGGGCGGCGGCGATATAGGGAACGAGCGACACGTGGATGTAGCAGACGTTCTCGGGGCCGGCCTCCTTGCGGTACTGACGGATGGCCTCGACAAACGGCTGCGACTCGATGTCGCCGATCGTGCCGCCCAGCTCGGTGATGACCACATCGGAGCCGGTCTGCTCCTCAATGCGGCGGAACTTGTCCTTAATGGCATTGGTGACGTGCGGAATCACCTGCACGGTGCCGCCCAAAAAGTCGCCGCGACGCTCGCGGGCGATTAGGCTTTTGTAGATGGCACCGGTCGTAAAGTTGGAATCGCGGGTCAGGTTCTCATCAATAAAGCGCTCGTAATGACCCAGGTCCAGGTCGGACTCGTAACCATCCTCGGTAACGAAGACCTCACCATGCTGGAACGGGCTCATGGTACCGGGGTCGACGTTCAGATACGGGTCGGCCTTCTGCATCGTTACTTTGTAGCCACGCGACTTGAGCAGACGGCCCAGCGAGGCCGCGGTAATACCCTTGCCTAGGGACGAAACCACGCCACCGGTTACGAACACATGCTTGGTCATATTGAGTTACCTGCGCTTCCCGTAGAAGTTGTTTATCCACATCTTACGGGTCTTCATTGTAATACTCGCGCCGCGGACCGTTCGCAATTTTTCTCGCGTGCGATTGCATTTCTCAATCTTGAAACAAAACGCCGCCCGGTTTCCCAGGCGGCGTCGCTATGGCAAGGGTTACATGCTGCTATCGATTAGCAACCGCGTCCTCAAGCATTTCTTGAACGAGCATGCCGGTACGGACGCCCTCAAGATACCATTCGCCACGTTCGGTGAGGCAAATGCCATTTGCAAGCTGACCGCCGTCGTCGCTATAACGCGAGACGACATCAATCATGCCTTCGGAATCCAAGCGATCGATTGCGGCGCGGGCACGATACGGCGAAACCCCCACGCGCTCGGCAAGCGTTTTGCGCGAGAAACCATACGGCCCGCCATTGTCTTCGGTTTGCTGGGCGATCTCCATCAACACCAGCACTTCGACACGCTTCATATCGTTGACACTCGCACGACCCTTGCCCGCCATGGCAGCCTCCTCTAACCGAGCACGAGCATCCAGCGCGCCGTGCACGACCGACACACCTCACGATGGCAGGTAATATCCATCATGCGGCATCCCGCTAAGGATGAAACAGTTACAGTTATTGTATACCGCTCAAATCGTTTCCAGGCAGGTAAACGGCTATTTTTCGCCGAAATAGACGCTTAATTGATCAAAAAGCCGTACCGGGCGCTAACCCGATACGGCTAAAATGCAACGCAATTACCGCGGTACTTCAAACCTATCGATGGAAGAAACCGCGGCGCTCAAACTTGGGCTCGCAGCACACGTTGATACCCAGTTTGCGCAGTACCGTCTCGTCCGTCGGCGAGATGATCACGCTAAAGAAGGCATCGCAACCGCGCAGCTGCTCCAGGCCCGAAAGGACGCGAGCGGCCGTCTCACTCGTGGCCGAGGTGATCGACAACGCCATAAGCGTCTCGTCGGTGTGGAGGCGCGGGTTTTTGCTTCCCAGGAAATGCGTCTTGAGCTTGCTGATGGGCTCGATCGCCTCATCGCTAATGACCTCGAGCTCAAGGTCGACGCCCGAGACATGCTTGAGGGCGTTCATAATGAGCGAACTTGCGGCGCCCAGGCGCGTGGAGGTCTTACCGGTCACCACGGAGCCGTCTGGCATGACCATGGCACCCACGGGACCACCCGTCAGTTGCTCCCTGGTGAGGGCCGCCGAGCGCGCCGGTGAGTAGTTCTTATCGATGCCGGCTTTCTTCATAATAATCTTGAGACGGTCGACTTGCTCATCGCCCACGCCAGTACGGCGCACATTTTCGACCGCGGTAAAGTAGCGGCGGACGATCTCCATCTTTGAAGCGTCGCGGCAGGCATCGTCATCGGTGATGGCAAAGCCGACCATATTGACGCCCATGTCCGTGGGGCTCTGGTAGGGGCTCTTGCCCAGGATCTTTTCCATCAGGGCGCGGACCACCGGGAAGGCTTCGACGTCGCGGTTGTAGTTGACCGTGGTCTTGTTGTAGGCCTCAAGGTGGAACGAATCAATGATATTGGCATCGTCGAGATCTGCCGTGGCGGCCTCATAGGCAATATTGACCGGATGCGTCAGAGGAAGATTCCAGACCGGGAAGGTCTCGAACTTGGCATAGCCAGCGGCGGTGCCGTGCTTATGCTCGTGATACAGCTGAGAGAGGCAGGTGGCGAGCTTGCCCGAGCCAGGGCCGGGCGCCGTCACGACAACGAGCGGACGCGTGGTCTCGACGAACTCATTCTTGCCGTAGCCTTCGTCAGAAACGATCAGATCGACATCGTGCGGATAGCCCTCGATGGGATAGTGCAGCTTGGCGGGAATACCGAGCGCGTTCAGGCGGTTGCGGAACACATCGGCAGCGGGCTGGCCGGCATATTGGGTGATGACCACAGCCGCGACGGCAAAGCCGTTGCCGCGGAACAGGTCAACCAGGCGCAGCACATCCTCGTCATAGGTAATGCCGAGGTCACCACGAGCCTTGTTTTTCTCGATGTGGTTCGCGTTGATCGCGATGATAACCTCGACATCGTCGGCGATGCTCTTGAGCATGCGGAACTTGCTGTCCGGTTCAAAACCCGGCAGCACGCGGCTCGCATGATAGTCATCGAACAGCTTACCGCCAAACTCCAAATAGAGCTTGCCACCAAACTGCGAGATGCGCTCCTTAATGTGAGCAGCCTGCAGCTCGATATACTTCGCGTTGTCGAAACCCTGGCGCATGTATGGCTCCCGTCCCGTTTCCATTTAATGTTCTAGGCGATTATAACGGAGCCCGCCCTCCCCGATACCCAGACCATCAACAGGCACCAACCAAACATCCGTCAAACCTCTTGTCGGACATATTTGGTGCAAACTAACCTGACCCCATTGCACCGCCCCATAACACCAACAATGGCAGCGCCGCAGGTGGAGCAAAAGTCAGCGAAAGCCCGCCAGAGCGAGCAAGGTGACGTGAAAGAGGAGGGCATAGGCCTTTTGGCCATGCCCGACGATTGAACGTCAGATTGCCGCTCTGGCGGGCTTGCAGCGTCGGGTGGTTCCGGCGTTTGGTAAAACGCCGGAACACAAGAGCGCCCCCTCCCGCGCACGGAACGGAAGGGGGCTAAAGGTAGGAGTCTACCGGTGGGTTTACCCCACCGGACAGACGATGACCAGGTGATCCTCTACAGGATCGTCAAGGTTTCCGTGGGGTACCCGTTGGGTACTTAGAGCAACACGCAGGCGACGGTCAGGATGATGGCGCAGACGACGGAGAGCGCGACGATGAGCTTAAGGGCAAACTTGAGCCAGGTCGTCCACTCGATCTTGGCCAGGGCGAGACCGCCCATGATGGCGCCGGAGGTCGGGGTGAACAGGTTCACGACACCGATGGCGGCGGAGAAGATCATGACCATGACCTCGGGCGAGAAGCCGAGCTTAACAGCCAGCGGTCCCATGATGGGCATGGAGACGGTGGCCATACCGGAGGTCGAGGGGATCAGGAAGGACAGGCCGAAGTAGACCAGGAAGCTCATGGGAGCGAAGATCACACCGGACAGACCAGCCAGGGCATTGGCGGCAGCGTCGAGGACGTAGACGTCGAGGCCGGTGTTAGCCATGAGGACGGAGATACCACGAGCGAGGGCGATGACGAGAACAACGGACATCATGTCGGCAGCGCCGGTGATGAAGGTGTTGACGATCTGCTTCTCGGACAGGCCACCGATGATACCGATCAGGACAGCCATGAGGAAGAACCAGGTGGAAGCCTCGTCGAAGTACCACTGGCCAATGGGCAGGCCGGTGATCAGGGCAGACCAGCCCTGGACGACGGCGTTACCGTCGGCATCGTAGACAGCGCCAGCGTCAAAGAAGTTGGCGACGCCCTCGTTGAGGTCGGCCAGCGGGATGAAGCCGACGATCATGACGACGAAGGTGAAGGCAAAGGCGATCAGAACACCCTTCTGACGACCGGTGAGCTTGACCTCATTGTGAACCTCGGAAGCAGCCTTGCCGTGAGCCTCTTCGGCGTCCTTGAGCTCCTGCATCGACAGGATGGTGGAACCCTTGTCAGCCTTGACCTTCTTGGCATAGCTCATGACGAAGAAGATGGACATAGCAGTGGTAACAATCCACAGGACGGCACCGAGGCCGATGATGATGGACTGGTTGACCTCAATGCCAACGCCGGTCAGAGCGTCGACGGCAGCGCCGACGGCGAACGGGTTAACCGTGGAGCCCAGGCAGCCGCAGCCAGCGCCGAGCAGGACGGTGGCGGCACCGACCATCGGGTCGAAGCCAGCGGCCATCATGGTAGCGGCAAGCAAGGCGTAGAAGGGAACGGTCTCCTCGCACATACCATAGGTGGTACCACCGAGGGAGAAGATGAGCATCAGCACGGGAATGAGCATGATCTCATCACCCTTAAGCTTCTGCACCAGGACGGCGATGCCGTTGTCCAGGGCGCCGGTCTCGGTCATCATGCCGAGGAAGCCGCCCAGGATCATAACGAAGAGGCAGACGGGCAGAGCGTCAGCGAAGCCCTTAATCGGGGCGGTGCAGAAATCGCTCAGACGGGCGGCAGTAACCGCGCCACCGGACGTGCCGGAGACGATAACGGTAATCACTGCGACAATTGCCAGCAGAGCAAGAAGAATGGTGAACGATGAAGGCATACCGCGCTTTTTCTTAGCGGTCTCAGTCATAGTTCTCATCCCCCCTTCATAAATCATTTACTGATCTCGCCCGAAGCGGCTCTTCCGTGCCGTGCCTGCCGCCTGGTGCGAGATATTTACCAGACAAAGCCGCTCGGGGTGTGCAGCAAGACACCCCGAGCGAGATGCTAGATGCTCTTACTTGAGCGTGGCGTACATGACAGCCTTGATGGTGTGCATGCGGTTCTCGGCCTCGTCGAAGACCTTGGAAGCGGGGCTCTCGAAGACCTCGTCGGTGACCTCCTGCTCGGTGATGCCGAACTGCTCGCACTTCTCGGCGCCAATGGTGGTGTTGGTGTCGTGGAAGCTGGGCAGGCAGTGCAGGAAGATGGCGCCCGGGTTGGCCATAGCCATGACCTCGGAGGTAACACGATACGGGGTGAGCTGAGCGATACGCTCGGCCCAGACCTCGTCGGGCTCGCCCATGGAGACCCACACGTCGGTGTAGATAACGTCGGCACCGGTGACGCCGTCCTTGACGTCGGTGGTCAGCTTGATGGTGCAACCGTTGGCCTCGGCGATGGGCTTGCAGGCCTCGATGACGTCGTCGGCGGGCATGCACTCCTCGGGGCCGCAGGCCACGAAGTTCATGCCGAGCTTGGAGCAGACGACCATGAGGGAGCGAGCGACGTTGTTCTTGCAGTCGCCCATGAAGACGAGGGTCTTGCCCTTGATGTCGTAGTTGAAGTTCTCCTGGACGGTCAGGATATCGGCGAGCATCTGGGTGGGATGCCACTCAGTGGTCAGGCCGTTCCACACGGGCACGCCGGACTTAGCAGCGAGCTCCTCGACGTCGTCCTGGGCAAAGCCACGGAACTCGATGCCGTCATACATGCGGCCGAGAACGCGGGCGGTGTCCTCGATGGACTCCTTCTTGCCCATCTGCGACGAACCGGGATCGAGGTAGGTAACGCCCATGCCCAGGTCCATGCCGCCGACCTCGAAGGCGCAGCGGGTACGAGTGGAGGTCTTCTGGAAGAGCAGAACGATGTTCTTGCCCTCGAGATAGCGGTGCGGAACGCCAGCGCGCTTCATATCCTTGAAGTTCTTGGAGAGCTTGAGCAGGTACTCGATCTCCTCGGTGGTGAGGTCGAGAAGCTTGAGGAAGCTACGGCCGGAGAGGTTAACACCCATGGTTTGATTCCTTTCGAAGAAATGAATTACGTAAGTATTAGTGTTGCCCGTTTAACGGGCGAAGCCGGTGCGGTTGTAGGGGGACCGCACCGGAAACGGAAAGACTTAGAGGTCCTCGCGCCAGAAGGGCATGCTCATGCAGCGCGGGCCGCCGCGGCCGCGGGAGAGCTCGGCGGAGGGCACGACGAGAAGGTCCAGGCCCTCCTTGTACAGCACGTCGTTGGTGACGGTGTTGCGGGCGTAGACGCAGATCTTGCCGGGCTCGACGCACAGGGTGTTGGAGCCGTCGTTCCACTGCTCGCGGGAGGCCGCGATCGGGTCGCCGCCGCCGCAGGGGATCAGCTTGACCTGGTCGACGCCGGTGGCGTCCTCCAGGACGTGCTCGAGGGTGTCCTCGATCAGGCGGATGTTCACGTCGCCCGGGTTCTTGCCGGCGGTCAGCTCGTAGACGCGCAGGGTGCCCATGATGGCGGGGTGGATCGTGAACTTATCGACGTCGATCTGGGTGAAGACCGTGTCGAGGTGCATGAAGGCGCGCGAGACCGGGATGTCGAAGGCCAGGATGCGCTCGACCTTGGAGTCGGAGTTCCAGAAGATGTTCTGGGCCATGACGTCGATCGCGGCGGCCTGGGTGCGCTGGGAGATGCCGACGGCGAGGGTCTTCTCGTTGATGTTCAGCACGTCGCCGCCCTCGGTGTGGAACTGGCAGTCGCGGCGGAAGTACAGCGAGACGTCCTTGTAGTCGGGGTGGTACTTGAAGACGTACTTGCCGTACAGGGTCTCGCGGTTGCGGGTGACCGAGTACATGCGGTTGAGGTTGACGCCCTCGCCGACGACCGCGAACGGGTCGCGGGTGAAGTAGAGGTTGGGCATCGGGTCGATGATCAGGTCGGACTCGGACTCGGAGTTGACCAGGGAGTCGAGGGTCGTGGACGCCGTGAGGGGCATGTCGATCTCGGCCTTGGTCATGCCGGCCATGGTCTTCTTGACGAACTCGAGGTTGTCCTCGATGGAGTCCAGCTTCTCGCGGACGATCTGCGGCATGTGCTGGCCGCGGATGCCGGCCTCGGCGATGTACTGGTCGGTGAACTCGGCGCGGGCGCCGGGGACCTGGTCGAACACCTCTGCGACGAGGTTCTCGAGATAGAGGACCTCCACGCCCTGGTCCCTCAGGATCTGGGCGAAGGTGTCGTGCTCCTGCTGCGCGACCTCCAGGAACGGGACGTCGTCGAACAGGAGTCGCTCGAGCTCGTCGGGCGGCAGGTTGAGGAGCTCGTCGCCGGGACGGTGCAGGCAGACCTTCCTGAGCTTGCCGATCTCGGAAGGCACGTGCAGACCTTTCGTCATGGCCTCCTACCTTTCTTTCGGGCCCTTGTCAGGGCCGATTCGTTAGCGCCCCTCCGTGTGAGGCGTTATTGCTGACGACATATTTATATCCAAAATCAGCTCATACTTCCACCTTGTCCCCGAACGGTTTTTTATAGGGGGGTGAACGGCATACACATATACTTCACGCATGGCACACTTCATCTTAATAAAGCGTATTTACGTGCTTAAACGCGTTTTCAATCCTAAAATCAAATGGAACTAAACTTTGCTAAACCATCCTCAAATTGCATATTTCCAATAAAGCTATGAATAGAATTAGCGGTTCATACCGTGTCTCAACCATTTTCATTTTTATTCAGAAAAAAGTTTGTCCTATTCATTTCTGGTAAATAAATTACCGTTTACCAGACGCTTGATACCGTTCACCGGAAACTCAGTATAAGGCCCAGCGGATACCGGCTCGCTTTACGGCCCCATTTGTAACAACTTGACTTCTCGGTATAGAAAAACGGACCCGCTTCACTAGGGAAACGGGTCCGGTTTCGATTATCTTCGGCCAATTTAGATAACGCCCTCGAAGATCATCGGAATCCTAGCGATCAAACTCCGCCAGCGCCTCGCCCAAAAGCCTCAGGCCCTCGCGCAGAACGTCCTCGCTCGCGCAGTAGCCCAGGCGTGCGCCACAGGGAAGCTCAAAGCGGCTGCCGGGTACCAGCAGCACTCCCCTCTCGGACAGCAGTCGCTTGCAGAACTCCTCGTCGTCCTCGGGAATATCCAGCTGGATAAACGAGGTAGACACGCCCTGCGGCGCCGTCCAGGAAACGCGGTGCTGCGTATCGATCCAAGCCTGCGCGATATCGCGGTTGCCAAACACGATCTTGCGATTGCGCTCAAGGATCTTGTCCTTGTGCTCAAGCACATAGGTCGCCAGGGCATCGTTGAACACGCCGCCGCAGATCATGGTGTAATCGCGATAGGTGCGGATGCGGCTGGATATCTCTTCGTCTGCCACGACCCAGCCCACGCGGGCCGCAGGCGTCGAATAGGTCTTGGACACCGAGTTGGTGACAATGGCATTCTCGTACACGTCAGCCATCGACATAAAGGCCTCGGTGTTCTCAAGCGGCAGATACACCTCGTCGCACAGCACGTAGGCGCCCACCGGACGGGCGATCTCGGCAATCTGGCCGAGCATATCGGCATCGAGCACCGTACCGATGGGGTTCGATGCGTTGTTGATGCAGATGAGTCTGGTGTTGGGGCGCACCAAGCGCTTGAGTTCCTCGATATCGGGCTTCCAGCCGAGTTCCTCGCGAAGCTCCCAATACTCGACCTCGGCGCCCAGCGTGCGCGGAATCTCGTAGAGCGGCGCGTAGGTGGGCCACTCGGCGATAACATGGTCGCCGGGCTCGACCACAGCCATGATGGCGTTGAGGTTAGCGCCCGTGCAGCCATTGGTCTGCAGAATGTGATCGGGATTGACCTCCCGACGATACAGCTTGGCAACCTCGGCCTTAAACTCCGGCGAGCCCTCGATCCAGCCGTAGTTCATCTTCTCGCGATCCAGGCGCTCGTAGAACGTGGCGCCGTCCTGTTCATCAAGCGCGCGCAGCTCGCCCATGGTGAGCGACGAGATCGTCGACTGGGCGATGTCCCACGTGGCGCTCTTCTCCCAAACGTTGAGCCATTCCTCAACGCCAATCGTCTTGATGTCCATGGCCAAGCTCCTTACAAAAGCAGTCATCCAATCGTGTTGACGTTCCTCATACAAGATTGGGGCGGTGCGAAAACCCGCACCGCCCCAATGGGAGACATCTAATGGCAGCTAGATGTATGTATTATGACCTGTACGGGTCCTAGAAGACCCTAGAGGTCCTCGCGCCAGAAGGGCATGCTCATGCAGCGCGGGCCGCCGCGGCCGCGGGAGAGCTCGGCGGAGGGCACGACGAGAAGGTCCAGGCCCTCCTTGTACAGCACGTCGTTGGTGACGGTGTTGCGGGCGTAGACGCAGATCTTGCCGGGCTCGACGCACAGGGTGTTGGAGCCGTCGTTCCACTGCTCGCGGGAGGCCGCGATCGGGTCGCCGCCGCCGCAGGGGATCAGCTTGACCTGGTCGACGCCGGTGGCGTCCTCCAGGACGTGCTCGAGGGTGTCCTCGATCAGGCGGATGTTCACGTCGCCCGGGTTCTTGCCGGCGGTCAGCTCGTAGACGCGCAGGGTGCCCATGATGGCGGGGTGGATCGTGAACTTATCGACGTCGATCTGGGTGAAGACCGTGTCGAGGTGCATGAAGGCGCGCGAGACCGGGATGTCGAAGGCCAGGATGCGCTCGACCTTGGAGTCGGAGTTCCAGAAGATGTTCTGGGCCATGACGTCGATCGCGGCGGCCTGGGTGCGCTGGGAGATGCCGACGGCGAGGGTCTTCTCGTTGATGTTCAGCACGTCGCCGCCCTCGGTGTGGAACTGGCAGTCGCGGCGGAAGTACAGCGAGACGTCCTTGTAGTCGGGGTGGTACTTGAAGACGTACTTGCCGTACAGGGTCTCGCGGTTGCGGGTGACCGAGTACATGCGGTTGAGGTTGACGCCCTCGCCGACGACCGCGAACGGGTCGCGGGTGAAGTAGAGGTTGGGCATCGGGTCGATGATCAGGTCGGACTCGGACTCGGAGTTGACCAGGGAGTCGAGGGTCGTGGACGCCGTGAGGGGCATGTCGATCTCGGCCTTGGTCATGCCGGCCATGGTCTTCTTGACGAACTCGAGGTTGTCCTCGATGGAGTCCAGCTTCTCGCGGACGATCTGCGGCATGTGCTGGCCGCGGATGCCGGCCTCGGCGATGTACTGGTCGGTGAACTCGGCGCGGGCGCCGGGGACCTGGTCGAACACCTCTGCGACGAGGTTCTCGAGATAGAGGACCTCCACGCCCTGGTCCCTCAGGATCTGGGCGAAGGTGTCGTGCTCCTGCTGCGCGACCTCCAGGAACGGGACGTCGTCGAACAGGAGTCGCTCGAGCTCGTCGGGCGGCAGGTTGAGGAGCTCGTCGCCGGGACGGTGCAGGCAGACCTTCCTGAGCTTGCCGATCTCGGAAGGCACGTGCAGACCTTTCGTCATGGCCTCCTACCTTTCTTTCGGGCCTTTCGGCCGAATCTCTCAGCGCCCTTCCATAGCGGACGCTGCTTGCTGACAGCTCTAGTTATATCCAAATTCCACCCGCAATTCCACCTCGCCCCCGAACGGTCAACAAAGTGCGATGAACGGTATATCGCACGAGATTCCCCCATAATGTACTTCGGCGTTCTAAAGTAACTTTTCTAAGGTAAACGCTCTTTTTTCCTAAAAACTATTTGCAATTGCATCTCTAAACTTTTGATTCAGAATTGCATAGCTAAATCGGTTTTATGTATATAAATGATGTTTGTTTACGTTTCCGCCTGCATTCAATGCTATTCAGCTATCCATCATTCTTATTCACACTTACGTACCAGTTGAGTGAGGATATAGACCGCTTGCAGACGAGCAGGACGTCAGTCCTATGACTTGTCAGCGTAAGAAGTAGGTAAAGATACCGTTCACGCGATACGTCCGTGCCAGCGGTCGACTAAATTGAGACAATAGTGATTAGTGTTAGGCTACCGTCCCTTGTGGGGACTGAACGGACAGATGCATATGCCGAGCAAAATCGAAAAGAAGCAAGCCGCCGCAAAGCTGCGCAAACCGCCGCGCGACTTCTCGTACACGCAAAACCGAGAGCTCAGCTGGCTACGCTTTGACAACCGCGTGCTCGACGAAGCCTTCGACGAAACCGTTCCGTTATTCGAGCGACTAAAGTTCGTCTCGATCTTCGAGTCCAACCTCGACGAGTTCCTTATGGTGCGCGTGGGCGGCCTGTCCGATCTGGCGGAGCTCAAAAAACAACCTGTCGACAACAAGAGCAATATGACCGCCTCCGAACAGGTCGATGCTGTCATGGCCGAAATGCCCGGGCTCCTTACCCGTTGGGAGTCCATCTTTAAGAGCATCGAGGGCAAGCTCGACACCTTGGGCGTTCACCGCGCCCGCATCGATTCGCTTACGCCCGAGGAGCGCACCTTTGTAACCCGCTACTTCCAGGCCTACGTGTCACCGGTCATCTCGCCGCTGGTCATCGATCCTCGCCACCCCTTCCCCAACCTGCGCAATGGCGCGCTCTATCTGGCCTGTGGTCTGGACGGTGCCACCGACGAGGAGAGCCTGCTGGGCCTTATCGAGATTCCCGCCTCGATGAACCGCGTGGTCGAGATCCCCTCGCCCACCGGCACCTACTCCTACATCTTGCTCGAGGACGTCATCCTCGCCTGCCTGGACAGCTGCTTTGGCTCCTATAAGCCGCTGGATCGTGCGCTGATCCGCGTCACCCGCAACGCTGACATCGATCCGGACGGCGAGGGCGTCGAGGAGGAAGAGGACTACCGCCAGCACATGAAGCGCATTCTCAAGAAGCGCCTGCGCCTGCAGCCGGTAGTGCTCGCGGTCTCGGGATCGCTCGAGAAGGCGACGCTCAAGACTATCCGCAAGGCGCTCGAGCTTTCGCGTCGCTCGGTCTTTACCTGCGATATCCCGCTCAACCTGGGCTACGTCTTTGGCATTGAGGGCAAGATTCCCGAGCACCTGCGCAACGAGCTGCTCTTTACGCCGTTTAAGCCGCAGCCCAATCCCACCATCGACATGACCCGCTCCATCCGCGAGCAGGTGCTGCAGCACGACAAGCTGCTCTTCTACCCTTACGAGGCCATGAACCCGTTCTTGGACCTGGTGCACGAAGCAGCCTACGACCCCGAGTGCATCTCGTTGCGCATCACGCTCTACCGCGTGGCCAAGCAGAGCCGCCTATGCGAGTCGCTGATCGATGCTGCCGAGAACGGCAAAGAGGTCACGGTGCTCATGGAGCTCCGCGCACGCTTTGACGAGCAGAACAACATCGAGTGGGCCGAGCGCCTGGAAGAGGCCGGCTGCACCGTCATCTATGGTTCCGAGGGCTTTAAATGCCACTCAAAGATCTGCCAGCTCACCTATCGCGAGGGCATGGCGCTAACGCGCCTCACACTTTTGGGCACCGGCAACTTTAACGAGAAGACGGCCAAACTCTACAGCGACTTTATGCTCATGACAGCCCATCCCGGCATCGGCGAGGACGCCAACCTGTTCTTCCGCAACCTGTCGCTGGGCAACCTGCGCGGCGACTACCGCTTCCTGGGTGTGGCGCCCGTCGGACTGAAACCGCTCATCATGCGCGGGCTTGACCGCGAGATCCAGCGCGCCCTTGCCGGCGAGCCCGCCCGCGTGTTCTTTAAGCTCAACTCGCTGACCGACCGCGAGGTTATCGACAAGATCGCCGAGGCATCGTGTGCCGGCGTGCGCGTAGACATGATCATCCGAGGCATCTCGTGCCTCAAGCCCGGTGTTCCGGGCAAGACCGAGAACGTGCATGTCCGCTCCATCGTCGGACGCTTTTTGGAGCACGCGCGCGTCTATGCTTTCGGCGTGGACTCGGACATGATTTACCTGAGCTCGGCAGACATGATGACGCGCAACACCGAGCACCGCGTGGAGATTGCCTTCCCCGTGCTCGACCCCACCTGCCGCGCTCTGGTGCACGAGTACATGGGCATGCAGCTGCGCGACAACGTGAAGGCCCGCAGCCTCACGAGCGACGGCACCTGGGTCCCCGTGGAGCGTGCAGAGGGTGAGAAACCCTTCAACTCACAGGAAGCCCTGCTGGAGCGCGCCTATCGCAACGCCGAGGCCGCCGCGCAGCAGCGCGCACAGGAGAAGGAACGTGTGGCCGAAGAAGCTATTCAGGCCGAGGTTGAACATGGGGCAGCCGCCAAACCGGAAGCGGTTGCCGCTCCCCCGGTGAATGAGCCCGAGGCTGCCGCAGAGCCCGCCATGGAGAAAGCGCCCGAGCCCGCTACCGCGACTCCGGAGCCCGCCGCCGAGGCAAAGCCCGCCCCAGCTCCTGATCCGCAGCCGACCACGCCCAAGGTCCAAGAGGTCCAGGCGACCGTCATTGAGCCCGAGCCTGCACCTGCACCTCAGCCCGAGCCGCAGGTCACCAAGTCCGCACCCGGGACGAGTGCCCGTCGCGATAAGCCCGCCGGCAAGACCAAGGCCATCGAGCGCCATCGCCCCGGTCGCGTGCGCATGGGCCTGGGTCTGATCGGCCTGGGTCTTAAGACGCTCATTACCGGCAAGACGAAATAGTCGTTTGTAGAAGCAGTTTGTAGAAGCGCCCCGCATTTGAGGAAAGCCTCGGATGCGGGGCGCTTTTCCCTGCTACCATGGTGCGAGCAACAACGCGAATGACAGGCAGGAATATGAAGCTCACTATAGAATCGATGACCTACGGCGCCGACGGGCTGGCGCACGCCGACAACGGCAAGGCCGTCTTTGTGCAGGGTGCCGTGGCAGGCGACACCGTCGAGGCCGAGGTCGTACAGGACGGCAAGTCGTTCATGCGCGCCCGCACCACCGAGATTCTGGAGCCAAGCCCCGATCGCATTCAGCCTCCCTGCCCCTTCGTGGGCATCTGCGGCGGCTGCTCGTGGGGCAATCTCTCACGCACGGCACAGCTCGCCGCCAAGGAGCAAAACCTGCGCTCCACGCTCGAGCGCATCGGCAAGTTCGCTCCTGAGCAGGTCGATGAGTTGGTACAGCCCATCTGCCACACCAAGGACGACTGGGGCTACCGCAATAAAATCGAGCTCGAACCGACCGTCGTCAACGGTCGCGTGCGCCTTGGCATGCACGGTGTCGACCCCAGCAAAATCGTGACCGTCGATACGTGCCCGCTGTTCGATAAGCGCTTCCCGAAGGCGCTCAAATCGGTCGTCGGCGCGCTCAACTATCTGAGCGGCAGCCACGACCTGGGCCTCGAGCGCGTGGGCATTCGCGCCTCGCGCCGCACCAAGGCGCTCGAGGTCGCTCTCTGGACGCCTACGGGCTCCTTCCCGCGCTCGCAGGTCTCCCGCGTTCTGGCAGACGCCGCTCATCCCACGAGCATCGTGCGCGTGATGAGCAAGGGCGAAAAGAAGGCCCGCCGTGTCTGCAAGGTCGAAATGCTCGCCGGAGAGGGCTCATGGACCGAGAATATCGCCGAGGGTCAGATGCGCTTGTCTGCCCCGTCTTTTTTCCAGGTCAACACCAAGGGTGCCGAGATTTTGATCGAGCTTGTCATGGAAGCGCTCGACCCGCAGGAAGACGAGCTTGCCGTGGACCTGTACTGCGGTGCCGGCACCTTTACCCTGCCGCTCGCCCGCCGCTGCGACTTTGTCGCTGCCGTCGAGGCCTACGGCCCCGCCGTGCGCGATCTACGCCGTAACCTGGAAATCAACAAGCTTGATAACGTCGACGTCATTGGCGGAGACGCGGTGCGCGAGTTCCCCGACCAGGACGCCGATGTCCTAGTAGTCGACCCGCCGCGTGCAGGCCTAGCGCCTGAGGCCATCGACCTCATCGCCAGCACAAGCGCTCGCGACGTCGCCTATGTGAGCTGCGACCCGGCCACCCTGGCGCGCGATCTTAAACGCTTTGTCGAGGAAGGCACTTTCTCTCCCATCAAGATCACACCGGTCGACCTATTCCCGCAAACCTTCCACTGCGAAACGGTCGTCCACCTTAGGCGCAACTAGACTGTTTGCCCAAGACCACGCCCGATGATTTTCTGAGACGGGGATAAAAATAAATTTGCTCCGAATGATTATTTAAGGCTCTGTTAGACCAGGATTGACATACATGTGTCCCCACGGTGCCATATCGTTGACCCCATAGACCGCGATGATGGG
>NZ_CAXSQQ010000005.1:0-135401 GCF_964239575.1 Collinsella aerofaciens ATCC 25986
CGGATTCGCGCCTCAGGACTCAGCGCAACGCGTTGCGCTGAGTCCTGAGGCTGTTGCAATGAAAATGAGAATCAAGGGTAGTGGTTTTGCGGGCGTGCCGTGCTTCCTTTACCGAAAATCCATTTGGTAAACCAGATGCTCGCGGATAGAATAAAGTTGACGGCAGCCCAAGTTCTGGAGAGCTGGGAAACGCCGTTGCTTGGTCAAGAGGTCGGTGCCTTAATGGCAGCGACTTGTTATGCTTCGAATGCTGCTTGAGTGCCTCGGAAAGTTCGATAAGCGCCGTGAAGAGCGAGACCAAAGCAACCAAGAGCTCTACGAGCTCTGATGGGCCCGGGATGACCTCTGATTCAAGTCACCGGGCCTCAATCTTTTTCATCCATTTGAATAGAGCGGGCGACTCTCTTGGGGCCATCTGCATGGCGCGTGCCTGGCGCGCGTGGCACAGCATCCCATTTTTGTGTCCGCACGGGTGGCTACGCTTACCGCAACGTAGCCATTCGTGGAAAGGACGGATGTCATGGCAACGGATAAGACCGGTTATGTGAGCGTTGGCGCCGAGATAGAGGACGAGGTTATGCCCGACCGCGTGATCTTTAGCATTGGCTTTGGTGGTCGCCGCACCACCAAGGAATCGTGCCTGGAGGATTACAACACCGATCGCGCCCGCGTAGCCGCCGCGCTGGCGCCCTTTGGTTTGGATAGCGAATTAACATGCTGTCGGTACACTTGTTATGCGCAGATGACGCGCAAGAAGGCGACGATTGTGGGCTACAACTACTATGCGTACGGTACGGTTGCCGCGCCTGTCGATTCGACTGACTTTGCTGCTGTGTGGACCGCACTCAATACCTGCGAGTCACATGCCGACATGAGCATTCGATTTGAGTTGGCGGATCAGCGCGCGGCGGAAGACGCCCTGATTGCCCGTGCGGTTGAACGTGCTCGCGGCAACGCGCAGGCACTTGCCGTTGCGGCGGGGTCTATGCTGGGCGGCGTCAAGCATATCTCGTATAACAGTCGGGCGGCGGGCTATGGTCGAACATACTGTGTTGCCGCGTGTGCTCCCGATGGGGCGTCCGGAGGCTCCGAGGAGACGGTGCTGGAGCCAGAGCCTATCGAGGTCGAGTGCTCCGTGGATATGGAATGGTGGCTGGAGTAGGAAGCAGGTGCTGAGCGGCTGAGGGACCGAGGCTTCGCTACCGAAAAAACCATTTGTTAAACTCAATGTCCGTGGGTAGAATAAGGTCGACGGCAGCCCAAGTTGTGGATAGCT
Organism: Collinsella aerofaciens ATCC 25986; assembly: GCF_964239575.1. Taxonomy (GTDB): domain Bacteria; phylum Actinomycetota; class Coriobacteriia; order Coriobacteriales; family Coriobacteriaceae; genus Collinsella; species Collinsella aerofaciens_BQ. The sequence goes on from NZ_CAXSQQ010000005.1 coordinate 1,277, forward strand.
GGGCAGCGCCGTTACTTCGATTAAGGGGTCAATGCCTTAACGGCGTCGACCCCTCTTCTTTTGCTTCGTACGCTGCTTAAGTGCCTCGGAAAGTCCGATAAGCGCCGTGAGGAGCGAGACCAAAGCGGTCAGGAGCTTCACGAAATCAATCAGATCGGTCATGGGCATCACCTCCCGTCGCATGGAGGGCGCTGCCCGGCACATGGAACTGCCGTCAACAACTGCCATTCTATCAAAGCGCGGTCATAAATACGAATATATGTTCGATAATAACAGCAACGTGATTCCCTCGAATAGCAGCCTTTCGTAAGGGCCTTGATTATCGACTTCATCCGAACACCTCCCACATTCATCCGTACATGTACGGATGAATGTGGGAACCCGATACCCTGAGGGCCGGACCGGCCGGCCCCGGAAGATCGGAGGACGGCATGTCCGGAAAGAGGAAGAAGGGTTCCGCGAAAGCGGCCCCGAGGGCCTACGGAAGGCTCACGAGGCACGAGCGGGACACGGTCCAGAGGATGCTGGAGCGCAGGGCCTCGTGCAGGGAGATCGCGAGGGAGCTGGGCAGGTCGCCCTCGACGGTGAGCGCCGAGGTTGCGTCGCACAGGTTCGTGACGGCGCCGAAGCCCAGGCGCGGCGAGCGCGTGGGCGCCGACACCGACCTGTCGTCGGCCTGCCCGCGCCTGGCGGCGTGGCCGCGCTGCTGCAACGGGTGCGGCCGCTACCGCGCGATGGGCTGCAAGCGCCGCCCGCACGTCTTCTACGAGGCCCGCGCCGCGCAGCTGTGCGCCGACTCGGTGCTCGTCTCGTCCAGGCGCGGGATCGACGCCGACGAGCCGGCCGCGGCGGCCAGGCTGGAGGCCATCAGGGACTGCCTGCGCCGGGGGCTCTCGCCCGAGCAGATGGCCGCATGCAACGGAGGGCCGGTGGACCTGTCGCCGTCGACCATTTACCGCTGGGTCGCGGCGGGCTACGACGGCATGACCAACATGGAGCTCAGGCGCAAGGTCGGCTACAGGCCGAGGAGGCGCGCCGCCGTCCGGGCGGCCACGCGCCACTCCGCCCGCAGGTCATACGCCGCGTTCCTCGCCCTCGGGGAGGACGCGTGCGCCGCGGCCTGGGAGATGGACACCGTCGAGGGCGCCCGGGAGGACTCGGCCTGCCTGCTCACGCTGCTCCACCGCCCCAGCAGGCTCCAGCTGGCGCTCCTGCTCGGGGAGAAGGCCTCCGGGTGCGTCGCGGCCGCCCTGGAGGGCGTCCGGGCGGTCCTCGGCGCAGACGGGACGCGCCGCGTGTTCCGCGCCGTGCTCACCGACAACGGCGCCGAGTTCTCCGACGAGGGCGCGATCGCCGCGCTCCTCGGCGAGGGGCCCAGCGAGACGAGGCTGTTCTACTGCGACCCGCGCCGCAGCGACCAGAAGGGCGCCTGCGAGCGCAACCACGTCGAGATCAGGAAGCTGCTGCCCAAGGGCGCCGGGCTCAGGTTCGACCGGCTATCCCCGGCCGACATGGCGCTCGCCATGTCGCACGTGAACTCCGAGCCCCGCGGCGCGCTCGGCTTCTCGACGCCCGCGCGCGCCTTCAGGGCGATGCTCGGGGACGATGCGGCGGCGCTGCTTGACGCCTACGGCGTGGAGGATGTGCCTCTGGCCGAGCTCGACCTGACGCCGGGACTCATCGAGAGGGCGCGCGCAGAGAGGGGCGATGCCCCGCTGGCCTAGCCTGAAGGCAAAACGGAATAGACTGACCGACCGTCCGGCTGAGTCTGGGAAGAGGTGCCGGGCGGAGGGCGGAGCATGGCCACCGGACCCATCGAAACACATCTCCACCGTTCCTTCAACTGGGAAAACGGCGCCCCCGGGGCCCGGATGGGGCCTCGGGGGCGTTCGGCTAGCTGCGGGAACGGCCTGTCCGCCTAATGTGTTCGGCTGAGATCGGAAATCAACCCCTTTCGTAAGGGCGGCAGAAGACGGCGCTGGGCGATTGGGGCTAGACGCGCAGGTCTTCGTCACCGAAAGCCCGTTTGATTAACCAGCCCTCTGTAGGTACACTGCATATTGATGGGCCCGGGATGACCGCTGATTCAAGTCACCGGGCCTAAATCTTTTTATCCATTTGAATAGAGCGGGCGACTCTCTTGGGGCCGTCTGCATGGCGTGTGATTAGCGCATGGTATTGCGCCCAGCTTTCATGTCCGCGCGGCCACCTATCCTTACGGCAATGTAGCCGCTTATGTAACAAGCGGCAAGCAACGGAGAAAGGCCCTAACCGTGTCAGCTGAAAAGACGCCGTGTATCTCGGCTATCGATACGACGAACTTTGCGCGCCAGATTGTGCTGGACTTTGAGTTTGCGCCGGTGCCAAAACAGCGCCAGCGCCGTGGGCTGCGCAATGAGATTATCGAGGTCGGCGCCGTTAAGCTCGATTACCACGGCAACGTTATGGGCGAGTTCTCGCAGTTTGTGCAGACGGAATTTACCGAAGGCGTTGCGTATCCCGTCCGCGAGCTCACGGGGATATCGGCCGTGGACACCGCGATGGCCGATCCGCTCTACATGGTGATAAAAAGGCTCAGCGATTGGATCGGTCGCTACTCCGCCCAGGTGGTCTGTTGGAACGGTGCGGACCGTCGGCAGCTTTTGACCGAGTGCCAGGCAAAGCACATCGACCTTTCCACATTTCCTACGGACTGGGCCGACCTGCAGGCGTTTTACACCTCGATCATGGACGTTGGCAGCCACGGGCGCGTCTCGTTGGGCGACGCGGCAACGTGGTTCGGCATCGAGTTTGACGAGTCGACGGGCCATGCCCACAGCGCCCTAGCCGATGCGCGCGTGACCGCCAAGCTGCTCAAGCAGGTGATGGACGGGGACTATCACGTGAGTCCGCGCGCCCAAGAAGTCCGCCAACGTTGGGGGATGGGCGAGCGGGCCCAGACACGCCTCTCTAGCAAGTGCCCCGAGCTGGGCGACCTGCTGCTGAAGCTGAAGGCGGCGGGAAGGTAGGGGCGTTAGCTGTCTGCATGGCGCGTGCCTGTCGCGTATCGTTACTCTTCCTGCTGCTTGGCAGGCAAGATGTAGACGTTCTCGGCGTCCACGGCGATCTGCGCGGGGCGGTTGTAGAGGGTGTCGATCTCCTTTACGCTCTGCTTGAACGGCGTGACGTCGGGCGTCTTTGCCTGATGGAGCTTTTCGAGGAGTTTCTCGGATTGCTTGTCGTTGAACTTTCCGATGCTCTCTCCTGCGCCTTCGAGCGCCTCGTCGATGAGTGTATGGTCGCCCACGGGGGTCTTTGCGATGGCGTGACCGAGCAATTTGCCCGCGGACGCGATACCGCCCAGCAGTGCCGCATCGACGGTGTCGACAGCCCCCGCTTCGAGTGCGTTGTAGCAGTCGGTGTAGAGCTCGCGGTACGCGATCGAATCAGCCTCGATCTTCGCAGTGGCGTCCGCGAGCTTTGCGGGCTCGAAGTTCTGGGCGAGCATGGGTTCGAGGAACAGCGAGAACGCGTGGATGTAGGTGGCGAGCTGGCAGTCTTTGAGGTAGTCGAGCACCTTGTCGAGGCGTCTGCCCAGGCCGTCTCGCACCTCGATGAACCCTTTCTTTTTCAGATCCGCCTGTGCCTGCGAGCGGAAGAGTTCCATGTCCTGCGCGGACGACTGCTTGATGTCGAGCACCTTCATATGGGCGTTTGCCATGTAGGTGGCGTTGCCGTAGTTGAGGCCGTAACCGTTGAGGATGTCTGCGAGCGTCTTGAGGTTGCCACGCATGTTGGCCTTGTCGCGCTGACGCATGTACTCGAACATTTCGTCGACGGACTCCTGGATGGAGTCGAGCTTTTGGTTTATCTGCGCGATTGCGGCTGCCATGAATAGCGATGTTGGATCGTAAGGCACCTGCGTGACGCTCGTGGCGATGTCGCCCTCGACTACGTGGAAGCGCGCCTGCCCAAGGCCCTTGGCGGCGTCGCGGTAGCCCCCTGTGAGACCGCTGCCGTCCTTGAACGTGTTGAGTTTCGACGGATCGAGCGGGTTACCATATTTGTCAGTCGCCTGGAGCAGCGTGGGCACGCTCACCGTGTTGGTGACGGTGCGAAACATCGAGGGGAGCGAGGCGAACGCCACGCCGAGTTGGGGAATTCGCTCGAGCGGTAGCTTGATGGCGCCGGAGACGTCCACCCGCTTCTGAGTGAGCGCGAGGTGGATTTTGGTCGATGCGAGCTGTTTTGCCACGAGCTCCTCTCGGCCGTCGTTCGCCGAGGGTTTGGTCTCGTTGTCTGCCATAGCGCGCTCCTTGCTTACGTTGATAGTCGTGGGCATTATCTCATCGCCTGGTGGCTTGCTAGAGCGGGGTAGAGGCCGAGCGTCTGGCGAAACTCGTTAACTGATTGCATTTCAGCGGATTGGGTTGATTATAAGAGAAGGACGGCTATCCATCTGCCCTTCCCAGTTGAGTTCGCTTTGAGCTACTGTTCGTGCTTATGCTGCTTGGGCTCAAGCCTTCTCGCTGCCGTGAAGCAGGCCGTGGCCGCCATGGCCAATGCGATGCTGGCCATCCAAGTGGAGTCGCCGGTTGCAGCGAGCTTTGGTTCATCGGCTGTCGTGCGTCCCGACTTTTTTGTAGCCGCCTCGTCGGCGTCCTTTTCAGGAGTGGCAGGATCACTTTTGTTGTCGCCGGGTGAATTTACGTCGGTCTTTCCGCCCGCCTGCTCCCCTTGGGCCTTCCCCTCCACGGTGAAGGACGCATCGGTCGCCGTCCCGTCCTTCCAGACGGCCGTGACGGTGTGTCCGCCGCCGGCGAGCGTGTCCAGGTAGGACGGCCTGAGCTCGATAATCGTGCTGCCCCTGGTTGCGGAGTAGTTCTCGGCGGAGACCTCAGTTCCGTCCACGAGGAGACGCGTGAACTCATCGAGAGGACCGCTGAAGCGGAAGGTCAGACCGGCCTCGCCGTCCTTTGCATACGCCTGCCCGTCGCCCTTGGTGGCGGCATACAGCGGAGCGGTCACGTCGAAGGTGACGTCCCCCGCGTCGTCGACATCAAAGGTCTGAACGCCGGTCTTGCCGTTACGCTCGGCGTAGGCGGAGCTGTAGACGAAGGTCTCGTGGCCCGTCTTGTCGAGGACCGCGAGGGCTTGGATTTCAAACGAGCCCATCGAGAGCGACGTGGGGAACTCGATTTCGATATAGCCCCTTGCCGCATCGTAGCTGCAGCTCAACGTTTTGCGGGTCTTTAAAGAGTTCGGGTCCTCGACATAGCCGGGGTCGCCGAGGATCGGGGAGACAGACTTTACGCCGTCCGCGTCGCCTACATTGCAATAGATACGGAGGATCCCGCCGACGGGGACCCTCTTCGCGGAGATGGAAACGTTCGAGACCGTGGGCGGGTTCCGGTCGATCGCGCTGCCGGTCACCTCGAAGCACAGCTCGCTCGGGTCGCCAACCGAGAAAGTCGCGCCCGAAATGCCGTTGGCCCTGGCGTAGGAACTCTCGTACACATCGGTCTCGAACCCTAGGCCATCGGTGACCGAAAGGCCGATCAGCCTGTGCCTTCCGATCCTATTGCTGTCGAATGTGAGGTCAAACCCGTCGATAGACGAGCCTCCGTGATAATAGGCTGACGAAACAGAGCAGCCGTCGTCCGAATTCTCCCAGCCCTGCCGCAGTATGGGGGAAACGGAGCGAACGCCGTCGGCATCGGAGACGGTCCAAGAGATGTGGAGGTCGGCACCGGTTGCGACCTCCCTGCTCGAGAGCGACACGGAGGACACGGTCGGCGGGTTTTGGTCCTCGGGTCCCTCGGTCACCTCATACTCGAGGGGGTCGGTGGTGAAGGTCGGACAGTCGAGCCCCTTCTCCTCGGCATACGTCGTGTCGTAGACATCGGTAACCCATCCAAGACTATCGGTCACGCCGAGGCCGATGATCCGGTACCTGCAGGGCCGGTCGCTCGGGGAGGTGGAGATATCGAAGCCCGCGGTCGTGTTGCCGGTCGACGAGAAGGCGAGACGGGAACTGATTCCATGGTCTCCGGTATCGTTTTCGACAAGGACTTCGACTATGGGCGTGACGGACCGTACCCCGTCAGGGTCATCGACGCTATAGCCGACATGCAGCGTGGAGCCGGCCGTGACTGTCGTCGCGGATATCGTCACGTTGGAGATGCTGGGCGGGTTCGGGTCCGACGCGGCTAGGGCGGTTGAGGGCAAAGCAAGCGCTACGGTGGCGGACAGCGAGGCGAGCAGGCTAAGCGCGAAGCGCCTGGAGAATTTCAAGGAGGTCATTGGTGGTGCCGATCTTCCATAATTGTTGCAGCGATACCAGCATATCTTTGGCCCATGCTAGCCAGATGTTCTTTCCGCGAACGGCTCGTTAGTTTAGAGACGGCATATGGACGCCTGTCTCGTCCACGTTTCTCGTAAGGGCGATTATAAGGACATGAAGAGACTTTCTCGGAACAATCAATTGGGGATATCAAAGAAATGCTGGACGCCTCCTGATCGCTCAATGCCTTTGAGGTGAAATGCGGCGCATCGGCTACGTTGTTGAGATCATTTATCGAGCGATACGTCATTCCAGCTGAGGCCACCGTCATGAGGCTTCTGTTCCTACACCCCCCGCAATCCCGCGCGCGGCACCCAACAGCTCGTACTCCCTCTCGCTCCACTGGCACAGCTCGGCAGTCTCGACGGCGTCGCGACACAGGTCCAGAAACACCTCAGCTCCCTCGCAGAAGCACTCGCGGGCAAAGTCACCCGAACCGCTTGCGACGCACGTGCCGTCGGCAAACAGCTTCCAGCTAGACAGCTCGCGCGAGTCGTCTCCAAGCAGCTTGATCTGCAGTACGTGCGGGTCGCCGGCGGTGTAGAGCTCTTTCTCGAGCGCCTGCACGGTAAAGCGCATCTGGTGGGGGAGACTGCTCTTGACCATGGCCGAGGCATAGCCGTTCGGCTTGTCCAGAAGATGCATTCGTTTTGGCTTGGCTGCCAGGTTGTGGAAGTTGCGCTCACTGCGCACGGAGAAATTGTCCATACGGACTCCTTTCATCGATATTGGCAGGGCCACCGTGCCTCTTGGCCGGTTGGCGTCGGGATCGTGGAGCCAACTCTCTACCCCGACTCTGGATAAAACGCGCCCGCTCCTTGCGGGCACGATGGGGTCTATCAACGTGTACGGACAGAAATCAAGCGCCATCCGCGAAATGACGCGCGGATGGCGTTGGTTTCCCAAGTGATTATTCGGCTTCCATCCGGAAAAGTGTCGAAATCAGCCGTGTAAAAGTACGGAAAAGTGTCGAGATAGGCACCTTAAAACTTCGGAAAAGTGTGGCTGGATGACAAAACAGCACTTAGAAGTCGGTGCTGGATGCGGAATCCTGTGGTCGCCTTCAGCCCTCGCTACTCGTCGTCCTCGTCGTTGGGGTCGCCCTTGAGGGTGTTGATGTCCAGGTACTGGTTGTCGTCCTCTTTTTGCTGGGTCTCCGACTCCGCTTGGGTGGGGCCGCGGAACAGCTGGAACCCCTCAAACGCAATGACACCGAGCAGGGCAATGATAATGGCGATAAAGGCAACCTTGACTGCCTGCGGAAATTCCGAGAAACGCAGCGCCTTTTCCTCGGCGTAATAATCGGCGAAGCGCTCTTCGCCCGTGCTTTTGGTATACGCCGGCGCGGACGCGGCCTCCGGGTCATATTCCGGTGCAGGCGTGGCGGCGTACGGATCGTTGAGATAATCGCTCGATGCGGTGCCATAATCCTCGGTCTCGATGCGACCGGTGCCAGCATAGCCATCGGAATAACCGGAATATGCCGCACCGCCCTCATAGTCCGCGGCGCTCGTGTTGGCGGCAAAAAGCGGGTTAACTGGAACATCGAGCGCCGGCATGCCGGTAGAGGTCTCATCCAGATCGGTTGCAGCCCAGGAATCGTAGGCAACCTGATGGGCAACGGGCTCATCGAGCCTTGCGACCGGAGGCTTGCGTGCCGCGGGAACAGGCAACTGCTGGGCGCTGTACATAACGGTGCTGTCGGCCGATTTGCCCTGCGTCGCTGCTGCGAGAAATGCCGCCGTCTCGGACGGGTCGCTTGCGGGGCGGGGAGCGGGCGTGGGCGCCGAAGTGGGTGCGGGCGTAGGCGCGGGCGTCGAAACAGGCGACTGCGCAGGAGTCGGCGCAGATACGGGCTCAGGCGCAAGTGCGGGATTGGGGCTTGACGGGCGAGCCCCGCCGCCGCCCATGAGTTCGTCGGCGGTCCACGGGCGATCATCCATCACGTCGTCAAGGCTCAGCGAAAACAGGTCGTCTTCACCCTCATCGAACATGCGGTGCACATGTCCACCAATTGCCGGAATCAATCCGCGACCGGTGCATGATGCCTTGCTCAACGCCATTCTGTCCCATCCTTTCGAAATACTAATGACATCGATTATATGGAACTTCCCAAGCGGCTCGGTCTCGGATTCGTGCTTTCCAGAACTCGCGCCCAAAAAGGGAGGGGCAATCCAGGCGAGTGCCTACTTGTTGCCGGCCGCCGCCTTGGCCTCATTGAGGTAGCTATAGAAGCTGTACTTGGAGATGCCAAAGAACTCGCAGGCGCGCTCACTCGACTTGGAAATGAGGAAGGCACCGCGACGGTCGAGGTAGCCAATGGCACGAATGCGCTCGTCTTTGGTCATGAGCGCCGCGGGCTTGCCCACAAACTGCTCGCACTCGTGCAGCAGGTCCTCGAGCAGGTCGCCGATGTTCTTGGTAATGGGCTCGGGCTCGGTATAGCCCGTGCCGCCGGTGCCGGTAAAAGCGTCGAGCGAGCGCTCAAATGCCTTCATAAGCGTAATGTCAAAGTTGATGCCCAAAATGCCGACGGGCTTGCCCTCGTCGTTGCGGATAAAGATCGTCGACGATTTGAGCAGCTTACCGTCGGTGGTTTTAGTGAGGTACGGCTCGCGGTCGTGTACGTCGGTGGCGCCCTCGTGCATGGACTCAAACACGATATGGCTGGGGCCGTCACCCAGTTTGCGCCCGCTGACGTGGCCGTTTTCGATCACTACGATGGAGTGGTCCACGTCTTCGGTCTCCAGATCGTGGACGACGATTTCGCAGTTGGGGCCAAATTGGAGCGCCAGGCCGTGTGCAAGGCGCTTGTAGAACTCAATCTGTGCGGGGGTCATGGGTGCCTTCCTAAAAATTAGTTTGGGCACACTTTGCCATAAACCATACCTGTTCGCAAATAACGAAAGCGTCGCTGCGTTATGTAACCGTTCGGCGGCGAAAAAGTACCGATTACGGCAACAAACAATTTGTTAGGTTTGCCAATCAAAAAGTGTGATAGAACAGTGCTAACAAACTTTTTGTTTGGCATCCACATAAAAGTTCAGTCGCATGAATGGGAATGGGCTGAAACGCGTATGCGGGGGCCGGCAAGAGAGGACTTAAGGAGTTCACCGTATGGCCGATAAGATCCAGTGGGCGGGCAACACGATGCCCAAGAGCGATGACAAGCACTTGGGAATCATGAGCCTCGACCACGTGAAGAAGGCCCGCGCCTTCCACCAGTCGTTCCCCCAGTACACCGTCACTCCGCTTGCCCGCCTGGATGGTCAGGCTGCGCGCCTGGGCCTTTCCAACCTGTGCGTTAAGGACGAGAGCTATCGTTTTGGCCTCAACGCCTTTAAGGTTCTGGGCGGCTCGTTTGCCATGGCCAACTACATTGCCGACGAGACCGGCAAGGACGTTGCCGAGTGCACCTTCGATTACCTGACCTCCGATCAGCTTGCCAAGGACTTTGGCCAGGCCACCTTCTTTACCGCCACCGACGGCAACCATGGCCGCGGCGTGGCATGGGCTGCCAACAAGCTGGGCCAGAAGGCCGTCGTGCACATGCCCAAGGGTTCCACCAAGCCCCGCTTCGATAACATCGCCGCCGAGGGCGCCACGGTGACCATCGAAGAGGTCAACTACGACGAGTGCGTGCGCATGGCCGCCGCCGAGGCCGACGCCTGCGAGCGCGGCGTTATCGTTCAGGACACCGCTTGGGAGGGCTACGAGAAGATCCCGTCCTGGATCATGGAGGGTTACGGCACCATGGCTTCCGAGGCTGCCGAGCAGCTGCGTGAGATGGCCATCAACCGCCCGACGCACGTGTTTGTCCAGGCTGGCGTGGGTTCGCTCGCCGGCGCCGTGGTGGGCTACTTCACCAACCTGTATCCCGATAACCCGCCCACCTTCGTCGTGGTTGAGTGCGCGCCTGCCGCCTGCCTGTACAAGGGCGCTGCCGCCGGCGACGGAGATCCGCGCATCGTGGACGGCGACATGCCCTCCATCATGGCCGGCCTGTGCTGCGGCGAACCCAACATCCTGGGCTGGGATATCCTGCGCAACCACACCACCGCCTTCGTGTCCTGCCCCGACTGGGTCACCGCTCGCGGCATGCGCACCCTGGGCGCTCCCGAGAAGGGCGACCCGCGCGTCATCTCCGGCGAGTCCGGCGCTGTGACCACCGGCCTGGTCGAGACCCTCATGCTCGATCCCGAGTACGCCGAGCTCAAGGAACTCATCGGCCTGGACAAGACGAGCTCTGTGCTCTGCTTCTCCACCGAGGGCGATACGGATCCCGACCAGTATCGCCGCATTGTTTGGGAAGGCGAATATCCCACTTGCTAATCGTTAGGGCGGAGTAAATAGGTATCGCTCCGCCACCTCACAGGTAGATTCCTTCGTTTGAAAGGTTATGAACAATGGCTAAAGAACTCGATTTCGACGCAATCAAGGCTGCTGCTGAGTCTCATCGTGCTGATATGACTCGCTTCCTGCGCGCCATGATCTCCCACCCCTCTGAGTCCTGCGAGGAGGGCGAGGTTGTCGCCTGCATCAAGGCCGAGATGGAGAGCCTTGGCTATGACGAGGTCAAGGTCGACGGCCTGGGCAACGTCATGGGCTTTATGGGCGAGGGCGACAAGATCATCGCCATCGACTCCCACATCGACACCGTCGGCATCGGCAACATCGAGAACTGGGATGCCGATCCCTACGAGGGCTACGAGACCGACGAGATCATCTACGGCCGCGGCGGCTCCGACCAGGAGGGCGGCATGGCTTCCGCTACCTACGCTGCCAAGATGATGAAGGACATGGGCCTCATCCCCGAGGGCTATAAGATCATGGTCGTCGGCACTGTCCAGGAAGAGGACTGCGACGGCATGTGCTGGCAGTACATCTACAACAAGGACGGCATTAAGCCCGAGTTTGTCATTTCCACCGAGCCCACCGACGGCGGCATCTACCGCGGTCACCGCGGCCGCATGGAAATCCGCGTTGACGTTCACGGTACCTCCTGCCACGGCTCCGCTCCCGACCGCGGCGACAACGCCATCTACAAGATGGCCGACATCATCGCCGACGTCCGCGCCCTCAACAACAACGGTTGCGACGAGTCGACCGACATCAAGGGTCTCGTCAAGATGCTCGACCCCAAGTACAATCCCGAGCACTTCGAGGATGCCCGCTTCCTGGGCCGTGGCACCTGCACCGTTAGCCAGATCTTCTACACCAGCCCCAGCCGCTGCGCTGTCGCTGACTCCTGCGCCATCTCCATCGACCGTCGCATGACCGCCGGCGAGACCTGGGAGTCCTGCCTGGACGAGATCCGTAACCTGCCGGCCGCCAAGAAGTACGGCGACGACGTGAAGGTCTCCATGTACATGTACGACCGTCCGTCCTGGACCGGCGAGGTCTACGAGACCGAGGCTTACTTCCCCACGTGGATCAACAAGGAGACCGCTCCGCACGTCAAGGCCCTCGTCGACGCCCACAAGGCCATGTTCGGTGACGAGCGCATCGGCTGCGAGCCCAGCATGGACAAGCGCACCGGTCGCCCGCTGTGCGACAAGTGGACCTTCTCCACGAACTGCGTTTCCATCCAGGGCCGCTACGGCATCCCCTGCGTGGGCTTTGGTCCGGGTGCCGAGTCTCAGGCTCATGCTCCCAACGAGGTCACCTACAAGGACGACCTGGTCACCGCTGCCGCCATGTACGTGGCTGCCCTGAACCTCTACGATCCGAGCCAGGCCGATGGCGACGCCACCGTGTTCCGCGCCGGTCTGACCAACAACAAGATCGATTAGTCCCATTCCTCGATTATGTTGAGCCGGGGGCCGCTCGTGTCCCCGGCACCCCCTGTTGACTTGGGGCCCGCGGTCGTTATCTCCCATGCTTCCTCAACGGTGGCGGGTCCTCGTCATGGTGTTCTGCATGTTCTGGCCACACGCGCATGCCGGAGCACATCTACTCATTGCGATCGTTTCATCTTTAGAAAGGACATTTCCATGGACGCTAAGTTTACCGAGCTCGTCGAGCAGCTGAACGGCCTCGATTTTAAGGGTATGTACGGCAGCGACTTCCTGCACACTTGGGACAAGACCACCGATGAGCTCAAGGCTCTCTACATCGTCGCCGACGCCCTGCGCGAGCTGCGCGAGAACAACGTCTCGTCCAAGATCTTCGACTCGGGCCTGGCCGTCTCCCTGTTCCGCGACAACTCCACCCGTACGCGCTTCTCCTTCTCTAAGGCTGCCAACCTGCTCGGCCTTGAGCTGCAGGACCTGGACGAGAAGAAGTCCCAGATCGCTCACGGCGAGACCGTCCGCGAGACCGCTACCATGATCTCCTTCATGGCCGACGTCATCGGCATCCGCGATGACATGTACATCGGCAAGGGCGACGCCTACATGGCCGAGGTCTCCGAGTCTGTCCAGCAGGCCTACGAGGATGGCGTCCTTGATCACCGTCCCACGCTCATCTCCCTGCAGTCCGATTCCGACCACCCCACGCAGTCCTCTGCAGACATGCTCTACCTCATCAACGAGTTTGGCGGCCTTGAGAACCTCAAGGGCAAGAAGGTTGCCGTCACCTGGGCCTATTCGCCCTCTTACGGCAAGCCGCTGTCCTGCCCGCAGTCGCTGATCAGCCTGCTGCCCCGCTTTGGCATGGACGTCACCCTGGCTCACCCCGAGGGCTATGACCTCATGCCCGAGGTCGTCGAGCGCGCCCGCGGCTACGCCGCCGAGTCCGGCACCACCTTTAAGCAGGTCAACACCATGGCCGAGGCCTTCGAGGGCGCCGACATCGTGATCCCCAAGAGCTGGGCTCCGTTTGCCGCCATGGAGAAGCGTACCAACCTGTACGCCAAGGGCGATGACGCCGGCATCGCAGCGCTCGAGAAGGAGCTGCTCGCCCAGAACGCCACCCATCAGGACTGGTGCTCCACGACCGAACTCATGGAGAAGACCGCCAACGGCCAGGACACCATCTTTATGCACCCGCTGCCCGCCGACATCTCCGGTGTCTCCTGCGAGCACGGCGAGGTTAACGCCGACGTCTTCGACATGCACCGCGTGGGCATGTACAAGGAGGCCAGCTACAAGCCGTACGCCATCGCTGCCATGATGTTCCTGCAGAAGGTTGCCGATCCCGCCGCTACCCTCAAGGCCCTCGACGAGCGTAACACCGCCCGTTGGCTCCAGGCCTAAAGCCGGGTTGAGGTAAGCCATGTAAAGGGGGCGCTCTGCCAACCGGCGGGGTGCCCCTTTTTTGCATCGCGGGCGTGCGGGATAAGCGCTTTCGATGTGGATGCCCGCGGCGCGAGTTATGGGTACGATGGTTTCAGGGGAGGTATCGCCATGAAACTTGGATGCGTCATTATGGCTTCGGGCGAGGGCAAGCGGTTTGGCTCCAACAAGATGCTCGCCGATATCTATGGCGAGCCGCTGATTGCCCGGACCATCGATTCGGTTCCCCGGGGCTTTGACGTTGTGGTTTCGACGCGTTGGCCCGAGGTCGCCCAGATTTGCGAGGACAAGCATTGCCCGTGCGTGCTGCACGATGGCGAGCTGCGCAGCGAAAGCGTCCGTGCGGGCCTTTCGTGGGGAGTCGAACGCAACTGGAAAGGTTGCCTCTTTTTACCGGGCGACCAGCCGCTCGTGAGTTCGGATTCTTTTGAGGCTATGGTTCGTGCATTTGACGAGCGTGGCCGCAAACATCCGGTGCGTCTTGCGTGTAACGGTGAGCCTTCGAGCCCGGTGCTCTTTCCGGCGGAACTGTTCGATGCACTTATGTGTCTTGAGGGCAAGGACGGCGGGGGCTCGATTCTCAAAGGTCGCACCGACGTGGTGCTGGTCGAGGCGCGTGCCTACGAGCTGTGGGACGTCGATACCGTCAAGGGACAGCGACGCATAACGGAGCATATTGCCGCCTGCTCGTATTTTGATCGCGTGGCCAACTGTATTAATCAATAAGGAGCAACATGATCATCATCAAAAACGGCGCGCTCGTGACGCCCCAGGGGCTTCGCCGCGCCGATCTTGCCATGGAGGGCGACAAGATTGTGCGGATTGCCGCGGCGATTGAGCCGGCCGAGGGCGATACCGTCGAGGATGCCGTGGGCTGTTGGGTGTTCCCCGGCTTTATCGACGGCCACACGCATATGCAGTGCTGGACTGGCATGGATTGGACAGCCGATAGCTTTGAAACCGGCACGCGTGCGGCTGCCTGCGGCGGTACGACGACCATCGTGGACTACGCGACGGCCGATCGCGGCGTGACCATGCCCGACGCCCTTGCCGAGTGGCATCGCCGTGCCGACGGAACCTGCACGGCCAACTACGCCTTTCATATGGCACTCGCCGAGTGGAATGAGCGCAACCGCGCCGATCTTTCGGCTATGCGCGAGGCGGGCGTATCGTCGTTTAAGACCTACTTTGCCTATGACCACCTGCGCTTGGACGATGCCGAGACACTCGAGGTGCTGGAGGAGCTCAAGCGCGTGGGCGGTATCCTGTGCGTGCATTGCGAGAACGGTACGCTGGTGAATGAGCTGCAGAAGCGCGTGTTTGAGCGGGGCATCCACGGGCCCGAGGGGCATGCGCTCAGCCGTCCGGACGTGTGCGAGGGTGAGGCCGTGAGCCGCCTGCTGTATCTGGCGCACTTGGCCGGGGACGCTCCGGTCAACGTGGTGCACCTTTCGACCAAGCTGGGGCTCGAGGCCATTCGTGCCGCCAAGGCGCGCGGGCAGAAGAATATCTATGTCGAGACCTGCCCTCAGTATCTGATGCTCGACGATATGTGCTATTTGGAGCAGGGCGAGGACGGCTTTGCGGGCGCCAAATATGTGATGAGCCCGCCGCTGCGCCATGCGGGCGACCGTGCGGCACTGCGCGAGGCGCTTGTGGCCGGCGAGATCGATACGATCGCGACCGACCACTGCAGCTTTAACCTGCACGGGCAAAAGGACCGCGGGCGCGACGACTTCCGCGCGATTCCCAACGGCGGACCCGGTGTGGAGCATCGTCCCGTCGCGATCGCTACGAGCTTTGAGGGACAGCTGGGCCCCGAGGACCTCTGCCGCCTGATGAGCGAGAACCCGGCGCGCGTCTTTGGCATGTATCCGCGCAAGGGCTGTCTTGCCGAGGGTGCCGATGCCGACGTGTGCGTGTGGGATCCTTGCGCGCGTTGGACGATCAGCGCCGCGACGCAGCATCAGGCCGTGGACTACACGCCGCTCGAGGGCTTTGAGGCACATGGCCGCGCCAAGGCCGTGTTTGTGAACGGCGTGCTGGTGGCGCGCGATGGCGAGCCCACCGGAGCCCAGCCCGGTCGCTACGTGCCCCGCTAGCAGCAAAGATGCCGTGTCCCCTCCTCAGTTGCGGTGAAATACGGACTGTTTGCGGCCGTCGGGCGGCCAAACAGTCCGTATTTCACCGCAACTGAGGAGATGGGGCCGGCTACTTGAGGCTGCTGGCGACGACGGGGCGGTCGAGAGCTGCCTCGAAGCGGTCGGCCATCGTGGGGTCGCTGAGCGTGCCGACTTGGTTGAGCATGATGCGTGCGGTGCTGAGTCCCAGCGCCTGCATCTCGGCATTGAGCACCTGGGCGACGCGCTCGGGTGTGGCGATGTCGGTGGGCTCGCAGCCGCAACGCTCGCAAAAGAGCTCGGGGCGGTGGACGGCTTCGTTGATGGGCTTGCCGAGCCCTGAGGCGCCGACGATCCAGACGATGTTGGCCGTGCCAGAGGGAATCACCGGCTCCCAGGCGGCGTGGGCCTTGAGCGGGAGCCGCTTGCTGCCGTCCGCCTCGGCCAGGACGTAGTCAAAGCGTTGCGCCAGCTGGTCGAGCGGCTCGGCAGGGGAGGAGAGTTTGCCCGTCTCCGGGTCCAAAACACCCGCCTGGCAGATACTTCCGCGGCTCATGCCCGCGCATGCCTCGCAGGTGCAACCGGGGACATGCGAGGCGCCCGGCTTCCAAGGCGCGGCGTCCAGGCGACGGCTCGACCCGTCCCACGGCACGCCGGCGACGGGGAACATATGCGTGGTGGTGCAGAGGAGCGCGCGGCCGCCAGCGCGCATAAGCTCAAGACCCAGCGTCTTTAGCAAGGTCGACTTGCCGCCGCTGCCGATAATCGCGGTAATGCCCGGCTCGATCCTGAGCGCCGAGGCAAGATTGCCGCTAACCGTTTCCATCTGTTCACCGCCGTATAATACTGTGATAATAAATAATCATCAGAGGAGTAGCGGTCGAACCGCATTTGCTCTGCTCAAACCGTAGCACAGGGAGGTGTCCCGGGAATGCTCGTTTATGTTCGCGGCGCCGGCGATATCGCCACGGGCGTCGCCGCTCGCTTGGTGCGCGCCGGCGTGTCGGTCGTTATGGCCGATATCGCGGTTCCCACGTGCATCCGCCGCACAATCAGTTTTTGCGAGGCCATTCGCCTGGGCGAGGTCGAGGTCGAAGGCATTCGCGCCCGCTTGGCGCAGACGCCGGCAGAGGCGCTTGCAATTACCGAGGCGGGGGATGTCGCCGTGGTGGTGGACCCCCAGGCCAAGATGCTCGATGAGCTTAAACCCGCGGCTGTGGTCGACGCGATTCTGGCCAAGCGTAACTTGGGCACCACGCGCGACATGGCGCCTGCTGTTATCGCCGTGGGGCCGGGCTTTACCGCGCCGGTTGACTGCGACGCTGTGGTCGAGACCATGCGCGGGCATTTTCTCGGCCGTGTCATTACCCAAGGTTCGCCCCAGCCCAACACGGGCGTGCCGGGCATTATCGCCGGCTATGGCAAGGAGCGCGTTATCCACAGCCCCGCCGCCGGCGTGTTTCGGTCCGACCGCGCAATTGGCGACATCGTGAGCGCCGGAGACGTGATTGGCTACGTGGACGATACGCCCATGTGCACGCAGATCGATGGCTGCCTGCGTGGGCTTTTGGCGAACGGCGTTCAGGTGACCGAGGGCTTTAAATGTGCTGACGTCGACCCGCGCGGCGATGCCAGCTATATCAACTATATTTCGGACAAGGCGACGTCGGTCGGCGGCGGCGTGCTCGAGGCACTCGCCATGCTCATCGATGTCTTTAGAGGATAGAAGGCGGCAATGGAAAAGCTCGATGTTGTGAATGCGGCGCTTGCCGCCCTGCGTGCTGGCGAGACGTGCGAGCTGGTGGTCGTGGCCGGGACGGCGGGGTCGTCGCCGCGCGGCGTGGGCGCCTGGATGGCCGTCTTTGCCGACGGTAGCCAGGCGGGCACCATCGGCGGCGGCAAGATTGAGCTCTTTGCGCTGGACGAGGCGCGCGAGCTCCTGAGCGCGGGACAGTCGCGTCTGGTCCGCTACACCATGGGCGGCGAGAACTCCGATACCGGCATGATCTGCGGCGGAGCCATCTGCCTGTGCTATTTGCATCTGGATGCGACTCAGGCACCGTTGTTCCAGGAAATTGCCGACGTCTTGGCCTATCGGCGCACCGGCGACTTCGTCATCGACTTTGAGCCGTTTATCGCGAGCGCGCTCGAGGGCGATGTGGCCGAGTACCATGGCGAGGAATCGCGTCGCACCATTGCGGGCTGCCCCGGGCTTTCGCTGGTGGAGGAGGGGAGTAAGGTTACCTACACCAACGCGGCCTCCGAGATCCCCGCGGCGCACATCGAGACGCTCTGCCCCGAGGGCCTGACCTACATCTTTGGCTGCGGACACGTGGGCGCTGCGACGGCGCGCGTGCTCACGGCGGCGGGCTTTGCCGTCGTGGCTTGCGATGACCGCCCCGGCACGTTGACGTCCGAATGGGTGCCCGGTGTCTACGACCGTCGTCTGGTCGACTACAAGAACCTGAGCGAGCTGTGCCCCATCGGCCCGCGCGACCTGGTGGTCGTCGCCACGGCGGGTCACAAGTCCGATATCGACGTGGTGATTCAGGCCATGCGTGCCAAACCTGCCTATCTGGGCTGCTTGGGCTCGCGTCGCAAGACGGCCTTTGTGCGGGCTCGCTTGGAGCAGGAGGGCTTTACGCAGGACCAGATCGACGGGCTGCACCTGCCGATCGGCGTTGCCATCGAGGCGGAGGATCCCGAGGAGATCGCTATCTCCATTGCCGCCGAGATGATCCACCTGCGCCGCACCAAACTCGTCCCCCGCAAGCGCTAATCGCATCCCCACCAATTAAGTTGCGGTGAAATACGGATTGTTTAAGCCTGTTAGGCCGCCCAACAGTCCCTATTTCACCGCAACTGCTTTTTGGGACCCATTTGTGCAGGGGAGTTGTGGAGTTGTGCAGGCAGACGAGGTTTTTCTGGAAATACGCACCCAATGCGCGTATAGTACCGATTGTTTTGTCGGCTCCTGCTGTGTCGAGTCCAAACCGCAAAATGCCATGAGCGGCGCGGATGCAGCCAGGAGGCACGAGGACAACCCATCGTGGCCACGCCCCGTGCTTAAAACCCCAAGAAGGAGTGAACAATGGCAGAAGAGAAGTATGTGCCGCGTCTGAAGACCAAGTACAACAACGAGGTCAAGCAGCAGCTTCAGGACAAGTTCCAGTACGAGAACGTCATGATGATCCCCAAGTTTGAGAAGATCGTCGTGAACATGGGTGTCGGCGAGGCCGCTACCGATTCCAAGGCCATCGACGGTGCCGTGCGCGACCTGCGCGCCATCACCGGCCAGCAGCCGATGATCACCCGTGCCCGCAAGTCCATCGCTACCTTCCGCCTGCGCGCTGGTATGCCGATCGGCTGCAAGGTTACCCTGCGTGGCGACCGTATGTGGGAGTTCTTCGATCGTCTGACCTCCGTCGCGATCCCCCGTATCCGCGACTTCCGCGGCATTTCCGCCAAGAGCTTCGACGGCCGTGGTAACTTCTCCATGGGCGTCACCGAGCAGCTCATCTTCCCCGAGATCGACTTCGACTCCGTCGATCACCAGCGCGGTATGGACATCACTTTCGTGACCACCGCCAATACCGATGAGGAGGCCAAGGCCCTTCTGGACGCCTTCGGTTTCCCGTTCAAGAAATAGGTTCACCTGCCCTATAAGCGCCGTTCCCACAAGGGGGCGGCGCTTGGGGCGAACAATACTCTATGTGAGGAGGATATAAGTGGCTAAGACATCGATGATCGTCAAGTGCAATCGCAAGCAGAAGTTCTCTACTCGTGAGTACACGCGCTGCCAGCGCTGCGGCCGTCCGCACTCTGTGTACCGCAAGTTCGGCCTGTGCCGTGTCTGCTTCCGCGAGCTTGCACTCAAGGGCGAGCTTCCCGGCGTTAAGAAGGCCAGCTGGTAAGTCACTACCAGCGTTTCAAGCATCAGTTTGGAACAGGGAAAACGCGCTAAAAAGGCTTTGCCGTTAAGGGCGGCGAAGAACCAAGAGCACGTGTTCATCAAGAACGAAGGAGAATCTGTATGAACCTTACAGACCCGATCGCAGATATGCTTACGCGCATCCGTAACGCTAACTCTGTGAACAAGGCCACGGTCTCCATGCCGAGCAGCAAGAAGCTCGTCGAGATCGCTCGTGTTCTGCACGAGGAGGGCTACATCGAGGGCTACGATGTCGAGGACACCGTTCCCCAGAAGACTCTGCACATCACGCTTAAGTATGGTCCCAAGAAGGCTAAGGTCATCAACGGCATCCGCCGCATTTCCAAGCCGGGCCTGCGTAAGTACACCGGCGTTGCCGACATGCCCCGCGTCCGCGGTGGCCTTGGTACCGCCATTATTTCCACCAGCCATGGCGTCATGACCGACCGCGATGCTCGCAAGCACAACGTCGGCGGCGAGATCATCGCTTACGTCTGGTAATTCGCTCGGTAGGTAGAAGGAAAGGAGATCACCGTGTCTCGTATCGGTAATAAGCCTGTCCAGATTCCCGCCGGAGTCGAAGTGGCAGTCAACGGCAACAACGTTGTCGTCAAGGGCCCCAAGGGCCAGCTCGAGCTCGATGTCTTTGAGAAGCTCGCTATCAACGTCGAGGACAACGTCCTCACCGTTTCCCGTCCCGACGACGAGCGTGAGACCCGTGCCCGCCACGGCCTCACCCGCGCCCTCATCCACAACATGGTTGTTGGCGTTTCCGAGGGCTTCGAGAAGAAGCTCGAGCTCGCCGGCGTCGGTTACCGCGTGCAGCAGAAGGGCAAGAACCTCGAGTTCTCCCTGGGCTTCTCGCACCCCGTGATCGTCGAGGCTCCCGAGGGCATCACCTTCGAGGTTCCCGACAACACCCACGTGAACGTCAAGGGTATCAACAAGCAGCAGGTCGGTCAGATCGCCGCTGAGATCCGCGGCCATCGTCCTCCCGAGCCTTACAAGGGCAAGGGTATCCACTACGTTGGCGAGCACATCCGCCGCAAGCTGGGTAAGGCCGCCAAGTAGTCGTAACCGACTCACTCGCATAAGACCAGCACCCCGTCAGGTGCTGGCAAGATCAACCTTTTTAGGAGTTTACGTATGAACAAGCATAAGGCGAAGCTGGAAGGCCTCAAGCGTCGTCAGCGTCGTGTTCGCGGCAAGGTCTCGGGTACCTCCGAGCGTCCGCGTCTTCGCGTGACCCGTACTAACGCCAACATCTATGCCCAGATCATCGACGACAGCAAGGGCTCCAGCCTGACGCTCGTCTCTGCCTCGACCCTCGAGGCCGAGTTCAAGGGCACCCACACCTCGAACAAGGAGGCTGCGGAGAAGGTCGGTCAGCTCGTTGGCAAGCGCGCCATCGAGGCCGGCATCACCAAGGTCGCCTTCGATCGCGGTGGCCGTATCTACCATGGCCGCGTCAAGGCCCTCGCCGACGGTGCTCGTGCCGCCGGTCTCGAGTTCTAGGAGGTATGTAGCACATGGCTCGTAATCAGAAGCAGCAGCGCGAGGCCTCCGAGTTCGAGGAGCGCGTCGTTTACATCAACCGCGTGTCGAAGACCGTCAAGGGTGGTCGTCGCATGAGCCTCGTCGCTCTCGTCGTCGTTGGCGACGGCAAGGGCAACGTCGGCGTTGGCATGGGCAAGTCCGCTGAGGTGCCCATGGCCATCTCCAAGGCATCTCTCGATGCCAAGAAGAACATGTTCCACGTGCCGGTGACCGAGCAGGGCACCATCCCGCACGAGGTTCTCGGCCACTTTGGTGCCGGCCGCATCATCATCAAGCCCGCTGTCGAGGGTACCGGCGTTATCGCCGGCGGCGCTGTGCGTCCCCTCTTTGAGCTTGCTGGCATCAAGAACGTCCTGTCCAAGTCCCTCGGTACCGACAACGGCCTCAACATCATCAAGGCTGCCGTCGAGGGCCTCAAGGAGCTCTCCAGCCCTGAGGACGTCGCGGCTCGCCGTGGCCTGACGGTCTCCGAGATGTTCGTCGGTAAGGAGAACTAAGCATGGCTGACACCATCAAGATCAAGCAGGTCCGCAGCACCAACGGTTGCAAGCAGGACCAGGTCCGTACTGTCCGTGCCCTCGGTCTCCACAGGATCCGCGAGGTTCGCGAGATTGCTGACAACGAGTCCGTCCGCGGCATGATCTTCAAGGTCAAGCACCTTGTCGAGATTGTAGAGGAGTAGCAAATGCAGCTTCACGATCTTACTCCCGCGCCCGGTTCCACCAAGAACCGCAAGCGCGTCGGCCGTGGCAATTCTTCGGGTCACGGCACCACTTCTGGCCGCGGTCAGAAGGGCCAGGGTTCCCGCTCTGGCGGCACCAAGGGTGCCGGCTTCGAGGGTGGCCAGACTCCGCTGGCTATGCGCCTGCCCAAGCTTCCGGGCTTCCGTAACCCCCGTCGTATCGAGTACACCGCTGTTAACGTTGAGCGTCTCGAGCGTAAGTTCGAGGACGGCGCTGTGATCGACGGTGCCGCTCTTAAGGCCGCTCGCATCACCAAGAGCGAGTTCGAGCCCGTCAAGGTGCTCGGCAATGGTGAGCTCACCAAGAAGTTCACGGTCAAGGTCGACAAGGTCAGCGCTTCTGCGCAGGCCAAGATCGAGGCCGCCGGCGGAAAGGTCGAGCTGCCGTGCTAAATGGTCTTAAGAATGCTTTCCGCATCAAAGAATTGCGCGAAAAGATTCTTTTTACCATAGCTATGCTCGTCGTGTACCGCATTGGTGCGCACGTTCCTGTGCCCGGCATTCCCTTCCAGGGGATGCTGGGCCTTTTCTCGACCGATAACAATTCGGTCGCCGCAGGTGCTATGGCCCTCCTGAATCTTTTCTCTGGCGGCGCGTTGAGCTATGTGTCGGTGTTTTCGCTGGGCATCATGCCTTACATCACCAGCTCGATCATCCTCCAGATGCTCCAGGCCGTCGTGCCTTCCCTGCATGAGCTTGCCCGCGAGGGCGAGGTCGGTCAGACCAAGATTACGCAGTATTCGCGTTACCTCACCCTGGCTCTGGCAATCCTCAACTCCGTGGGTTACCTCTTCCTCTTTAAGAGCTTCGGCATCAGCTTTAATGGTGCCGGCGCTCCCGAGATCATCTTCGACCTCATGATCGTCGGCACGCTCACTGCGGGCGCCATGCTGATCATGTGGATTGGTGAGCTCATCACCCAGCGCGGTATCGGCAATGGCATGTCGCTGATCATCTTCGCGAACATCATGGCCGGTCTGCCGCAGGCTATCTTCTCCAGCACTGAGGGCAATGCCGGTGGCATCATCACCATGGTGATCATCTGCGCCATCATCCTGCTGGTTATCCCGCTGATTGTTTTCCTTGAGCGCGGCCAGCGCCGCATCCCGGTCTCCTACGCTAAGCGCGTCGTGGGCCGTCGCATGATGGGTGGCCAGACCACCTACCTGCCCATCAAGGTCAACACCGCGGGTGTCGTGCCGATCATCTTCGCTTCGGCGCTGCTGTACTTCCCGGCTCAGATTGCCGTGTTCTTCCCCGGCATCGGCTGGATCCAGGCAGTTGCCTCTGCGCTTTCGCGCGGCTGGCTCAACTGGGTGCTTAACGTTGTCCTCATCGTGTTCTTCGCGTACTTCTACACCTCCATGGTGTTCAACCCCGATGACACGGCCGACAACCTTAAGAAGCAGGGCGGCTTTATTCCGGGCGTCCGTCCGGGTAGGGCTACCGCGGCCTACATCAAGAACGCGCTCAACAAGATCACGCTTCCCAGCGCTGTCTTTTTGGCGCTCATCGCCATCGTGCCTTCGATCATCTTCTCCTTCACGGGTAACCAGCTGATCCAGGCATTTGGCGGCACGTCCATCCTCATCATGGTCGGCGTCGTGCTCGACACGGTCGATAAGCTCGAAGGCCAGATCAAGATGTATGATTACGATGGATTCTTTAAATAGGCTAGAGGAGGATTGCTCATGAACCTCGTATTGCTCGGAGCTCCGGGTGCCGGCAAGGGCACCGTCGCACAGGAGCTCGTCGCCGAGTTTGGCGTCGCCCACATTTCCACGGGTGACCTGCTGCGTGCTGCCGTCAAGGGTGGCACCGAGCTTGGTATTCAGGCTAAGAAGTACATGGACGCTGGCGAGCTCGTTCCCGACCAGCTCGTAATCGACCTTGTTAAGGAGCGCCTTGCCGCCGATGATGCCCAGCAGGGCTTCATCCTCGACGGCTTCCCGCGCAACACCGCTCAAGCTGTGACGCTCGATTCCGAGCTCTCCGCCATGGGTCGCGAGATCGACTGTGCCCTTCTGGTCGATGTGGCCCCCGAGGTCATCATCGATCGTCTGTCTTCGCGTCGCACCTGCCGCGCCTGCGGTTACACCGGCACCGCTGCCGATGCTACCTGCCCCAAGTGCTCCGGCGAGATGTATCAGCGCGACGACGACAAGCCCGAGACCATCAAGAACCGTCTCGACGTCTACGAGAAGTCCACGAGCCCGCTCGTCGACTACTATCGTGGCCAGGGTCTGCTCAAGTCGGTCAACGGTGACCAGGCTCGCGAGACCGTGTACGGGGATGTCAAAGAGGCTCTCGGTTTATGATCAAGATTAAGTCTGCAACGCAAATCGAGCAGATGAAGAAGGCAGGAGCGCTATCTAAGATGGCGCTCCGCCACGTTGGAGCCATGGTGTGCCCCGGCGTTTCGACTTTTGAGCTCGATCAGCTCGCGGAGCAGATTATCCGCATGCATGGCGGCACCCCGGCCTTTAAGGGTTACGGCGGGTTCCCGGGGACCATTTGCGCATCGATCAACGATGCCGTGGTCCACGGTATTCCCAACCCCGACATGATCCTGCGCGATGGCGATATCATCTCCATCGATACGGGAGCCGTTGTCGACGGTTGGGTCGGCGATAACGCTTGGACGTTTTTCGTCGGCACCCCCACGCCCGAAGCCAAGGCTTTGTGCGAGGTCACGCGCGATTGCCTTAAGGCTGCCATCGAGCAGGCTGTTCCCGGTAACCATATCGGGGACGTCGGTTATGCCGTTCAGTCCCTCGCCGAGTCTCACGGTTACGGTGTGCTTCGTGATTATGTAGGCCATGGCATTGGCCGCGTGATGCACGAGGACCCCAACGTTCCTAACTATGGAAAGAAGGGGAGGGGCGTTCGCCTCCAGGCCGGCATGGTCATTGCCATCGAGCCGATGGTTACGATGGGTTCCAACCATGTGAGCACGGGCTCCGACGGTTGGATTGTTACGACCAACGATCACCTGCCCGCCGCGCACTACGAGAACACCGTCGCCATTACCAATGACGGTCCGGTGATTCTCACCACGGATGCCCAAGGTGCTTGGTGTTCGCTCCAAGGCGGAGAAATGTAAAAGTCGCCGCCCCCTGATGCCCAACCTCGCCTTTCA
This sequence comes from Collinsella aerofaciens ATCC 25986, assembly GCF_964239575.1. Classification (GTDB taxonomy): domain Bacteria; phylum Actinomycetota; class Coriobacteriia; order Coriobacteriales; family Coriobacteriaceae; genus Collinsella; species Collinsella aerofaciens_BQ. Next base: position 26,323 of record NZ_CAXSQQ010000005.1, read on the forward strand.
ATTTCGAAGGCATGACCCCAAGGTCTATGCCTTCTCATTTCAAGGCGATCTTGGGCATCAGGGAACGGCTTTGTTTTACATTTCAAATGTAACAAGTTCTACTTAGTTGTGGAGCCATTACGAAGTTATTACGATGCGTATATACGTGTTGTAGAATACTCAATCGCTGTCGTTTTCTAGAGAAAGATGATTGCTTGTGAAGAAGGAAGACGCAATTGAGCTCGAGGGTACGGTAAAGGAACCGTTGCCCAACGCCATGTTTAAGGTCGAGCTCGAGAACGGTCATTCGGTTCTGTGCAACATTTCTGGCAAGATCCGAATGAATTACATCCGTATTCTCCCCGGTGACAGGGTTGTCGTGGAGCTTTCCCCGTACGACCTGACCCGCGGCCGCATCACCTATCGCTACAAATAGCGGCACGCATACACGCACTCCATTTCCGACTGCAGGCTTAGCTCAACCTACGGTCGGATTGTGTGTGAAGACCAGCCATAGTTTTAAACGCCTGCGGCTGGGCGAGTAGATAGTAGGGAAGTAGTTTGAGCGCTACCGAAAGGAAGAACGATGAAGGTACGTCCTTCGGTCAAGAAGATGTGCGATAAGTGCAAAATCATTAGGCGCCATGGCAAGGTCCTCGTCATTTGCGAGAACCCCCGTCATAAGCAGCGTCAGGGTTAAGAGAGGAGACTACGTTGGCCCGTATTAATGGTGTCGACCTCCCGCGTGAGAAGCGCGTTGAGATCGGTCTGACCTACATTTACGGCATCGGCCGCACCACTGCGACGAAGATTTGCGTCGAGTGCAACGTTAACGTGGATACGCGCGTTAAGGACCTCACCGAGGATGAGGTTAACGCCATCCGCGATTATATCGATAAGAACCAGATCATGGTTGAGGGCGACCTCCGCCGTGAGCGCAACCAGAACGTCAAGCGCCTTATGGACATCGGCTGCAACCGCGGCCTTCGTCACCGCAAGGGCCTCCCGGTCCGCGGCCAGCGCACCCACACTAACGCTCGTACCCGCAAGGGCCCGAAGCGTCAGATCGGTGCTAAGAAGAAGAAATAAGGAGCGCTAGATAGATGGCTACTGCTAAGAAGAACGTTCGCGCTGCCCGTCTGAAGCGCGCGGACCGTAAGAACATTTCCGTGGGCCAGGCTCACATTCGTTCTACGTTCAACAACACGATCGTTTCGATCACCGATCCCCAGGGCAACGTCATTTCCTGGAAGTCGGCTGGCCAGGTGGGCTTCAAGGGCTCCCGTAAGTCCACGCCGTTCGCTGCCCAGATGGCTGCCGAGGCCGCTGCCAAGCAGGCCATGGAGCACGGTATGAAGAAGGTTTCCGTCTTCGTCAAGGGCCCCGGCTCCGGTCGTGAGACCGCCATCCGCTCCCTCCAGGCTGCTGGCCTCGAGGTCTCGAGCATCCAGGACAAGACCCCCATTCCGCACAACGGCTGCCGCCCCAAGAAGCGTCGCCGCGTGTAACTGAAAGGATCGTATCAATATGGCAATCGACAGGACTCCTGTTCTTAAGCGCTGCCGTCAGCTCGGGATCGATCCCGCTGAGCTCGGTTACAGCAGCAAGAAGGAATCTATCCGTCAGCCCAAGCGCCGTCGCAAGGAATCTGAGTACGGCATGCAGCTGCGCGAGAAGCAGAAGGTCAAGTTCATCTATGGCGTTCTGGAGAAGCAGTTCCACGGCTACTTCAACAAGGCCCGCAAGATGAACGGCGTCACCGGTGAGAACCTCATGATCATCCTTGAGTCTCGCCTCGACAACGTCGTCTTCCGTCTTGGCTTCGCCCGCACCCGCAAAGAGGCTCGTCAGTCCGTCCGTCACGGTCACTTCACCGTGAACGGCAAGCGCGTGGACATCCCGTCCTACCGCGTCAAGGCCGGCGACGTCGTCGCTGTCGGCGAGAAGTTCCGTGACCTCCTCCCCATCAAGGAGGCCCTGATTTCCTCCGAGCGCTTTGAGGTCCCTGGCTGGCTCGAGGTCGATATCGAGAAGCTGTCTGGTAACGTGCTCGCTCTGCCGACGCGTGAGCAGATCAGCGGTGATATCAACGAGCAGCTCATCGTCGAGCTCTACTCTAAGTAGTCCATCCGGGCTGCTGAGGCTGGAGGTAATACATGTCAGAATTCATTAGGCCTCAGGTTCAGGTCGAAGAGATCAACGAGACGTCTGCTCGTGTCTCCGTCGAGCCGCTCGAGCGTGGTTACGGCGATACGCTGGGTAACTCCCTTCGTCGCGTTCTTCTGTCCTCGCTCGAGGGTGCCGCCGTCGAGGCTATTCAGATCGATGGTGCGCAGCACGAGTTCATGACCATCCCTAACATGGTCGAGGATGTCACCGACATCGTCCTGAATGTCAAGGGTCTTGTCTTCAGGGCTCTCGGCACGACCGACGAGGCGACCGCCACCATCTCGGTTGACGGCCCCTGCGAGGTCACCGGTGCTGACTTCTTTATTCCGTCCGAGTTTGAGCTGGTCAACCCCGAGCAGCACATCGCTACGCTCACCGAGGGTGGCCATCTCACCATGAGCATGCGCATCGGCTATGGCCGCGGCTATGTTTCTGGCGAGGCCAACAAGCGCGACAACGATCCCATCGGTGTGATCCACGTCGACTCGCTGTACTCGCCGGTTTCCCGTTGCGCCAAGCTCGTTGAGGCTTGCCGTGTCGGTCAGCACACCGACTACGACCGCCTTGTCCTCGAGATCGAGACCAACGGCTCCATCGCCCCGCGCGACGCCGTGGTCCAGGCTGCCAATATCATCAACCAGCATATGGCCGCCTTTATGAACCTTGCCGAGACCCCCGAGGTCGAGGAGGAGGCTTCGATCTTCGCTCCCGAGGTCACCAACGACAACGCCGAGCTGGACAAGCAGATCGAGGATCTGGACCTTTCCGTCCGTTCCTACAACTGCCTTAAGCGCGCCAGCATTCACTCGGTCCGTCAGCTCGTTGAGTTCTCGGAGAACGATCTGCTCAACATCCGTAACTTCGGTGTTAAGTCGATCGAGGAAGTGAAGGACAAGCTTGAGTCCATGGGCCTGAGCCTGAAGGCTTAATGCTTCGCATATTTGAGGAGAAACTAGACCATGCGTCACAACGTTAAGAAGGGCCTGAAGCTCGGCACCGATGCGAGCCACACCAAGGCCATGAAGAAGAGCCTTGCTAAGGCCCTCTTCGAGAACGACCGCATCAAGACCACCGAGACCCGCGCTAAGGCGCTGCGTTCGGTCGTCGACCCGATCATCACTTGGGCCAAGAAGGGCGACCTGCACTCTCGTCGTCTGGCTATCGCCAAGCTCGGCGATAAGCAGCTCGTTGCCGAGATCTTCGACAAGGCTGCCCAGGGCATGTGGCAGGACCGCAACGGCGGTTACACCCGCATCATGAAGCTCGGTAACCGTAAGGGCGACAACGCTCCCATCGTTATCATGGAGCTCGTCACCGAGCCTTGCACGCCTAAGGCCAAGAAGGCTGCTCCGGCCCCCAAGAAGGCCGCTGCTCCCAAGAAGGTCGAGGCCGTCGAGGAGGCTCCTGCTGAGGAGACCGCTGAGTAGACTTTCCGTCTGCATAGGCTATATTCGAGGGGTACGTTCGCGTGCCCCTCTTTTTTGTCGCGATACCTTTACTTGTTTGTTGGGAGCGCCCATGACTGCGCCGTCTGATTTCAATTCGATTTCCGAGCTTGACGCCACGCTCGTATTTCGCGTGGCCTACGATGGCTCGTCCTATAGCGGCTTTGCGGAGCAGCCTGGGCAGACGACGGTTGCGGGCGAGCTGCGCCGTGCCATCGAGACGCTGCTTCGCCGTCCGATCGATCTGACGTGCGCGGGTCGTACCGATGCCGGCGTGCATGCCGTGGCCCAGTACATCAGCGTGCCCGTAACGGACGCTGAGCTCGCGTGTACGCGCCGTAGGTGGCTGCGGGCTATGGATGCCCTGCTGCCCAAAGATATCGCCATAAACGAGGTCTACAGGGCCCGTAAGGGCTTTTCTGCACGCTTTGACGCGCGTTCCCGTACGTATACATACCGTATTGCCGATCGCGATGCGCGCCTCGTGTTGTCCCGCGGCGCCGTGTGGTGGCATCGCTATCCCTTGGATGTTGAGGCTATGTCTGCTGCCTGCCCCGCGCTGCTGGGCGAGCAGGACTTTAAAAGCTTTTGCAAGGTTGCCTCGGCCGTTGGCAAGCCCACGCATCGCTGCGTGATGCGTGCCGAGTTTGGCCATGAGGTTGCGTTTGGCGAGGACATCCTGACGTTTACCATCGAGGGCAATGCGTTTCTGCATTCGATGGTCCGTACAATCGTGGGCACGCTTGTCGAGATTGGCATGCATCGCCGTGAACCCGAGTGGATGCGCGAGGTTATCGATGCCTGCGAGCGTACCGCTGCGGGCCCCACGGCTCCTGCCTGCGGCCTTACGTTTATGGGCGTGGATTACGATCCCGCCGAGCTTGTCGTGCTCGACTAGGGGAGGGCTCGACGCGCCGTTCGTCGGCACCTGTCATCTGTGGGCTGCGCGTGTGCAACATCTGTTCTTGGCGTGCAGTGCAACCGGTGTCTCATTGCTTTTATTGCCGGGGTGTACCATGAACGACAGTTTGATTCATTGCTGTCGAGAGGACGGATAACTTGGTTCGACGTGGCTCGCATCCGCGACTTTCGGTGATCCTTGTGGTAGAAGGTTCGCCCAGCTATGCGATGCGTGCGCTCGAGAGTATCCAGAACCAAGACCTCTATGATTTGCAGATTGTCGTTGTCTGCCGCGATGCTGCGCCCGGTGTGCGCCATTCGCTTCAAGTTGCTGCCGACAGGGACATCCATATTGATTTGATTGACGTCGAGGACGCGAAGCGCGGCGCTTGTCTTCGTGCCGGTTTTGCTGCCTCGCGCGGCTCTCACATCATCGCCATGAACGCCGATGAGTGGTTTGCTCCGCAGGCCCTTTCCAAGTTGGTCGATATCGCGTGCGATACTGCGGCAGACATTGTGCTCCCCTCGGTGTCGCTCGATCGATACGATGCGCATCGCGAGCGTCATTCGCGCGTCTTGGATGCTACTCATATTTCCATTGATGGCAAATCTTCGATGGTGGCCGGGCTGCCTCAGTTGATTTTGGGCGGCCTAGTCGCTCAGACCTCTGGCGTGATGTATAGCCGTCCGCTGTTTGAAGCATGCCTGTCGCGTGGCAAGGCGTACCGTACGGTTGAGTTTATGGCTTATGCGCTCTCGCAGGCACGATTCGTGTCCGGCTGCGGCGACGCTTGTTTCCACGCGGTGGCACCTAAGCTTACAGATGCCTTTGATCCCACCATGTATGCCAGGATATCCGATGACACTCGAGCGCTCGACGAGCTTGCGGACTCACTCTCGGAAGCAGATAGCGGTGGTCGGCTCAAGCTGGCAAGCCAAAAGTTCTACTTCGCCGGACTGGTCGCCTGCATCGAGAATTTGTGTCTGAGCCCGCATGGAGTGTCGTCAATCGAGCGTTCCGCCCGTATGCGTGATATGCTCGAGGCGCCTCGAACCCGTCAGATGGTCGCCGCGCTCAAGGACAACCATCGGGGACTCGGTCTGTTGTTTGGGCCGATTGCCAGCGCCAAGCCCGCGCGCTGCGTGATGTGTACGCATCTGGCAGCTTTTCTTAACCGGACGGGCGCAAAAACCGCCTAAACGGCTCATTACGAAACAAATTTGCATAGAATTGTTTCGAAATGCGTTCTTATACACAAAAGCCTTCAAATAGCGTTAAACTATTCAATCACTGATTGATTGTCTCCGCCATCTTTTGGAGAGAGGGTTTGTATGGCTAAAAAACGCAATGGGCGCCAGGATGCCATTAGAGATATTGTGCGCAATAAGGACGTCCGTACGCAGCGCGTGCTGGTCGATGAGCTCCGCGCTATGGGCTTTGATTGCACGCAGGCGACTGTCTCTCGCGATATTGCCGATATGGGGCTGCGTAAGCTCCCTGAGGGCATCTATGTTCTGGCAGAGGACCTGCACCTGCAGCGTATGGTTTCCGAGCTCGTAACGGGCGTTCTGCGCACCGATAATCTGGTCATGATCAAGGCTCAGCCTGGCACGGCTTCCGGCATCGCCGCCGCCGTTGATGCGGCAGAGCTGCCCGATGTGCTTGGCTCGCTTGCCGGCAACGATACGATTTTGGTTATTGCCCAGACGGCCGAGGACGGCGAGCGTCTTGAGGCGCTGATCAATAAGCTGAGCAATTCTCGCAAGTAGGCGTGCGGGTCGTGCGCTCGGCACTGTGCGCGCTGACATAGTGGCTTGTAAGGGGTATCGACGTTGGTCGGTACCCCCTTTTTTGTCTGCCGGTATAAAGACCGCCCATCAGGTCGCTTTAAACTAAAAAGGCCCCCGAGCAGTTCAATAAGCTGCTCGGGGGCCTTGTTGCTTATGGCCGGATGATTTCTAGCCGACCGTATCGTCAGGCGTGGGCGAGGGGTCGGGAGTGGGCGTGGGCGTAGGCGTGCCGCCATCGCCGCCGGTCGAACCACCAGTGGATCCGCCCGTCGAGCCACCTGTGGTACCGGTGCCGCCGGTGGTGTCGCCGCCCGTGATCTCGGTGGTCGTGGTCGTCGTGGTAGTCGTCGTGGTGGTTTCCTCTTCGTCCTCGTTCTCGTCCTTGTCGTCGTTCTCCGTCTTCTTGGTGTTGTTGGTGCCGTAGAACTTCCAGACGCTGTTGTTCTTGTAGGTGGGAGCCGTTCCGGTCGCAAACTCCTCGCGCTCGGTACCGGTCAGAACGGTGTTCATAAACCGCTTAAAGACGGGCAGGTTGGTGCTGTCGCCCAGCAGGTCCGTGCCGTATTTTTGGATGGGGATCTCGCCCGCGGAATAGCCGGTCCACAGGGCGCACGCCAGCTGCGGGGTATAGCCGCAGAACCACAGGTTGGTGGTGTTGTCGGTGGTGCCCGTCTTGCCGGCATAGGGCTGGTTGACGCTCAGGGCACCGGCAGCACCCGTACCGCCGCCCTGCATGACGCCGGACAGAACATCGGTGACCGCGGCGGCCTCGCCCTCGGTAAGCACCTGTGAGGGATTGTCGGTGTGCTGGTACAGCACCGAGCCGGTGCGAGAGTCAATCTCGGTGATGGCGATCGGCTGGCGATAGTAGCCGCCGTTGGCAAACGTCGCGTAGGCGGCGGCCATCTCGAGCGGCGAGATCGAGCCGGTGCCGAGCGTCATGACGGGAACGTCCTCGATGTTGTCCTTGGCGGGATCGATGCCGAGCTTTTTGACGAGCGAGATGATCTTGCTGTTGCCGACGGCTTCCGCCACCTGGATGTAGCCGGTGTTGGAGGAGTATGCCGTCGCCTGCTTGAGCGAGATGTTGCCATAGCTATGGTTGGCGTAGTTTTGGACCTCGGTCGTGGTGCCCTTGGCCTTGAGCGGCGAGTTGCAGTTGAGGGTGACGTTGGGGTTCATGCCGTTTTGGATGGCAGTTGCCAGCGTAAAGGCCTTAAAGGTGGAGCCGACGGGACGCTTGGCCGTGGCATGGTTTACGTGGTTCTCGTCGGCGTTGTAGTCGTAGCCACCCACCATGCACTTGATGTAGCCGGTCTTGGGGTCGACGACGACCATGCCCATGTCCAGGCCGTCGAGCGAGAGCGTGTCGAGCTGCTCGCGGACGGCATTCTCTGCCACCTGCTGCATCGTGGGGTCGATGGTGGTCTTGACGGTCAGACCGCCCTTAAAGAGCACGTCGGTCGAGAACTCCTGCTCCAGCAGCTGCTTAACATAGGCGACAAAGTAGGGCTGCGAGTATACGTCGACGCCGCTACCCGAAATCTCGGTCACGTTGAGGGTGATGGGCTCGGCCTGTGCGGCATCGTGTTCCTCCTGCGTGATGTGGCCCAGGCGCAACATGTTGTCGAGGACCTTGTTGCGACGGGACAGCGCCAGGTCGGGGTTGACCGTGGGGTCGTACTGCGAGGGCGAGTTGGGAAGGCCGATGAGCAGCGCGGCCTCGCTCAGGGTGAGGTCGGCGGCGCTCTTGGACAGGTAGGTCTCGGCTGCGGCCTCGATGCCGTAGGCGCCGTGGCCGTAATAGATGGTGTTGAGGTACATCATGAGGATCTCGTCTTTGGAGTACATGTCCTCCATCTTGACGGCGATGTAGGCCTCGCGCACCTTACGCTCGATGGTCGAGTCGAACTGCTCCTCCTGCAGGATGGTGTTGCGCACCAGCTGCTGCGTGATAGTCGAGGCGCCTTCGTGCCCGCCGCCGAGGGTTGCCACCGCAGCACGCGCGATACCCCACAGGTCGATACCGCCGTGCTCGTAGAAGCGCTCGTCCTCGACGTCAACGGTGCCCTGCAGCACGTAGGGGGAGACCTCGTCCTTGGTGATGGACTTGCGGTTTTGCGTGTAGAAGCTCGCGATCTTGTTGCCGTTGCAGTCGACGATCTCGGTGGGCTCGCTCACCAGATACGCGTTGGCGTCGGTGTAGTCGGGCAGATCGGACAGCCAGCGGTTGACGTTGCCGACCATGCCGATGCCAAACGCCACGCCCGCAATCAGAAGAAAGCCCAAAAACGAGAGCAGGATTATGGGCAGAGCATGCGTCTTTGAACGGCTGCGTCCCTGTCGTTGGCGAGGACCCATATATTGACCTCCAGGTATGTCGTGCCGGACGGCGGATGTGCCGTCGGGGCAGGATGGACATAAGTTATTACACGATAAACCAAACGGGGCGCGCGAGGCCTCGTGTATGCTGGAAGACGGCATTTTTCAGAGTGAATGCATACCTTGGTAAGGAGTTTGTCGATGGCGATTCGGGCGATGGGGCCGAGCGGACAACACAAGACTGGATTGGATGCTGCCGGTGCGGCGCTGCCCGAGCTGCTGGCGCCGGCGGGCGGGCTCGACCAGATGTTTGCGGCCATCGCCGCGGGCGCCGATGCCATCTATGCGGGGTTGGGCGGCTTTAACGCCCGCGTGAGCGCGCATGGTTTTACGGATGACGAGTTTGCGCGCGGCTGCGCCGTGGCGCATGCCCATGGCGTGCGTGTGTACGTGACGCTCAACGTGTTCGTGTTTGACGATGAGTTGTCCGACGCGGTGGCGTTGGGAGCTCATGCACTGGAGCTGGGCGCCGATGCTCTGATTGTCGCCGATGCCGGGCTGGCCTGCGCGCTGCGCGCGGCGATTCCCGGGGTCGAGATTCACCTGTCCACGCAGGCGGGCGTTCATAGCGAAGGCGCCGTGCGACTTGCCGCCGATGAGCTGGGGGTCGAGCGCGTGACGACGGCACGCGAGCTGACGGTCGACGAGATTGCGGCGCTATGTGCCACGGGCGTGCCCATCGAGGTATTCTGCCACGGTGCGATTTGCATCGGCTATTCGGGGGCGTGCGAGTTCTCGGCCCTGCGGCGTGGGCGCTCGGCGATGCGCGGCGACTGCACGCAGCCGTGCCGTCTGGCGTACGACCTGGTGGACGAGGCGGGGCAGAGCGTTGTCGCCGTCGAGGGAGATCGCCTGCTGTGCCCGCGCGACTATCTGGGTATTGCACATCTGCCCGAGCTTGTAGATGCCGGCGTGGCGTCGCTCAAGATCGAGGGGCGCATGAAGAACCCCGATTACGTATTCAACGTGGTGCGGGTGTGGCGCCGGGCACTCGATATGCTGTACGACGGCGCGTGGGACCCCGGTGCCGTGGAAGAGCTTGAACGCGAGCTGGGCCGGTCGTTCAACCGTGGGTTTACCGACGCGTATCTGCGGGGGCGTTCGGGCGCCGAGCTTATGAGCTTTGAGCGTGCGATTAACCAGGGCGTGCGCGTGGGGCGCTTGGTCGCTGTGGGCCACGAAGAGGTGACCGTTGAGCTCGACGCCGCCGTGGCGGCGGGTGACACGCTCGAGATCCGGTTCTATCCGGGTGCCGACGCGCGTCCCGATGTGCCCAAGCGCTGGCCGCAGGTGCCCTGTCCGGTGGATGCCGCAGCGGGGGAGCGCGTCGTCGTGCATTGCAAGCGTAAGGTTGACACGGGCTGCGAGGTGTACCTGATTCGCAGCGCCGGCGTGTTGGATCAGACGGCGGCGGTGTTGGAGCGCATGCAGGCCGAGGCGGATGCGATTGCGCCCGTTGCGCGTGCCGTTGAGGTGCTGCCCTTGGATAGCGTTGCGGTGGATAGCGGTGCGTCGACGGAGTTGGTGGAGTGCGCGGTTCCCGCTCGCATGGTTTTTGCTTGGCAGCTGATGGATGCCGACCCGCGCGGAGAACTTGATTTGTCCGACGCCGTTGTGGTGCTTGACGAGGTGTGCCGCACGGGTGATGCTGACCGGACCCGCTCACTGATGCAGCGTGCCGGGCGCGTCGTCTGCCGTAACCTGGGACAGGTGGTGATCGCTCGCGAGCTGGGCGTGACGTTTGACGTGGCGGCACCGGTGTTCTGCGCGAATCGGGCCACGCTTACCTGGCTGCGCGGACTCGGTGCGGGGCGGGTGTACTTGTCGGCCGAGTTGCTCGGCAATGATGCGGAACGTGTTGCCGAACTGGCTGCTGAACCCGGCGTCTGGGGTCCGGTCGACGCCGATCGTCCCGAGCTTATGGTGTGCGAGCACTGCCTGCTGACCGCCGAGAGCGTCTGCGCTACCGATGCGACGGGACAGGTCCGTTGCCGTGACTGCTCGCGCCGTCAGCAGGCGCGCTTTTTGGTCGAACGTGACGGCACGCGTTTGCCGGTCGTTATCGACGCGTGCGGCAGGACGAGGATTTTCCTGTCGTAGGTGCCGCGTCGCGCTGTTTTGGTTATTATTAGTGGGTTTATGAACTTCCAGCACCGCCGTTTTCGGCGAGGGTGCTATAGCAAAAGGAGGATACCCAATGCTGTCTGTTGACGAGCAAATGCGTATCATCACCTCGGGTGCAGCGCAGATCGTCCCCGAGGCCGACCTTCGCAAGAAGCTTGAGAAGGGCGAGCCCCTCAACATCAAGCTCGGCGTCGATCCCACCAGCCCCGACCTGCACCTGGGCCATGCCGTGCCCCTGCGCAAGATGCGTCAGTTCCAGGACCTGGGCCACAACGTCACCCTCATCATCGGCAACGGCACCGCGCTGATCGGCGACCCCTCGGGCAAGAACTCCACGCGTCCGCAGCTTTCGCAGGAGCAGATCGAGGCCAACGCCGAGACCTACGTGAGCCAGGCCATGAAGATTCTGGACCCCGAGAAGACCACCATCGTGCACAACGGCGACTGGATCCTTTCGATGGACCTGGCCGGCCTGCTGCAGGTGTGCTCCAAGTTCACCGTCGCCCGCATCCTTGAGCGCGACGACTTTACCAAGCGCTACCAGTCCCAGACGCCGATTGCCCTGCACGAGTTTCTGTACCCCGTGATGCAGGCCTTCGACTCCGTTCAGATCAAGGCCGACGTGGAGATGGGCGGCACCGACCAGCTCTTCAACCTGCTCGCCGGCCGCGAGCTCATGGAGAAGATGGGCATGGAGCCGCAGATCGCGCTCACCATGCCGCTGCTCGAGGGCACCGACGGCGTGCGCAAGATGTCCAAGTCCTATGGCAACTACATCGGCCTGACCGACGCTCCCAAGGATATGTTCGGCAAGACCATGTCCATCCCCGACGAGATGATCGGCAAGTACTATCGTCTGGCCAGCTCGCTCGCCCCGGCCGAGGTCGACAAGATCGACGCCGCCCTGGCCGACGGTTCTGCCGACCCCTACGAGCTCAAGCGCGCTCTGGGCCGCGACCTGTGCGACACCTACCACGGCGCCGGCGCCGGCGACGAGGCCCAGGCCGAGTTCGACCGTGTGTTCAAGGAGGGCCAGCTTGCCGACTTCCCCGAGAAGCACGTTGAGCTGACCGTCAACGACGAGGGCCAGATTTACCTCGCCGGCCTGCTCAAGGACCTGGGCCTTTCGGCCAGCGCCGGTCAGGCCCGCCGCGACATCGACGGCGGCGGCGTCAAGATCAACGGCAAGGCTGTGGCTCCCAAGAGCTACAACATCGACCCGAGCGCCCTCAAGCTGGGCGACACCCTCTCCGTGGGCAAGCGCAAGGGCTTTAAGTTGGTCTAACGAGCGAGTTGACCTCACAAGTGCAATAAGGCCGCAGCCGGGAATCCCGACTGCGGCCTTTTTTGGCACTTGGGGACGTTCCTTTTGTGCCGGCACTTTGGGACACTCCTTGTCATTGGTGCAAAGCAACCTCTCCTCATTGCACCAAGTGGCGTGTGCCGTTAAGCGGAGAGGCGTATTGTTGACCCATCGTTTGGGCATACAATGGCTATTGGCTTGCTGCGGTGAAGGTCTGTCCGCTCCGCAGCTGTTTTCTACGGTTAAAGGAGTATGTATGTCCGTTGAGGTCATGAGGTCTGTGATCGACGCTGCCGAGGGCCGCGTGCCCGTCGACACGCTGTTTACCAATGCGCAGATCGTCGACGTGTATGGCCAGCGTGTGGCGCCCGGTAGCGTTGCCGTCAAGGACGGTGTGATCGTCGGCGTGCTCTACGATGGTCGCGACGATGCTGCTGGCACCTACGAGGCAACTGAGGTCGTCGACTGCCAGGGTCGCTATCTCGCCCCCGGTTTTATTGATGGGCATCTGCATATCGAGTCTTCGAACATCCGTCCCGCCGAGTATGCTCGCATGGCCGCGACGCGCGGTACCACCACCGCCATTGCCGACAGCCACGAGATCGCCAATGTTGCCGGTCTCGACGGCCTGCGCTTTATGATCGAGGACGGTCGTCGTACGCCCATCTCCATCAAGTACATGATGCCTTCGTGCGTGCCCGCACTGCCCGATGAGCAGGCCGGTGCCGTCATCACCGCTGCCGATATGCAGGCGTTTTTTGCCGAGCATCCGGGCGATGTCTTTGGCCTGGGCGAGATGATGAACCTGCCGGGCGTCTTTATGGCCGACCCCGAGACCTGTGCCCGCATCGATGCTGCCAACCAGACGCCGTCCAAGCAGGTTGACGGCCATGCGCCGCTCGTTGCCGGTAAGGACCTCAACGCCTATGCCGCAGCGGGCATCATCGCCGACCATGAGTCGACGATTCCCGAGGAGGCGCTCGACAAGCTGTCCCGCGGCATGTATGTGATGCTGCGTGAGGGCACGTGCAGTCACGACCTGGCCAACCTGTCCCCGATGCTGCTGGAGAACCCCGCGCGCGCCCGCCGCTGCTGCTTTGCGACCGACGACTGCGCTCCTTCCGACGCGCTTTCGACCGGTATGATCGACAACGCCTGCCGCGTGGCCATCGAGGCCGGCATCGACCCGGTGGTCGCTATCTCCATGGCTTCGCTTTCTACCGCCGAGGCGTTTGACCTGGATCATGGCTGCCGAAATCCGCACGAGCTCCGCGGTGCGATTGCCCCGGGTAAGCGCGCCGACCTGCTGGTGCTCAACGACCTGACGTTTGCCGCGGCTCCGCATCGCGTGTATGCCGCCGGTGCGCTCGTGGCGCAGGACGGCGCCTTTGTGGGCGAGGTCGCGCCCGAGACTGCCGAGGTTGCCTCTCTTGCCGACGAGCTGCGCGCCTCCGTTAAGCTGCCGAAGCTTTCGCTCGATGTGTTCGACTATGCCTTTAAGCCGGGCGAGGCCGTTATCGATGTCATCCCGGGTATGGCTATCACGGGTATGGCCCGCCCCGAGAGCGCCGAGGGCCTGCGCCGCATTATGCTGATTGAGCGCCATGGCCGCGGCGTGTCGCTGCAGGCCGAGGGCGCCGACGGCGACGGCCCCGCTGGCCTGGGCCTGATCGGCAAGCATATCGGTCGCGGCTGGGTGCGCGGTTTCACCATCACCGGCGGCGCCATTGCCTCCACGATCGGCCACGACTCGCACAACGTGTGCGTGGTGGGCGACAATGCCGCCGATATGATGGCTGCCGTTGATGCCGTGGGCCAGGGCGGCCACGTGCTGGTGCGCAACGGCGAGGTCGTGGCGCGCATTCCGCTGGCGCTTGGTGGCCTGATGAGCGAGGGCACGGCCGAGGATGTCGCCGCGCAGCACGACGACTTTATGGTCAAGGCGCGCGCCATGGGCATCGAGCCGCCGCTCGATCCCATCATGGGCATCATCTTCCTGCCCCTGCCGGTCATCCCGACGCTCCGCATCCGCCCCGAGGGCATGTTCGACGTCACCACCTTCACCTACGCCGACTAGTCATTGGACGTTCTTAAACGACTAGTCGTTGGGGACACTCTTTGGCGTGTCGCCTGACGCTGCGACCGTGGGACCTCTGGCGCGCGTGAGCTATGTGCTAGGTCCATGTAACGTTTATGACTGCGGGGTCTTATTTGAGCTCCCTTTGGGTACGTTGGAATCGGATACGCGTTCGATTCCAACAAGCCCGAAGGGAGCTTTTCTATGTTTAAACTGATTGCATCCGATATGGACGGCACACTGCTTGACGAAAACGGCCAGGTGCCTCCCGAGACCTACGAACTGATTCTGGCGCTACACGAGCATGGCGTGCATTTCGCCGCATCGTCAGGCCGTCGCTACGATCGCCTGTGCGAGTTCTTTGCACCTGTTCGCGACAAGATGGACTTTGTCGCCGCTAATGGCGCCCAGGTCTATGCCGACGGCAAGATGGTGGACCGCGAGGTGTATTCGCACCTGGCGATTCGAAGGCTCGCCCAAGCCGTCAGGACGTTTCCCAATCTGCATCTTGCGCTCTTTGACCGAACCAAGTCCTTCCTGCTCGATGACGAGTGCAAGTTCGTGCGTGAGGTCGATAAGGACCTTCCCAATGCCGAGCGCATTTGGGAGCTGCCCGATCCCAGCGTAAATATCATCAAAGCGAGCATCTTTTGCGATGACGGTGCCGTTATGGACAGTGCGTACGTGCTACAGCGCGAACTCGGTCAGCTCTTTACTTTTGCGCCTTCGGGCAACGCGTGGATCGATGCCATGCAGCCTGGTGTGTCGAAGGCCTCGGGTATCGCGCAGCTCGCGGAGCATTACGGCATTGGACGCGATGAGGTTATGGCGTTTGGCGACTCGATGAACGACTACGAGATCATTCGTTTTGTCGGCACGGGCTGCGCGATGGAAAACGCGCGCCCCGCGCTCAAGGCGGTGGCCGATCGCGTCGTAGGCTGCAACCGCGACCACGCCGTTCAGCATGAGCTCCGTCGCGTGCTGGAGAGTCTCTCCTAATCCGGCAGATGGGGATGTTCCTTTTCTGCCGACAGTGGGGGACAGTCCTTGCAGCTTTTTGCGAAGAGTGTCCCCAATGACTAGTCGTTTAAGAACGTCCCCAACGACTAGGCGAGGGCGGCCATGATGGTGCGGGCGACGCCGTCGTGGTCGTTGTCGTATTCGGTGATAGCGTCGGCGGCCTCGCGGTCCTCGGGCTCGGCGTTGATCATGGCCATGCCGTGGCCCGCTGCCTGCAGCATGGGGATGTCGTTGATGTTGTCGCCGAAGGCCCAGGCGTCGGCGAGACGCTCGCCCAGGTGCTCGCATAGCCACGTGAGGGCCGTTCCCTTGGTGGCGCCCTCGCCCATGACCTCGATATTCATGGCGTACGAACGCGTGACCTCAATGCCTCCGAGTGTGTCGAGCTCCGCCGTGATGGCGTCGCGATCGGCCGGGTCGTGCCAGTACATGGCGATGCGTTCGAGTGTCTCGACCTCGTCGATCTTGCTGTCGATATCCATGTCGATCGGTGTTCGCGTACGCTTGAGCGAAGCCGCGATGTGGGGGTCGCCGCCGCAGAATTCGTCAAGGCGCGTGTAGAGCGAGCGGGGGAGGAAGCACTGGCCGTCCGCGAAGATATCGAAGGTGACATCATGGCCGGCGGCAATGCCATGGGCGCGGTGGGCGATGGCGCGGTCGAGCGGTCGGCTCAAAATGCGTGTGGCGCGCGAGGCGTCGGTGGGCACATCGTCGTCGAGCTGCCAGACGCTGGCACCGTTGGCACAGACCGCGTAGTGTACGGCGGGGTGGGCGAGGATGGACTCAAAGATGCCCGACAGCGGGCGCCCCGTGCAGGGCACAAACTCAATACCGCGGCGCGCAAGCTCGTCGAGCATCGCCCAGGTGACATCGCTCATCTGCTTATCACTCGTCAGCAGCGTTCCATCCATATCGGAAAACACAATCATTCGATGCAGCCCTTTCTACTGGCATAAAAAGCGTGGCCGAGGGCGGTGATGCCCTGGCCACGCTCGGGTTCTATAACGGTCCGCGTCCTAGCGATCGGCGAGCGGCTTGTACTCCAGCGGCTCGATAACCGGGCGATACGCGGGACGGATGATGCGGTGCGCGCAGAAGAGCTCTTCCATGCGGTGCGCCGACCAGCCTGCCATGCGGGCGACGGCGAACAGCGGCGTAAAGAGCGTCTCGGGTACGCCGAGCATCTTGTAGATAAAGCCCGTGTATAGGTCGATGTTGGCGCAGATAGGCTTGGTCATGCCGTGATCGCGCATCACCTGCGGGGCCAGACGCTCGATGCGCTCGATGAGCGCGAACTCCTCGCCCAGGTCCTTCTTGGCGGCAAGCGTGCGCGCGTAACGGCGGCACACCTCGGCGCGCGGGTCGCTCAGCGTGTAGACGGCGTGGCCCATACCGTAGATGAGGCCCGTGCCGTCGAAGGCCTGCTTGTCGAGGATCTTGCCCAGGTAGGCTGCGACCTCGTCCTCGTCCTCCCAATTGGAAACATGCGCACGGATGTCCTCGTGCATGGACACGACCTTGGCGTTGGCGCCGCCGTGGCGCGGGCCCTTGAGCGAGCCGATGGCCGCGGCGTAGGCGGAATACGGGTCGGTGGCCGAGGAGGACAGCACACGGCAGGCGAACGTGGAGTTGTTGCCGCCGCCGTGCTCGGCATGCAGCATGAGCATCACGTCGAGCAGCATCGCCTCATCGCGGGTGAATGCCATGCCGCCGCGCAACACCTGCAGGATGGTCTCGGCGGTGGAGAGGCCGGGTGTGGGGTGCGGTACATGAACCTCGGAGCCGCGGCGCTTGGCGACCGAGGCCATATGCGCGAAGGCGGCGATACGGGGGAGACGGGCGAGCATGGAGATGGCGACGTCGATTTCGTGCTCGGGTGTAATGGCGTCGGGCTCGGCGTCGAAGGCGTAGAGCAGCAGCACGGCGCGCTGAAGCACATTCATGATGCTCGACGACACCGTGGTCATGGGGAACTCGCGGACGTACTCGTCGCTCAGGTGCCTAAAAGCGCCCAGACGTTCGCAAAAACCGTCAAGCTCTTCCTTGGTGGGCAGAGAGCCCGTGATGAGCAGGTAGGCGACTTCCTCGTAGCCGTAGCGATTCTCGGCCTGGGCATTGTTGACCAGATCCTCGATGCTGTAGCCGCGCAGCGTGAGCTTGCCCTGGTCGGGCACGACTTTGCCGTCGACCTTGTTGTAGCCGTGCACGTCCGAGATGCGGGTAAGGCCCGCGACCACGCCCGAGCCGTCGGCATTGCGCAGGCCGCGCTTGACGTTGTGCTCTACGAACAGGCCCTCGTCGTATGGGGCGGTCGGCAGGCCGTGGTAGAGGTTTTCGCTTTCGGGCGAAATCTGACGGCTCGCCTCGTAATCCAGAACCAGGCGGCTCAGGTGGTCGTCGAAGCGATAGTAGATTTTCTTGGCGTCGTAGGCCATGCGCGCTCCTCTCCGGGCCGCATCGGGGTGACTTGCATGGGCATGCGCGCGTCAGGCTATCCCCAGCGGCTTGCTCGCTACAGGCGGTACATAAAGTTAAAGACGTCCTCGCGCTGGATGGACACGTTGACGCCCGAAAGCTCGCCGGCCTCGGCCAGCGCCTTCTGCAGCTCGGCGAAGTCGAGCTTGGACTCGGCGGTGTCGGCCAGCATGGTCATGGTGAAGATGTCCTCGATAATGGACTGCGTGATGTCGCGGATGTCGACGTTGGCCTCGCCCAGGACACGGGTGACGCCGGCGACGATGCCGGGGCGGTTCTTGCCAAGGACGGTGATGACGATACGGGAGGACGAGATCTCGGCCATGGGAAACCCTTTCGCGTGATTGCGGCGCGCGCGGGGCGCTCCGCTACGGTACAGTGTTCATCATTGTACCTGTCTGGCGCCAAAAGGGGTGTGCTTACTGCGGCGTTACACGTCTGCAACATGGGTGAAGGCTCGTCGGGGTGCGTGCTCGCTGCGGTTGGCCACGCCGCCCTGCACAAAGACCGTGAACCTTTTGTGGGACGCGCGACGCCGTGGTACCATAGCCAAGTTTGTTGTCTTGGTCGGAAACCAAGACGCCTTATGCGCTGATCGGTAACCAGCGCCTGACCAATAAGGAGTCCTACCATGAAGCAGGGTATCCATCCCCAGTATGTCGAGTGCACGGTGACGTGCTCCTGCGGCAACACCTTCAAGACGCACGCTACCGTGTCTGAGATGAAGGTCGAGCTTTGCAACGAGTGCCACCCGTTCTACACCGGCCAGCAGAAGTTCGTCGACACCGGTGGACGCGTCCAGCGCTTCGCCGACAAGTTCGGTGGCGCCGCTGCCGCCCAGCTCAAGAAGGCTGAGGAGGCCAAGGCTGCCAAGGCTGCCAAGGCTGCTGAGGCCGAGGCCGCTCGCAAGGCCGCCGCTGAGGCTAAGGCTGCCGAGAAGGCCAAGCGTGCCGCTAAGTTTGCCGAGGAGGCTGCCAAGCAGGCCGCCGAGGCTCCCGCAGGGGCTCCCGTCGAGGAGGCCGCTGCCGAGGCCGAGACCACCGAGGCTGCTGAGTAAATAGCTCGCCGAGGAATCGCTCGCATTCATGGCAAAAGGGCCGTGCATCCGTTTGGGTGCGCGGCCCTTTTCTTTTTATTGGTGCAGGCTAACCCGTTCCCATTGCACCAGATTGGCGCGAAGGGGACGGGTTGGTTTGCACCAAATGGCAGAGTGACGGCGTTTTCCCAGATAAAACCTGCCAAAATAAACCAGTCCCTTTTTGGCAGGTCGGTCGGGTCGTAGTTATTACGTGGCGGTCGAGGTCGACCGTATAGGCCGCGCCTTGTTTGGCTAAAGTACAATCATCTGTGTTTAACTCGCCCGCAGCTGCACGGCGTGGGCGATGGCCAAAAAGGAAAACCACATGGGATTCATGTCAAAGCTGCTGTCCTTTGGATCCGATAAGGACCTTAAGCGCTACTACAAGATCGTCGACCAGATCAACGGTCTTGAGCCCCAGTTTGAGAAGATGACCGAGGAGGAACTCCGCGCCCAGACCGATAAGTTCCGCGAGCGTTACGCCAACGGCGAGTCGCTCGACGACATGCTTCCCGAGGCCTTTGCCACCGTGCGCGAGGCTTCCAAGCGCATCACGGGCATGCGCCACTTTGACGTACAGCTCATCGGCGCCATGGCGCTTCATGAGGGTCATATTGCCGAGATGAAGACCGGCGAGGGCAAGACGCTCGTCTCCACCTTGGCCGGCTACCTCAACGCTATCGCCGGCAAGGGCGTGCATGTCGTTACCGTCAACGATTACCTGGCAAAGCGCGACTCCGAGTGGATGGGCCGCATCTACAAGTACCTGGGCATGACCGTCGGTCTGCTCCAGAACAACATGCCGCTCGAGCTCAAGCGCCCGGCCTACCAGGCAGACGTCACCTATGGCACCAACTCCGAGTTCGGTTTCGACTACCTGCGCGACAACATGGTCACCCGTCCCGAGCAGCGCGTGCAGCGCGGTCACAACTACGCCATCGTCGACGAGGTCGACTCCATCCTGATCGATGAGGCCAGGACGCCGCTCATTATCTCGGGCGCCGGCACTAAGTCCGCCAGCACCTACAAGGACTTCGCGCGCGCCGTGCGCGGCCTGGAGCGCGGCGAGGACGTGTCGCACGACATGCTCACCGCCACCGAGGACGTTGAACCCACGGGCGACTACGTCATGGACGAGGCCAAGCACACCATCGCCGCCACCGAGCGCGGTCTTAAGAAGATCGAGCGCCGCCTGGGTATCGATGACATCTATGCCGATCTCTCCGGCCAGCTGGTCAACCACCTGCAGCAGGCGCTGAAGGCCCAGTACATGTTCCACCGTGATAAGCAGTACGTGGTCACCAACGGCGAGGTCAAGATCGTCGACGAGTTCACCGGCCGCATTATGGAAGGCCGCCGTTACTCCGAGGGCCTGCACCAGGCCATTGAGGCCAAAGAGGGCGTGCTCGTACGCGAGGAGAACCAGACCCTGGCCACCATCACCCTGCAGAACTACTTCCGTCTGTATGACAAGCTCTCCGGCATGACCGGCACGGCACTTACCGAGGATGCCGAGTTCCGCGAGATCTACAAGCTGCCCGTCGAGGTCATCCCCTCCAACAAGCCCGTGCAGCGCGTGGACCACGAGGACCTGGTGTACCGCACCATTCAGGCCAAGTACAACGCCGTTGCCGACGACGTCGAGCGTCGTCACGCCAAGGGGCAACCGGTCCTGGTGGGCACCGTCTCCATCGAGAGCTCCGAGAAGCTGTCCGCCGCCCTTACCAAGCGCGGCATCGCGCACGAGGTCCTCAACGCCAAGCATCACGAGCGCGAGGCTCATATCGTTGCCCAGGCCGGACGCTACGGCGCCGTGACCATCGCTACTAACATGGCCGGTCGTGGTACCGACATCCTGCTGGGCGGCAACCCCGACGAGCTGGTGCGCGAGCGCTTGGAGTACGAGGGCCTGACCATGGAGGACGTGACGCCCGAGCAGCTCGAGCAGTTTAACGCCGAGGCCAAGGAGACCTGCAAGGCCGAGCGCGAGCGCGTGCTTGCCGCCGGCGGCCTGACCGTTATCGGAACCGAGCGCCACGAGTCCCGTCGTATCGACAACCAGCTGCGCGGCCGCTCCGGTCGTCAGGGCGATCCGGGCGAGACCCAGTTCTACCTGTCGCTCGAGGACGACCTCATGCGCCTGTTCGGCGGCGACAAGATGGACCGCGTCTCCAAGATGATGGTCACGGCCGACATGGGCGACGACATGCCCATCCAGCACAAGATCATCTCCAAGGCCGTCGAGAGCGCCCAGCACAAGGTCGAGAGCATCAACTTCTCCATGCGTAAGAGCGTCCTTGAGTACGACGACGTCATGAACAAGCAGCGCCAGGTCATCTACGCCGAGCGCAATAAGATTCTGGACGGCAAGGACCTGACCGACCACATCACCGAGGTCATGCACGACACCGTGTACCGCTGCGTGCAGGAGTTCTGCACCAAGGACAGTCACGATGGCGAGCGCGACCTGGAGGGCCTGCGCAAGTGGGTTGTGGAGCTCACCGGCCACATCGATACGCCGAAGTTCCCCGACGAGGATTATGAGGCCCTGGCTGCCGATGTCCTGGCTTACGTAGAGAAGTGCTACAACATGAAGGCCGAGCGCTTGGGCGAGGACCTGATGCGCGAGCTCAACACCCAGGTCATGCTGCGCGTCATCGATACCCGCTGGATGAACTACCTGCAGGAGATGGACTACCTCAAGACCGGCATCGGCCTGCGCGGCTTTGGCCAGCGCGACCCGCTGGTTGAGTACAAGACCGAGGCCTACGGCGCGTTCCAGATACTCGTCGATACCATGTATGAGGATTACCTGCGCACGGTTCTGCGCATCGAGATCAAGGCTGCCCCGCGTGCCGTGGAGCACAAGGAGGAGCCCGCGCTCGAGGGTGCGCACTTCTCCGGTCCTGCCGAGGTCGATGGTGACAACGGCGGCTCGGTGCTGCGCAAGCAGGCGCAGGTGCAGGCCCGCATGGCTGTCCAGGGTGGTCCGGCTGCCGTCAACAACGGTGGCAAGGTGACCACCTATCGCAAGTCCGAGAGCGACGATCCGTACGTCAACGTGGGCCGCAACGACCCGTGCCCCTGCGGTAGCGGCAAGAAGTTTAAGTACTGCCACGGCAGGAATCGTTAATGGCTGAGGCTTTAGAGGTAACGCCCGCCGAGCTGGACGCGTTTGCGGACCGGCTCGGTGAGGTCGAGTCGTATCTCCACCTGGACGAGAAGCGTACCCGCGTGTTCGAGCTCGAGGCCAAAAGTGTTGCCCCTGGCTTTTGGGATGACGCCGACGCCGCCCGTGCCACCATGGAGGAGATCGCGCGCACCAAGGAAGATATCGCTGCCGTGGACACCGCGCGCGGCGAGCTTTCCGATGCCCGCGCCGCGCTGGAGCTTGCCGAGGAGATGGGGGATGACCCCGACGCCGCCGCCCTTCGCGAGGAGGCTGCAGC
Source organism: Collinsella aerofaciens ATCC 25986 (assembly GCF_964239575.1). Lineage (GTDB taxonomy): Bacteria > Actinomycetota > Coriobacteriia > Coriobacteriales > Coriobacteriaceae > Collinsella > Collinsella aerofaciens_BQ. The sequence continues at coordinate 48,515 of NZ_CAXSQQ010000005.1, forward strand.
CACGGCTGAGCGCCTGGCCCGTGCCATCGATGAGCTTGAGCTTTCGAGCTGGTTTACCGGTGAGTTCGATCACGGCGATGCCATTGTGACCATCAAGCCCGGACAGGGTGGTCTGGAGGCCCAGGACTGGACCTTCATGCTCTTTAAGATGTACATGAAGTACTGCCAGCGTCGCGGCTGGAAGGTCACCATCAACGACTGTCCCGCGGCCGAGGTCATCGGCATCGACCGTGCGACCTTTACCGTCGAGGGCAAGGACGCATTTGGCATGCTGCGCGCCGAGGCCGGCGTCCACCGCTTGGTTCGCATTAGCCCCACCGACGACAAGAAGCGCCGCCAGACCACGTTTGCCGGCGTCGAGGTCATCCCCGTGCTACCCGATGATATCGACATCGAGATCAGTCCCGATGACATCCGCGTGGACGTGTACCACGCGAGCGGCCCGGGCGGTCAGGGCGTCAACACCACCGACTCCGCCGTGCGCGTGACGCATTTTCCCAGCGGCATTGTGGTCACCTGCCAAAACGAGCGCAGCCAGATTCAGAACAAGGCCGCGTGCATGCAGATCCTCAAGGCTCGCCTGTACGAGATTGAGCTCGAGAAGCGCGCCGAGGCGCTCGATGAGATCCGCGGACCCAAGACCACGATTGGTTTTGGCAACCAGATTCGCAGCTACGTGCTCTACCCGTACCAGATGGTCAAGGACTTACGCACGGGCGTGGAGACCAGCAATGTCGAGGCCGTCCTTGACGATGGCGACCTGGACCCGTTTGTGATCGGCTACCATCGCTGGGCTACCGGCAACGCCGATGCAGAAGGCTCGGAGGTCTAAAACATCGGGTGGCTTCAAGCCGATGCCAAGCCCAACGGTTGGACGGGTTTGTATCCAGAATAAACCCTGCGCAGGGGTGATTTTTGTCCGGCGAATCGGTAGAATCGAATACAAGAAGAAGTTCAAAGCGCATCCGTTTGGGTGCGCTTTTTTGAGGGAGGCAGCATGGCATATCGTCTGGACATCAAGCGCATTCTTTCGATGAACTTCTTTCACGACCTGCCCCAGATCATGTTGGGGTGTGCCTTGGCCGCCATCGCGACCGACTTGTTTTTGATTCCCAACGGTCTTGCCGCCGGTGGCGTTACGGGCCTTGCCACCATTATCCAGGCGGTCGGCGCGGCGCGCGGCCTATCGCTTCCCGTCGGTATCCAGACGATCGTGATGAACGCCTTGCTGTTGTTGGTCGTTATGCGCGAGGGCGGCATGTTCTACGTGGTGCAGACCGCGACGGGCTTTGTGCTGCTGGGCTTCTTTACCGATCTGTTCGCCCCGTTTGTAGCACCTCTGGCGGATGCGGACCTGATGCTCCCTGCCATGTGGGGCGGCATTATTACGGGCATCGGTTACGGCATGGTGTTGCGCGCCGGCGCCAACACCGGCGGCTCGGACACGATTGGCCAAATCATCTCGCGTAACACCTCGCTGCCGGTGGGCTCGACCGTCATGGCGATCGATGTTGCCGTATGCGCGCTATCGGCTCCGGTCTTTTCAATCGAAAACGCACTGTATGCAGGCCTTTCGATGGTCATTAGCGGCTACGTGATCGATGCCGTGGTCGATGGTGGCAACAAACGCCGTATGGTACTCATCATCTCGGACAAGTTCCCTGATATCGCTGCCGATATCATGTATGGCCTGGGTCGTGGTTGTACCAAGTTTAAGGCGACTGGCATGTATTCGGGTGCCGAGAAGCCAGTGATTATGGTCATCGTGAGCCGTCGAGAGCTCAATACCCTCAAGACGATCGTGCGCGAGCGCGATCCTCATGCCATCGTGACGGTCGCTGACGTTACGGAAGCCTTCGGCGAGGGATTCAAGGACATTAGCGCGTAGGGTCGATCGCGTTCCATCCAAAAGACGTTCACATTGATAAACCGTTTCATCAGCGGTTCTGCCTGCTCAATTGTTCAAATAATGATAAAAACTCTGGTAAAGCCATCAGTTTCCAGCATAATGAATGACGTACGTGCATTGCGGCTGTGTTGGGATTACCTTCGGTGCCGTGCGCATTTTGTCTAATGAGGATGAAAGGAAGGCACAATGAGCGACGAAGAGCTCAAAAAGGTTGCCAACGAGGTAAGGAAGGGCATCGTCACCGGCGTGCACGCTGCCAAGTCCGGCCATCCGGGCGGTTCGCTCGGCGCTGCCGACATCATGACCTATCTGTACTTTGAGGAAATGAACGTCGACCCGGCCGATCCCCGCAAGGCCGATCGTGACCGTTTTGTGCTCTCCAAGGGCCATTGCGCTCCGGGCCTGTACGCCGTGCTCGCCGAGCGTGGGTTCTTCCCCAAGGAGGATCTCGAGACGCTGCGCCATATCGGCAGCCACCTGCAGGGTCATCCCAACATGAACGACACCCCGGGCGTCGACATGTCCACCGGATCGCTCGGCCAGGGTATCTCCGCCGCCGTGGGTATGGCCGTTGCCGCCAAGCACTGGGGCGATACTTACCGCACGTACGCCCTGCTGGGCGATGGCGAGAGCGAGGAGGGCCAGGTCTGGGAGGCCGCCATGTTTGCCGGCAACCAGCAGCTCGATAACCTCTGCGTGATCGTCGACCACAACGGCCTGCAGATCGACGGCCCCGTCGAGGAGGTCAACGACCCCATGCCGCTCGCCGACAAGTTCCGCGCCTTCAAGTTCCATGTGGTGGAGCTTGCCGACGGCAACGACTTCGATCAGATCCGCGCCGCCTTTGCCGAGGCCCGCGCTACCAAGGGTCAGCCGACCGCCATTATCGCCGAGACCATGAAGGGCAAGGGCGTCTCCTTTATGGAGAATCAGGTGGGTTGGCACGGTAAGGCCCCCAACGATGAACAGTTTGAGCAGGCCATGGCAGAGCTCACGGCCGCCGGAGAGGAGCTCTAGGATGGCAGACGTCAAGAAAATCGCCACGCGCGTAAGCTACGGCGAGGCCCTCGTCGAGCTCGCCAACGAGCACGATGACTTTGTGGTCCTCGACGCCGACCTGGCCGCCGCCACGCAGACCGGTAAGTTTAAGGCCGCCTGCCCCGATCGCTTCTTCGATGTGGGCATTGCCGAGAGCAACCTGATGGGTGTTGCCGCCGGTATCGCAACCACCGGTCGCGTCGCCTTTGCGAGCACCTTTGCCATGTTCGCCGCCGGTCGCGCCTTTGAGCAGGTCCGTAACTCCATCGGCTACCCGCACCTCAACGTTAAGATCGGCGCCACGCACGCCGGCATCTCGGTGGGCGAGGACGGCGCTACTCACCAGTGCTGCGAGGATATCGCCCTTATGCGCGTCATCCCCGGCATGACTGTTATCGTTCCTGCCGACGATGTGGAGGCCCGCGCCGTGACGCGCGCCGCCTACGAGTGCGACGGTCCGGTGTACATGCGCTTTGCCCGTCTGGCCTCGCCGGTTATCAACGACCCCGAGACCTACAAGTTCGAGTTGGGTAAGGGCATTGTCATGCGCGAGGGCGCCGACGTCACCATCATCGCCTGCGGCCTGATGGTCGGCGAGGCTCTCGAGGCCGCCGAGCAGCTCGCTGCCGAGGGTATCGACGCCGAGGTCATCAACATGCACACCATCAAGCCCATCGATGCCGACCTGATCGTCAAGAGCGCCACCAAGACCGGCCACGTCGTGACCGTCGAGGAGCACTCCGTAATCGGCGGCCTGGGCAGCGCCGTCGCCGACGTCCTGTGCGAGCAGTGCCCGACGCCGCTTAAGAAGATCGGCATCAATGACACCTTCGGCGAGTCCGGCCCGGGTGCCGAGCTCCTGCACAAGTACGGCCTGGACGCCGCCAACATCGTGGCGACCACCAAGGAGTTCTTGGCATAAGGCAAGACGAGGCAAAGCATCGCTTCGACAACCGCAAACAAGCCAGAACAGGGGCGTCCCCAAAGAGGGCGCCCCTGTTTTTTCGGCAACAAACAAATCAGGCCCGCACCAAGCAAGGGCTTCCTCCGGGAAGCGGGCTCATATCAGCAAAGTGCAACTCAGCCCTCCCAACTTTGTATATGCAGCACCCCAAGAAAAACGCAGCGACCCCTTAGTTACCGCAGGCTGGGCACAGGGTTACTTTCCAAATCTTTCCGCAGGACGGAGGAGCCCCCGCCGCACGTAGTGCGCAGCGGGGGCTCCGACATGTCCGAGGACGATTTGGAAAGTAACCCTGTGTCCGGCCGGAGGGACCCAAACACGGCCATGCTTCTTATGTGCAGCAAAGCTAATGCTGCTAAAATACAAAGCGCTCATGTAGTTTAAACGCACGACGATAAGGAGCACCAGTGGGTAACCACTTCCGTACCTCCGGTGCGGGCGATGATGCCCCCAAGACGCAGGCAGGCGTCCAGGGCAGTCGTTTCGCCACTCCGGATTCAGAGGGCCAGCCTGTTGCTCAGGCCCCCGCTCAGCCGGCAGATCAGGCACAGCCGGCATCCGATCCCTTTGCCTACAATCCAACCAGCGATGTCGCGCTTTCCGGCACGGCGGGTTTTGAGCCCGTTCAGGCCGTGACCGCTCGCGTGGAGCAGCCTCAGGCTGGTGCCGCCACGCCGCAGCCTACCATGGCCGGCATTCCCGACCCCTTGGCCCCTGCGACGCCGGCTCCTCAGCCTGCGCAGTCCGGTCTCTTTGCGGCTATTCCCGACCCCACGCAGCCTGCTGCCCCGGTGGTCGAGAGCGATCAGGCGGCCGAGGTCGCAAGCCTCGATAACGCGCTCAACAACCCCGATTTTACGTCGGTGTTTGCGCCCATCGATCCGCAGGCCAGCCGCAAGAAGATGGCCAAGCAGGCCGGTGTCGAGCCCGTTATCCTTATGGAGCATGTCACCAAGATCTATCCGGCACAGCCCAACAAGCCTGCACTCGACGACATCAACATCGAGATCTATCCGGGCGAGTTCGTCTTCCTGGTCGGTCACTCCGGCTCGGGTAAGACCACGCTGCTGTCGACGCTCAACCGCGACGTCAAGCCGACGAGCGGCCGCATCCTGGTTGCCGGTCAGGACCTCATGAAGATCAAGAACCGTAAGGTTCCGTTCCTGCGCCGCCAGATTGGCGCCGTGTTCCAGGACTTTAAGCTTCTGCCGCAAAAGACCGCCTACGAAAACGTGGCGTTTGCCCTGCAGTGCATCGGCAAGCCCAAGGGCGTCATTCGCAGCCAGGTGCCCGAGGTGCTGCGTCTGGTCGGTCTGGCCGATCAGATGGACTCGCTGCCCGACCAGCTTTCCGGTGGCGAGCAGCAGCGCGTTGCCGTCGCCCGTGCTATGGTCAACCGTCCGCCGCTGCTGATCTGCGACGAGCCCACGGGCAACCTCGACCCGGCGATCTCGCTGGGCATCATGAAGCTGCTCGAGCGTATTAACCGCACCGGCACCACCGTGATCGTCGCCACGCACGACCGCGAGATGGTCGATAGCATGCACCGTCGCGTGATCGCCCTCGAGGGCGGCCACGTTATTCGCGACCAGGAGAGGGGAGGTTACGGCAACTATGGCACCAACTAACGTGGGCTACTCCTTCAAAGAGGCAATCAGCCACTTCTTCCGTAACTGGACTACCTCGCTCGGCGCCGTCATCACGATCTTCCTTTCGCTGTTTATCATCGGCCTGTTCATTATGGGTTCCGCGATGCTGAACTCCGTGATCGGTACCGTCGAGGATCAGGTTGTCATTAATGCCTTTATTAGCGATGACGCCGATCAGGCAGACATCCAGGCCTTTGAGGCCGAGCTCAAGACGTGGAGCAACGTCAAGTCCGTGACCTATAAGGATAAGGACGACGCGCTGGCCGAGTACACGAGCAAGATGTCGGGTAACGCCGACGCCACCATGAGCGCGCTCGACGGCCAGAACCCGCTGCCCGCCTCGTTTGCGATTGAGATGGACGATCCGTCTCAGGTCGAGAGCACGGCCAAGAAGCTCAAGAAGGATGCCGATTTCCAGAAGATCGCGGATGACGGCGACGTCAACGCGAGCGTGCTGTACGGCCAGGAGGAAGTGAGCCGCCTGTTCCAGGTGACCAACTACATCCGCATCGCCGCCGTGGTGCTCGTTGGCCTTCTGACCTTTATCGCATTCATCTTCATCAACAACACGATTCGCCTGTCCATTACGGCGCGTCGTCGTGAGATTGCGATTATGCGTCTGGTCGGCGCCAGCAACGGCTTCATTCGTGGCCCGTTTATCACCGAGGGCGTACTGCAGGCCATTTTGGGCTCGCTGCTTTCCATCGGCGTTCTGGAGCTGCTGCGCAATCTGATGATTCCGCGTTTGCAGGAGAGCATCGGCTGGATGTCGTTTGCCCTGCCGATGCAGTACTACCTGGTGACCTATGCTGCGCTGATTCTGGTCGGCGTGATTATCGGCCTCTTTGGTTCTGCCATCGCCATGCGTCGCTACCTGCGCGTGTAGGCATGCCTGGAATTCATCCCTTCCAACGGGTCGTCTCTTATGGGGCGGCCCGTTTTTTGTCCCCTAGGGATCATTTGGGTAGACTCTTGGGATGTAAACGGCAATCGATAGCAAGGAGGCGCCATGGGGCGCAATAACAAGCATAAGCGTGGGGCTCGCAATAAGCGCGGGCCGGTGCGCAGCGAACGCCGTCCGAGCCTGACCGGGCGCGTGCAGCTCCATGAGCACAGTGCCTATGTCATAACCGAGAATGGCGACTACAAGGTCATGGGCCGCGGCAAGCGCGAGATCATGGACGGCGATACCGTTGCCGTGAGCATTAAGAACAGCCCGCATGGCGAGCGTCGCGCCGTGATCGAGGGCGTGGTTGAGCGCGCAGCTATAAGCGTGGTGGGCACGTACCAGACCGCCGGTCCGCTCGGTGTGATTGAGCCGCTCGATTCGCGCCTGAAGGCCGACTTCTTCATTTTGCCCGAGGACACCTCGGCGGTTCGTCTGGGTGTCCACCCGGGTGATGCTGTTGTCGCGCGCATTTTGACCTACCCGACGCGCCTGGAATCGGGCACTGTGACGATCGAACGCCGCATTGGCGGAGATGACGCGCCCGATTTGGGCGTTCAATATGTGATGGCGCGTTACGGCTATACCGATAGCTATCCCGAGGCTGCGCTAGACGAGGCCGAGGGGCTTTCGCTCGATGTGTCCGCGGCGCTTAAGGACCCGCTCCGCCGCGATCTGCGCGACCGCTTTGTCATCACGATCGACCCGGTCGACGCGCGCGACTTTGACGATGCCATTTCGCTGGAGCGCACGCCCGAGGGCGGCTATAAGCTGGGTGTGCATATCGCCGACGTTTCACACTATGTGGCTTGGGACGGGCATATCGATCTTGAGGCTCGCCATCGCACGACATCGGTGTATCTGGCCGATCGCGTGCTTCCCATGCTGCCCGAACGCCTGTCCTGTGACCTGTGCTCGCTTCGCCCTGACGAGGACCGTCTTGCGTTTACCGTCGATATCGAGCTCGATGAGCAGGGTCGCGTGCGGCATTACGATCCGTATCCCAGCGTGATTCGCTCGCGTGTGCGTATGGACTATGACGGCGCCGAGGCGCTGCTGGTGCGTGCCGGTGCGGTTGAGTATTCGGTGCTGGAGGGCGCGGCTGAGGATGTTGAGGCTGCTGAGGCCTTGCGCGAGGAAGCGCTTGAGCGCGGTCTCGCGTGCGAGGAGGCCGCCCGCGGCTACAACGTCGACCTCGGCGATTTCCTTGTCGCCGCTAACGAACTCGCCGAACTTCGCCGTCGTATTCGTCGCGCCCGCGGCTCAGTCGATTTTGACACGGCCGAGATTCGCGCTCTATTGGATGAGGACGGAGTGCCCGTGCAGATTGTGGCGCGTGAGCGTTCGTGTGCCACGTCGCTTATCGAGGAAGCCATGCTGCTCGCCAACGAGTGCGTTGCAGAGTGGCTGGCGGACCGTGATATCGAGGCCTGCTATCGCGTGCATGAGGATCCGAGCCCCGACAGCCTGCACGGTGCCGCCGTTGCGCTGGCGCAGCTAGGCATCATCGACGATCGCCGTGCTGCCGGTATTGCCCTGGGGAGTCCCGATGAACTGCAGGCTGCAGTTGATGCTGCCGCCGGTACGGCCAACGCACCGCTCGTCAACACGCTGCTTCTGCGCAGCATGCAGCGCGCGCTGTACAAGCCGCGCAACGAGGGCCACTTTGCGCTCGCCGCGCCGTGCTACTGCCACTTTACGAGTCCCATCCGTCGCTACCCCGATCTGGTGGTGCACCGCGTACTCAAGCTGCAGTTGGCCTATGAGCAGCTCGGCGGCAAGGACGCCTTGGTCCGTACGCCGCGGCTGATCGGCAAGGGGCGCGAGTCGCTGCCGCGCATTCTGCCGCAGATCTGCCGCGCATGCAGCGATGCCGAGCGCGCGGCAGATGCCGCCAGCCATGCGACGCAAAAGATCAAGATTGCCCAGTACTATGAGGACCGTCTAGGCGAGCGCTATGCCGGAACCGTCTCGTGGGTTAGCAGCATGGGCCTCTTTGTGCGCTTGGACCTGACGCAGGTCGAAGGCTTGGTTTCGATCAAGAGCCTGGGCAACGAGTGGTTCGAGTTCGACGAGGACGCGCTAACGCTCACGGGTGCCGACACGGGCACCCGTTACGAGCTGGGGCAGCGCGTGATCATCGAGGTCTCGCGCGTCAATACCACGCGTGGGCACTTGGACTTCAAGCTTATCCATTAGCCAAATCCCGACTGATGGTGGGGGAGCGGAGGGCGGCCTTTCGGGACCGCCCTCCGCATTTGAATCGTGGCTACCTTGCCGTCTGCTCGGCCGCCCGCTTACCTGCTATTTGAGAGGTAAAACCTACCAAAATAAACCTGTCCCTTTTTGGCAGGTTTACAAGAAAGCGGGGATGAGATGGCGACGGTGTACGGTTATGCGCGGGTGAGTTCGCGCGATCAGAACCTTAATCGGCAGCTGGATGCGCTGGGCGCCTATGGCGTGGGCTCGGCGAATATTTATGCCGACCATGCGAGCGGCAAGGACTTCGATCGACCGCGTTATCGCGAGCTGCTGCACGTCCTGGGAGACGGGGACGTACTGGTGGTGCTTTCTATCGACCGACTTGGCCGTAATTACTCCGAGATTCTTGAGGAATGGCGACGCATTACCAAGGAGCTCGGGGTTGCCATTGTGGTGTTGGACATGCCATTGCTTGACACGCGCGTCAGGGCCAGCGGCGCGCCGGATGTGACCAACACCCTGATTGCCGATATTGTGCTGCAACTGCTGAGCTACGTGGCGCAGGTGGAGCGCGAGAATATCCATCGGCGCCAGGCGGAGGGGATTGCAGCGGCGCGAGCGCGAGGGGTCCGTTTCGGTTGACCTCGCAAGCCGTGCCCTCCTCAGTTTGAGCTGGTGCGCGATAGCTATGAGGCAGGCGATATTACCCGCAGCCAGGCAGCAAAATGCCTGGGCGTGTGCGTGGGGACGTTCGATCGCTGGATGCGCGAGGCGGGGTAGGGGTTTGCGTCGCTTTGTCGCTTCCTGTTGCGATTCAAATTTTGATACGGTGACGATGCCATTTGGGGCTACACTCGCTGATATTCAAAAAAGGAGGTTGGCCCTTGGCGCGCGTAAAACAAATAATCGGATGGACCGCGATCGTTCTGTTCGCTGCAACGCTGGCGGGCATCTGGGTGCTGACGGAGCAAAATGCGGTGGAGACGTCGTTGCTGAGCGAGTCCACCGCGCGTGTGGTGGAGGGTCAGGCTACGGGCGTTCAGGCCGCCGATGCCACGGGTGAAGCCCAGACGGAGAACGGAATGACCGGGGGCACCGATTCGGCTGCCTCGAATGTCCGGTCTGGCCGACTTGCTTCCATTCGCATGTGGGTGGGCACAAACGTCCGTCGCGTTGCCCATACCGTAGAGTTTTTCTTCGTCGGATTGTTCGCCTCGGTGGTCGTGGTCTGCTTTTCCAGGCGTCCGTGGAGCGTATGCTCCCGTTGCGTGCCCGTATTGCTCTTTTGCGCCGCCTGCTCCGTTGGCGATCAGGTACATAAGATCTTTGTTCCCGGCAGGCATTTCGACGTTATCGATTTAGGATTCGATGCTGCGGGCTATGTCACCGCCATGCTGTTGGTATTGCTGGCAGCGGCGTTGGTGCGCCATGCGACTCGGCCGATCGGCGCCCATGCGAGGCGCTAGCCTTAAGACGAGACATCGCGACTGCCTATGCTTCGACATTGACTACAATAACGGCTGCAATCGCGAGTGGTCGTCGATGTGCAGTTTTCCAGACACCTGTTTTCTCTAAGAAAGGAAATCCCATGGCGGTATTGTTTGTTGAATATCCCAAGTGCTCGACCTGTAAGAAGGCCAAGGCATGGCTGGACGAACATGGGGTAGAGTATATCGATCGCGATATCGTTTTGGACAATCCCACGGCTGATGAGCTTGCGACCTGGATTGCTCGTTCGGGGCTGCCGGTGCGGCGCTTCTTTAATTCGTCGGGCATGAAATATCGAGAGCTGGGCCTGAAGGCGCGTCTGGATGCGGGCATGACGGATCAGGAGTGCTACGAGCTGCTGGCGACCGACGGCATGCTGGTCAAGCGTCCGCTGCTGGTGGGCGACGACTTTGCGATTCCCGGCTTTAGGGAAGCGGCTTGGGCCGAGGCGTTGCTGTAGCGGCTGCGGAAAGTGCGACCCGTTTTAAGCTCGGATTCCGGGACGCAGTTTCCGGTTGAAGGGGCTAGCGGAAACCGTATCCCAGTTTGAGCGCGAAATCTGGGATACGGTTTCCGTTTGGGGCCTCTAGGGGAAAGCGCGTCCCGTTCTGGACGTAAATTCCGGGATGAGCTTTCCGGTTGGCGGGCATATGCGCTAATCCTCAAGCTGTGCCCATTCGTGCGGATCGTAGACCTTTACGTGTTTGTTGGGCTTGCCGCTCCAGTACTCCTCGTCCATAAAGGGCAGATATGCCTGAACGCCGGGGCAGATAAAGGGAATCCGCTGCTGTTGCAGTCGCTCGCGCTGGCGCTGCTCCAGGTGCGCCTCGGATATGACGGTCGGCATACCGGACAACTCGACGAGGCTTGCCTGGATTCGCTTAAGGTCGGGGAGTCCCGCGTGCCATGACATCCGCATGATCAAAAAGGATGCACGGCGGTATTTTGCCTGCACCACAGTAATGGCGGGGCGCAGTGTGGGATGGATTTTGTCCCGTTCGGGCCAAAGGTCGGCAGTGATCTCGAGGCCCAGGGTCTCCCATAGGTAATCAAGCTCTTCGTCCATGGTACCTCGATATCTACGCGATCATTGATACTTCGATTGTGTTGCCTGGTGCTATCGTTTTCGCGGTAGAATCTGCCAACGGTTGACGGCTACCGCTCGCGGTGTTTTGCCCTTCGTGTACAGCGGTCGGCTTCACAGGTCCTTCACGGGTTGGACTAAATTAGGCCAATTTGACTGAATTTCAAAAAAGTCAAAATTGGGGCTTGCGTCACGGCGAGACTTCCCGTATATTTCTTTCTTGCGCAAAGGCACAGCCGAGCGCAGCGATGCAGTCATTGGGATGTCGTCTAATGGCAGGACAGCGGATTCTGGTTCCGTCAATGGGGGTTCGACTCCCTCCATCCCAGCCATTGCATTTGCTACATATGGCCCGTTCGTCTAGCGGTTTAGGACGCCGCCCTCTCAAGGCGGAGATCACCAGTTCGAATCTGGTACGGGCTACCAAAATTGAATGCCCGGGCCTCGTAAGAGACCCGGGTTTTGTGTATTGACCGATGCTTAAGGCGCGCGTTGAGTCTGCCGCCCGGATCGAGGAGTTGTCATGGATCTGCCCATCAGCTTGCAAGACATCACGTATGCCGAGAACTATCTGGCGCAGGGCGACCTGGCTACGGCGACGCCGCTGCTGGAGCGTCTGGTGGAGCTCGCCGAGGAGTATATCGACGCTGAGTGCAAGACGGAGGAGAAGCGTCAATACTTTAGCTTCGATAGCAAGTTTGAGCGCTTGGCCTATCGCCGCGTGGAGAAGGATCCGCGCGAGCTCGTGCAGGTCGAGGTGCCGTTTGACCGCCTGTACTCTGACATGGCGTTTGCCTACATTCGCCAGCAGGATTATGTGAGTGCTCGCAACGCCTTGATGCAGGCCGTGCGCTGGGACCCCATGAACTGCAACTACCGCCTGGATCTGGCCGAGCTGTTCCGCGCTCTCGAGGACAAGCAGGAATGGGCATCGCTCTCGTTCTCGGTGCTGGAGCGTGCAAGCGATGGCAAGTGCGCCGCCCGCGCTTACGCCAATCTAGGTCAGTACTTCTTGGAGCCCGAGACCGAGAACGTTTCGGCTGCCGTGGGCTGCGCGCGTCTGGCGCTGCGCCTGGCGCCCAACGATGCGCATACGACGCGCCTGCTCAACAAGATCCATACCACCTATCCGGATGCCGCCGATGAGAGCGACGACCACGTGATGGGTGAGCTCGCCCTGCAGGGCGTGCCGACCTCACCTTCGGCCGAGATCGCCATCTGCCTGATCATGTGTGCGACCGATGCTGCAAGCGACGGCGACAAGCAGGAGGCGACGCGCCTGACGGTGCGTGCTCGCGACTTGGTGGGCGAGGAGGCCTGCGCGGCGATTATCAAACTGGTGCGCGAGAGCGATGCCGAGCTCAATGCCGAGCGCAAGGCAAAGCGCGCAGGTGCCGACAAGGGAACCGATGGCGCCAAGGAGGCCGGCGATGCCCAGTAAGCGCGAGCGCAAACTCATTTCCAAGAATCGCTCGGCACATCACGAGTACTTTATCGATGAGACGTTTGAGTGCGGTATTGAGCTGAGCGGCACCGAGGTCAAGTCGATTCGCGAGCGCGCCTGTCAGATCACTGACACTTTTGCGCTGATTCGTGGCGGCGAGTGCTGGCTCGTCGGCCTGCATATCCACCCTTATAGCCATGGTGGCGTGTGGAATCGCGATCCCGACCGTCGGCGTCGTCTGCTGCTGCACCGCAAGGAGATCGACTTTCTTGACGGCAAACTTCGCAACCGTGGTTATGCGCTGGTTCCGTTGGAGCTCTACTTTAATATCGACGGCCGCGTAAAGCTACTGCTGGGTCTGGGTCGCGGCAAGAAGCTCTACGACAAGCGCGAGGACATGGCCAAGCGTGATGTCCAACGCGAGATCGACCGCGCCCTCAAAGAGCGCAATCGCTGACCACCCTTCATAAGTTGCGGTGGAATACGGACTGTTTTGCCTGTTTGAGGGGCTATTCAGTCCCTATTTCACCGCAACTGCGGGCGTCTCATCTTGCTTACTGTTTTTACACATATGTCTTAAAGGCGGCGTCCGTTATAGGCGCCGCCTTTTTTGTGGGTACATACATCCATGAGGTTCAATCCCGAGTTAGGGGAGTGATCGTTGTGGATAAAACTGCGTTCTTTACCATGCCGAGCGGTCTGTATGTGGTGAGCGCCGCGGCCGATGGGCTGCGCGCCGGCTGCGTCATCAACACGGCGGTGCAGGTGACGTCTACGCCGCCGCGCATCTCGGTTGCCGTGAATAAGGACAATGTCACGTCTGGTGTTATCTCGTCTGCCAAGGCCTTCGCGCTGACCGTGATCGACCAGACGGCCGATATGCTCTACATTGGCAACTTTGGGTTCCGCACCAGCAGTGACTATGACAAGTTTGCCAAGTACGAGACGCGCGAGACCACGCTGGGCATGCCCTATGTGCCCGAGCACGCGGCAGCGCTGTTTAGTTGCCGTCTGATTGACACCGTGGACGTGGGCACGCATCTGCTCTTTATTGGCGAGGTTGAGGATGCCGAGCGTCTGAGTGGCGAGACTCCGTTGACCTATGACTACTACCACAAGGTGCTGAAGGGCAAGACGCCGCCCAAGGCTTCATCGTATCAAGGCTAGAAATGTTCTAAAAATACTTGCATTATATTATTGAGAACATATACTAATAAGTGAAGTACATCACCAGTCGCGTTCGAGAGGAGAACATCATGGCTGAGGAGAAGAAGACGTATAAGTTTGTGTGCGTCGTTTGCGGTTACGAGGTTGAGGTCGACACGCCCGAGCTGCCCGAGGACTACGTGTGCCCGGTGTGCGGCGTCGGTCCCGATCAGTTTGAGCTCGTCGAGGAGTAGCTCGCAGGCACACGGCGAAAGCCGAATATAGCTCTGTCCAAGGGCCCCGGTCGAATTCTCGGCCGGGACCCTTTTGATTTATCTGACGGTTTAAAACGGTCTCACGTGTTACAGATCGAGACGTTTGTCTGGGCGGGCTCCCCGTCCCGTTACATCCCCGTTAGCAGCACGATGTCGAGAGCCGTCACGATGGCACCGATCCCTACGAGCAACGCGTTGAGCGGGCGCGAGTTGGCGTATTTGCCCATGACGCGGGGCGAACTGGTGAGTCGTATGAGCACAAAGACCGTAATTGGCAGCTGAAGCGACAGCAGCGCCTGACTCCAAATGAGACCCTCAAAAGGATTCGGGACGACCAAGCACGCCGCCACTGCGCCGGCGAAACAGGCCGCCACCCCGATCGAGGAATGTCGGTCGTGGATGTCGTATTCCTCGTCGAACATGCCCGCGGTGATGGTGCCCGCCGCCATGCCCGCCGTCACACTACTCGAGAGGCCCGCAAACAGCAGCGCCACGGCAAAGATGGTCGAGCTCGCCGGGCCCAAGATGGGGGAGAGCGTGGCCGCTGCGACAGCGAGGTCGTCTACGACAATACCGTGCGCAAAGAAGGTTGTCGCGGCCAGGATGACCATGGCCGAGTTGATTGCCCAGCCCACGCCCATCGAGAAGAGCGTGTCAAAGAGCTCGTAGCGCAGACGTTCTTCGATAACTTGCTCGCCTTGGCCTTCGAAGTGCATGGATTGGATGACCTCGGAGTGCAGAAAAAGGTTGTGTGGCATAACGACCGCACCCAGGACACTCACGATAATCGCGGCAGAGCCAGTGGGCATACTGGGCGTGATCCAGCTTGCGGCGGCTTGCGGCCAGTCGACCTTGACTAGTGCAAGCTCGGCCAAAAACGAGAGTCCTACCACGCCGACGAAGGCGATGATCCAGCGTTCGGCGCGCTTGTAGGAGTTCGTCATGAGCATCGCCATCGATACTGCCGCCACGATGACGCAGCCCGCACGCACGGGCAGCCCAAAGAGCATCTGGAGCGCAATCGCACCGCCCAGGACCTCTGCCATGGCGGTGGCGATCGTAGCGAGATAGGCGCTGCCGAGCACCGCGCGTCCCACGATGCGGGGGAGAAAGCGGGTCGTGGCCTCGGCGAGACAGGCGCCCGTGGCGATACCCAGGTGCGCCGCGTTGTGCTGCAGCACGATGAGCATGATCGTGGACAGCGTGACGATCCACAGCAGCGCGTAGCCAAACTGCGAGCCGGCGGCCATATTGGAGGCCCAGTTGCCCGGGTCGATAAAGCCGACGGTCACGAGCAGCCCGGGGCCGATATGCCGTGCAATGTCTAGGCCTCCGTGACCACCGGTGCGCCGGGAGCCAAAGTGTTGTTTGAGATGGTTGATCATGGTCGGTTCCTGCATAGGGGCAGCGCGGCGCCGCGCTTGGGTCATGCGGCGCCGCGCGCTCGGTTTGGGTTGGGGTTACTTGCGCGCCTTGCCCTGGTTGGCCACGGCGTCGATCTTGGCGGCGATGGTTGCCGGGTCGCCGATGTAGCGCTTGTCGAGAACATTGAAATCGGCATCGAAGGTGTAGACGAGCGGCACGCCGGTGGGGATGTTGACCTTGAGGATTTCCTCGGGCGTGAGGTGCTCGAACTTCATGACGAGCGAGCGCAGGGAGTTGCCGTGTGCGGCGATGAGTACGCGCTTGCCGGCGAGCATCTGGGGGCGAATCTCGTCTTCGAAATAAGGCCAGGCGCGGGCAATCGTATCTTTGAGGCACTCGGTATAGGGCAGCTGATCGGGCGCGACGTCGCGGTATTGCTCCTGGGTGTGGGGGTCGCGACTGTCGCCCGGCTCGAGCGCCGGCGGGCACACGTCGAAGGAGCGGCGCCAGATGAGCACCTGCTCGTCGCCGTGCTCCGCCGCGGCATCGGCCTTGTTGAGACCCTGCAGCGCGCCGTAGTGGCGCTCGTTGAGCTTCCAGGATTTGATGACGGGCAGCCACTCGCGATCCATCTGGCCGAGCACGATGTTGAGGGTGTGAATTGCGCGCTTGAGACGCGAGGTGTAGCAGACGTCAAAGTCGAAACCGGCTTCTTTGAGGGCGCGGCCGCCTGCGGCGGCTTCTTCACGGCCCGTGTCGGTGAGCTCAACATCGGTCCAGCCGGTGAACAGGTTGAGTTTGTTCCACTCGGATTCTCCGTGCCGGATAAGGACGAGTTGCATCGTCTGTTGGTCTGTCTGGTGTGCCATAGGGGCCTCCTTAATGTGGCACGACGCGCGTGCCGTTTGCTTGACGCCGCAAAGGATACCCGTTTTAGGCTAAAAAGTTAACCAAGACTAACAAAATTGTTGTATTTGAATGGGATGGTGAAAGAGGGGCTGCCGAAATGTCTCGATCTGTAACAACAAGGGATGGAAATTGGGCCTAGGTGTTACAGATCGAGACAGGAAGAAATGGTCCTATGGAAAATCTCGATCTGTAACAGCTGACCGCCAAAACCGACCCTTCGTGTTACAGATCGAGACAAACCAAAACCGTCCTGCAGAAAATCTCAATCTGTAACATCTAGGCGCCAAAATTGGGGCTTCCTGTTACAGATTGAGATGGTAGATGCAGTGAGCTTACAGGCCGCCCGGCACGCGGAAGGTGGCGTTGCCGATGGGCTCAATCGACACCTCGGGCGCATGCTCAACCTGCGACACCCACTCGTAGGGAGCGCGTTACGCGATTGTTTCGAAACGGGCGGGAAACACAACGGGCCGGCGATGCTCCTAGTATGCCTATTCAACTGACTGTCTAACACCAAGGGGAGGATCGCGATGCAGGCAGATTCCGCTCAGCAGCAGGGCCTTTATCGCCCCGAATTCGACCACGATGCATGTGGCATCGGCGCGCTTGCCGATATCAACGGCGAGCGTCATCACCAGATTCTGGACGACGCACTGTCCATTCTGGTCAACTTGGAGCACCGCGGCGGCACCGGACTCGAGAAGAACACCGGCGACGGCGCCGGAATCCTGTTTCAGGTTCCGCATCACTTTTTCCGTAAAGAGGCTCAAAAGTGCGGTCAGATTCTGCCGGCAGAGGGCGACTATGGCGTGGCCATGCTGTTCTTCCCGCAGGACGACAAGGGTGTAGAGGATGCCCGCCGCGTGTTTGAGGAGGGCTGCGCCGAAGCCGGCGTGCCGCTGCTCTTCTGGCGCGAGGTGCCGGTCGACCCGCACGACCTGGGCGAGACGGCCCGCGCCTGCATGCCCACCATCTTGCAGGCCTTCCTGGGCCGTCCGGACGACACGCCGGCGGGCGACGCCTTCGAGCGTCGTCTGTACGTGTGCCGCCGCACCATCGAGAAAAAGGCCGACGCCGAGTTTGCCCTGCGCGACAAGATCTTCTACGTGTGCTCCATGAGCTCGCGCACCATCGTGTACAAGGGTATGCTGGTCGCCACGCAGATGCGCCGCTTCTTCATCGATCTCAACGACGCCGCCGTCAAGACGGCCGTGGCGCTCGTCCACTCGCGCTACTCCACCAACACCACGCCCAGCTGGGAGCGCGCGCACCCCAACCGCTTTATCATCCACAACGGCGAGATCAACACCCTCAAGGGCAACGTCAACTGGATTCGCGCCCGCGAGCCCAACCTGTACAGCCCCGTGCTGCAGCACGATCTTGAGCGCGTGATGCCCATCATCAACCGCGAGGGCTCCGATTCCGCGATTCTGGACAATGTGCTCGAGTTTTTGGTCATGAACGGTCGCCCGCTCACGCGTGCTGCGTCCATGTTGCTGCCCGAGCCGTGGGATCACAACGACAGCCTGAGTGAGGAGCGTCGCGCCTACGACGCTTACCAGTCCATGCTCATGGAGCCGTGGGACGGTCCGGCCGCCATCGCCTTTACCGACGGTCGCACGCTGGGCGCTGCCCTCGACCGCAACGGCCTGCGTCCCGCCCGCTACTATGTGACGCGCGACGGCCGCTTTATGCTGGCAAGCGAGGTGGGCACCATCGAGGTGAGCCCCGAGAACATCCTGACGAGCGGCTGTCTGGGACCGGGCCAGATGCTCGAGGTCGATTTTGCCCGCGGCTGCGTGATCTACAACGATGAGCTGCGTGCCCGCTATGCCAAGGAAAAGCCCTACCGCGACTGGATTGCCGAGGAGACGCTGACCGTTGACGCGCTCGACAAGCCCGTCGCGCCCACGCCCGCCGAGGATACCGAGGTGCCCGCCGCCGTGCGCATGGCCAAGCTCGGGTATCACTGGGATGATGTTGACGAAGTCGTGCGTCCCATGGCCCAGCAGGGCAAGGCGCCGCTCGCCTCGATGGGTATCGATGCGCCGCTGGCCTGCCTGTCCAAGAAGACGCGCTCGTTCTTCGACTACTTCTATCAGCTGTTCGCCCAGGTCACGAACCCGCCGATCGATGCCCTGCGCGAGCATATGGTCACCTCGACCACGCTCTACCTGGGCAACCACGGCAACCTGCTCGAGGACTCCCGTACGGCCTGCCAGCTGGTTCGCTTGGAGCGCCCGTTGCTCAACGAGGAGGAGTTCGAGCGTATCTGTGCCATCGACCGCGTGGGCTTTAAGACCCGCCGTTTCCGTGCCGTGTACCGCCGCGACGCGGGTGAGGGCGCGCTGCAGGCTGCGCTCAAGCAGCTTGCCGAAGACGTCGAGGCCGCGGTTCGCGATGGCGTGAACATCGTGGTGCTGAGCGACCGTGCTGCGGCGGGCGAGGTCCCTGTGCCGTCACTGCTCGCTGTGGGCTGCGTGCACAACCACCTGATCCGCGCCGGCGTGCGTACCTTTGCCGACATCGTGGTGGAGTGTGGCGACGCCGTGTCTCCGCACGACTTTGCGGCACTGGTGGGCTACTCCGCGAGCGGCATCTATCCGTACAACGCGCATTCGTGCATTCGCGACTTGGCGGCGCACGGCGATCTGGACGTGACAGCCGAGCAAGGCATCGCCAACTACAACAAGGCTGCGACTGCCGGCATCGTTTCCATCATGTCCAAGATGGGCATCTCCACGGTGCAGAGCTACCATTCGGCGCAGATCTTCGAGGCCGTGGGCTTTACGCCGGAGTTTGTCAACGCGTACTTCGCCGGCACGGTGAGCCGTGTGGGCGGTATGGGTGTCGAGGACGTTGAGCGCGAGCAAAACGAGCGCTACGACGCCGCGCTCGCTATCCTTAAGAGCCCGGCTCCCGATCAACTGCCCACGCTGGGTCTGACCAAGTGGCGCCCGCTCGGCGGCGAGGATCACCTTATCGACCCGCAGACCGTCTACCTGCTGCAGACCGCCTGCCGCGAGGACAGCTACGACACCTTTAAGGAGTACAGCGCCCGCCTGCACCGCACCGGCCGTGCCGTGCGCCTGCGTGACCTGCTGGACTTTAATGCCAACGGTCGCACGCCGGTTTCGCTCGACGAGGTGGAGCCCGCGCTCAACATCGTCCGCCGCTTTAACACCGGCGCCATGTCGTACGGCTCCATAAGCAAGGAAGCACACGAGTGCATGGCCATCGCCATGAACCGCCTGCACGGCCGTTCCAACTCGGGCGAGGGCGGCGAGGACCCGCGTCGCGAGACCCCGCTGGCTAACGGTGACTCCAAGAATTCCGCCATCAAGCAGGTGGCAAGCGCGCGCTTTGGCGTGACGAGCCGCTACCTGTGCAGCGCCTTCGAGATTCAGATCAAGATGGCCCAGGGCGCCAAGCCCGGCGAGGGCGGCCACCTGCCCGGCAAGAAGGTCTACCCCTGGATTGCCGAGGTCCGTCAGTCCACGCCCGGCATCGGCCTGATCTCGCCTCCGCCGCACCACGATATTTACTCTATCGAGGACCTGGCAGAGCTGATCTTTGACCTTAAGAACGCCAACCCCGGCGCACGCGTGTCGGTCAAGCTGGTCAGCGAGGCCGGCGTTGGCACCATCGCCACCGGTGTGGCCAAGGGTGCCGCCGACAAGATCTTGATCAGCGGTCATAACGGCGGCTCGGGCGCCGCGGCGCGCGACTCCATCTGGCACGCCGGCCTGCCGCTGGAGCTTGGCCTTGCCGAGGCTCAGCAGACGTTGCTGCAAAACGGCCTGCGCTCCCGCGTGGTGCTCGAGGCCGACGGCAAGCTCATGGACGGCACCGACGTCGCCGTCGCCTGCCTGTTGGGCGCCGAGGAGTTTGGCTTTGCGACCATGCCGCTCATCTCCATGGGCTGCCTCATGCAGCGCGACTGCCAGCAGGATACCTGCCCGGCCGGCATTGCCACGCAAAACTGCCGCTTGCGTCGCGGCTTCCGCGGCAAACCCGAGCACGTTGAGCACTTTATGCTCTTTGTTGCCGAGCAGCTGCGCGAGGTCATGGCGAGCCTGGGCTTCCGCACCGTCGACGAGATGGTCGGCCATCCCGAGTGCTTGCGCCAGGTCGAGGTCCCGGGCAACCGCAAGGCCAACCTGCTCGATCTGTCGCCCGTGCTGGCGAGCGCGACCTGCGAGTTCGGTGCCCATATTCCGGGCGCCGACGGTCGCCACTTCCTGCCGCAGATGGCTGCGGACAGCGAGCTCGACAAGACGCTCGATTCCACGTTGTTTGTGCCCTATACGGCCGATGCCCGTGCGCACCTGCGTCCGATTCGCTTCCGTGCCGATATCGCCAACGTCAACCGTTGCGTGGGCACCATCCTGGGCAACGCGGTGACCAAGGCGCATCCCGAGGGCCTGCCCGCCGGCTCCATTACCATCGATTGCGATGGTTCGGCTGGTCAGAGCTTTGGCGCGTTCCTTCCGCGTGGCATTGCGCTCAACGTGTGCGGCGACGCCAACGATTACTTTGGCAAGGGCCTTTCGGGCGGCGAGGTGTCGGTGCGCCCCAACCCGCATGCGACTTACAAGTTCGACGAGAACATCATCGTGGGCAATGTTGCGTTCTTTGGCGCCACGAGCGGCCGCGGCTTCATTAACGGTCTGGCCGGTCAGCGTTTTGCCGTGCGCAACTCCGGTGCCACCGTGGTGGTCGAGGGATGCGGCAACCATGGCTGCGAGTACATGACGGGTGGTCTGGCGCTCATCCTGGGCGAGGTCGGGCAGAACTTCGCTGCCGGTATGACGGGTGGCGTGGCCTATGTCTTTGACCAGTACGGCACGCTCGATGCCCGCGTGAACCACGAGAGCGTTGAGCTTAAAGCCCCGACGGCCGGTGAGCTGGCGCAGATTCGTGCGCTCATCCAGGAGCACGTGGACGCGACGCAGAGCCCGCGCGGCATTAAGCTGCTCTACAGCTTTGAGACGATGAGCAAGCACTTTGTGAAGGTCATTCCGACCGAGTACGAGCGCGTGCTGGCGATTGTCGCCGCCGCCGAGGCCGTCGGCAAGACGCATGAGCAGGCCGAGGAGCTGGCGTTTGACATTGTGACCGGTCGGGCGAGTGCCGCGGATGTTGCTCGCTTCGATGTTGCGGGCGGTGCTGCGGGTGCTGCGTCCGTGGCTGCCAGCTCTGTTGCTTCGACCAAGAAGGAGGCGTAAGTGCCATGGGTAAGCCCGGTGCTTTTCTTGATATCGATCGCGTGACCCATGAGCTGCGCCCCGTGGAGGAGCGCAGCCGCGATTTCGATCCGCTGTACGTGGAGCTCGACGACGACGCGCGCCGTGCCCAGGCGAGCCGCTGCATGATGTGCGGTGTGGCGTTTTGTCAGATGGGCGCGAGCTTTGGCAAGGCACGTCCGAGCGGTTGTCCGCTGCACAACCTGATTCCCGAGTGGAACGAGCTGGTGTACCGCGGCCGTTGGGACGAGGCCGCCGAGCGCCTGTCACTCACCTCGCCCATGCCCGAGTTCACGAGTCGCGTGTGCCCGGCGCTGTGCGAGGCCGCATGCAACCTGGGCTCGGTCGATGGCCAGCCCACGACGATCCATGACAACGAGCGCGCGATTAGCGACCATGAGTGGGCCAACGGCGGTCCGCACCGCTTTGAGCCGGCAGGGGAGGGTGCACCCACGGTTGCCGTGGTGGGCTCCGGTCCCGCTGGTCTGGTGGCAGCATGGGAGCTTGCGCGTCGTGGCGCCCGCGTGACGGTGTTTGAGCGCGACGACCGCCCGGGCGGTCTGCTCATGTACGGCATTCCCAACATGAAGCTCGAGAAGTCCGTGGTCGAGCGTCGCGTGGCGCTCATGCGCGAGCTGGGCATTGTGTTCGAGCTGAGTGCCGACGTTACGAACCCTGCGGTGGCGGCCAAGCTCAATGGCTTTGACGCCGTCGTGGTGGCTGCCGGTGCTCGCGCCCCGCGTGGGCTGGCTGCTGAGAATATTGACGCACCCGGCGTGGTGTATGCCGTGGACTACCTGACGGCCTCGACCGTCTCGGTGCTCGATGGCGGCGAGCCTGTCGTCGATGCACACGGCCTGGACGTCGTGGTCATTGGCGGCGGCGATACCGGTAACGACTGCGTGGGCACCGCGGTACGTCAGGGTGCGCGCAGCGTGCGCCAGTTTGAGTTCTTGCCGGCGGCGCCTGATGCGCGCGCGGCGAGCAACCCCTGGCCGCAGTGGCCAAACGTTAAGAAGACCGACTACGGCCAGCAGGAGGCCATCGCTGTCATGGGCGGCGAGATGCGCGCTTGGGGCGTGGATACGCTCGAGGTGCTGCTGGACAAGAAGGGCGCGGCCGCGGGCCTGCGCGTGGTCGATCTGGATTGGTCGGCTGGCAAGCCCGAGCGCATCGCGGGCTCCGAGCACGAGGTGCCGGCCCAGCTGGTGCTCATCGCCTGCGGCTTTACGGGCCCAGAGCACGGTGTGTTCGACGCCGTTGGCGTGCCCGTTGCCACTGCTGGTCGTCCGCTGCCTGTGATGGCCGCCGAGGGCTCGCATCTTGCGGCGCGTGTTGGCGGCGTCGCTGTGGATGCCGCGCCGGTGTATGTTGCCGGTGACGCTCGTAACGGCAGCTCGCTCGTGGTGAACGCTATGGCCGACGCCCTGGCCTGCGCTGCCGAAGTCGCCGACGCGCTGGAGCTGTAAGGCGGCTGTCCACAGCTGAATCGTCAAGGGCTGTCCCCGAATGCCGGCCCAAAAGGAACGTCCCCAAGTGCCGGCAGCTGGGGACGTTCCTTATGTGCCGGCATTCGGGGACACTCCTTGCGAGTTCGCAGGCGACTTTGTCATTTGCCGACGTGCAAGTGTTCATTCGTCGACGTTTGCGACTGTGCTACTCTGCTCTTTCTGTGGTGGTAGCGGGCGTTTGCCTCAAATGAGTGAACTGACTGTCTATATCTACCTGCGGTTTCTTTGCGGTGCGCTCATTCGGTCAAGTGTCCCGTCAAGTGTTTGGTCAGCATCTGGTTTGCAGCCGGAGGCCTATTTTGCCCGCGCTGGTCGTGGCTGCCCACCCTCCTCGTAAGCTCAAATTGAGGTTCATCAGTTTGAGGAGGATGCCGTGACTGACCACGTTTTAGACCGAGCGCAGCTGGCTGAAGCCGTCGGCAACGATATTGCCGACATGGCCCATTTTTGGATGCTGCGGAAGTTCCAGTTTTTGGAGCCGGCACGCGAACAGTTCGAGATCATTGTCGACCCGTGGCTCAGCTATTGCACCGAGCCTTCGCAAAACGAAATCATGGCCTACAACATGGCATTTACCGATTGGCTGCTCTTCGAGCGCCCTTATCGCCATGGCAAGACGCTGCTCGAGCTGTATGTTGACGAACCGCCGGCATCGCTTTCGCCTGCCTCGCTCAAGCGGCTCGAGCAGGTACGCGACACGCAGTATTTCTCGCGCTTTGGCATTTTGGACAAGGATCCTGCGAACGGCATGGTTGCGCTGAAGGATACGCGTGCCGACCGTCGCTTTGATGTCTACGACCCGCATATCGTGCAAAAGGAGCATTGGAGCGACGGCGCGATCGCGGTGCGCCTCGCCTGCATCGACGATGTCTGGCTGACGGCGGGACAGCTCTATCTGTATGACATCGCGCGCCTGAGTGACACGGCGGTCGATGGACCGGGTGCGGTGCATCCCGAGGATCTGCAGGACGGCTTTGACACCTCGTGCGTCAGCTTCTTTTTGCGCCTGGTCCGCGACATCATGGGCGCCCAGGGGCGGTACGTGAAGTCGCTCAACATCTACGAGCAGGAGTGGGAGTAGGGGATGTGACTGGCGTCGCCCTGCTGCCCTGACTTTGTCTCAATCTGTAACGTTTGGCGGCTGTTTGGGCCCGTAACTGTTACAGATTGAGACGGAAGGTTGGCGGCTGCCGAAAGATCTTGTTCTGTAACAACTAGAGGCTCAAAGACTGTCTTCCTGTTACAGATCAAGACATTTGTCAGCGGAGGCAACGGTGACGATGGTCCATTTGTCTGACGTGGTGGTGATGAAAGTGTCTAATACCGTTCTCAAACACAAACATGCGACTCGCAACACGTTGGCGCGGAATAGGATGCTCGCGCGGCTCACGGAGACGGCCAAGCAAGGTGCGCTGCTCGCAACGCATGACAATACCGAGCTCATGTGGCTGCGACGCCATGTTGGAACCGACGATATCGCGGAGCCCGAGCCGTACCTGTTCTGTTTTCAGCATGATTGGGATGCATTGACGCCGGCGGAGCGAGCGCTGAGGACTATCAAAGGGCTTGCGAAATTTCATCCCGATTGGGCGTTTTGGGGATATGACGCCGCGCTGATATGGGGTCTGGAGGTGCCGAATGATCTGCTCGGGCCGCGTTTCCTTGTTAAGACTTGCTGTTCGGTGACGTTGAGCGGCGGGTGCAGGTTGTTGCGTCCGCAGATTGCGGGCGCGCTCGAGCGCGTCGACGGCGTGCGGGTGACGTCGTTTTGGCGCACGGCGGAGGATTGCTTGCTGCGTGCGCCGTTCTCCTACGGGTTGGCGATTGCCGATTCTGCACTGCGGGTGAAAGACGTATCACGTGGGGATTTGTGCGAGCGCCTCCGCGCCGATTGCGAGGGCAGGCGAGGGTATCGCAGGGCACAGGCGATTGCGTCGTATGCGGACGGGCTGTCCGAAAACGGCGGCGAGTCTCGGTTCCGAGCGTTCTTTATTGCGTACGGCTTTCCGGTTCCGGAGCTGCAGGTGGAGTTTCGCGACCCGCTCGATCCGAGCCAGGTGTTTCGCGTCGACTGTTTTTGGCGGCTCGAGGAGGGAACGTGCGTGATTGGCGAGCTGGACGGTAAGGGGAAGTACACCCTGCAGAGCGGCGAGGCCCGGGAGCCGGTCGACCCATTCGTGGCAGAGCGTCAGCGGGAATCTCATCTGACAATGCTCGGGCACAAGGTGCTTCGGTTTACGTTTGATGAGCTCAAGAATCCGGGGAAGCTGGTTGAGAAGATGAGGCTGGCGGGTATTCCGCGACGGCCCGATTTGGCTGAGGAGTGGAGACGTCGGTGGTATGGGCGCTGAGAGGTTTTGTCTTGATCTGTAACGTTTAGAAGTTGTTTGAGTTCGTAATTGTTACAGATCGAGACAAACCGGTGAAACGTCGACCGAATGTCTCGATCTGTAACATCAAGGGGCCCAACAACCCTGTATCTGTTACAGATCGAGATATTTCCCTGGTGTCGCTGGGGTGGGACTGCAGCATATTCCGTCTCCCACATCCCCTCTTCCCTCCGTTAACCGATGCGTCTGCAACAATCCAGCGGGACTAGGTGATAATGGACAAATGTTCAAGTTAATCGTGAGGGAGGAGCTCGATATGGCGTCTGCCGATCGTTCCACGTTGTTTATCAATGCGACCATTCTGGATGGCTCGGAGCATATGGAGCCGCAACCCGATATGGCCGTGACTGTTGAGCGCGGCGTCATCACCTGGATGGGGCCGAGTGCTGTGGCGCAGGCGCCCGCGGGTGCCGAGGTTATCGACCTGGGCGGTGCGTATCTCATGCCCGGTCTCATCAATATGCACGTGCACCTGTGCGGCTCGGGCAAGCCTGTCTCGGCCGGCGATGCGGGCGCGCTGATGAAGAAGCTCGATAATCCCGTGGGGCGCGCCATCGTGCGCCATATTCTTAAGGGCAGCGCCCAACAACAACTGGCAAGTGGCGTGACCACGGTGCGCGGCGCGGGCGATCCGCTGTTTGCCGATCTGGCCGTGCGCGATGCTATCGATGCCGGCAAGTATCAAGGTCCTCGCCTGGTGGCGCCGGGAACGGGCGTCACGGTGCCGGGCGGCCATGGTGCGGGCTTGTTCGCCCAGGTGGCCAACAGTCCCGCCGAGGCAGCCGAACAGGTGCGCGACCTGTATGCGCGTGGTGCCGACGTCATTAAGCTGTTCGTGACGGGCGGCGTGTTCGACGCTACCGAGGTGGGCGAGCCGGGCGTGCTGCGCATGCCGGTCGAGGTTGCCGCGGCGGCGTGCAAGGCTGCGCACGAGGTGAGTCTGCCGGTTATGGCCCATGTCGAGAGTACCGAGGGCGTGAAGGCCGCGCTTGAGGCCGGCGTTGACACGATTGAGCACGGCGCTCCGTTGACGCCCGAGATTCTGGAGCTGTACCGTGGCGCCGCGGGCACGCAACTCGAGGGGCGTGCGCCCAGTGTTACCTGCACTATCAGCCCGGCGCTGCCGTTTGTATTGCTCGACCCGAAAAAGACCCATTCGACCGATACGCAAAAGAAGAACGGCGATATCGTGTGCTCGGGCATTATCGAGAGCGCCCGTGCCGCACTGGAAGCTGGCGTTAAGGTGGGCCTGGGTACGGACTCGAGCTGCCCGTTCGTGACGCAGTACGACATGTGGCGTGAGGTGGCCTATTTTGCCAAGTATGTCGGCGTGAGCAACGCCTTCGCACTGCATACGGCTACGCAAGTCAACGCCGAGCTGCTGGGGCTGGACGGCGAGACTGGCACGATCGAGTGCGGCAAGGCCGCCGATATCTTGGTGACGCGCGAGAACCCGCTCGATGACCTGTGCGCTCTGCGTGAGCCGATGCACGTGATGTGTCGCGGCGATCTGGTGTGCAAACTCAAGGTGAAGCGCATCCCCGAGGTGGATGCCGAGCTCGACGCGATTATGGCCATGCCAGCCGAAGCGCTGGCTGAGGAGCTGGCCCGCGACGGCGTAGCATAGGTGTGACAAAGGGACAGCTCCGTTGTCGCATACAAAAAGCCGAGGTCTCAGCGCGAGGCCTCGGCTTTTATTTGTCCTATGGTATGGCGGCTAGGAGCGCGTCTCCATCTTGGCGTGGCACTTGGGGCAGGTGACGCGGATCTTGCCCTTGCCCTTGGGGACGGAGAGCATCTGGCCGCAGTTGGGGCACTTGAGATAGGCCGTGGTCTTGCGGCCCTTCCACATCTTCTTGGCCGTGCGCTTGGCACGCTCAAAGTCTTCCTTACTGGTGCCGGCCGCGCGTGAGGTGCTGGCCGCTGCGGTTCCGCCGCCCAAGCTGGCGACGAATTTGCCCAGGCAGGGGACGTTTGCAGTCGCGGCGACAAAGGCCTCGTTCTCCTTGCGACGTGCGTCGACGTTTTTGGACAGGCCGCGCAGCACGCCAATCACGATAACGGCGATGGCGATCCAGCTGAGCCACTGGATGCGGGCTATCGATCCGACCATCGCGATGACGATGCCGGCAAAACCCATCACGATGGTGAGTTCATCGGCACCATTGCGACCCTTCATAAAGTCATTCATGCAAATTGCCTTTCGTTCGATATGCTGCACGCCTTTATACCCGATTTAGAGCAAGGGGGACAGGTTAATCTGCACCAATGTGGTGCAAACATACCTGTCCCCGGAATACCAAGACGGTGCAAACGTACCTGTCCCCAATGCCCCAATTACTTGGAGAGTTTGTCGACGACGCGTTCGATTTCGGCGAGTTTGGCGGCTTTGAGGTCTTCGTCGCCCGATTCGATTGCCGAAGTCACGCAGCCCTCGATATGCGCCTTGAGCACGTCGGCGTTAATGCGCGCGAGGAGCGCCTGTGTGGCCATGAGCTGCGTGGAGATATCGACGCAGTAGCGGTCCTCCTCGACCATCCGCAGGATGCCGTCGATCTGACCGCGTGCCGTCTTGAGCATGCGGGTCACCGATTTATGGTCTGCCATCATGTCGGGTCCTCGTTTCTGGTCGATCTTCCGGATGTCCCCGTCAGTTGCGGTGAAATACGGACCGTTTAAAGGCCTAGGGCGGCACAACAGTCCGTATTTCACCGCAACTTCTGAGGATTCAGTAGGCAGCGACTGCTATGCGGCGGTCACAGACAGGGCGTGGAATTTCTCGCCCGCGGCCTCGACAGCGGCGGCGAGTTGCTCGGCGGTTACGGTGTCGGCGCACTCAACCTGGACGGTCTGGGTCTCGTGATCGGCGTCGGCGTCGGTCACGCCGGCAACGTTGAGCAGTGCCGTCTCGACAGTAGCGTCGCAGTGGCCGCACATGAGGCCGGAAGTCTTGATTGTGTATCGCATGGGTATTCCTCCCTGTTGTGTCGGCTTTCCCAGGCACCCGACCTTGACCTTCAAGCCGTCGCTCGCGTACCAAAGTACGCGTCGCTCCTCTTTCAGGTCAATCTCGGGCACCTGGAAAACCCGTTCTAAATGGACTTAATGGTGAGCTTATTTTGCCACTTTTGGCTTAAAGGATTTTAAGCGCAGCGCATTGCTTACGACGCAGACACTCGACAGGCTCATGGCCGCGGCGCCAAACATCGGCGAGAGCTGCCATCCGGTGAGCGGGAAGAACACGCCCGCCGCCAGCGGAATGCCGATGCCGTTGTAGAACAGTGCCCAGAACAGGTCCTGCTTGATGTTGCGGATCGTGGCGCGCGAAAGCTCGATGGCGCGGGCGACGTCCATGAGGTCGCTGCGCATGAGAACCACGTCGGCGCCCTCCTTGGCGATGTCGGCGCCGGTGCCGATAGCAAGGCCCACGTCGGCGCGCGCCAGGGCGGGGGAGTCGTTGATGCCGTCGCCTACCATGGCGACCTTGCCGCCCACATCCTGCAGCTCGCGGACGTGGCGCTCCTTGTCGGCAGGGAGGACGTCGGCGATGACCTGTTCGCTGCTCAGCCCCACGCGGCGGGCGATGGCCTCGGCCGTCACGCGGTTGTCGCCGGTGAGCATGCGCACGTCGACGCCAAGCGAGCGCAGTGCGGCGATGGCCCCGGCGCTCGTCTCCTTGACCTCGTCCGCCACGGCGATGGTACCGACAAGCTCGCTGTTCTTGGCAAAGAACAGCGGCGTCTTGCCCTCGGCCGCGAACTGTTCGGCAAGGCCGGCGGGAACCTTCACGCCCAGCTCGTCCATCAGACGCACGTTGCCGGCGGCGATGACATTCTGCCCCTCGCGTGCCGTAACGCCTCGCCCGGGCACGGCGGTAAAGTCCTCGACCATGCGTGCGACGATTCCGCGCGCCTCGCACTCGGCCATAATCGCCTCGGCCAGCGGGTGCTCGCTTGAGCGCTCCAGCGCAGCGGCCAGCTTGAGCAACGCCTTTTCGCTCATGGCGGGCGAGCCGTCAGCGCGCGTGGCTACCGTGATATCGGTCACAGCCGGCTTGCCGCGGGTGACGGTGCCCGTCTTGTCGAGCACCACGGTGCCCACGCTGCGTAGGTTCTCCAGCGCCTCGGCGCTCTTAAACAGAATGCCCATTTCGGCGCCCTTGCCGGTGCCGACCATAATGGCGACGGGCGTGGCCAGGCCCAGCGCGCACGGGCAGCTGATCACCAGCACGGCGACGGCGGAGGTGAGCGCTTCGTTCACGCTTCCGGTCAGTGCCGTCCACACCACGAAGGTCACGGCCGAGATCATGAACACCACGGGCACGAACACGCCGGCGACCTTGTCGGCCATGCGGGCGATGGGCGCCTCGGTGGCGTTGGCGTCCTCGACGAGCTGGATAATCTTGGCGAGCGACGTGTCGGCGCCCACGCGTGTGGCACGGAAGGTAAACGAGCCGGTGCGGTTGACAGTGGCGGCGTTGACGGTGTCGCCGGCGGTCTTCTCCACGGGGATGGACTCGCCGGTCAGTGCACTTTCGTCCACGGCCGAAGCGCCCTCGAGTACCACGCCGTCGACAGGGATGGACTCGCCGGGGCGCACACGCAGCACCTGGCCGGGCAGAATGGCATCGACGTCGACGGTGGCCTCGGTGCCGTCCTCTGCCACGACGGTCGCGGTCTTGGGCGCTAGGTCGATGAGCGCCTCGATGGCGCCGCCGGTCTTGGACTTGCTGCGCGTCTCGAGGTATTTGCCTACGGTGACGAGCGACAGGATGGTGCCGGCGCTCTCAAAATACAGATTGTCCATGCCCGTCATCATGGCCTCGTGGACCTGACCCGCGGCTAGCTGGTCGGCCATGATAAACATGGCGTAGAGCGACCAGGCGATGGAGGCGGTGGCGCCCACGGCAATAAGGGCGTCCATGGTAGGCGCGCCGTGCGCGAGTGATTTAAACCCGTTGATAAAGTACGCGTCGTTGACGTAGACGATGGGAATGAGCAGGACGAGCTCGGTGAGCGCGAGCGTCATGCTGTGGGTGTGGTCGGTGAAGATGCCGGGCAGCGGCCAGCCGAGCATGTGCCCCATGCCTATGTAGAACAGTGGGATGAGGAATACGATCGAGACGATGAGGCGGGTGCGCATGGCAGAGGCGGCGGCCTCCAACTTTTTGGTCGGCGACTCCATATGGGCGGCGCCGGACCTGGCTTGCGCACTTCCGCTTTGGACAGCGTCGGTGCCCGTGCTGATGGGCGAGGCCGAGTAGCCCGCGCGGTCGACAGCGGTGCAGATGTCGTCGGGGGAGACCTGCGCAGGGTCGTAGTCCACCAGCATAGAGCCGGCGAGCAGATTGACCGCGACGCTTTGGACGCCGTCGAGCTTGCTCACGGCACGGTCCACGTGCGCCTGGCAGGCGGCGCATGTCATGCCGCCCACGTCGAACTTATCTTGAGCCATGGCTTCTCCTTTCTGTAGTTCGGTGTTGGAATTGTTAACCTGCCGATACTATACACCCATACCCCCTGGGGGTGTCCAGTACAGAAAGAAATGTATGACATTTCGTTACAGATGAGGGTGGTTGGTTGGCCGATGGACCGTCCCAACCAATCATCTCAATCTGTAACATCTGAGGACCGTTTTGCCTGCTAGATGTTACAGATTGAGATGTTGTCTCGCGGGGTTGGGGTTTGTCTCGATCTGTAACATCTAGACCTGTATCTGCCGAGCTAGTGTTACAGATCGAGACAATTGCCGGGGAGGGGTCCCGTCACGGCAAGACGCCCGCCTCCTAGATACAGAACCCGGGGATCACACAGGTTAGCTTGTTTGGCTTTTCCGCAGGCGTTGCGTACGTAAAGACGTCGCCGTCGTGCCCCACGCGGTTCATATAGAGCGTGCCTTCGCTCTCCGATGTGTCGGGGCTCACCGTGCGCTCCCACCAGCAGGTGTCCTTGCCCTTCCACTGACGGACCATCGTCTCGTTCGTGGAATACGGGCTCACCTTGAGCTCGCGGAAGAGTTGGTACTCCTTGCCCTCGCTGTTGTAGATGTCTGCCAGGTAGTGATAGTCCTTGGCAAACGAATCGGGCGGTTGCGTACCGCACAGCTCGACCATGGTGGGCAGCCAAAGGGTTGCGGGCAACTCGCTCAGACACGATGCACTGTTGGCGGCGCCCACATTGTTCGAGACCTTCTTGACCCCTTTAATGAGCGCGCGCAACTCGTTGGGTAGCAGCTTAAGGCCGTCGCCGTTGAGCCATTCCCGCAGCTCGCAATCTGCCCAGCCGGCGCTCGGCGGTTCAGCTGCAGCGTTGCGCTCGGCAATACCCGCATCGAACATAAACGTCAGTCCGGCCTTGCCCGTCCCGTCCAGAAGCTCATCGTGGCGGATGCCCACAAGCTGCGCGCCAGCCTGCAGCCCGTTGGTGAGCGTGACACGCTTGGTACACGGATAGGGGATATGCCCATCGGCATCGAGCAGATGATAGCGCTTGGCAATCTCGCGTGCCTCGCTACGGGTCTCGGCGGCCTTAATCTTGAGCGAAATCTCCTGCAGCTGATCCCAGGTGTAGTCGTCAAGTGAACCGCGGATGCCATCGAGGTAGTCGGGGATGCCAAAGCCATGGGTTGCCGCGCCAATGACGCCGAGCCCCGCAACGACTGCAGCGACGCCGCCGATAATAAAGCGACGGCGGGTCATGGCATCGTTCCGGGCCTGCTCCAGGATCTCTCGCGCGCGCTCGCCGGCGACGTCGACCTTAAGGTGCGTACCGGAGTCGATGTCGATTGCGGCGTCACTGCCCGCGCCTTCGCGGCCCTCGGATTCGGCATCGGTGAGGTATGCCGAGAGCACCTCGAGCATCTGCTGCTCGGTGGGACGATCGCACTGCTCGACTGAGAGACCCTTCATGATGATTTGGACGAGCGCTTCATCGCCCTCGCAGCGCGGCTCGAGCGGCGCCGGCTTGGTCTTGGTCTTTACGAGATAGAACGAGCCGGTTGCAGCGGCGTCCGTCGACTCAAAGTCAAACGGTTTGCGACCGCTGTAGAGCTGGTACAGAATGCTCGAAAGCGCGTAGACATCGATTGCCGGCGAACGGCGAAGGGCCGCGATGCCTTCGATATCCTGCGTGAGCATCTCGGGCGCGGCGTATGCGGGCGTGGCAAAGCGCCAGATGTCGGCGCGCCGGGTGATCGTGTCGTCGCCGAGAGCCATGGTCGCGGAGCCCATGTCGATGAGGCAGGGGTCAAAGGAACAATCGGCAATCTGCTGCTCGAGTGTTCGGCTGGTGGTGCGGAACATGATATTGGCAGGCGACAGGTCGCGATGGATGACCGGATTCACGAGGCCTTGGGTCATCAAGAGCGCACGAAGCACGGCGTTTCCGACGGCGGCGACCATCTGGGTGGTCAGCCCGCCCGAGGCGTCGTGCGGAAGCAGGGGCAGCGCCTGCTTGAGCGAGGTGCCCTCGACTCACTCCATGAGGATGAGCGGGTCGTCCTCGCACGATCCGTAGCCATAGACGCGCGGAAATCCGCGCAGGTGCGAGACGGTACACAGATGACGGTACTCCTCGAACAGCGCAGCGGTGTTGGCCAGGTGCGCGGCCGATTGCTCGGCGGAGCGGTCGGGGGCTTGGCCGGAAAGGATGGCGTTGTCCTTGAGTAGCTTGACGGCAAAGACCTCGCCGCTCGTGTTGGTCGCGCGCAGCACGTGCCCGATGTTGCCGTTGTTGCGGTGGGCCGTCTGGAGAATAAGCGTCATAAACCGACGCTTGGCGTCGTCCTCGGCGCTGGGGTCGACCGCCACGGCGGTATCGAACGTATCGAGACGGATGAGTTTGTCGCCATAGGCGCTATCGGTAGTATCCATGGCGTTCCTTTGTCTGGCATGGGTTGCCGCGCGTACACGTGAGCAGTGCGGATATCGGTAAAGTACCATGATAGCCGCACTGCTCACGTGTACCGCTGAGTATTGTCGTTTACGACGCAGAAGGTAGAAGACGAAAGACGGACGGCGACCGTCTTCCGATCGCTGTCCGTGCTAGTCCACAATGACAAGGAATGTCGTGTAGAGACCCAGATGGAGCCTGTCGCTGTTGGCGATTTCCACGGGGGGATAGACTTTGCCGGGCTCGCGTTGGTCGCGCGGCGGCTCAATCACAATATCGCCGTCGCCCGCGCCCGATTCGAGCACTGTGCCGTTGGTCGATCCAAGGCCCTGGGCGTACCAGTGCTCACCCTCGAGCCAAATACGAAGATGCTCGCGCGAGGCGTCGGCGCCTACATCGGTGATGCTGGGCGAGGTTTTGGGCAAAGAACCAATCACGGTGCCGCGCGGATTGCGTGTGAGGGGATGGATTTGCATGTCGGCGCAGTTGTCGGCATGGGTTCTGAGCAGACCGAGGTTGGGGGCGACGGTGCGCGGCTGCTCCAGGCTGCTCATAAAGCCACGTCCGACGGTAGTTTCGGTGGTGCCAAAGTGCCCGCCCGTCTTGCTGTCGCAAAAGCGCTCGACGGTGGCCACGCCCTGAACGGGATCGGCGAGCGCCCCCGTTGCCACAAAGAGCATAAGGTAAAGCGTGCTTTTCTCGCGCACGGCATTGCCGTCAAAGTTGTCGATGCGATTGAGGGCATTTGCATACAGGCGGCTGTCCAGCTTGTAGCTGGCGAGAGCCGACATCATTTCGTTGGCGGCCGGACCGCGATAGTGCTCGGCGATTGCCCGATAGGCGGACTCGCCGCCGCCGAGCTTGCTGCAGATTGCCGAGGAAAGGTTGAGCGTGGTGACGGTAAAGTCGCTGTAGATGGCGGGCGCGCACTGGTCAGGCTTGCGATGGACGATGTAACGGGTGAGATACGAGCGGTTGGAAGAGCATTTCTCGAGCAGGGTACTGCCGAGATAAGAGTTTCCGTTGATAAGCATTCGGGCGATCTCGAGATGTTTAAGACCGCCGAACGAGCGAATATCGTTATAGAGGACCGAGCAAGGCGTCTCTGCTGCCACGGATACCTCCTTTGATTGCTTCCTAGCCAATATGGCGATAGGAATTAATGGCCCCCGGTGGGCGACGTATTAAATGGTTGCGCAATATATAGCGTAACCAAAGCAACATTATAGGCCACATGTTCGAAATTGCAGGAAGACCGAGAGATTTGGTTTGGATTGAACGGAAATCCCCCTCTGTCTTGATCTATAACAATTAGGGCCGATTTTACTCGTTAACTGTTACAGATTGAGACGTTTGTGAGCCGTGTCGACCGTTTGTCTCGATCTGTAACACGTAGAGGAAGATTTGCCCTGTAGATGTTACAGATTGAGACAATCAGCCAGGCCCGCCCCGTCCGCCTCGTCATCTGTGGTTTACGTGGGGGCATGCGAAGCACGGGTATACTAACCGGCGGCGAATCTGCTCCATCGCTTAGAGCTGCTGCGTCTGGACGGCGCGTGATAGGGCTGCCAAAGCGATCGCCAGCGTGCTGAGCAACGTCCTCTCTGTGCGCACCTGTTTTTGTATGTATTAGCGCACTACCAAGCACGCCCGCGCGGCCGCATGCCGTGCCCATTGCGCGTGCAGATAAGGAACAACAACATATGCGTAATTCTGTATCCGACGTCACGGACGCCGAGATTCTGGACGAGACCCGCGAGGCCATGACCCAGGCTGCCTTCGATGCCGCCGATGAGGCCAATGCTGCCCAGGCCGTCGAGTCCGCTACCGAGAGCCTGCCCGCCTTTGACGAGCTGGGGCTTTCCGACGAGATGCTTCGTGCTATTGAGAACCTGGGCTACACGGCGCCGACGCCCGTGCAGGCCGGCTCGATCCCCGTGGTGCTCGAGGGCCGCGACTTGCTTGCCGCCGCTCAGACCGGCACCGGCAAGACGGCCGCCTTTTTGCTGCCGACCATGAACAATCTGGAGCACATCGCTCCTCCCAAACCCGTGCGCGAGCGCGGCGGCCGCAACCGTCGTCGCGGTGCTAAAAAGCCCGAGGGCAACGGCCGCGGCCCGGTGATGCTCGTCATCACCCCTACGCGCGAGCTTGCCCAGCAAATCGACGAGGTCGCGAGCAAGATCGCCGACGTCACCGGCCATGTCGCCGTGACCGTCGTGGGCGGCGTGAGCTACAAGCCGCAGACTGCTGCCCTCAAGTACGGCTGCGACATCCTGGTCGCCACGCCGGGCCGTCTGGTCGACCTGATCGAGCAGGGCGCCTGCCACCTGAACGAGGTCAAGGTGCTGGTGCTCGACGAGGCCGATCGCATGCTCGACATGGGCTTTTTGCCCGCCGTCCGCCGTATTGTGCGCGAGACGCCGGCCGAGCGCCAGACGCTGCTGTTCTCGGCGACGCTCGACGAGGAGGCCGTGGGCGAGATCACCGACCTGGTGAGCGACCCGGCCCGCGTGGAGATCGCGCCCGCCACGTCGACCGCCGACACCGTCGACCAGTTTGTGTTCCCGGTGTCCATCGAGGCCAAGAATAACCTGTTGCCCGAGTTTCTCAAGAAGGAGGGCCCGGAGCGCACCATTGTCTTTATGCGCACCAAGCATCGCGCCGACAGCTGCTGCCGTCGTCTGGAGCGTAAGGGCATCAAGGCCGCCGCGATTCACGGCAACCGCAGCCAGGCCCAGCGCGAGCGCGCGCTTTCTGCCTTCCGCGACGGCACCGTCGACGTGCTGGTGGCAACCGATGTTCTCGCCCGCGGCATCGACATTAGCGACGTGCGCTACGTCGTGAACTTTGACGTGCCGGCCGAGCCGACCGACTACATCCACCGTATTGGCCGTACGGGCCGTGCCGGTGAGCTGGGCTGGGCCATCACGTTTGTGACCGAGCAGGACGTCGACGAGTTCTACGAGATCGAGAAGCTCATGGACAAGACGGCCGATATTTACGAAGCCGGCGACCTGCACGTGGGTCCCAACCCGCCCGCCGTTGACCCCGAGCGCGATCCTGCCGCCTTTAAGGTGAAGAAGAAGACCAAGCGCGGCAAGTCCAAGAGCAAGAAGAAGCTTGAGCAGGCGCGTCGCGACGGCAAGCGCAACGGCGACGATTACGGCGATGTGGCTGGTCGTTCCAACCGCGGTCGCGACGAGCGTCGAGGCGACGGCGAGCGTCCGAGCCGTCCCAAGCGCGGCGGCAAGACCCGCGTGCGCGAGGGCGTTCAGGCTCGCGTGGACGAGGCCGTGGAGAGCGTGGCCCGCGAGGTGGCTGCCGAGGAGCGCGGCGGTGCTGTCGAGCAGA
This sequence comes from Collinsella aerofaciens ATCC 25986, assembly GCF_964239575.1. GTDB lineage: Bacteria > Actinomycetota > Coriobacteriia > Coriobacteriales > Coriobacteriaceae > Collinsella > Collinsella aerofaciens_BQ. Next base: position 85,324 of record NZ_CAXSQQ010000005.1, read on the forward strand.
CCCCGCGCGGCAACCGTGCCGAGCGTCGTGCCAAGCAGTTCCAGGGCGAGGCACATCGCCGCCGCCGCGAGGACGAGGATCGCGGTGGCCGTCGTCGTGTCGAGCGCGAGGACGAGGGCCGCGGTTCGCGTAGCGGCAAGCGTGGTGCGGGCGACCGTCGTCGTTCCGGTCGCGATGACGAGCGCGGTGGCCGTGATGAGCGTCGTGGCGGCGAGGGCCGTGGTGAGCGTGGTGCCCGCGGCGGTGAGTCCCGTGGCGGCAAGCGCTTTGAAGAGCGCGGTAGCCACGGCGGCGAGCGTCGCGAGGGTGCTCGCGGCAATGGCGGCCGCGGCGGCGCTGGTCGTTCTAACGAGTCGCGCGATCGTCGTGACCCGCGTGCCAGCCGCGATCGTCGCGATGACTGGCGCAACTACGACGATACCCGCGAGGAGCGTCGTGGCGGCTATCGTGGTGGTCGTGGCGGCAACCAGGCCGGCTCCCGTGGCGGCCGCGCCGGCGGTCGCGATAACCGCGGCAGCTATGGCAACAGCCGTGGCGGCAAGCGTGGTAGCAGCTCCCGTCGTCCCGGTGACGGCGGCGGCAAGCGCAAGTAACATACGCATCGCCCGCTAGAGCGAGGTGAACCAAGGGTCCCGAGCAACTACGCTCGGGGCCCTTTTTGTTTGTCGTATCCGATCGCTAGTTCAAATGTGATTTCCTCGGGAATGCATCTAGAGGATGCCGTGGACCTGTTTCCTGCCATGCGGCAATGGGTCCCATGGGGTGCGCCGTGCATTTTTTGGAGTATTCTGCAGTTCGAGTTGTCTGCATATGATTCGACGTCGCCAACGGTGGCCTTCAGATATCCCTTATGAGCGTTTTGAGTTAGATTTCGCCGTTTTCCGGAGCAGGGGCGCGTCATTCTCGCCATGTCGGGACTTAAAATGATACGGCGCCCTACAGTTTTGCCCACCCGCGGCGGTGCTGGCGTGGTTACGTTGCAGAATACTCCGTTTTTTGCACGGGGCAGGATGGGGTACCTCGGGAGAACACAGCGGTATCCCGTAAATATATACAATCTGTACCGTAATTTATACAAAACGAAGAGGCAGACAGTGTAGGGTGGGTGCATTGGGGTGCTTGGTGCATCAAAACGGGGACCCCCACGTGCCGTATACTCTGGCTGGATGTGAAAGCGGCTTGACGCGTTGCCAGGCGTAGGGGAGGGTGCCTCGATGAGCGTATTCGAAATTGTGTTTAGTCCGACGGGTGGAACGCGGAAGGTGTCTGGCCTTGTGGCCGGGGCACTGGGCAAGAATACCGTTACCGTCGATCTGACCGATAGCGGGCTAGATTTCAGCGCTGTCTCGATGACTGAGGACGACGTGGCCGTAATCTCTGTGCCGGCGTATGCCGGTAGAATCCCGGCTGTGGTGGCTGACCGGTTGGGCATGGTGCGCGGCAACGGGGCTCGGGCTGTTTTGGTTTGTGTATACGGAAACCGCGCGTTTGAGGACACGCTCGTAGAGCTGGAGGACGTTGCGAAGCATGCGGGATTCCGGGTGATCGCGGCAGTTGCAGCCATTGCAGAACATTCCATTGCGCGACAGTTTGCTGCCGGTCGTCCGGATGCGCAGGATGCGGCGCAGCTTGCTGAGTTTGCTCAGCAAATTCAGCAAAAGCTGTTGGCTGAGGATACATCCGAGCCCTCTATCCCCGGCAATCGTCCTTATAAACAAGCTGGAGGTCACCGCATGGCACCCGAGGCAACAGAGGATTGCGTTTCCTGCGGTGCATGCGCCGCGGCGTGCCCCGTTTGTGCTATCGACAAGGGTGACCCCAAACGAGCAGCTGGCGAGGCGTGCATCTCCTGCATGCGCTGCATTGCCGTATGTCCGCGAGGTGCTCGTAAGGCTGATCCCAACAAGCTATCCGCTGTTTCCCAGATGCTGAGCAAGGTTTGCGTCGTGCGGAAGGAATGCGAGCTCTTTATCTAGCGCATACGAAATTGGTGCAATGGGACCAGGTTAATCTGCACCAACCTGGTGCAAACAAACCTGTCCCCAATGCACCAGAGTGAGGAGTGTCCCCGAGTGCCGGCAGAAAAGGAACGTCCCTAAGTACCGCATAAATACCGTTTATCGGAGAAAAAATACCGTTCGCCGGTCATAATGATTGTTCCGGCTTTGGGCTTGTCTACAATAACCCCCGTAAAGAAATGCGGAAGGTTACCGAGTCCCCTCGGACGTGGGCCTAACCAAAGTCTTTGATCGCGAGCGTCTCAATGGGCGCATTCGCTTGATTTTGGTTGGGCTATATTTATGAAGGGACATACCACCATGGGTTTCTTTTCTCGCCTGATGGGCGGTTCGGGTGAGCAGAAGACTGCAGCTTCCGAGTTCGAAATTCTCGCTCCCGTTTCCGGCGAGCTTGTTCATCTAGAAAATACCAATGACCCCGCTTTTAGCAGCCGTGCCGTGGGCGATGGCGTTGCCGTGGTTCCCCAAGAGGGAACGGTGTGCGCTCCTGTTTCCGGCACCGTCGCGGCGCTGTTTCCGACTGAGCACGCGCTGGGCATCATGTCCGACGACAGCTCTGCTCAGGTGATGCTGCATATCGGAATCGACACTGTTAAGCTTGAGGGCAAGGGCTTCCATGCGCTTGTTGCCCAGGGTGACCATGTCGACGCGGGCCAGCCCCTCGTCGAGGTCGATTTCGACGTGGTCCGCGCCGCCGGCTTCGATCCCACGGTCTTCGTTATCGTGTGCGAGCGCTCGGAGAACTCGACTCTTCGTGAGCATGCTTCCGGCCCTGTTGCTGTTAAAGAGCCTGTCGTCTGGCTTTCCGAGTAAATTCTTGTGGTGGGTACCGTGGTTATCAAGCGAGTTTTTAACAACAACGTCGCAATGGTCACTTCGGACGATGGCTCCGAGCTCATCGTCATCGGTCGAGGCCTCTGCTTTGGCCGTCATGCCGGCGATGCCATCGACGAGGCGTCGATCGAAAAGACCTACGCGTTGCAGGAGGGAACTTCTCAGGACTCGCGTACGATTGACCGCTTGGCACATCTTTTGGAGTCCATCCCCACCGTCAACCTCGTGATTGCCGAGGACATTGTTCAGATGCTCCGTCGAGAGCTCAATGTTGATATCAACGACAAGATTCTCATTGCTCTCGCAGACCATATCAGCCTTGCTTTGGAGCGTGAGCGCAAGGGCGTCTCCTGTGAGAATCCGTTGCTGCTCGAGATCCAGCAGTTCTATCGCAAGGAGTATGCGCTTGCGGGCCGTGCACTGCAGATTATCAAGGAGTATATGGGCATCCAGATGAGCGAAGAAGAGCAGGGTTTTATTACGCTGCATATCGTCAACGCCACCATGCCGCAACGCTCCGATCGTTTGATTGTTTCGGTCCAGCTTGTTCGCGACGTGCTTGCGATTGTTTCTGAGCGCTATGCTACGACCCTCGATGACACCTCGCTGCCTTACGAACGTTTCGTTCGCCACCTGCAGTTTTTCGCACAGCGAGCGCTCGATCCTACGGCCGGGCAAATCAACGGAGACGCGCTGTTCCGAATCGATGAAACGGCGTATCCGTGCGCTTTCTCGTGCGCGGACGCCATAGCCGCCCACTTGTCGTCTACCTATAACGTTGTCGTTACCGATGCCGAGAAGAGTTATCTCGCATATCACATTGTTAACCTGCTTGGAGAACCTGGTCTCTAGGCGTAACGTGCCCACACATCGATTGATATAAGGCAAGGCTCACGGTCTTGTCCAGGGCACATCTGTCTTAATTTGCGGAAAAGGAAGGGGAGTACCGCTATGACCGCAAAAAAGAAGTTCAATTTCAAAGCGCCGTTGGAGGTGTTCGCGAAGTCGATCGTTCAGCCGATGATGTATCTCTCGGTTGCCGGCATCCTGCTCATCGTGGGCATCATTCTGACCAACAAGACCATCTGCGCTTTGGTCCCCGTACTGGGCTCCGGTCCGTTCCAGCTTGTGGGCGCCGTTGTCTACCAGTCGCTGATGTTTATCATCAACAACCTCTCGATTCTGTTCTGCGTGGGCATCGCCGGCGCCATGGCAAAGAAGAACAAGGGCCATGCTTCGTTGATCGCCCTGATGTCGTTCTTCCTGTTCCTGCAGGCTAACAACATCGTGCTCAACGCCACCGGCTCTCTTGCCGATGCGAGCGGCATGCTCGGTCTTACCGGAACCGGCCAGGCCACCGTTATGGGCATTCAGGTGCTCGATACCGGCGTGTTCGGCGGCATTATTCTCGGTTGCATCACCGGTGCCGTGTTTAACAAGTACTCGAACAAGCAGTTCCCCATTGCCCTTTCGATGTTCTCGGGCGTTCGCTTCCCGTTCCTGATCATGATCATCATTTCCTGGATCATGGGCGCTGGCTTCTGCATCGTTTGGCCTCCGGTTCAGGGCGCCATCTCCTCCGTTGCCGGCATCATTAAGGAGTCGGGCAACATCGGTCTGTTTATCTACGGCATGCTCAACAAGCTGCTCGTTCCCACCGGTCTGCACCACCTCATCTACACCCCGTTCCAGTTCTCCGATGTGGGTGGCACCCTGACGCTGGGTGATCAGGTTATCGCCGGCGCCTATCCCATCCGTGTTGCCGAGATGGCAATGACGGGCCAGCCCTTCTCCGATAGCACCTACTTCAACAGCTACACCTTCAACAACCTGTGGCCCTACATCGGCATCGGTCTCGCCTTTATCTTCACCGCTTACAAGGGGAACAAGGATAAGACCAAGGCCGTTATCATCCCGCTGATCATCACCGCCGTGCTCTCCTGCGTGACCGAGCCCATGGACTTCCTCTTTGTCTTTGCCGCTCCCGTGCTCTTTGTCGTTCACTCGGTTCTTTCCGGCATCTTCCTGGTCCTGCTCAAGGTCCTCTCCGTGCCCGCTTCGACTGCAGGCAGCATCATCAACATCGTGGTTTCCAACCTGGTCCTCGGTGTCGACAAGACCAACTGGCCGGTTATGCTGGTGCTTGGAGTCGTCAACGCCGCTCTGTACTTCTTCCTCTTCACCTTCCTTATTAAGAAGCTCAACCTCCACACGCCTGGTCGCGAGGAGGAGTCCGAGCTCGCCGAGTCCGTTGCCGAGGGCGAGGCCGCCGCGTCTGTCGCGGTGAAGCAGGGCGCTGTTGCCGCAGCTCCCGCAGAGGGCGTCGATGCGGGTATTGCCGACCTGGTCGCAGGTCTTGGCGGCAAGGACAACATCGAGGAGCTCGAGAACTGCTTTACGCGTCTCCGCGTGAACGTTAAGAACCCGGACCTCATCAATGAGGACCTCATCAACCACGTGCCCAACAGCGGCATCAACCGCAACGGCAATAATATCCAGATCATCTTTGGCATGAAGGTCGCCGAGATGCGCGACAAGGTCGAAAACGCAATTGAGAAGGAGCAGTAAACAATGATCATTACTCTGTGTGGTGGCGGATCCACCTTTACCCCCGGCATCGTCAAGTCCATCGCCCTGCGCAAGGACGAGCTCGATGTTGACGAGATTCGTCTGTACGACATCAACGAGGAGCGCCAGCGCAAGATCGGCGTGCTCGTGGACTGGATTTTGCACGAGGACCTCGGCCTGGACATCAAGCTCACGGTGACTACCGACAAAAAGACGGCTTTTACCGACGCGAGCTTCGTGTTTGCCCAGATGCGCGTGGGCGGCTACGCCATGCGCGAGCAGGACGAGAAGATTCCGCTGCGTCACGGCTGCGTGGGCCAGGAGACTTGCGGTTGCGGCGGCCTTGCCTACGGCATGCGCACCATCTTCCCCATGGTCGAGCTGATCGATGACGTTGAGAAGTACGCCAAGAAGGACTACTGGATTCTCAACTACTCCAACCCTGCCGCCATCGTCTCCGAGGGCTGCCGTGTGCTGCGTCCCAACGCTCGCATCATCAACATCTGCGACATGCCGATCGCGATTATCGACGTGGTTTGCGCCGCGCTCGATATCGACAAGAAGGATGTCGAGTACGATTACTTTGGCCTCAACCACTTTGGCTGGTTCACCTCGATCCGCCACAAGGGCGAGGAGGTGCTCCCGCAGCTGCGCGAGTACATCAAGGAGCACCAGATCCTGCTGCCCGACTCCTACCTCAAGGGCATGGGCTCGCTCATGGCAAAGAAGCCCGAGGAGGCCACCGACGAGCATCCCGAGCAGAACCGTCACACCAAGGGCAGCTGGTACTACGTCTGGAAGGGCGAGTACGAGATCATGGAGTGCTTCCCGGAGTACCTGCCCAACACGTACCTGAACTACTACCTGCAGCAGAAGGAGTTCGTCGAGCACTCCAACCCCGAGCGCACCCGTGCTAACGAGGTTGAGGAGACGCGCGAGAAGAACCTCTTCGACGGCATCGACCATTACGAGAAGACGGGCGAGATCGACGAGAGCACGTTCTATGCGGGCAGCCACGGCGACTGGATTGCCGACCTGGCTATCGCTCTGAAGAACGACACCAAGCAGCGCTTCCTGGTCATTTGCGAGAACAAGGGCGCTATCCCCAACATGCCCTACGACGCCATGGTCGAGCTGCCTGCCTACATTGGCAAGAACGGCCCCGAGGTCATCAGCCGCGACAACATTCCTCTGTTCCAGCAGGGCCTCATGATGCAGCAGCTGAACTCCGAGAAGCTCGTGGTCGAGGCTACGATCGAGGGTTCGTACGAGAAGGCGCTCAAGGCCTTTACGCTCAACAAGACCGTGCCGTCGATGAAGGTCGCCAAGGAGGTTCTCGACGACATGATCGAGGCCAACAAGGGTTACTGGCCCGAGCTTAAGTAAAAGCAACAGGGTCGCTGACCGCATACCTGGAGCAATGCCCCGTCCACGTGATTGCGTGGGCGGGGCATTGTCGTTTGGTAACGCGTTTTATCAAATATGGCATTTATCTGCGGTAATGTTCTTTTTCACCGCTGAGGGTGACATTTCTTACCGCCTGCCGAACTGCGTGGAGACCTAACAACTTTTTAGGTCAGTGTTGTGCGTGTAGCAACTTCGCCCGGCCTCGCCTCCGGGCTGCCATGTGAGAGGGGATCTTATGGCTCGACTGCATGTAATGGAACGCAGCCACGCTCAGGCCGTCATGGACGACCTGCACGATGCGCTCGGACGCCGTCTGGCGGTGAGTTCGCTCGCCCCGTGTCCCGTTGAGTTTACGGCGGCGCTCGTCAACCTGTGCTCCACCCAGAGCTGCGGCAAGTGCACGCCCTGCCGCGTGGGCCTGAGCGCGCTGAGCGATCTGCTCGCCGATGTGCTCGAGGGCCGCGCCGACGAGTCCACGCTCAACCTGATTGAGCGCACGGCTCGCACCATCTACCTTTCGAGTGACTGCGCCATCGGTTACGAGGCCGGCGCCATGGCCCTTACGGCTATCCGCGGTTTCCGCGACGATTTTGAGCACCACATCCGCGAGCATTCCTGTGGCTTTGACCGCGAGGCCCGCGTCCCGTGCGTCTCGGGCTGCCCGGCGCACGTCGACATTCCCGGTTACATTTCGCTGGTCGAGGCCGGCCGCTATGCCGATGCCGTCAAGGTCATCCGCAAGAACAACCCGCTGCCGCTCGTTTGCGGTCTGGTGTGCGAGCATCCCTGTGAGATGCACTGCCGTCGCGGCATGGTCGACGATCCCATGAACATCCTCGCCCTCAAGCGTTTTGCCGTTGAGCACAGCGACCTCAACGATTACAAGCCCAGCGTGGCCGACAACACCGGCAAGCGCATCGCCGTGATTGGCGGCGGCCCGGCCGGCCTTTCCTGTGCCTACTACCTGGCCGTGATGGGCCATAAGGTGACGATCTTTGAGCAGCGTCATCACCTGGGTGGCATGCTGCGCTACGGCATCCCCAGCTACCGTCTGCCGCGCGAGCGCCTGCAGGCCGAGATCGACTGGATCTTGAGTACTGGCATCGACGTGGAACTCGACCACTCCGTCAATGGCGAGGAGCTTGCCCGCCTGCGCGACGAGTTCGATGCCGTCTACCTTGCCATTGGCGCCCACAGCGATAAGAAGCTCGGCCTTCCGGGCGAAGAGGCGCCCGGCGTGGAGTCGGCCGTCAAGACGCTGCGTGCCATCGGCGATGACGAGCTGCCCGACCTGAGCGGCCAGCGCGTGTGCGTCATCGGCGGCGGCAATGTGGCCATGGACGTGGCGCGCTCTGCCGTGCGCTGCGGTGCCGAAAAGGTGAGCATCGTCTACCGCCGTCGCATCTGCGACATGACGGCCCAGGATGCCGAGATCGCCGGCGCCCAGGCCGAGGGCTGCGAAGTTCTGGAGCTCACCGCACCGCTCGCTATCGAGACGGGCGAGGACGGTCGCGTGAACGGCCTGCGCGTGCAGCCGCAGATTATCGGCGAGCCTCGCCGTGGCCGTCCGGCCCCGCGTGCCGCCGCCACGCCCGAGCGCGTCATTCCCTGCGAGCGCGTGTTTGTGGCCATTGGCCAGGACATCGATTCCAAGCCGTTTGAGGACATGGGCATCGCCTGTAAGTGGGGTTGCGTGGTCACCGATTCGGATGGCGCCGTGCCTAACTTCGATGGCCTCTTTAGCGGCGGCGACTGCCAGACCGGTCCCGCCACCGTCATCCGGGCCATCAACGCCGGCCGCGTTGCTTCGGCAAATATCGACCGCTACCTGGGCTTTGACCACAAGATCAAGCTCGACGTTGAGCTGCCGACTGTGCAGTTTAAGGGCAAGCACGAGTGCGGCCGCTGCGAGCTGGGCGAGCGCGAAGCCGGCGAGCGCATCCACGATTGGAATCTGGTCGAGCAGGGCCTTACCGAGGAGGAGGCACGCCAGGAGGCAAGCCGCTGCCTGCGTTGCGACCACTTTGGCTTTGGCGCGTTCCGCGGAGGGAGGAACCTGGAATGGTAGAGCTCAACAACCCCACTGTCAGCGACAACACCGAAAGCGGAGCACTCAACATGGTCAAGCTCACTATCGATAATTGCGAGGTCGTGGTGCCCGAGCACACCACGATCCTGGACGCGGCCAAGTCCGTCGGCATCCAGATTCCCACCCTGTGCTACCTGCGCGATCTAAACGAGATTGGCGGTTGCCGCGTGTGCGTAGTCGAGGTTGAGGGCTGCGACCAGCTGGTTGCCGCCTGCAACAACTACGTGCTCGACGGCATGGTGGTCCACACCAACAGCCCCAAGGCCCGCGAGGCGCGTCGCACCAACGTGCAGCTGCTGCTGTCCCAGCACGACTCGCGCTGTACGAGCTGCGTGCGCAGTGGTAACTGCAACCTGCAGGCCATCGCCAACGACCTGGGCATCTTCTATCTGCCGTACGAGCAGCACCTGGCGCGCGAGGGCTGGGACTTCGATTTCCCCATCATCCGTGATAACGACAAGTGCATCAAATGCATGCGTTGCATCAAGGTGTGCGAGAGCGTGCAGGGCTTAGGGATTTGGGACCTGACCAACCGCGCCACGCACACCGCCGTGGGCACCCGTGGGCGTGCGCCGATCGGCAAGACCGATTGCGTCGCGTGCGGTCAGTGCATCACGCATTGCCCGACGGGCGCCCTGCGCGAGCGTGACGATACCGAGACCGTGTTCGACGCCATCGCCGATCCCGACAAGATCGTGCTGGTGCAGATTGCGCCGGCCGTGCGTAGCGCCTGGGGCGAGGAGCTCGGCATTCCGCGCGATGAGGCCACCGTCGAGCGCCTGGCTTGCGCGCTGCGCCGCGTGGGCTTTGAGTACGTGTTCGACACCGACTTCTCGGCCGATCTCACCATTATGGAGGAGGGCTCCGAGCTGCTCGAACGCTTGGGCGCCGCTGCCAAGGGCGAGGGCGACAGCCGCGGCTGGCCCATGTTTACGAGCTGCTGCCCGGGCTGGGTGCGCTTTGTGAAGGCGCGTTACCCCGAGTTTGTCGACAGCCTGTCCACGTCCAAGTCGCCGCAGCAGATGTTCGGCGCCATCGCCAAGACCTACTACGCCAAGGTGCTGGGCGTGGAGCCCGAGCGCCTGTTCGTGGTGTCCGTGATGCCGTGTACGGCCAAGAAGGCCGAGTGTGCGCTGCCGAGCATGGTGGGCGAGGACGGCACGTCCGACGTTGACGTTGCGCTGACGGTGCGCGAGATGGTGCGCATGGTCCGCGCGAGCCACGTGAGCGTGGATACGCTGGTTGAGGAGCCGCTTGATACGCCGCTGGGCTTTGGCACGGGCGCGGGTGTGATCTTTGGCGCCACGGGCGGCGTGATGGAGGCCGCCGTGCGCTCGGCCTATTACCTGGTGACGGGCAAGAACCCCGACGCCGACTTCTTTACCGATGTGCGCGGCCTGGACGGCTGGAAGGAAGCCGTGGCCGATATCGATGGCACCAAGGTGCGCGTCGCCGTGGCACACGGACTGGGCAACGCTGCCCGTCTGCTCGACGCGATTCGCGACGGCCGTGTGAGCTATGACTTCGTTGAGGTCATGGCGTGCCCGGGCGGCTGCGTCGGTGGCGGCGGTCAGCCCATCCACGACGGCTGCGAGCTGGCAGCCGAGCGTGGCCAGGTGCTCTGGGGCCTGGATGCCGCTGCGGACATTCGCTTCTCGCACGAGAATCCCGATGTCCAGGCGTGCTACCGCGAGTTCTTGGGCGAGCCGCTCTCGCCGCTGGCCGAGGAGCTGCTGCATACCGACCATCACGCATGGACGATGCCTAACGAGGGGACGTGCTAGCGATGCGCGCGTTTGATGTTGAGATGTCGCGCCGGGGGTTTGCCTCGGCGCTCGCCGCGGGCGCGCTGTCGCTTGCACTCGCGGGCTGTGGCGGCGGAGCTGCGGGGGCGGGCTCTGCTGCGGGCTCGGCTGCCACGGACGGCGCCGGTGCCGCTGCCGAGCCGGTCGAGGTGCACGTCGCCTCGCTCAAGGGGCCGACCTCGATTGGCCTGGTGCAGTTTATGGACCAGGCTGCCGATGGCGAGACGGACAATGAGTTCGACTTTGCGATCAACACCGCCGCCGACGAGATTGTGCCCAAGGTCATTCAAGGCGATATCGACATTGCCCTGGTGCCGGCCAACGTGGCGAGCGTGCTCTACAACAAGACCGAGGGCGCGGTGCAGGTCATCGACATCAACACGTTGGGCGTGCTGAACGTGGTGACGGGTAACGCGGACGTTACTTCGTTTGGCGATCTGGCGGGCCATACTGTCTATATGACGGGCAAGGGCACCACGCCGGAGTACGTCATGAACTACCTGTTGGAGCGCGCGGGCCTGACCGGCCAGGTGGCGCTTGAGTTTAAGAGCGAGCCCACCGAGGTGCTCTCGGTGCTGCTTGCCGATCCGTCTGCCGTGGGCGTGCTGCCCGAGCCGTTCAAGACCGCTGCCATCGCAAAGAGCGAAGGCAAGCTGTCGGCGCCGGTGAGTCTGACCGATGTGTGGGATGAGCTGGCGGGCGACACGGGCTCCCGTTTGCTGACGGGCGTGACCGTGGTGCGTCGGGCCTTTGCCGAGGAGCATCCCGAGGCCGTGGCGGAATTCCTGAGCTGCCATGCTGCGAGCGTTGAGGACGTGAACGCGGCGCCGGCGGACTGGGCTCAGGCCGTGGTCGATGCGGGTATCGTGGATAACGCCGCGATTGCCGAAAAAGCGATTCCCGGGTGCATGCTCGTGTGCCAGACGGGGAGGGATATGAAGGCGGCGCTCGGTGGGTACCTGCAGGTGCTGGCCGATGCGGACGCGAGCGCCGTGGGCGGCAAGCTCCCGGCTGACGATTTCTACTACATGGAGTAGCCCGTGCGTGCGTTTGCTCGACAAATGGCAGAGCGTATGAAGGCGGTGGCGGCAGCAGGTGCCGTTGCCGCCTTTTGGCTTGCCGTGTGGGTGCTGGTGGCGGGTCTCGTGGCGCAGCCGTTGATTTTGCCGGGGCCGGGCGCTGTCGTGGTGGCGTTGCTACGACTGGTATGCGATGCCGGCACATGGGCGATTCTGGCAGGCTCGGGTGCGCGTATCTTGGGCGGGCTGGCGCTTGCCGCGGTGTGCGGCGTCGTGATGGCGGGAGCCTCGGTGCGGTCGCTGACGTTTGCCCGCTTGGTGGCGCCTGCGCTTTCGTTTGTTAAGGCGACACCGGTTGCCTGCGTGGTGGTCCTGCTGCTCATTTGGTTGGGGTCGGCGCGCGTGAGCATCGCCGCGGTCTTTTTGATGGCGCTGCCGGGCGTGTATTTTTCGCTGGTCGAGGGTTTGACGCAGGTTGATCAGTCGCTGGAGCAGATGTTTCATCTGCATGGCGTGCGGGGTTGGCGTCTGTTTTGCGCCCATACCTGGCGCGAGGTCCTGCCGTTTGTGCTTTCGTGCGCGCGTGCCGTGATCGGCATGAGCTGGAAGGCCGGCGTGGCGGCGGAGCTCATCGGCATGGCGACGGGCACCGTGGGCGAGCGCATCTATCAGGCGAAGCTGCTCATCGAGACGGCTGACCTGCTGGCGTGGACCGTGCTGGTCGTGGCGGCATCGTGGGCATGCGAGCGCGTGCTGGTGTGGTTGCTGCGGGCTTCGGGGCCCGTGGCGTGGCGAACTGCCGCGCGGGCGCATGGGCATGGACTGCGCGGGCGTACAGGGGCTGCGAGCGATGGTGCTGCAGCGGAGCTTGCGCTTGCCGTGGGCGATCGCGCGCCTTGGGCGCCGGCGCTCGACGGGCTGGTGCTTCATGTGCCCGCCGGTGGACGCACCTGTGTGATGGGCGCTTCGGGCGTGGGCAAGTCGACGTTGCTTGCGCTGGCGGCGGGGGAGTGCGCACCGTGCTCCATGGTGTTTCAGGATGTGCGCCTGGTCGAGGACGCTTCTGCCTTGGATAATGTGCTGGTGTGCGCCGACGCGCGCGTGGATGCCTCGAGTGCCGCAGCCCTGTTGCGCCTGCTGGTACCGGGGATCGATGTGCATGCACGCGTGGCTGAGCTCTCGGGTGGGCAGCGTCGTCGCGTCGAGATTGCCCGAGCCCTGCTGTGCCCGGGCGGCGCAGTGATTCTGGACGAGCCCTTTACCGGTCTAGACATCGCTGCGCGCGACGCATGCGCCGAGGTCGTGCTCGACTTGCTCGACGGCCGCATGCTGTTGCTTGCCACGCACGATGCCGCTGACGCTCGGGCCCTCGATATCTCGGATATCATCACGCTCTAAAAGCCATTTCAGGCGCTAACTCAACAATAAAATGATTCGTTTTCTTCTGTCTCCATGGGGTCGGGTATGGTATTCTATCTACGGGGTAATACTTAGGATTACCAAGTAATACCAACGCCGTAGAACAAACTCCAGATGCGGGCCAATCGGGTTGCCTTCACAGCCCGTCGCCCAGCCGCGTGGCCCGCATCCATCCGCACCACCGTCGTTTCAAGAAGGAAGCGCCATGGCAGAACACATGACCCCGGTTGTCGCGAAGGTTTTGCCCGAGGAAAAGGCGGCCTTCGCGGCGGCAACCCAGCTCGTGGGCACCACACCGTCCAACGCCATCCGCATGTTCATCGCCGCTTTCAATCGCTGCGGCACCTTCCCGTTCGACATCTCGCCGAGCGGGGCTTTTGGCGCTGCGCCCGATTCTCATCAACAATGACTGTCCCAAACTGCCGGCACTTGGGGACGTTCCTTTTTAGCCGGCAGTTAAGGAACGTCCCTAAGTGCCGGGTTTTGAGGAGGTTGGCATGCTCAATGCGATGGCGTGGGCGCTTGCCTGTTTTGGCGTTGTCGCTGCCGATATAGCCCTGAGCGTGGTTCTGTTTTCAGTTCTCGATGCCGTGTCGGTGCTGACGGGTTTCCCGATCGACAACCTCGATATTCAATGGTTCCAGGCTGCCGCTCAGACGGCGTCATTTTTGATGGCGCTGCTGTGGTGGCGTTATCTGTGGCCCCGCTCCTTCATGGCACGCCGGCAAGGCGAGCGCCCGCTCGGTGGGGGAGCAAGCGCGGCATGGAAGCGCATTGCCTGCGTTGTCGTGATCGGCCTATCCATGCAGGTGGTCATTAGCTACCTATGCGACGGCGTGCTGTCGCTGCTGCCCGAGGTCGCGGCAGACTATAGCGAGCTCGTCGAGGAAACGGGCATGGGCGATACCAGCCTTCTTGCCGTCCTGACCACGGTGCTCGGCGCTCCGTTTTGCGAGGAACTGCTGGTGCGCGGCATCATCTTTGAGTTTTCGCTGCGTGCGTTTAATCCACAGTGCCGTTCGCTCTGGAAGCGCCGGCGCCGCGCGAACGCGCAAGACGGCGCCATGGTGCCCTGGGCGGCCCCAAGCACGTGGGGTATCGCCGCGGCAATCGTGCTGCAGGCGGCCATCTTTGGCTTTATGCATATGAACTGGGTGCAGGGCTGCTATGCGGGCGCTGCCGGCCTCATTTTTGGTTGGGTGTTCGTGACCACCGGAAAGCTCCGCTACACGATCCTGCTGCACTTTGCCTTTAATGCCGGGTCGTATCTCATGACGTTGCTCTGGTTTGTGAACACGCCGTTCGACGTGGCAATTACGGTCGCTATCGCCGGCGTCATCCTTGTTGAGGCAATGCGCTTGCTACGCCACGCGTGTGGGATGGACGCAGCGAGCGCACCGCTGCCCTAGTTGCGGCGTCCGCCTCCGTTGGCACCCTGACGCCCCTGAGCTGCACGGTTGCGCCCGGCAGTGTTCTGCGCGCGCGACATGCCGCTGTGCCCCTTGCTGCCCTTAGGCCCCTTGCCAGCGGCGCCACCGTGGGCCTTGCCGCCCTTCTTGGCTGCGCCATGCCCACCGCCAGCAGACGTCTCGCCCGGGCGCGGCGGCACGGGACGGATCAGGCAATGCTTGGTGTAGCCGATCAGGTCGCGACGGCCAGCCTTTTCCAGCGCCTCGCGTACCAGCTTGTAGTTCTCGGGCTTGCGATACTGGATGAGTGCGCGCTGCATGGCCTTCTCGTGCGGGTCGCGCGCCACATAGATCGGTTTCATGGTGCGCGGGTCCACGCCGGTGTAGTACATGCACGTCGACATGGTGGACGGTGTGGGGTAGAAGTCCTGCACCTGCTCGGGCATGTAACCCATGTCGCGCACGGCTTCGGCAAGGTCCACGGCTTCCTTCATCGTTGAGCCGGGGTGGCTCGAGATCAGATACGGCACCACGTACTGCTTGAGTCCGTATTCGCGATTCAAGCGTTCAAATTTACGGCAGAATGCGTCGTAGACAGCTCGGCTCGGCTTGCCCATCACGGACAGTACCGCGTCGCTCACGTGCTCGGGCGCTACGCGCAGCTGGCCCGAGACATGGTGTTCCAGCAGCTCGCGCAAAAACTCGTCCGAGGCATCGGCCATGGTGTAGTCAAAGCGGATGCCGCTGCGGACGAAGACCTTCTTGACGCCCGGCAGCTGGCGCAGGTCGCGCAGCAGCTGCGTGTAGCCGGTCTCGTCGACCACCATGTTCTTGCACACGCTCGGCCACAGGCAGCGCTTGTTCTTGCACACGCCGTGCTTGAGCTGCTTGTCGCAGGCGGGGCGGCTAAAGTTGGCCGTCGGTCCGCCCACGTCGTTGATATAGCCCTTAAACTCGGGATCGCGCGTGAGCAGCTCGGCCTCGCGCATGATCGAATCGTGGCTGCGCATCTGCAGCACGCGCCCCTGGTGGAAGGTGAGGGCGCAAAATGAGCACTCACCAAAACAGCCACGGTTGGAGCTAATGGAAAACTTGATCTCGGCAAAGGCCGGCACGCCGCCTGCCACGTCGTAGTCGGGATGCCAATCGCGTGCGTAGGGGAGCTCGGCTACCTCGTCCATCTCATCGGTGGTGAGCGTCGCCGATGGCGGGTTCTGCACCACATAGACGCTGTTGGGGTAGGGCTCTACCAGGCGGTGTCCGGTGATGGGGTCCATATTCTGCTGCTGCACATTGAAGCTGCGTGCGTAGTTGAGCTTGTCGGCGGCAAGGTCGTCCCAGCTGGGCAACAGGTCGTAGTCGTAGACCTCGTCGAGCGAGCTGGTGCGGTAAACGGTGCCGTTGATATAGGTAATCTGATCGACGGGCAGTCCGGCGTCGAGCGCGTCGGCGATCTCGACGATCGCGTGCTCGCCCATGCCGTAGATGAGGATGTCGGCGCCCGAGTCGAGCAGTACCGAGCGCTTGAGCTTGTCCTGCCAGTAGTCGTAGTGGGCCAGGCGGCGCAGGCTCGCCTCGATGCCGCCGATGATGATGGGGGCGTCCTTGAACGTCTGGCGGATGAGGTTGCCATAGACCGTGACGGCTCGGTTGGGACGGCGCCCCTCCTCGCCACCGGGGGTATAGGCGTCGGTGTGGCGGCGGTGCTTGGTCACCGAATAGTGGTTGACCATGGAGTCCATGTTGCCGGCGCTGACGAGAAAGCCCAGGCGTGGCTCGCCGAGCACGTTGATGCTGGCGGGGTCGGTCCAGTCGGGCTGGCAGATGATGCCAACTTTGTAGCCGTGTGCGTCGAGGACGCGGCTGACGATGGCCATGCCAAAGCTGGGGTGGTCCACGTAAGCGTCGCCGCAGATGTAGACAAAGTCGCACTGGTCCCAGCCGCGCGCATCCATGTCGGCGCGGCTGACGGGGAGGAATTTATCGCGGCCCGGTCGCCAGGGGCGGGCGGGCGTCGCTTGGGAATGCTTGGTGCGGGCGACCGTGGCCTGCGCCTTACCGCCGCGCTTTTGCTGCTGGCCCTGTTTGCCCTGCTGACTGCGCTGGTTGTTCTGAGCATGCTGAGGCTTTTTTGCCACGATCCCTCCCGGTGTTTGTATGCTGCATGTAATTGTAACCAGTCTTTTTGGGACGGCGCTAAAAAGACTGGTGGAGTACATGGGCTGGCGGATCGGCGTGTCGATGCGAGTGCCGTTTGTTTCCAGACTGTGTATCCCCGTGTCGAAGGGGCCGTCTCGCGCGCACGCCATGTTGTCAATGGGTTACAGTATGAACGGCGGCTATGTTTCCGCCAACGCACGAGAGAGTCGTCAACAAGGAGGATGCACGACGATGCAGCGTGCCAAACAGATATCGGAGTCTATTGAGCTGGGCATCATCTTGGCGCTCGCCGGTGGCTTTATGGACGTTTATTCGTACATTGGGCGCGACCATGTTTTCGCCAACGCGCAGACGGGCAACATCTTGCTCGTGGGCGTGAGCATCTCGGAGGGCAATTGGGCACTTGCGGGTCGCTATTTCTTCCCTGTGGTGTCGTTTGCCGTGGGCATTATGCTTGCCGACCTGGTGCATGAGCGGTTTGGCAGCGTGATTCACTGGCGCCAGGTGACGGTGTTTTTTGAAGCCGTTATCTTGCTGGGCGTGAGCTTTATCCCCGGTGGCGGTTACAACCTGCTCGCCAACTGCCTCACCTCGTTTGCCTGCGGCATGCAGGTCGAGAGCTTCCGTAAGATACATGGTCACGGCATCGCCACGACCATGTGCATCGGTAACCTGCGCAATGCGCTGCAAAACGTGGACGACTACATCATCACCCACAAGCGCGGCTTTTTGGAAAACGGCGTGCTGTACTTTGGCGTGATCTTTACCTTTGTGTTTGGCGCCGTGCTGGGCAACTGGTGTATTGAGCGCATGGGTCTGCATGCCATCGTCGTGGCGAGCTTGCTGCTGTTTGTCGCGTTTGCCATCATGTTTATCGACCGCGAGCGCGATTTGCGCTCTCGCTGGAAGCGTGCCTGCGAAGATTGGAAAGACGCCTGCCAAAAATAACGGCAGGATGCGGCAAGGGGCTGGCCCCTTTGTCGCACTGATCAATATTGGGGAGGGGACGGCCATCTCGGCCGCCCCTTTTTTGTTTAGTGATCAGGTGGGGACGATACCAGCTGTTGAAACGCTTTAACAACTTTGACGTTCTCACGCGCTTTTTGTTTCAAAAGCGTTAGGATGGGACATATAGCGCGAGGCGTAATGGATGCCCCGCACACGATGGGAGGCTATCAATGGCTAATCGTTTCGTTCTCAACACCATCTCTTATCATGGTTCCGGCGCCATCAAGGAGATCCCCGGCGAGCTCCAGCGTCGCGGCTACAAGAAGATCTTCGTCTGCTCCGACCCCGATCTGGTCAAGTTTGGCGTTACCGCTAAGGTGACCGACGAGCTCGACGCCGCCGGCATCGCTTGGAGCCTCTACTCCGAGATTAAGCCCAACCCCACCATCCAGAACGTCAAGGACGGCGTCGAGGCCTTCAAGGCCGCCGAGGCTGACGCTATCGTGACCATTGGTGGTGGCTCCTCCATGGACACCGCCAAGGCTATCGGCATCATCATCAACAACCCCGAGTTCGCCGATGTCCGCAGCCTCGAGGGCGTTGCTCCGACTAAGAATCACGCTGTGTTCACCATCGCCGTGCCGACGACCGCCGGTACCGCCGCCGAGGTGACCATCAACTACGTCATCACCGACCCCGAGAAGGTCCGCAAGTTCGTGTGCGTTGACACCAACGACGCCCCCGAGGTCGCTGTCGTCGACCCCGATATGATGGCCTCCATGCCCGCTGGTCTGACCGCTTCCACCGGCATGGACGCTCTGACCCACGCCATCGAGGGCTACACCACCAAGGGCGCTTGGGAGCTCTCCGACATGTTCCACTTTGAGGCTATCAAGCTGATCAGCGAGAACCTGCGCGACTCCGTCGCCGAGGCCAAGTCCGGCAAGCCCGGCTCCGGCCGCGAGGGCATGGCTCTTGGCCAGTATGTCGCCGGCATGGGCTTCTCCAACGTTGGCCTGGGCATCGACCATGCCATGGCTCACACCCTGTCCGCTCACTACGACACCCCGCACGGCGTCGCTTGCGCCATGCTGCTGCCGATCGCCATGGAGTTCAACAAGCCGGTTTGCGCCGAGCGCCTGGCCAAGGTCGCCGTCGCCATGGGCGTTGACACCACGGGCATGAGCACCGACGAGGCCGCCGACGCCGCCATCGCCGCCGTCAAGCAGCTCTCTGCCGACGTGAACATCCCGCACGTCTGCGAGGCCATGAAGGCCGACGAGATCGAGGTCCTGGCCAAGGACGCCATGGCCGACGCTTGCTTCCCGGGCAACCCGCGCGAGGCGACGCTCGACGACGTCATCGAGCTCTTCAAGAAGATCTGCCCGGCTGCCTAACTTGGTTCGGCGGGCCCCGCCCGTTAGCCCCACAATCGTCCTCGGACATGTCGGAGGCCCCGCTGCGCACTACGTGCGGCGGGGCCTCCTTCTGTCCTGCGGAAAGATTGCGGGGCTAACGGGCAGGGCCCGCCGGCTCGTTATCGTGGCGGGCGCAGTTCTGGGGAGCTCGAGGGTCATCTCGCTAGGTAAAAAGATGGTTCGCGGTGGTATTGTTGCTGTGGGTTTAATTCGACATGAAAGGGTGACTTTGGTGTCCAAGATGGATTCTACGCTCTCCTATATTACTGACCAGTTGAAGGCGCTTACCTCGATTGCTTCGCCTACGGGCTATACCCGTGCGGCGACTGATTATCTGATGGAAACGTTGCGCGATATGGGCTTTGGGCCCGAGCGCTCCAATAAAGGCAACGTGCTGGTTGAGCTTGGCGGCGAGGGTGAGCCGCTCGTGTTGGCGAGCCATGTCGATACCCTGGGCGCTATGGTGCGCTCCATTAAGGACAATGGTCGCCTGCGTCCCACAACGCTTGGTGGGCACCAGTGGTCTACGGCCGATGGCGAGAACTGCACCGTCTACACACGTGACGGCAATGTGTACACGGGTGTGGTCCTCAATACCGAGCCCTCGGCGCACGTGGCCGACGAGCCGGTCAAGACCATCGAGAAGAACATGGAAATCCTGCTCGACGAGAACGTCGACAGCAAGGACGACGTGCTTGAGCTGGGCGTTCAGACCGGCGACATCATCGCTATGGATCCGCGTACCACGGTGACGGAGAGCGGCTACATTAAGAGCCGCTTCCTGGATGACAAGCTGTCGGCGTCGATTCTGCTGGGTCTGGCCCGTGCCGTTGCTGACGGCGAGGTGTCGCTTTCGCGCAAGGTGTCGCTGCTCTTCACCGTGTACGAGGAGGTCGGCCACGGCGGCGCTTTCGTGCCGGCCGACACGCGCGAGATGATCAGCGTGGACATGGGCTGCGTGGGCGACGACCTGGGCTGCACCGAGCGCATGGTGTCGATTTGCGCCAAGGATTCGGGTGGCCCCTACAACTACGATCTGGTGACCACGCTGTCCAACATCGCGCGCGAGCTGGAGCTCGATTACGCCATCGATGTGTACCCGCACTACGGCTCCGACGTCGAAGCCACGCTCTCGGCCGGCTACGACATTCGCCATGGCCTGATCGGTCCCGGCGTGTACGCGAGCCACAACTACGAGCGCAGCCACATCGACGGCGTGCGCAACACCTTCGAGCTCGTCCGCGCCTACGTACAGCGCTAGCGATGCAGCGGCCTCGGCTGATACGGCAGTACCGACCGAGGCCGTCCTCTCTAAGTTGCGGTGAAATAGGGACTGTTTGGCGGTTTTAAACGCTTAAACAGTCCCTATTTCACCGCAATTTATGAAGGGGATGGGGCTACTTAAGTGCGCCGGTCACCGTGCCGCCGCCGAGGACGATGTCGCCGTGGTAGACTACAACGGCCTGGCCGGGGGCGATGGCTCGCTGCGGCTCGTCAAAAGTCAGCAGCATTTGCCCGTCTTCGCCGCGCGTAAGGGTCGCTGCTTGGTCTTTCTGACGGTAACGGTACTTGGCGCCCACGCGAATGCCGCCGGCATCGAGTTCTGCCTCCATGCGGTCGGCAGGGGCGCTCCAGATCCAGTCGTCGGCCGTGAGTGCTGTGGCCGTTAGGTCCTCGGCCTCGCCCAGATGCACGGTGTTGTTGGCGGCATCGACGCCCGTCACATACACGGGATGCGCCATCGCGACGCCCAAGCCCTTGCGCTGGCCGATGGTATAGCGCAACGCGCCGTTATGGCGTCCGACCACGCTGCCGTCGCGCCACACAATGTCGCCCGGTGCAGCGGGATGTCCGCAGCGGCGCTCGATATAGCCCGCGTAGTCACCGTCTGGAATAAAGCAGATGTCCTCGCTTTCGGCCTTCTGGGCGTTGGTAAAGCCTTGCTCGGCGGCTATGCGGCGCACGTCGCGCTCTTTGTCTAGGCCTGCCAGCGGAAAGATCGTGTGCGCCAGGCGCTCCTGCGTAAGCGAATATAAAAAGTAGCTCTGGTCCTTTTTGGGATCTTCGCCGCGATGCAGCTGCCAGGTGCCGTCTACTGTCTGGCTTGTTTTGGCGTAATGACCCGTTGCGATGTAGTCGCAGCCCATGTCCAGCGCCGCACCGAGTAACGCGCCAAACTTTATGTGGCGGTTGCAGATGATGCACGGGTTGGGCGTCAGCCCCTCCTGGTAGGCGTTCACAAAGCGCTCGATAACGCTGTGGTCGAAGGTCTGCTGCAAGTCGAGCACATGGTGGGGTATCCCCAGACGCTCGGCGACGGCCTTCGCATCGGCGATGTCGCGGTCGACCTTACTCATGCCCGTGGCGGGATCGGGCGCGGGGCAGGTGAGGCGCATGGTGGCGCCGACGCATTCGTAGCCCTGGCTTTTGAGCAGGTACGCGGTCACGCTGGAATCGACGCCGCCGCTCATGGCGACGAGCACGCGCTTGTTGTGCATGGGGAGGTTCTCCTTGGTGGCATGTGGCCAAAAAAGAAAAGCGGCGCGGGAGGCTGGTTCCGCGCCGCAGACATTGTAGCAAGTTCGGGCGTCTCGTGGGACACCCTGATTGGATGGGCTCAGACTGCCGGGAGAGAGGAGACCGGCTCGTCCGTGGGCTCAACCTATGGGCGACAGGCCCTAGTCCTGGAAGAGCGCCGTGGACAGGTAGCGCTCGCCGGTGTCGGCAAGCAGGGCCACGATGGTCTTGCCCTCGTTCTCGGGGCGCTTGGCCAGCTGCAGCGCGGCCCACACGGCGGCGCCGGACGAAATGCCCACGAGCACGCCCTCCTTGTGGCCCACGGCGCGGCCGGTCGCAAAGGCGTCGTCGTTCTCGACGGGGATGATCTCGTCATAGACCTGGGTGTCGAGGACGTCGGGCACAAAACCGGCGCCGATACCCTGGATCTTGTGCGGGCCGGCTTGGCCCTTGGAGAGCACCGGGGAAGTGGCGGGCTCGACGGCGACGACCTTGATTTCGGGGTTCTGCTCCTTAAGGAACTCACCCACGCCGGTCACGGTGCCGCCGGTTCCAACGCCGGCGACGAAGATGTCGACCTCGCCGTCGGTGTCATCCCAGATCTCGGGGCCGGTCGTGGCCTTGTGGATGGCGGGGTTGGCGGGGTTCACAAACTGGCCGGCGATGATGCTGTTTGGCGTCTCCTTCTGCAGTTCCTCGGCCTTGGCGATGGCGCCCTTCATGCCCTTGGAACCGTCGGTGAGCACGAGCTGTGCGCCATATGCCTGCATAAGCTTGCGGCGTTCGACGGACATAGTCTCGGGCATGGTGATGATCACCTTGTAGCCGCGAGCCGCCGCCACCGAGGCGATGCCGACGCCGGTGTTGCCACTCGTGGGCTCGATGATGGTGTAGTCGCCGCCGCGCACGAGCTTGCCGGCCTTCTCGGCCTCGTCGATCATGTTCTTGGCGACGCGGTCTTTGACGGAGCCGGCGGGGTTGAAGTATTCCAGCTTGACGAGCACGCGGGCCTTGAGGTCCTCATCGGCCTCAAAGTGAGTGAGCTCCAGAAGCGGAGTGTGGCCGATAAGCTGATCGATGGACGTGTAAACATTGCTCATGGTGAACCTCCAAAGTGTTCAAATGACTGGATACCGTGTGGTTTTACGGTGTGTGTAGCAGCGAAACCCACAAACCTTATGGGTTGTTCGTTTTGCTGTTGGCAAGCATAGTAGACAGTAAAGCCTAGTAACGCAATAGGAAATAGAAGATTATTACGAGTCGATTAACCATCTTGACCGGAACGGGTATTTTCAAAACCAATATTTCGGCTAGAATTTCTACGGACTAAATGACCGAAAGGCAGCACTATACATGTTGGTTTCTACTAAGGGCAGATATGCCCTGCGCGTTATGGTCGATCTGGCCGAGCACCAGGCAGCCGGTCGCATCCCGCTCAAAGAGATCGCGGCGCGACAGGGGATTTCCGAGAAATATCTCGAGAACATTTTGGCTACGCTCGTGCGCGCCAACATGCTCTCGGGCATGCGCGGCAAGGGCGGCGGCTATGTGCTCACGCGCCCGCCCGAGCAATACACGGTGGGCGAGATCTTGCGCCTGACCGAGGGCAGTCTGGCGCCGGTCGCCTGCCTGGATGGCGACTGCAAGGGCTGCTCGCGTTCGGATGAGTGCCCCACGCTCGACGTGTGGAAGAACCTGGACAAGCTCATCAACGACTACCTCGACGGTGTGACGCTCGATCAACTTGTCGCTCCCAACCATGGCTACGACTACGTCATCTAACCCACACCTGCATTTGGGGACGGGGTGGAAATGGTAGATTTTCTCGCCCTTTGAGACTTGGCAAATAAGAAGGCTGCCCATTTTTGCGATGGGCGGCCTTCGTTTTGGGCTGTTGAGACGGACACGGCCGGAATGGCCGTTTTAGTCCTCGGCGATGCTGTCGAGGATGCTGCGCGTGATGGACACCAGGATGCTGCCCATAAAGGCCGATCCAAAGCTGGCGATGGAGATGCCGACGCCCAGCAGGTTGACCGACAGGTAACTCGCGAGCTCAAGCATAAAGCTGTTGACGACAAGCTGGAAAATGCCCAGCGTAATGATCGTGAGCGGCAGCGAGATGACCGTGAGGAACGGTTTGACGAACGAATCGACAATGTTCAGGAACAGTCCCACAAAGGCAAAGCAGACCCAGGTCTCGGCAAAGCCGAAGGGTTGGATACCGGGGACGAGGAACGTGGCGATCGCGATGGCGATCGAGGTGAAGAGCCAGTTAAGCATAAAGCGCATGGCGTGAATCCTTTCTTGCGCCGGGATTGCTGGCGTCGCGTGAAGCGGCTTACGGCGGCGACCTGGATGGTTGCGCGGGCGCGCCGCGGTGTTTGGGCGCCCATTGTCTCAAATATTCGTGGAGCTTACGTGCGCATATGGTTTCTAAACGGCGTTCGTCCTGAAAAACGCGCCGCTGGCAGAGAGTCTTGTCGCTTTAGTTTGGTGGTGTGCTACACTGCTACGGGCAAAAGCCACAGGCGTTGCCCTATTGCATAGAACGGGTGAACGATGCCCGATGTCAGTATCAACTTCGATGCCTTTTGGCGGGTTTGGCGGTGATCGATGAATATCGAGAACATGTTTGACAAGCCTGATGTCAAGCAGCTGGTCCACGCATTTAGCCTTTTGGACGACGAGAAGGATATCCAAGCGTTTTTGACCGATATCTGCACGCCGCGCGAGATTTGCGACCTTTCTCAGCGTTTGCAAGTTGCGCGCTATTTGGACGAGGGCGAGCCTTATGTTGAGGTTCAGGCCCGTACCGGCGCTTCGTCCACCACGGTGAGCCGCGTTTCAAAGGCGCTGAACGGCGAGTACGGTGGCTACCGCAAGATCCTCATTAAGTTGGAGGATGGCGAGTAGGCCAGCGACAACATTGAATTACGAAGAACCGTCCCTCCGGGGGCGGTTTTTTGATCCCTTGGGGACGGAGGAAAACGAATCACCGGGTTAGACTGACCCCCTCTGTGATCCATTTTCCTCCGTCCTCAAGGGATCAAATCTGTTGGCGTGGGGCAAATCTGTCCGCTTGGGCGGGTAGGATGGATGCATTGATTATTGCGAACAGTTTGAGCGGAGGACCATGCCTGTTCGAATCTATACCACCAATGCCGGCACGGATTTGAGCGATGCCGAGGCGGCGCTACTGGCCGACCTGGTTGCCCGCCACGGGCGCGCTGTTCTGTTGGCGCCAACATTTGCCGAGCTCGACCTGTGCCGCCATGATGCGGCGGAAGCCGGGGTTTCACTGGGTGTCGACTACAAGACGCCCACATCGTGGCTCAGCTCGCTGTGGGAGCTTATGGGCGATGGCCGCAGCTTTGTGGACAACCTTCAGCGCCAGATGCTGTTCTCGGACATGATCGACCGCCGCGACGACGCCGCTCTGCAGCCGCTTTCGCGCAGCCAGGGCACAGTGCGCATGCTCGCGCGCATGGCCCGCGGCGTGTTGCCGGGCGTTGCGGGGACGGGTGCCGAACGATGCCGTGGCGACAACTGCCGGCCTGAGCCAAAAAGCGATGCCGAGGCTCGTGTGTTCGAGCTTTTGCGCGCCTACGCGGGCGGTTTGGACCGTCGAGATATGGTTGAGCCCTGCGAGGCAGCTGACATTATGACCAGTGTCCTGGCCGATAGCCTGCCGGCGTGCACTCGCGCCGTATGCGTGCGCGGTATCACGTCGTTTACGCACGGTCTGCTCGAGCTGCTGTCTGCCGTGGCGAACAATGGGGGAGAGGTCGTCGTGCTGCTTGCCCGCGAGCAGGCGGCGATGCGCGAGGAGCTTGCCGCGGCATTTGATGCCCGCGATGTGTTGTTTGAGATCGCGCCGCTAGGGGAGGGTGTCGGCGCGTCTGATGCCGCTTGCGGGACCGCCGCTCAGCCTGCCTTTATTGAGGTCGCTGGCCCCCATGCCCGTGCTCATGCTTATGCGGACGCAATTGATGATCTGGTAAAAACGTGCCGGGGTTCCGAGGTCGACGGCGTCGCGACGCCTGCCGACCCTGTGCGCGTGCTCGTTGTTTCTGCCCGGGCACCCCAGCTGTTCGTTGAGCTCGCCTCTCGTCTGGCGGCGCGTCACATTGCGGCCGAGACGACTGAGTTCACGGCGTTTTCCCAGTCCATCGCGGGCAGGCAGTTTACGGCGCTCGCCAACCTGATCGAGCGTATGAAAGCCGCCGACGAGGGCACCGCTTCCAAGACCGAGTGGTGGCCCGCTCCGGAGCTTACCGACTGGATTTATAGCCCGCTTTCGGGTGCCGACGCCGCGAGCGCCCGCGGCTTCGACAAGAACATACGCCTGTCGCGCAACAAGACCACTGCGGGCGTTAAGAGCCTGCTGCAGAGCGTCCAGGGTCAGGTGAGGGGCGCGCGCAAGGCGGCGAGCGACGAAAACTGGTTTAAGAACGTGCCGTGTGTGGTCTCGGACGTGTTCCAGGCGCTGTGGCGCGACAAACCCGTGACGGCGCTCAAGGCCATGCTCGCCGTTGCCGAGGCGCTGCCCGATCGCGCTCTAGGCGGCCTTGACGGCCAGGCCCGTCGCCAGGCAGAGACGGCTTTGCTGCGCCATGCCATCGACATCCTTATGAACGATGCTCGCGCACTCGACGTGTCGCAGGCCGCGACCGTGCCGGTTCTCGACGGCGTTCGAACCAAGGTGGACAAGCGCAGTACCGCTTACGATTGCGCGACCTACGAGGTCGATCGCACGCCACGGGCACAAGTGCGCTTCGTGTCGCTTGCCGATGCGTCGGTTTTGCGTCCTGGCGGCTACGATGCCGTGCTGTTTGCCGATGTCGACCTGGACAGCTATCCGCTTTCGCACGAAGAGGGCCCGCTTGCCACATTGACGGCCGAGCTGCGCCGCGACGGCGTGTCTTTGGAGCCCGCCGCCCTGCTGCGCGTGCGCTTTGGCCGTGCGATGCAGGCGGCGAGCGGTCCGGTCGCGCTCGCCCGCGTGACGCACGATCGCCAGGCGCGCGAGTGCTACCCGGCAGCCGTATGGACCGAGCTGCGGGCACATGCCGAGGCCGCTGGCGCTGCCAAGCCCACGTGCGTGGGCGAGGGCGATATCATCGCCGACTTTGATCCCGCGGCAGGTGAAGGCCTCAAGCGCGAGCGCGTGACCTGTGAAGCCCCTCAGCATCTGAGTGCCGAGGCCGTGCCGTATTTGGTCCTGCGCCGTCGCGATGGCGAGGGCGAGGATGCGCCGCTGGTGCCGCGCTTGACGTCTGCCTCGCAGATCGAGGCCTATTCGACCTGTCCGCTATGCTGGTTCGTCTCGTATCGCGTCAAGCCCCAGTCGATCGACGCTGGCTTTGGCAACATGGAGAAGGGCAACTTTGTCCACGACGTGCTGGAGCATCTGCATGCCCGTCTGCCCCAAGAAGGCATGGAGCGCGTGACGCCCGAGAATCTGCCGCGTGCTCAGGAGCTGCTGCACGAGGTCTTTGACGAGACGTTGGCCGAGCACGCCGGCAAGCGCGGCACGGAGGGCCCGCTGGTGCCGCTCTCTGCGGTGGAGGAGCGCCAGGTGGCCGAGATCTTGCCGCAGCTGGAGGGCGTGCTTGCCTACGAGTCCGAGGCACTTGCCCCCTTTGCCCCGCGCTACCTGGAGTTTGCGTTCAACGAGCTCCAGGTCGAGTATGCCGGTTGGCCGCTCGGCGGGCGCATCGACCGTGTGGACGTGGACGCCGAGAACCGCGCCGTGGTAATCGACTACAAGCATCGTTCGGGTGTCGAGGAGTTTAAGCTTGCCGACCCCACGGTGCGTGACGAGGAGACGGGCGAGGCTCCCATCGACGACCCGCGCTGGCTGCCGCCCCATACCCAAACGCTCATCTACGCGCAGGCCATGCGTCGGGCACTGGGCTTGGATACCCGTGCAGCGCTCTATTTTTCGACCAAGGGCGGCAAGCCCGCGCTGCGCGGTGCGGCGAGCGCCGAGTTGCTCGAGGAAGAGCGCGGTGACGGTCGCATCCCGGGCCTCAAGAAGGGCTTCCCGGGCGAGGGCGGCAGCATGGACTTCGATGCCCTGCTCGATCGCGTGGAGGCCGGCATCGCCGAGCGCCTGCGCGAGCTCGAGGCGGGCAACGTTGCCGCCGTCGACCCGGCGTCGGCTCAGGCCGCGCATGCGCGCTGCTCGTATAACCACGAAGGAACGTTTGTAAGGAGGGACGTGTAGACCATGGATCTTTCGACTTTGATGCCGCAACAGCTGCAGATTGTCAAAACGCTCGACCGCCCGCTGTTTGTCTCGGCGGGCGCCGGTTCGGGTAAGACCTTTACCCTCACGCGCCGCATCGTCTATGCGCTCTCGCCCGAATCCGGTCCGTTCGTTGAGCATCTGGACCAGGTGCTCGCCATTACCTTTACCAAAGATGCCGCGGCCGAGATTCGCGACCGCGTGCGCCGTGCGCTTATCGACGAGGGCATGGACGAGGAAGCACTGACCGTCGACGACGCGTGGATCTCGACCATTCACGGCATGTGCTCGCGTATCCTGCGCGCGCACGCGCTGGAGCTGGGCATCGACCCCGAGTTCACGGTGCTCACCGATACCGACGAGCTCATGGACCAGGCTGTTGAGCATGTGCTGGGTCGCGCGACGGCACCCGATGCCGCCCCCGAGCTCGCGGCATCGCTCAAGGCCCTCTATGCCTGGTATCCCATGGCGGGCGAGGGCGGTTCCTTTGGCGGCGGTACGACCATCAAGGGTCTGGTGCGCGACCTGCTGGAGCTGTCGAGCCAGTTGCCGGGCGGTATGGACGACGCGCGCGTGGCGCGCGGCCAGGCCGATACCTCGGCACTCGCCGATGCCTATCGCGCGGCGCTAGGCGCAAGCAAGGCCGCGACCGAGAAGGCGCAGACGGCGCTCGATGCCATCGACGCGTTTGAGGCGAGTGGCAAAACCATGGAGGATGCGGCGCGACTCATGATGTCGTGCACCATGCCGCGCGCGAGCAAGGCATTCCCCAAGGAGCAGGTCGAGCTGCTCAAGGCCGAGGCCGCCGATGCGTTTATCAATATCGTGCTTGCCTGCGGTGGCCCGGCGCTCGATGCGCTGGTGGGCCTGGCCCGTTCCGTCGAGGCCGAGTATCGCGCATTGAAGGCTGCCCAGTCCGCCCTCGATAATAACGACCTGCTGCGTATGGCCTACGAGGCCCTGCGCGATTACCCAGCCATCCGTGCTGCGTACGAGGGCCGCTTTAAGATGGTCATGATCGATGAGTTCCAGGATACCGATCAGATGCAGGTCGATTTGATTCGCTATCTGACGGGCGCGGGGGAGCGCGCGCTGTGCACCGTGGGCGATGCGCAGCAGTCGATCTACCGCTTCCGTGGCGCCGAGGTCGAGGTGTTTCGCCGCCAGGAGCGCAAGGTGGGCTCGTCTGCCGCGTCCGAGGCGACTGCCGTGGCCGATGCCCCTGCCGGCGAACTCGTTAAACTCGTGCGCAACTTCCGCAGCCATGACGAGGTGCTGCGTTACGTGGCACGCGTCTTCGACGGCGATGACGGCGGCCTGATGCAGAGCTTTTTGGATCTTGAGGCGAGCGACGGCCGCAAGGACACGCTGGTGGCGGACGCCTCGCGCCGCCAGGCCCTCTTTGTTGCCGGCGGCAGTATGCAGGAGCGCACACAGGCCAAGGCCCGCGCGATCGCCGAGCGCTTCCGCGCGCTTGCCGATGCCGGCCAGCCCCAGGGCGGCATGGTACTGCTGCTGGGCCGCATGACCAACGCCGATGTCTACGCCCAGGCCTTCCGCGATCAGGGGCTCGACTGCGTCATCGCAGGCGGCTCGGTCTTTGCCCAGGCAGCCGAGGTGCAGACGGTGCGTGCCCTGGTCTGCGCGCTCGCCAATCCGGCCGATACGGCGCAGGGCCTTATGCCGCTGCTCGCCTCGCCGATGTTTGCGCTCGGCGCCCAGGAGTTCCTGGCGCTGGCGACCAAGCTCGATGGCGAGACGGGGGAGACCTCGCGCCGGAATATCGACATGGGCATCATGAGCGATTCCGATGTGCCGGGCTTGCAGGGCTTGCCGCTTGTGACGCGTGCCCGCGAGGTGCTGCGCTATGCACTGCGTCGCGTGGGGCGTGATTCGTTCGCCGCCATCGCGCGCGACGCGGTCAATGCCTCCGGCTGGTTCGTGCGCCTGGCGCAGCGCGGCCCCGAGGGCAAGGCCATCGCCGCCAACGTGCTCAAGGCGCTCGACGCCGTGGCCGAGGAGGAGGCCGAGTTCGGCAACTCGCCGCGTTCCATCGCGCTGGCCTTCGACCGCTTCTTGTCGGGCAAGGAGGCCCCGGGCGCCCTCAACGAGGAGGGCGACGGCGCGGTGCGCATCATGACCGTGCATGCGTCCAAGGGTCTGGAGTATCCGGTCGTAGCGGTTGCCGAGTGTTTTGGCGTGCGCAAGTCCTCGGGTGCGGCACAGATGGGTCGCGTCGACGGTGGGGCGCAAGTCGTGGCGCTGCCGGCGCGCTTCGATGGCGTTAAGCTTGCCGACGGGACCTTCGTGAAGGGCGATGACGTCAAAAAGCAGTTTGAACACGCGTTTAAGGGCAAGGGCACGTCGCTGTGGCTGCCGCCAGAGCTCATGGAGGACGTCTGCGCGACGGGTTCTCCCGCCGAGGCATTTGCCCGCCTGCGTAACGACGACCTGCAGCTTTCGCTCGAGGAGCGGGCTCGTCTGCTCTATGTCGCCATGACGCGAGCGCGCGAGTTGGTCATTCTGGCGATGGATGCCGGCGTGAGCCGCGGCAAGGTGACGGCGCCGACCTTCGATGTCGAGACCGATCTGACCTACGACGTGCTTCGCCGCATCCTGCCGACCGACAGTCTGGACATGCCGCAGCTCGATAGCGACCGTTTGGTGTTCGACAACTCCAAGCCGGGCGACTACGAGCTCATCTCGCTGTCGGACTTTACGTTTGGCGAGCAGGGGTTTGAGGCCAACGCTTCGCTGGACGCCGAGGGCAGGCTTGTTCGTGGCGATGCCGATGTCGCCGATAATGCTGCGCACTCAACTGTGCCCGGTCCTGCCGACCCCAAGCCCGATTCGTTTGAGCTTGTGTATCCCCAGGCAGTGGGCGTGCGCATGGGCATCTGTCCGTTCCCGGCGCGTGACTCGTATAGCTACTCGTCAATCGCCGCGGCGCTCCATGCCGAGAAAGAAGACCGTGCCGCCGAGGCGCGTGTTCCCATGGACGAGTCCGGCGATGATGCGGAGTCGGATGGCTCGGAGATGGTCGATGCAGACGTGGCTGCTGTCGAGTCCGCCGGCAACCCCATGGCGCTGGGCTCGGCCTTCCACGCCGCCTGCCAGTGGCTCATCGAGATGGGTGCCGATGCGTTGCCCGCTGCGCGCGCCGATGCACTGGCGCGTCTATGGCGCCTGACGCCGGAGCAGCGCGAGCGCTTCGATGTCGCCCTGAATCGCTGGCTCAAGTCGGCGGTCCGTGCCGAGCTGCTTGCCTGGCCGTGCGTTCGTGCCGAGGTACCGTTCTTCTCGCTGGGTTGCGAAGACGAGGACATTGTCCGCTACGGTGCATATGCCGAGGGCGCCATCGATGCACTGGCCACCGACCCGGTCGATCCGTCGTGCGCACTGGTCATCGACTACAAGACGGGTGGCACGCCGGACGAGACGCCGGAGCAGCTGCTCGAGAAACACGCCTTGCAGGCGCGCGTTTACGCCGACGTTCTGCACAAGGCGGGCTTTGGGGCCGTGACCGTCAAGTTCGTTCGCGTGGAGCAGGCGAATCCAACCATCTTCGTCGAACCCGCCGAGCCTCAGGTGGTCACCTACAACCTCTAGTCCTCAGATAACTTGCGGTGGAATACGGACTGTTTTGGCCAAAAAAGCCGCCAAACAGTCCGCATTTCACCGCAACTGCAAGAGGAGCCGTGTGGGTTTGGCTAGGTTCGGGTGCTGTCCGCGCCGTGGGGTAAAATCGTTCAATCAGAACACGAACCCGCATCGGAGCTCATCACATGGCATTCGTCCATCTGCACAACCACACCGTCTTCTCCATGCTCGACGGCGCAACCCGTATCCAGGATATGGTCAACCGCGCCGTAGAGCTGGGCATGCCCGCCGTCGCCATTACCGACCACGGCTATATGTATGGCGTGCCCGACCTGGCGCTGGCCTGCGACGCCGTCAACCACAACACGCCCGAGTACAAAACATGGAGCCACGACAAGGCCTTCTTGGAAAAGGACCGCCGCGACGAGCTGGTGGAGCCCGATCCCGAGGCAAACCCGCGCGAGCATGCCCAGTACGTCAAAGACATGGCCATGTGGGACGAGAAGGGCAACATCGACGAGCTCAAGCCGCCCCTGGTCATCAAACCCATCTTTGGCTGCGAGGTCTACTTTACGCCGGACGAGACGCTCGCCCGCGACCACAAGCCCGAGCTCTACCACATGATCCTTCTGGCCAAGGACCAGGAGGGCTACGTCAACCTGATGCAGACGGTTTCCGAGGCCGCCGTGCAGGGCTTTTACTACAAGCCGCGTGTAACGCTCGACAACCTGCGCCGCCATGCCAAAGGCATGATCTGCACGAGCGCCTGCATCGCGGGCATCATCCCCAAGTACATCGACCGCGGCGACATGGAGGGCGCCATCAAGTGGGCCGAGACCTTCCGTGACACCTTCGAGCCCGGCGACTTCTACATCGAGATCCAGGAACACGGCATCACCACCGATAACGGTCTGACCGACGAGCAGATGGACCGCGCGCTCATCGACATCGCCAAGCAGGTGGGCGTCAAGGTCATCGCCACCAACGACTTCCACTACCTGCGCCGCGAGGACGCGCCCGTGCAGGACGTCATCATGTGCATCGGCATGAACGCCAAGGTCGACGACCCCAACCGCATGCGCATGACCGGCTCGGAGTTTTACATGAAGACCGAGGAGGAGATGCGGGCGATGTTCCCGTATTGCCCCGAGGCCTGCGACAACACGCTCGAGATTGCCGACAAGTGCTACGTTGAGCTGGACTGGGACTCCATCATCCTGCCGCGCTTCCCGTTGCTCGACCCCGGCGAGACGCACGAGAGCCAGTTCCGTCGCGAGTGCGAGAAGGGCCTGCGCCAGCACTACGGCGACGACTGGGCCACGCGCGAGATCGGTGGCGTCAACATCAAAGAGCGCTTTGAGTACGAATACAAGGTCATCTGCGACAAGGGCTTTGCCGCCTACTTTTTGATCGTTGCCGAGTACGTGCAATGGGCCAAGGACAACGGCATCGGCGTCGGCCCCGGCCGTGGCTCGGCCGCCGGCGCTATCGTCGCCTACGCCATGAACATCACCGCGTTCGACCCGCTCGAGAACGGCCTGATGTTCGAGAGGTTCCTGTCCCCGCAGCGTACCGAGATGCCCGATATCGATATGGACTTCGACGATGAGCGGCGCCTCGAGGTCGTGGAGCACGTTCGCCAGCTCTACGGCCCCGAGAAGGTCACCCACGTCATCACCTACTCGACCATCAAGGCCAAGCAGGCCATCAACGATGCCGCACGCGTTCTGGACTACCCGGTCTACATGGGCCAGCGCCTGTCCAAGATGGTCTCGAGCGACCCCAAGGTCAAGCTCAAGCAGGTGCTCGAAAAACAACCCGGCAAAGAGGATCTGTTTAACCCCGACTTTGCCGAGGCCTATAAAAAGGACGACGACGCCCGCCGCATCATCGACACGGCGCTCTCGATTGAGGGCCTCACCCGTGGCGAGGGCGTGCACGCGTGCGCCGTTCTGATCTGCCGCGACCCCGTCAACGAGCATGTGCCCACCAAGCTCGACACCAAGGGCGGCGTCGAGATTACCCAGTACGAGGGCCATACCGTTGCCGACATGGGCCTGCTCAAGATGGACTTCCTGGGCCTGCGCACGCTGACGGTTATCTCCAAGGCCAAGGCAAACATCAAAAAGAACTTCGGCATCGACATCAAAGAGGAAGAGATTCCCTTTGACGATCCCGAGATCTTTAAGCTCATGGGCTCCGGCCACACCGCCGGCGTCTTCCAGGTCGAGTCCGCCGGCATGACGGCCACGATCAAGAACATGA
Source organism: Collinsella aerofaciens ATCC 25986 (assembly GCF_964239575.1). Taxonomy (GTDB): domain Bacteria; phylum Actinomycetota; class Coriobacteriia; order Coriobacteriales; family Coriobacteriaceae; genus Collinsella; species Collinsella aerofaciens_BQ. The sequence goes on from NZ_CAXSQQ010000005.1 coordinate 119,050, forward strand.
AACCCACCGAATACAAGCACGTCGTGGCATTGATCGCTCTGTACCGCCCGGGCCCGCTGGGCGCCGGCATGGTTTCGTCCTACATCAACCGTATGAACGGCAAGGAGCCGGCCGTCTCCTACGACGACCGCCTGGACGACATCCTGGGCGAAACCTACGGCACCATGGTCTACCAGGAGCAGGTTATGCTCATCTCCGTCGAGATGTGCGGCTTCTCCAAGGGCGAATCGGACTCGCGTATCCGTAAGCCCGTGGCTAAGAAAAAGATCAAGCTGCTCACGTCGACGGTGCTCCACTGGGAGGATGGCTCGGACGAGACCACCTACGACCACTGGATGAACGGTGCTATCAAGAACAACTACACGCGCGAGGTCGCCCAGAAGATTTGGGACGATGTTCTCGAGTTCGCGTCTTACGCCTTTAACAAGTCGCACTCCGCCGGCTACGCCATCCTGGTTATGCAGACGGCGTGGCTCAAGGCGCACTATCCGCACGAGTACATGGCGGCCGTTCTGACGTCCTACACGGGCAAGACCGACAAGATCGTTCATTACGTCTCGGCGTGCCGCCACGACGGCATCCCCGTGCTGTCGCCAGATGTCAACGAGTCCGGTACCGAGTTCACGGCTACCAAGGAGGGCGTGCGCTTTGGTCTGGCCGGCATCCGCGGCGTGGGCACTGGCGTGGCGCAGGCGATTATCGCCGAGCGCGAGGCGGGCGGCCCGTTTAAGACGCTGCACGACTTTGTCGAGCGCGTGGACTCGAGCCAGGCCAACCGTCGCGTGATCGAATCGCTCATCAAGGCAGGCGCCTTCGACTCCACGGGGTATCCGCGTCGCCAGATGATGCACTTTGTGGATAAGAACAACCCCGAGAACATCATCGATGCCGCCGTGAAGCGCCAAAAGGATCGCGCGAGCGGCCAGACGTCGTTCTTCGATATGTTCGGCGACGTTGAGGGCTCGGGCTTTGAGGTGAGCGTGCCCGATCCGGACGGCCAGGAGTGGGACCGCCACCTTAAGCTGAGCCAGGAGAAGGAGGTTCTGGGCATCTATGTCTCGGACCACCCGTTGCGCCCGTTTGAGTATGCGCTAGCCAAGGCGCGCGACTTCTCGTTCTCGCAGATCGACACCGGCTACGAAGTTCAGAATCCTACGGGCGGCACCATCAACCAGGAGATTCCCGAGGGTAAGGCGCTGTGGTGGGCCGGTATGGTCTCGAGCGTGTCCAAGCGCGTGACCAAAAACGGCGACCCCATGGGCATCGTGCAGCTCGAGGACATGGAAGGTGAGGCCACGGTCGTGGTGTTCCCCAAGACCTACAAGGAGGCCGAGGGGTACCTGTACGGCGAGGTCGATCCCGAGACCGGCGCGCAGCTGTCCGATGCGTTTGTGCGCATTAAGGGCAAGCTCGAGCGCTCGGACCGCGGCGATCAGATCATCGCGCAGGAGATCGTGCCACTGGAGCTTAATGAGGAGAACAACAAGCCCAAGGTGTTTGAGGTCATGGTGCCCAACAGCCGCTTTAGCCAGGGCAATATGGCGCGTCTTGCCACGGTGCTTACCGCCAACCCGGGCGGCGACCGCGTGGAGATCTTTATCGAGCAGGTGGACGGGCGCGTGCTGCGTGCCGAGGTGCCGGCCAAGGTCAATGCACGCTCGATTCCGCTGCTGGCAGAGGCAAAGGCGATTGTGGGTAACCAAGGCAGAGTGACGGTAATTTAAGGACGGCGTTGGCGGGGTAGCTAATTTGGGACGGGGCTATTTTAGCTACCCTTTGACTGACGGCGAATGAGTCGGGGTCGGAATGCATCTCAACCGACATATGGGGGTAGCTAAAATAGCCCCGTCCCAAATTAGCTACCCCGGGTGAGATTGGAGGAAGTGATGGCGCAGGGGACGTTTGTGCAGGCGCTCCGGAAAGAGGCGGCGCTGAGCGGCACCTTTATGAAGGGGCGTTCGCTCATGCTCAACGGCGCTGTGCTGTCGATTGAGGACAGCGGCTCGCGCTTCTCCAAAAACGTGACGGTTGAGGGCTCGGTGCGTGGTTCGCGCGGCGACCTGTACAAGACGCACGTGGCGCTCGACATGGACGAGCACGAGGTGATCGACTACGACTGCGATTGCCCCGCCGCCTATCGTTACCCCGGTATGTGCAAACACGCTATTGCTACGGCTCTGGCGTATTTGGATGCCAGCGGCGCCGAGCCCGTCGAAGGTTTGCGCACGCCGGTCCGCACGTTTACGGCGCAGCCGAAACAGCCCGCGCGCACCGCGCCCAAAGCGCCGGCCGTCAATCCCAACTTTCCCTTTCCGGCGCCCGTCCCCACGAGTCCCAGCCTCATGGCGGCGCTCTCCGATCTTTCGGACGCGCGCATGGATGAGCTGGCGAGCATGCGCCGCAAGCTTGCCGGTGCCGTTGATCCCGACGCCCCCAAAGCGGCGTTGGAGCCCTCGTTGGTGCCGTACTACAATCCGCTGTTCGCCGACCGCTTTAGCTGGGCGCTCGAGTTCCGCATTCGCTGCGGTTCGGTGTCCTACGTGGTCAAGGATATCGACGGCATGGCCGATGCCTACGTGCGCGGCGGCACCTTCTCGTACGGCAAGAAGCTCACGTTTGTCCATACGCCCGAAGCCTTCGAAGATGTGTCGACAAAGCTGCTCAGCCTTGTCTTGACGACAGTTGCCTATCTCGATGACATCACAAGCTCGCGTTCGGCGTCGTACGACTTTGCCCGCAGCGGTTTTGTCGCCGAGCGTCAGTTGCCGCTGTCCGAGCATAGCATCGTATATGTGCTGGACCTGCTGCGCGGCCAGACCATCTCTTTTGAGCCCGCCTGGTCGCGGGGGACGACGACGCATCGCACCTATGACGTGGCGGTTGAGCTGTCTCCGCAAGGGGAGGACGAGGCGTCCGCTAAGCGCCCACCGCTCCTTGCCGCCAAAATCGCGCCGGCGGCTGGTGGTAGCTACGATCTGCGCCTGCCGGCCGATGCATACTGCTTTGCTTCGGGCGACGTAGCTTATCTGGTCGACACCCGCCGTGCGCGCCGCACCGATGTGGCGTTTGCCCAGCATGCGGCGCCGTTCCTATCGCGCTTGCTGCCCTGTCGCACGCCAGTCCATATCGCTGCCGACCAGGTGGGGGAGTTCTGTCGTATGGCTCTGCCCATTTTGCGCGACTATACCGACCTTACCGCGCCCGCTGCGCTCGATACCGTGGCGCCCGAGCCGAGCTTTGCTATGGCAATCGGCGTCGACGATGGGCTCGTGACCTGCAAAATTACGGTTACCTACGGCGACTGGTCGGCAGACCTCTTTAGTCTGGGCGCTCCGGGCAGCCCCTTCGAAGAGCAGCGCCCGGGCGTGCCGCCCCGCGACGAGGTGGCAGAGTTTCGCGTTATGGATACGGCGGCCCTGTATTTCGACTTTTACGAGGGCGGTCTGGCGTTTGAGGAACGCGATGACGAGAGCTTGTTCTGCCTGCTGACCGAGGGCCTGTCTGCCCTGTCCGAGTTGGGTGAGGTTATGCTCAGCGACCGTCTGCGCCAGATTTCGGTCCGTCCCGCGCCCAAGCTTTCGGTGCGTGCGACCGTCAAGAGCAACCTGCTCGATGTTGAATTGGGCGCGAGCGGTCTTTCGGCGGCCGACCTTGCCATCTATCTGGACTCGTACAAGCGCCACCAGACGTTTGCGCGCCTTACGTCCGGCGACATCATTCGCCTGGACGAGGGCGCCCGCGCCGCGTTTGGCCTTGCCGAGGGCCTGGGTGTCGATGCTGTCGACCTGCTCGACGGCGTGTCGCTCCCCGCGTCGAGTACCCTGTTCGTCGATAGCATGCTTGCGCGCACGCCGGCGCTTGAGGCCGATCGCGACGCTGCGTTCCGCCGTACCGTCGAGCGTCTGGACACGCTCGGCAAGATGGACTTTACGGTGCCGGTCTCGCTCAAGGCCACACTGCGCGGCTATCAGGTCGACGGCTACCAGTGGCTCGGCTCGCTCGAACACCTGGGCCTTGGCGGCATCCTGGCCGACGACATGGGCCTGGGCAAAACGCTCCAGATGATCGCGCATATCCTGGCGCGCGTGGAGGCGGGGGACACCAAGCCCACGCTCGTGGTATGCCCGGCCTCACTCGTGTACAACTGGACTGCCGAGCTGGAGCGCTTTGCGCCCTCGCTCGATGTGTGCGCCATCGTGGGCGCCAAGGCGCAGCGTCGCGTACAGATTGCCGGCGTGGCCGAGCATAACGTGGTCGTGACGTCGTATGACCTTATGCGGCGCGATATCGACGAGTACGTCGAGCAGGACTTTGCCCGTGCGGTGCTCGATGAGGCCCAGTACATTAAAAACCCGCTCACCCAGGTGGCGCGCGCCGCAAAGCGCTTGCCTGCCGGCGTGCGCTTTGCCCTGACGGGCACGCCCATCGAAAACCGCCTATCCGAGCTCTGGAGCATCTTCGACTTTTTAATGCCGGGCCTGCTCGGCACGCGTGAATCGTTTGCAAAGCGCTTCGAAAGCCCGGTCGAGCATGCCGAGGGCGACAGTGCCGCTCGCCTGCAAGCGCTCGTGTCGCCGTTTGTGCTGCGCCGTGTCAAGGAAGACGTGGTGGCCGACCTGCCCGAGAAGATCGAGGATACCGTCATGGCGCAGCTCACCGGCGAGCAGCGCAAGCTCTACCTGGCCAACCAGGACCGTATCGCCCAACAGGTGCAGCACCGCGAGTCATCCGAGTTTAAGAAGGACAAGCTCAAGGTGCTCGCCGAGCTCACCAAGCTGCGCCAGATCTGCTGCGACCCGCGTCTGCACTACGAGGATTACAAGGCGGGGAGCGCCAAACTCGATACGTGCATGGAGCTCGTGCACGGCGCACTCGACGGCGGACATCGCATCCTGTTGTTCAGCCAGTTTACGGGTATGCTCGATATTATCGGTAAGCGCCTGGCCAAGGAGGACATCGCCTTCCTTAAGCTCACGGGCGCTTCGTCTAAGGAGAGCCGCGCCAAGATGGTCGCGCAGTTCCAAGCGGGCGAGGTTCCGGTCTTTTTGATTTCGCTCAAGGCGGGCGGCGTGGGCCTTAACCTGACGGCGGCCGACGTGGTCATCCACTACGACCCGTGGTGGAACGTGGCGGCGCAGGACCAAGCAACTGATCGTGCACACCGTATTGGCCAGCAGCATACCGTGACCGTGTACAAGCTCATCGCCAAGGACACGATTGAGGAACGCATTATGCAGATGCAGGAGTCCAAGCGCGACCTGGTCAACAGCGTGCTCGGCGGCGACGGCATCTCGTCGGCGCTGTTTACCCGCGAGGATGTTCTGGCGCTGCTCGGCGGCGACGGGCGCTAGCCGCGCGCGGGGTGGGACTGCTGGAATGGGCAGGACGGTCGACGCATTTTGGCCCGACCGCTTGCCTGATCCGTTATGTGTTCATTTGCAATGCCGTGGATGGTTTGTCTGCCTTTGGGCATAAGAACCATCAAGAACATTGGCACATCAGCAAAGGAGAACATTATGGCGAAATTCTTTAAGGACCCTGACGGCAAGCTCATCGCTGCCCTTGGCGACGGCGTTGCGACCCCTGCCGGTTGCACGGAACTGACTGCAAACACTGAGGACGCGGCGCACGAGAAGCACGTGCCTGTTGTCGAGACCGAGCGCGACGGTCACGTGATTCGTGCACGCGTTGGCTCGGTCGAGCACCCCAGCCTGCCCGAGCACTACATTGAGTGGATTGCGCTTGAGGCCGAGGGCCGCTTAGAGGTTCATTACCTTGAGCCCGGCATGAAACCCGCGACGTTTTTCGCGGGCGGCTCCAAGACCGGTACCGTCTATGCCTACTGCAACCTGCACGGGCTGTGGTCCGCGACATTCTAGGAGCGCGCCCCCGCTCGGGGTATCATAGCTAGCATATGCACATGCAAGCGCCGGCTGCATTATGCGGCCGGCGCTTTTACTACGATTTCGATGGTTTACGACGGAAAGGGCTGGGCCATGAAGCTCGCGCTTGCACAGATCGATATGCGCCTGGGTGATATTGAGGGCATTTGCGGCCGCATCGAGGACCAGGCTCGTCTGGCCCACGAGCGCGGGGCGCGCGTGCTGTGCGTTCCGGCTCCGCTCTTTATGGGCGCCATGCCCGGTGGCCTGGTGGGCGCTGCCGACTTTGAGCACGATGTGCTTGCCGGTTTGACTGGTGTCGCCGAGCGTATCCAGGAGCTTGACATGATCTGCATCGTGCCCGCGGCGGTTTCGTTTGAGGGCCAGCCGCTGCTCGACTACATGATGCTCAAGGACGGTCATGTGGTGCCGGCGCGTTCGAGCATTGCCCTGCAGCGTGGCGAGAACAACGACACACGTTGGGCGCCGCCGGTGTTCGACGTGGACGGCGTGCGCATCGCCGTGATTATTGACTTGGACCGCGAACTCGAGATGCTGCCGACCGGTGTTGACCTCATTGCGTATTTCCAATTCAACGCGTTTGACATGACCGACCGCGAGACTGCCGCCATTGCTGCCGTTCGCAGCGGCGCCTACCGCAAGATCGCATCCAAGCGCAGCGTGTGGTTTGCCTGCATGGCGCCGGTCGGTGCCTATGACGAGTCGGTGTATACCGGCGGTTCGTTTGTGCTCGACGACTGCGGTCGCGTGGTGGCCCAGGCGCCGTGCTTTGAGGAGAGCCTGCTGGTTCAGGAGATTCAGCGCGGCGTGATGCTCGATGCCCTGGAGGATCACGAACTGCCCGAGTTCCGTTCCGAGGAGTGGCTGTGGCAGGCGCTGGTGCTCGCCGTGCGCGACAACGCCCGAGCCCACGGTGCGTCGCGTGCTGTGGTGGCACTCGAGGGTGACTTGCCGTCGTCCCTGCTGGCGGCGCTGGCCGTCGACGCTCTGGGCCCGCGCAATGTGATTGGCCTGGTGCTGGGGCGCAACCGTATCTTTACGCCGGCGCAGGAAGAAGCCGAGGCTGCCCGCTGTGCCGCCGTCCGCGCCATCGCCGAGCGTCTGCACATTCGCACCGTCGAGCGCGATGCACCGGATACGGCGCGCGTGCTCGATCGCGACGTGTCGGCGGGCGATGCCGAGCGCCTGCGCTCGCGCACGCTGGGCCTGATGCTGGAGGACACGGCGCTCGAGCTGGGTGCGATGGCGCTGAGCCCGCTGTCCAAAACCGAGTACGCGCTGGCGGCGCCGGCGCTTTGCGGCGGCTACCAGGGCGACTTTGCGCCCTTTGGCGATGTGTACCTGTCGACGCTTGAGTTTGTGGCGCGTGCGCGCAACCGCACGTCTGCCGTGGTGCCCCAAGAGCTCGTGACGCTCAACGCGGTGGAAGATTGTGTGGAGCGCGTGCTGGCGCAGGCGCTCTCGACGCTCGACGGTCCGGTCGATATGCTCGACCGCGCGGCACAGCTGCTCGGCGGGCTTGAGCCGGGTGAGGTCGATGGCGCGCTCGAGGCACACGTGGACCGCAATCGATCTTTCGACGACATCCCGATGGCCACCGGCAAGCCTGAGGCCTGCTCGCTGCTGCTGATGCTTGTGCGCCAGGGAGAGGCGGCTCGCCGCCAGCTGCCGACGGTGCCGATCGTCTCGGCTCGTTCGTTTGCCGAGCGTGCCTGGCCGTACATGCTCGCGTGGTCCGACCTGGGGCTTAACGGCAAGGAGCGTATGACGGTCGATTCGCTGGCTCGCGCCGAGGTGCGCCGTTTTGCTGACGAGGATACGAGTGACCGTATGCGTGGTGAGATGATGGGCATTTTGGGCGAGCTGCTGGGTATTTCGCCCGAGCAGATGGAGGAACTGCGCTCTGAGGACGGTCAGCGTCGTTTACACGAGGGAATGAAAAAGTTCGAGGGCGAGGTTCAGGACGCCATCGATAAGATGATGGGCGGTCAGGGCGGCTCGCAAGGTAGTCCCCAGGGTGGCCCGATGCCGCACCCGCCAGTAGATCCGAGGCAGTTCCCCTTTTTCTCGCAGAACTAACTATGGGATAGGATTCGCTTCCAACCCCGATACTTCAACTAAGCATCTTGACCCCGTTGTGTTATTCTAGAACAGACGTTCGTGAATGATGCGCGGGGCCTTGCCTTGTGCTGTGCTGGTGACGAGGGGAGGTCGGCTTGGTTATCTTGGGCATTGACCCCGGTTTGGCTCATACGGGTTGGGGGATTATCGAGGAGCGGCGTGGCGAGGTTCGCTGCCGTGCCTATGGCTGCATCGAGACCAGTGCCGGAAGTCCGCTCGCGGTGCGCCTGTCGCATATCGCCCGCGACCTCAAGGGCGTCGTGGAGCGTTATCGACCCGATACCGCTGCCATCGAGAGCATTTACTTTGGCGCCAACGTTCGCTCGGCCATCCCTACGGCGCATGCCCGCGGTGCCGCGCTCGTGGCGCTTTCGGAATGCGCGCTCGAGATTGGCGAGTACACGCCTATGCAGATTAAGCAGGCTGTTGTGGGCACCGGAGCCGCGGACAAACGGCAGGTCGCGTATATGGTTCGTACGCTCACGCAGCTCGACCACGACCCGCATCCCGACCATGCCGCCGATGCCCTGGCCTGCGCCATCTGCCACGTTAACCTCAGCCGCACTCGGGCGCTTACCGGCGGCGAGTTCTATCAACAGAGAGGAACCGGATACTGATGATTTCCCAGCTCCACGGAACGCTTGTCGAGGCCACGATGAGCTCTGCTGTCGTCGACGTGTCGGGCGTTGGCTTTGAACTCGGCATCTCGGGCAGCACTGCGGCCACGTTGCCGACGCCCGGCGGCGAGGTCCGCCTCTACACGCGCATGCAGGTGCGCGAGGACGCCATGACACTTTTCGGTTTTTCCTCTAAGGATGAGCGCACGATGTTCGACCGGCTCGTGTCCGTCTCGGGCGTCGGTCCGCGCCTAGCGCTTGCCGTGCTCTCCACCTATACCGTGGGCCAGTTGTATTCGCTGGTGATGGCCGAGGACGACAAGGGCATGGCCAAGGTGCCCGGTGTGGGCAAAAAGACCGCGCAGCGTCTGATCCTGGAGCTCAAGAGCACCTTTGCCAAGGATAAGGGCTTTGTGCCGGTCGACGTGATTCCCGGACAGGTTGCGATGCCCGTGCCCGCTGCCGCTCCCTCGGCCATTGATGATGCCCGTGCGGCACTCCTTTCCATGGGCTTTAGCCCGCAGGAGACCGATGTCGCTCTGAGCGGGTATGATGGGCAGGATATGCGTGTCGAGGATTTGCTCGGCGCGGCGCTTAAGCGACTCGGAATGGATGCGTGATGTGGGAAGCCGATGACTCCCAGGACCTGTGGGCGACTCCCGGCAACTCGCCGGCGGCATCCATGGCGCACGGCGAGCGCATGGTGGGCTCGGAGCTGACGGCCGAGGACCTCGATGTCGATCGCACTTTGCGCCCCCAGCGCCTGGACGATTACTGCGGCCAGGAGCATATCAAGCAGAGCCTGCGCGTGTTGATCGAAGCGGCGCAGAACCGTGGCGAGACGCTCGACCACGTGATTTTCTCGGGTCCTCCGGGCCTGGGCAAGACCACGCTGGCTACGGTTATCGCCAACGAGCTGGGCGCTCAGATCAAGACCACGAGTGGCCCTGCCATCGCGCGCACGGGTGACCTGGCGGCCATCCTTACTAACTTGCAGCCGGGTGACGTGCTGTTTATCGACGAGATCCACCGCCTCAACCGTTCGGTCGAGGAGGTCCTGTACCCCGCGATGGAGGACTTTGCCCTCGATATCGTGATTGGCAAGGGTCCGGCGGCGCGCTCGATTCGCCTGGATATTCCCAAGTTTACGCTGGTAGCGGCAACGACCCGCTCAGGCATGTTGACCGGCCCGTTGCGCGACCGCTTCGGCATTTCATATCGCCTGGATTACTACACGGTCGAAGAGCTCGCGCAGATTGTGACGCGCTCGGCGACTATCCTGGGCGTGACGATCGACCACCCCAGTGCGCTCGAGATCGGCTCGCGTTCGCGCGGCACGCCACGTCTTGCCAATCGCCTGCTCAAACGTGTGCGCGATTACGCACAGGTGCGCGGCAACGGTCCCATCGAGCTCGATATCTGTCGCCAGGCGCTCGAGTTCTTTGAGATCGACGAGCTCGGTCTGGACTGGATGGATATTCGCATTTTGGAGACGCTCGCTAAGACGTTCTCCGGTCGTGCCGTGGGACTTACGACCCTTGCCAGCGCGGTGGGCGAGGACCCGGGCACGCTCGAGGATGTCTATGAGCCCTATCTGCTGCAGTGCGGGTTGATGATTCGTACGCCGCAGGGCCGTCAGGCAACCCTTCGCACCTTTGAGCACCTGGGGATTGAACCTACCGTTTAGGGCGCTTTGTTTTGGCGGGCTGTTGGGCTATCGCTGGGCATCGGGTAAACATATCGCCGTTCATCGGTTATGGGTGTTTTACTATTGCGCGCCCGTGCTATGCTGAATTGGTCTTTTTCTCATTCGGTAACGAAAGGACCGCCCATGCCTACTGACATCGAAATCGCACGTTCTGTCACGCCGCTGCCTATTACCGAGGTGGCCAAGAACGCCGGCGTCGACGTTAAGCACCTTATTCCGTACGGCTTCGACAAGGCTAAGGTCGACTATTCACTGCTCAACGAGCCGACTGACCACCAGGCCAAGCTCGTCCTCGTGACTGCCATCAACCCAACGCCTGCGGGCGAGGGCAAGACCACCACGACCATCGGTCTGGCCGATGGCCTGCGTCGCCGCGGCGTCAAGAGCGCCGTGGCCCTGCGCGAGCCTTCGCTCGGCCCCGTCTTTGGCGTTAAGGGCGGTGCTGCCGGCGGCGGCTGGGCTCAGGTCATCCCCATGGAGGATATCAACCTGCACTTTACCGGTGACTTCCATGCTATTGGTGCCGCCAACAACCTGCTGGCCGCCATGCTCGACAACCATATTCAGCAGGGCAACCAGCTCGGTATTGACGTTAAGCGCATCACTTGGAAGCGCGTCGTCGATATGAACGACCGTCAGCTGCGCCACGTCATCGACGGCATTGGCGGCAAGGCCCAGGGCGTGCCGCGCGAGGACGGCTTCGATATCACCGTTGCCTCCGAGGTCATGGCGATCTTGTGCCTGTCCACGAGCATCAACGACCTCAAGGAGCGCCTGGGCGAGATCGTCGTCGGCTACAGCTTTGCCGGCGAGCCCGTCCGCGCCCGTGACCTTAAGGCTCAGGGTGCCATGGCGGCACTGCTCAAGGATGCGCTCAAGCCCAATCTGGTGCAGACGCTCGAGGGCACGCCCGCGTTTGTCCACGGCGGTCCCTTCGCCAATATCGCCCACGGCTGCAACTCCATCATGGCCACGCGTATGGCTATGCGTTTTGGCGATGTCGCCATTACCGAGGCGGGCTTTGGTGCCGACCTGGGTGCCGAGAAATTCCTGGACATCAAGTGCCGCATGACGGGCGTTCGTCCCAACGCCGTCGTGGTCGTCGTCACCGCTCGTGCGCTGAAGTACAACGGTGGCGTCGCCAAGGCCGATCTCAACGAGGAGAACCTCGAGGCACTCAAGGCTGGCATGCCCAACCTGCTGCGTCACGTCGACAACATCCAGAACGTATATGGTCTGCCCTGCGTGGTCGCCATCAACCGCTTCCCGACGGACACCGAGGCCGAGCTCGCGCTCATTGAGTCCGAGTGCCAGAAGCTCGGCGTCAACGTTAAGCTTTCCGAGGTCTGGGCCAAGGGCGGCGAGGGCGCGCTCGAGCTTGCCGATGAGGTCATGCGTCTGATTGAGCAGCCGAGCGAGCTCAAGTTTGCCTATGAGGACGGCGCTGATGTCGCTGATGCCCTCGAGGCCGTTGCCACCAAGGTCTACCGCGCCGACGGCGTTGACTTTACGCCGGCCGCCAAGCGCCAGCTCGCCGAGCTGCGCGAGAATGGCTTTGGCAACCTGCCGGTGTGCGTCGCCAAGACGCAGTACAGCTTTAGCGACAACGCCAAGGCCCTGGGCGCTCCCGAGAACTTCCGCATCACGGTGCGTGAGCTCAAGGTTTCCGCCGGCGCCCACTTTGTGGTCGCACTGACTGGCAGTGTTCTGACCATGCCGGGCCTGCCCAAGGTCCCTGCGGCCGAGAACATCGACGTCGACAACGACGGCAACATCACCGGCCTGTTCTAAGCTCGCTGCTCATAGCCGCTTGCCCGCCCCGTCGCGCCTACCAAGGCCCGGCGGGGCTTTTTGATCCTTAGGCCCGCGCATGTCTTGTAGATACCGACGGACTCTGCCCATCATAGGCTTTTGCGCTGGTAGAATGCATGGATAACTTGATGCTTACAGGCGACGGAAAGGAATCGTTGCATGGATCAGGACAAGACAACCGTGATGGGCGGCTGCGGTTCCGCGCAGGCTGGCGATAGCGCCGATGCGACCCGCGTTGTTCCCAACCCCGGTTATGTCGACCCCGCCGCGACGCAGCCTTCTGCCGAGCCCACACGAGTTATGGGCTATGGCGACGCGGCGCAGGACCCTTACGCTGCATCTTTGCAAAGCCCCTATGGCAACGCGGCGGCAGACCCGTTTGATTACGCGCCGCAGGATTCTTATGCCGCCTCGACGCCGAATCCCTATGATGACCTGCCGCAGAATCCCATTCCGCAGCCTCAGCAGACGACGTATATGCCTCGCACGGCGCAGCCTCGCTACGAGTCGCGCGAGCCGTATCGCGAGTACCCCAAGTCGATTCCGCAATATGGCGAGGACGAGGAAGAGACGCCGTCGCGTTCGTCGAGCGTGATTAAGAAGATCCTCATCGTGCTGGCGATCTTCTTTGCGCTGTCGGTTGTGTTTGCCATCGTGTCGGGCATGCTCAACAAGCGAGGGAGTTCAACGGCCGATACCACTGCCGAGCAAACCGAGTCCGCCTCGTCTAGCACCGTCGATTTGAGTGATATCCCGGGGCAGTACTGGTCCAACGCCAAGAAGATCCTCAAGTCGCGCGGCGCCGATCTTTCGAATGCCGTGGTCCTGACTGATGATGGCTCAACGCCCGTCGTCGATGCCAACTGGGTCGTTACTTCTGCCTACTATAACGACAACGGCAACCTCGAAATTCAACTCACGCACAAGAACAGTTCGGGCAACTCGTCCGACGGCCAAAGCGGTACCGACAGCTCGAGCTCCAATACGCTGGAGGACTTGAGCAACAAGGCGCAGGAGTTGGGAGACAAGGCGCAGGAGCTGGGCGACACCGCTCAGAACCTGGGCGATACCGCGCAGAACTTGGGCGGCATGGCGACGGATGCCTGGAACGCCCTGCAAAACGGCATCTCGGGCGCGCAGGGAAACTAGCGGACGAGCGGAGCGGGGCTACAGCTGCTCGGCCGGACGCTCGGGCGAGCTGAAGCCCGAATCAAACGTGACGACGCATGAGACATCGGGCCGGCGCTCGTGCACGATGCGCGTGACGAGCTCCAGCAGCTCCTCGTCGGATATGTCAAAGCCGTCGGGACGCACCAGGTCAAACGAAACGAACCCGTCGTGCTCGTGCAGATCGTGGATGGAGAGCGCGGGATCGATCTGCATGACGCCGCGCTTGACCCAGCCGCGCAAGTCATCGCCGGTTGTCGCGATGGGGTCGCAGTGCAGCGTGATACCAATGCCCATCTGGCGCTTGATGTCGTGCTCGATGGTGTCCAGAATCTCGTGGTGCTCAAACGCGTCGCCCTCGCCGGGCATCTCCACGTGGGCGCTGGCAAACTGACGACCGGGGCCGTAGTCGTGCACCATGAGGTCGTGTGTGCCCAAGACCTGCGGATAGGACATGATCTTGTCGCGGATTGCCTGGACGAGCTTGGGGTCGGGCGCTTGCCCCAGCAACGGGCTGATGGCGTCGCGCACCAGGCCCAGACCGCTGATGCAGATGAAGACGCCCACACCCAGGCCTGCCCAGCCATCGAGATCAAAGCCGGTCGTCTGCGAAATAAGCGCCGCCACCAAGACCGAGCCCGAGGTGATGACGTCGTTTTTGGAGTCCTGCGCCGTGGCGATGAGCGTCTCGGAATCGATGCGGTTGCCCAGCGTGCGGTTGAACGCTGCCATCCAGAGCTTAACGAGCATGGACGTAGCCAGTGCCGCAAGGGAAATAAACGTGTAAGCGGTGGGCGAGGGCTTGATGATCTTAGTGACCGACTCGAGAATCAGGTTGATGCCTACGGCGCAAACCAGGACGGCGACGAACAGGCCGGCTAGGTACTCGTAGCGGCCGTGACCATAGGGGTGGCCTTCGTCTGCCGGGCGGCTGGCAAGGCGGAAACCGAGCAGGCTCACAATGTTGCTCGAGGCATCGGAGAGGTTGTTGAAAGCGTCGGCGATGAGGGAGACGGAGCCGGCGAGCAGACCCGCGATGCCCTTGGCCAGGCACAGGGTGATGTTGAGGCCAATGCAGACGAGGCTTGCGGAAAAGCCCGCGTTGGTGCGGCAAGATGCATCGACCGGCTCGCTCTCGCTGCCGGGAACAAGCGTATGTACCAGCCGATTTACAAATAGCATAGCGGTCGTCCTCACAATCATGTTTAAGGGGATAGTGTAGCTCGCACGGGGGCGCCGTGCGCCGATGCTCAGAAAATGCAGCAATAGTCTGCCGGTGCTAACGAGCGAGCCTTCTCGTCTGCCTGGGTGGTCCATTTTGGGCCACATGGGTATGGGCATGTGCCTGCTTGCTCGACATACTTAATGTCGACAGCCCCTGTGCAAAGGAGGACGTTTCCATGGACGAGATGTTTGCCATTAAATGTCAAAACTGCGGCGGCCCTATGTACTCGCACCAGGCTAAGCGCAGCTTTGAGTGCGCCTATTGCGGCACGGTGGTTCCGTGGCAGGCGGACGCCGGAGAGCCCAAGAGCGCTTTGGGTATTCGCCATACGCCGTTGACGGTGGTGGATGGACTGCTCAAACTCACGCATGTGTCGCAACTCGAGCGCCCGCAGGACCCGGACTGGTATTTCTTCAATGCGCACTGGCGCAATCAGTCGGTCCTGGAACATCTGCTGTGGGAGGATCGCGGCACGGCGCAGGAGTTCCAAGAGGCCACGCATGTGAGCATTCCTTGCCCCTTCTGCGGAGCGTCCTTTGAGGGCGAGTCAACGCAGCGTGTGTTTGAGTGCCCGTCCTGCGGCAATAAGATCGGCATTGCGGACCTGCTCAAGCCGGGGACGTTTAGCAAGCGCCTGACCATGGGCGTTGGTGCGGAGTATGTGCCCGAGCAGGGTATTCCCTGCGAAATCTCGCCGCAGCAGGCACGTGCCAACGCGCTGCAGCTGGTGCGCCAGTATCCGGATGCCTTTGCCGGGCACGACGTGGAAGACGCGATCCAAAACGACATGATGCTCTTCTATTTCCCCATGGCGCTGGCGGACTTGCGCATGATGGCGAGCTTCCCGGGCAAGGGCCTGAGCAAGGAGACCCTGGTGTACTACGAGGTGCTCGACTGGGCGTATCCCAGGGCAAACTACCTGGACGTTCGCCTCCTGGGCATTTTGGAGCCGTGGGACTTTGCCAAGGTCGGTCCGTTCGATCCCGCCATGCAGGAAGGCGACTTTCGCGTCGTCTCCGTCGATGCGTCTACCAAGGACCAGGTGGTCATTGATAAGCTGGCGCTCGACGTTGCGGGCAACGACGCCGAGGCTGTACTGGGGCTCAATAAAAAGAGCATCCGCACCTGGGCGCGCAAGGCCCGCAAGCACAAGGACGGCCTAGTTATGGTGCCGGTGTACTTTGTCGACCGTCCGGCAACGGATAGCCGCGACGGCGAGCAGGTGCGCATCGCCGTAAACGGCCAGACGGGCCGCGCGGCCGCGGTGGTGTTTAGCGACAAGCGCGAGACGCATATTGTGGCGCCGCTCAGCCCGAGTCTGCATCTGTCCGGTGAGAGCACCGTGCACGCCACGCCCGTCGAGGTCAAATACGTTAAATCGCCGTTCCTGTACCAGATCGTGCGCCGTGGAGGCGGCGAGCAACCGCGCCAGGTTGCAGCGGTTGCCGAGGGTTCCTACCGAGAAGAAAAGCCCAAACGCAAGGGCTTGCTCGCTGCGATCTTTGGGAAGTAGGGAAGCGCAGCACGGGACGGCTCGCAGGCATGGTGGCTGCCATCCGGTAGTTTGGCAGGGGGTAGATGTAAAAAACGGTGGACCGGCTGCAAAAGGGCCGCCTCGCTGGGCAAGATCAGGTTGTGCCACGGAACCCGCTCCTCAGTTAGTCACACTTCGGAAGCGCGGGCAGCGCAGGTGCAAGTGTCTTGAGGGCCGGCTGCAACCGGTCCTTTTAATATGAGCAGGACATTGTCAAGAGGCAAAATCGGGCCTGGCCCCAACGATATGGGGTCAGGCCCTCTCC
>NZ_CAXSQQ010000006.1:0-129779 GCF_964239575.1 Collinsella aerofaciens ATCC 25986
CCGGTGGACGGCACCGAGCCGTACGCTTGAACTGAGAAGGGGGAGGCCTCGCGGCCTCCCCCTTTTTTGCGTTTACGGGCTTTTGTCTCACATAGTAGCTGTGTTTTATAACCCTCGTTTGTCGCATCTTCTGTGAACGGGCTACAATAACTTAGTCTGTGCGATATGGAGGTGAACATGGCTGAAGCTGGTATCGGCGTTGATATCGTCGAGATTTCCCGTATGAAATCAATTCTTGAAAAGACGCCGTCGTTTGCTCGGCGTGTGTTTACCGAAGAAGAGCGTGCGTATTGCGATGCATCATCGCGTCCCGCTGCTCACTATGCGAGCCGCTTTGCTTCGCGCGAGGCGGTGCTTAAAGCTCTCGGCACGGGTTTTAGTCAAGGCGTGGGTCGCAAGGATGTTTCGGTAACGCGTGATAAACTCGGCAAACCGAAGGCGCTGCTTTCGGGCCGTGCACTCGAGATCGCTCATGAGCTGGGTGTTGTTGAGGTCGCTCTTTCCATTACCCTTACAGGAGACTTAGCCGTTGCGAATGCCATCGCGATTACCGAAGATGCTCGGCCTAAGCCAAAAGATGAAAAGGTGAGCACTAAGAAACGCGTTGCGCAGACATTTAAAGAGGCTCGCTCTGTTTTAGATGAGCTTGAGCAGCTGCAGAATTCAGCATTGACGGAGCACCTGGGCGATGCTTCGCAAGATACGCTAGGAGCATAGATGAAACCGGTTTTGAGTACCGAAGAAGTCGTTCGTCTCGAGGATATCATCGAACGCGAAGGGACTTCGAAGGCCGAGCTTATGGAGCTAGCGGGTGAGTTTGCCGCCAACGAGGTCTTGAAGCTCAATCCCGATCGGGTTCTCTTTCTGGTCGGTTTTGGTAATAATGGCGGCGACGGTTGGGTTGCCGCCGATA
Organism: Collinsella aerofaciens ATCC 25986; assembly: GCF_964239575.1. GTDB lineage: Bacteria > Actinomycetota > Coriobacteriia > Coriobacteriales > Coriobacteriaceae > Collinsella > Collinsella aerofaciens_BQ. The sequence goes on from NZ_CAXSQQ010000006.1 coordinate 914, forward strand.
TCCTGAGCCATAAGGGTGTGGACGTGGATATCGTTTCTCCGGTTGAACCGGATGAGATTCCTGCTGCTCTGGCACGTCATGTTGCTCGTCGTACTGCCGGCCGCGATGTGCACGTTTGCGTCGGCCCTTCGCGTGACGAACTCGAGGTTTTGATCGATAAGGCCGATGTTGTTGTCGATGCCATTTTTGGTACCGGTTTTCACGGGAATCTGCGTGCGCCGTTCTCCATCTGGATTCCTACGGTCAATGAATGCGCCGATTGTGTCGTATCCATTGATGTCCCCTCGGGCCTGAATGCCGAGACGGGCGTTGTTGATGACGACTGCATTCGTGCCGAACATACGGTGACGATGATTGCGCCCAAGATTGGTTTGTATAGCGCCGATGGCCCTGAGTATGCTGGCGATTTGATCTGCGGCAATCTTTACGACCGTCTTGACGAGGTCATCGATGATGTCGACCACGCCGCCGAGATTGTCGAGCCCGGTGACTTAGTTGATTTCTTTGCTCCACTTCCTACGAATATCGATAAGTATTCCCGTGGCTCTGTGCTTATTGTCGCCGGATCTGCGCAATATCCTGGTGCTGCCATTATGGCGGCCAAGTCTGCAGCTCGCGCGGGTGCTGGTTACGTGGCAGTCGCGGCTCCTGACGCCTGCGCTAATCTTATTCGCATGGCACTTCCTTCGATTCCCGTCTTTGCTATTCCGTCTGATTCCCGCGGCTCCTTTGGCGCCGCTGCGCGCATGACGGTGTGCGAGATTGCAAAGAAGTACAGCTGCGTACTGTGCGGTCCCGGTATGACGACGTCTGCCGGCGCTATGCAGGTGGTTTCGGGCTTGCTCGAGCTTGATGTACCGCTTATTTTGGATGCCGATGCACTCAACTGCCTTGCTAAGATTGCCATTGACGGTATTGATAGTAACCCCGAGATGTATCGTCGCGAGCAGCCGTTGGTTATGACGCCGCACTATCGTGAGCTTTCGCGTCTGGTTGCCGGTGACGAGGTGAACGACCTTGGTACCGCGATTGCAGCCGCGCAGAAGGTTGTCTGGGCTGCAGGCTCCGACAATCTGGTGGTCATTGCCAAGGGGCCGACGACGGCTATCTGTGGCGTTGAGCGTGTGCTGCTGCCACTTTCGGGTCCGGCTTCTCTGGCAACTGCCGGTTCGGGTGATGTTCTCGCGGGTATTTTGGCCGGCACGCTTGCCACCATGCGCGACGAGATGGATCGTTGGGAGTTGCTGTATTCGTACGCCGTCGCACTTCACAGCTACGCCGGTTTTGCCGCGGCGACGGAGTATGGTGAGAAGAGCGTTATCGCGACCGATCTTATCGACTTGATTGGTCCTGCCATGGAGCTGGCAGCAAAGGATGCGCTCGAAGATCTGGGAATCATGGACGAAGGGTCGGATGACTAATCATGAATAAAGCCGATTTGACGCGCTGGTCCTGGGTCGAGATCGACCGCGGGGCGCTCCGTCGCAACACGAGGGCCTATAAGAACTTGTTGAATCCACGTCAGCGCCTGTGCTGCGTGGTCAAGGCCGATGCTTATGGTCATGGAGCTGTTGAGTGCGCCAAGATCATGTATTCGGCCGGTGCCGACATGTTTGCCGTGGCGACGGTTAACGAGGGCGTTGAGCTCCGACAGGGCGGGATTACGAAACCCATCCTCATCCTAAGCGAGCCGCCTATCGAGGCCATTCCGACGTTGCTCGAGTTTGATATCATGCCCTCGGTCTATACGTCTGACTTTGCTCTTGCGTATGGCGAATGTGCCGTCGCGGCGGGCAAGGTGGGCAAGTATCATCTCGCCATCGAGACAGGTATGAATCGTATCGGCGTACACTACACACAGGTGCTCGACTTTGTCCGCGGTATTAATTTCCATCGCGGTATTCAGTGCGACGGCGTATTTACGCACTTCGCCACGGCCGATGAACCTTCGGGCTGGGACTACAAGCTGCAGTGTCAGCGCTTTACCGAGGCCGTTCAAGCCATTAAGGATGCGGGTTTTGAGTGCGGTATCGTGCACTGCGCCAACACGCCGTCCTCGATGCTCGACCCCTCGATGCATTTTGATATGATTCGCGCCGGCGTTGGCTTGTATGGCATGCAGCCGTGCGAGCTGAGTGGCCGCGTGATGCAGCTTGATCCCGTTATGAGCGTCCATGCGCGCGTGACGCGCGTGGCACACCCTGCGATGGGTGAGGGCGTGGGCTACGGTTTTACCTACCGCGTACCGCGCACGCGCGTTCAGATCTGCACGCTGCCGATCGGTTATGCCGACGGCCTATCGCGTACGCTTTCCAATCGTATGGATGTGCTGTATCGCGGCGAGCGCGTGCATCAGGTTGGCAATATCTGCATGGACCAGTTTATGGTCGCCATTCAGTCCAACCCGGCACACGAGATTCCCGAGGCCGAGTATGGTGACGAGATGATTATTGTCGGCCGCGATGGCGATGCCGAGATCACTATGGACGAGATGGCCCGACTGCGCGGAACGATTAACTACGAGGTCGCCTGCGGCTTTGGCATGCGCCTCGACAAGGTCTACGTGTAGGAGTCGCCATGGGCGTCATGCACATCCCCGGCCATACCCATCAGGCACCACGTGAGGTCGCACTCGAGGAAATTGAGGCCGTTCTGGGCGATTGTCACCTCTGCCAGCTCTACCAGTCGCGTCACAATATCGTGTTTGGCGTGGGAAACCCCCGCGCTCGTGTGATGTTTATTGGCGAGGCGCCGGGCCGCAATGAGGATTTGCAGGGCGAGCCCTTTGTGGGGGCGGCAGGCGAGGACCTCAACGGCATTTTGTCGCTGGCGGGGCTCAAACGCGAAGACGTCTACATTGCCAACGTGCTTAAGTGCCGCCCGCCGGGAAACCGCAATCCACGTCCCGAGGAAGTGCTGGCTTGCTCGCCGTTTTTGCGTGAGCAGATTCGAAGCATCTGGCCCGATATTATCGTGACGCTCGGCAACCCCGCGACGCACTTTGTGCTTAAGACCGAGATTGGCATTACTAAGCTGCGCGGCAGGTTCCACCAGATGGGGCATTTTGTAGTAATGCCCACTTTCCATCCGGCAGCAGCGCTACGCAATCCGGCGTGGCAGGAGCTGCTGGAGGAAGACTTTAAGATGCTGGGCGATTATCTGGAGCGACATCCCGCACCAGAGGACGCCTCGGAATAATAAGGAGCATATATGTCCCTGGAGCGCCTGGGGGTAGGTACTTACAAAACGACTTGCGCTGCCGATACGGAGTACTTTGGCGAGCTAATTGCACCGTGCCTTGAGGACGGCGATGTGCTTATCCTGACCGGTGGCCTGGGAGTGGGCAAAACTCACTTTACCAAGGGCGTCTCGCGCGGGCTGGGCGATGGGCATATGGTTACGAGCCCTACGTTTGCGCTCATGGCCGTTCACGATCAAGGCCGTATTCCGCTGTTTCACTTTGATCTATACCGCCTGGAGCATGCCTACGAGCTCGAGGATACGGGCATTTTCGATGTGCTGGGCTATGAGGGTGCTTGCCTGCTGGAATGGGGCGAACAATTCCAAGACGAGCTGACGGATGAGTATCTTTCGGTGACGCTCAAGCGTGATGAGGGCGACAGCGATGTGCGAACGATAACGCTCGAGGCGCACGGTGACCGCGCAATGGAGCTTTCCCATTTGATTGATAAGGCTGTACAAGATGAGCTTGCATAACGACAACGCGCTGGTGGTGGCGCTCGATACTTCGACCGACATGCTTGCCTGCGCGGCAAGCTGGATTGATGGGCAGACGGGCGAGACGAAGCTCGTGAGTGGCGACCACATGTGTCGCCGTCACGCCAACGTTGAGCTCGTGAATACCGTTGATGGCGTGCTGGCTCAAGCCGGTCTGGATCGCAGCGATGTTGGTTACTACGTGGTCGGCCGCGGCCCGGGGTCGTTTACGGGTGTGCGCATCGGCATCTCCACTGCCAAGGGTCTCGCGCGCGGTGCCAATGTTCCGCTGCTGGGCGTGTCGACGCTCGACGCTTGCGCTTGGACGGCGTGGAAGGCTGGCGTGCGCGGCAAGCTTGGTATCTTGGCCGATGCTATGCGCGGTGAGGTATATCCGGCGCTGTATATGCTGGTCGATGAGGGTCCCGAGCGTCAATTTGAGCGCGAACACGTGGTCAAGGCCGCCGTGGCGCTCGATGAGTGGCGCCAAGCAGCGGACTGGGACCAGGTTCAGCTGACCGGTGACGGTCTCGTGCGCTATGGCAAGCTGCTGGGTGAGGACGAGACCGCCCGCTGCGTGGAGCGCGACCTGTGGTGGCCTTCGGGCGAGGGCTTGCTGCTCGCGCACGCTGCGGGTGACGGCGATCCGGCTCGCGTCCTGCCGATTTACACGCGCCTTTCTGATGCCGAGGAAAACGAGCGCAAGCGTCTTGGTCTTGCCGAGAGTGCGCAGAGCGAAATTACGGGTGTTGCCGATGAGCTCGCCGGTCGTCATCTGCAGTTCCGTCCCATGGGCGCGGCGGATGCCGAGGGCACGAGCGCGCTGGAGGCTGCCTGCTTTGAAGGTGCCGGACACGAGGCGTGGACGCCGGGCATGTTCCTGTCCGAACTGGGCGAGGACGTCGCTGCGCCGCGTAGTTGGTGGGTGGCACACGACGACGGCAAGCTGCTGGGCCTTGCCGGCGGTATGGTCGTGGACGGTGATGTGCAGATTCTGGATGTCGCCGTCGACCCGGCACATCGCCGCGAGGGCATTGCCCGCAAGCTGCTGTCGCACGTGAGCTATGATGCCCAGATGCTCGGCTGCACCACGGCTTCGCTCGAGGTCGAGGACGGTAACGAGGGGGCGATCGCGCTTTATAACGCTCTGGGCTTTACCGAGGCTGGCCGTCGCCGCGGCTACTACGGTGTCGGCAAGGATGCCATCGTCATGACGGCTCCGCTGCCCCTGGTGCTTCCGGTCGACAATGCTTCGCCCGAGCCGACGGCGGCAGAGCAGCGCGTATGGCCGCTGCCTGCGCCTGGGCGCTCCGAGGTGGAGCGTGCCGAAATTGAGCGCCGCCGCCTAGTGCTCGCTATCGAGAGTTCCTGCGACGAGACGGCCGTGGCGATTATCGATTCGGATGGCAATATGCTGGCCAACCAGGTGTCGACACAGATTGATTTTCATGCCCGCTTTGGCGGCGTGGTGCCCGAGATCGCCTCGCGCAAACACGTTGAGGTGATTGTGAGTGTCGTGGATGCGGCGCTCGAGGATGCCGCAGCATCGCTTGGTCTTGAGGGTGGAGCCATTGCCCCCAGCGAGCTTGCCGCCGTGGGCGTGACACAGGGTCCGGGCCTGGTGGGCGCCCTCGTGGTGGGCGTTGCCTTTGCCAAAGGCTTTGCCTACGCTGCCGGTAAGCCGCTCGTATGCGTCAACCATCTGGAGGGGCACCTGTTTGCCAACTTGCTGGCGCAGCCCGACCTCAAGCCGCCGTTCATCTTCACGCTTGTCTCGGGCGGGCACACCATGCTCGTGCACGTGAAGGCATGGGGCGACTACGAGGTGCTTGGTGAGACACTCGACGATGCTGTGGGCGAGGCCTTCGACAAGGTAGCCAAGGCGTTGGGTCTGGGCTATCCCGGTGGCCCCATCATCTCCAAGCTGGCCGAGACAGGCAACCCCAAGGCGATCGATTTTCCCCGCGCGCTTAACAGCAGGGGAGACTATCGTTTCTCGCTTTCGGGCCTCAAGACGGCGGTGACGCTCTACATCGAGCAAGAGACCAAAGCCGGGCGCACGATTCACCTGCCCGATCTGGCGGCTTCGTTTGAGGCGGCTGTCTTTGACGTGCAGTACAAGAAGGCCAAAAACGCATTGCACGCTACCGGATGTAAGGAATACTGCATCGGCGGCGGCGTCTCGGCCAACCCGCATCTGCGCGAGATGATGATCAAGAAGCTTGGACGTCAGGGGATTCGCGTAACGGTGCCGCCCTTGTCTGCCTGTACCGATAACGCAGCCATGATCGCGGAGGTCGCTCGCCGTAAATTCGACCGAGGTGAAATCTCGCCGTTCGACGTCGACGCCGATCCAAACATGACGCTGTAGCTGGTACGGCGCGGTCCCCGGACGGAGGGGCCGGATATAAGGTTTCCTGCTCTACAGTCCTGCGCAAGACGAAGGCCACATTAAGTGGCCTTCTTTGCGTGCGGAACTCGCGATAAACCTTATATCCGGCCCCTCCGTCCGGGGACCTTTCTGTATCGATATAGCTTCTGAGTTGGATCGGCGTCGACAATGTCCAGCAAGGTTAACAAGCTAGCGTCGAATTTCCGGCGTGCTTTAGCTGAAAGAAAAAGATGGTGTGCGGAGCTTTGCTCCGCATTTGGGATGGGAGCCCCTGAGAGCCGCGGGAGCCGGGCGGCGCATATGAACTTTATCGCGAGTTCCGCACGTAAAGGAAAGCACTTAATGTGCTTTCCGTCTTGCGTAGGACTGTAGAGCAGGAAAGTTCATATGCGCCGCCCGGCTCCCGCGGCTCTCAGGGGCATCTCTCATGCAAAAACTGTCGTGGGGTAAAGTCCGAGGTCAATGGCGTTTTATACCGAGAAATTCAAAAAAAGTTGAAAATTCATTACAAATTTGCGTTGACTTTAGGTAACTAAAGTTTCATACTCCTTTTCAACCACTGGGGGATGTGAACACGCACGGATCGTTCGCATCATGATTGAAGAGGATTTCTTAGACATGTTCACGCATCAGCTAAACATTATCAGCGTAGTAATTATCTGATGCGGGTTAGCACATGCAGCTAGCCCGTACGATAACGGGCGGCTGATGAAGATGAGGGCCGTCGAGCGCAACCGACGGCCCTCATTTTTTATGTCTGGGAAGTTCTTTTTAGAGGAGGAAATGTAATGAACGGAGTTTTGCTCATGGTTGTGGCCGCGGCGGTGCTCGCCTGCGGCTATCTGGGCTACGGCCGCTGGCTGGCCAACAAGTGGGGCGTTGACAAAGAGGCCCTCACGCCGGCCAAGCGCATGAAGGACGGCAACAGCTTCTCGCCCGTCTCCGCCTTCACTGCGTTTTCGCACCAGTTCAGCTCGATCTGCGGTGCTGGCCCTGTCACGGGTACGATCGTCGCCATGGCCTTTGGCTGGCTGCCCGTCGTGCTCTGGGTCCTCGTCGGCGGCATCTTCTTTGGCGCCGTCCACGACTTTGGTGCCCTGTACGCTTCGATGAAGAACAACGGCAAGTCACTCGCTCAGCTCATCGAGAAGTATATCGGCAAGACCGGCCGTCGCCTGTTCCTGCTGTTCTGCTGGCTGTTCTGCATCATCGTCATCGCCGCTTTCACCGACATGGTCTGCAAGACGTTCATGTTCACCCCGGCCGTTGACGCTTCTGGTGCTGCTACCGGTGCCATCGACTTCACCAAGTCCTATGCCGCCGGCTGCGCTGGTACCATCTCCATCCTGTTCACCTTCGTCGCTATCGCCTTTGGTTGGGCCCAGAAGAAGTTCAACCTCACCGGCGCTGCCGAGTTCGTCACCGGCGTGGTCCTCATGGTTCTCATGTTCGCCGTCGGTATGCAGTTCCCGGTCTACCTGGATAAGTTCCAGTGGTTCGCCGTCGTCATGGTCTACCTGGTCTTCGCTGGCGCTATGCCCATCCAGATGCTCAAGACCCCGCGTGACTACCTCACTTCCATCATGATGATCGTCATGATCGTCTGCGCTGTCCTTGGCATCGTCGTCCTGGGCGTCAACGGTCAGGCCACTATCACCGCTCCGGTCTTCACCGGCTTCTCCACTGCCTCCGGCATGATGTTCCCGGTCCTGTTCGTCTCCGTCGCTTGCGGTGCTCTCTCCGGTTTCCACAGCCTCGTTTCTTCCGGCACCTCTTCTAAGCAGGTCGAGAAGGAGCAGGACGCCGTCAAGGTCGGTTACGGCGCCATGATCGTTGAGTCCTTCGTCGGCATCCTTGCCATCATCGTCGCCGGCATCATGTTCTCCGATATGAACACCGCCGGTACTGGCGCCCTCAACGCCGGTGTCGCTTCCACCCCGTTCCAGATCTTCGCCGCTGGCATCTCCCGCGGTATGCAGGCCTTCGGTGTTGACGGCACGCTCGCTACCGTCTTTATGACCATGAACGTCTCCGCTCTGGCCCTGACCTCGCTCGACGCCGTCGCCCGCATCGCCCGCACTTCGTTCTCCGAGTTCTTTGCCCAGACCAACGATGCCCTGGCCATCGAGTCCAAGGCCGGCTACATGAAGGTTCTCGGCAACCCCTGGTTCGCCACGGTCGTTACCCTGCTTCCCGGTCTCGCCCTCGCTTTTGGTGGCTATGCCAACATCTGGCCGCTCTTTGGTGCTTCCAACCAGCTGCTCGGCGGCATGACCATGATCACCCTCGCCGTGTTCTGCAAGTGCACCGGCCGCAAGGGCTGGATGCTCTACGTGCCCGTCGCCTTCCTGCTCTGCTGCACCTTCACCTCGCTGGTCCAGAGCGCCATGGGCTGCATGACCGCCGTCCAGGCCTACGGCTTCTTCGGCACCATCCCGGCTACCGCCACCACGGCCGCTGTCTCCGTCGCCGCCACCAAGGGCCTGCAGCTCGTCTTTGCCGTCCTGCTGATGGTCCTGGGCCTCATCGTCGCCGTCAACTGCCTCAAGGAGTTCTTCGGCAAGGAGGCTGGCTCCATGCCCGACGAGGAGCCCGAGTGGTCCGAGATGGGCAAGGCCGAGTACGGCCGCGCCGCTGCCGCCGAGGCTCCCGCCGACGCCGAGGCCGCCAAGGCCTAGTCAGCTTGATGGACTAACCGTTCCATCCATATGACTCGGAAAGACCGGGTCCGCGACTTAGCGGGCTCGGTCCTTTTTTCATGCGAAAGCGGGTGACGCTCGAGTGTTCTCGCAGATGTTTTGCGTGGATAAGGGCGCGCGTTGTACCATATAGACGTATATGTGTACATATGAAAGGGGCCCCGTGGCCAAGACGGTATATTCCGATAACCAAAATAATGTCGATGCCCTGGCTGAGCGCCTGAGCAGCCAGACGTCGCTTTCTGCCGAGCGTGCCAAGCTGGTTGCCTACGACCTGCTCTGCCGCAAGGCGCTTAAGATTAAGTCGAGTGCGCTGGCGCAGATTTTCCGTTCCGTCGATAAGGAGTGCGACACCAAGGCGATGCGCGATGAGCTTATCGCGGCAAAGATCGTGACCAAGATCGAGGGTAGCGGCATTAACGGGCGCCCGGCGTTCTATGCCATCAATGCCGAGATCCGCGATGTCCAGGAGCAGCCTGCCGAGTCCGTCGAAGATTTTGTCGTCGAGGATTCCGCTGACGTGCCTGCTGTGGAAGAAGCTGCTCCGCGTGAGCATGTCGATACCGATGAGTTGCTCGATGAGAACGTCGTGCGTGCCTTTACGGCCAAGGCCGGCCGCGGCGGTTTTGGCGGGAGTGGCAAGCGCGATGCGCAGCGCCGCGCCCAGCAGGAGCGCTTCCGTCGCGCCGTTGCTCAAAAGGGTGAGACGGATGCTGAGGCTGTTGAGACCGAGGTTGCTGCCGAGTCGCAGAAGCCCGCGAGGGAGCAAAAGCCCGTGAAGGCCCAAGAGCCCAAGCGTCGTCGCGGTGCTCACTTTAAGACTGCACAGCAGGATGCCGCGCGTGAGGTTGAAGAGTCTTCTGAGGTTGCAGACGATGTTGAGGAGTCTGCCAAGAAGGCTCCGGGTTCGTGTCGTCCTGGTCGCGGTTTTGCGGGACGTGCATATCCCGTAAAGCGTCAGGAGAAGGGCGAGTCGGTTTCGACCACCCAGGACGAGAAGACCGTTGAGCCGGCGGCTCGCGAGCAGAAGCCTGTTGAGCCGCAGCTTGAGGTTGATGCCGGGGCCAAGGGCCAGCAGCCTACTGATGAGCAGGCGGAGCAGGGCGCGTCGAGCAAGCCTCGCCGCCGTCGCCATCGTGGGGGCCGCAGTTCCCATGCCGAGACTGCAGCCGAGAAGACCACGCCGCAGGACGAGGATGCGAAGGTCGAGGTTTCTTCGGGGCAGCCTAAGCGCCAGCCGGCGAAGGAGAGCAAGTCCGATCGTCCGCAGAAGCAGGCGCCTATGCCGAAGCGCGAGCGCAATTCCCAAGGCGATTCTAAGCGCAAGTCTCAGAAGAAGCCGGAGTCTACCGCAGCAGATACTGCTGCCCAGCAGCCCAAATCGGCCGTTCACGGCGAGGTCTCGGCGTTTGCCCTTGCCCGCGTTTTAGGCAGGCAGCTGCTCAAAGTTGTCCCTACGCCTACGGCGCTCTCTAAGATCAAGGAGCAGCAGACACAGATCGTAAAGGTTGAGGGCAAGGACGGCAAAAAGGCTCCGCAGCGCACTCAGCACAACGAGATGTCCAACCGCAAGATTGCCGAGGAAATCGCAATCATCCAGGCTTGGATCGAGCAGAACCGAGGTGCCGATACGCCGGTTGCCTCGCGCCGCCAGCGTGCCTACCAGATCTTTAACGACGAGAAGGCTTTTGACGGCAAGCACGGTGAGCGTCTGATCAGGCGTATGACCGAAAAGGGTATCAGCATGCAGGCGATCAAGGTCGATCCCAATCGCCCCGTGCACTTTACGGGTTTCTTTACGCTGGGCGCCGACAAGCCGTTCATTATGGTCGAGAACCTGGATACCTATGACGAGATCGTCAAGCTCCTGCGCGGACGCAAACATGCCAAGCTCTTTGGCATCAAGGTGGGCGGCGTGATTTTTGGCGGCGGCTGCAAGGCGAGCGTCTCGCACGCACTGGATGATTATCTGGCCGAGATTGGCTATCGCTTTAACTACGTCTACTACGTGGGCGATATCGATCGCGAGGGCGCGCGCATCGTCGAGCAGGCTCGCAATGCCAATGTGGTTGAGATTCGCCTGCATGCCGGCATGTACCGCGCCATGCTCGCCGAGCATAAGCGTCGCATGAAGGCCGGCGGCGAGTGCGAGCCCGCGGCTGCCAACCAGGGCGTGCCGCAGAATCTGGCGGCGACGATCAAGGATCTGCCCATGGTTACGCGCGTGCAGTTCCGCAACGTGCTGCGCGAGGGCGGGCGCATTCCGCAGGAGATTCTGATGACCGCCGACTATCGGGATGGCGACTCGGGAAGCTTCGACCGCATGCTCAACAACTAGGGCGTTCGGCCCCGGGAGAGCGGGGACACCGGCTTAGGTTTCCTGCTCTACAGTCCTGCTCACGACGGAGGCCACATTAAGTGGCCTCCTGTTCGTGCGGAACTCGCGATAAACCTAAGCCGGTGTCCCCGCTCTCCCGGGGCCTGTGGTTACCTGGTTGTTGCATGCGGCTCGCTTTTCGGAACTGGGCTGATATTTTCTTGATGTTAGGCGCTCTTGGTCCTAATGGGCTTGGGGCGCCTGTCTTCTGAAGGTAGATTTTTGGGACATGCCTGAAAATCTACCTTTATCTTCTCGTGCTGGACGAGAAGTTGTGTTGCGTTGCCGGTTCGAATTCCTCCGCTTGTTGCCCTTGGCTGGAAAGTTGGGATGCGGGGAGCTTATGGCTGGTATGGGACGGAGGGATTCCGCGTCCGCCTTTTCGGCGGCCGCGCCCCGCTGCGTCGCTTCGCTCCTTGCGTGCTGCGCTGGAAAACGCTTCGCGTTTCCTCAGCTCCGCACCCTTGCGGGTTCGAATTCCTCCGCTTGCCCACAAGAAAGCGCTCCAGGTTCATAAGGGCCTGCAGCGCTGTGTTCTTAAGGGCTGGGACGGAGGGATTCGAACCCCCAACAGCCGGCACCAAAAACCGGAGTTCTACCGTTGAACTACGTCCCAATGTGTGGTGTTGCCCAAAAGCAACTCGTTTAGTTTACCTAATCTGCGAGGGCATCGCAAACGCCGTCGAGCAGGCGTACGGCGAGTGTCTGCGCGTCGCTGGCCGTGAAGGTGCCGTTGTAGCGCGTCATGCCCGTGAGCTCAATGCGAATGCGTGCCGGCTTCTGCTGCGCGGCGACATTGGCAGTGCGGATGCGCTGGGCCAGGTTGTGGCACTCGGCGAGGGCGATCGTGGCGCGCGGCGCTGCATCTGCGGGCAGCTCATCGCTTGCGATCTCGAGCACTAGGTCAACGTCGGTTGGGACCTCGGAGTCGCAGAGCATCATGCCGCTGTTGTCGGTCGTTGCCGTGGCGATATTCCACATGCGCGACGCAACGCTGCGTGCGATGGGGTCCTCGCCGATAACGGCAATCTGGAAGCGCTCGAGCACGTTGGCGGCGCGAGCAAAACCGATACGGGACTCGGCTTCGGTGACCGAGGGCTTGCCCTCCCACACATGGTGCAGGCGGTTGATGTAGGCGTAGGTGTCCTGGAAGGCCATGCCGTCGGCAAACAGGCCGACATTTTCCTGGAACTGCTGCAGGGCGGCCTCGGTATGCGGACCAAAGTAGCCGTCGTCTTCGCCACAGGCAAAGCCCAAAACGTTGAGAGCGCGCTGCAGGGCCTGCACATCGGCGCCATGGAAATTGGGCATGCGCAGATAGAGGGTGCGGTCGCCCAGCTTATACGAAGCGTCTACAAGGGCGCTCCAGCAGGGGATATCGACGGCATGACCGGCAGCAAGGCCGCTGTCGAGCCTGAAGGTGCTGACGGCCTGCTCAGTGGTGGCTCCAAAGTACTTGTCGGTGACTTCGACGGCATCAATCGTGTAGCCGAGCTGCAGGAGACGGGACTGCACGTCTTCGACGGCTGCTCCTTGCATGCCCGTTGTAATAGGTTCCATGAACGAACCCCTTTCGGCGTACCATTCGTACTATTTGAGCGTCTGTCGGATAGACAACGCAAAGGGATGCATAAACATGCACTCAACAGTGTAGCAAGTTGTGCCTAAATACGCTGCTGACAGGTTTTATAACCCCCGTTAGTTAAGGCGCTCCACAAAGAAATCTGCCATGGAGAGGAACAGCTCGCGTGCGTGCGGATCAAGCTCAACGTTCTCGATGGCCGCTTTGGCCTTAGCGGTCAGGTCGAGCGCGTAAGTGTGGGCGTAATCGATGGAGCCGGTCTCCTGGAAGATCTCCACGGCGCGTGCGAGCTGCGCGGGATCATCGGTGCCCGAGGAAAGAATCGCCTCGACCTCGTCGTGGTGGCGCTCATCAGAGAGGGCGTGTACGGCGACAAGCGTGCGCTTGCCCTCGGTGATGTCGGTGCGGAAGTCCTTGTTGGCGGCTTCCTTAGTGCCGACAAGGTTGAGCAGGTCGTCCTGAATCTGAAAGGCGAGGCCTGTGTGTAGGCCAAAGGCGCGCAGCGCTTCGATTTGCTCATCGCTGCCGCCGCCGATAATGGCTCCGGCGGCAAGCGGCGTGGCTCCGCTGTAAAACGCGGTCTTGTGCGTCGCCATGTCCAGGTAGTCATCAACCGAGATATCAAAGCGCCCGTCACGGACCCAACCCAGGTCGAGCGCTTGACCCTCGATGGTGCGGACGATCATCTCGGTAAGCTCGTGGAGCACGCGCAGCTTCACGTCGGACTCCAGCGTGGGGTCGTCGAGAACCGTCTTGGTGACCATGGTGAGCGCCAGGTCGCCGCAATTGATGGCAAGGCCCGTGCCCTCGGTAAGGTGCATGCAGGGCTTGCCTCGACGAAGCTGTCCGTTGTCGGCGATGTCGTCGTGGATCAGCGCGCCCGACTGGAAATGCTCGATGGCTGCCGCGGCGCTGCGGGCGCTCTCAAAGCTACCGCCCACTGCGGTTGCGGCGAGCATGCAGATAAGCGGGCGGTGGCGCTTGCCGGCGTTGGCCGTAAAAGCCGAGAGCGGCGCATACAGGTAGCGCTCGATATCGGCAGAGGTCGCCTGTCCGTCAAAGAACGTGGCCAGATAGTCGTTAATCTGGTCAAAGTGCTGGGCTAAAAAGCTGGTAAACGGACTGGACACGGGTTCTCGCATTCTTTCTGAGGTTGCGTTGATGCAATATGCAGACAACATATTGCCACATTAGGGCGTTTGGCGCGGCAGTTTTGGCGATTTGGGACAACGGGCGTGCGTTTGATGGAGCGCGCCTAAATCAGCCCAAAATGCTCGAGCGCCGCAACGACACCGTCGTGATCGACGGTGTCGGTCACGTAATCGGCCTTATCCTTGAGATAGTCCGGCGCATTGCCCATGGCGATACCGACATCGACGGCGTTCATCAGCGAGACGTCATTGCTGGCGTCGCCAATGCCGTATACGGTTCCGTGGTGGGGGTCGAGGGCGTCGAGTACAGACTGGATGCCCCCGCGCTTCGTGCATTCGCGGGGCGAGATTTCGGTTACCTCGAGTTCGAGCTCGTTAAAGCACAGCAGCGGCTCAAGTGCCTTATCTTGAGCGATGTGGTTGGCGAGCGATGTAGACATCAAGATCTTGTAGACACTGTAATGTTGCAGCTGCGTGACTGCGTCGCCCAGGGTGCGCGCGTATCCGGGGGCATCGGGGGCATCGGCACTCATGCGCACGACGCCGTTGAGGCCCTCAAAGCGGATGACCTCGCCCGATTGCTCAAGATAGGGGGCAAGATGCTGCAGCATGCTGGGCGTCATCGACAGATCGCGAATTGCGTGTCCGTTGATCTCGGCGTAACCGCCCGCAAGACAGACGATGCCGGTCCAAGGCAGCTCAAGAAGTTTGGGGTGGATGCAGCTGAGGGTACGTCCCGTGCAGATAAAGGCCATGTTGCCGTTGGCGACAAACTCGCGGATTGCCTGCGAAACCGCCTCGTTGGGATAGGGGGAGAGGTCCCGCTCGTCTTCGGGAAGGTCTTGGGCGAGCCTGGGGTCTTGCCAGGCGAGCGTTCCGTCGATATCGAAGAAGCAAATATCGCCGCGCTTATGGGCTGCGCTGGCGGCAGGGGAGGCCGAGGTGGTGGGCACAAATTCCGGCTCGAGGCCCATGATCTGGTCAAAATGCTCTTTAACGCGGGGAACGGAGATGCCGATGATCACCTGGGCGGTCTTGCCCGTAATGATGAGGCCCTTGGCGCCCACCGCGACAAACGACGCGTTATCTGCAACGATGGAAGGGTCTGCGACCTCGACGCGCAGGCGCGTGGTGCAGTTGGTTGCGCCCACGATATTGCCAACGCCACCTAAAAGCTGAATTACCCGCTCAGCGAGGACGTGATCTTGATCGGATCGACTGTCGACCTCGTCATTGGGGGATTGCTCTTTGGCAAAGTCGCTTCCCGTTAAACAATCGATTGCCGCGCGATTGGCAACATGATCCTCGCGGCCCGGTGTCTTAAGGTCATAGACCAAGATGAGTGCTCGAAAACTAACAAAAAAGATGAGGCTAAAGGCAAGGCCGATACCGAGCGCCAAAAGATAGGCACCGGCATGCGTGCGCATGAGCGGAATAAAGTTGAAGGCTGCCATCTCCATCAGGCCGCCCGAGAAGATGCCGACGATGCCAAAGAGATTCATGGTTGTGGCAAGGCAAGACGATAAGACGGCGTAGAGCAAAAAGAGCCCGGGGTGGGTGAACATAAAGAGAAACTCGAGTGGCTCGGTAACGCCGCAAACCACCGAGGCGATGATGGCGGGAGCAAGGATGACCCTGAGGCCGGCGCGGCGCTCGGGTTTTGCGGTGGAGTAGAACGCGGCTGCGATGGCGGGAAGGCCAAAGAGCTTGACCCAGCCGGTGGCGGTAAAACCGGCCCACGGCGCAAGTTCATTAAGGGGGCGCGTGCTATGGGAGAGGATGGGGAGCAAACTGCTCCACGTGGCGTAGATGCCGTCGTTAATGACCAGGTTGTCGTAGTAGATCGGCATGTAGAGCAGGTGGTGCAGGCCAAAGGGCTCGAGTGCTCGTTCTAAAAAGACAAAGATGCCCACGCCAAAGGGACCGACGCCTGCAAGCGCGTGACGCAGCGTATCAGTTACATCGTATACGTAGGGCACGATGGCGGCCGAGATAGCGGCAAGGGCAAACACGGCAAAAAAGCTGATGAGGTAGACCAGCGAGGAGCCCGAGAAGGTGCCGAGCCAATCGGGAATTTTGGCATCGTAGAAGCGGTCATGGATGGCGACGACGGTTGCCGATACCGCCAGCGGGCCGATAATGCCGGTGTCGAGCGTCTTGATGCCGTCGATGACGGTGATACCGCTGGCGGAGGTCAAAGATGACGGGTACTCAAGTCCAAGGTTGTCTCCGCTCAGCTTAATGATCTCGCTCAAAAAGAAGCAGTAGGCAAAATAGGCGACGAGAGCCTCGAGGCAGCAACGAGCCGGTTGTTTTTGGGCAAGACCGATGGGCAGCGCTACGGCAAAAAGGAGCGGGAGGCGTTTAAAGACCGTCCACGAGCCGCGCTGGATGATAGCCCAGAAAACGTACCAAGGGGTTCCGTATACGGCGAGATCGCCGACGATGTCCGCAGTCGTTGCGAGAGCGGAGACGCCGACCATGAGGCCTGATATAGAAAACAGCATGGCGGGCGCGAACATTGCCCCGCCAAAGCGTTGGATTTTTTGCAGCATGTTCTGCCTTCCGAATATCGAGGCGCGTTGCGCGTGGGGAAACGTTTAAACAATGGATTCATTGTAGAGGACCAGACGATTGTCGTACCGGCAGTTTTGAGCGAAACCGATTTGGGCATGACAGAAACCGTCAACGGTTAAATCCTGTCGCTTTACCGATATTCGGTTTAAACAACTTTAAGAAATGCTATCGTGCCTAGCCGGAAATGAATAATGTAGAGGTGAAACAATGCCAAAAGCGATATACGAAGGAATCTACCGAGAAATACGCTCGCGCATCATTAATGGGACCTATGCGTTTCAGGAGATGCTGCCAACCGAAGCCGAGCTGACCGCGGAGTTCGGATGCACTCGCAATACCGTCCGTCGCGCCTTGGGTATGCTGGCCGACGGGATGTTTGTGCAGCCCATACACGGCAAGGGCGTGCGCGTTATTTGGCTTAAGGGCGAAACCGACATGTTGGGCGCACTCGAAGAGGTTGAGTCGTTTGGCGAGTTTGCAAAGCGCAACAATGCCGTTGCATCGACGGACGTTAAGTCTTTCGAACATCTGGTTTGCACCGAGCAACTCTCTCGTCACCTGGGCTTTAAGGTGGGCGAGGAGTTGATTCGCGTAGTGCGTGTCCGAAGCCTCAACGGCAACGCGCGCCAAGTGGACCATGGCTATTTTTTGGCGTCGATCGCCAAGGGCCTGACTCCCGAGATCGCGGCAGATTCTATTTACGGCTATCTGGAGCACAAGCGCGGTGTCAAAGTGATGGCGAGCCGTCGTACGGTGAGTGTCGAGCTCGCCAACGATGAGGACTGCAGCTATCTTGACCTCGGCAAATACAACTGCGTTGCCGTCATGGAGAGTCAGTCGTACACCTCGGATGGCATCTTGTTTGAGGTGACGCACACTCGCACACACCCCGAGATCTTCCATTACCGCGTCAATTCCAAGCGATAGCCGGCTAGCTCCCAGCCTGACGAGACTCATGGCCTCAAAGAGAAAACGCCCGGTCAAACCGACGGTACATCGGCTTGACCGGGCGTTTTCTCTGCATTAGATAACAAATAATTGTTTATACAAAACTTGTCAAGTATCAAGTTGAAATTACCGTTCACCGAAGTTTTTCTACCGCTCTAGTAATACTTGTTCAAACAACTAGCCAAATAGCGTATCGTTCAAATCAGCAAAAGGGGCAAAGTCCCCGAGCCAATCTCCGAAGGCGGCGGCAAAGGGTGCCGCCACGGTGTGAAAGGGTGGATTGTAATGAAGAACGAAATGAGCAGAAGGCAGTTCCTGGGCTTTGCTGGTTCCGCGGCTGCAGTTCTTGGTCTGGGCCTCGTGGGTTGCGGTGGTTCTGCCGGCTCCGGCTCCTCTGCTTCTGGTGACGCTGCCGAGGTCTACTTCCTCCAATTCAAGCCCGAGGTCGACAAGGAGTGGAAGGAGATCGCCAAGGCCTATAAGAAGGAGAAGGGCGTCGAGGTCAAGATCGTGACCGCTGCCTCCAACACCTACGAGGAGAAGCTCAAGTCCGAGATGTCCAAGAGCTCCGCTCCGACCCTGTTCCAGGTCAACGGCCCCACCGGTCTTAAGAACTGGAAGGATTACTGCGCCGACCTGTCCGATACCAAGCTCCGCGGTGAGCTCATTGACGACTCCCTGGCTCTGCAGTCCGACGGCAAGGATGTGTGCATCGACTGGGTCCAGGAGAGCTTCGGCATTATTTACAACAAGCAGCTGCTCGAGAAGGCTGGCTACAAGGCCGAGGACATCAACTCCTTCGACAAGCTGAAGGCTTGTGCCGACGACATCCAGGCCCGCAAGGACGAGCTTGGTGTCGAGGGTGCCTTCACTTCCGCCGGCATGGACGACTCCTCCAGCTGGCGCTACACCACCCACCTTGCCAACATGCCGCTCTACTACGAGTTTGAGAAGGAGCACAACCAGGAGGACGACGAGATCAAGGGTGAGTTCCTCGACAACTACAAGCAGATCTTCGACCTGTACATCACCGACTCCACCTGCGATCCTTCGCAGCTTGCTTCCAAGACCGGCGACGACGCCACCAACGAGTTCGCAACCGGCAAGGCCGTCTTCTACCAGAACGGCTCTTGGGCCTACTCTGACCTCGTCAAGGCCGGCATGACCGACGATCAGATTGGCATGATGCCGATCTACATCGGTGTTGACGGCGAGGAGAACCAGGGCCTGTGCTCCGGCGGCGAGAACTACTGGTGCGTCAGTTCCCAGGCTTCCGAGGATGCCCAGAAGGCCACCGAGGACTTCATGTATTGGTGCGTCACCGCTGACACCCCGACCAGCATCATCGCCGACAAGATGGGTCTGACCGCTCCGTTCAAGAGCGCCAAGGAGACCACCAACGTCTTCTCGCAGCAGGCCGTTGCCATGGCCAAGGACGGCAAGAAGACCGTCGCTTGGGACTTCGTCTACATTCCCTCCGAGGAGTGGAAGAAGAACCTCAAGCAGGCTCTGATTGCCTACGCTGCCGATAACAGCAAGTGGGACGGCGTCAAGAACGCCTTCGTCGATGGCTGGAAGACCGAGAAGGCCGCTTCCGAGTAAGCAGTTGCTGCCCAAGCTATCTGATTAGCGACAGGGGGCGGGCAGACGTTGGTTTGCCCGCCCCCTGCATATTGAAAGGACCCTTTTATGGGCAAAGCACTCAAGCGCTGGTGGCCGCTCTTTATGCTGCCCACGTGCCTGGCGTTTATGATCGGGTTCGTGATCCCTTTTATCCAGGGCTTCTATCTCTCGTTCTGCCAGTTTATTATCATTAGTAACGCGCACTTTGTCGGTATCGAGAACTACGTGCGCGCGCTGTCCGATCCGCAGTTCTCCACGTCGTTCTTCTTTACCGTGGCGTTTGCCTTCCTGTCGACGGTGCTCATCAACGTGATCGCCCTGGCCATTGCGCAGGCGCTCACCCGCAAGGCGCTCAAAGGCACCAACATCTTCCGTACGATCTTCTTTATGCCTAACCTGATCGGCGGCATCGTGCTGGGCTACATTTGGCAGATTCTGATCAACTGCCTGCTCTCCAACGTGGGTGCCCAGCTCATCGCTCTTAACTCTGCTGCTGGCTTCTGGGGCCTTATCATCCTGACCCTGTGGCAGCAGGTCGGCTACATGATGATCATCTACATCGCTGGTCTGCAGTCCATTCCGTCCGACTACATCGAGGCCGCCAAGGTCGACGGCGCTACGGCATGGCAGACGTTTTGGAAGGTTAAGATCCCTAACCTGATGCCGACCATCACCATCTGCCTGTTCCTGTCCATCACCAACGGCTTTAAGCTGTTCGACCAGAACCTCGCCCTTACCGGCGGCGCCCCCGCGCACTCCACCGAGATGCTCGCCCTGAACATCTACAACACGTTCTATTCGCGTGCCGGTATCGCATGGCAGGGCATTGGTCAGGCCAAGGCGGTTATCTTCTGCATCCTGGTCGTGGCCATCTCCATGATCCAGCTTAAGGCCACGAGGTCCAAGGAGGTGCAGCAGTAATGAAACGCGATAAGGTTATCAACCGCGCGCTCTCGATTTTCTTTACGATCCTGTCGCTCGCGTGGATCTACCCCGTGTTCATGATTGCGCTTAATTCTTTTAAGAAAGCGACTGCAATCAGCACCACCACGGCATTCGATCTGCTCACGCCCGAGACGTTCAACGGCCTCGCAAACTACATGCACGCCCTTAACGAGCAGGGCTTTGCCTCGGCATTTATGTACTCGCTCATCATCACGGTCACGTCGGTCGTGCTGATCTTGGTGTGCTGCTCCATGTGCGCTTGGTACGTGGTTCGTGTCAACAACAAGATCTCGAACTTCTTCTATTACCTGTTCGTGTTCTCGATGGTCGTGCCGTTCCAGATGCTCATGTTCACGCTGTCCAATTTGGCGGACCGCATCGGCTTTAACACGCCGTTCAACATCTGCTTTATCTATCTGGGCTTTGGCGCGGGCCTGGCGGTCTTTATGTTCGCCGGTTTTGTAAAGAACATCCCGCTCGAGATCGAGGAGGCGGCCATGATTGATGGCTGCAACCCGGTCCAGGTGTTCTTTAAGATCGTCCTTCCCATCATGAAGCCCACCTATCTTTCGGTCGGCATCCTCGAGACCATGTGGGTCTGGAACGACTATCTGCTGCCCTACCTTACGCTCGACTCCACCAAGTACAAGACCATTCCTATCTTGATCCAGTACTTCCGCGGCGGCTACGGCCACGTCGAGCTCGGCCCCATGATGGCCTGCATCATGATGGTCGTTATCCCCATCGTTATCATGTACATCCTCTGTCAGAAGTACATCATCGACGGCGTGGTGGCAGGTGCCGTCAAGGGCTAATGCCGTAACTGTTTTGCAAGTTTCTGCGGCGCCCCTCAGCGCGGCGCCGCATATCGAAAGGTAGAGACATGGCCGAGATCGTTCTCAAACATGTTCAGAAGGTGTATCCCAACAACGAGTCAAAAAAGAAAGGCTTCTTTGGCAAAAAGAAGAAGACCGAGGAGAAGAAGCACAACCTCAAGGTTACCGAGGACGGTGTGCTCGCTGTAGAGGACTTCAACCTCACCGTTCACGACCAGGAGTTCGTCGTCCTCGTTGGCCCCTCTGGCTGCGGTAAGTCCACGACGATGCGCATGGTCGCCGGCCTGGAGGACATTACCTCGGGCGATGTGCTCATCGACGGCAAGCGTGTCAACGACGTGGCGCCCAAGGACCGCGACATCGCCATGGTGTTCCAGAGCTACGCTCTGTACCCCAATATGACGGTGTACGAGAACATGGCATTTACGCTCGAGCTCAAGAAGGTTCCCAAGGACGAGATCGACCGCAAGGTTCGCTCTGCTGCCGAGATTCTGGGCATTACCGAGTACCTCGACCGTAAGCCCAAGGCGCTCTCCGGCGGCCAGCGCCAGCGTGTCGCTATCGGCCGCGCCATCGTGCGTGACCCCAAGGTCTTCCTGATGGACGAGCCGCTGTCCAACCTGGACGCCAAGCTTCGTAACCAGATGCGTGCCGAGCTCATTAAGCTGCGCCACGAGATCAAGGGCACGTTCATTTATGTTACTCACGACCAGACCGAGGCTATGACCCTCGGTGACCGTATCGTGGTCATGAAGGACGGCGTTGTCCAGCAGATCGCCACGCCGCAGGAGGTCTTCAACCATCCCGCGAACATCTTCGTCGCCGGCTTCATCGGCGTGCCGCAGATGAACTTCTTCGATGCCCAGCTGGTGCGCTCGGGCAACGGCTTTACCGTCAAGACCGAGGATATGAACGTGGCGCTCGCCCCCGAGACTTGCGCTCAGCTTGCCCTCAACTGGGACGGCGGCGACGTGAAGGAGATTACGGCCGGCGTGCGTCCCGAGCAGATCCTGCTTGCCGACAAGGGCGAGGAGGGCGCGCTCCAGGGTACCGTCGAGGTGACCGAGCTCATGGGCTCGACCGAGCATGTCCACGTGACCGCTCCCGACGGCCAGTTTGTCCTGATTATCCCCGTCGTCGACCTCGAGGCCAAGGGCGCGCTCAAGGCTGGCGACACCATCTGGTTCAAGTTCGAGAAGAACGCGACCCACCTCTTCGATAAGGTCTCTGGCAAGAACCTTATCTAGGCCCGGTGCATCCAGGCCCTTCCTTTGGGCGACTGCGGTATTGCCATCCTTTTGCCGCGGTCACATATAAGGCTCCCCTCCCGTCCACTGGGCGAGAGGGGAGCCTTTCTTTGTGTTGGGGCTGTCTGACCGGTCGTTTGTCTCGATCTGTAACGGGTGAGGCTGATTTCGGACGTTAGATGTTACAGATCGAGACGGTTCCGCTGAGCTAACCATTTCATCTAAATCTGTAACACCAAAGGTGAATTTCAGCTGCTAGATGTTACAGATCGAGATAAACCCAAGGGGAGGGGCCGGTATGTCTCAATCTGTAACAGCTGGGACCGTTTTTACCGAGTAGCTGTTACAGATCGAGATTGTTTGGCCGAGTTGGGTCGCAGGGTAACGTGCGGGCACAAAAAACGGAGCCGTGTTGCCACGACTCCGTTTCTCAAGAGGATGGGTAAGGGAAGCGAAATTAGCTCAGGTGCCAAATCTCGTCGTTGTACTGGGAGATCGTGCGGTCAGACGAGAAGGTGCCGGCGTTGGCGATATTGATGAGCGTCTTGCGCATCCAGGCGTCCTGGTCCTCGTAGTCGGCCAACACGCGCTCCTTGGTCTGGATGTACTCCTCGATGTCGAGCAGGGCCATAAACCAGTCCTTGCCCTTAATGTCATCGTGCAGGCGTTGCAGGCGCTCGACGTTGCCGGTCGCCATAAAGGCCGGGTTGGTGATGAAGTCCACCAGCAGTTTAATGCCGGGCTTGCGGTAGAGCGCACCGGCGTTGTAGGTGCCTTCGGCGTAGAGCTGCTCGACCTGTTTGGACGAGGCGCCAAAGGTATAGATGTTCTCGTCGCCCACGAGCTCGGCAATCTCCACGTTGGCACCGTCGAGCGTGCACAGGGTCAAAGCGCCGTTGAGCATGAACTTCATGTTGGAAGTGCCGCTCGCCTCTTTGGAGGCCAGGCTGATCTGCTCGGAGATGTCGGCAGCGGGAATCACGCGCTCGGCGGCGGTGACGTTGTAGTTCTCGATCATAACGACCTGCAGGTAGGGAGCCACGTCGGGGTCGTTGGCGATCCACTGGGAAAGCGTCAGGATTAGGTGGATGATGTCCTGAGCGATGGTATAGGCAGGCGCTGCCTTGCCGCCAAAGATGATGGTGACGGGGTGCTTAGGTCTGTTACCGTTCTTGATGTCGAGGTACTTCCAGATGATGTAGAGCGCGAGCATCTGCTGGCGCTTGTACTCGTGGATACGCTTGACCTGGACGTCGATGATGGCGTTGGAGGGAATGGTCACGCCCTGCTCGAGCGCCATGAACTGGCGCATGATGGCCTTGGCCTCGACCTTGGTGGCGGCCAGGCGCTCAAGAACGTCCTTGTCGTCGGCGAACTTGGCGAGTTTGCTCAGATCGCCGGTGCTGCGCCAGTCGGTGCCGATCACATCGTCGAGCAGGCTGGCGAGCGCGGGGTTGGCCCCATGGATCCAGCGGCGGAAGGTGATGCCGTTGGTCTTGTTGGAGAACTTCTCGGGATAGATCTCGTAGAACGGATGAAGCTCGGTGTCCTCCAGGATCTTGGTGTGGAGGGCGGCTACGCCGTTGATGGAGAAGCCAAAGTGGATGTCCATGTGGGCCATGTGGACGGTGTCGTGCTCGTCGATGATGGCGACGCGCGGGTCATCGTGCTCGGCTTTCGCGATCTCATCGAGCTTGACGATAATGTCGGCGATGGCAGGGGAGACCTTCTGCAGGCTGGCGAGCGGCCACTTCTCGAGCGCCTCGGCAAGAATCGTGTGGTTAGTGTAGGCGACCATGGAGCGTACGATGGTCACGGCCTCGTCAAACTCGATGCCATGCTCGGTGGTGAGCAAGCGAATGAGCTCGGGGATGACCATGGTGGGGTGCGTGTCGTTAATTTGGACCACGGCATAGTCGGCCAGATCGTGCAGGTTGCTGCCGCGCTCGACGGCCTCGTCGATCAGGAGCTGGGCGGCGTTGCTCACCATGAAGTACTCCTGATAGATGCGAAGTAGGCGGCCCTGCTCGTCGGAATCGTCGGGGTAGAGGAACAAGGTGAGGTTCTTGGCGATCTCGGTCTTGTCGAAGTCGATGGAGCTGCCGGGGACCAGGCCGTCGTCGACGCTCGCCAGGTCGAACAGGCGCAGGCGGTTCTTGGTGGGCTGGCCGTAACCGGGCACATCGATGTTGACGAGCTTGGAAGTAACGGCAAAATCGCCGAACTCGACGGTGTAGGAGCGGTCATCGTCGACTAGGATGTCCTGCTCACCGAGCCACTCGTCGGGGACGGCCTTCTGCTGGTTGTCGACAAAGCGCTGACGGAACAGACCGTAGTGATAGTTGAGGCCCACGCCATCGCCGGTCAAGCCCAGCGTGGCGATGGAATCCAGGAAGCATGCGGCCAAGCGGCCCAGGCCGCCGTTGCCGAGTGACGGCTCGACCTCGAACTCCTCGATCTTGTTGAGGTCGTGGCCTGCGGCGGTGAGCTGGTCCTTAACCTCGTCGTAGATGCCAAGGTCGATCAT
This sequence comes from Collinsella aerofaciens ATCC 25986, assembly GCF_964239575.1. Taxonomy (GTDB): domain Bacteria; phylum Actinomycetota; class Coriobacteriia; order Coriobacteriales; family Coriobacteriaceae; genus Collinsella; species Collinsella aerofaciens_BQ. The sequence goes on from NZ_CAXSQQ010000006.1 coordinate 25,535, forward strand.
GTTGTTGATGAGTAGCTTGCCGATCAAAAATTCGGCGGAAATGTAATAGAGCTTTTTCTTGCCGTTGTTGAGCGGGCAGGCGGCGGAGCGCTCCTGCACGAGTTTGACCAGCAGCTTGTAAATGCGACGGTCGTCGAGCTGCTCGAGCGAGGTGCCAAAAGACTGCTCGGCGAGTTCCATGAGGTTAATTCGGGGCATGTTTTCTCCTGTGATGGGTTGTTTCATGTCTGCAATTCATAAGAAGCCCGCGCGAGGGGATTGGGGTGGCCTCGCGCGGGAAAAGCAAGCGCGTCCGCACGGTGGGGAGGGGTCGGGCGCGGTAGCTCCTATTGAGGAAGCTCGATTTCGGCTTCCGACGGGATACGGAAGTAGGTCTCGGTCCAGTCGGTGAGCTTGTGCTCGAGCTCGCGGGTGATGGCGCCGTCGAGCATGCGCCAGGTCCAGTTGCCGCCCAGCGTGGCAGGGGTGTTGATGCGCGCCTCGTTGCCCAAGTTGAGCAAATCCTGCATGGTGTAGATGCACGTGTCGCTCACGCTGGCGGCGATGGTGCGATTGAGTGCATCTGTCATGGGTTCGCCGGCCTGCTGATGGGTGTACAGGGCTGCCTGCTCGCGCTGACGCGGGGTAGCCGTTCCCTCAAACCAACCGCGCGCCGTCTCGTTGTCGTGGGTGCCCACATAGGCGACGGTGTTGGCGATGTAGTTATGCGGCAGGTAGTACGAGTTGGTGCCCTCAAAGGCAAACTGCAGGATCTTCATGCCGGGGAAGCCCGAGTTGTCGCGCATGTCGATGACGCCGGGGGTGAGGAAGCCCAGGTCCTCGGCGATGATGGGCAGCGTGCCGAGCTTTTCCTCGAGCGTCTTGAAGAACTTGAGGCCGGGACCCTGCGTCCACGAACCGTAGGACGAATCGGGCGAGGAGAACGGCACCTCCCAATAGGCCTCGAAGCCGCGGAAGTGATCCAGGCGGATGACGTCGTACATGTCGAGGGCGGCGCGAATGCGGCCCTCCCACCAGGAGAAGCCGTCGGACTCCATGGCGTCCCAGTCGTAGATGGGGTTGCCCCAGTACTGGCCGGTGGCCGAGAACTGGTCGGGCGGCGTGCCGGCGACGCTCACGGGATTGCCGGCGGCGTCGATCTTAAAGAGCTCAGGCGTCGCCCACATCTCGACGGAGTCACGCGAGACATAGATGGGCAGGTCGCCGATGATGAGAATGTCGCGCTCGTTGGCATAGGCCTTGAGGCGGCTCCATTGGCGGTCGAAGAAATACTGCGTCATCTGGTGGTAGAGCATACGCGCGGGATGGGCGGCGCAGACCTTGGCAGATGCTTCGCCGCGGGTGCGCAGTTCTGCGGGCCACTCCCAAAAGGCCTTGAGCCCGCACTCCTCCTTCACGGTCATGAACTCACAATAGGGGATGAGCCAGTCCTCGTTGGCCTGGATAAAGTCATCGAAATCGGCCGGCTTGTCGGCAGCAAAGCGCTCGGCGGCGCGGTCGAGAATCTGACGGCGGCCGCCAAAGATAGCACCGTAGTCGACATTGCTGGGGTCGGATCCCAGGTACACGTCATCGATATCGCGCTGCTCCAGATACCCTGCCTCGACAAGCTCGGCAAAGTCGATAAAGTTGGGGTTGCCTGCGCGGGCCGAGAACGACTGATAGGGCGAATCGCCATAGCTGGTCGTCGTAAGGGGCAGAATCTGCCAGTAATGTTGTTTGCACGAGGCGAGAAAATCGACGAAGTCGTAGGCATTCCAACCAAAGCCGCCGATTCCGTATGGTCCGGGCAGAGATGAGACGGGCATGAGGACGCCGCTTGCACGCTCCATGAATGCGCTCACCAACCTTCTTGTTGTGGGGTCGGCCTGCCGATGGGTGTGCAGTCCGCCTCCGATGTTCTGATTCGATACGCCTATTGTAAAACATGTTGTTTAAACATGTACAGGCAAGATAAAAAAGTTGGTCGATTTTCGGCGAATGGTTACATGCCATGAAAAGCCCCGACCTCACAACGTGAGATCGGGGCAAGAGCGGTATGTAGGTTTTTGCTACTCGGCGTCGGCGAAGCCGTTGGGGTTGTGGCTCTGCCAGTTCCAGCTATCGCGGCACATGTCCGCGATGTCGTACTGGGCCTTCCAGCCCATCATGCGCTCGGCCTTGGAGGCATCGCACCAGTTGGCAGCGATGTCGCCGGCGCGGCGCTCGCGGATCACGTAGGGCAGCTCCTTGCCACAAGCCTTGGAGAAGGCGGCGACGACCTCGAGTACCGAGGTGCCGGTGCCGGTGCCCAGGTTAAAGATCTCGACGCCGGTCTTGCCGTTCATCCAATTAAGGGCGGCAACGTGACCAGAGGCCAGATCGCACACGTGGATGTAGTCGCGCACGCCGGTGCCGTCGGGGGTGGGGTAGTCGTTGCCAAAGACCTGAACGGCCTCGAGCTTGCCCACGGCAACCTGGGCGACATAGGGCACCAGGTTGTTGGGGATGCCCTTGGGGTCCTCGCCGATCAGGCCCGACGGATGAGCGCCAATGGGGTTGAAGTAACGGAGCAGCACGACGTCCCACTCGGGGTCGGCGGTGTGGACGTCCATAAGGATCTGCTCGATCATCCACTTGGTCCAACCATAGGGGTTGGTCGCGGGCTTCTTAGGATCCTCCTCGGTGACGGGCGGGTTGTCCGGGTCGCCGTAGACGGTCGAGGAGCTCGAGAAGATGATGGACTTGCAGCCATGGTTGCGCATGACGTCGATGAGCACCAGGGTGTTCTCGATGTTGTTGTGATAGTACTCGACGGGCTTGCTCACCGACTCGCCAACGGCCTTAAAGCCGGCAAAGTGGATGACGCGGTCGATCTGATGGGTATCGAAGATCTTGTTCATCGCATCGCGGTCGAGCACGTTGGCCTCGTAGAAGGTGAGGTTCTTGGCGGCCTCGTCGCCCACGATGGTCTTGACGCGGTCGACGGCGACGGCGCTGGAGTTGGAGAGATCATCGACGATGACGACCTGGTAGCCACCCTCGAGCAGCTGAACGACGGTGTGCGAGCCGATAAAGCCGGCGCCACCGGTAACGAGGACACAGGTGTCTTTGGGGTCGAGTGCTTTGGACATGTAGTCTCCTATCGAATCAGGAACACTTCTTCAGGGGAGTATAGCGCAGGCAGGGACGCCCAAATCGTGCGCTGTAGGAAAAGCGGAGGATTGTGCCAACGTACTCATAGAAGAGCTTGCGTACGCATAACCTGATCTTCGACATTTGCTTACGAGCCGCTGACCTTGTAGTTTCCTGCCGTTCGTGGAAATCGTTGGGACGCGCCATATGTACGCTAATATGTATGAGTTGAGCGACATATAAATAAACATGTAACGGAGTACATATGTCACCAAACAGCGATTCCATCCTTTCCCAGGAGCTCTCGCGCCGCACTGCCCTCAAGGCCCTGTTCGGCGCCGCTTCTGCGGCAGTTCTTTTTGGTCTGCCCGCTCGCGCCCATGCGGCGGAGGCTTCCAAAGAAACAACCGATAAACTGAATGCCGCCCAGGCCCAGCTCGACGAGGTTCAGGCCCAGCTCGACAGCATCGCAAATGAGTATGCGGCGCTGGCCAACAAGAATGCCCAGACCCTCAACGACATCGAGAATGTCCAGGGCAAGATTGACGACACGCAGGCCCAGATCGATGAAAAGAAGGCCGAGCTCAAGAAGAAGCGCAACGACCTTTCCGATCGCGTGGCCGCCAGCTACAAGTCCGGCGGCACGAACATCCTGTCGCTGCTGCTGGCCTCTGGCTCGTTTGAGGAACTCGTCGCCAACGCGCATTACGTTGAGAAGATCAACAAGAGCGACCGCGACGCCATCGAGGACATTCAGACCATCCAGGAAGAGCTCGATGCGCAAAAGACCGAGCTCGAGTCGCAGAAGGCCGACTTAGAGAAGCTCAAGGACCAGCAGACTGCCCAGATGCAGGACATGCAGGCCAAGCAGCAAGAAGTCCAGACCGTGCTGAACGGTCTTTCCGACGACGTCAAGGAGCTCATGGCTCAGCGCGATTCCGAGATCCTCGCTGCTGCCCAGGCTGAGGAGGCCGCTAGGAAGGCTGCCGCTGCCGCGGCTGCCGCGAACAAGAACAATTCCTACTCGGGTGGTTCGAGCTCGGGTGGTGGATCGTACGCGCCCGGAACTCCGCAGCAGAATGCCGGCTCGGGCAAGCAGCAGGCTGTCGTCAACGCGTGCTACTCCACGCCTTCGCCGGGTCAGAACTGGTGCGCGGCGTGGGTCACCAATGTCTTCCGTAACGCCGGCGTTGGCTACTTTGGAGGCAATGCGTGCGACATGTTTAACGCTTGGTGCTATAGCTCCGACCGCTCGGCGCTGCAGGTGGGCATGATCGTGGCCGATTCCTCGCACAGCGGCACGGGTGCTCCGGGCCTTATCTACGGTCATGTGGGTATCTACGTTGGCGGCGGCATCGTTATGAGCAACGAGGGTGCCATTACATCGAAGTCGCTCGATTCGTTCATTAGCTTTTATGGTACTGGCTCTGGCGTGCGCTGGGGCTGGCTTGGCGGTATTGCACTGTCGTAACGGCGGTTTGGTCCGGGACAGTCCGAGAGGCATAAGGTTGCCTGCTCGGGCAGTCCTGCTCGCACGGAGAGCACATTAAGTGCTCTCCGGCTCGTGCGGAACTCGCGATCAACCTTATGCCTCTCGGACTGTCCCGGCCCTCTCGGGTCCTGAGCGCGACACACCGGACTGGGTTATCTGAATAAATATGGTGAAGGCCCCTTTCGGGGCCTTCTTTGTTAAAGGAATTCGCCGACTCGGTGGACTTCGGGTTCTAGGTCTACGTTGAATTGGTCTTTGACGGTTGCCTGGATGTGGCGGATGAGTTCGTCGACGTCGGCGGCGGTGGCGTGGTCGGCGTTGACGATGAAGCCGCAGTGCTTCTCGCTCACCTGCGCGCCGCCAACGGCGTGTCCTCGCAGGCCGGCATCCATGATGAGTTTGCCGGCAAAGTAACCCTCGGGGCGCTTGAAAGTGGAGCCGGCACTCGGCATGTCGAGCGGCTGCTTGTCCTCGCGGCGCTGGCGGTAGTCGTCCATGTCGGCCTTGATCATCGCGGCGTTGCCCGGGGCGAGATTGAAGGTGGCCGAAAGCACGATAAAGCCGTCATCGGCGATGCGGCTCTTTCGATAACCCAGGTTGAGCTCGTCGACATCGAACTCGATGATATTGCCGCTGCCGCGGGTGCCGTCGTCGAGCTGGCGAGCGGGTTTGTAGACGCGCACGGACTCCAGCACATCGGCCATGCAGGCACCGTAGGCACCGGCGTTCATGTAGCAGGCGCCGCCGACCGATCCGGGGATGCCCGAGATGGGCTCCATGCCGGTGAGACAGGCCTCGGCTGCCGCGGCTGCGACATCGGAAAGCAGCGCGCCGGCTGCCGCCGTGACGTGCGTGCCGTCGATCGTAATGTCGGAGAGGCCTTCGCTCAGCGCCACGACGACGCCGCGGATGCCCTTGTCGCCGACGAGTAGGTCGGAGCCGTTGCCCACGATGGTGAGGGGCAGGTCGCAGCGATAACAGGTGTCGAGCGTGGCGACGAGGCCCTGCTCGGTATCGGGCGTGACAAAGACGTCGGCCGGGCCGCCGATCTTAAACGTGGTGTGCTCGCGCATGGGCTCGCTCATCAGCACGTTGTCCTCGCCGGCAACGCCAGCAAGCGCGCACAGCAGGTCCTCGTTAAAAAAGTCGTTCTCGTGCATACGAATATCCGCCTTTTGGTGGTCGTTGTCATCAATCGATTGCAATATACCCCACCCGGACGGATTTGGTGCGCTGGCGGCGATAAAACAGCCGTCTACCGGATTGGTAAAGTGTTTATCACCGAGGTAGAGGGGTAGTCGCTATACTTTCAAGAGATTGCGCGTAAACCCGGAAGGAGCGAGATGGCCAACAAAGTCACCCTCAAGCAGATCGCCCAGGAGGTGGGGCTTTCCCCCTCGTCGGTCTCGCTTGTTCTCAATAATCGGCCCTGTCGCATCTCGGAAGAAAACCGCAAACTCATCAAGGAGGTCGCGGCGCGCAACCACTATGTTCCTAATCAGATTGCGCGTAGTCTGGTCATGCGCGAGTCGCGCACGCTGGGCCTTATCGTCCCTAACATCGAGAGCCGCTTTTTTGCCTCACTCGCCGGCAGCTTGGAAAAGCGCTGCCGAGAGGACGGCTATGCGCTCTTCATTACCAGCTCGGGTGGAAGCGCCGATGACGATTTGGAACTGCTGCGCCAGCTGGTGACGCGCGGCGTCGACGGCGTCTTTCTGGTAGTGGGTGACGAGTTCTCCGACGATCGTGCCCTGCGCGAGGAGGTGAGCCATCTGCCCATCCCTGCCGTGATGGTCGACCGTGCCATTGAGGGGCTCGAGTGCGACAAGGTGATGTTCGACCACGAGATGGGTGGCTACATGGCCACCCGCTATCTGATTGAGCAGGGCCACCGCCGTATTGCCTGTCTGGTTAACGCACGCCGCTCCAATACGGGTCGCAAACGACTTGCCGGCTATGAGCGCGCACTGCGCGAGGTTGGCTTGCCTATCGACGCGCGTTTGGAGTTTGAGAGCGAGTACTACATTCCGAGTGCCTACGAGGCCTCGGAGGCGGTGCTCGCAACTGATGCCACCGCCGTGTTCGCAAGCTCGGATAACATTGCCCTCGGTCTGCTCAAGCGCCTGCACGAGATGGGGAAGAGCATCCCGTGCGATATTTCGGTCGTAAGCTATGACAACTCGGCGGCCGACGTTCTCTTTGAGCCGGCGCTGACCGCGATTGAGCAGGATCCTGGTGTCCTTGCGGAGCATGCTTTTGGCTGCATGTCCAAGCGTCTTGCCGGTAGGGGCGGTAGGCGTGCCGAAGAGGTCGTCCTGGAGCCGGCACTTATCGTTAAGGGCAGCGTGCTCGAACTTACCGAATGTAGCTAAGCGTACTTGTTTGTTTGCATAGATTGCATGCGGAGTGTCCGCTATTTGCCGGCAGGCACCCCGGCCCTCGTCCGTTAACTCTTCCGCTGGGCGAGCCTTAGACGCCGCGCACCGATAGGGTAAGGCAGCGGCTTGAAATTGGTGCTATATTCAGCTTAAGTTGTTTAATGCTAGTACGGGAGGCTGATATGGGGCTGTTCAAGAAGAAAAACCCGCAGGATGCCTTTGATCCCGATGTGTTTACCATCACGGATACGATTTTGGACCCACCGCGGTTTACGTTTTTGCCGGCTATCTACCAGGATGCCACGCGCCGCAAGTGGGCCGTGCATCAGCGCGGCGGCGAGCCGAAGATTTTTGACTATGCGGATGTGCTGCAGTGCGAGATTGCCGAGACCGGAAATCCCGAGGATGTGCCGGAGCTCAGCAAACGCGAACTGGCTCAGCAGATTTTGATTAATCCAGCTCAGGCTACCAAAAACAACGCTGCCAAGCGTAATATGTGCCTTGGTATGGGTGTCATCGTTGTCGTGCAAACCGGCAAGGATGAGATTTCGAAGCTTGAGATTCCGGTGACCGCGGGCGAAGTCAAGCGAGACTCCGGCCTATATCGGTCGTATCGGAACGTTGCGGAGCAGATCAAAGAAGCCTTCGACGCCATGGGGCGTCCGGAGCAATGATTCCTGCAGCATCAAGCGGTTGAGGAGTCTTGCCCATGTCGAGTGAACCATATGCGATTCCGCCCAAAGATCGCGCCTTTGAGGGCATTCTTTGGTATATCAAACATTATGACCTGCAGAGTGGCGACCGGCTGCCCGCCGAGCGTGTGCTCTGTGAAGAGCTGGGCGTGTCGCGCACGGCGTTGCGTGCTGCGATCACGCGCCTTATTTCGTGCGGAACTTTGGAAAGCCGCCGCGGTTCGGGCACCTATGTGTGTCCTCCCAAACCGCTGAACATCTTTCAGGAAACATGGAACTATACGCAGGCGGTGGAGAGGGTTGGCTCAAAGTCGACCGCACGCCTGGTTTGGTCCAAGGTCGTGTATGCCGATATCGATCTTGCCCAAAAAGCCCAGATTGACCTGGGCATGCCGCTCTTCTGCATTCGGCGTGTGCGTGTGGTCAACGGTTCTCCGGCATCGATCGAGACGGCTTACGTCAATCTGTCTTTGTGCCCCTCGCTTCCCGATCATGATTTTGAGCAGGAGAGCCTCTACGACGTTTTGCTCAAAGAGGGGAATGTCCATGTGGCGCACGGCAAGGAGCATATTTCCATCAGCCGTCTGAACGCCGACGAGGCCAAGTTACTGGGCGCTCAGGAGGGCACGCCGGTGTTTTACAAGGCTTCGCACGAGCGCGACGAGACCGATGGCTTTGTCGAGTATTGCAAGTCCGTGATTCAGCCGACCAAGTATCGTTTTGCCGATAACGGCGAGGCAGACGGCGTTGCGACGAAGGTGGGTGTCGAATGGCTGATGCAGTAGAAGACTTGCCGGTTTACAAGCAAATTCGCCGCTGCATTGCGGAGCGAATCGAGCGCGGCGACTACCCGACGGGCTCGATGATTCCGTCCGAAAACGAGCTGGCCGAGGAGTTTGGCACGACGCGCCTGACAATCCGAAGCGCCATGGACGAGCTGGTCAAAAGTGGCCAGATTCGTCGCGTGCAGGGCAAAGGCGCCTTTGTGGGACACAAGTGGTTTGACGAGCACGAACGCAAGGGAGGCTTCCGTCAGTCGGTTCTGGCGTCGGGCGCGACGCCGTCGGTGCGCATCCTGGCGCGCTCCAAACGCTACGCCGGCCCGTATTACGCCGACCTGTTTGGCATCGCCGAGGACGATCTGCTTTACTCGGTGCGCCGTCTCAACTGCATTGATGGTGAGCCCGTATCGATCGAGATGACGCTGATTCCGTGTCCGCTGTTTCCGGGCATCGAAGACGTGGACATTTCGGTCTTCAGCCTGTTTGAGACCTATGACATGTTGGGGCGCAAGCCGGACAAGTCGATTGAGAAACTCGATATTGAAGCGCTGGGCGCACGCGATGCGAGTTTGCTCAATCTTGAGCCGGGCGATCTGGCGCTCGTACTGGAATGCCTGACCTATGACTCGAGTGGGCAGGCGATTGAGCATGCCAAGTCTTTTAACCGCGGCGATGCCGGCGGATATACCTACAACTACTAGCGTCTAGAGCGTCCCTGCGCACGGCGGGGGCGCTCGTTTTTACGGATATATGTCGCTTGACCGATGAGCGGCAAAAACTGACCGTCTACCGAGAGGGGAGGACGAAATCAAAAAATCGGTATTAAAAACGGCTAACCTGTAATCGTTCACTGGTATTAAGAACCTTTGAATTGTTGAGCTTGGGGCCAAGATGTCCACAAGGTTAAGCGGTGCGACGGGGCGGCAAGCCCGTCCATTCCGTGCGACAATTCAAACTGCTCGTGAAAGGAGCGGGAATGAAGGAGACCGAGAAGATCGAGATCATGCACTTCGACCAGGAGGGCTACCTCGAGGACGGCAGGAACGTCTACGAGGCCGGCAAGAAGATGACCGCCCTGGCCGACCGCGTGCACGAGGAGGGCTACGACGCCGTCTTCCTGATGGGCGTCGGCGGCACCTGGGACGAGTTCATGCAGCTCGAGTACCTCATGAACAAGTTCGGCGACCGCGACCTCGAGGTCTACCTGATCCACGCCGCCGAGTGGAACGTCATGGGCCACAAGCGCATGACCGACAAATCCGTCGTGCTGACCGCCTCCGAGTCCGGCACCACCCCCGAGGTGCTCGAGGCCGTCGGCAAGATGAGGGAGATGGGCGTGCGCGTCTTCGCCATGACCAACCCCGAGGGCAAGATCGGGCAGGCCGTGGGCGCCGAGAACTGCGTCATGATGGCCTCCGACCACGGCGCCGGCGGCTGCGAGAAGGGCTACTACCTCGCCGACTGCTTCGGCCTGCGCCTGCTCAACCGCCGCGGCTGCTTCCCCAAGTTCGACCTGTTCATCGAGCAGACGAAGGACGTCTGGAAGGACATGCTCGACATCCGCAAGCGCTTCGAGCCGCGCGCCGAGGAGCTCGCCAGGAAGTACGCGCTGGCCGACTACACCATGTTCATCGGCTCGGGCGCGCTGTGGGGCGAGACCATCCTGTACTCCATGTGCCTGCTCGAGGAGATGCAGTGGAAGCGCATCCGCCACATCACCTCGCACGACTTCTTCCACGGCACGCTCGAGCTGCTCGAGCCCGGCGTCCCGGTGTTCCTGTTCATGGGAGAGGACGAGTGCCGCGCCCTCGACGAGCGCGTCCGCGCCTTCCTCACCAGCGGCGTGACCGGCGACGAGGACTACGTCATCATCGACACCGCCGAGTACGCGATCCCGGGCCTGGACGACGACTTCCGCGTCATCGTGTCGCCGTGGATCCTGTCCGTGCTGACCACCGACCGCCTCTCGCGCAACTACGAGCTGGTCACCAAGCACAACCTCAAGTACCGCCGCTACTACCACCAGTTCGACTACTAATTTCATTTGGGGGAAACCGCAATGAGGCAATACATCTTCGCCAGCCACGCGCATTTTGCGACCGGCATCAAGGAGAGCACCGAGCTGCTCTCGGGCGCGCGCGATAACGTCCACGACCTGTCGATGTTTGTCGACGGCCGCACCGACGTCGCCGAGGAGGCCGCCAAGCTCCTGGCGACCTTCGACCCCGCCGACGACGTAATCGTGTGCACCGACCTGTTTGGCGGCAGCGTCAACAACGAGTTCACCAAGATCGTCCAGACGCGCCCCAACACCTACCTGGTTGCCAACATGAATCTGCCGCTGCTGATCCAGCTGCTCTTTTCGGACCAGGAGGCTCCCGCCGATCAGGTTATCCGCGAGATCCTCGCGGCTGACGACACGCGCGTCAAGTTTGTCAACGACCTGCTGACCGATGCGGATGACGAGGAAGAGTTCTAGTCACCGCCTGCTATTAATGGGGCCGGGTTTCCGGCATGAGACCTTTGGGGGTCAATCATGATTCAACTGCTTCGCGTCGACCATCGTCTGCTTCATGGCCAGGTGGCCGTCTCTTGGGTCCAGGGCTTGGGCTCTGACTGCATCTTCTGCGTTGGCGACAAGGTTGCCAACGATCCCGTCTGGAAGACTACGCTCAAGATGGGAAAGCCGGCCAACGTCAAGCTCGTCATCAAGGACATGGAGCACGCCATCGAGGCCATCAACTCCGGTGTTACCGATAAGTACAAGATGATCATCTGCGTCGCCAGCATCGCCGAGGCCAAGCAGCTTGTCGACGGCTGCCCGCAGATCACCTCCATCAACCTGGGCAACACCAAGTCCAAGGACGAGCAGCGTCCCGATGCCCGTAAGATCTCCCGCCAGATCTTTGTGACTGCTGCCGAAGAAGAGGACATTCGTGAGCTCGTCGGCCGTGGTGTCGAGGTCGAGATTCGCGCTCTGGCCGACGACCCCAAGGTCGATGCCCTAAGCGCCCTCTAATTGGGAACCACGGGCGGCGCGCACGGCGCCGCCCCTATTCGTGGGCGTACCGGATAAACGCTTTACCCGTTACCCCCATCTACCGTTCACCGGGAGCACACGCCCGTTGAGCGATTGGTATTAAATAGTTTTCTCATGACTATATAATTGGTATCAAATCATTTGCACCGGTTTAGGTGTTAACAGCACACCGGTACAAGCTGGATCTGTCTAGGCGATTGTCGGCATGGAAAAGGGCGCGCTGACAAGTCGGGAATCGCCGCGCGGATCCAAGAGGGATCAAAGGGAGGAACAATGCTTGTTCAAGCGATCCTCATCGGACTTATCGCTGCCTTCGGTAAGCTCGATTATCAGCTCGGTACGCTCTATGCGTTCCGCCCGATCGTTCTGTGCCCGCTCGTCGGCATAGTCCTCGGGGACCTGCAGTCCGGCCTCGCCATCGGTGCGAGCCTCGAGCTGCTCTTCATGGGTTCAATCTCCATCGGCGCTTACGTGCCGCCCGATGAGTGTATTGGCGGTGTGCTCGCCTGCGCCTTCGCTATTCAGCTGGGTCAGAGCACCGAGGCCGCTATCGCGCTCGCGATGCCCATCGCCACTCTGTGCCTGGCCATTAAGAACGTCGTCAACGCCGGTATGCCCCTTCTGGTCGACCGTGCCGACGTCTTTGCCAGCAAGGGTAACCTCAAGGGTATCTACGCTATGCACTGGATTATCGGTCTCGTGATTGTCGTCCTGGCCTTTATCCTGTGCTCGGTCTCCTTCTATCTGGGTGCCGACGCCGTTCAGGGCCTGCTCGACTTCATCCCGACGTTCGTCCTCGATGGCTTTGGCGTCGCAGCCAACATCCTGCCTGCCATGGGCTTCGCCATGCTCGGCCGTCTGGTGCTTACCAAGCAGCTCGTGCCGTTCTACTTCCTGGGCTTCCTGCTGTGCTCCTATGCCAACGTGCCCGTCCTCGGCGTCGCCCTGATCGCAATCATCATCGGCATCGACAAGTACGACCTGCTGGGCCTTGGTGGCGCCCAGTCCCAGCTTTCTGTGGAAGGGGATGAGGACGATGACTTCTAATTCCGAGAACCAGATTACTCGCTCCGACCTCATTAAGAGCGCCGTGAACACCGGCGCCCTGGGCATGGAATTCTCCTGGACCTACTACAAGCAGATGAACATTGCCTTCTGCCTGATGGTCGCCAACATGCTCAAGAAGATCTATGCCGGCCGTCCCGATGATTACGCCGAGGCCTTGCACCGTCACAGCGCATTCTTCAACATCACCCCGCAGCTCGCTCCCTTCGTGGGTGGCATCGCGATGGCCATGGAAGAAAAGGTCGCTCGTGGCGAGGTTGAGCCCGAGAGCGTCAACGACATCAAGGCCGCCCTCATGGGTCCGCTTTCCGGCCTGGGTGACTCCTTCTTCCTGTCCACCCTGCGCGTCGTCGCCGCTGCCGTGGGCATCAGCCTGTGCCAGGCCGGCAACGTCTTTGGCCCCATCGCCTTCCTGCTCGTCTACAACATCCCGGCGTTCCTGATTCGTATCTTTGGCGCTATCAAGGGTTATGAGCTAGGCATTGGCTTCCTCGACGAGGCTCAGAAGACCGGCCTGATGCAAAAGATCATGGCCTGCGTCGGCATTGTCGGCGTTATGGTCGTCGGCGCCATGAGCAAGGACATGTTCTGGGCTTCGTTGCCCATCGCCATCGGTCAGGGCGACTCCGCCCAGACTCTCCAGGACATCCTGGACGGCATCATGCCCGGTATGCTCGGTATGGCCGCCTTCTGGCTCTACTACTGGCTGCTCTCCAAGAAGATCAACCCGATGGTCCTGATCCTCTGCACCATGGTCGTGGGCATCATCGGCGCTTACTTTGGCGTGCTTGCCTAATATGTTCGAATCGCGCTTCCATCGCGTCTAACGGTTGCGTCGATCTTTGGGGGGCTTGTCGCATCTGCGGCGGCCCCCTGTTTTTTAAAACTCCGTACGAAAGGGGAGGGCTATGGTCGTACCCGAGCTTTCGCTCATGAACATCAACCATCGTTACTACAGCATCGAGACGTTTTTTAAGGCTGCAGGTGAGGCCGGCTATCGCAATATCGAGCTGTGGACCGGCTCGATGCACCTGTATGTGGATTGCCATGAGCACGATTCGGTGGATAAGATTCGCGATCTTGCCGCCCAATACGGTATCAAGATCGTGTGCGTGTGCCCCGAGCAGAACAACCCCAAGCCGTGGAACGTCGCGGTGCGCGGTGAGGCGGGCCAAAAACGCATCCTCTCGTACTTTAAGAATGTGATCGACGTTGCCGTTGAGTTGGGCGTGCCGCAGATTCTGGTGACGAGTGGTTGGGCCTATCTGGACGAGCCGGCTGAGGACGCCTGGGCCCGCAGCGTTGCCATGCTGCGCTCGGTGTGCGACTACGCCGATACGTGCGGTATTCGCGTCGCGCTCGAGGCCCTGCAGCCGTCGGAGTCCGTGTTGGTCAACACCGCACAGGATGTCGCGCGCATCCTCGAGGCGGTCGATCGTCCCAACCTGAAGGCCTGTATCGACTTTGGCGCCATGGAAGTTGCCGGCGACACAATCGACGGCTACTTTGAGGTTTTGGGCGACAAGATCGTTCACACCCACTTTGTAGATGTGGGCGGTGGCACGACGCATCTTGCCTGGGGCGACGGCGAGCGTGATATGCGTGCCGACCTCGAGGCACTCATGCGCCACGGCTATACGGGCTATGTCTCGGCCGAGACGTGTGATGGCCGCTACTATCAGGATCCGTCCAAGGCGACGACTCAGGTTATCGAGATGTATCGCCGTGTGACAGCGGAGATGGAAGCCGAATAACTAAACTGCGCGGTTGCGCCGGAAACGCTTGGGCGGGTCTGGCGCAACGCTTTTATAGCTGGCGAGTTGTGGAGCGCCCGTTGGCAGTAGCGCTCGAAATAGACAACTATTGGCGTTGTAATACCACTCGGGCGAGGAAACCGACCGTTCGCCGCAAATTCCCGTGAGTTTGGATTGGTATTAAATAACAAGCAATCGTATGGCTATAATTGGTATCAGCAAGAAGCGCGATGTATAGAATTGCGCACATGTGATGGGAGGACACACATGAAGGAGACCGAGAAGATCGAGATCATGCACTTCGACCAGGAGGGCTACCTCGAGGACGGCAGGAACGTCTACGAGGCCGGCAAGAAGATGACCGCCCTGGCCGACCGCGTGCACGAGGAGGGCTACGACGCCGTCTTCCTGATGGGCGTCGGCGGCACCTGGGACGAGTTCATGCAGCTCGAGTACCTCATGAACAAGTTCGGCGACCGCGACCTCGAGGTCTACCTGATCCACGCCGCCGAGTGGAACGTCATGGGCCACAAGCGCATGACCGACAAATCCGTCGTGCTGACCGCCTCCGAGTCCGGCACCACCCCCGAGGTGCTCGAGGCCGTCGGCAAGATGAGGGAGATGGGCGTGCGCGTCTTCGCCATGACCAACCCCGAGGGCAAGATCGGGCAGGCCGTGGGCGCCGAGAACTGCGTCATGATGGCCTCCGACCACGGCGCCGGCGGCTGCGAGAAGGGCTACTACCTCGCCGACTGCTTCGGCCTGCGCCTGCTCAACCGCCGCGGCTGCTTCCCCAAGTTCGACCTGTTCATCGAGCAGACGAAGGACGTCTGGAAGGACATGCTCGACATCCGCAAGCGCTTCGAGCCGCGCGCCGAGGAGCTCGCCAGGAAGTACGCGCTGGCCGACTACACCATGTTCATCGGCTCGGGCGCGCTGTGGGGCGAGACCATCCTGTACTCCATGTGCCTGCTCGAGGAGATGCAGTGGAAGCGCATCCGCCACATCACCTCGCACGACTTCTTCCACGGCACGCTCGAGCTGCTCGAGCCCGGCGTCCCGGTGTTCCTGTTCATGGGAGAGGACGAGTGCCGCGCCCTCGACGAGCGCGTCCGCGCCTTCCTCACCAGCGGCGTGACCGGCGACGAGGACTACGTCATCATCGACACCGCCGAGTACGCGATCCCGGGCCTGGACGACGACTTCCGCGTCATCGTGTCGCCGTGGATCCTGTCCGTGCTGACCACCGACCGCCTCTCGCGCAACTACGAGCTGGTCACCAAGCACAACCTCAAGTACCGCCGCTACTACCACCAGTTCGACTACTAAGAGCTGGTCACGGGTCCGATATCTTGGCTGGTTGATATCTCGATCCTGCACAAGGGCGTCCGCAATTGCGCGGGCGCCCTTTTTGCGTTGTGACAAGAGACTGCTGCTAACCGCTTGCCCTATGTTTCCAAATGAATACGGTGTGAGCCGAGGAGGACGATTCTCCCCGCAAACACTCTAGTATGCTAAAGTACCCAGAAGACCGGCGGAGCTATGCCGGTCTTCTGCTCTATATGAAACACAGCATGAGGAGGCTCACCAGATGACGGCCACACCGTGGGGATTCCGGGACATATTGCCCGAGGAGGCTCAGGCGCGCGAGGAGATTGCGCTGACGGTGAAGGGCTGCTTTAGGGAGCATCATTACCTTCCGGTCGAGACGCCACTGCTCGAGGACAAGGGTTCGCTCGAGGAGGGCGGCCGCATTGCGGACACGCCGTTTAAGCTCTTTGACGATGATGGCCGCCTGCTGGTGGTCCGTCCCGACAACACATTGCCGATCGTGCGTCTGGTTTCGACCCGCATGCGCGCGGCCGACCTGCCCCTACGCCTTCGCTACGAGGCGCCGGTGGTTCGCGAGTGCCAGCGCAATGCCGGTGGCTCGCGTCAGTTTACACAGCTGGGCTTTGAGCTTATCGGTGCGGGCGATACCGCGGGCGATGTCGAAATCGTCTCGCTCGTGGCCGAGGCCGTGCGTAAGCTGGCACTGCCCGATGCGCGCATTATCGCGGGTAGCGTGCGTCCGTTTAAGGAACTGCTCGCGGCGTGCGAGGATCGCGAGCTGGCCTCTGAGGCCCTGCGCTGCGTGCACGCCAACGACTTTGTGGGCCTCGATGCCCGCGTGGCGGCAAGCACCGAGTCCGATGCCGTCAAGGCCGCCATTAGCGAGCTGCCGCGTCTGCACGGCGGTGCCGAGGTGCTCGACCGCGTGGACGCGCTGCTGGAGGCTGCCGGTATCGTCGCGCCGCTGACGCGCGAGCTGCGTGCCCTGGTCGAGGGCCTGGCACCCGAGGACGCCCAGGTGCTGTCGTTTGACTTCTCTATCATGAACTCTTTCGATTACTACACGGGCCTGGTCTTTAAGGCTTATGCCGGCGGACTGCCCGATCCGGTCGGTTCGGGCGGACGCTATGACTCCATCTTTACCGGCGCATTTGGCGACGGTATCGAGGTGCCGGCGGCGGGCTTCGCCTTTTCGCTCGAGCGCCTGGAGGCCGCGCGCACCTCGGCCGAGGATGCCGCTTCCGACGGCGATCACGCCGCGGACCGTGGCGCCGAGGGTCCGCTGCGTATCGCCGTGCCCAAGGGCTCGCTTAAGGCCGACACCCTTGACGTGCTCGAGGCAACGGGGCTGGACGTCTCTGAGCTGCGTGACCCCGGCCGTCACCTGATTGTGCGCGGTCGCGACACGCGTGCCGGCAAGGGTACGGTCGGCGATATCGAGTTTGTCATTGTGCGCCCCAGCGACGCGCCCGCCTTTGTGGGCTGCGGCGGCGCCGACTGCGGCATCTGCGGTTGGGACTCGCTTATCGAGGCCGACCTCAACCTGCTGCAGCTGGTCGATCTGGGCTACGGCCTGTGCACCTTTATCGAGGCGGAGCCCGCATGGCGCGCTGGCCGGGCCGAGCGCAACTATGCCCGCCGCGGTTCTCTTCGCGTGGCCACCAAGTACCCGCGCATCGCGAGTGCCTGGTATGCCGAGCGCGGCGTGAATGCCGACATCGTTTCGCTGCACGGCAATATTGAGTTGGGCCCCATCGTTGGCATGACCGACCGCATCGTGGACATTACCGCCACGGGTGCCACGCTGCGCGACAACGACCTGGTCATCACCGGCCGCATTATGGACTGCACGGCCCGCTTCTTCGTCAACCCGGGTGCCGCGCGCCTGGATCCGCGCGTTCGCAACCTGGCCGATCGCCTGGCGGTCGCCGTGAAGGACAAGCATTTTGAGCCCGTCGCGGGCTCGGCACAATAGCGCGAGCGCGCACGGGCGCCTCAACGTCCGGGCTGCGGGCCGACTGACGCCGCCGCCCGGTCTCTCGTTTTTTTGAACAAGACCTCGACCGATAGGGGATACCGATATGAAGACCATCAAGCTTGCTCCCGGTGAGCGCCTCGTTACCAACCAGCTCAACCGTAAGGGCGTGCTGCCGCAAAACATCGTCGACGCCGCCCGCGATATCGTAGCAAACGTGCGTGCCAACGGCGATGCCGCGGTGCGCGAATACTGTCAGCGTTTTGACGGCGTTGAGCTGCAGGGCTTCCGTCTGCCGCAAGAGCAGATTGATGCCGCGTTCGAAGGCCTCGATCCCGCTTTTGTCGCGGCGCTCGAAAAGGCCGCGCGTCAGATTCGCGAATTCCACCAGCGCGAGGTCGAGCAGAGCTGGTTTACCACGCGCCCGGACGGCACGATGCTCGGCGTTAAGGTGACCCCGCTCGCGGCGGCCGGCATCTACGTGCCGGGCGGTCGCGCGCAGTATCCCTCCACGGTGCTCATGAACGCCATTCCCGCCAAGGTCGCCGGCGTCAAGCGCGTGGTCATGGTGACCCCGCCGCAAAAAGACGGCCTGATCAGCCCCTACACGCTCGCCGCGGCAAAACTCGGCGGCGTGGACGAAATCTATATGGTGGGCGGCGCCCAGGCCGTGGCCGCGCTGGCGTACGGTACCGAGAGCATTCCGCGTGTCGATAAAATCACCGGTCCGGGCAACGCTTTTGTTGCCGCTGCCAAGCAGATTGTCTCGGGCGACGTGGGAATCGACATGGTCGCTGGCCCGTCCGAGGTCTGCGTGCTGGCCGATGCCACGGCCAAGCCCATGGTGGTCGCGGCAGACCTGATGGCCCAGGCCGAGCACGATCCGCTGGCCGCCTGCTATCTGGTGACCTGCGACGAGCAGTTTGCGCGCGAGGTCGAGGCGGGTATCGATATTCTGGTCGCGCAGTCGCCACGCACCGAGATCACGCGCGCCTCACTCGACAATGAGGGCACCATCGTGGTGGCCGCCGACATGGCTGCCGCCGTCGAAGCGGTGAACACCGTGGCGCCCGAGCACCTTGAGCTGCACTGCAAGGACGCGATGGGCCTGCTCGGCGGCATTCGCAACGCCGGCGCCATCTTTGTGGGCGCTTGGAGCTCCGAGCCGCTCGGCGATTACGTTGCCGGCCCCAATCACACGCTGCCGACCGGCGGTACGGCTATGTTCTCCAACCCGCTTTCGGTGGAGGAGTTCGTCAAGCGCTCGAGTGTCATTTGCTATACGCCCGAGGGCTTGCTTTCCGATGCTCCCGCTACGCAGCGCCTGGCCGAGGCCGAGGGTCTGTGGGCACACGCGCTTTCGGCCGCACTGCGCCGCCGCGTGTTGGAGCAGGGCGAGGATGCCGTGAGCGCCGAGTCTCTGGCCGCGGCCGACCTGACCAAGGTCGCCTGGCCGGGCGACGCCGTGGCGACGGTTGCCGAGGGCGTTGACCTGGCGGCTGCGGGCGCGGATGGCGTTGGCGCGACTGGTAAGGAGGCCTAATATGGCCGAGCTGACGCCCCACATGAAGGAGCTCGTCCAGCCTTACCTGGCCGGTATTGAGCCCTACGATCCCAACTTTACGCCTACGCGCATCAACCTTTCGGCCAACGAGAACACCTATCCCGTGCCGACCGGCGTGCGCGAGGCGGTCGACGCTGCCCTGGCTGCCACACCGCTCAATCGCTATCCCGATCCCATGTCGAACGACCTGCGCGACGAGCTTGCTGCCTGGCATGGCGTGGCGCGCGAGAATGTCTGCGTGGGAAACGGCGGCGACGAGCTGCTCTATAACTACCTGTTGGCGTTTGGCGGCGCGGGACGGACCCTGCTCAACTGCCCGCCGTGCTTTAGCGAGTACGCGTTCTTTGCGTCGCTCTGCCAGACCGAGGTGCGTGACGTGTGGCGCGACCCGGCGACCTTTGAGCTCGACCAAGCGGCTGTGCTCGCAGCAGTGCCCGAGTGCAACCTGGCAATCGTGACCTCGCCCAATAACCCCACGGGCGACGTGGCGCCGCTCGACTTTATCGCGGCGCTGTGCGATGCGTGCCCCGGCATGGTGATGGTCGACGAGGCCTACGTTGAGTTTGCCGACGATTCGTTTGGCGCGGCCACCACGGCGCAGGGCCTTATCGCCGAGCATCCCAACCTGGTGATTTTACATACGCTGTCCAAGGCGTTTGGCGCTGCCGGCACGCGTCTGGGCTACGTGATCGCGGCGTCCGAGGTCATCGACGTGTTCGCGGCGATTCGCCAGATCTATTCGGTCAACGTGCTGAGCCAGGCGGCGGCGCTTGCCTGCGTGCGTGCCCGCGATGCGTACACGCCCGTGGTGGCACAGGCCGCATCCGAGCGCGAGCGCGAGCTGTGCGCCCTGCGCGCGATGGCTACCGAGGGCCTGCCCGTGGAGGCATGGCCGAGCGCGGCGAACTTTGTGCTCGTGCGTACGCCGCATGCCACGCGCGTGCGCGAGCGCCTACGCGACGAGTATTCGATTTTGGTGCGCGACTTTAGCTATGCGCCAGGGCTTGCGGACTGTCTGCGCATTACCGTGGGCACGCCGCAGGAAAACGATGAGGTACTGGCTGCGTTTGCCGTGCTGGTGAAGGAGGAGATGTAGATGGGCCGTTATGCCGAGGTGACCCGCAAGACGGGGGAGACCGACATTGTCGTCAAACTCGACCTGGATGGAACCGGTACGTGCGATATCTCGACCGGCGTGCCGTTTTTCGACCACATGCTCAACGCCTTTGGCCGCCATGGCCTGTTCGATTTGACGGTGCATGCGGTAGGCGATGTGGAAGTCGATGCGCACCATACCGTCGAGGACACGGGCATTGTGCTGGGCGAGGCGTTTTGCCGGGCGCTGGGCGGCAAAGCGGGTATTACGCGCTTTGCCGATGCGGCGATCGCCATGGACGAGACGCTCGTGATGGCCGCCGTGGACATTTCGGGTCGCGGCCAGGCCTACTGCGAGCTGCCCGTGCCGACCGAGCGTGTGGGCAGCTTCGATACCGAGCTGGCTGTTGAGTTCTTCTATGCCTTTGCGCGCGATGCCAAACTTACGCTGCACGTGCGCGAGCTGGCGGGCGGCAACTCGCATCACATTATCGAGGCCGCCTTTAAGGCCGTGGGCCGCACGATGCGCCAAGCCTGTGAGCTGGACCCTCGCGTGCAGGGCATCCCCAGCACCAAGGGTTCACTGTAACCGCCACAAGGGTAAAAACCACCACGAAGGTGCCTGTCCCCTTTGTGGTGGTTTTGGATGATGGGAAAAGGGAGGGTCGCGTGGGCGAACCGAAGATTGTGGTGGTCGACTACCACAAGGGCAACTTGTCGAGCGTTGTGCGCGGGCTTGCGCGCGCCGGTGCCGCCGCCTGCACATCGGACGATCCGGAGCAGATCCGCAACGCCGACGGCCTGGTCATCCCGGGCGTGGGCGCGTTCTATGACGCGATTGTCTTTATGCGCCAAAGCGGCGAGGCGGCGGCCGTGCTCGACGCCGTTGCCGCCGGAACTCCGCTGCTCGGCATCTGCCTGGGCCTTCAGCTATTTTTTGAGCGCGGCGACGAGGGTGTGCCGGCGGACGACGATGCCTCCGAGCAGGCCGGCGGCCCCTGGGTCGATGGCCAGGGCATTATGCGCGGTTCGTGCACGCGCTTGGAGTCGAGCCGCCTGAAGGTGCCGCACGTGGGCTGGGACCAGGTGCACATGACGCCCGCCGGCGCGGCCGATCCGCTGCTTGCTGGTTTTGCCGAGGGTGCCAACATGTACTTTACCCACAGCTACGCGGTGGCCGACGACGCCGATGCCGCCGATGTGCTGGCGCGCACGCACTATACGCGGAGCTTCCCGTGCATCGTGCGCCATGGCAACGTGTGGGGCTGCCAGTTCCATCCCGAGAAATCCTCCGCGCTGGGTCAGCGCATCCTTAAGAACTTCGTCAACATCGTCGAGAAGGCTGGCCGATGATCCTGTTTCCCGCAATCGATCTGATCGGCGGCAAGGTCGTGCGCCTGGAGCGTGGCGACCGCAGCCGCTGCAAGGTATATTCCGACGACCCCGTGGCCGTTGCTCGCTCGTTTGCCGAGCAGGGCGCAAGCTGGGTGCACGTCGTCGACCTGTCCGCTGCCTTTGGCGAGGACGAGGACACATGCGCTGCCAACTCGGCGGCGATTAAGGCCATCTGCGGCGTCAACGGTCTGTCCGTGGACGTGGGCGGCGGCGTCCGCTCGCTCGCGCGCATCGACGAGTTGGCCGGCTACGGTGCGCGCCGCATTGCGCTGGGCACCGTGCTGGTGACCGAGCCGGGTTTTGCCGAGGTGGCAGCCAAAGGTTTTGGCGAGCTGTTGGTGGCCGACATTGCCGCATACGACGGCCAGGTCAAGGTGAACGGCTGGCGTGATGGCGCGGGCGTGGCACTCGACGATGCCGTGGCACAGCTCACCGAGCTGGGTTTTAAGCACCTGGTCTACACCGACATCGCGCGTGACGGCATGCAGACGGGCATCGATGTGGCGGCGTATCGCCATGTGGCCGAGGTCGCGGGCTTTCCCGTCGTGGCATCGGGTGGCATCTCGACGCTCGACGACATCCGTGCGCTGGCCGCAGTGGGTGAGGGCGCGATTGAAGGTGCTATTACCGGTCGCGCGCTCTACGAGGGCAACTTTACGCTGGTACAGGCGCTGGCCGCCGCCCGAGGGGAGGAGTAGTCCATGCTTACCAAACGTGTGATTCCCTGCCTGGACGTCAAGGACGGCCGTGTGGTCAAGGGCGTCAACTTTGTGAGCTTGCGCGATGCGGGCGATCCGGTGGAGCTGGCGCGCGCCTACGACCGCGAAGGTGCGGACGAGGTCGTATTTTTGGACATTACCGCGACGAGTGACAACCGTGTGACGACCATCGAGATGGCGGCGCATGCGGCCGAGGAGCTCGCCATTCCCTATACCGTGGGCGGCGGCTTTCGCGACTTGGTGGGCATGCGGACCATGGTTGCCGCCGGTGCCGACAAGGTGTCGCTCAACTCGGCGGCCGTGCGTGACCCGTCGCTGATTAGCCAGGCTGCCGCGGCTTTTGGCAGTCAGGCCGTGGTCGTGGCGATCGATGCCAAGCGCGTCGGTTTGCCCGGAGAGCCGGGTGCCGACAAGTGGGAGGTCTTCACGGCGGGCGGCCGCAACGCCACGGGTATCGACGCGGTGGCGTGGGCCGAGGAAGCGGCTCTTCGCGGCGCCGGCGAGATCTTGCTGACCAGTATGGATCGCGACGGCACCAAGTCCGGCTTTGACCTGGCGCTCACCCGCGCCGTGGCGCGTGCGGTGCCGATTCCCGTCATCGCGAGCGGCGGTGTGGGTACGCTCGAGCATTTTGCCGAGGGTGTGATTGAGGGCGAGGCCGATGCCGTGCTGGCGGCGAGCGTCTTTCACTTTGGAACCTTCAGCATTCGCGAAGTCAAAGAGTATATGGCCTCTCAAGGTATTCCTGTGAGGCTGGACTTCTAATGCTGCGGCTTGCCCAGGCACCCGACCTTCCGGCTCCAACCCTCCTCGCGTACTTAAGTACACGTCGTCGGGCTTGTCGCTCGGAATCTCGGGCACCTGGACAACCCTCGCCGACCTGCGAAGTTTGAATTTGGGGAGTGAAATGGAAGAGATAGCCGATCCTTCAAAGCTTACATACGACGCCAAGGGGCTGATTCCTTGTGTGGTTCAGCAGTATGACACCGGCGAGGTGCTTATGGTTGCTTGGATGAACGAGGAATCGGTGGGGCTGACGCTCAAGACCGGTACCACGTGGTTTTGGAGCCGTAGCCGTCAGGAGCTCTGGAACAAGGGCGCGACGAGCGGCAATATGCAGGAGGTCAAGGAGCTCTGGGCCGACTGCGATAGCGATACGCTGCTGGTCAAGGTCGACTCGCCGGGTCCGGCCTGCCATACCGGCAACCGTACCTGCTTCTTTAAGAAACTCGCGTAGGGCGGGCGCTCGATTAGACGCTCGGCCACCAGAAAGGATTGAACTATGGGTGTGCGCACCGCAAACGTTCAGGATGGAAATATCGGAGAGACGCTGACAAGTCTGGCCGAGGTGATTCACGGTCGTCGTGATGCATCGCCGCAGGAGAGCTATACCGCGCGTCTGCTGACCGACGTCGAGGACGAGCTGCTCAAGAAGCTTGCCGAGGAGGCGAGCGAGGTGATCATGGCCTGCAAGGATAACGATCACGATCACATCCGCTACGAGGCTGGCGACCTGATCTACCACCTGCTCGTGACGCTCGAGCGCTACGGCATCACCCTCGACGAACTGGCCGGCGAACTCAACGCCCGCCGTCACTAGTCTTAGGCGAGGGGCGTGGACTCCCATTCGCCGGTAGGGTGGGGGATGTCGAAGGTTCGATAGCCGCAGTCGTAGGCGTGGGCTTGCGCTTCGCGGATATTCCAGCAGATGTCGCAGGCGCGGTGCGCGTCCGAGCCAAAGGCGATGGGTACCTCGGCGTGGGCGAAGCAACGCAACAGCCCCGTCGAGGGGTAATAGTCGTCGAGGCCCTTGCGCGATGCGGCCGTCGAGACCTCAATGCGGCGACCCGTATCGTGGGCGCATTCGGCCATCTGCTCCCAAAACGGCGCCGGGTCAAAATCGGGCGCAAAGCCTTCCTTCGAAAAACGCATGACCAGGTCGGGGTGAGCCATCACATCAAAGTTGAGTGAGCTTTCGCAAGCATGGCACCAGTCGTCGACGTAGCGCTCCCACACGCCGCGCACGCCTAAGTTTTCCCAAACATGCAGGTTGGTGTCGTCGTCGATCCAGCCGCAGCGTGAGTCGGGCGTATCGGGGCGCGCGACGTTTTCCGTTCCCGCCGTACCCGCGGCACCGGCCATGATATCGCCGGGGTTGCCGATCCAGTGCACGCTGCCCAAGCGCACTATGGCACCCGCGGACCAGCGCTCAACCAAAGGCTCGCAACCTTCGTACCAGTCGCATTCAAAGCCATAGATAAGCTCGAGTTCCGGCGCGATCTGCGCGGCGAGCTTGCGGGCGTCCTCAAATGCCAGGCGATGTGCCGGTAAGTCGCCCTCGACAACCTGCATTTCGCAGTTGGCGTCCATGCTGGCGGGCAGGGTGAGATGGTCAGTCGAGACCATGACGCGGCAGCCGGCGGCGGCAGCAGTGCAGACGTTGTCCTCAAACGAGGCATGGCCATCCGAAAACGAGGTGTGGGTGTGGCAATCGATCAGCGGGCAGGCAGACATGGCGGCTCCTTAGCGTCAAGCGAATCCGCTCCATTGTAACGGCGCGATCCCCGCTGCGATGAGCGCGCTGGAGTGTCGGTTTCTTGCGGCCAGGGAAAATCGCGTTCATCGCGCTCCGCCACATTCGCGCCGCCCGCGATGTGTTAGCGTTTGGGTGGACAAAACGAGCCCGCGCGGAAAGGATCCGGACCGTATGCAATGCGATAGCACATCTCCGCTGTTTCGCGAGACCGATGCGCCCGAGACCATCGTCAAGCTGGAATGCGACATCGACGATGCGTCGCCCGAGGTGCTCGCCTACGCCGCCGACCGTCTGCGCGGGGCGGGTGCGCGCGAGGTGCATTGGCTGCCCCTCTATTGCAAGAAAGGCCGCCCCAGCTGGCAGCTACAGGTAATCTGTGCTCACGAGGATATCGAGCGCCTGCAGACGATTATCTTTTTGGAAACCACGACCAACGGCATTCGTCGCCAGGTCATGGAGCGCGTTTGCCTGCCACGCCGCTTTGAGCGCGTAACGACGCCATGGGGCGAGGTGTCCGTTAAAGTGGCCACCCTGCCCGACGGCAGCGAGCGTGCAGCGCCCGAGTACGAGGACTGCGCCCGTCTCGCTCGCGAGCATAATGTGCCGCTCCAGCGCGTGATGCGGGCGGCCCAGAGCGCGGCACTGCGATTTGAATAACGCGGCTGGTGGCGACATCCTGCGCCTAGCCATATCAACCCCATTCGAAAGGATCTCCCCATGAAATACCTCATCGCCTCCGACATCCACGGCTCGGCATACTGGGCCGAGCGCCTCTGCGCCGCCATCGAGTCCGAGCAGCCTGACCGCGTCGTGCTGCTGGGCGACCTGCTCTACCACGGTCCACGCAACGACCTGCCACGCGATTACGCTCCCAAGCGCGTTATCCCGCTGCTCAACGCCCTGGCCGACCGCATCATCGCGGTGCGCGGCAACTGCGACGCCGAGGTCGACCAGATGGTGCTCGACTTCCCCGTCATGGCCGACTACGCCACGCTGTTCGACGAGACCGGCCGCGAGCTGTTCCTGACGCACGGCCATGTCTTTGGCGCCGGCATGCACAACAGCGTCGACCACGCGCCCGCGTTGCCCGAGGGCTCCGCGCTCGTCTACGGCCACACGCACATCAAGGTCAACGAGGAAAGCGCCGCGCACCCGGGCCTGTGGCTCTTCAACCCCGGCAGCGTGAGCATCCCCAAGGACGGCACGCATAGCTACGGCATCTACGAGGGCGGAGCGTTCCGCCACGTGATCCTGGAGGAGGACTAACCATGGCGCAGCATATGGCTCAGCAAAATGCCGAGGGCTCGCGCGATCTGTCCACGCTGATAGACGCGTCGGCCGAGCTGCAGCATCTGGTGCAGACCATCTGGCGTCTGCGTCAGCCCGATGGCTGCCCGTGGGACCGCGAGCAGACGCACCGCAGCATCGGCAAGAACATGATCGAGGAGGCCTACGAGGCGCTCGACTGCATCGAGGCGGACGACGCGGTTCACCTGCGCGAGGAACTGGGTGACGTGCTCATGCAGGTCGTGCTGCATGCGCAGATTGCTGCCGACGCCGGCGAGTTTACGCTGGCCGACGTGGCGCGCGATATCGACGCCAAGCTCATTCGCCGCCACCCGCACGTGTTTGGCGATGCGGATGCCGAGAGCTCCGACGAGGTGCTCAAGATTTGGGACGAGGTCAAGCTTGCCGAGAAAGCCGCCAAGGACAAGGCCGTGGCGGCGGGCGAGGCCGCGCCCGAGGGTCTGCTCGATGGCGTGCCCACGCATCTGCCGGCGTTGATGCAGGCGCAGAAGGTGTCACGCAAGGCGGCTGCCGTGGGCTTTGAGTGGGAGACGGTCCAGGACGTGTGGGACGAGGTTGCCGAGGAGCGTGCCGAGTTTGAGGCCGAGGCCCCTGGCTCGCCCGAGCGCGAAATGGAGTTTGGCGATCTGCTCTTTGCCCTGGTCAACGTCGCGCGCAAGGAGGGTATCGACGCCGAGAGCGCCCTGCGCGCGAGCACGGCCAAGTTTCGCCGTCGCTGGGCTGCGATGGAACAGATGGCGGCCGATGCCCACGTTGATCTTGCCGAGCTTTCGACCCATGGGCTCAACGACCTGTGGGACGCAGCAAAGGCAGGGGAGTAAGACTGCGGGAACGACGGGCTGACACGCCTCACCGTTCCCGCTAAATTTTTCGAAAATCAAGTGTATCCCTCGGCTAACTTAGGGCATAATGCAAAAAGTGCGACAAGGCTAACTTATGAACCTGCGCGCCTCTACAGCGTGCAAGCCGCGTCGCCAAGCATTCAACCCGTTTCCAAGTGAGAGGGAGACAACATGAGCGATATTTTGGACGTCTACGGTCGCGAGGTGCTCGACAGCCGCGGCAATCCCACCGTCGAGGTCGAGGTCGTGCTCGAGGACGGCAGCTTTGGCCGCGCAATGGTGCCTTCGGGTGCTTCGACCGGAGCCTTTGAGGCCTGCGAGCTGCGCGATGGCGACAAGGGCCGCTACCTGGGCAAGGGTGTTTTGCAGGCCGTCGAGCACGTCAACAACGAGTGCGCTAACGCCGTCGTGGGCCTCGACGCCTTCGACCAGCGCGCCGTCGATGCCGCGCTGATTGCCGCGGACGGTACCCCCAACAAGACCAAGCTCGGTGCCAACGCCATCCTGGGCGTGTCGCTGGCCGTCGCCCGCGCCGCTGCCGAGTCGGCGGGCCTGTCACTGTACCAGTACCTGGGCGGCGTCAACGCCCATCTGCTGCCCACGCCCATGATGAACATCCTCAACGGCGGCGTGCATGCCGACAATAACGTCGACTTCCAGGAGTTCATGATCATGCCGGTGGGCGCCCCGAGCTTTGCAGAGGGCCTGCGTTGGTGCGCCGAGGTCTACCACACCCTCAAGGGCGTGCTGCACGAGGCCGGCCTGGGCGGCGGCGTGGGCGACGAGGGCGGCTTTGCCCCCAACCTTAAGACCAATGCCGAGCCGTTCGAGTACATCACCAAGGCCGTCGAGAAGGCTGGCTTTAAGCCCGGCGTCGACTTTATGTACGCCATGGATCCGGCGTCCACCGAGTTCTACAACGCTGAGACCGGTATGTACGAGCTCAAGGGCGAGGGCGTTGAGTACACGAGCGCCCAGATGGTCGATTACTGGGAGAAGCTCGTCGACACTTATCCCATCATCTCCATCGAGGACGGCATGGCCGAGGAGGACTGGGACGGCTGGGTCGAGCTTACCCGCCGCATTGGCAATAAGGTGCAGCTCGTAGGCGACGACCTGTTCGTCACCAACACCGAGCGCCTCAAGAAGGGCATCGAGCTTGGTGCCGCCAACGCGATCCTGGTCAAGGTCAACCAGATCGGTACGCTCACCGAGTCGCTCGAGGCCATCGAGACCGCCAAGGAGGCCGGCTACGCCTGCATCGTGAGTCACCGCTCCGGCGAGACCGAGGACTCCACGATCGCCGACCTGGTCGTGGGCGTCAACGCCGGCCAGATCAAGTCGGGCGCCCCGTGCCGCAGCGATCGCATCGCCAAGTACAACCAGCTCATCCGCATCGAGGACGAGCTCGAGGGCAGTGCGCGCTACGCCGGCAAGGCCGCGTTCTACAACATTCGCTAGGCACGCGGAGGTCGCGGGGGCGGGGAAGACTCGGATTTGCCTTGCTCCAGCCGGGCGCTGTTGAGCACCATTGGGCGCTGGGCCATATGACTCAGCGCCTTTTTTATGTCGAGCAAAGGCTGGCGAAGGCGGCGTGGGCGCTCGTGCTATAACTAGAATACTTAGCGCAAACAAACCTCAACCGCACAAGGCGCACATGGATCAGATTTACGACAACAGGTACTATTCCGCCGGTTCGCGTGAGCCGTCGCCTCGCCGTGCGCGCACGGTGCAGCTCGGTGGGTCCGCCTACGCCGGCGCCGACCGCTCCACGCAGCGCCCGACAAGTACCTCACACTCCCGTGCTCAAGTGAATACGTCGACGGACCGCCCGCTACGTTCGGTGCGCCCGGCGCACTCGGAGCATGCTCAGCGTTCCTCGGCTCAAACGCATGAAAAGCCGAGTAGGCCCTCGAACCGTCTTTCGGGCTCGGACTTCATGCATTACGCCAACGATAACGCGGTGGTCAAGGCAATCTACGACTTTACCCACGGTCCCCAGCGGGGGCTGTTTGTTGGCATTGTCGTCGCCCTGGCGCTTGTGAGCCTGTATTTCCCCGTGCGCGACCTGTATGTGGCAAAACGCTCGAGCGACATCTTGGCCAAGCAGGTCGAGATTCGCGAGCAATATAACGACGACCTGCAAAAAAGCGTCGACAAGCTGCTCTCGGAGGAGGGTATCAAGGACGCGGCATCCGAGGACCTGGGCCTGGTGATGCCCGGCGAGAAGAGGATTGAAGTGCAGGGCCTGGACGACGATTCGGATGCCTCGTCGAGCAAAAAGTCCTCAAACGCCAAGAAGGCCAGCGAAGTGGCCAAGGAAATCGAAGAAGTCGGTAAGGACGCGCCGTGGTACATCCAAGCGCTCGACATGCTGTTTGGGTTTAACGGCGTCGAGGGTCAGACGGTCGTGTCCAACGGCAAATAGCGCCCGGAGGGGAGCTCGCAATGACAAATTGCAAACGCTATAAGGTGGCCGCGATCGACCTGGGAACGGTGTCGTCGCGACTGGTGTTGGCCCAGGTCGAGGGCGGGGCAATCGTGGAATCGTCCAAGCATACCGAGATTACCGATCTGGGTGAGGGCGTGGACGCGACGGGCCGCTTTTGCGAGGCGGCCGTTGAGCGCGTGCTCGCTGCGTGCCGCATGTTTGTGGACGAGGCTCGTGCCTTTGGGGCCGCGTGCATCTGCACCACCTGCACGAGCGCCGCGCGTGATGCGTCCAACGCAGCACTGCTGCTGGACGGCCTGCGCGATCTGGGGCTTGAGCCACAGGTGATTCCGGGCGAGGTCGAGGCACGCCTGACGTTTTTTGGCGTGGCGCACGACTTTGCCGGCGAGCGCATCATTGTTGCCGATTCGGGCGGCGGATCCACGGAGCTCGCGACGGGCGTCTATGCGCCGGAGCGTGGCGTCTTTGCGCTAGAAGGGACGCGCTCGCTGGACATTGGCTGCCGCCGCGTGACGGAGCGGTTTTTCTCGACGCTGCCACCCGCACGCGGCGAGCTTGCTGCCGCTGCCGCGTGGGCAGGCGAGCAGTTCGCCGCCTATTTTGAAGGCCTGCCCAGCGACTTTGAGCGCGCCGAGCGTCTGGTCGCGGTGGGTGGCACGGTGACTACGCTGGTGGCTCTGGTCCACGAGCTGGAACCGTACGATTCGAGCTTTGTTCACCTACGCGAGCTGTCGCTGGAGCAGATCTCGGCCGCTATCGAGCGCATGTCTGTGTTGGACGCGGAAGGCATCGCCGCGCTACCGGGTGTACAGCCCAAACGCGCGGGCGTGATCTTGGCTGGCGCCGTGGTGATCCGCGAACTCATGCGTGCCGGCGGCTACAAGACGCTCACCGTAAGCGAGAACAGCCTGCTCGCCGGTATGGCCGCCACCATCAACGAGACCCTCGACGGCGCGACCCCCACCATCGGCTGGACCCCGAGCCTGAGTGCTCTTTAACCGTCTTCCTCTGAGTTGCGGTGAAATAGTTCCTAAATAAGCTGGTAAACGGTATAAACAGGATCTATTCCACCGCAACTTAGAGCCCCGCCGGCGTGTAAAAGAAACGAGCCCGCATCCCTGGGGGACGCGGGCTCGTAAAAACCAAATGGTAGGGGCGGTGGGACGTCTGCGTATTTGCTGCGCAAATCCGCACCGGCTTCGGACGCCTGCTGGCGCCCTCGCCGGCTCGCTGCGGACGCTGCGCGTCCGCTTGACGCTCGCCCCCCCCCTCGCGGGTTCGAGTCCCACCGGCATCTAAAAGAAGTGAGCCCGCATCCCTTGGGGACACGGGCTCGAAAGCTCCATATGGTAGGGGCGGTGGGACTCGAACCCACAATCCTTGCGGCGAGAGATTTTAAGTCTCCTGCGTATGCCAATTCCGCCACGCCCCCGTGAGACTAGAAGTCTAGCACAAGCCGTCCGTTACGCGTTGACGGCCATCGAGTGTTGCCCCGACTTCTCCAGGAACTCCTGGAACTTGGCTTCGTCGCCCTTGTTCTTGTACTGCAGAGCCAACAGATACTCCAAGCGGCAGCGCTTGACCGGGTCGTCGCCGACATCCTCGAGCATGCGCTCCAGCTCGGGAATGTCGTTGTGGCGCTTGAGGATCATCGTGTCGTACATCAGCTGGCACTCGTGCGCAACTGCCTCGGCCTGACCGCCCTCAAAGCCCTTGATCTCGTGCAGCAACTCCTTGGACTTTTTGCGGTCCTCCTGGCCAACATAGTAGTTAAAGGCTTTGATCACCAGGTCGACGCGCTGCATCTTGGGGAGGTTGAGCCCCAGCAGCAGGTCGAACATCTCGCTGGCACGCTCGTGGTCCTCGCGCAGCAGATAGGAGTTCAGGCGCAGGTAGTCGCGGTTGTAGCGTGGGTACAGCATGCTGGTGAGTTTGCCGTCGAGCAAACGATCGAACTCGTCCCACTGCTTGGCAGCCATAAGCTGCTGCAGACGCTTGAACGTGGTGCGTTTTTTGACGCTAAAGAACACCGATACGGCGATGCAGATGATAACGACGGCGGTCCAGAGTGTGCGGGAATCGGGCATATTGGGGTCCTTAGTCGCTCATAAAGCGAGCGGTATGACAACACGTACTAGATGTATTATACGCAGCGCGCAAGCAAACTGGCATAAAAGCTCATCGAGGCTGAGTGCCATCGCTCGCTGCGGTACACTTACCTAAAGTAAACCATGAAGGGAGATATTACCTATGAAGAAGATCGTTTTGGCTTGCGGTGCTGGCGCTGCTACTTCCACGCTCGTTGCCCAGAAGGTCGCTACCATGCTCGACGCCAACGGTTATGCCGGCAAGTATGAGATCGTGCAGTGCGCCATCTCCGAGGCCAAGGACGCTTGCGACGAGGGCGCCGACCTGCTGATCGCCACCACCGTTGCCCCCGAGGGCCTCACCTGCCCGTACGTGAGCGGCGTGCCCTTCATGACCGGCATGAACCGCGTTGCTGCCGAGAAGGCCGTTCTCGACGTTATGGCTCAGTAGGCGCTGCCTGTATGAATGAGCAGAGCGCCAATCCGGTCGAGCTCTTTGGCATGCGCGTTGCCCATGTGGGCATTAACGCCACCGACCCGGCAGATGCCTTGGAGATCGCGGAGCTGTTCTCGACGATGATGGGCCTGCCCGTTATCGAGACCCCCGTTTCGTACTTTAACGATTCGCTGGTCGAGATCATGAAGCAGAACGGTCGTGGCACCAAGGGCCACATCGGCTTTGCCGTTAACGACATCGATGCAGCTGAGAAGTGGTTTGCCGAGCGCGGGCTCGAGGTCAACGAGGAGTCGCGCGTGCTGCTGCCCGACGGCGGTACCAAGCTCGTGTACTTTAAGCGCGAGTTCGCCGGTTTCGCTGTGCATCTGTGCCGCGAGTAGCGCACAAGCTGCCATAGCTAGCAAAAAGGGATAGGGCCGTGTGGCCCTATCCCTTTATTTATGCCGAGGGGCTTCCTAGCGCGGCAGGCGAATCGTAAAGCGGCTGCCGACGCCCTCGACTGAGGTCACGCCAATGACGCCGCCATGGCTATCGACGATCCACTTGGCAATGGCAAGCCCCAGACCCGAGCCCTGTGCGCCGGCATCGCGTGCATTGTCGGCGCGGTAGAACCGTTCAAACGCGTGAGCTGCGGATTCCTGGTTCATGCCGATGCCCTCGTCCTCAACACTTATGTCGATCGTGTCCATGCCCGCATTGGGCGTTATGCCAAATGTGACGGTCGTTCCCGCATCCGAGTACTTGGCGGCGTTTTGCACGATCACGCGCAGAGCCTGCTTCACGAGCGCCACGTCAACGGGCGCGTCGCAGCGCGGGTCGCTGACAAGCGCAGCGTCAAAGGCCAGCCGATACGTGTGCTCGGTATCGATCATCTGCGATTCCTCGCATACCTCGCCGACCAGTGCGGCCAGGTTGGTATCCGCACGCCGCAGGACCGTGCGCCCGGCATCGCCGCGCGCCAAAAACAGCAGCTGCTCCACGAGCTCTTGCATGTGCTCGCTTTCGGCCTTGAGCGAGGCGATGGATTCCGCTAGCACGTCCGGGTCGTCTTTGCCCCAGCGGTCGAGCATGTTTACGTAACCCTGAATCACCGCGATGGGCGTGCGCAGCTCGTGGCTCGCATCGTTGACAAAGCGCATCTGCTGCAGCTTGGCCTCTTGCATCTGGCGCAGTAGGCGGTTGAGTGCAACCTCGATGCTTGCCAGGTCGGCGTCGCCGGTGGTGACGCTCGGCGAGTCGACGCTTGCGCGCTCGATGGCCTGCTCCAGTGTTTCCATCTTGCCACCGGAGAGCTGCATGCGGCCGAGCTCGTCCACGCGCAAGGCAAGGTCGTTGAGCGGTGCCATAGTGCGGCGCACGCGACGGGCTCCGCCGAGCATGTTGAGCACGCTGATGACCTGCCAACCCACAACGACAAGGTAGAGAGGCCATAGCGCGACGAGGTCCTGCGCGAGGGGGAAAGTCTTGGTGGTACGCGCAAGCTCGACGGTATAGGTGAGCGTTGTCAGGTCCCAGTCGCGCGCGGGCGTCAGCGTCATGCCGTGAACGGTGGCGCCGGGGATCCATCCTGCGGTAAACGCGCCGTCGGGCAGCGTCTGGTTGTATCCATAGACAAGGATCGCCGCCACAATCACTACTAGCAGCAGGTCGAGCCAAACGTAGCTCATCAGGCGGCGCCACATATAGCTCCAGTTGATGGCGCGGGCGATGGAGGTGACGCGCTTGGCCTCGGCGTTACGCGCGGCAGACATAGCCCACCCCGCGCACGGTCTGGATGATGCGGGCGCCGCCGGCGTCCTCGATCTTGGCGCGTAGATGCGCGATGTGCACGTCGACGTTGTTGGTGTCGCCCATGTATTCGTAGCCCAGCGCTTCGTGCGCGATGCGTTCGCGCGTGAGCACGGTCTCGGCATGCGCCATAAGCAAGGCGAGGACATCGAACTCGCGGGCCGTGAGCGCAATGGGCGAGCCGCCGACCGTGACTTCGCGGCGGTCGGGGTCGAGCGCAACCGAGCCCACGGCGAGCGTGGCGGGGGAGAGCGAGGCGGAAACCTGGGTCGAGTCACTGACCGGGGGCATCGCAGTGGCGCCGACACCCGTGCCGCCTGCCGCGCCCGTCCCGATGCCGCCAACGCCTGAAGCCGCCCGCACGGCCTCCGAGCGCTTCAACGCCACGCGGATCCGTGCGAACAGCTCCTCAATCGCAAACGGCTTGGTCAGGTAATCGTCGGCGCCGGCATCGAGCCCGGCCACCTTGTCCATCACGGCATCGCGCGCGGTGACCATTATCACCGGCACATCCTTGTGCTTGCGGACGCGCCGCAGGACCTCCATGCCGTTGAGCTGCGGCAACAGCACATCGAGCAGAATAAGATCGTAGTTGCGCTCCAGCGCCAGGTCCACGGCGGTGCGGCCATCGGCGGCGTGTTCCACCTGGTAGCCCTCGTGCTCCAGCTCGAGCGTCACAAAGCGGGCGATTTTCTCCTCGTCCTCTACGATCAGGATCCGTGCCATGCGTGCCCCCGTTTGCGATTACTTGTCGTCGTTCAGATTTTGCTTGATGTCGTCCGCGGCATCGGCGGCGTGATTCATAAGGTTGTTGATGCTGCCGGGCACGTCGCCGTCGCTGTCGATGCGGTAGCGCATGCCAAAGAACAGGCCAATCAGCATTAGCCAAATCGTAGCGCCCCAGGCAAACAGGGCGATGATGGGGATCAGGATGGGGATGTTGAGGATGATCGCATCGCGGCGCGTGGCGATAAACTTGGTGTCCAGGCTCAGGCGGAAGAGCTTTTTGAGGTACTCCCATACGCTGTCCATCTTCTTGGAGAAGTCGGTCTTTTCGCTCGACTTTTCGTAGGCGGCCTGCGCGGCGATCATCTCGGCCGAGGGCTCATCGACCGGCTCAGACTCGGTGGCGGCATGCGCTGATGTGGTCTGGGTCTTGCCCTGCGACTCGAGCCAAATGATGGCGTCCAAAACGTTGCCGTCGGCGGCGTCGAGCGCCGCCTTGGCATCGGTGTAGCTCACGTTGCACTTGGTGCGGATGGTTTCAACTTTTTCGAGGTCGTCCATGACCTGTCCTTTCGTTCGATGGGCGCGACGCCGGGCGATCTGCCCGGGCGCGAGCGTTGCGTTCGGCGGCCTGCGTGGCGCCGCCCCGCCCTTGGTCGAACTCTATAGTGCAGGTTATAGATTAAGCGATTCTTGAGCCAAGATTAACGTTGGATGAGTTTTTGGGTAGCGGTGGGAAAAGTATTAGACCTCGATAGCGGGGGATGTGGTGCCGGTGCAAAACGGCGTCAAAGGTTGGTCGAGCAGGCGGTTTCTCCATTGATGTCCGCACAGCATGTGACACTTACCCTGCCGCCCCGCTCTGCCGCGGCGGCATGCGTCTGAACAACGACTCTCTAAGGAGTTCGATACCGATGAGTGACAACGCAAAGCATCTCGCAAAGAAGTGCGTAAAGGACGCGGGGCCGTGCCTCGCGCTGTGCGTAGCCGGCGCAGCGGTCGCGCTGCTGGCTGTTCTGGGGCCGTTCGACGTGCTCCGAAGTGCCAGCTTTCTGCATGTTTGCATGGCTCTTGCCGGCGCCACGATGACCGGCGGCGTGCTCGATCTGATCTTTTGGGTGTTTGACCCGTTTGGATGGAAGAGCGAGGGGTAGGTCCCAAAGGATGGAAGGGCTGGAACGGTTGACTTAGTGATCGTGCAGAATGTGGGCTAGCGACTTACAGGGAAGTGGTGATCCGATGACGGTCTATGTGACGGGCGATATTCACGGCGGCGTCGACATGCAAAAGCTTCGCGACTGGGATCTTGGGGATGGTCTGACAAGTGACGACTATCTCATCATCGCGGGCGACTTTGGCTTTCCGTGGGATTTCTCTGCCGAGGAATGTGCCGACATCGCCTGGCTGGAGTCGCGCCCCTATACCGTGCTGTTTGTCGACGGCAACCACGAGCGTTTCGATCACTGGTCGGAGCGCCCCATGGAGCTGTGGCACGGCGGCCTGACGCAGCGTCTGTCGGACACCTCGCCCATCCGACGCCTGACGCGCGGTGAGGTTTTTGAGCTCGACGGCTCAACGATCTTTACCATGGGCGGCGCCACGAGCGTGGATAAGGAATACCGCATTCCGTATTCCAGCTGGTGGCCGCAGGAGCTGCCGGACGAGCGCAACTTTGAGGAGGCGCGGGCAAAGCTCGACAGCGTGGGTTGGAAGGTCGACTATGCGATCACCCATACCTGCTCCACGCGCATGCTTTCGCCCACGCTTTACCCGGCACCTGGCTGGAATTATCCCGATGTCGATCGACTCACCACGTTTTTCGACGAGCTGGAGGACCACCTGGACTACAAGCGCTGGTACTACGGGCATTTTCATCGTGACGCCAACCCAGCCGAGTGCCACACCGTGCTCTACGACTGTATTGTCCGCCTGGGCGACGAACTCCAGCCCTGGGATGTCGCGTAGGGGCGGGGTGGCTGGCTACTCGACCGTTACAGTGATGTTTTCCCGATGCGTGCGGATAACATCCCAGCTAAAGTGCTCGACCAGCTGCTCGGCAGAGCGCGGTGTGGCGTCCGGCGCGATGCCTGTTTGCCCGGCGAGCCAGCCCAGTAGTGCCTCGGGCGCGCCAAAGCGGGTGCGGAGCTCGCCCAGGTCCAGGTCGCGGTCGCGCTTGGAAAGGCGGCGGCCATCCGGCGACATGAGCAGCGGAATGTGCGCGTAGTGCGGCGTGGGAAGTTCCAGCAAATGCTGCAGGTAGATTTGGCGCGGCGTGGAGCCCAGCAGATCGCATCCGCGCACGACCTCGGTGACGCCCATGGCAGCGTCGTCGACCACCACGGCTAGCTGGTAGGCAAAAACGCCGTCGCTGCGGCGCACCAAAAAGTCGCCGCATTCGGTGGCGAGTGCTTCGCATTGGGCTCCATACGTGCGGTCCACGAATTCGATCACATCGTTTGCGAGGTCGTCGACGGCGGGTACGCGCAGGCGCGTGGCCGGAGCGCGCAGAGCGCTGCGGCGGGCAACCTCCTCGGCAGAAAGGTCTCGGCAGGCGGCGCGGTAGATGGGCGTGCCGTCGCTCGCGTGCGGCGCGCTCGCGGCGTGGAGTTCGGCACGCGTGCAAAAACAGGGATAGGTGAGGCCGGCGTCTTGCAGCTGACGCAGGGCGTCCTCGTACAGATCCAGGCGATCGTGCTGGTAGTAGGGGCCTTCGTCCCATTCCAGTCCCAGCCAGGCCAGGTCGTCAATCAATTGAGTGGCAAGTTCCGGGCGCTTGCAGCGATCGTCCAGGTCCTCGATGCGCAGCACGATGCTGCCGCCTTGGCTGCGGGCCGAAAGCCACGAGCACAGGCAGCTGAACACGTTGCCCAAGTGCATGCGGCCCGAGGGCGACGGGGCAAAGCGGCCCACGACGGGGGTGGGCGCTGCCGTTGCTGGTGCGTCCGCGGCGCGTGTTGCTATGTTGCGTGCGTTGATATCCATGCGGACGAGTATAACGCGGGGCTTGGCAGGGAAGGCGTTGCTGCGCTCACAAGTTGGCGGCGGTACGCATTGCGCACGGTGGGTTTGCGGCTCAAGGTCTCGATCGCTGCGTACCGACTTAGCCTCACAAACGACAGAAACCCCGGCAGCTCTTCGCAACTGCCGGGGTTTCCGCGGAAAAGGGGGACATGATCCTCGAGCGAACGGCAAAGGGGCAAACCGTTTTCGCTCAACTGCTTTATGCCCCTCGGCTGGCGGCTCAATCAGCGCGTGCCGCGCCCACACAAAGCCGCTACACCTGTGACGGAGCTGTGAAGTGGTATCTATTGCCGGGGCGGGCTATGCCAAGGGTGTCCCTAATGACTAGTCATTTAAGAACGTCCCCAATGACTAGCTGCCGGGGTGCGGGTGTGACTTTCATCCCGTTTGGCGCTCCGGTCGCCTAGATGTTCGCCATGCGTACCCGCAAACGTGGGACAATGGCGCTGTTGGTTTTACAGACAAAGGATGTGCCTATGAACACCCTCGCCGCCAAAGTCAGCCGGCAGCGCCACCTGTTTGCGCGATTCGCTTCCGTCTGCGTGCTCGTCACGCTTGCGTTGTTGCTGCTGCCTGTCGCCGCGCACGCCGACGGCTACTCCATGACCCAAACTTATATCAGTGCCACGGTTGAGGCCGATGGATCGCTGACCGTTGTCGAGGGACGCCAGTTTGATTTCGACGACGACATCAACGGCGTGTTTTGGGAGATCAATACGGGCACCAACCAGCAGGGCGGCACGGCGGGCGTTGACGTGCTGAGTGTCGAGGAAGAGGACACCGCGTTTAACAAAGTCGATAGCGCGAACAAGGGCGATTCTGGCGTCTACACGGTCGAGCAGACCGGTGACGGCGTAAGGATTAAGGTGTTCAGCCCCCACGAGAGCGGCGACAGCGCGATCTATTACGTGAGCTACACCATGACCGGTGCGGTCATGAACTGGGCCGATACCGCCGAGCTCTACTGGAAGTTTGTGGGCGACGGCTGGTCCGCGGACTCCGATGACGTTGAGATGGAAGTGTACTTCGCGAATGCCGCTGCCGGGACGGCGGCCGTCAAGGGCGATAACTTCCGCGCATGGGGCCACGGCCCGCTGACGGGCGATGTATCGCTCGATGCGGACGAACCCATGGTCACCTATACCATTCCCTGCGTGCATCAGGGCGAATTCGCCGAGGCACGCATCGCCTTCCCTAGCGACTGGGTGCCGCAGCTTGCCGCTTCGGGCGAAGAGCGCATGTCAACGATCCTGAGCGAAGAGAAGGAATGGGCCGACGAAGCTAACGCCCGCCGCGCTCACGCTCGCATGATTGCCAATGCACTTGCCGTGCTAAGTGTTGTTGCGGCGGTGGTCTTTACCGGCACAATCGTTATGCTCAAGCTGCGCAAGCGCAAGCCCAAGCCGCTTTTCCAGGACGAGTATTTCCGCGATGTGCCTTCGGCCGACCATCCCGCCGTGCTTTCGGCCCTCATGAGCTGGAACGAGGTGCCCGACCAGGCATATATCGCCACGCTCATGAAGCTCACTGACGACCGTGTGATCAAGCTGGAGCAGGCGACCGTGACCAAGGCCAAGAAGGGTCTGTTGGGGCGTGAAAAAGAAGAGCAGACGTATCGCGTGACGGTGAGTGATGCGGGCTGGAAGTCGGCCAAGGGCATTGACCACATGGTGCTCAAGGTCTTCTTTGCCGGTGCTAAGCCTGACGAGAACGGTGACCGTTCGCGCACGTTCGACGAGCTGCAGCACTACGTCAAGCAGCACGCTACACCCGTGGGTGATAAGCTCGAGGACTATCAGAACACCGTTAAGGGCAAGCTGGCCGATAGCGAGTACGTTGCCTCGGACGGCATTGTTGCAATGGTGTTTTGCCTGGTTCTTGGTATCCTGATTGCCTTTGTTCCCGTGGGATCCATTTTCTTTACCGATGGCGCACAGGCGAACATTACCGCCGCGGTTATCTCGGTGCCGATTGTGCTGGTGGGTATCGGCGTGGGCCTTACGTTTCGCCGCTTTACGCCGGAGGGCGCCGAGGTGGCGGCTCGCTGCAAGGCACTTAAGCATTGGCTCGAGGACTTCACGCGTCTAAAGGAAGCCGTCCCGGGCGATCTGGTGCTGTGGAACAAGCTGCTGGTGATGGGCGTGGCGCTGGGTGTTTCCAAGGAAGTGCTGCGTCAGCTTGCCGAGGCCGTGCCGCCCGAGGTGCGCGAGGCCGACGGCTTCTATGACAATTATCCCTGCTACTGGTGGTACTACCATCATTACGGTATCGAGTCTCCGCTCGATTCGTTCAACGATGTGTATCACGAGACCATCCGCGAGCTGGCTTCGAGCTCCGATAGCTCGAGCGGCGGCAGCGGCGGCGGCTTCTCTGGCGGCGGTGGTGGCGGCGTCGGCGGAGGCGGCGGCGGAACGTTCTAACGGTCGTAAATTATGGGATGGGCTTTTCTCGACAGCCGTCGGGGAAAGCCCATCCCCTTTTTACGCGCTACCTACGAAGACTGTCCCCAGCGACTAATCATTTAAGAACGTCCCCAACGACTAGGTGCGGTTGCTGCCAAGGAGTGTCCCGGGGTGCCGGCACAAAAGGAACGTCCCTAACTGCCGGGTTTAGGCTGTTAGATCGAGTTCGTAGAGGAAGCTTTCGCGCGGCATGTCGTGACGGCGCTCTTCGCGGTTGGCGCGGTGCGTGGCCGTGCGCTTAAAGCCGTGCAGCTCGTAGAACTTCCACGAGCAGTTGGAGTCGGTGTACAGGTGCGCCCTCGTCGCTCCAAGCGAGGACAGGTGCGAGACGGCGGCATCGAGCAGAACCGTGCCAACGCCCAGGCCATGGACATCGCGATCCACGGCAAGCAGCGTGACCTCGTTGTCGTGCGGCAACGGGCTGCTCTCGAGCAGGCGGTTGTTGGTTCGGATGGTTGCGCGCACAAACGAGAGATACTCGGCGCACGCATCGGGCTCTAGCTCACGCATCTGCGATAGCAGCGCGCGTTCGGTATCCATCCAATGCTCGTTGATAGTGGTGCCGGAGCTCTGTCCCGCACGCGCGAGCGAAATGCCACGCGCCTGACCGTCGATTACGGCAACCTGTGAAAACGTCGACGACGAAAGGCAATAGGCGAGGTCGCACGCGGCCTCAAGGCGGTTGTACTCATCGTTATCCGAATTGTTATGCCAAAGCTGCTGCAGAATCAGCGCGATGGCGTCGAAGTCTTCGGTATCAAACGGTCGGTAGAGAACCCGCGAGACCATGGTGCCTCTTTCTTTTGCGGATGCATATCGAGCACAGTTCTACCACGCCATTGGCATCTAATTATGGTGCCCCTGTGTTCCATGAACTCACCGTGCCCGGTGCCATGCCCATCCCCTCCGCTCGCAAACTTTTTCTGCACATGCGCCCGTTGCGGGGTGCATCGATGCGCTCGATGCGCTACATTAAATCAGTATTTTCAATGCCGCTGCGCGAGCGCTGCAGATCGACGTATCACCGACTCACAGAGCACGGCGGCGTACCAGACAGGAGGACTGCATGGGATCTGATGTGAAGATCGCACGCGCGTTGATCTCGGTTACCGATAAGACGGGCGTCGTCGATTTCGCACGGACGCTGGTTGACGACTTTGGCGTCGAGATCATCTCTACGGGCGGCACGGCTCGTGCCATCGAGGACGCGGGCGTTCCCGTAACCCCCATCGAGGAGTTCACGGGCTATCCCGAGATGATGGACGGCCGCGTTAAGACCCTGCACCCCAAGGTTCATGGCGCGCTGCTGGCCCGCCGCGATTCCGAGCAGCACATGCAGGAGGCGGCTCAGCACGGCATTAAGCTGATCGACCTGGTCGTCGTCAACCTGTACGAGTTCGAGAAGACCGTCGCCAACCCCGAGGTCACCTTCGCGGACGCCATCGAGCACATCGACATCGGTGGCCCCTCCATGCTGCGCTCTGCCGCCAAGAACGCCACGAGCGTTACCGTCATTTCCGATCCGGCCGACTATGATGCCGTCCTGGCCGAGATGCACGAGACCGGTGGCTGCACCACGCTTTCCACCCGTCGTCGCCTGCAGGTGAAGGTCTACCAGACCACCGCCGCCTACGACACGGCCATCTCCCGCTGGCTCGCCGCCCAAGCAAGCGACGTGGCGGACACCTCTGCCAAGCTCGAGATTTCGCTGGAGAAGGTCGACGACCTGCGCTATGGCGAGAACCCGCAGCAGAAAGCCACAGTCTATCGCTTTGCCGAGGGCTGCGAGAACACCGCGAGCTCGCAGTTCCCGCTCGTGGGCTCCAAGCAGATCCAGGGCAAGCCGCTCAGCTACAACAACTATCTGGATGCCGACGCCGCCTGGAACCTGGTCCGCGAGTTCGACGAGCCGGCCTGCGTAATCCTCAAGCACCAGAACCCCTGCGGTTCCGCCGTTGCCGAGGACATCACGGCTGCCTACGACCGCGCTTTTGCCTGCGATCCCAAGAGCGCCTTCGGCGGCATCATCGCCTGCAACCGCGAGGTTCCCTTTGATCTGGTTGAGCACTTTGCCGATCAGAACAAGCAGTTCGTCGAGGTCATCATCGCCCCGAGCTACACCGCCGAGGCGCTCGAGCGCATGGCCAAGCGCCCCAACCTGCGCGTGTTGGCGACCGGCGGCGTGGACCACGGCGCTCAGGTGGAGCTGCGCTCCGTCGACGGCGGCATGCTGGTGCAGGAGGTCGACCACGTGACCGAGGATCCCGCGACCTTTACGTTCCCCACCGACCGCAAGCCCACCGACGCCGAGATGGCCGAGCTCGAGTTTGCCTGGAGGGTCTGCAAGGGCGTTAAGTCCAACGCCATCCTGGTCTCCAAGGGTAAGGCCGGCATTGGCATGGGCCCGGGTCAGCCTAACCGCGTTGACTCTGCGCTACTTGCCTGCGAGCGCGCCGAGGACTTCTGCGAGCGCGAGGGCGTGGAGAAGGGCGGCTTTGCCTGTGCAAGCGACGCGTTCTTCCCGTTCCGCGACAACGTCGACGTGCTTGCTGCACACGGCGTGACCTGCATCATCCAGCCCGGCGGCTCCAAGCGCGACGACGAAAGCATCCAGGCCTGCAACGAGCACAATATTGCTATGGTCTTTACCGGCGCCCGCCACTTCCGCCACTAAGTTCCGCCTTGGGACAAAATAATCTCCGCAAAAGACGGCTGCTCCGTTTGGAGGGCCGTCTTTTTGGTATAAGAGGACGGAATGACTAACACGAAAGGTATGACCATGCCCCAGATTGATGATGCCGAGCTGTTTGGCAATGCCGAGGATCAGCGTGCGTACGAGGACTTTTGCGCCAATCAGGAGGCGGTCGAGAAGTTTACGCTCGACAAGCCCGCGCTTATCTGCCGTTGGCGCATGTCCAATAAAAAGGTGCCCATGCTCAACCGCCACATTCGCGCACTGTCCGAGCGCCTGGTGCAGGGCGAGCCGCTTACCCATAACATGCTCAGCTGGGCCAAACAGCACGTTGAGTGGTCGCTTGCCGAGGGCGATTACACTGCGCACGACGGCGTACTCATGCTGGTGATCGACATCAACGGCAACGCCGCCATGACGGTGGGGGAGTACGAGCCGCTCGCCGATACGTCGGCCAAGGCGCTGCGTGCCCGTTCCGCCGAGGCCCGCTCCGAGGCCGACGAGACCGGTGTGGCGCCCGAGTTGCTCGCCGCCGTCAACAACGGCGAGCTTGCCTTTGTGGCGCCGGCGGACGAGTGCCTGTGCGGCACGGCGACGCTCATCGAGCAGCTCGCCCAGACCAAGGGCATCCCGGTCACGCGCGTAGACATTCCCGCGCAACTCAAGGGCGCGCTGTTCCTGGTGAGCGACGAGCACGGCGTGGTTCCCGCAACCGAGACGGACGCTGCCGAGGCCGACGCCGCGACGGTCGCCTTCTTCGCCGACGGCTACAAAAAGCTCCGCGCCCGCCGCTAAATGATTTTTCTGGGACGGGGATTTAATAATCATTTGATTCCCGCGCCCGTTGCGAGCGAGGGACGAGCCAAGCGTTTTCGTTCGCGAACAGTTCTGTCACC
Organism: Collinsella aerofaciens ATCC 25986; assembly: GCF_964239575.1. Classification (GTDB taxonomy): domain Bacteria; phylum Actinomycetota; class Coriobacteriia; order Coriobacteriales; family Coriobacteriaceae; genus Collinsella; species Collinsella aerofaciens_BQ. The sequence goes on from NZ_CAXSQQ010000006.1 coordinate 69,199, forward strand.
TTGGTGACACGCGAGGCGCGTACCTGCGGCTCCGCGGTCATAATGGGGCAAGACAACCAAGAGGGGAGCGGAATCCATGGCGCTAATCTATATCGTTGAGGACGATGAACCCATTCGTCGCGAGCTTGTTGACATCCTTGTCCGCGCCGGGTTTGAAATCGAGACCTGCGAATCGTTCGAGCATGTCTCGCGCGATATCCTCGCCGCCGCGCCCGACCTGGTGCTGCTCGACCTCACGCTTCCCGTCAAGGACGGCCAGCATATCTGCCACGAGGTTCGCCGCGAATCCGAGGTTCCCATCATCGTCCTCACCTCGCGCACGACCGAGATTGACGAGGTCATGGCCATGACGCTCGGCGCGGACGACTTTGTTCCCAAGCCCTACAGCGCGCGCGTGCTCGTGGCCCGCATCAATGCCTTGCTGCGTCGCACCGCGGCGGCGGGCGAGCGCAGCACGCTCGTACACAAGGGACTGGAGCTCGACCTCGCACGCTCCATGGTCACCAACACGCAAACCGGCACCAGTACCGAGCTCACCAAAAACGAGCTGCGTATCCTCTCGCTGCTTCTGAGCCGCGCGGGCAAGATCGTTTCGCGTTCGGCCATCATGCAGGACCTGTGGGACTCCGACGCCTTCGTGGACGACAATACGCTTACCGTTAACATCAACCGCCTGCGCACCACGCTCGAAAAAATCGGCATCAAGGGGTATTTGACCACGCACCGCGGCCAGGGCTATTCGGTCTAGGGGCCGGCTATGTCGTTTGCCAAGTTCTTTAAAGACGCGCTGCTTCCCGTCGTCGTGTGGACGTGCGGCGTGCTACTGAGCTGCTTTGTGCTGACGGTCGCCGGCGCACCCGTTTCTATCGTGGTCGTGGCGGTCGGCGTGTCCTATATCTTTGGTATGCTCGGCATCGTGATCGAGTACGCGCGCCGTCGTCGTTTTCTGCGCCAGCTGGAGCGTGCGGCAGAGGAGCTCGAGAGTCCTGCATGGGTGCAGGAGATGGTGCAATGCCCGACCTATGCCGAGGGCGAGCTCGAGTACGAGGTCTTGCGCCGGGTGGGCAAAGCCGCTTGCGACGAGGTTGCCGAAGGCAGGCGTCAGACCGATGACTATCGCGACTATATCGAGAGCTGGGTCCACGAGGCCAAGCTGCCCCAGGCGGCGGCCCATCTAATTTTGGAAAACCTGGATGGCAGCGAAGATGACCTGTCGCGCGTGGATGACCTGGCACGCGAGCTTGCCCGCGTGGAGCGCTATATCGACCAAGCTCTGTACTATGCGCGCTCGGAAGTCGTGGAGCGCGACTACCTGATTCGCCGCTGGGATCTCAAGACCTTGGTGACGGGCGCGATTAAAGCCAACGCGCGCGAGCTTATCGCGGCGCACGTTGCTCCGGTGTGCGAGAACCTCGACTTTGAGGTCTTTACCGACGAGAAGTGGCTCGAGTTTATTCTGGGCCAGCTCATTCAGAACAGCATTAAATATGCGTGTGAGGACGGTGCGAAGATCACGTTTTCGGGCGCGTTGCTGGACGAGGGCCTGGCAAGCGAGCGCATCGAGCTTACCGTCGCGGACAACGGCTGCGGCGTGTGTGCGGCAGACCTGCCGCGCGTGTTCGAGAAGGGTTTTACCGGCGACAACGGCCGCACCACCAAGCGCGCAACGGGCATCGGCCTCTACCTGGTGGCGCGCCTGTGCTCCAAGATGGGCATCGACGTCACCGCGGCATCCGAGCCCGGTGAAGGCTTTGTCGTCACGTTTGCCTTCTCAACCAACAAGTTCCAATACTTTGAGTAGGCGGGCCGTCTTGCGGTGCGGACGGCTATGTTCCCGAACGTGAATATAGCCGCAAGGATTTAAATGAATCGCCCCATAAAAAACGTGCCGCCCCAACCAGGGCGGCACGCCATCTTTTATCAGCCAACTCGCTGAAGTACGGTGACGAAGGCGCAAGGCCGGGAGGGGTTATCTAAGCCGACATCCCGCAGCCGCGAAGCGGCGAGGACGTCGGCGTGATAACCCCGCAGGCCTTGCGCCGACGGGAAGGAACCTACTTCACGACCAAGATGTCGCAGTCCGTATTGCGCAGCAGGAACGTCGAAATCGAACCCAGGAGCGCATACTTGATCGAGGACAGGCCGCGTGCGCCACAGAGCACCAGGTCGGGCTTGACCACGTCGAGCATCTCGTCTTTGAGCGTCTCGCGAATGCGGCCGGCGCGAATCATGACCTCGACCTCGGGAATATCGGGATTGGCCTTGGCCTCTTCGAGCTGCTTGGCGATGGAGTTCTTAAATGCCTCCTCTAGGCCGTTGACCAGATCGACCGGATAGGAACCGGCGCTCTCGAGCGCCGTGGAATCGATAACGTGGCCGATGATTAGCTTGGCGCCGTTGTTCGCGGCGACCTTAATGGCGCGTGCGAGCACAAAATCCTGCTGCTCAGTACCGTCGAGTGAAACAAATACCTTGGTGTAGCCCTCGTTCATGGTTTCCTCCTTGGTCTATCGCACGGGCGCGGGGCTCGTGCATCGGGCGGGCGCGGGCGCGTCGGCCGCCGGACACTTTATCTTGTTGCAGTTATACCCAAGGATTTGGGTTTGACCGCTCGCAATTCTGTGAACGGGCGAGTTTTTTGGTAAGGGTAGGCGCAGGCGCGCCGCCAACGGTTGATAATGGGACATCGCCCGCACCGTCCGCAGAACAATATCGGCGGGTGTCTAACGAGGGGGTCCCTTTGGATATTATCGAGCTTCTAAAATCTGCCTTCATGGGCCTGGTCGAGGGCATCACCGAATGGCTGCCTGTTTCGTCGACCGGTCACATGATCTTGGTGGACGAGTTCGTCAAGATGAACGTGAGCGAGACGTTCTGGAATATGTTCCTGGTCGTGATTCAGCTCGGCGCCATTCTGGCCGTCTGTGTGCTGTTCTTCCATGAGCTCAATCCGTTCTCGCCCAGCAAGGGCAAGGAGGGCCGTCGCGACACCTGGGTGCTGTGGGGCAAGATTGTGCTCGGCTGCATTCCCGCCGCGGCGATCGGTCTGCCGCTTAACGACTGGATGGAGGAGCATTTCTACAATGCTCCCGTCGTGGCGCTGGCGCTCATTGTGTACGGCGTGCTGTTTATCGTGATCGAGAACTGGCGCGCGAGCAAGCGAGAGGAAATGGCCGTTGCCGGTTCGTTTGGCTCGCGTGCTGTGGTATCGGGTGGACGTCCCGCCGGTGCGCACTTTGCGGCGCCCGCCGCGGCTACCGCTGAGGATGAGGACGATGACGAGAATCTGGACTTTGGCTCCATCGCCACGCTCGAGGACCTGAGCTGGAAGACTGCGCTGGGTATCGGCTGCTTCCAGGTGCTTTCGCTGGTGCCTGGTACGTCTCGCTCCGGTTCTACCATCATCGGCGGCCTGCTTTTGGGCTGCACGCGTTCGGTGGCGTCCAAGTTTACGTTCTTCCTGGCCATCCCTGTCATGTTTGGCGCGAGTGCGCTCAAGCTGGTCAAGTACTTCATCAAGGGCGGCACGTTCGGCGCCAACGAGGTCGCTATCTTGGGCGTGGGCTGCGTTGTGGCCTTTGTGGTTTCGCTCATCGCCATCAAGTGGCTCATGGGCTTCGTCCGCCGTCACGACTTTAAGTGCTTCGGTGTTTACCGCATCATCCTTGGCATCGTAGTGCTCGCATACTTCTTCGTTCTGGAGCCGATGCTCGGCCTCTAACTTAGTCGACGCTGCGCGGCGGCCGGGGCGACAACTTGTCATTCAAAGGGGGTGGCATGGCCAAAAGGTCTATGCCGCCCTCTTTTCATGCCAATTTGTTCGCTCTGGCCGCCGCTCGCTGCTGCTACCGTGACATCGGTGGCTCTGTGATTGGCGCAATGGGGTCAGGTTACTTTGCACCAGCTTGGTGCAGACAAATCTGACCTCATTGCGCCAAATTCGCTGGGGCGGGTCCGATGGTGGCGGACGGAGTCGTGGTGTGATTTGCGTCGGTGTCCGCGCGGCTCGGTATACTGGTACGGCTCAAACTATGGCGCTGCCCGCAGGCGCGCCGTCCGTCAGATGAGGAGTCGCCCATGACCCAGTCCTTGCCCTGGGAAAAGAATGCCGCGGTACCCGTGCCGCCCGCGCCGGAACCCGTGCCGCTTGATGCATACACTGCCCCCGCTGCGCCGGAGCCCGAGCTCGTCCCGCTCGACATCTACGATGCTCCCGCACCGGCACCCAAGCCCGCTAAGCCGCTCGTCGACATCGACAGCCTTAACCCCGCCCAGCGCGAGGCCGTCCTGACGACCGAGGGTCCGTTGCTGGTCCTTGCCGGTGCTGGCTCGGGCAAGACCCGCGTCCTGACCTTCCGCATCGCCCATATGCTCGGCGACCTGGGTGTTAAGCCCTGGCAGATCCTTGCCATCACGTTTACCAACAAGGCCGCGGCCGAGATGCGCGAGCGTCTGGCAGCGCTCATCCCCAGCGGCACCCGCGGTATGTGGGTGTGCACCTTCCATGCCATGTGCGTGCGCATGCTGCGCGAGGACGCCGACCTGCTGGGCTATACCGGTCAGTTCACCATCTACGATGACGACGATTCCAAGCGCATGGTGCGCGACATTATGCAGGCACTCGGTATCGAGCAAAAGCAGTTCCCCATCAACATGATCCGCAGCAAGATCAGCTCGGCCAAAAACGCCATGATCGGGCCCGAGGACATGCTCAAATCCGCCGACAGCCCCAACGACAAAAAGGCCGCGCAGGTCTATATGGAGCTGGAGCGCCGCCTGCGCGCCGCCAACGCGATGGACTTCGACGACCTGCTCGTGCGCACGCTCGAGCTGCTGCGCACCCGCCCCGAGGTGCTTGACAAGTACCAAGAGCGCTTCCGCTACATTAGCGTCGACGAGTATCAGGATACCAACCACGTCCAGTACGAAATCGCCAACCTGCTGGCCGCCAAGTACCAAAATCTCATGGTCGTAGGCGACGATGACCAGTCCATTTATAGCTGGCGCGGCGCCGACATCACCAACATCCTGGACTTTGAGAAGGACTTTAAAAACTGCAAGACCGTCAAGCTGGAGCAGAACTACCGCTCCACGGGTCACATCCTGAGCGCCGCCAATGCCGTTGTTCGCCACAACTCGCAGCGCAAGGACAAGCGCCTGTTTACGGCCGAGGGCGATGGCGAGAAGATCCAGGCCTTCCAGGCGAGCGACGAGCGCGACGAGGGTCGCTGGATTGCCGGTGAGATCGAGAAGCTGCACTCCAAGGGCACGAGCTACGACGACATCGCTGTGTTCTATCGCACCAACGCCCAGTCGCGTATCCTCGAAGATATGTTCCTGCGCGCGGGCGTGCCCTACAAGATCGTTGGCGGCACGCGATTCTTCGACCGCGCCGAGATTCGCGATGTCATGGCCTACCTCAAGATGATCGTGAACCCGGCAGACGAGATGAGCGTCAAGCGCGTCATCAACACGCCGCGCCGCGGTATCGGCTCCACCTCGATCCAAAAGATTGAGCAGCTGGCGCGCGACAACCGTTGCTCGTTCTTCCAGGCTTGCGAGATCGCGTGCGCCGAGACGGGCATGTTTAGTGCCAAGGTGCGCAACGGCCTGTCGAGCTTTGTGGCGCTGGTACGCGAGGGTCGCCGCATGGACGGCGAGCTCAAGGATGTCGTCGAGATGATTGTCGACAAGACGGGCCTGCTGCAGGCGTTCCGCGCCGAGGGCACCATGGAGTCCGAGAGCCGCGCCGAGAACATCCAGGAATTCCTGGGCGTCGCCGCCGAATTTGAGGAGACGCACGAGGATATCGAGGGGACGCTCGAGAGCTTGGAAGAGCTGCGCGCGGCCGGTGTTGCCGACGTGCCGTCCGTCGCCGAGTCCGAGCCCGTCGTGGTGAGTGCGCCCGCGCCCGAGCCGGGGCCGTCCGCTCCGGCATCCTCGTTTGAGGCACTTGTCGGCGCTCGTGACGCCGCAGGTTCCAATCCGCTCGATAACCTAGCCGCCCCGGCGCTCTCGCCGCAGGATGCCTTGGCCGCCGCCATCGCGGGCAACGCGTATGCCGTGCCAACAGAGCTACCGGCGGGCGCCGTGCATGCCGATGAGATCGAGCGCACCTACGGTCCGCTCACCTGTAAGGCGCTGCCGGCACTCATGGAGTGGCTGGCCCTGCGCTCCGACTTGGATTCCCTGGCCGGCGAGACGCATGCCATCACCATGATGACCATCCACTCCGCCAAGGGCCTGGAGTTCCCGGCGGTGTTCGTTGCCGGTATGGAGGAGGGCATCTTCCCGCACGTGCACGACTTTGGCGGCAGCGATGACCCGGGCAAGCTCGAGGAGGAGCGTCGCCTGGCCTACGTTGCCATCACGCGTGCCCGTAAGCGCCTGTTCCTGACCTATGCTGCCACGCGTCGCACCTACGGCTCGACCTCTGCCAACCCGCGTTCGCGCTTCCTCAACGAGATTCCGTTTGAGGATATCGAGTTTAGCGGTATCGGTTCTGCCGGTTTTGAGGGCACGGGCTGGGAGAAGCGCGGCGACCGTCACGGCACCTTTGGCTCGGGCATGGGCTCGGATATGTATGGCGGCAAGGTGTTTGGCTCGCATACGCGCTCGACCGGCGGTTCCGGTTCGCGCGGCGGATCGAGCTTCGACGATTTCTTTGGCGGCAGCAGCTACGGGACCGAGCGCCATCGTGGGGTCTCGCCCGATGCCGGCCGTGTTGCCTCGACCTTTGGCTCGGGCGCACCGCGAGCTAAAAAGCCGTCGTCCAAGGTGTCGCCGACGGTGGAGCGCAAGGTCGATCGCGCCAGCGCGTCGCAGGACTTTGCCGCGGGCGATACCGTGAGCCACAAGACCTTTGGCACCGGTACCGTTATCGGCGTCGCGGGCGACATGATCGAGGTTCAATTCGAAAAGACCGGTCAGACCAAAAAGCTTATGAAGGGTTTTGCACCGATCGTCAAGCTGTCGTAATCCCGGCGGACCCGGGCGGGCGTATGGGGCAACATCGCCTGCTCGGGCAGTCCTGCGCAAGACGGAGAGCACATTAAGTGCTCTCCTTTGCGTGCGGAACTCGCGATCGATGTTGCCCTATACGCCCGCCCAGGTCCTTAGATAACGCTGCTTGCGAACGTTGCTCTGCTCGTTCGCTTTTTAATCTGGAGAGCCGGGTGGGCTGATAAATAGATACGAGTAGGGGCTCTCCCGTACATAGACGGGGGAGCCCCTTGTTGCGTCTTAGATTGTTGTTCCAACCCCGCGCCCATCCCGGCGAGCGTTCGGGGATCGGTAGCTTACAGGTGGCTGATGATCAGTTCCATCTTGCCTTCGAGGTCGATGGAGCTGACGGTGCTCGGAGCCAGCAGGTGGCTGCCCTTGTGAACGGGCTCGCCGCAGACGGTGCCTTCGCCGTCGATGACTGACAGGCACATGAAGGGCCAGCGCTGGTCGAGGGTCTTGCTGCCGTCGACGCGCACGCGATCGACGGTGTAGCAGGAGTTAGACTCGAGCTCGGTCACGCCATCGACCTCGGGCGCGGTCACCGTGCCGTCGGTCGGAGCCTGAACGTCGAAATCGATGCAGTCGAGGCTCTGCTCAATGTGCAGGGGACGCAGTTTGCCGTCGGTACCGGGACGGTCGTAGTCGTACAGGCGATACGTCACGTCGCTCGACTGCTGCGTCTCCAAAATGAGCGTGCCGGTCTTGATGGCGTGGACGGTACCGGAATCAATCTGGAAAAAGTCGCCCTTGTGGATCGGCAACACGTTGAGCATCTCGTTCCAACGGCCCTCCTCGATCATCTGCGCAGCCTCGGTGCGGTCGTGCGCGCGCTGGCCGACGATGATCGTGGCACCGGGCTCGCAGTCCAGTACATACCAGCACTCGGTTTTGCCCAGGCTGCCGTTCTCGTGCTCGGCGGCGTACTCGTCGTTGGGGTGAATCTGGATCGAAAGGTCGTCCTTGGCGTCCAGAATCTTAATGAGCAGCGGGAACTCCTTGCCCTCGCAATTGCCAAAGAGCTCGCGGTGCTCGGCCCACAGCCACGAAAGCGTGTGGCCTGTATACGGGCCCTCCGCAATCTGGCAGTCGCCGTTGGGATGGGCCGAGATGGCCCAGCACTCACCGATGGGACCCTCGGGAATGTCATAGCCAAACACGGTCTCCAGCTGGCGGCCGCCCCAGATCTTCTCGTGGAAGATCGGCGTGAGTTTAATCAAATCGGACATGTGCATACTCCCATAAGGTTGTGCGGGTGCCGCGTAAGACAGCTCAAAACGAGCGCCCGCATGACTACAAAAACCTACGCCAACGTTACATTGTGCAACTCAAAGCGGTCGCCAACGTTGCGCGAGGTCGAATACTCAAAGGCGGCGCCGCTGTCCAAAAAGCCAATCTGGGTGAGCTCGAGCAGGGGAGAGCCAAGTTTGGTGTCCAGACGCTCGGCTTCTTCCTCGGTTGCTGCCACGGCGCGAATGGTACGGTGGAAGCTCGAAATCTTCAGCCCACATTGCTCGCGGATGAAGCGGTAGACCGATCCGTACAGGTCCTTCTTTTTCAGCCCCGGAATCAGCTCGAGGGGCATGTAGGTGTACTCGATAACGATGGGCTTCTCATCGGCCTGACGCACGCGCACGACGTGATAGGCAAAGTCATCCTCGGCAATTCCCAGCTGGGCTGCGATGTCCGCTGGTGGATTAACAATCGAGAAATCGTAGACCACCGAGGTCACCTTTTCCCCGCGGTGCTCATACGAAAAACCCTGGGCACGGTCGTTTTTGCCCTGGAAAAACGCCTGGCCGGGAAGCCCCGCCGTGTCCTTAACGTAGGTACCCGATCCACGCCGGCTGGTAATAAGGCCTTCCTCGGTGATTTGTTCAATAGCTCGTTTGACGGTGATTTTGGAAACGCTATAGAGCTCGCAGAACTCAACGACGGTGGGAAGCTTGTCGCCCGGTTTAAGAGTGCCATCCTCGATGCTTCGACGAATATCTGCAGCTATCGCCTCGTATTTGGGAATCATTGAACCTCCTTTCCGACATATATCAATACGCAAGTAAGTATAACCCTTAACAAGGCACCCATATAACCTTTATCTAAGAAGCTCGAGAAAGAAAAAAGAAAAAGACACATTACTTTTAGAATTAGAGCGCTATAGTTTAAGCAACGAACGGAATCTTTCCGCAGAACAGGATCGACCGTTTGGGGACGGTTTTGTTTTGGCGGGTTGGATATCGGTATGACCGGTGCGCGCCCGCGCCGGATAACCTGCCAAAGCAAACCCGTCTCCAACCGGAAGCTCTAGAACACGAAAGCGAGGACTTTGATGGCACAGTATCAGCTGCCCAACGACTTCTTCTTTGGCGCTGCTATGTCCGGCCCGCAGACTGAGGGTCAGTGGAACCAGGGCGGCAAGCTCGAGAACCTGTGGGACACCTGGTCCATCCAGGATCTGGGCTCGTTCTACAACTGCGTTGGCTCTTACGCCGGCAATGACTTTATGGCCAAGTACCAGGAAGACCTTCGCATTTTGAAGGACTTGGGCCTGGATACCTATCGCACTTCCATCCAGTGGAGCCGTCTGCTCGATGCCGACGGCAACCTCAACGAGGAAGGCGCCGCGTGGTATCACGAGTTGTTCCGCGCCTCTCGCGAAGCCGGCCTGGAGCCGTTTGTCAACTTGTACCACTTTGACATGCCCACCTACCTTTTTAACCGTGGCGGCTGGGAGAGCCGTGAGGTTGTCGAGGCTTACGCACATTACGCCGACGTCGCCTTCCACGAGTTTGGCCAGGAGATCAAGTACTGGTTCACCTTTAACGAGCCCATCGTCGAGCCCGAGCAGCGCTATCAGGAGGGCGTGTGGTTCCCGCAGCTCCACGACTTTAGCCGCGCTCGCACCGTGCAGTATCACATCTCGCTGGCACATGCGCTGGCCGTGGCCAACTACCGTCGCGCCTATGACAAGGGCGCCGTTCGCGCCGATGCCAAGATCGGCATGATCAACTGCTTCACCCCGGTCTACACCAAGGAGAACCCCAGCGAGGCAGACCTCGAGGCCGTGCGTATGACCAGCGGCATCAACAATCGCTGGTGGCTCGACCTTATCACCAAGGGCGAGCTTCCCGCCGACGTGCTCGACAGCCTGGCCGAGGGCGGCGTCAAGCTTCCGTTCCGCGCCGGTGACCAGGAGATCCTCAAGCAGGGCGTCGTTGACTGGCTTGGCTGCAACTACTACCATCCCACGCGCGTCCAGGCGCCGGCGAGCAAGATCGACCAGTACGGTCTGCCGCACTTTGCCGACGAGTACGTGTGGCCCGATGCCGTCATGAACAAGAGCCGCGGCTGGGAGATTTACCCGAAGGGCCTCTACGACTTTGGCATGGACTGCGCCAAGAACTATCCCGATCTTGAGTGGTTCGTCTCCGAGAACGGCATCGGCATCATGGACGAGTACAAGAATCGTGACGCCGAGGGAACCATTCAGGACGACTATCGCGTCGACTTTGTGCGCCAGCACCTTGAGTGGGTCGCCAAGGCCATTGACGAAGGGGCCAAGTGCCGCGGCTACCACTACTGGGCCGTCATTGACAACTGGTCCTGGGCAAATGCCTTCAAGAACCGTTATGGCTTTGTCGAGGTCGACCTCATGGACGGCTATCAGCGCCGTCTTAAGAAATCGGCAGCTTGGCTCAAGCAGGTCGCCACGACCCACGTGGTGGATTAGCGATCGGGCGCTCAGCCCCAAAACGGGCGCTCAGCCCCTGCGCAAACGCGCAATAACATTGGCACATCTGGTGGCAGAGGGCGACAGACCACCGTGCGCATAGGAAAAGGCCGGATTTGAAAGTTAGGAGCAATCATGGCCAGTGACAACGGAAAGAGCTTCCTCGACAAATTTGCCGAGGTCTCTGCGAAGGTGGGAAACCAGGTTCATCTGCGTTCCCTGCGCGATGCCTTCGCGACCATCACGCCGCTCTATATCCTTGCGGGTATCGCGGTTCTTATCAACAACGTCGTGTTCCCTCTGTTCCCGCTCGATGCGGCGGGCCTCGCCAACCTCCAGACCTGGGGCTCGGCAATCACCCTGGGCACCCTTAACGTGTCCGCCATTATCCTGGCCGGTCTGATTGGCTACAGCCTCGCCAAGAACGAGCGTTTCGATAACCCGCTTGCCTGCGTGGTTGTCGCTATCTCTGCCTTCGTCATCATGATGCCGCAGCAGATCACCGCCACCCTTGCCGCCACGAGCCCGCTTCTCACCGACAAGATCACCTCCGCCGAGGTCACCGGTGCCCTTTCGACCGCCAACACCGGTACCAACGGCCTGTTCTCGGCCATCATCATCGCCCTGCTCTCCACGACGCTCTTCATCAAGATCTCGGGCGTCGAGAAGCTCAAGGTCAAGCTGGGCGAGGGCGTACCTCCTGCGGTCTCCAACTCCTTCAACGTCATGATCCCAATGCTGCTCAACCTCTCGATCTTCGCTATCGCCTCGGCCCTGCTCGCCGTCTGCGCCGGCACCGACCTGTGCACCATCATCTCCACCTGCATCTCCAACCCGCTCAAGAGCATCATGAACGCCGGTCCGTGGGCTGTCATCCTCATCTACACCCTCGCCAACCTGCTGTTCTGCGTTGGTATTCACCAGTCCACCATCTCGGGCGCTACCGTCGAGCCGATCCTGACCATGCTCATCGTCGACAACATGGCTACCTTTGCCGCCGGCGGTACCATCCAGCCCGATCACTACATGAACATGCAGATCGTCAACAGCTTCGCCCTCATCGGCGGCTCGGGCTGCACCCTCATGCTGCTGCTCGACACCTTCCTGTTCTCCAAGAACAAGGCCTCCAAGACCGTTGCCAAGATGGCCATTCTGCCTGGCCTGTTCAACATCAACGAGCCGGTCATCTACGGTTACCCCATCGTGTACAACCTGCCGCTCATGATTCCGTTCGTGCTTCTTCCCGACCTGTTCATCGGTGTCACCTATGGCCTGACCTGCGCTGGCATCATCAGCCCCTGCATCGCTCAGGTGCCTTGGACCATGCCGCCCGTCATCAACGCCCTGCTTGCTACGGGCTTTGACTGGCGCGCCGGCGTGTGGCAGGCTCTGGAGCTGGTCATCGGCATGGCTGTCTACCTGCCCTTTATGAGGATCTCCGAGAAGGCCATCGCCAAGCAGGAGGCCCTCGCCGAGCAGAACGCCTAGCGTTTGTCCATTCCACCCTTGCGGGTACCGATGCTTGGTACCGGTACCCGTATCTCCTTTTTTGCCTAAACGTGCAAAACAGGGGAAAGATAACCACAAGGATTTATCCAGTTTGTCGTCTGCGCGCCGCGCAGTTATAAGGAGGAAACCATGAAGAAGATCATGCTTTGCTGCAATGCCGGCATGTCCACGAGTCTGCTGGTCCAGAAGATGCAGTCCGAGGTCGCGAGCCGTGGTCTGGACATCGAGGTCGAAGCCCGTCCTATGAATGAGGCCCACGATCACCTGGACGAGTGCGACATCCTGCTGCTCGGCCCGCAGATCGGCTACACCAAGGGCGACTTTGAGAAGGAGGCCGCCGGCCGTTTCCCGGTCGAGGTCATCAACATGGTCGACTATGGCCGCATGAACGCCGCCGGCATCATCGACCACTGCGTCAGCGTGATGGGCTAGGTGCAGCGCATGGAGGATATGAACGAACTGCAGATGACCTGCTTCGAGATCATCAGCTACGTCGGTACCGCCAAGAGCATGTACATCAACGCCGTGCAGAAGGCCAAGGAGGGCGATTTCGACGCCGCCGAGGAGCTCATTAAGCAGGGCGACGAGGCCTATAACGGCGGCCACGATGTTCACATGGGACTTCTTAAGAAGGAGGCCAATGGCGAGCGCAACGGCGAGGCCCCGCTGATTCTGCTGCACGCCGAGGACCAGATGGCCGGCACCGAGACCATGCGCGTCATGGCCACGGAGCTCATTGAGGTCCACAAACAGCTACAGGCACTCAAGGCCTAGCTGGCGTTTTCGCCGCGACGGATCGTGCGGTTCGCATACAATCCAGTCCCTTTTGCAGGCGCCGGGAGTCTCCCTCTCCCGGCGCTTTTTGTTTGGCGAGTTGCTGAGCGTCATTGCTCGTTGAGCGGGCGGACGTTTCCCCAGATAAAACCTGCCAAAACAAACCTGTCTCTTTTTGGTAGGTTTTTGCCTTGGGAGCGGTACCATACAGGCAATGTTTAAACGAGAAAGGTGGGCTCTCATGGAACCTAAGCAGTACTACATCGGCATTGACGTCGGCGGCACTTCGGTTAAGGAGGGCCTGTTCGACGAGGACGGAAACCTGCTTGCCAAGGCCAGCGTGCCCACGCCTCCCATCGTTGACGCTGCGGGCTTTGCCGCGGTGACCGAGGCTATCGACCAGGTGGTCGCCAAAGCCCAGATTCCGCGTGCCTTTGTGGCGGGCATTGGCCTGGCCGTTCCGTGCCCCATCCCGGCATCGGGCGATGCCAAGGTCAAGGCCAACATTGCCATTAACCTGCCCGAGCTGAGGATCGCCATTCAAAAGCACTGTCCCGACGCGGTCGTTAAGTACGAGAACGATGCCAACGCCGCTGCCATGGGCGAGGCCTGGCTCGGTTCTGCCAAGGGCGTGCAGAACGTGGTGATGGTCACCATCGGTACCGGCGTGGGCGGCGGTGTTATCGTTAACGGCGACGTGGTATCGGGCGTTGTGGGCGCCGGCGGCGAGATTGGTCACATGTGCCTGAACCCGGCCGAGGAGCGTACCTGCGGCTGCGGTGGCCATGGCCACCTGGAGCAGTATTCCAGCGCCACCGGCGTGGTGAGCAACTACCTTGCTGAGTGCAAGAAGGCGGGCGTCGAGCCCATCGAGCTCACCGGCCCCTCAGATTCCAAGGACGTGTTCCAGGCCTGCCGCGAGGGCGACAAGCTCGCACTGGCAGCTGCCGATACCATGGCCGATTATCTCGGCCGCGCCCTGGCGCTTATTGCCAACGTGGTCGACCCCGAGATGTTCCTGATCGGCGGCGGTGCGTCTGCCTCGGCCGATGTCTACCTCGACGCCGTTCGCGAGCACTTCCAGCGCTACGCGCTTTCCGCCTCGCGCGAGACGCCCATTAAGGTCGCTTCGCTCGGCAACGACGCCGGCATCATCGGCGCCGCCTACGTAGCCCTGCGCGCCGCCGGTAAATAGCTGGTGCAAGGGGGTCAGGTTACTTTGCACCAACATGGTGTAAAAGGGACAGCCTTGGCCCCCGTGCCTGCCCCAAAATATGCCGTGGCCCTTCCGTCTGCGAAGGCTCGGCATCGGCGTGCTACCATAGCTACGTCCAAGTACACATATCAAGTGGAGGATATCCATGGCAAACGTTCTTGTCTTTGGTCACCAGAACCCCGATAACGACGCCATCATGAGCGCCGTCGTCCTGTCCCAGCTGCTCAACCAGGTTGAGTATGCCGGCAACACCTACGAGGCCTGCGCTCTTGGTCAGCTTCCGGCAGAGTCCGCCAAGCTGCTCGCCGACGCCGGCATCGCCGAGCCTCGCGCGATCGAGTCCGTCGAGGCCGGTCAGCTCGTCGTCCTCACCGACCACAACGAGTCCGCCCAGTCCGTCGCCGGCCTTAAGGACGCCACGGTCTTTGGCGTCGTCGATCATCACCGCATCGGCGACTTCGAGACCGCCGGCCCGCTGCACTACATCTGCCTGCCCTGGGGCTCCAGCTGCACCATCGTCACCAAGCTCGCCGGCGTGCTCGGCGTTGAGCTTTCCGACGTCCAGGCCAAGCTGCTGCTCTCGGCCATGATGACCGATACGCTCATGCTCAAGAGCCCCACCACCACCGATGTCGACCGCGTCGTCGCCGCCAAGCTCGGCGAGCAGGTGGGCGTCGACCCGGTCAAGTTTGGCATGGAGGTCTTCCTTACCCGTCCGTCCGGCTCCTTCACCGCAGCCGAGATGGTCGGCAACGACATCAAGATGTTCGAGCCCGCCGGCAAGAAGCTGCTCATCGGCCAGTACGAGACCGTCGACAAGACCCGCGCACTCGGCATGATCGACGAGATTCGCGAGGCCATGCGCGCCTACGCCGCCGAGAAGGGTGCTGACGGCATCGTCCTGTGCATCACCGACATCATGGAGGAGGGCTCGCAGGTCCTGCTCGAGGGCGAGACCGAGGCTGCTCAGAAGGGCCTGGGCATTGCCGACGAGCACGACGGCGTCTGGATGCCGGGCGTCCTCTCCCGTAAGAAGCAGGTCGCTGCCCCCATCATGGCCGCCTGCTAGGTTTAGTTGACCAAACGCCACGACCGGATCGCGGACGCCCCGCGCTCCGGTCGTTTTTTGTGCACGTCGCCGCGTCGTCTCTTGGACAGGCGTGCCCGTGCCGTTGAGCAAATAATGTTCAACCTGTGGTTCCGCTTTTCGGCCACGCCTGCGTGCCTGTCGTGCAGGGTAGGCTAGATGCAAGCGTAATACGTTAGAGCGCGGCGCCGCCACTTGGGCGGGCCGTGCTTTTTTAAGACGGGAGCTTTCCCGTGAAAGGAGCCGCCCATGGCAGCACCCGAGCAGCTGTTCAACGTCCGTGAGCGCAAGCGTTTTGAGCGCCATGACATTTGGGAGCGCATCGCCGAGAACAGCACGATTTCCGCCGCCGTCATGGTCTTCGCCGCCATCGCCGCCGTCATTTGCGCCAATACCGATGCCTACGAGGCCATCCATCACTTTTTGGAGACCCCGCTGTATGTGGGTCTGGGCAACCTTACGGCCGGTCTCACCGTTGAGCTATTCGTCAACGACTTCCTCATGGCGATTTTCTTTTTGTTGGTGGGCATTGAGCTTAAGTACGAGATGACAGTTGGCGAGCTCAAGAACCCGCGCCAGGCTATGCTTCCCATGCTGGCGGCCGTGGGCGGCGTCGTCGTTCCCGCCTGCATCTACCTGATCTTTAACCATGCCGGCGCGCACAACGGCTGGGCCATTCCCATGGCAACCGATATTGCCTTTGCGCTGGGCGTGCTGTCGCTTTTGGGCAACCGCGTGCCCAACGGCGTGCGCGTGTTCTTCTCGACGCTCGCCATCGCCGACGACCTCATCTCCATCGCCGCCATCGCCATTTTCTACGGTCAAAGCCCCAATCCGTTTTGGTTGGGCGCCGCCGCGCTTGTGACCTGCGCGCTCGTGTGGCTCAACAAGACGCAGCATTACCGCCTTGCCCCGTATTCGGTACTGGGTCTGCTGTTGTGGTTCTGCATGTTCAAGAGCGGCGTGCACGCTACGCTCGCCGGCGTCATCCTGGCCTTTACCATCCCGGCCAAGTGTGGCGTCAAGCTCGATAGCCTCACCGATTGGTTGGGCGAGTGCCTGCCGCTGCTCGATGACCGCTACGATGACGAGGCACACATCCTGGGCCAGCATGACTTTACCGTCTCGACTACCAAGGTCGAGCGCGTCATGCACCGCGTGACCCCGCCGCTCATTCGCATGGAGCGTCTGATCTCCACGCCGGTCAACTTTGTGATCCTGCCGATTTTTGCGTTCGTCAACGCACAGGTTCGCCTAGTGGGCGTGGACATGAGCACGCTGCTCACCGACCCGGTGACGCTCGGCGTGTACTTTGGCATGCTGCTGGGTAAGCCGATCGGTATCTTTGGCATGACGTTTGCCCTGGTTAAGCTTAGGGCCTGCGAGCTGCCGCGCAATGTCAACTGGCACATGATTGCCGGTGTGGGCATTCTGGGCGGCATCGGCTTTACCATGTCGATTCTCATCAGCGGCCTCGCCTTCCCGACGGCCCAGTTTGAGGTTCTGGCCGCCAAGGCCGCTATTCTCGCCGGCTCTGTCACCGCGGCCGTACTTGGCATGATCTACATGAGTGTGATCTGCAAGCACCCCGCGCCCAAGAACGAGTAGGCGCGTAGAAACAGACGCCAGAGCCTGCTCGAGCGCGTGTAAAACGCGGTTTTGAGTGGTACTTGCCACCTGCCGGACACCCCAGTGGCCAAAAAACGCCGTTTGTGAGTACTGTCACAAACGGCGTTTCATTTTAGGCGCGAAAAATAATGTACAAATCTATTCTGTCTGTGCATTAACGATTGCGTGGCTGGACGAAAAATGCCGATGCATCCTTCCAAAACCGGACACAAAAGGCCAAGACTGGCCTTTTTAATTCAAAATCGCTGTTACTAAAAAAGTAACAGTACTCATATTTGCTATTTTTTGACCACAGGCCCCAATGACTAGGTTTATTCCACGGTGCCGTAGATGGCGCCCCAGCCGTGGGCGGCCAAGGCGGAGTTGAGCTGGTCGCAAAGTGACTGGCGGTCGTAATAGCCGGGCGGTAGCAGGTTGACGATCTCCATGAGATCGGGCGCCAGGTCCAAGATTTCGGCCTGTACGATCAGATCCAGGCGGTCGATGACGTGGCGGTCGTAAAACAATCCGTCGACCAGGCGCTGCAGGTCGCCGAATTCCTCGGCCTGGAACGATCCGTACTCCATAGTGCCTCCTTGGGTGCCTCACGCCGGCATGCGCGGCGATTCGTAATTCATTGCGATGGACTTAATCTATCACGGCTTCATAACGTTGCGACGGTGGCGGTCTATACTTAGAAGAATTGCAACGTACCGCTTCGTGAAAGGTCGCACCCATGCAGACGATCTACCAGAAGATGGAAACCACCGAACTCGATGCCGCCATCGAGGCGCTCAAAGCCGAGGTCGCCGAGGTCAAGGCCAAGGGCCTGGCGCTCGACATGGCCCGCGGCAAGCCGTCGCCCTCCCAGGTGGACATCTCTCGACCCATGCTCGATATCCTCAATGCCGATGCCGATCTGCACGACGGCAATGTCGACTGTTCCAACTACGGCTGCTTTGAGGGCATTCCCTCGGCACGCAAGCTAGCGGGGGAGTTCCTGGGTTGCCCCGCCGAGCAGACGCTCGTGCTGGGCTCGTCGAGCCTGCTGATCGAGCACGACATCGCCGGCATGTTCTGGCGCTGCGGCTCGTGCGGCAGCGAGCCCTGGGAGGCTTACGAGGCCGCGCACGACGGCAAGAAGGTCAAGTTCCTGTGTCCCGTTCCCGGCTACGACCGCCACTTTGGCATCACCGCCGATCTGGGTATCGAGAACGTCCCCGTCGCGATGACCGACAACGGCCCCGACATGGACGAGGTCGAGCGCCTCGTCGCCGCCGACGATTCCATCAAGGGCATCTGGTGCGTGCCCAAGTATTCCAACCCCACGGGTATCACCTTTAGCGAGGACACCGTGCGCCGCCTGGTCGAGATGCACACGGCCGCGCCCGATTTCCGCATCTTCTGGGACAACGCCTACTGCGTGCACGACCTGTACGACGAGACCGACGAGCTCGCCAACATCTTTGATCTTGCCCGCGCGGCGGGCACCGAGGACCGCGTGGTGGCATTCGCCTCGACGTCCAAGATCACCTTCCCGGGTGCCGGTATCGGCTTTATCGGTGCGAGCCCCGCGGTTATCGCGGAGTTCTCCAAGCGCCTGAAGGCCGGCCTCATCAGTGCCGACAAGCTCAACCAGCTGCGTCACGTGCGCTTCCTTCCCACCATCGAGGCGGTCAAGGAGCACATGAAAAAGCATGCCGAGTTCCTGCGCCCGCGCTTTGAGGCTGTCGAGCGCAAGCTCACCGAGGGCTTGGGCGACACGGGCTGCGCCACCTGGACGCACCCCCGCGGCGGCTACTTTGTAAGCTTCGATGGTCCCGAGGGCTCGGCTCAAAAGGTCGCCGCGCTTTGCGCAGACCTGGGCGTTAAGCTCACGCCGGCCGGTGCCACCTGGCCCTATGGCAAGGATCCGCGCGACACCAACATCCGCATCGCGCCGAGCTATCCCACGGTCGAGGACCTGGAGGCCGCGCTCGATGTGCTGGTGCTGGCCGTCAAGCTCGTCGCTGCCGAGCTTGCGCGTGCCGAGCGCGCCTAACGCGCGGCTTCCCGTACTATCCGCACCTTCGATACGTAAAGGAGCATATACATGGATTTGGGTATTTCCACCAACCCCACGCCAGAGCTCTACACCATTAAGGTAACCGGCGAGATCGATATCTCTAACGCCGATAGCCTGCGTAATGCCATCGACCTGGCGCTCGAGCAGCCCGCTGAGGCCGTTGAGCTCGATTTTGCCCAGGTGAGCTACATCGATTCGACGGGCATTGGCGTGCTTGTGGGCGCCGCGCACCACGCGGTCGACCACGGCAAGCGTTTTAGCTGCACCAATGTGCAGCCCCCGGTAATGCGCGTGGTTCAGCTGTTGGGTGTCGACCAGGAGATTTCGATCACCGCTGCATAATCTTTGCCCCCAAAAGGGCGTGCCGTTTGGCATATGTTTGTGATGCGCTCGGACGTTTTGGCGTCCGGGCGCTATACTTGACCGAATGAATAGACGAGTTCCGGCCGAATGGCGCGGTGCGGGCTCGACTCACATCGAGCCTTGGAGGTATGTGTGTTTGGTATTGGAGAGGGTGAGCTCGCGATCATCGTGGTCTTCGGCTTTTTGCTGTTTGGCCCGGATAAGCTCCCACAGATGGGCCGCACGATCGGCCGTGCCATCCGTCAGTTCCGCGAGACGCAGGAGAAGATGACGGCCGTTGTTCAGTCCGAGATAATCGATCCGGTGAGCGAGGCCGCGTCGGCCCCGGTCAAGCCCAAGAAGGCTGCCGTCGATGACGATTCCGATGCGGACAAGGATGCCGCCGAGACGGCAGCGCCCGCCAAGAAGGAGACCTTTGCCGAGCGTCGCGCCCGTCTTGCTGCCGAGAAGGCTGCGAGCGAGGCTGCCGCCGAGGGCGAGGGTGCTGCTGAGGAGTCCGAGGCCGAGGGCGCCGAGCCTGCCGCTGCCGCCGAGCCTGTCGTCGAGCCCGAGCCTGCTGCAGAGCCGGAGTCCGAGCCCGAGCCGGCAGAGCCCACGACGGCTGACCTCTACGCCCGTCGTCCCCGCAAGCGCAAGGCCGTCGTCGACCAGCTCGCTCGCGAGCTCGAGGCCGAGGACGAGGCCGTTGCCGAGGCTGCCACCGCCGACGCCTCGAAGGGAGGCGATGAGTAATGCCTATCGGACCTGCGCGCATGCCGCTCTTCGATCACCTGGGAGAGCTCCGTCGCCGCCTGACTATCGTGGTCGTGTCGGTGTTTGCCGCCGCCATCGTGCTGTATTTCGCCACGCCCGTGGTGCTCGACATCCTGGAAGACCCCATCCGCTCCTTTGTGCCGGACGGTAAGTTCTACATCACCACCACGCTCGGCGGCTTTGGCCTGCGCTTCTCGCTGGCCATCAAGATGGCCGTGGTCATGTGCACGCCCATGATCATCTGGCAGATTCTGGCATTTTTCCTGCCGGCACTGCGTCCCAACGAGCGCAAGTGGGTTGTGCCTACGGTGCTCGCCTCGACGGTGCTGTTCTTCCTGGGCGCAATCTTTTGCTACTTCATCATTATCCCGGCAGGCTTTGAGTGGCTCATCGGCGAGACCTCTGCCGTCGCAACCGCGCTGCCCGACCTGGAGAACTACGTCAACATGGAGCTGCTCTTTATGATCGGCTTTGGTGTGGCGTTTGAGCTGCCGCTCATCATCTTCTACCTGTCCGTCTTCCACATCGTGTCCTACGCGGCCTTCCGCGGCGCCTGGCGCTACGTGTACGTGGGCCTGCTTGTGGGCTCGGCTGTGATTACGCCCGACGGCTCGCCCGTTACGCTGGGCCTCATGTATGGTGCCCTGCTCTCGCTCTACGAGATTTCGCTCGCCATTGCCCGCGTGGTCATTACCGCGCGCGAGGGCAAGGAGGGCTTGTTTGTGAGCCGTCTGGACCTGTTCTCGGACGATGAGGACGACGAGGAGTAAATCGGTATGCACGAGGTTGGCATTGTCAACGGCATACTCGATACAGTGATTCGCGCGGCGCGTGGGGCGGGGGCCTCTCGCGCCGTTTTGGTAACACTTCGTATCGGGGATATGACCGAGGTCGTGCGCGAGGCGCTTGACTTTGCCTGGGAGACGTTTCGCGACGAGGACCTGCTCACGCGCGGCTGCGAGCTTGCCGTAGAGGAAGTCCATCCACAAAGCGAGTGTCTGGACTGCGGTGAGGTCTTTGAACACGACCGTTTCCATTGCCGCTGTCCCCAGTGTGGTGGTGCCAACGTGCGCCTGCTGCACGGCCGCGAACTCGACATCGCAAGTATCGAAATCGAAACCCCCGACGATTAGCCCATCAGCCACCTGGGGACGGGGTATAAAGGGGCAAAAGTAAGGAGCGCTGAGTATGGCTGAGAAAACGATTGATATCGCGTCGCCGATTCTGTCGCGCAACGAGCGCCTGGCAGATCAGCTGCGTCAGCGATTTAATGAGGCAGGCACCTATGTGATCAACGTCTTGTCGAGCCCTGGCTCGGGCAAGACCACCACGATCCTGGGCACCAACGAGCGCCTGCGTGACAAGGCGGGCCTGCGCTGCGCCGTCATCGAGGGCGACATCGCCTCGGACGTCGACGCCATCACCATGAAGGAAGCCGGCATGCCTGCCATCCAGATCAACACGGGGGGCCTGTGCCACCTCGAGGGCAACATGATCATGGAGGCCGTCGACGCGTTCGACCAGGCTGTGGGTCTGGAAAACATCGACGTCATCTTTATCGAAAATGTGGGCAACCTGGTCTGCCCGGTCGACTTTGACCTGGGCGAGAACCTGTCCATCATGATTCTCTCGGTGCCCGAGGGCGACGACAAGCCTATCAAGTACCCGGGCATCTTCCAGCACGCCGGCGCACAGCTGCTCAACAAGGTTGACGTGGCTCCGGCTTTCGATTTTGACATGGATAGGTATACTAAGACACTCGATGACCTCAATCCGCAGGCGCCGCGGTTTGCCGTGAGCGCGCGCAAGGGCGAGGGCATGGATGCCTGGTGCGATTGGCTCATCGGGCAGATCGAGCAAGCAAGGGCGTAAATCGGCCGCCATACGGGCGGGCGTAGCCGCAGAGACACGAGATAGGAGCCTCTTTTGAAGCTCATCATCGCCGAGAAAAATGACGCCGCGCGTCAGATCGCCGAGCGTCTGTCCACGGGCAAACCCAAAAAGGACAAGGTGTACAACACCGCCATCTACCGCTTTGAGTGGAAGGGCGAGGAGTGCGTGACGATCGGCCTTGCCGGTCACATCCTTGCGCCTGATTTTTGCGACAGCGTGCTGTTCGATAAAAAGCTGGGCTGGTATTCGGTCACCGAGGACGGCGAGATACTGCCGGCCGACATGCCCGATGGCCTGGCGCGTCCGCCTTACGACACCAAGCGTAAGCCGTTCCTTGCCGATGGCATCTCCATTAAGGGCTGGAAGCTCGAGAGTCTGCCTTACCTCACCTGGGCGCCCGTCATTAAGTTGCCGGCTGAGAAAGAGCTCATTCGCTCGCTTAAGAACCTCGCCAAAAAGTCCGACAGCGTCATCATCGCCACGGACTTCGATCGCGAGGGCGAGCTGATCGGTTCGGACGCCCTCAACAAGGTGCGCGAGGTGGCGCCCGACTTGCCGGTCGCCCGCGCCCAGTATTCTTCGTTTACCAAGGCCGAGATCACGCAGGCCTTCGATAACCTTGTCTCGCTCGACCAGAACCTGGCCGACGCCGGCGAGAGCCGTCAGCACATCGACCTCATTTGGGGTGCGGTGCTCACGCGCTACCTGACGCTCGCCAAGTTTGGCGGCTTTGGCAACGTGCGTTCCGCCGGCCGCGTGCAGACGCCGACGCTTGCCCTGGTGGTCGAGCGCGAACGCGAGCGCATGGCGTTTGTGCCCGAGGACTATTGGCAGATTCGCGGCATGGGCGCCGCGCAAGGCGCTGCCGAGGACGATCGCTTTAAGATCGCGCACAAGACGGCGCGCTTTACCGACAAGGATGCTGCTGAGACGGCGTACGGTCACGTTGACGGTGCCAAGACGGCAACCGTCGCCGCGGTGACCAAGCGCTCGCGCAAGCAGCAGCCGCCCACGCCGTTTGCGACCACCTCGCTGCAGGCTGCCGCCGCAGCTGAGGGTATCTCGCCTGCGCGTACCATGCGCATCGCCGAGTCCCTCTACATGGCGGGCCTCATCAGCTACCCGCGTGTCGACAATACCGTATACCCCGCGACGCTTGATCTGGGCGCTGTGGTGAGTGACCTTGCAAAGATCAACCCGGCGCTGGCGCCCGTGTGCAAAAAGGTCCTCGCCGGCCCCATGAAGCCCACGCGCGGCAAGGTCGAGACCACCGACCACCCGCCTATCTATCCCACGGGCGAGGGCGATCCGTCCACGCTCGACGGCGGCCAGCGCAAGCTCTACGACCTCATCGCCCGCCGCTTCCTAGCGACGCTTATGGGTCCCGCGACCATCGAAAACACTAAGCTCGAGCTCGATGTGAACGGTGAGCCGTTCGTGGCTTCGGGCGATGTGCTCGTGACCCCGGGTTTCCGCGAGGCCTACCCGTATGGCCTTAAACGCGACGAGCAGATGCCGCCGCTTGAGCAGGGCGATACGGTCGACGTATTCGACATTAAGCTCGAGGCCAAGCAGACCGAGCCGCCCGCGCGCTACAGCCAGGGCAAGCTCGTGCAGGAGATGGAAAAGCGCGGCCTGGGTACCAAGTCCACGCGCGCGAGCATCATCGAGCGTCTGTACGCCGTGCGCTATCTCAAAAATGATCCCGTTGAGCCGAGTCAGCTGGGCATCGCCATTATCGATGCACTGTCGCAGTTTGCCCCGCGCATCACGAGCCCCGATATGACCAGCGAGCTTGATGGCGATATGACCCGTGTGGAGCGCGGCGAGGACACCGAAGAGCATGTCGTGACGCACTCGCGCGCGCTGCTGGCTGGCGTGCTCGACGAACTGCTCAAGCACACGCAGGAGCTGGGCGACGCCATCAGCGACGCCGTCACGGCCGATGCGCGCGTGGGCGCCTGCCCCAAGTGCGGCAAGGACCTGGTTATGAAGACGAGCGCCAAGACCCGTGGCAGCTTCATTGGCTGCATGGGCTGGCCCGACTGCGATGTGACCTATCCGGTGCCGAGCGGCGTCAAGGTGAGTCCGCTCGAGGGCGAGGCGGCCGTGTGCCCCGAGTGCGGCGCGCCGCGCATTAAATGCCAGCCGTTCCGCCAGAAGGCTTTCGAGATCTGCGTGAACCCCACGTGCCCCACCAACTACGAGCCTGACCTTAAGGTGGGCGAGTGCAAGGTGTGCGCCGAGGCCGGACGCCATGGCGACCTGATCGCGCACAAGAGCGAGAAGAGCGGCAAGCGCTTTATCCGCTGCACCAACTACGATGACTGCGGCGTGAGCTATCCTCTACCGGCGCGCGGTAAGCTCGAGGCGACGGGTGAGACCTGCCCCGAGTGCGGCGCCCCCATCGTGGTGGTCAACACGGCGCGCGGTCCGTGGCGTATTTGCGTCAACATGGACTGCCCGACCAAGGAGAAAAAGCCGGCCCGCGGCCGCAAGACCACGACCAAGGCGAGCACGGCAAAGAAGACGACGGCGGCAAAGAAGACCACGGCTAAGAAAGCAACTGCCGCCAAGAAGACGACCGCAAAAAAGACGACCACCAAGAAGGCCGCCGACAAGTAACCGAGCACATATAGACGCGGCGGGGCCGGGCGCGCAAATGCAAATGCGCGCCCGCCCCCACTTCTAAGTTGCGGTGAAATAGGGACTGTTTTTGCTGGCAAAAGGCCTAATTAATCCCTATTTCACCGCAAGATTTGATCAGTTGTTGGGATTACTTCACCTCGACAGGCTTGGCGCCGGGATAGCGCTCCTCAAAGTCTAGGCGGTACTTATTGTCATTGGTGCCCGCCACGTTGTCGCGCGACAGCGGCGCCACGATCTCATTCTTGTGGTCCGCAGGCTTGGCGTATTTCAGGCTGATCTCCCAGGCATCACAGATTGCGTCAATGCGGTGATCCAGGTCGTCGTACAGGGCAACGATGTCTTTCCAGGAGCTGTAGTTCTTGGAGCTCGTCGGGACGTCTAGGTCCTCGACGATGTCGTAATACTGCTCGATGGTGTCCTCCGTGCGCTCGGCGACGTCGGCGAGATTTTGACGGGTGGTTCGATCCTCTTCCAGATAGCTGCCGTTGAAGTTCTGCGCGCAGCCACGGACGTAGTTGTCGAGGTCTTCGAGCAAGTCGTAGTATTCGCTCAGTCGGCGGTAGAGGTTCTGCTCGGAGAGCGTTGCTTCGCCGCCATCCTCGTCGTCATCGTCATCATCGTCGTACAGGCTGTTGGGATCGCCGAGAGGCTTTAGGTCATCGTCATCGACGTCATGGTGCAGCTTAGCTACCTCGGCAGTCGTCTGCGTGGCGGCGTTGTCGAAAGGCTTGATCACAAAGAAAACGACCAGGGCGATGATGATCGCCACCAGCACAACGATAACGGCGATAAGCGGCCCGGTGCCGCTCTTTTTGGGAGCGGGGGTCTGTGGCGAAGCGGGCGCGTATGCGGGAGCCGGCTGCTGTTGGGGCGAGCCGCTCGCGACGGGTATGCGCTGCGTGGTCTCGACGGCCGCGGGGCCTGCGGCGGGGTCGGGGCGATAGGCGAGGGGGTCGTCCGCCTTGGCTTGCGGCGTATCAAGGGAGCCGGTCTGCTCAAAAGCGGGCTGGCTATCGCTCGCGGTTGTTTGCTCAACGGGTGCACCGCACGAGGTGCAGAACTTGGCATTATCTGCAAGAAGCTTGCCGCACGAGGCGCAATACCGAGACATTGCCACTCCTTTCGCCACATTTCAATGCAATACGACGATTATACCCAGCGTCCAAAATTCCCCATCATAAGTTGCGGTGAAATAGGGACTGTTTGGCGGTCTCAGAGCTTCAATCAGTCCCTATTTCACCGCAACTTTGGAAAGGCACCTTTAGCCATTGGGGACGCACCGAGCACTGGGGTATCATGGCTTGGTTGATATGTCTGCATTTACGCGCCTTGTAGGAAGGGGCTGCGCCCATGGCTTTTGAGCCCGCTCAACATAGCTTTATCACGCTCGAGGGCGTCGATGGCGCCGGCAAGTCCACGCAGGCGCGCCTGCTTGCCCGCGCGCTCGAACTCGCTGGCTACCAGGTTGTGAGCCTGCGCGAGCCGGGCGGTACCGCCATCAGCGAAAAGATCCGTGCTCTGCTGCTCGACCCCGCCAATACGGCGATGGGAGACACCTGCGAGTTGTTGCTCTACGAGGCCGCGCGCGCCCAGCTGGTGCACGAGGTCATCGCGCCTGCCCTTGCTGACGGCAAGGTGGTCCTGTGCGACCGCTTCTACGATTCCACAACTTGCTATCAGGCGTTTGCCGATGGCCTCGATCGCCAGATAGTACGCGATGCCAACAACCTGGCCGTCGCGGGGACGCACCCGGCGCTCACGCTCGTCTATCACATCACGCCCGAGCAGGCGGCGCTGCGCATGGCAGCCCGTGGCGCGGCAGATCGCATGGAGGCTAAGGGCATGGTCTTCCAAGAGCGTGTCTACCAGGGATTTTGCGCCATCGCCGCCGAGGAACCAAACCGCGTAAAGCTCATCGACGCGACCGCGTCCATCGAGGACGTCTTCGCGCGGACGGTCGAGCAGGTTCGCGTCTACGGCCTCGACATTTCCCAGGACGCCGTCACCGCAGCGCTTGCCCAGGAGGCCGAGTAACATGGCCCCCGCTCAGACAAGCCTGCTGGCCAAGCTTGACACCCAAGAGCGCGTGCGCGACTTTTTGACCAATGCCGTCGCCAGCGGTCGCGCATCGCACGCCTACCTGTTTTTGGGCGCGCCCGGCGCGGGCAAGCTCGACGCCGCGTGGGCGCTCGCCCAAGCCTTCCTGTGCGAGCAGGATGGCTGCGGCTCATGCGATAGCTGCGTGCGCGTCGCCCGCCATACGCACCCCGACGTGCACTATTACACGCCCGAGAGCGCCACGGGCTACCTCATCGCCCAGACGCGCGAGCTACTCGACGACGTACCCCTGGCGCCCATCCGCGCCAAGGCCAAGGTCTACATCATTGACCGTGCCGAGCAGCTGCGCGCCAACACCGCCAACGCACTGCTCAAAACACTCGAGGAGCCGCCCGAGGGCGTTATGTTTATCTTGCTGGGCACCTCGGCAGACGTGATGTTGCCCACCATCGTGAGCCGCTGCCAGTGCGTGCCGTTTCGGCTGGTGTCACCCGCCGTCGCCGCGCACGCCGTGAGCCGTGCCACTGGTCAGGATATCGCGCGTTGTCGCATGGCCGTCGCCGTGGCGGGCAGCCCCACGCGCGGCATCGAGTTCCTTAAGAGTGCCGAGCGCCAGGACGCCCGCCGTCAGATGGTCCGTGCCATCGACTCACTCATTGCCGCCGACGAGGCCGACGTGCTCAGCCGCGCCAAGTCGCTCATCGTCGCCGTTAAGGCGCCGCTCGCCGAGGTCAAGTCCACGCAGGAAAAGGTGCTCGAGCAAAACGCCGACTACCTGTCGCGTGGAGCATTGAAGCAGCTTGAGGACCGCAATAAGCGCGAGCTCAACGCGCGCGAGCGTTCGGGTATCATGGAAGCGCTGGCGAGCGCGCGGACGCTCATGCGCGATGTGCTGCTGACACTTCAGGACGAGGCGGCCGACGTGGTGAACGAAGACGTGCGCGACACGATCGGTCGGCTTGCCGCTGCGACCAATGTTGCGGGTGCCACGCGGGCGCTCGAGGCAGTCGCAACCGCCGAGCGCAACATCGCCAGAAACGTTACTCCCCAGCTGGCCATCGAGGTCATGCTGTTCGATATCAGGAAGGCACTGAAATGCCGTTAGTCGTACCCGTTAAGTTTACCTACGCCTCGCGCGACCTGTGGTTCGACCCGCAGGATCTGGATATCCTCGAGGCCGATTATGCCATTTGTTCCACCGAGCGCGGAACCGAGATCGGCCTGGTCACGGCCGATCCCTTCGAGGTGCCGCAAGATGAGATCGGTCAGCCGCTTAAGCCCGTGCTGCGCGTGGCGAGCGACATCGACCTGCAGCTTGCCGACGACCTGGCCATCCAGGGCGACGAGGCCATGGTCGACTTCCGCCGCCTGGTCAAGGAGCTCGACCTCGAGATGAAACCGGTGGGCGTCGAGTACCTGTTTGGCGGCGAGAAGGCCGTGTTCTACTTTGCGGCCGAGGAGCGCGTCGATTTTCGCCAGCTCGTCAAGGATCTGTCCTCGACGCTGCACATTCGCGTCGACATGCGCCAGATCGGCGTGCGCGACGAGACCCGCCTGGTGGGCGGCTATGCCCAGTGCGGCCAGGAGCTCTGTTGCACGCGCTTTGGCGGACAGTTTGAGCCCGTCTCGATCCGCATGGCAAAAGAGCAGGACCTACCGCTCAACTCGTCCAAGATCAGCGGCGTTTGCGGCCGCCTGATGTGCTGCCTGCGCTATGAGTTCGAGGCGTACAAGGACTTTAAGAGCCGTGCGCCCAAAAAGAAGACGCTCATCGATACGCCGCTTGGCAAGGCGCGTATTCAGGAGTATGACACGCCGCGTGAGCAGCTGGTGCTGCGCCTGGAGAACGGCAAAGTCTTTAAGGTCAACCTAGCCGATATGACGTGCTCGGAGGGTTGCAAAAAGAAGGCCGCCGAGCAGGGTTGCAACTGCCGCCCCGATTGCGTGACACGCGATGTGCTCGAGCGCATCGAATCGCCCGAGATGCGCCTGGCGCTCATGGAGCTCGATCGCGAAAACGGCGTCGATGTGGGCGATGGCCTGTCGAGTGCCGACCGTCTGGCCGGTACGTCGATGCCCAAGCGCCGTCGTCGCGATGCCGAATCCGATGCTCGCGCCGGTCAGGGCCAGGGCGAGGGCCGTGGCCGCGGAAAGGGCCGCGGTAAGGTCGAGGCACCCGAGGCCGAGGAGGCCGCCGGTGGCCGTCGTCGTCGCAAGCGCTCGGGTTCGGGCGATGCCGGCGAGGCCGCTCCCGCAGGCAAGAACGCTTCCCGCGAGCGCGAGGCTCAGCAGCCCCAGCAGCAGAATCGCGGCGGTGGCATGAACCCCACACGTCGCCGCCGCCGTCATCTGTCGAGCGAGGAGCGCGAGGACGCCTTCCGCGCCGCAGCCGCTCGCGAGGCTGGTGCTGCTTCCAAGGGCCCCTCGGGTTCCGATGCGCCTGCCGACAAGGGCGGCAAGTCGCGTGGCGAGGAGGAGCGCGCGCCGCGTCCGCGCCGTCGCCATTCCTCGGGCGCGCAACAGAAGCCCTCAGTGCCCTCCGTGGCCGATCAGGTCTCGGATGGCGAGGTCAAGGTCACGCGCCGTCGTCCCGGAGATGGCGGGGGAGCGGCTGCCAAGGCTTCGCGTGGCGCGGCTCGCGACGAGCGCGAGCCGCGCGAGGATCGCGGTGGCGAGGGCTCGGCCGACCAGGGCCAAAAGCGCCGTCGCCGTCGCCGTTCCCGCAAGCCGCGCCAGGATGGTGGCGAGGGCTCGACCCCGTCTTCGTCCGCACCACAACCGCCCGCCGGCGAATAACGCCCGCGAGCGGATTTAGCCCGCCTTGCCCCGAGCGCATCGGGGTATCATAGCGCCGAATCAACAACCCTCCCTGCGACCGAACGTAGGGAGGGTTATGTCTTGAAGAGCCATCTGAACATATTGAGCTGTCTGCAGGGTGCCGGTGCCCTGCCGTTTGCGGACGAATTGCTACCGTTTGCCGAGCACGCGACGTACGAGGCGCTTGAGGCGTTGTCGCCCACGCGATGTGCCGGCTGCGAACGCGCCGGTGCGCTTATTTGCCAAGACTGCCTGGCCGCGCTCACGCTCATCGACCCACGTCATAGCTGCACCCGATGCGGCGCCCCGTTTGGGGATTTGCTGTGCACTGAGTGTTCGGTCGAGGGCACGTCCTCGGCAATGGCGGAGGCGCTCGACCGCTGCCTGGCGTGCGCTGTCTATGCGCATCCGCTGCCGCGCATCATTAAAGCGTACAAGGATGCGGGCGAGCGACGTCTGGCTCCGTATCTGGCGGAGCTGCTCTACGACACCGCCCTGCATGCCCAGGTCGTAGCGCCCGATCGCTATGGAGGTGTGCTGTCCGGTGCGGATGCGGTGGTGTTTGTGCCTGCGACGGCGGCAGCGTTTCGGCGGCGTGGTTTCGATCATATGGAGGCCATTGCGCGCCCATTTTGCGAGCTGTCGGGCGTGCCGTTGCTGGACGCCCTGGTCAAGTACGGCCATGGCGACCAGCGCGAACTCGGTCGTGAGGAGCGCCGCGAGCGTGCCCAAGGCATGTACGAGACGGTTGAGGACGTGCACGGCCGCCGCTTGCTGCTTATCGACGACGTTATCACCACGGGTGCGACGATGGCAGCGGCTTCGGCGGAACTCAAGCGCGCCAGCGCTGCGGCCGTTGATGGCCTCGCTATCGCACGCGTTTGGTAGGGGTGGTTCAGATGGCAATAAAGATTGGGCAGCGTGGCAAGCCTGCAAGCGAGCAGCTGGCTGCTTCCGTAATTTTGACGGGTGCCTCGGCGCTGCGCATGATGCGCGCCGAGCGCCGGCAGATGGGCTACATAAGCTGGAAGGACCTTAATCCCGATGAAGAGCGCCGTGTACTGCGCACGTCGTCGCCCTCGACCGAGGACATCTATCTTCCCGATTTGGTGCGGATTGGGGCCGCAAGCGGCGAGGTGCAAGAGGATTTGTGCTTGCTGGTAGGATCTGCAGCGCAGCGCCGCCGTATTCTTGGCGTGAGCTGGTCCGTATGCTCCGAGTTGCCCGCCGGCTCGATTCTAGAGGTGGAACCGGGGGTGTACAGTCTATCTCCCGAGGCCCTTTGCGTAGCCGTCGCGCGCGAGGTCGGCTGCATCCAGGCATTTGCCCTGGCCCAGGAGCTGTGCTCTAAGATTTCACTGAGTGACCGCGGGAAGTATCTGCCTCCCTACACCTCGCCTGTCGTGAACAAATTGGCAAAGGACAAAGACCAGCCGCCAGATGTCGGTTACTTTGAGGTCGAGTCCGTGCTGACACCCGATTGCCTGGTAGATTACCTCGCGGCATGCAAGGGGAATGTGGCCAAACAGCTGCTGCGCCTGTGTCCCTACCTGTCAGAAAATCTGCGCTCGCCCATGGAGTGCATCATGCTCGCTCTGTTTTCGCTTCCGTTTTCCTATGGCGGATTTGCCTGCGGTCCCTTTAAGACCGACTACAAGATCGAGTTCGATGACCGTGCGCAGGCAATCTCGGGGATGCCGCATGCAGTTTGCGATGCGTATCAGGAAGCAGCCCAGTTTGACCTGGAATACAACGGTGAGCTGGGCCATTCCTCCCGGAGGGGACGTATCCATGATGAAAAACGCAACACGGGCTTGATTACTATGGGAATCGAGGTCGCGACGGTCAATAACGAGATGCTCTGCGACATGGAAGCAATGGAGGCGCTCGCATGGCGCATGCACCAGCGTATGCGAAAGCGGTACCGGAATCGTGTCGATGCCTGCAGGAAAAAGCAAGAGGCGCTGCTTAACACGCTGCGGGCGTGTTTTGGGCTTAAACCCGCCTAACAATGCTCTGAAACAGGGGGTTGGATATATGCTCTGGCCAAAATATAGCAAATATGAGTACTGCTACAAATTCAGTAACAGCAAAATCAGGGATTTTGGGACTGGAAGAGGGGGTAAATTAGAAAGTTATTAAACAAATGTGGAATATCTTGGCATCAATCTGACGTTATAGAGCGTGAAAACAGCTTGCAGAGCCAAAAACTCCTGCTACTAAATTGGTAACAGTACTCATATTTGCTATTTTTTGGCCACGGCGCCCTAAGACGGGTGTGTTGGGGCTTTCCATAGGGGAGCGACGGGCTTAATCAGAGCGCGTGCGGCCCGTCCTGACCTGCGAAATCTGTACTCGCGATGCGAATAACGCTCCTAACCTTAAACTTTAGCTTGAACTTAGCTATAATGCGCTTCGTTCCTACCAGGCTGTGGTTGCGGACGGACGAAATGCCCGTCCTAGTCCAAGACAGACGCGGTCAAAGGGATCCACGTAAGCGACCGCGTGCGCGCGGCGCGATCATGGCGCGTCCTAGATGTAAGCCGCACCGTCCGTTCGACTTTCTTTGGGGCAATACCGCCTCGCGGGCGAGCGGGCCAGTCGTGAAGGTGGCTGCGGCCTCCCGAGCAAACACCCCGGTGCGCAAGTGTGGGGTCAAATACCAGGTCAGCTGGTGGGAACAACCTGATATTCCGTGCAACGCACGGATCGTATACGACACAGAAGGTAGGGTAGTGGACATGGTGAGGGGCAGCTTGATGCACGCGGCTCGGTTAGGTGCTGGGACCGCAGCGGTCATCGCCGTTTTGGGCCTGAGCGGATGCGCGTTCAACCCGCTGTCTACGTTCACGACTCCCACGATCGACCAGATCGAGTACGAGACCGTCACGCCGGCGGTGTCGGACGACGCCCTGGTCACTCCCGGAACCCTGACGGTCGCCCTCGATACTTCCGATGCGCCGCAGGCCATGCAGGACGCCGACGGCGAGCTCACGGGGTATGCGGTTGACGCCGCCCGCGCCCTCGCAAGCCGCATGGGCCTTAAGGTCTCCTTTGTCGATGCGTCTTCGGCAGGTTCCGCGCTCGGCGACAAAAAGGCCGATATCTTTATCGGCGAGATTAACTCCACGGACGGGGACATTAGCTCGCTCGGCACCTGCCTGTACGATGCCACTTCCGTGTTCGGTAAAACTAGCGATGGTGGGTCGCTAAGCGTTTCCACCGATACCCTTAACACGTCCACCCTGGGCGTTCAGATGTCCTCGGCCTCGCAGGAGGCGCTTGCTAAGCAGAGCATCACCGCCAACCAAAAGACCTACTCCAACATCAACGAGTGCTTTGAGGCGCTCGAGTCCGGCGAGGTCGACTATGTGATCTGCGACTCCACGGCCGGCGGCTACCTTGCACGCCTGATGAGCGAGGTCTCCTATGTCGGTGCGCTCGAGGCGCCCTCGACGCTTGGTGTTGCGGGCGCCTCGTCCAATGACGAACTGTGCCGTGCCGTGAGCGACGCCCTCGACGACATCACGGTCGACGGTACGCTCGAGGCAGTCCACTGCGTCTGGTATGGCACGATGCCCTACGACCTCACCACTAAGACGGTTTCGGGCGCTAGCGTGCAGCCGGGTGACTCTGAGTCCAGTGAGACCATGTCCTCCGGCAGCGAGTCCTCCGATTCCAACAATGAGACCGCATCCTCCGAGGACAACTCGTCCAGCCAGGAAGGCACCATCACCGACGACGACATTAACAAACTCAATAGCTAGTTATTGCTAGGGGTGGTGTCTCCTATACGTTGGAAAGGACACTTCTTCACGGTTTCAACACGCACTGCCGGGCTTCTCCAATAGGGGAGTCCGGCTTTTTCATCCCTATAAAACCAGCAGGTCAAAGCTAATTTTCGGGACCAAATACAAATCTGTCGGCTCCCTCCTATAGCGCACTTTGCCACAGAAAAGTGCGAGACTTCGGTATGCGGTATCAAGCAATCGTTATTCGGGTCTTTAGGAATCCGCGTGATTAAATACACGGCAATGGGTACATAGCCAGTACGGTAAGTCCCCGAGGCAGATTGGAGCCACGTATGGATATCAAGGTTTCTGGACGCAAGACGACGGTAACCGATGCTCTGCGTGCGCATGTGGATGAGAAGATCGGCGAGGCGCTCAAGGTTTTCGATATCGAGCCCATGACGGTCGACGTTGTACTTCGCTATGAGAAGAACCCCTCGAACCCCAACCCGGCAATCGTCGAGGTCACGGTTCGTGCCCGCGGTTCGGTGATTCGCGTTGCCGAGCACGGTGCAGATATGTACGCCGCCATCGACCTCTCCGCCGATAAGGTCACCCGCCAGCTGCGCAAGTTCAAGACCAAGGTCGTGGACAACCGCCAGGGCGGTGCCAGCGCCGCGGATGTCGCGCCGGTCGAGCGCGTCGAGGATCTGGCCGACCTGCTGCTGCCCGAGGAGGAGGACGACCTGCTCGTCCGCGAGAAGGTTATCGACGTCACCCCGATGACTGAGGAGCAGGCGCTGGTGCAGACCGATCTGCTCGGCCACGACTTCTACGTGTTCGAGAACGCGACGACCGGCCTTATCAATGTGGTGTATCACCGTAAGAATGGTGGATATGGCATCATCAAGCCCCGCATCGAAACACTTGACGAGTAAAATACGTTAACTTGCATGAGTTAACGGTTGGCGGCCATCCCATGCGGGTGGCCGCCTTTTTACGTAAGGAGTCGCTTTGATGGACAAGGCCGCATCTACCGGTCATTCGGACCGTTGCCGCATCGTCGTCGATACCTGCTG
Organism: Collinsella aerofaciens ATCC 25986; assembly: GCF_964239575.1. Classification (GTDB taxonomy): domain Bacteria; phylum Actinomycetota; class Coriobacteriia; order Coriobacteriales; family Coriobacteriaceae; genus Collinsella; species Collinsella aerofaciens_BQ. Next base: position 103,530 of record NZ_CAXSQQ010000006.1, read on the forward strand.
CGACTTTAGCCCCGAGGTCGCCGCGAACCTCGATGTCGATATCCTGGGTTTCCCCTTCATTATCGATGGCGAGGAGCGCACGGATGACATCTGGTCGAGCATCACGCCCAAGGAGTTTTACGACCGCATGCGCGCTGGTGCCCGCGTGTCCACCTCGGCTGTGTCGCTCGGTCGCTATATCGAGTTCTTTACCGAGTGCGCCAAAGAGGGCACGCCCACGGTCTACCTGTGCTTTACCTCGGCGCTGTCGTCGAGCTACAACTCCGCGTGCCAGGCGGCAGATGCCGTGCGCGCCGAGTATCCCGATTTTGAGCTGTACGTGGTCGACAACGCTCTGCCCTGCGCGACCGGCGCGCTCTTGGCGCTCGAGGCCGTGCGCCAGCGTTCGGCGGGACTGACCGCCAAGCAGCTGGTCGATTGGGCAAACGAGGCAAAGACCTACGTCCACGGCTACTTTGCGCTCGAGAGCTTCGACGCACTGGCTGCCGGCGGCCGCATTCCGCCCGCGGCGGCGCAGCTCACGGCAAAGCTCGACGTCAAGCCCGAGCTCTCCTACGACCTGGCCGGCTCGCTGTCGCTGATCGGCGTCAACCGCGGCCGCAAGAAGGCGCTCAAGTCCATCCTCAAGTCGTTCCGCGAGAACTACGTGCCCGATCGCACCATGCCCATCGCCATCATGACGGCCGATGCCGAAAAGGATGGTGACTGGCTCGAAGCCGCCATCCGCAAGGAGGAGGGTTGCGCCGACGTCACGATCATTCGCGGCTCCGTGGGTCCCACCATCGGCTCGCACGTGGGCCCCGGCATGGTGGGCTGCGCGTTTTGGGGTAAGAACCGCGCCGACAAGGCGTCGCTTTCCGACCGTATCGCCCGCCGCGTGCGCGGTCAGTAGGCAAGCGCTGCGTCCGTAATCGCCCTCGACTCACAGCCCAAACGCTGGCACCGAGTATTCAACCTGGTAACAACACCCAACCCAAAAGGAAAGGTTTCATGGCAAACAAGCTCTCCGTCGCATTCATTGGCACCGGAATCATGGGTGCCCCCATCGCCGGCCACATTCTGGACGCCGGCTATCCCGTCACGGTCAACAACCGCACCAAGTCCAAGGCGGCGGCGCTTATCGAGCGCGGCGCCGTCTGGGCAGATACGCCGGCCGATGCCGCGGCGAACGCCGATGTCGTCTTTACCATGGTGGGCTATCCCTCCGAGGTCGAGGAACTCTACCTGGCGGGCGACGGCCTGCTCTCGTGCACTAAGCCCGGCGCGGTCTTGATCGACCTCACCACGAGCTCGCCCGAGCTTGCCCGTGACATTGCCGAGGCCGCCCAGGTTTCTGGTCGCATGGCGTTTGACTGCCCCGTCACCGGCGGTGAGTCGGGCGCTATCGCCGGTACGCTCACGGCTATCGTGGGCGCTACCGAGAGCGACATCGCGCCGGTCCGCGACATCCTTGCCACCTTTGCGGCCAACATCTGCTGCTTCGACGGCGCCGGCAAGGGCCAGGCTGCCAAGCTCGCCAACCAGGTGTCGCTGGGCGCCTGCATGGTCGGCATGGCAGATGCCATGGCATTTGCCGAGTTGAGCGGCCTTGACCTGGAGAAGACCCGCCAGATGATCCTGGGCGGCACCGGCAAGTCCGGCGCCATGGAGAGCCTGGCTCCCAAGGCGCTCGACGGCGACTACAAGCCCGGCTTTATGGTCGAGCACTTTATCAAGGACCTGCGCTTGGCGCTCGCCTATGCCGACGACCGCGAGCTTGCGCTGCCCGGTGCCGACGTGGCCTTTACGCTCTACGACATGCTCGACGCCATCGGTGGTGCCAAGCTGGGTACCCAGGCCGTCACGGTCCTCTATAAGGAGGAGGCCGACGCCATCGCCGCCGGTCTGGACTGGTCGCAGTATCGTCCCGAGGAGCATGGCGCTCACGAGGAAGGCTGCGGTTGCGGCGAGCATGGCGACGATCACGAGTGCGGTTGTGGCCACCACCACGACGAGGGCCACGAGTGCTGCGGCGGCCACGGCCATGATGACGGCCACGAGTGCTGCTGCGGCCACCATCACGGGGAGTAGCGCCCATGAGCTGGACGTTCGTGGTGCTTGCGCTGGTGCTCTTTCTCTTTGCGATCTACATTGGCTTTTTGTGCGGCCAGTGGGCGTGCGAAAAGCGCGTCATCACCAAGCGCGACTACTGGATTGCCAACTTTGCGGGAGCGGCGGCAGTCGTCCTGCTGACCTGGGTGTTCTCACTGTTCCCGCTGGTGCAGTTTGCGCCGATCGGCTGGCTCGGCGGCTTTATCGCCGGCCTTAAGATGAGCTTTGGCGAGTCCGTCGGTCCGTGGCGCAAGCACGACGAGGTCTTTAACGTCAACAAGGCTCACCGTGCCGCCGCCGACGCGGGCGACGCCGAGGAACGCCGCCGTGCGCGTCGCAATGGCGCGGCCGATCGACAGCTCATCTCGGTCACCGATGACAGCAAGGGTGCTGGCAAGCACGCTAAGAAATAGTAAGAAGAGGTAACTATGGCAGAAAACAAAGACGAACAGCTCACCGACGAGGAGCTTGCACAGCTCCAGCTGGCAGAGGAGAACGAGAACGCCGTCGACCGCCTGGTCAAGGAGCTCGGCTGCCCCACGCGCCGCATCCGCCAGTTTGCCGCCCGCGTGCTGCACCTGCTTGCCGAGCGCGATCCGCAGCGCGTCGTGCCCTGCGTGCCCGCGCTGATCGAGGCGCTCGACCGCCCCGAGGCTCAGACCCGCTGGGAGGCCCTCGATGCCCTGACGGCGCTCGTCACCACCTGCCCCGAGCAGCTGGGCGATGCCTTTGAGGGCGCCGAGACTGCACTGTTCGACGAGATCTCCTCTACGCTGCGCTATGCCGCCTTCCGCCTGCTGTGCGTGTGGGGTGCCACGAGCGTCGAGCGTTCGCGCGAGGCTTGGCCCATCCTGGACGAGGCCATCCAGTGCTACCACGGCGACCTTGAGTATCGCGACATGCTCGGTTGTCTGTACGAGTTTTGCCAGGGCGAGATCGACGCCGAGGTTGCCGAGAAGCTCGCGCTGCGCCTTAAGTTCGATGCCGAGAACGGTAAGGGCAGCTATCTCAAGGCCCGTTCGAGCGAGATTTGCGAAATGCTTGTTAAACGTTTTGGCCTGGATCTCTCCAAAAAGAAGAAGCGTGCTAGCGTTAAAAAATCTGACGACGCCGAAGACGAGGAGTAACAGATTATGGCGCACGATGTAGTCCTGATTCCCGGTGATGGCATCGGTCCCGAGATTACGCAGGCCATGCGCCGCGTGGTCGAGGCCACTGGTGTCCAGATCAACTGGAACGTCCAAGAGGCCGGCGCCGGCGTCATGGACGAGTTTGGTACACCGCTGCCCCAGCACGTGCTCGATGCGATCGCCGAGACCAAGGTTGCCATCAAGGGCCCCATCACCACGCCGGTCGGCACGGGTTTCCGCAGCGTCAACGTGGCCCTGCGCAAGCATTTCGACCTGTACGCCTGCGTGCGCCCCTGCCTGTCGCAGCCGGGCGACGGATCGCGCTTCCGCGACGTCGACCTGGTCATCGTGCGCGAGAACACCGAGGACCTCTACGCCGGCATCGAGTTCGATGAGGGCGCTGCCGAGGTCGAGGAGCTCTCGCAGCTCGTCGAGCGTTCGGGCCAAAAGACCTTCGCCGTCGATTCCGCGATCTCGATCAAGCCGATCTCTATCGCCAAGAGCCGCCGCATTGTGGAGTATGCCTTTGAGTATGCCCGCCGCTGCGGCCGCAAAAAGGTGACGGCCGTGCACAAGGCCAACATCATGAAGGCGACCGACGGCCTGTTCCTGCGCGTGGCGCGCGAGGTGGCCGCCAACTATCCTGATATCGAGTTCAACGACAAGATCGTCGACGCCACCTGCATGGGCCTGGTCCAGAACCCCAACGACTTCGATGTCCTGGTGCTGCCCAACCTGTACGGCGACATCGTGAGTGACCTGTGCGCCGGCCTGGTGGGCGGCTTAGGGATGGCCCCCGGCTCCAACATCGGTGCCGACTGCGCAATCTTCGAGGCAACGCACGGCTCCGCGCCCGATATCGCCGGCCAGGATATCGCCAACCCCACGGCAGAGATCCTCTCTGCTGCGATGATGCTCGATCACCTGGGCGAGAACGATGCGGCCAATCGCATTCGCGTCGCCGTCTCTGCCACGCTCGACGAGGGCGAGCAGGTTACCGGTGACGTGCGTCGTGCCCAGACCGGCTCCGTTGAGGGCGCTGTGGGCACGCAGGCATTTGCCGATGCCGTTATGGCGCACCTGGCCTAAGGTACGCACACTTCAAACGCCTAAATAGTACTTAAGTGTTTGCGTATAACCTGAGAATCAATACGCCCGGCGCTCTGCCGGGCGTATTCTATTGGGGACTATGTTTCCTAACAAGGAGTAACTGATATGGGTCTGATTCAAAAGAAGGACGAGAAGGACGAGATCGACGGCATCCAGATCATCGAGCGCGGCGAAGGCCCCGACGGTGACGAGGCCGAGAAGATCGACCTGGTCGCCGGCACGTCTGCCGAACATATTGCCGCCGGCACGACCGCCGAGGAGGAAGGCGCTCGCCTGGAGGCAAAGATCGCCGCGGACGCCGCCGACGAGAACCTCATGCCCCAGGAGCAGGATGAGGACGAAGCTGACGCCGATGCGGACGACCACGCTTGTAAGCACAAGAAGACGATGATTGTCGCCTTTGTGGTCGCCATCGTGATCGCTGCCGTGGTCGGCTTCTTTATCGGCAACGGTGGTTTTGGCGGCAAGGGCGTCGGCTCGGCGACCCTGACCGAGGACCAGCTCGATTCGACCGTGGCAAGCTACAGCTACAACGGCAAGAAGAGCGACATCACCGCGCGTGAGGCCATCGAGAGCCAGTACAGCCTCGACACCGTCAAGGACGACGACGGCAACTACACCGCTCCGTCTGCCGACGTTATCCTGTCCTACGTGCGCAACCAGATTCTGCTGGACGCTGCCGAGGACGAGGGCATTACCGTCTCTTCCAAGGAAATGAAGCAGTACGCCGAGGATTCCATCGGCACCTCCGACTACAAGACCATGGCCAAGCAGTACGGTGTGTCCAAGGACCAGGCCAAGCAGATCGTCCGTCAGTCCGCAACGCTGCAGAAGCTCTATAAGAAGAAGGTCGGCGACGGCTCCGCAAGCATGCCGACCGCCCCGACCGAGCCTGCTGACGGCAACGAGGAGACCGCGAGCAAGGACTACGCCGACTACATCATCAACCTTGCCGGCGACGAGTGGGATAGCTCAAAGGGCACCTGGAAGGACGCCGATAGCACCTACGCCAAGGCCTTTGCCGATGATGCCTTTACGGCCGATAGCGCTACCTATAAGCAGGCCATGACCGCCTACTATACTGCTTATCAGCAGTATTCCTCGCAGGCTTCGAGCGCCAGCTCCGAGTGGACCGAGTATGCTAACGGCCTCTACGCCAAGGCCAACATCAGCATCTACGGCCTGTTTGCGTAAGGTTTGCCTGAGCCGCCGAGCGCGTAGCTGAAATATCTGAATAGCCCGCTAGAACGGATGTTGTTCTAGCGGGCTATTTGCGTTTAGGCGCTGGTGGCTAAATTATGCCTATGAATCTTTAAGTCCAAAAAGATTATCGGCTTCATCGTCAGGCATATATTCCAGCACATCGCCCGGTTGGCAGTCGAGTGCCCGGCATATCGCGTCAAGAGTTGAAAAGCGCACGGCAGAAACCTTGCCCGTCTTGATGCGCGACATATTGACCTGGGAGATGCCCACGCGTTCCGCAAGCTCTTTGGATGAGATCTTGCGTTCGGCAAGCATGCGGTCGAGCCGCAGAATAATCATGGATTCCCCCTAGAGCAACTCGTCATCTTGTTTTTGCAGGATATACCCGTAGCGGAAGATGCTGGCAATCAGGCTAAAAATCAGGCCCGCAAAGAGCATGGAGAGGTCGAGATGCTGGCCGCCAAGCGCATCCGTAAAGCTACCGCCAAATCCTGAGAGTATCAGCCCTGTGACTATGGCACCAAAAAGTTTCACGGCGGCGCCGCCGATAAGGAACAAATGTCCTATTTGACGTAGTATGCGGATGCATTCGAGGTCAAAGGGCCTGCCCGCCTTTTCAATGGCGGAGAAAAACCTGTATGCGCTTAGCGCGATGGCAAGCGCGAGGCATGCCATCATGCCGCTCCCTATGGCAGTATGACCGTCGTGCGCGACAAGCATAAGAGGGGTCTGTTCGTTGGCGCCGACGAGAGCGAGAATTGGCCCTTCGCCAGCCGTAAGATCTACGGATTGGAGACAGAACCCTTGGGAGAGGCTAGGCAATATGAATAGAAGTTCGATTGCAATGACTGCGAGGAGTGCCAGAGCGAGCGCCACGATGGTGCAGATTGTGCCCCATTTGCAGTAGCGAGTGAGCTTCCTCAGTTTGGCTATTGCCTGTTCACGGTCGATGGCTTCATTCGATTTGGATACGTTCCAGCGGATCATAGCTCCTCCAACCAATGTCTTGGATGATACTTGTATCTTATATCATACTTAATGATAAACGATAAACAATTACAGAATAGAGTAAGTAATGTTTGTGAGACGAATAGCGAGAGCTATGGCTCATTTTGGATGCTGGAGTTTGGCGCGCGCGGGGATGAGGACAAATGCCAAAACTTCCCGTGATTGCACAAGTGCTTCATCGGGTTTCCCCGATTCATATGGGAAAACAACTGCAAACGATTACAAGTAACCGGTGAACGGTCGAAAACTACCGTTCACCGATAATCTCAAAACTGGTTCTAACTGGTATTAAGTCAAAAAGACCAATTCACAAACCTTCACAATGACCTGCAATTTTTCTTTACGCTATTTTTAGCCGCCCTGCGTTGTTTAGGCACAGGAATAGTCCCGAACTTTTGCCAAAGCGTTTCGAAACGGTTTCAAAACCGCAGGTAGAAGTGTTAACGAGCGGTAAACGGTCGATTTATCACCGTGAGCGGTGCAAAAACGTTTTACCGTATGAATCAACGAAAGCGGCCTCTTCTGGGGTGATATAGTGACAACAACACGTCACGTGGTTACTACCAGTTTAGAAACCACTGGTCTTCAAAGAACGCTTTCCAAGAAGCTTTAAGGGCGAGCGCCCGCTGGCTTCCGAAAATCATCGGACTCAGATCGTACACACCTTCGGAAGGGAAATTTGAATGGTTGGCTTTATTCTTACCGGTCATGGACAGTTCGCACCCGGCCTTGCAAGCGCTATCGCTATGGTTGCCGGCGACCAGCCTGCTTTTACTGTCGTTCCTTTTGAGGGCGACCAGGCTGCATCCTACGGTGAGGATCTCCGCGCCGCTATTACCGCCATGCGCGAGGAGTGCGATGGCGTGCTCGTCTTTACCGACCTGCTTGGCGGCACCCCGTTCAACCAGTCGATGATGATTGCCCAGGATGTCGACAACGTCGAGGTTCTGACTGGCACCAACCTTCCCATGGTTATTGAGCTTCTGTTCCTCCGCGGTAACGCCACGCTCGCCGAGCTTGGCGAGCAGGCCGTGACCGTTGGCCAGACGGGCGTCACCGCCCAGACGGTCGCATCCGTTGCCGGCTCCGACGAAGAGGATATCTTCGGCGACGAGGACGGCATCTAATGGCCGATTTCGGAGCCAACGTCCTGAGCTCCTCGGTCGCCCTTTTAGGCCTGCTTGTCATCATGGGCTTGATTTACACCATCTGGTCGCAAATCAACATGAAGAAGAAGCAGAAGTACTTCAAGGAGCTGCACACCGAGCTCAAGCCGGGTCAGGAGGTTCTTTTCGCCGGCGGTATCTACGGAACCGTAAAAGGCATCGAAGGCGAAAAGGTCCAGATCAAAGTCCGATCCGGAGCCGTCGTAGACGTTTCGCGTTACGCGATTCAGGAGATCAAGTAACTGTCGTCAGCAAATAACGAAAGGAAGCTGATCAACATGGCAGAACCCAACATTCTTCTTACCCGCATCGATAACCGACTGGTTCATGGTCAGGTTGCCACCCAGTGGAACTCCACTCTGGGCTCCAACCTCATCCTCGTCGCCAACGACGACGTGGCGACCAACACCATGCGCCAGAACCTCATGAAGATGGCCGCTCCCGCCGGCGTCGCTACGCGTTTCTTCTCTCTGCAGAAGACCATCGACGTCATTGGCAAGGCGAGCCCGCGCCAGAAGATCTTCATCGTGGCCGAAACACCGGAAGACGTGCTTACGCTCGTCAAGGGCGGTGTGCCTATAAAGAAGGTAAACATCGGCAACATGCACATGTCGGAAGGAAAGCGCCAAGTCGCCACCTCCGTCGCAGTTAACGACGAGGATGTCGCTGCGTTTAAAGAGCTGCAGGAATTGGGGGTGGAGTTGGAGATCAGGCGCGTTCCGAGCACGCCTGTTGAGGACACGAGCAAGCTCTTCTCGTAATCCTCATGATCCACGTTGTCAGGAATGAAAACCTGACATTTTGTACGTGAAATCCAAAGTGCGTACATACATTTTGAAAGGAGGAGCAAGATGGAATACTCGATCATCCAGGTCGCTCTGGTCTTCATCGTCACGTTCGTCGCGGCAATCGACCAGTTCAACTTCCTCGAGTCTCTCTATCAGCCCATCGTCACCGGCGCCGTCATCGGTCTTATCCTTGGCGACCTCAACACCGGTCTTCTCGTGGGTGGTACTTATCAGCTCATGACGATCGGCAACATGCCGATCGGAGGCGCTCAGCCGCCTAACGCCGTCATCGGCGGCATCATGGCAGCCATTCTCGCTATTGCTACGGGCCTCGAGCCCAACGCGGCAGTCGGCCTTGCCATTCCGTTCGCTCTGCTTGGTCAGCTCGGCGTTACCCTGGTCTTCACGCTTATGTCGCCGCTCATGTCCTCCGCGGACAACATGGCTCACAACGCTGACACCAAGGGTATCGAGCGTCTGAACTACTTCGCCATGGCTCTGCTCGGCCTGATCTTCGCTGTCGTCGTCACCCTGTTCTTCATCGCTGGCGCTACCATCGGTCAGACCATCGCTTCCGCCATCCCGACTTGGCTGCAGACCGGTCTCTCCGCTGCAGGCGGCATGATGCGCTTCGTCGGCTTCGCCGTCCTGCTCAAGGTTATGATGAACCGCGATATGTGGGGCTTCTTCCTCATGGGCTTTGGCCTCGCGCTCATCACCGTTGCCAACGATTCGCTGGCAACCCCTGCTCTGCTCATCCTCGCTCTCATCGGCTTCGGCATCGCCTTCTGGGACTTCCAGCAGCAGACCGAGCTGAAGGGTGCAGCTGTTTCTGACGGAGGTGACTTCGAAGATGGCATCTAATGAGTATGTGATCCCGGAGCACTACGAGGATCTCACTCCTGCTCCGCAGCTCGACCAGAAGACCCTCAACAAGATGGCTTGGCGCTCCTGCTTCCTGCAGGCATCGTTCAACTACGAGCGCATGCAGGCCGCTGGCTGGCTTTACTCCATCATCCCCGGTCTGGAGAAGATCCACACCAACAAGAACGACCTCGCGGCTTCCATGAGCCACAACCTGGAGTTCTTCAACACCCACCCGTTCCTCGTCACCTTTGTTATGGGCATCGTGCTTTCGCTCGAGCAGAACAAGGTTGACATCCCCACGATCCGCGCCGTCCGCGTCGCCGCAATGGGCCCGCTCGGTGGTATCGGTGACGCCCTGTTCTGGCTGACGCTCGTGCCTATCACGGCCGGCATCACCTCCAACATGGCCATCAACGGCAACGCCGCTGCGCCGATCATCTTCCTGGTGATCTTCAACGCCGTCCAGTTCGCTCTGCGCTTCTGGCTCATGAACTGGTCCTACAAGCTTGGCACCAGCGCTATTGACGCTTTGACCGCCAACATGCAGGCCTTTACGCGTGCCGCTTCCATCATGGGCGTCTTCGTCGTCGGTTGCCTGGTCGTCACCATGGGTGGCACCCAGATCAACCTCGAGATCCCCAACGGCACCACCCGTGGTCTCTCCGCTACTACCGTGATCGTCTCCGAGAAGGAGGCCGAGAACTTCACCGGTATGGAGGGCATCGATACCGAGACCGCTGAGGCCGGTACCATCGCCATGACCGATAAGGACGGCAACGCCCTTACCGCTTCCGATGCCGACGGCAACGCTGTCGAGTGCGGCGTCACCGATCTGGGTAACGGCATGGAGTCCGTGACCTACGGCACCGTTACCGAGGATCCGGTCAACTTCTCTGTTGCCGACACCCTCAACACCATCGTCCCGAAGCTCGTCCCGCTTATGCTTACGCTGCTGCTTTACTACATGTTCGCTAAGCACAGCTGGACCCCGACCAAGGGCATTCTCCTGCTCTTCGTCCTTGGCATCCTGGGCGCTGGCCCGCTTGGTCTCTGGCCGAGCATCTGGTAAGGCTCTAGCTTGAGGGGTGTGTCCCTACGCGGCTCACACCCCGACCCCTTAAGCCATGTGTATGTTAAAAGCCGCGTGCTCGAAAGAGCGCGCGGCTTTTGTTTTCTTAATGATTCGGGTGTGGCAGACAGATAATGCATAACACCCTAGGTAGTTAGCCGAATTCGAGCAAAAGGGAGGATAGGATGGCGATCGGAGCGCGTAAGCAACCGCTGTACGATCAGCTGGTCGATATTCTGACCGAAAAGATTGACCATGAATATCGCGCCGGTGACATGATTCCTTCCGAGCGCGAACTTTCGGAGCGCTATGGTCTCTCGCGCACTACGGTACGCCTGGCTCTGCAGGAACTGGAGCGTTTAGGACTGGTGGTTCGGCAGCACGGTCGCGGTACCTTTGTGACCGACCGTTCGGCAAAAGCAACCAATCTTATGCAGTCCTACAGCTTTACCGAGCAGATGCGCGCGATGGGTCGAGAACCCGAGACCACGATTCTCGAGTTTTGCGAGATTGAGGCCGATAAGAATCTGGCCGAGCATATGGGATTGCGCATCGGTGATCGCATTTTTAAGCTCAAGCGCCTTCGTTCTGCCGACAACATGCCCATGATGGTCGAACGCAGCTATCTACCGGTTCGTCAATTTCTGTCCCTAAAGCGACCGCTGCTGGAGCGTAAGCCGCTTTACGATGTGATTGAGCAGGACTTTCAGCAAAAGATTCGCGTGGCCGAAGAGGAGTTCTATGCGAGCATAGCCCGTCCCACCGATGCCCACCTTTTGGGAATTGTCGAGGGCTCGCCTGTGCTCGATTTGGTCAGGACTACGTATAACGAGTCAAACGAGGTAGTGGAGTACACACTCTCGGTTGCTCGTGCCGATCAGTTTAAATACAAGGTTTACCACCAGCGCAGTAACTAGTGCTCGCATCGTTTCCATATGGTGATTCTTTGCATTTAACTGGTTACTACCAGATAACCAACCGAAGTGTATAATTGCACGTCAGAGGATTACTTCTAGAGAGAGGTATTAAAAATGTTCGAGAAGAGTGTCGAGGAGCTCACCGAGCTCGGCGCCCAGATCACCACGGCCGAGATTGCTCAGCAGCCCGAGCTTTGGCGTGATACGCTCAACATCTATCGCGAGAACAAGGAGGCCATCGAGGCCTTCCTGGCCGAGGCTCGCGCTATGGGCGAGGGTCGTCTGTCCGTTGTCTTCACCGGTGCCGGTACGTCCGACTACGTTGGCGATACCTGCGCCCCGTACCTGCGTCACGCTGGCAACACTGATCTCTACGACTTTAAGCCCATCGCCACGACCGACATCGTGAGCGCCCCGCGCGACTTCTTGCGCGCCGAGGATCCCACGCTCGTGGTTTCCTTTGCCCGCTCTGGCAACAGCCCCGAGAGCCTTGCCGCCGTTGCCGTTGCCAAGGAGCTCGTCCACAACGTCAAGTTCCTCAACATCACCTGCGCTCCCGAGGGCAAGCTCGCCGTCGAGTCCGCCGATGATCCCAATGCGCTGACGCTGCTCATCCCGCGCGCCAACGACAAGGGCTTCGCCATGACCGGTTCCTACACCTGCATGACCCTGCTCTCCACCCTTATTTTCGACACTGCCTCTGACGAGCAGAAGGCCGAGTGGGTCGAGACCATCGCCAAGATGGGCGAGGAGGTTATCGCTCGCGAGTCCGAGGTCGCCGATTACCTGGCTGGCGACTTCAACCGCGTGACCTACTTGGGTTCTGGCTCCTTCGGTGGCCTTGCCCAGGAGAGCCAGCTCAAGATCCTCGAGCTCGCTCACGGTCTTGTTGCTACTTCCTACGACACCTCCATGGGCTATCGTCACGGACCTAAGTCCTTCGTCGACGATAAGACGCTCGTCTTCGTGTTCGTCAACAACGACGCCTACACCCGTCAGTACGACATCGACATCCTCAACGAGATCGGTGGCGACGAGATCGCTCAGCACACCATCGCCGTTCAGCAGGAAGGTGCCACCGTCTATGAGGGTGAGTCCTTCACCTTTAAGGGTTACGAGGCACTTCCCGAGGGCTACCTTGCTCTGCCGTTCGTGATGTTTGCCCAGGCTATCAGCCTGCTCAACTCCGTGCGCGTGGGCAACACGCCCGATACGCCGAGCCCCACCGGCACGGTCAACCGCGTGGTTAAGGGCGTGACGATTCACCCCTTCACCGCTTAATCGCGTCCCCCTGTAAGGGCGCCCGTCCGCTCATAACGGCGGGCGGGCGCTTTTTGTTTTACGTGAGCTGGGTATAAGCATCACCACAGTCAACTGCTTTAGAAGCAAGGAGTGCATATGAGCACGTACGCAATTAAGGCTGACAAGTTCTTCTTGCCGGCAGGCCCGCAACTGGGCGGCTATCTTATGGTCGAGGATGGCGTCTTTGGCGCCTGGCAGGCCGACGAGCCCTCTTGCGAGATTAAGGACTACACGGGATCGTGGATCGCACCGGGTATGGTCGATACTCACATCCATGGCTTCTACAACCATTCAACTACCGATAACGATCCCGAGGGCATCGATATCAGCTCGACCGAGCTCGCCCGCCGCGGTACCACCAGCTGGCTGCCCACGACGTTCACCGATGGCGTCGAGCAGATCAAGGACGCCTGCGCCGCCATCGCTCAGGCGGACGAGGGTCGCGGCCCCGACTTCTGCGGTGCTCGCATTCAGGGCATCTACCTGGAGGGCCCCTTCTTTACCATGAAGCACGTGGGCGCACAGAACCCCGCTTACCTGATCGACCCCTCCGAGGAGGTCTTCGATCAGTGGCAGGAGGCTGCGGGTGGTCGCATCGTTAAGAGCGCCATGGCGGCCGAGCGCGACGGTGCCGCTGCTTATGCGGCTGCTCTGAACGCGAAGGGCGTCGTGACCAGCATCGGTCACTCCGACGCCACCTACGATGAGTGCATCGCCGCCATCAATGCCGGCGCCAGCTGCTTTACGCACACCTATAACGGCCAGCGCGGTCTGCATCACCGCGAGCCCGGTGTCGTGGGCGCTGCCATGTCCACGCCCGAGACCTACGCCGAGATCATCTGTGACGGCAAGCACGTAAACCCTGCCGCCATAAAGGCGCTGCTGCAGGCAAAGGGCTGGCAGCACACGGTGCTCATCACCGACTGCCTGGGTTGCGGCGGCATGCCCGAGGGCAGCTACACCAGCGGCGGCATGGACGTCATCATGAAGGACAACCTGTGCTGGCTTGCCGACGGCAAGAGCATTGCCGGCTCGGTGCTCACGCTTGCCCAGGGCGTCAAGAACATCGTCGACTGGGGCATCGCCAGCGCCGATATCGCCATTCGCATGGCAACCGAGGTGCCGGCTCGCTCTGCACACATCGAGGATAAGTGCGGCAGCATCATGCCGGGTCGCGACGCCGACTTTGTCGTGTTCGACCATGAGCTCACCCTCGTCGAGACGTATGTTGGCGGCCAGAGCGTCGGCAACGCCTTTACCGAGTAACGATAGAAAAAGACGGCGGGCCCGAATCTGCTCGGACCCGCCGTATGGGTTAAACGCTCAATAGCACCTTCACAGTTACAGCTTGTTAGCAATCTTCTTTGCCGTGCGCTTAACGCCGGCCACAAGACCTCCCGCAGGATGCTCCTTCTCGTATGCTAGGCGCTTTTCGCGCTTGGCGTACTCTTCGACGATGATGTCGCCATACTCGTCTTCGATCTTGTCGAAGAAGTCGACGGCGCCCTGAATTTCCTCAGCGGTCGGGTGTCCCTTTTGGACACCGCCGGCGAGCTTGAACGGTCCCCACGTATCAAAGCCGGGGCAGCCGTAGACACCCATAAAGATGGCCTGCCTCATGCGGCAGATGCCATCGATATCCTTGCCGTACCACTTGTTTTTGCCACCGTAGGTCATAAGGCCAAACACCTTGTCCTGCGGCTGCAGCACGTTAGTGAGCACGCGTGCCATGTCCTTGTCGATCTCGGAGTAATAGATGCCCGTGGCGACACCGATCAGATGGTATTCGTGCAGGTTGGGATATTCGTTTTTACCGAGTGACTTTACATCGAGGGTATCGATCTCGGGGTGCGCCTCGACGATGGCGTCCACGAGCTTTTTCGTATTGCCGTGATGGCGCGAGGCGTAGAGGATGATGGTTCGCATAAGAAGGCCTTTCAGCTGTAATTGCATCAATGTCTGTATGGTACCCCGTTGCATGGCTGGGATACCGGACGTATCGATGAACGTGCGGGTTTGTCCTTTGGTCAGGGCCGAGACGGGTTCTTGCGAGCAAAAAGCAGTTGTTCGAAAGGATGGGCAATGGAATACGCTCTCTCCAACGATTCGATTTCTATTAAGGTGTCCACGGCTGGTGGTTCGTTTACCTCGATCGAGGCCGGAGGTCGCGAGTATTTGTGGCAGGGTGATCCCGCCGTGTGGTCCGGCCAGGCACCGATTTGCTTCCCGATTTGCGGAGGCTTGCGCGACAACAATGCCATGACGTTTGCCGGGCATCACGTGAAGCTCGCCCGCCACGGGTTTGCGCGCAAGCAAGAGTGGAAGCTGCTGAGCCAGAGCGAGAACGAGCTGGCGATGTGCCTGGCTTCGGAGGATAACGCCGCGCTGCTGAGCGATTATCCGTATCCGTTTAAGCTTGTCGCTCGTTATACGCTTGAGGGGGATGCCGTTCGCGTCTCCTATGAGGTGACCAACGAGGGAACCGAGGACATGCCGTTCTTTATCGGCGGTCATCCCGGCTTTAGGTGTCCGCTCGATGAGGGCGAGGCCTATACGGACTACGAGTTGCGCTTTGAGAAAGACGAGGCTGCGGAGCTCTGCACCGCCGTTCCCTCGACTGGATTGATTGACGTGGCAAACCGCTCCAAGAACCCCATGGTGGGAAAGACGCTGCCCCTGTCGCACGAGCTCTTCGATTTTGCGGAGACCATCTTTGACGTGCTCGAGAGCCGTCAGGTCACGCTTTCCAAAAAGGGCGAGGACAAGGGCGTCCGCCTGAGCTTTGAGGGCTTCCCATATCTCATTGTGTGGAGTAAGCCCGAGGGCGATTTTGTGGCGGTTGAGCCTTGGGGCGGTCTCTCGACCTGCTCCGATGAGGACGACGTGCTTGAGCATAAGCGCGGCTGCCTTATCGCCAAGCCCAAGGAGACCGTCGTTCGCTCGTTCACGATTGAGATTCTGTAATTCCGTTTTGTCGACTCGTATCGCGAGGCACAAGGAGCCTGCGAGATAAGGAGCTAAAAATATGATCCTCACCGTTACGATGAACCCGTCTGTTGATACGCGCTATCAGCTCGATGAGCTCGTTATCGACGACGTCAACCGTGTGACGCCCGAAAAGACCGCCGGCGGCAAGGGCCTCAACGTGGCCCGTGTGCTGGGTCAGCTGGGCGACGACGTTGTGGCAACCGGTCTGCTCGGCGGCCACATGGGCGCCTACATGGCTGAGCTCATGGACGCCAACGGTATTAACAACGTCTTTGTGCCCATCAAGGGCGAGACTCGCATTTGCCTCAATATCCTCCACGCCGGCAACCAGACCGAGCTGCTCGAGAGCGGCCCGACAATTGCCCCCGAGGAACTCGATGCCTTTACCGCCAAGTTTACTGAGCTTGCGGGCAAGGCCGACGTCGTCACCATTTCGGGTTCGCTGCCCCGCGGCGTCGAGGCAGACTACTATGCCAAGATCACGGGCATTGCCGAGAACGCCGGTGCCAAGGTGCTGCTCGATACCTCAGGTGCTTCGCTTGAGGCAGCGCTCAAGTCCGAGGTTAAGCCCGAGCTGGTCAAGCCTAACCTGACCGAGATCAACGGCCTTCTGGGCACGAGCTTTACCACCGACGATGTGGACGAGCTCCGCGCCGCGCTCGCCTCTGATGCCCGCTTCTCCGATATCCCCTGGGTCGTCGTGTCCATGGGCGCTGCCGGCTCCGTTGGCTTCCACAATGGCCGTGCGTTCCGCGCAAAGACGCCCGATATCCCTGCCGTTAACGCCACGGGCTCTGGTGACTCCACTATCGCTGGCTTCGCGCATGCCATTGCTGCTGGCGCAGACGACGAGACGGTGCTGCGTACCGCCAACACCTGCGGCAAGCTCAATGCCATGGATCCCATGACCGGTCATCTAGTCATGGACCGTTGGGACGAGGTCTACAACGGCGTTGTCGTGACCGAGCTGTAAGGGCTTGGGCGACGGCCCCGGCATCGATTGCTAGCTCATGTCGACGACAAGTGCGATAGCATTATGTCGGGGCGCGACGCCGACGTTGTCGTGTTCAATCCCGACCTTACCCTGGTCGAGACGTATGTGGGTGGCAACAGCGTCGGTAACGCGTTTGCCGAGTAGCCGCCAAAGAAGCGATCCGAGAGGGGATTTAGATGATTTACGGTGCATTGGGCGATATCGAGGAGTACCGCGGAATGCTCAAGGGCCTCGACGTGTTGATCGACTGGCTCGAGGAGAACGACCCGGCGCAGCTCGAGGTCGGCAGCCATCCGATTCTGGGCGACAAGGTCTTTGCGAACGTCATGGCTCCCACGACGCGTCCCGAGGCAGAGGCTCACTACGAGACGCATCAGCGCTATCACGACCTGCAGATCGACATTGAGGGTCGCGAGGCCTTTAAGGTTGCCACGGGCAGCCTGACGCTGGTCCAGGAGTTTGACGAGAAGGACGACTACGACCTGGTCGATTCAGACGCCTCGATTGCCGGCGATCTTGCCGACGACAAGTTCGCGCTGTTCGTTGCCGGCGAGCCTCACATGCCCACGCTCGAGTTCCCGGGCGATGGCGCACAGCCGGTCAAGAAGATCTGCTTTAAGCTACTTGCAGATGCTTACTGGGAAGAGTAACGAACTGCTCGTGAGCTAGCGTGATTTCCCTTGGGGAACGCGTTTGAGCCCCGCTGATCGCGGTCCCCTTGGGGATTGCGGTTGGCGGGGCTTGTTGTTGAGTAGGGGAGTTGCCGACGGCGTTGTGCTTGGATTGGCGGATGCGCGCTCGAAATCGGCAACAAAAAAGCCGCCCGAAGGCGGCTATCTTGTGCAATGGAGCCAGCGACCGGGCTCGAACCGGTGACCCCCGCTTTACGAGAGCGGTGCTCTACCAACTGAGCTACGCTGGCGGCCATGTGATGACGCAACTGAGGTGTCAACGGCTGTCTATGATACGGGACATCGCAAATCCGCGCAAGTGTTCTGACGGCTTTTCTCACTTTAAATGCACTAATATTGGAGACGTGATGTCTTGCTCTTACGGGTCTCAAACAGAATGGGGTGGCGATGGCTCAACCCAAGATTCTTCTCACACGCATCGATGACCGGTTTATTTACGGGCAAGACGTTGAGCTGTGGAACGAAGTCGTGGGTTCCAACCTTGTTTTAATCGTCAACGATGAGATCGCGGCGGATTCGCGCCAATGGGCACCAATGAGGGCGGCGGCGCCAGAAGGCGTCTGGACAAGGTTTTTCTCGGTGCAAAGAACTATCGACATCATTCATACCGCAACGCCGCGCCAATGGATTCTGATTATGGTGGCCTCACCCGCTGATGCGCTCGCGCTGGTTAAGGGCGGTGTGCCGATCACCAAGATCAGCATTGGCCATATGCAGGCAGGGGAGGGCAAGCGCTCTGTAACGCCCGCAGTTGCCGTAGACGACGCGGACGTCGCTGCTCTCAAAGAGCTGCAAAAGCTCGGAGTAGAGCTGGAAATCCGCTATCTCCCCAGCTCCAACCCCGACCCCATCCAACTAGTCATGTAAGAACGTCCCCAATGACTAGGTAGAACAGCGCCCGTCGGCGGTGTGCCGGCGGGCGCTGTTGTGCGATATGTTGCGTTGTGGGCTTAGTGCCTCATAAAGTGGTACTCGATCACATTGCTGTAGGGGTGACCCGGGCCCACAATGCCCTGCGGGAACAGCGGCTGGTGCGGCGTGTCGGGGTACATCTCTGCCTCGAGGGCAAAGCCGGCGCCCCAGCCATAGTTGGCGTCGTCCTTGGCGTGCTCGTCGCCCAGCCAGTTGCCGGTGTAGAGCTGCACGCCCGGGGCGGTGGTGTAGTAGTCGAGCTCACGGCCGGTCCACATTTCCTCGACGTGCATCGCGCGGCGCAGGTTGCGCCCGTACTGATAGCCGTCGATGCACAGGCAGTGGTCGTAGCCACGGGCTTGCTTAATCTGCGGGTCGTCGGCTTCCATGCCAGGCGCGACGGGGCGCAGCTCACGGAAGTCAAACGGCGTGCCCTCGACCGGAGCGATCTCGCCGGTGGGGATATTCTGCTCGTTGATGGGCAGGTAGTGGGCAGCGTTGGCAACAAAGAAGTGCTCGCAGTCCATGCCGGCGTTATGGCCGGCAAGGTTAAAGTACGTGTGGTTGGTCATGGACACGTAGGTGGCGCGGTCGCTCTCGCAGCCATACTCGATGCGAAAGACGCCGGTGCGTGTAACGGTAAACACGGCCGTAAAGGTGCGGTTGCCGGGAAGGCCCAGTTCGCCATCCTCAAGCGAGGTGGTCATGCGCACGGCGTTATGGGCCTCGTCGAGCTCAACGTCCCACACGCGTTTATGCAGACCGTGCTCAAGATCGCTGTGCAGGTTGTTGGCGCCCTCGTTGGCGGGCATATGCCAGTCCGTGCCGTCGATGGTGATCGTGGCGCCCGCGGTGCGGTTTGCCACGGGGCCGATGGTCGCGCCAAAGCAGGCGGGGTTGTCAAAGTAATCCTCGAGCTTATCGAAGCCCAGTACCACATCGCGCACGTTGCCAGGAATGTCGGGCACGTCGATGCCCAACACGGTGGCGCCATAGTCCATAATGCGAACGCAGATCTCGGGCCCGTTGAGGGTGTAACGATGAACGGGGGTACCGCACGGCGCGGTGCCGAAAAGCTCGGAAGTGATCATTTGGTTCCTAACATCGAGGTATTTCCGACAAACTGTAGCGCGAACAGGCGAGATTATCACTACACCCCACTAAAGCAGGGGGTATTTTTCTCAAAAAAGTGATGATTGGAGCTGTGCGGGCGTTCATTTCTGACGCGCGCGAGTCTGATACAATTTGTTCGTTATTGTTTGAATTGACGTGAGCGTGGAACAGCGAGGACTCATCGTGATTAAAGCGGAGCGACAGGATAAGGTTCGGCAGCTGCTCGAGGAACAGGGAACGGTCTCGGTCAAGGAGATTTCGGATGCGTTAGGTGTCTCGGATATGACGATCCGCCGTGACCTTGAGGAGCTTGCGAGCCTGGGCGAGATCGAGCGCGTGCACGGCGGAGCCCGCAGTGCGCAGGGCCGTCCACACGCTATGCTGCGCCATGAGTATTCGCACAGCGAAAAGCGCACGAAGCATGCCGAGGAAAAGTTGCAGATTGCGCGCCGTTCTGTGGAGCTTATCGAGGAAGGCTCGACCATCTTTTTGGGCACGGGCACCACGGTTGAGCAGATGGCCTCGATGCTGCCGGCGTGCCGCCTACGCATTGTGACCAATTCGCTTTCGGTGTTTAACCTGCTCGAGGCGCGCGAAGACTGCGACCTGTGCCTGGTGGGCGGCATGTACCGTCGCCGCACCGCCGCTTTTGTGGGACCAACGGCCGAGGATACCCTGCGTGCGCTGGGCATCGACGCGGCGTTTATCGGTGCCAACGGCATTCTGGACGGCGACGTGTCTACATCCAATATGGAAGAGGGCCGCATCCAGCAGCTCGCCTTTAGCAAGGCCGACTCGCGCTATCTGATCGCCGACTCCAGCAAGATCGGCAAGCGCGACTTCTACACCTTCTGCCGCCTGGACAATTTGGACGCCGTGGTGTGCGAGCCGGGCATCGCCGCCGAGGATCGTGCCGCCATCGAGGAACACACGCAGGTTATTTGCTAGTTATCGCTACGGGATTGCCAACGGGTGATGCGGGAGGACTTTTACCTCCTGTCATTGTGGAAACCAGCGCGTCAGCGCTACGTGATATGACGCGCAAATAAGGACTCCACTATCAAATCGTCTCAACCTGTAACAGGTAGGGGTGAAACTACCAACCAGATGTTACAGATTGAGACAATTCGGCGGGGCCTACCTTGTTTGTCTCGATCTGTAACGGTTGGGACTTAAAAACTCGGCTACGTGTTACAGATCGAGACAAAAGAAAAAGAACATTAGGACTTGAAAATAAAGTTTTGATAAGGGATTCGCCCAGTTAAGACGGTGCGGCAGACAATTGAGATCAGTTTGCCTCCGGAGTCGTAAGCATAATGAGTCAGTTCGATGACCGGAAGTTTTGCAACACCATAATTACTGGCTTCGGAATCGCTAAGCTGACGTGCTCTATAGCTTTCCCTAACAGATTGGATAGACTTGGACAAGTCGTCCATGATTCTGCTAAATGCCTGAAAATCTAACTGGTTATTCGGAACGCGCGACTTTGAAATGAAGAACGTATCAGCGCCTATGAAGCTGCCTTCAAGTTCGTAGGTCAATTCAAGACGCTGAATTTCATCGCGACTTTGACATCCAAATTGTTGGAGCATCATTACGGAAATTGGACGACCTGATGTGAGGCCGCCGAAATGTTTGGTGATGGCATCCGGATCAACGCCATCGCAATGGCTTGCAAAGTCAAAGTCTAAAAGTGAATTGAGCTCGCTAACGCGTTTCGGTGCAACAAACGATCCCTTACCTTGGATTCGATAGATACTTCCACGACGCTCCAGCTCACTCATGGCAAGTCGGACGGTTGTTCTGCTTACGGCGTATTCGTCGCAGAGTTCCATTTCTGTCGGAAGTTTATCGTCTGCTTGATATTCATCGACGATCTGCTTGAGCAGCGCGTCGGTGAGCTGTAAATAGAGTGGCCGTTTTTCGTGTGTATCGAGCATTAGAGCCTCAGTTTGCATGTTGGTTATACCTGATGGTTGCCTCAGTCGGGATGTAACGTGGGCAAGGTAACCTTAACGTATCACAGAGCGGCTCAGCATGACGATCTGATGCCTGTATCCACGAAGGGCTTGTCCGAGCGTGAAGATATTCTGGGGCAGGCAAATACCGTTCATGGAGTCCCCGATATGTTGGAGGTCAGCGCCGGCTGCTTTTGCTGCAAGGCCTATTTTCTTAATGGTCTCGCTGTCGCAGGAGTCTTGACTCGTCCCGTTCGCCGCCATGACGAGAACCTTATCTTCAATTGACTTGCCTACGTTGTGGGATCGTACAAAGTCTACGATGGCGCGCAGGTCTGCTTCTTGGAAGCAAGGGACGGTGTAGGGGGCGGGCACGAGAAGGATATCGACGCCGAGGTCAACAAACTTGCGCGCAATTTCGAGCGTCATGACAGGTTCCGCAACGCCCGCTCCATGCATTTTTCCGGCTATGACCAGGCCATTGAAATGCTCTTTGGAGAGTTTAATCGAATGGGCGATTGCATCGTCGGAGACGCCGGTTCCAGGGTTGCCCGTCAGGCAGATAAAATCAAATCCGAGTTCGTTAGCCTTTTCTAAGGTCTTGGGAGAGACGCGACGACCCATGGGGATTTCCGTTCGGGATTCAGACATCTCTGCCTCGTTATCAACTGGCTCCAGATTGACGCCAATGGGCCTTCCGCATGCTCGCTTCACCCAAGTGACCGGGTTTTCATTGAGATCATCTGGAATACCGGCAATAACTGGATCGAACACATCGAGCGCGTTAAACAGAAGCAGGTCGGCACCTGCGGCACGTTCGATTTCGGCATTAGTAACGCCGCCGAGAAATTGGGAAGAGGGTACGTTTTCCGCCATGATGGTACGTCCCTCGGAAGCCAGAATTGCCTGCTTTAGATCCATGGGTGACGTGGCGGCAAAATCGGATGCGGACATGTTCAGTAATCGTTTGGGCATTGTTACTTCCTTTGACTAGAACGACAGGCTTGTGACATTGTCTCTAATATTGTTACAACAATATATTCAATATGTTATATCCAATCGGTGAACGGTTGCAAACTTATAGTACTGCTCAGGGAAAATAGTCTTTAGCTGGGAAAACCTTATAGTAATCAGCTACCGTTCACCGAATAAGTATTTGAATTCTTGACATATCGACAAAGCGGAAAAAGAATTGGTTATGACAAATCGCGCAAATGATATTACATTTCGCACAAGAACGTATTCACTTACATAAGTGGATACAAACGGGGACGACGACGGTTGAGTCCGGATAAATCGTTACGTGCCCGGGAATCATGAAAGGATGTGTTATGGACGCTATCGTCAAATTCCTTGAAAAACACCAGCCCCTCTTCGACAAAATCTCGAGGAACATTTATCTGGTGGCGATCAAGGATGGCTTTCTCTCGAATATGCCAATTGTGCTGTTCTCGAGCCTGTTCCTTCTTCTTTCGACGCTCCCTGCCTATGTAGGCATCACGCTTCCGCCTGAGGTGCTGGATTTCTTCAATAAAATCTATGCATATACCATGGGACTTCTTGGCATTATGGTGGCCGGCACCACGGCGAGCTCACTTGCCATGTCGATGAACCGTCGCATGCCTTCGGGTAAATCTCTCAACCCCACCTCGTGCATGGTTTGTGCCATGTGCGGCATGCTCTTACTATCGGTGACGAACGATGTTGTCTCGATTGGCGGAGCAGATACATCTGTTTTTGAAACCGGCTATATGGGAACCAAGGGTTTTCTCGCTGCGTTCGTAGCCGCATTCTTGACCGTTAATATCTATAAGGTGTGCATTAGCCATAATGTGACGATCAAGCTCCCCAAAGAGGTCCCTGGCTCTATTGCGCAGAGTTTTCGCGATATTTTTGCATTTGGGTTTTCGATCCTTGCGTGCGCTTTTATCGATCTTGCGAGCCGCAAGCTGCTTGCTGTGCCGTTCGCCAATTTGGTATCCGCTCTCATCTCGCCGCTGTTCTCCGCGGTCGACACCTATCCTGGCATGGCGCTTATCGAAGGCGCGGTCGCACTTTTCCAATTTATGGGTATCCACGGTGCTTCGGTTGTCATGAGTCCGATCAATGCTGCGCTCTACGGCAATACCGTTACCAATCTTGAGGTTTTCCAAGCAGGTGGACACCCGTCAATTGCTCTCACGCAGGACTTTACAAGCTTCATCGGCGGTCTGGGCGGTTCTGGCTGCACGTTCATCGTTCCTATTATCCTGATCATGTTTATGCGCTCCAAGCAGCTTAAAGCCATGGGCAAGGCATCGATTATCCCGGTGATTTTTGGAGTTAACGAGCCCGTTCTCTTCGGTATGCCGATCGTTCTCAATCCCTATATGTTCGTGCCCTTCCTAGCGGCTCCTATGGTCAACGCCATAATCGGTAAGTTTTTCATTGACGTAATTGGAATGAACGCCCCCATGTATACCATGCCGTGGGCGCTTCCCGGCCCAATTGGTGCGTTCCTCACCACGGGTCTCGATCTGCGTTCTCTCGTATTGATGGCAGTGCTGTTGGTCGTTGACTTTGTGATTTACTATCCGTTCTGCAAGGCGTATGACCATCAGCTTTGTTTGGAAGAGTCTGCAAAGGAGACTGCAGGAACCTCGGATGCAGATGCTATTGCCGCACAGGAAAATGTCGCAAAAGCTCTCGAGGCGGTAAAGGACAAGGCAGAGCAGATCCGCGTGCTTGTGCTTTGCCAGGGTGCCGGCACTTCGACTCTCTTGGCAAATGCTCTTCGCGAAGGCGCCGCTGCTAAGGGTATTGATCTGGTTTCTCAGTCCGGTGCGTACGGAAGCCACTATGATACGATGGATCAGTACAACGTGATTGTTCTGGCGCCCCAGGCACGCATGTACTATGACGCTATGAAGGCCGATACCGATCGCCTTGGAATTAAATTGCTCACCACAAGGGGCAAGGAGTATATCGACCTTACCAACGATCCCGAAGGTGCAATTGACTGGATCGTTCAGGAGCTGGCTAAATAGTGGATGCACTCCGTCGTTGATTCGTCGGTGTATAGTACGGCCCGCAGCTTATTGAGCTGCGGGCCGTATTTTGTTGAGTATCTAATTGAGACAATGAGCGCAACCGTCGTGAGATCGCATTGGCGCTCTTCGAGTCACCGACAAGCTGCCTTCCATCTATGTGACCAATTCGCTTTTGGTCTTTAACCTGCCCGAGGCGCGCGAGGGCTGCGACCTGTGCCTGGTAGGCGGCATGTACCGTCGCCGCACCGCCGCTTTTGTGGGACCAACAGCCGAGGATCGTGTCGCCATCGAGGAACACACGTAGGTCATCTGCTAGCTAACGCTGCAGGCGATACATCTGCCCCCTGCCGGCGCGGGGGTACCGCTTCACAATGACGCGCAAATAACTTTGGGCAACAAGGATGAGGCTATTCTGGGATATGACTAGACTCCGTATTTCGTCTTTATGTCCATTGAGAATGAATCGTAGTCTTCATAGAGCCCTTCTCTGCTTTCATCCTCGGCGTGGTTTACACGTTCAAGGAGCTTATCCTTTGGAGCCTCTTTTGTTATTGCGGCCTCGCCATCGGGTATTGTGGCTTGCAAGAATAGTTCTAGAGCATGGACGTCTTTGAGTAAGTAGCCCGTCGAACGACCCGCTCCTGTTTTTTCGATTGCGCTGCAACTAACAAGCTGACCGAGGGTTCGTTTAACGGTTACCTCGCTGATATCAGGGCAGTTGGACCGGATGTCGGATTTCTTAATGACGCCGGGTCTCTGTTGAAATAGAACAGCGATGCGCGCTTGCTTCGACATGGGACGAGTGCTTGATTCAATTAAGGTACGCTGTTCGAGCTGTCGGTAGGCGGCCAGGGTTGTTCCGAGCATGAAACGGATAAAGGGTACTTCGGTGTTTTGATTTTCATTCCATCCAGTGGAGCTTGCAGCGAGGGCGTTGTAGTAAAGCGCTTTGTTGTCTTCAATAAGTCGTTCGATGCTGATGTAACGCGCAACGTCGTATCCAGTCTTTTCGAGCAGCAGCGTTGTAAGGAGCCGGCTCATCCTGCCATTGCCATCGTTGAAGGGATGAATGCTAACAAAATCGAAGATAAAGCGGAGCGATATAAGGAGGGGATCGCAAACTTGGCGAGATAAAGCATCGTTGAGGGACTGGCAGGCTTCTTTAATAAGTTCCGGGGTTGCTAGAGCCGAAGGGGGCCTAAAGCGCACAAATCGATTACCTTGATCGTCAATGGAGACGATTTCGTTATCGCCATCTTTCCAATGGCCTCCATACGAGATTGCCGTGTGCGCCATGAGGTCACGATGCAACTGCAGAATGACCGATGGCGTTACGGGAATGGAATCGTGTTGCTCATGAATAAGTGACAGCACATCTCGGTATCCAGCGATTTCTTCCTCTGCGCGGGAGCTTGGCTTGGCGGAATACGCCATGATCGCTTTGAGTCTTTTTTGGGTGGTAACAATTCCTTCAAGTCCGTTGGAGGATCGGGTGCTTTGGATCTTAGCCTCCTCCATTAGGGACGATAGAAGCTCGGGTTTGACTTGACTCAGAGCAAGCTGACGGCCTTTATGCTCGCGTATCGAGAGGAGGAGGTTGGTGATTGGAGTTGCTTCGAGTTCCGCTGGGACTGTGGTGTAATCGAACTGGCGCATGCGGCTCCTTTCGGTATCACGAACATACTTTCGATATCATAATACCATTAAATGATACCGAAAGTATGTTCGTGATACCGAAAACTAGAAACCATGTTTCATAACTGCTTGGAAAGTTCGGATTTGACTATCTTATTATTTTGATCTGTAACATCTAGACGGTCAAAAGTTGTCTACATGGGTAGTGTCGAGAAAGTTGGTGTAGAGCCCCATCCGAAGCGAGTCGGCCCGGCGTCCTAGAATCTGGAACACGGTTG